>NZ_QRMP01000001.1 GCF_003473295.1 Parabacteroides sp. AM08-6
GCCCCGGCCATTACACCGGGGACATTCCATATCCCTGACCTGCTTGACCTCCTTGTCACTGTATTTATCAGGAATTAATATTAATGTATGCCTTAATACGCTCATGCTACAGGCGATTAAAAGATGGTTCCAGCTTCTTCCATACGCCCAGACTATTTTTCTCGGAAAAGTAGAAGTTCGTGGAAGTCCCTTCAACCAAATGCGACTCCTTGAATAACGTCATGATAGCTGAATATTCCGGATCATTGAAACGTTCTTCCAGTTCATACAACTTACTGATTGACTTATAATCCAGATCACCGTACTTATTACGCTCCAGAAGTGTCATTGCTAACTGGTACATCGGATTATTCTGGCCGTCTTCCTTGCCTTCAATCCATGCCTGAAGGAACTCGATCAGCCGGGAGGCGGCGGCATCGGCACGTTCATCAAACTTTTTCACTTTACAGGATTTTACCTCAATACAAAAATTACCTTCCTGAATTTTGAAGTTCATCTGCCCGGAGTTACGAAGCTGTCCATATTCGGCCAGTACTTGGCGAAATGCCTCCAATTCGTCCACGCAAAAATCATGTAACCCTTTTACTTCTTCACACACGGAGCGTACCTTGTTTTCTACTTTCTGAACCAATTCTGCTCGGATACCTTCATAAGCGGCACGTTTTTCGAGTGCGGCCTTATGTTCTTCCTCTCTCTTTTGAGCCAATAGAGCTTTCAGCTCTTTACTGGATAATTTACTAATGTCTGTCATAACTATGTTTTTTATTGTTAATGAATTTATCTCCTAAAATCCTCATTCACCTCCAGCGCGCTTTCACCTTTAAGGTCGAGTACTTTTTTATCTATCCAATTCAGACGACTAATCAGCTTGCCATTATCCTCTGTCGGATGGTCGAAAATCCAATCCAGGATACCATCGCTTTCGGTCTCCAGGGATTTAACCTGTTCCTCTTCCTCCGGAGTAAGGATTTTTACCGGTTCTTGCTTCATTCGTCCCATTAGTTCTTCGATATTATGTAATCCAATGCCGGGTCACCGTTTATATCGATGCTGTTTTTCTTGCAATACAAGCTGTAAATTGCCGTTAGCCGGCTTTCGGGAATCTTGTTAAAATTTCCGCAATTGGCCGCCCGGCAGGCAATGGCCATCGCATACCGGATTTTGTCGGCAGGGGTATCGAACTTATATCCCAGTTTGTCAATCCAGGCACAGATTGCAGCTATGACACGTTTGGCAGCTTTGTCGCGCTCTTCGTCATAGCGCGCCAGACGTTGGTGGCTGTCTCCCTTCATCGCCTCAATCATCATGCTGTAACGTTCCGGATACTTCCGATACATTTCCGTAAGCGAACAGGTAAGACCATCGCTGTATTGGCTTACCAAGCCTTCCTTTATCACGTCCTTGTATTGTTCCTTATAACCGGGAACATTACGAATAAGCGTCCAGAACAAAGAGTGAGAGATACGTTGTGTTGTTTTCTTTGTTGCCATAATAATTCTAAATATCTGGTTTATCAATGCTTAAACACTCTTTTAACTGTACCTTTGCCATAGCTTTCTTCAGGACTCCGGAGGTGTTTAACTGGATACCCGCCTTGGGTTTTCCGTCTTTATCTTTCCTTATTATTGCAGAAAGGGTACAAAAATCCGTAATCTCTATTTTGGAACCATCTGCCAACATTGGGGTAATCTCTTCAAAGAAATTCCATAGGACACGCATGGTATCAATGGCGGATACGTTTCGCTTCGTTTCTATCCGTTTTGCAACCTCGCGTAAGCTGACCGTTTCTTTTTGTACTAAATAATAGCGCGTACTCTCGTTTGTAGACGACTTTACTGTTTCTTTTCTGTATTTCATATAATTATGCTTTAGGTAAATCGTGTATGATGCGGAAAAAATCTTCTGTAAGCATGACGCCTTTTTCATCGGCCTTGCGAAGTGCCGGCTCCATATAATCGGAGAGGCTGCGATAACTCCTACATATTTTCAATACCAGTTCCTTTAATCCCGGTTCGAGCGTAATGGTGGAAAGAAATTCCGAATAAGTACGGTCTATCGGTCGTAAATACCGCAATCCGCTACTGAACCTGTCGTAAAATTGCGGCATGCCCTCTTTGTTTTTTTTACTCAACACCTCAAGCTTGTCCAATAATTGGTCCGTGCCAATCAATACAATTCCACATTGTCCTTTCAGATAATCATAGATTGATTTTACAGCCTTGAATGTGGGCAGTCTTAAATTCTCGGCTTCATCCAGGATAATGAGTGGTTTATCACCTGCAAGTTGCCGGTTTCTGATTTCTGCGGATATCCTATCCAAGAGAAAATCACAATTACCTTTGCAATCCATTCTTAAGGCCTGTAAGATTCTGCGGATTAAAGAGCTTTGGCAGGTCTGCCCACTACAGGTTATCACGTATGTTCCCTTGGGATTACTCTTCCGGAAACGGTCGATAGAATAACTTTTGCCGCATCCTGTTTCGCCTATTATCATGCGGATACGCGCATCTTCCTTGGCCCCTTTCAGTTCCGCCACGATTGTCTTGAATTGAGAAGTCAATACCGTTGGCCAATAGTCCTTTTGTATTTTATAGCCAATGTAATCGGCCAGCTTCTGAAACCATTTGTCCGGAATGTTTCCTATATCACCCGAACGGCTGTTTTTGTAAGTGTAAACACCGTTCATCATGGTACTTAGGTAGGATACCCCCGAACGGCTTTGCAATTCGTTCTGTGAGATGCCTTTTTGAGCCATATAGATACGGGCAGCTTCAACTACGCAATCTTTGATCTCTTTTGTCATGATATTTGTTTTATAAGTATTCGTTAAAATCGACTTCACTTTCCAGATAGGCAGCACGCGCTTTTTCAAACTGCACACGCTCTTTCCTTTCCTCTTTTTTCTGCTGTTTAACCACCGTTTGAGCAGTTTTTAATGAGAGTTTTTCAGCTATTTCAGCGGCTAAATCTTCCTCCGACTTTATTAGGGAGGAATGTTGTAACCAAGCTTTCTGTTGTCCTCGACTGTCGGAGAGCATGGTTACCGTATTTCTGCCTTCCAATTCACGGGGTTGTATCATCATATTGGAAATGATTTCTTCATCTTTGGCGACCGTCTCGACAACAAATGGTTCCAACTTTTTCTTATTGAACTCATCAACCTTACGCAAAGCCTCGAAATCACCTTCTTTCCGTTCGTACAGAGCCATCGGTTGTTCATATACAGAGTTGAGTAGAAACCGTTGTTTTTCAGTATCATCGACAACAAGGATAGAACTCAGGTCTCGTTCATCGTAAATTACAGTCCAGCTTTTAAGCGGATTTTTGCGAAAATCGAGGTCAAATGTATCGTATGCCCGTTTAGTACCCATGATTGTTGGTTCCAAACAACCGGCTTCAAGACGTTTGGTCCGTTCGTTTCGGTAACCGAAACGGAGGAGATATGTTTCCCGGTCCATAAGAAGGCGGTTTTCCGTTGGCATGTTATTCCAAGCCTGTATCCAAGTGGCGTGTTTCTTTTTTCGTTCTTCCCGAATAATCCAGTCGACCTGTTCTATAACGCCGTCCTTATCCGGGAAATGTGTCTTATTATGGTTCAGAACGTCGATATTCGGCTGGTTTGACCGTTTGGATGTGATACCGAAGCCACTCCAGTTGAAATTGCCGAAATGCTTCTGGCAGTATTCACGGTTTAAGTGGAGAAAGTAACGCTCAATCGGTTTCGATTTGGCATTCTTTACCCGTGCAGGAGTAAAATACTCGGCCAAATCTCCGTAGATTGTACCCATTGACTTGATACCGAAATGGTCACTTTGTATCTGATAAGGCCGATAATAATCTCCCAACATATCCTGGCAATGGTCTATTGCATTCTTGACAGCTGTCCGGATTAGGGATACGCTTTCATTCTCACCGATGGCATACCCTACCGGGTAATTGCAACTTGCATCCAACACGACGACTGCCGTCAAACGGTTTTGATAAGTACGAATAACCTTCCCTTTACTGTCTTTTACCTCTTTTTGGTAATACAGTTCAACGGTCCAACCGTCGAGCGTCCAAAAAGATAGCGCGTGTGAAGGGCGTTTACGTCGAATTTGCATTGACAGTTTGTTACGAAATGCCTCTGAACCGTCACGTCCGGCTTTAATAATCAGATGGTATTCATTCTTATAATTAAGTGCGCTCCGACGGCTGATTTTATCCCACCCCCGAGCCTCCGCTATTACATTGTAGAAGTCAGCTATCTGCTGGCTGTTGTAACTTGCACCTTTGCCACAAATGGTACGTAGAACGGCTGTTTGCTCTTCATCGTAAACTTTGGCCGCATTCTTATTGCCCTGTCCACGAAGGTCCAAGCAACAGGCTGCTCCGTTCGTCATATAATCACGTATTTTTTCTCGCAATTTGCAGTAAGCTGTAGGTAATTGTATTCCTTTGTTTTTGATAAGGAATACCACGTCATCATAAAGCTCCTTCGATGTCTCATATCCTAATTGCTTGATATCTGTCTTTTTCTGGAATCGTACGAAGAAAGATAACCATCGGCATGCTTCACGGCCTTTTTCTTGCTCTTCAAGCGGTAATTTGGCCCCATTGGGGTATTTGGCCGTATCGAAATACACCTCATCTTTTGCTGAAAGAAACAGGTAAGGTTCCAAGCGCTCCGTTATGTGTTTGACCCGTCCGTTCCTGTCATACCAGGCATCAGGTGTAAGTCCGTCCATCAACACGGCTTGAATTGTTGCCTGATAAGTAGGTTTCAACCCTTCATAGTGCAGATAGATAGTTTTACCTTCCTTGTGGTGGGGCCAACAGGAATAAGAACCTTCACGATGACCACATAAAACTTTCCATAAATATGTTTCTGATACCCCACATTTCACCATCTCCGGAACTGTCAGGCACAGCGTCCGTTCTCCCGGCCTTGCCACCGTTGAGTAGCAAGCCGCATCTATCGGTATATTTCTATATTCAGGCATCGTATTTCTATTTTTTATTTATTGTTCCCGGACCAGGCTTCGAACCTGGGACTATATCGTAAGTAGTTACCGACGACTGTTCTGCCAACTGAACTATCCGGGATACCCTCGTGCCGCGGGTCGCGTACCGTGAAAACCAAACCAATCTTTTCTAAACCTTTACCTGATTGTTTATCTTGTATTTCCGAAAGTCCGCTCAAACCAATGGTCAAATTCATCGGCTGCTTTATCTGCTTCTTTTTGGTATTTAATCACTAAGAGGCAGAAAATCACAAACACCATAAACATGAACAAGCCCAGAATAAACACTGGTTCACCCGTTTCCATCGCCCATTCCATAGTGCCTAGTCCACCAATCATCAGAATCCAGCTTAACAGCCATCCGTAAAGGATTATCCTGCCTTTCATATCATTCGCCCTCCATTAATTGTGCCTTTGCCAAAACTTTTGTCTCCAATATCAGTGCCGGATCAGCCAATTCCATCCAGCCGAACCTGTTCTTCAGTAGTCTATCCAGTACCGCCCAGTTTTCTAAGCTAACGCAGTCGTTATAGTTATACCATTGGCTTTCCCCTGTCTCCGGATCAAGTCCAACAATCCCCCAAAACAGTTTTCCAGCCGTCCCGATCCTGACCTTGCAGCAATCTGTGGCATATACCATTTTAAATACCGGACGTTCCTCTTCCTTCTCACCCGTATAGACCAACATTTTAAAATTGATACCATACGAAGAATCCATTTCGAACGGGGCTTCACACAACTCTTTGTAGTTCATTTTTTCGACCATCATGCCAATTCCTCCTTATTATAAAGTTCATATATAAATCCATTCACCTTTTCCGTCAGCTCCTGCTTACTATTCCAATAAGCCTTAACCACCTTCCGGAACAACCCCGTACGTTTACGCTTGTTATGAAACATATAGTTCACATAGACCGAACAATACACCCCCTTAAGAGCTTCCCTGATTGCTAATCGGTCATATTTTGTTAATTCGTTTATAATTTCTTGCGTATTCATATTGAATGACTACTTTTGTTTTTGTTTACGCAACAAAGATATGTTACATTTGTTCGCAAAACAAATAAAATGCGAAATATTTTCACATAACAACTTACATTTATGGAATTACATCTGATTATTAAGGGAATAAGAAAGCATCTTGGATTATCACAAGAAGATTTTGCGAATAAACTTAGCATGACTCGTTCAAATCTTTCCCAGATGGAGATAGGAAGAAATACTCCAAGTGTGGCGCTCCTTAATGATATTGCGAATATATTTCACATAGATATCCGTATCATATTTCAGATGATTAATTCAGACGAAAGTGTTTTTTCTTCACTTTTACCACTATTATTAATCGATCTAGATGATGGTAAGGAGAATGGTAAGGAGAATGGTAAGGAAAACATTAATTTGCCTCCTGAATCGTGCAAATCAAAAAGTACATCTTTTGAAAAAGAGAAAAACGATGCCCCTCCTTTTTTACCCAATAGTGGCAAAACGACAAGTACAAATATCATAGAACTACCAGTGCCTGCAGGAGACGATTCCTCAATGACTAAGATACCGGTAGTTGACATATCCGTAGCGGCCGGCAGTGGCTTCTATAACCCTGACCAGCTTAGCGAAATCGACTGTATACACTTTCCTAAGTCAATGATTAAAGGCAATTACACCTATCTTTGCGTGCGTATAAAAGGAGAAAGTATGGTACCAACATTACAGGATGGTGGGTATTTAATTATTCGCTTGTTGGATCGTTGCGAATGGCAAGATGCACGAGATGAACATGTATATGTAGTTTCCGATACAGAAGGTCGTGCCTTTGTAAAACGATTAAAAAACAGACTTAGAGAACATGGTCTCATCATTTGTAAATCCGATAATCCTGACCCGATGGGCTACCCTGACTTCAATCTACTGGAACATGAGATTAATACAATCTGGCATGCCGAATGGTATGTAAGTGCCAAGATGCCCAATATCCATGCAACCTATTATAACAAGGTCAGTGAAATGGAAAATGAGATTAGTGATATACGCAGAACTTTTACCGAAGAACTCCGGCAGGTAAGGAAAGAAATAAAAGGTTTACTGCAACCTTCATAAATAAACAGCGCTTAAACATGGACGTTTTAATGTTTAAGCGCTGTTTTTTGTATCAATACTGAACCTTAATTAAAATAATCCGTCAAAACTCATCTGAACACAGGCTGTTTATTAAGCCTCAATTCAAGTAAATTATACTTTTTGTTTTGCATGTCCTCATTAGTATTGTATGTTTAACTTGTTGACATCTAACACATTTACTATCATACTTGTCTATTCGGTATTTATACTTCTGGTTCTTCCCCCCATACACCTAATCCTTTCCTCTTTTCTTCCTTATCTATTATCTCTTTGCTACCTATCTATTAATCGTCCGCCAGTTGGCGAACGAACGTTCGCTTGCTGGAGAACGACCGTTCGCCAATTGATGAACGACCGTTCGCCAACTGGCGGACGATTAATAGGTGGGGACGGAATGGATAAAAGATTGGGAGGAAATCAACAAAAGATTGGGAGAAAAAGAACAAGCTTGCTTTTTCTCTCTGATGCGGATGTGTTGCCGTGAACTTCCGTTGTCCGTGAAGTAGGATAGAAAGGTATTAACCCAATAGGGCTTCTATGTCGTCTAATAATGCTACCCTTTCGAGCGAAAAGGTGTTGTCGTGTACCTGTATGTATTGGAGCAATTCTTTTGCTTTCAATAGCATATCCCTTTGTTTGTCAGGATAAAGATAACTTTCTTCAATCAGTGTTTTGATAGCTATTTCAAGGCGTTGGATACCACCGTCGTCATCTTGGTCCAAGCGGCTGACGAGCTCTTCGGGAGTGGAGTTCATCAACGTTTCCCGGTCGAGTTTCAGCGAAACATAAACCGTTTGTATCATGGCCGGAATTTTGCGGGCCGCACCTGTATGGCGGTTCAGGATTATTTGAAGAACTACTTTGGCCAGTTCCTCTATCTGAACCATAATGAAATCTCTTTTTAGCATCTTATATTACTTTTACTCTGATGATGCAATACTTTTTCTCATCGTTTTTATTCTTTCGCGGGTAAAGATATAATATATGTTGTAAAACACAAACTAAACCGTTATCTTTGTAGCCTTTTTAAAACAAGATAGAATATAAACTACACATAGTATTATGAATTGGATCAATGATTTGTTGTGGGGGGAAGGTATAGGCCACTCCATACTTTTACTTTCCTTTGTGATTGCAGCTGGTATACAATTGGGGAAAATAAAGGTTTTCGGTGTCTCTTTGGGCATTACTCTGGTATTGTTCGTCGGTATTATTCTCGGACATTTTGGTTTTACGATTAATCACAATGTGATTCACTTTTTCAAGGAGTTCGGGTTGATACTCTTTGTCTATTCGGTAGGTATGCAAGTGGGACCAGGTTTCTTTTCTTCTTTCAGGCAGGGAGGAATTACGTTGAATATGCTTGCTTGCGGGATTGTCTTCCTAGGGGTCGCAGTGGCAATCGCATTGCATTATATTACCGGTATTCCGATGCCGACAATGGTGGGCATTTTATCTGGCGCGGTAACGAACACTCCGGGGCTGGGTGCCGCTCAACAGGCTTTTTCCGATATGCATGGTGTAGCAGATAATACGATTGCTTTGGGATATGCGGTTGCGTATCCTTTAGGTGTGATTGGCATTATTTTGGCTATTATTTTTATCCGTTATGCTTTTCGGGTGAACTTCGATAAAGAGAATGAACAATTGAATAACGAGGAAGCTTCCCATACAAATGAAGCGAAGCCTGTCTCGCTGGTTGTGAAGAACCCGGCTATTTTTGGCAAGACGGTGGGTGAATTGTCTAATTTGCTGGAACATCGGGATTTTGTAATTTCCCGTATCTGGCGCGATAGCGATAAGAAGATAGAGATAGCTTCTGCTAATTCTGTTTTGCATGAAAATGATAAGGTTTTTGTTATTACTACGGAAACAGATGAAGAAACGATAAAGACTTTTATCGGAGAGGTTATCGATATGGAACGTAAACAATGGATTCGCATGGAGAGCCAGTTTATAAATCGCCGTATCCTGATTACGAAACCGGAGTTGAACGGCAAGCATCTCGGACAATTGCAACTCCGCAGGCTTTATGGCATTAATATTACTCGTATTACTCGTGCCGGAATGGATTTGGTAGCGACTCCGGGGTTGACTTTGCAGGTGGGTGACCGCGTGAATGTAGTGGGAACGGAGACTGCTATCTCGAATGTGGAGAAGGTATTGGGAAATTCGATGAAGCGTCTGAACGAGCCTAATCTGATTACTATATTTATAGGTATCGCATTAGGTATCATTCTGGGAAGTATTCCTATTACTTTCCCCGGTATTCCGCAGCCGGTTAAGTTGGGATTGGCCGGAGGCCCGTTGATTGTTGCTATCCTAATCAGCCGCTTTGGATATAAATATAAGCTGGTCACTTATACAACGCAGAGTGCAAACTTGATGTTGCGTGAGATAGGTATTACCTTGTTCCTGGCTTGTGTGGGCATTAGCGCGGGTGACGGCTTTGTCGATACGATTGTGAATAATGGCGGTTTTGCCTGGATTGGTTACGGGTTTATTATTACGGTTGTTCCCCTGCTGATTATCGGTTGTATCGGGCGTTATTTCTATAAAATCAATTATTTTACATTGATGGGGCTTATAGCCGGTAGCACAACCGATCCGCCAGCGTTGGCATATTCCAATGCTACAGCCGGAAATGATGCGCCATCCGTAGGATATGCAACGGTTTATCCGTTGACAATGTTCCTGCGTGTGTTGACGGCTCAACTTCTAATATTGTTCTTTGCTTGATAGCTTTATTAATTATCTCTTGAAAGAACGTTCTGTCTTTTCTTTCAAGAGATAATTAGTAGATATTAGCCATACTCACCAACGGTTCATATAGCATCTCTATGTCTTGTGCGTCCAATTCGATTGTCAATTGGTCTCCCGCCTGAATAGTCATGCCTGCCGGCGGGAAATCCTTGCGACTCCGGTGGACATTGATAATATCGCAATGATTGGGGAGCTTTAAAGTATCAATTCCCTTCCCGTCAAAGTAAGCTCCTGCCATTACTTCGACGTTCAGTATGAGTCGTTTTTGTTCTTTAAATAACGGCTTGTTTATCATCTCTTCGTAAAACATGACATTGAATGGCTTGATTTCCAGCAATTCGGTGAAATAGTAGGTCAATCCTCCTACCACAATGGAAGGGTAAAAGACTTCGAAATGTTCTGTGATTTCCGTAATCAGGATGATTGCTGTGATGGGAGTGCGTACCACCGCAATCAGAAAAGCTGCCATGCCGATTAACATGACATAACTGATATTTTCAGGAGCGATGACTCCTTGTTGCACTAAAATCAGCGCACACAGCTTTCCTATTAGCCCGCCTGTCACCAGTGTCGGAATGAAACTGCCTCCCGGCAATCCGGAGGAGAAAGAATAGACCGTGAAAAACATGTGCAACAGCATCATACTGCCAATCCAGTATAAACTGTTATTACCTCCCAATGCCTGCTCGGTAAGGAATTGCTCGCCACCTCCGGTCAAATCGGTGACGGTCAGTGAGATGACATAAGCCATCGTCACTAATCCCAACAGTTTGATATATTCCGGCTGTTTGATGGCCGGGTATAACCGTTTGACATATAGCATCAGCAAAGAATAAAACTTGCCGAAAATAGAGACGATAACGGCAAATATCAGAAACAGCTTTATTTGCAGGGGAAATGGAATATCCGGAGCTATAGCCTGTATCTGATTGTAAGGATTGAAAGGGTACATTATACTGGCAATAGCTCCGGCTACGACACCGGCCAGTATCGTGGTAATAGCCGTCTTGGGCGCGTCAAACCGCTCGATTGATTCGATTACCAGAGTCGCGGCAGCCAGAGGAGCGGCAAAAGCGGCAGCCAGACCGGCCCCTGCACCGGCAGCCAACAACTGTTTGCGCTCTCCGCTCAGGATATGCCCCCATTTGCTTATTAAATCGCCGATGTAGGAACCCATCTGGACGGATGGGCCTTCACGGCCCATCGAGAGCCCGCTACTGAGTGTCAGGACGCCACCTGCAAATTTAGCCAGCAATTGCCGGAACGAATGAATGTATTCGATTCGTCCGTTGATAGCTCCGCGTGTTTGGGAAATTCCTCCTCCCGAAATATATGGCCATCGTTTCACCAACCATGCAACGAACAGCAATATGCCCCAAAGCACTAAAAAGAGTAATATATGTAGATACCAAGGAGGAGAAGAATCGAAAAAGCTTTTTCTCAGGCTATAAAAAAACTGTAATAAATAGTGATAGGGGACGGCTACAATTCCGGTCAGCAGTCCGACAATAAGACTCACAAAATAGAGCCTTGCATCTACCAGTTTCAGCTTTAATATGTTCTTGTCTACTTTCATAAGCTCGTTTAAAACAAGCCGGAAAGTAGTTTGGTTGACATCTGCCGGTGTGTTTATTTAGAAACAGCGTGTATAGCCCAACGAATACGATTCATACAAACGGTCCTTCATTCCGTGAGTATACCGGAAAGAGAGGATATTCTTTTTCAATTCGTAACTGAGTTTGTTCCGCCAGTGGATGGGACGGTCACCGTTATTCTTATATCCGCGGATACCGGAGATGTCGGAACTTAGCGTGAAACCTTTGTAGGTCCCGGTCAATCCTCCTCCGTATGCCATCGCATCGTTTTGGCGGTGTACCAAGTCATTTGTCATCCAGCAATAGAATCCACCTAAAACCTGCATACGAAGCGAGGCTTTTCCATCTGTACTTTTCCATAAGTTACGGGCGATATTGAGGTCGAACCAGTAAGCCGCCGCATCCGTGTAACGGGCATCGCAAAGTCTACCTCCGCTGGCTGTCCTGATAGTACCGCTTAGTACGATATCAGCCCATTTCTCGCTTCTCAAGACTTGAAAAAAAGAGGTGAAGATAACATCACCGGTACATCTGATAGGACTTTCCGTAGCTACGGCAAAACGTTCGTCGCGCGTCTCGGGTGTCATTTTATATTTTTCCAATACAACCAAGCTTACTTCGACGCCGGCACGTCCTTTAACGAAAGGGACCAGGACGCGGGCATAAAGGTCTTTTGTCTTGTCTCCTTTATAATAATGATATTCACCTCTGACTTCAGCCTCGATGCGCTTGCTGACATCCCCGTTCCTCATTTCAGGCAGAGGAAAAGCGTTCGGTCCGAAATAGCGGGGAGAATATATTAATAGTTTTGTCTTGTCTCGCCAATCTTCCGCATGTAGCAGGGGAATTGTAAAAAACGAAAAAAGGATACAAAACAGGGAAATATAGGCAATATGGACAATTTTCATGAGATATACTTTTTTCTTAAGCGAACAAAAGTACATAATTCGTATGAATTTATTACATTTGCCTCTACAAATCTTTAAACCATACAATACCATGAAGCATTTATCTGTAGGGAAATTGTTGTTTATAGTTCTTTCCCTGTTCTTTACATGTACAGTTTCGGCGAAAAAACCGATTAAAACCTTGTTGATTACCGGTCAGAATAACCATAATTGGCAGGTAAGTCATGTCGTCTTAAAACAAATTCTTGAAAATTCGGGCCGTTTTGATGTGGATTTTGCCATTTCTCCTTCCCAGGGAAAAGATATGTCCGGTTTTGTGCTCGATTTTACTCCTTATCAATTGGTAGTCTTGGATTATAACGGAGATTCCTGGCCGGAAGAAACGAACCGCCGCTTTCTGGATTATGTAAATAAAGGTGGAGGCGTACTTATTTATCACGCAGCGGATAATGCTTTTTCCAAATGGGTGGAGTTCAATAAAATCTGTGCGTTAGGCGGCTGGGAAGGCCGGAATGAAACTTCCGGCCCGTATGTTTACTGGCAGGATGGCAAGCTGGTAAAAGACAGTTCGGCAGGTGTGGGAGGTTCTCACGGACAACAGCACGAATATGTGCTGAACGGACGCGATAAAGTACATCCGATTGTAAAAGGATTGCCGGTCAAATGGCGTCATGCCCAGGATGAACTTTATGACCGTATGCGTGGTCCGGGCAATATAAAAGATTGTCTGTATACAGCCTATTCCGATAAGTCGACAAACGGTTCGGGACGTGAAGAACCGTTAATCTTTACGGTTGATTACGGAAATGCCCGCATTTTCCATATCATGATTGGACATGCCGGTCCGACACCTGAGGACAATACGGCTATGCAGTGTACGGGATTTCAGGTTATGGTGCTTCGTGGAGCCGAATGGTGTGCAACGGGAAAAGTGACGCAAAAGGTCCCGAAAGACTTCCCAACGGAAAGCCAGGTGTCTTACCGAAGAGATTATAAGGAAAAATAAAGAAAACTTCAGGAAGGTGTTGCATAATTACCATATCTTTGCAACACCTTCATTTTTATGAGTGAAGTGGCACCATTGATACTGATGGTGATTAAAAATAATAATGATGCGTTTACGCCGGTTAGGAGTTATAGGGGGAATAATCTTGGTAGGAGTTGCAGTTATAGCTCTTTTCGAGAAGTATAATAATGCAGTAAGTTTTGTAGAAGATGTATCAGAGATAAAGAAAGATACATCGCTCTATGCAGATATTTCACTCCGTTATTCGGATGAATATAAGTCATGGAAAAATACGACAGATACTACATTTCAAAGTCTTTATAATGGAAATCAATCCGTTGATGTTTTGGAAAGCCATCCGGAAATGGTTATTTTGTGGGCCGGTTACGCATTTTCTAAAAGTTATCAGACTCCTCGCGGGCACATGTACTCCATTCGTGACCTCCGTGAAAGTTTAAGAACCGGAGCTCCTTCAGGGTCAGATGATGGGCCTCAAAGAGCCGCTTGCTGGGCATGTAAAAGTCCCGATGTATCCCGTTTAATGGAAACGATGGGAGAGGACGCTTTTTATCGTAAATCATGGGCGGTATTGGGAAGTGAGATAGTGAACCCTGTCGGGTGTGCCGATTGCCATAATCCTGAAAATATGAGTTTACGGATTTCCCGTCCGTTTTTTTCAGAAGCCTATAATCGTCTGGGAAAAGATATCCATAATGCATCTGAGCAGGAGATGCATTCGCTGGTGTGTGCCCAATGCCATGTCGAATATTATTTTGAAGGAGAACAAAAAGCAGTGGCTTTACCTTGGGAACGCGGCTTGACTGTTGAAGATATAGAAGCTTTTTATGACCAATCAGATTTTTCGGATTTTACTCATAAACTGAGCCGGACTCCTTTGTTGAAGGCGCAACATCCTGATTACGAACTGGCGCAAATGGGGATTCATGCACAGAGAGGAATTTCGTGTGCCGAATGCCATATGTCTTACATCGGAGAAAAAGAGAGACGGTTCAAAAATCATCATATCCAAAGCCCATTGGCGATGATTGACCAGACTTGCCAGGTTTGTCATCGTGAGACGAAGGAAACCTTACAGAATAATGTGTATGAACGCCAGGAAAAGGTAATGGAAGTGCGGAGTCATTTGGAAAAAGAACTGACAAAAGCGCATATTGAAGCAAAGTTTGCATGGGAGCGTGGTGCTTCGGCCGAACAAATGAGAAAATCCTTACAGCTTATTCGTCAATCCCAATGGCGTTGGGATTTTGTCACAGCCTCGCATGGTGCATCTTTTCATGCGCCATTGGAGGTTTTGAGGATTTTAAGTGACGGTTTGTATAAGGCTCAACAGGCCCGGATGAATATAACGAAAGTGTTGTTCAGCCTAGGATATAACCAAGAAGTTCCGATGCCGGATATTTCAACGAAAGCGAAAGCTCAGAAATATATAGGTCTGGATATGTTCTCCGAAAATGAAGCCAAACGGAAATTTCTGGAAACCGTGATTCCCCTGTGGACGGAAGAAGCAAAAGCAAACCATCGTTTTAATGAAGAATACGAATGGTGATTATATCTTAATTTCTTCTTTTTCAATCAGATTGGGGGTGTAAGGTAATGCAATTGTGAATGTGCTTCCTTTTCCTTCCTCCGATTCTACCTGTATCGAGCCGTTGAATGTCTGGATGATACTTTTGCTTATGGCTAATCCTAACCCAGTTCCTTGTGCAAACTCATTCAATTTTTGGAAACGTTCGAATACTTGTGCCTGTTTTTCTTTAGGAATGCCGATACCGGTGTCGGCAATCATAATCAAGATATATTTATTGTCCGGACTATAATCGTAACTGACTTCAATGTATCCACTATTTGTAAACTTTGTCGCATTATTAATGAAGTTTGTCAGAACTTGTGTCAGTCTGAACCAGTCCGTATGGATGATGGCGGGAGTCTCCGGCATTTTTTTTCGCAACTCCACATTTTCCGGCATAAGCAGATGATGAGTATTGTATACATCCTCAATTAATTTGCTTAGGTTATGGTTTTCGAAAGTGAATGATATGCGTCCGGACTCAATACGGGAAAGGTCCAGTATGTCGTTGATTAATTTCAATAACAAGTCACTGTTTTTACTTATCAAATCAGTGAATTCCGATTTTTCCTCCGGGTCAAATGCCATATCCGAACCTAACAATTGAGAGAAGCCGACTATGGCATTCAGTGGAGTACGTATTTCGTGACTCATATTGGCAAGGAATAACGATTTCATGTGATCTGATTCTTCTGCCTTTTTACGAGCTTCAATCAGACAGGCTTCATTTTCTTTAATTTGCTGTATATTCAGACAAAGACCGCTCACTTTAATATCCTGTTTTTCCGATGTATCATCATTTAGAGTTTGGGCATAACGGAATTCCCACCAGGAATATCCTTTTTTGTTGAAATCATATCTACGTCTCGTTATTTGCCGTGAGGGGAAACCATGATCCAACTTATACCGGTTTTTGATAAAATCGGCTTGTTCGTCAGGATGGATAGCTTCTTGAAATTGTTCGGCGGTCATTGGCTGTTCCGGGATACCTAATGTATGGTAAAACTCTTTGTCAAATTCAAAAATACCGTTTTTGTAGCGGAAAGCGAAAATGTTGCCGCTTTCTAGGGCGAATGACAGGAATTCTTTCTCTTGTTTGAGTCGGTTTTGAGCCTCTTTTTTGTAGGTAGCTTCCCGTTTATATTGTTTGCGTTGGTAGATGATAGTAGCGGTGATTAACAGGAGTGCTAAGATTATAAGCGTAATCAGCCCATTTTGATAACGTATATAAAAAGGCATATTGAGATATACGGCACCTACCGGTAGATTATTGCTGGGTATATGCCATTCTTCCAAAGCTTTGTAATTGAATATATAGCTTTTGTTTGTCTCCGTGATTTGCGGAAAACCGGTTACCGGCATTCCATTTAATATATCAGCAACCCGGTTAGCTGCCAGCTGTACCTGCTCGTGGACGGAAGTAATGTAACCACCGACAATCCGGTTGTCATATCCCACCATTTCGTTAATTGTAGAAAAGCCTGGAAAAGCACAAGTTCGTCCGAGGGTTGCAGTAGCATTATTTCTTTGCGTGGCCAAGTAAGCTTTGTTATAATAATTTTCTCCTGTCCCTTCCATGATAGAGCGAGCGCATTGTGCATCGATAGTACTGATGTACGTAGATTTGGGATGTATTTTAGGAATATTGGCAAGGAAGGTTCCAGGCTTACCGGACAGACGGACACGGTCCGGTGAAAAAATATCGTTGGTAGGGCAAATATCTTTAATCTGTTCGTCCATATCCTCAACAATAAGCTTGTCTACCAATGTATTATCCATAATTCTGACTACAATACATTTTCCGATAAGCTGTTCGATAAGCCGGATATTCGTTTTGTAATCCGGCTTGTCGTGAAATCCTGTTATGTTTGGATACTTTTGAATTTGAGAAATATTTGGATAGTTTACCCCCATAAACACAATCGGCAAGCTATCCAGAGCCGGATGTTTGGAAGTCAGCAAGGCTTCAAGAGCTTCATCGTCATTTACTAAGATAAGATCCAGGTTGCGTGAAGAAAATTTTTCCAGCTCATTATAGATGTTCAATCTTTGATTTTTTACCGGATTTTGCAGAGCATCCAGATAGAACATATAGATGTCAGCTGCAATCTGTCTTTGATTTAAATTCGCCGCCAGCATTTTTTTTGTTTTATCATAAACAGGAAATCCCGCTTCATAGGATTGAATGAAGAGAATTTGTTTTTTTATTGTGCCTGTAGTACAAGCGGTTAACGTTCCCAGTAAATATAAAATAATAGCAACATAACGGATTGTACTCCCCCAACAATGTGACATTACACCTATACTTGTTTAAATTAGTCCTCAATATTACTCATTTTTTTTGAAACGGACAATTGAAACCGAAAAAACAGTTTGATTTTCAATACTACTATAGTTCAATTAATATAGTAGTCACTCCGGTCGGTATTGTACCAACAGTCGAATTTCAATACTACTATAGTTCAATTAATATGGCATTATTTGTGTTGGACCCTCCATATCTTTCCACATTTCAATACTACTATAGTTCAATTAATATTCCGGAATGTCTTTTCGAAGAAACATTCCGTCTAAACATTTCAATACTACTATAGTTCAATTAATATCTTTCAATCGGGCATACAACTTATTTACATCTCCTATTTCAATACTACTATAGTTCAATTAATATGTAATTGCATGGACAAGTAAACATCTGTATATCCCTATTTCAATACTACTATAGTTCAATTAATATATTCATATCAGAGCAATTAATGTCGAGATTTACATTATTTCAATACTACTATAGTTCAATTAATATTCATCAATTTGCAGGCCGTTTGCATCTGCATACTTATTTCAATACTACTATAGTTCAATTAATATATATCCAATATGATTAAATACACTATTGTTAACATAAATTTCAATACTACTATAGTTCAATTAATATACTATCTTTAAGTTATATAAGTGCATCAATATCCCTATTTCAATACTACTATAGTTCAATTAATATTTATCAGGTTCGATGTCCACATACAATTCATCGTGATTTCAATACTACTATAGTTCAATTAATATGTATATACGGAAGATACCGTATGCCACGCTCGTCAATTTCAATACTACTATAGTTCAATTAATATTCATAAAAATTCGTTAAGAAACTATTGGCCTCTTGTATTTCAATACTACTATAGTTCAATTAATATGCGACATAAACGTCTGTTATATTGTGCCCAGACTTAATTTCAATACTACTATAGTTCAATTAATATCTGGATAAAGCCGGTTCCATCATAGACATACTCTGATTTCAATACTACTATAGTTCAATTAATATCTGTGTTCACCGAAAAAAGTTCACTATCCCGAAAAACATTTCAATACTACTATAGTTCAATTAATATTCAGACTTCCCGGTGTGACAGAAATAGTTTGATTAAATTTCAATACTACTATAGTTCAATTAATATCATTACATCCTAAATCCTTTTTCAACCTCTTTATTCATTTCAATACTACTATAGTTCAATTAATATGACTCTACCGGCCAATTTGAAGTTCCTACCCTTTAATTTCAATACTACTATAGTTCAATTAATATTCCGCAGATGCGAGAACTCATGTGTCCGCTCCTTAAATTTCAATACTACTATAGTTCAATTAATATTTCCGAATCAACCCATGATCTACCTTGTAAATCAAAATTTCAATACTACTATAGTTCAATTAATATAGAACGCGACAACGAACAGGTCGGGGGTAAAATCGTATTTCAATACTACTATAGTTCAATTAATATATTATATCTGTATGAAAATACATCCAACGTATCCTTATTTCAATACTACTATAGTTCAATTAATATGATGAAAAAGCGAAGGTGGCCGAGGAACAAGCTGCATTTCAATACTACTATAGTTCAATTAATATAGTGACATAAGAGAATTTTCCGGATTAGTTATTACCATTTCAATACTACTATAGTTCAATTAATATAATCGACGAAGGTCACCATCCATCCTTTATATTTGATTTCAATACTACTATAGTTCAATTAATATCGTACAACACGACGCTTATCTATTGTCAGCCGCTCTATTTCAATACTACTATAGTTCAATTAATATCCGTTCATGTATTTTTTATAATTATCAATAAATCAATTACTTAATAGATTTGGATTTTGTTTTTTTATAACTGTTTGCAGTCGACCTCTAATTATGTGATATCCCTGGGAAGTCGACTGCAATATCTAAATGTCTTATTATCAATATGTCAAAGAACTTTTTTAATTAGTTTTCTTTACTATCATCTTCTGAATATTCGAAATTCTCAAAGGTTGACGCTACAGGAAATTGGATACACTGGCTTTTTCGTCTCCGATTATTTCTTTCTCCAGCCACTTTTCTACTCTGCTCTTGAAGAGGATCAAACTATCTTTTTCCTTCATTATATCCTGAGCTTCTATAGTTAACTGCTTTAATTGAACCTCCGATATTTCTCCTTCAAAGACACTATTATGTATCCAAGAAAGGTAACGGCGACATAATTTTAGCATCTTTGTAGTTCGCTTCTGATCTACATCATACATTAAAATTACATACATTACCACCACATTTTTAACGGTTTATACTCTTCCATTCCAAGTAAATGTTTTGTCAGTTTATAACATTCTAACTTAATTAAATGTTTATAACTCACACTTCGACCCAATTTCCGATGTTTAATCGTTTCTTTTGTTCGTTCCTCCCATTCATGTACTACTTTTTTCATCGAAGACTGCTTAAGAAGGCAACCATTCAAATGACTGTCGAAGTCGGAACTTCGCAATTGTTTTCGGTTAAACATGCTAAATATTAAACGGTCTGCCAATATTGGTTTAAATATTTCAGCAATATCTAAAGCTAATGAATAACGTCGCTCACCAGGTTCATGTAGGAAACTAATCGTAGGATTGAGTTGTGTATGGTAAATAGCATCTAAACATATTGAATAACACATACTGTTGACAAAAGAAATCATTGCATTTACTTCGTTGGAAGGTGGCATTTTACTTCGGTTTCCCATAATAAATCCATCAATAATAGTATCAAATGCCTCATAATAGGTTTGCCGTATATTTCCTTCTATCCCCATAAGGGTAGGGATATCGTTTGCTGTGGCAATCAGAGGAATATATTTCTCTATCCGTTCTATCTGTAATGAACTATCTTTGCCTCTATTTGTATAATATTTCAAATTCTTCAACATGTTGAATGCTGCCGCATCAATAAAACTTCGAGCAATTGTCATACGTTTATCAAGGCGAATGTGATGTTTCATTTGTGCAATCTGCATTTTTCCAGAAAGTAAGTATTCTTTGGGCATAAATGAACCTGTATAGTGTTCATAGTAATCAAAAAAATGAACACTAATCTGGTTCTTACCTAAAAAATTATACATTATAGAATTCGCATCCAAGTTTCCAAAAATAAACAAATTATCTACCGTCTCTATCGGTATATAACGCGGTAACCCTTCCTGTCCATCTTCATTCACAGGAGTAAATTTTAGGGTATTATCCTTTCGGTTTAACCGACCAGGATTAAATAGATAATAACTCCGTTTCATATATTTATTATTAAATCAATTCTTTTTTCAACTTATCTCATCTTCTCCTGCATAACAAAATTCATAATAGGAACAAGCAGTACATTTACTCTTTGATAAAGCCGGAGGACACTTTTCTTTTTCAATTATTTCTCGTATTTCGCTCTCCAGTTCTAACAATTCTTTCCTGTCTCTGTCTTCCAAATTTATCTGCAATGTCTCTCTCAGCAATGGATACTCCAAAACTCCCTTTACATTTTCAATTCCTTCCCGTTCGAATAACAGGATGTAATATTTAACCTGCCAAATATGTGCATTTTCTTTAGACGATGATTTTTTGATTTCATGAATCACTTTTTCCCGTGGATCATAAAAATCAATGACTGAACCGCCGACTCTAACCTCCTCATATCGTGCAGCCCGGTTTGGATATGAACTTTCATGTACCAATTTCCCTTCCGTCACTAGGTCAGAGGTATGTTCCATCCTTACTCCATTGGCATGTAGCCACATCTCCCGCTTACAAATCCAGTAAAGCCCTATTAAAGTTCCTGTAATATTCATCATATGAAACCAATATCTTTAAATGCTTTTGTATTTATTCCCATTTTATAATCATAAATCGGACCATCATCTCCCTCTTCAGACCAGTGAGAGAAATAGAAGTACCCTAGTGTTTCTTCCCCCATACCACACCTCAATTGTTCAGAGTCGCGGGAATGATACATTAGAGAGAAAGTAAACCAAGACATAATACGCTGAATAATTTTAAAATTGATTTGTCTATCAAGATTGAATCCTTTTCCGGATGAATTAATTATTAACTGTTTATACACATCCCATACCTTTTTACCATCCAACAGTCCCTGTTCAGGTACAAGTCCGAAGCATTTCAGAAATTCTAGTTCTGTATCGGAAAACAATTTTTCTTTTACTCCTTCCTCGTCAGAATCAATCTCTAGAGGGATATTCAAGGGTACAAAAATGGATATATTGTTTTGCTCTTCTATAATTTTAAATTCCTTATCAACATCAGTAAAATTTAATTTTTTCAGGTTTTGTAAAAAATTTGAATATAAATTCCGTATCCAATCTGACTGATTTGTGAGATCAATTTTCTCAAATACTAATTCATATACCCGGGCAAAATTCTTGCAAGTCAGAATCTGTTCATAGTCAGCAAATGATATTTCTTGCATAATTTTGAATCTCTCATCTTTTTCGTACAATACTCTGGCTTCGTCCAGTCGGAAAATGTAAACTTCGCATTCTTTTTTTAGTGAATTTCGATTGACCCGACCGGCTAATTGTTCATCACTGTCTACTAAGGAACTATTCTTAAACCCCAAATCCATGTCAATATCTACGCCTGCTTCTACCACTTGAGTGGTTATGAGCAGAATATTTTTATTACGATTGCAAGGATTTTTTAAATAATAGATAACTTCTCTTCTTCTGGATTCTAATATTGTTCCCGATAGAACCAACACCTCATCAAAGAACGCATCCATTTCTTGTATTTGAGAATAAAATTCCGATGCTGTTTTTTTATAAATAAATTCTACAATTGTATGTACGGTACCATGAACTGATTTTGTTATGGCATACTCTTTTGATTGTTCAATGAGAAATTTAGCTAAATAGGCAATATCTATTTGTTTCTCAAACAAATCAAAACGAAATTTCACTCGTTCTGCAAAATTTGAATTTAAAATATACTTTCTGGCATGTGGCAACAAGTTCACAAACTCAGTTTCAGCAGGCATCGGTATATTCAATTGTCCGATTTTAGGTAATGTAGCTGACATGACAATAAAACGCATATTGAACAAATGAGCATATTGTCCTATCATGTAGTACATTTTATCCCATAAAAGCGGATTGTATGTTTGCAACTCATCAATTATAACAACTGAATTAGCGAGTCTATGAAACAGATAATTAGCCTCTTTCTTATTCGTTTTCAGTATATCGAAGAATTTCACATGTGACATAACGCAGACCGGATAAAGAGCAAATAGTCGATCAATGTAATTTTTTCTTTTTTCATCATACAAGCCATCATTTACACTCTCTTCCGATTCATCGAAAGCTGCTTTAGAATGAAGCTCAGCTAACTCTTCAATTGTCAATCCTAAAGTCTTCTGAAGAGTTTGAAATGTTTGTGTAATCAAAGTCGTAAAAGGGAAAACATAAAATATTTTTTGGATATCCAAATTTTTCTCTAATAACTCAGTCACTGCGATCATTGATAAATTACTCTTTCCTCCACCTGTTGGTGCTTCTATATAAAATAACCGTTGCGCCGGATTATTCCGAATCGTTTGTATCACTTCTACTGCCATTTCTGTACGTAGATGGTTTAAATTTGCACCGGATTGCTTAGTTGGATGCCGAAAAATAAAACAATCCAAATTGTCATAAACTATTCGGTTATGTTTATATTGTCTCAAATGGTTGATTATTTCAATGATTCTTTCACGTTCCTCAAATAGTCCCCAATTTTCAGGAAGACTTCCATTTATATACTCGTAAGTAGCAAAGTAATCAGCTGTGGTTAATAAGGATGAATTCAGCTTAACTATTGCATATAATGAAACAGAAGCCCGTCTGTTTGCTTCTGTTTCCTTACGAATACCAATTATATTTATGAATAGTTTTTTTATTCGTTTCCAATCTCCTTTATATCCCCAAACTGTCAGATAATCTTGTAATTCGTCAAAAGAATTTGCAAATGATTTAAAGAAATTATCTTCATTTGCATATCCTAATGCGGAAGCATGATGCTGTTTGATGACATAAGAGAAGAAAAAAGCATATATCCAAAGTTGCTTCTTTTCATCATCAGACAGATAAGGATCATCCCAAATCTGATCCAAAATAAAAGAGAGATACAACCATGAACCCAGAAAAGAGTGGCCATGGGGTGGTTGCAAAACATCAGTCTTCCGTTTATGAAATGCTTTATTGGACATACATTGTGATTGAAAATTTTCATTTACTTTGCCACTGTCATGGAACACAAAAGTGTTTATGAACATTCGTTTCACCCAACAACAATAGAGCTCATTCTCATTACCTATCCAATCTGTAATTAATTTATCAATTATGGAGTCAAGATGATGTTTTCTAACCAGTAAGCAAGCGCAGTTGATTACGCGGACAATGTGTTCCTTTAATGTCTCCGGTTTTTTCCCTTGGCAAATATGTGCTCTATAAGAGTTGTTGTTCAGATTTCTGAACAACAACTCTATTTCTTCACGGGCGATATTTTCAAAAGTACGCATTCTTTAAAAAAATTGAATGATCTTTTCTTCCTGTTTATAAGCTATTTGATATAAACTGCTGATTTTTATATTTGCATCCAGCCACCAATCCATAAAAACAAATTCAGCCAATTCATATTGCATCAGTTGAATGTCGAAGCTTTTCGGCAAACGTTCGAAATAAATAAAATTTCCTTTATTTTCCATTTCCCAGCTGGTCATTGAAAAACTTTCGTTTACAGTTTTCTCTTTGACAATGTCCTCTTTTATGAATAAAGATGATATTCTGAAGTTACTGAGGGGGTGAAATTCTGTAAATTCATATTCACGAAAAGATTCACCAAACCAGGCCGGATATTCATTTTTCCCCAGATACGGAATATATTCCGCCCACCCACGTCGTAGATACTCATACAACTTCAGGTGATCTTCATTTTCTTCGGACAATAGTAGATAACAACGATAGGCCGGTTTTATCAGCAAACTCTCTTCAATGAGTAAATTGCCATCCTGATTTGCATATCCAACCGTGTTCGTGTACTTTACTACTGACTTCCTGAAATTACCTTTGTCATGGTAGGGAGACAAAGGCTCTATTCCAACCTGCAGAGTCGCCAAACGCTGATAATATTCAGGTAACTCTCTTTTTTTCCTGTATCCTTGCAAGCCGATCACTGCACCCAACAAACCCAGTAATGCCGGTTTATGAATCATATTATAGCTTAATAGTATTCCATCATTATAATCCGGCTTTTTGAAAAATGCAAAATCAGCATGCAAATCAAATGAAATCAGTCGTTGACCTCTCATAACTACCTCCCATTTAACTCTAGTTCCACAGTCCCTTCCGGGAGATGTGTTACTTTCGTGATACCTTTATTGTAATAAAGTTCAATCTTTGCAATTTCCTCTTTTATATACTCTTTCTGCAATAGCAAACGTATTTGATTAAAATCAATCTCACGTTCTTCGTTTACACTGATTAGTTCAACAAACGAGGGCAATACCAGTTTTGATCCTTCTTTCAGTTCCACCCATAATAATGCTTCATTTTCCGTACCTGCTTTAGCAGAAGAATCGTAGAACGTAGCACCGCAGCACAGAGCTTTTTTCAGTTTCTGAATATCTTCTACCGAAACACCTTCATTTGCAATAAATTCTGTTATATCTCGTAAATTCCCGGGGTTTACAGAAAAATGATGCACATAATGTCCCTCTTTCAGCTTGAACTGAGTACCTAATGTTGTTTGCATTGATTCTGTACTTTTGTTATTAGAGTTACGGAATGGGGAGGCAATCTGTTCCGAATAAATAATTCCTTCTACAAAACGATTTATCCCATGAGTAGGCTGCACTACTCCATGAATAGAAAAGTTAGCATTTTTACTGGCAAATGTACCTCCAAACAAACGAACATCCAGACAACTCATCAGATTTTCCAAAATAATCTTTCGTCCTTTCATTTCCTCTTTTTTGTCCATTTTGGGATATTCTCCGAAAAGCTGAATGTAAGTTTGATCCAGATCTCTCGGTTGCATGTCTTCATTCAGACTTTTAAAATAGAATACTTTTTCCTCCGGCCACACTTTATCCATGTAGTTACGAACGGTATATTTCAATGCTTTATCTGTTGCATATACCGTACCATCAGGCAAAGTTCTGGGCTGATGAGAAAAATCTGCGTTGTAATTCGAATTTGCGGATTTGATAATGGCACAGCCAAATACTCTGTTTTTAAATAAATTGTTCATAATTGTATTATATTAATTAGTTTTCATCATCGTTGACTACATCTGATTTATCTTCTGCAAAGAGTTGATTTTCCGAAAAGAAACCTGCAAGCATCATAGGCATATATTCCCGCATATTCACTTTTGTTTCGTAAGCCATAACCGAAGCGAAAGGATATTTGAAATTTGCCGAAAAATTCTCATGCTTGTAAGTGTCAAAAAGTCGCGCAATAGCTTTATTCAATTCGGATGCATGTACCTGTTGCAAGAATGGTTCCAGCCGTTTGTAACTTTTATCACTTGTTTTACTTTTACTCAACAGATAATAAATTACCTGTCCGACAGCGAAAGCATATTGTGCATCATTCTGCAATTTTACTTTTCCTTTCTTTAAAGCTGTCATTAATTCTCTGTTTTCTTCCAATTTATCAGCCATAGTATCTTTATTTTTAGTTTGTAAGTCAAATTTTTCAGCTAAACTGAACCATATATTCATTTTAGCCAGAATATTATATCTCTCATCTTGTCGAATGTCATCTAATATTCCTGAAAGGAGGATTGATTCAAATATAGAACGCGTAATCGCTTGTGTTCTTGATTTATAAATATAATCGTAAAAGGCTTTCCGGTATTTTAGTATCAAAAGATAATTATTTTCTGATTTACAGTATTTCGCATCTAGTTCATCAAAATACTTACATAACAGATCTCCTGTTTTTGTTGTAACTATCAATGAATTGTTAAACAGGATACGTAATACTTTCTCTTCCAGTTCGAACACATTATATATCTTTTCTCTGAAAGATATATTGAAATGATCTTTTATTTCCCAATACTCTTGTTCCTTGCTAAACAATCGATAACGGAATTTTGAAACAAAATCAAAATCACAAATTGTTCCTCCGTAATAATAAAGCAGGTAATAATTTTTTAAATCTTCCTGATGATTGGTATATAGGCTGCGAATAATATCCCGATATCCAATCCGAGTTCCTTCTTTCAAAGATTTATCAAAAATCCTGATATATTTTTCCTGTAACTCATCTTGATAGATAAATAGGGGTAAGGGGCGAGGTAATATATTCCTTCCCATGAGATCTTGAAATTCATATAAGTTACGAGCCATTTTTCCTGAAATACGTCCAGCAATATTGAAACTGGCCGATTGATGTGATAAAAAAGGCTTTTTCGTAGGAAAACCATTCAAGAAATCACTGGTTCCAAAAATCTCACCATCGACTTCAATATTATATTCATTGGTATTGAAAAGTTTATCACTCAAATACCGCTCATTTACCCGGTTGTATTTATCGATTTCTTCATCCAGATACAAAATGATATATTCTTTATCCTTGATTTCATTGAAATCAATTTCTGACTTTCTTAACAGATTTTCCAGTTTTTCTTTTGAATTAATGAAATTCTGAAAGACTTTTAATCTTTCTTTTTCAGAATCATCCTCTACAAGAGCCAAAGCATTTGCAAAATAAGAATTGATACGATCATATATTTTTGTCTTGTCTTTCGTATATTTTCCTCCGCCTTCTAAAGATTCTCGTTTTAACGCTACACAATAAGGGGAACAAGAATGAATTCCTTTTGCCGGCAAATCAAAACATTTATTGGTATTTACACACCAAGCTACTTGTACCAGTTTTGCACATTTTTGCAAAAACGCTCCATCGAACTCTGTTGCTTTTCGTGTTAAACATACTTTTTCAACAGAATTCTGGTCCATAAAAATCCTCCCATCTTTTTCCTGTATTTTTAACAGAACATGCAATCCCTCTTTTGCCTTCAGTCCTATTTGTTTCAAATCGGGAGAAAGAGCATTCATAAAATTGTTAATTTCTAGAATCATATTATTATTGTGATTTATTTTATTTCTGTATTCTTTCTATGATTTTCACACATCCAAATCCTTGGCTGTTCAATCGTCCGAATCCACCCGCATAGCCGAGGCGTAAAAGTTCCGGTTCACTTTCCAATCTAAAGGAGAACAGATAACCTTTCATGCGAATTTCCTGAGGTGTTCCTGCTTTAAGAGTTATTGTTTTAGATTTGGGAGGCGACAATATGGCTAAATGAGACATTGACCAAGAAGGATTTGGCTCCAGATTATAGAAAGCACGATATTTATCCAGCAAATTAAGATGTAACAGTTCTATAAACTTCGGATCAGAAGGGGACAAATGAATTGTGCGATTACTATCAGGAAATTGTTCCTCTATAAATAAGGGTGAGATGGTTTTAAAAGTCATGCAAGAAGTAAACGTAGGTTCTGTCTCCTGCTCCACGGCAGTAACTTCAAATACCACATGTGACTTTTTGTCACCAATCTCTAATCTGCGGTTTCGGAAGATACCTAACACAAAGCTCTCTATTGCTTTGATAGGAAAGAAGGAGACTGTTAGCTGGACATAATCCGCTAATAGATGAATCCGGTCCTCTTCAATCTGGAAACGAGGAATGTGTAAATGTGAAAATGTGAATAATTTAAATGCTTTCTTTTCTTTACAAAATCCTGTATCATGTAACCAAGTTGCAAATTCAGTATTCCCTTCGTTTAATACTCTGTATAAGCAGCTTGACAATTCGTACATGTAATTGCAAGGTAGTGTATTTCCTGTGACTAATTGTAATGTTAGGTTTAATCTCATATTGTACTAAATTTAGATTGGTTGTTTATACTTGAACGCTATTATGATTAAAAATTCTTCACTTTGTGAAAAAGAATGAGAAATTATAGTTCCTTATATAAGGATAAATCAGATATAAACAAAAATACTATTATATCCACAAAGTTAAAAGAATAAAATAATATATCCAACAGATTGAGCTGATAAATTACAAAGAAATGATTTTTATTTTTGATCCATGTGGTTTTTTAGTTTAAATTGCTGTTCCTTTGATTATTATAGGTGAAAGACTCTGTCATGACTTTCTTTCGGAAATGTTGGTTGGGAGAAAAATAATATTTTAAGAATATCTGTTTCCCGGATTAATTGAAAAATTAAACTCCTCCAGAACTACATAAAATAAAGTAATCTGAAGGAGCGTAGAGAAAATATAGTTTTCGTAATTCTTTTTTACTTTTCTGCAGGGAAAAGTAACATGAGTGCCGGAATACCTGAAGCTGAATAGCTCTCGATTTTAGCTCCGTTCTCCCATTTTTTAGAATAGTCGCCACCTGTCAGGTTCCGACTTTCGTCACGGTTCATCCAACCGTAATTTATGGTGCGATGGATGAAAGGCAGATATTGTGACTGTCCGCAATCATAAACTAACATAGCGATGTATTGAGAGAAAATAGTCGTATAAATACCTTGTTCGACGCCTTGCTTGAAAGGTAGCAAACCTAATGGGGCTGAAAGAACATTGAGGATATGGTCGGCTGCAAGAATTGCATTCTTCAGATATTGTTCCTCGTCGGTAGCCTTATATAACAGGACGGAAGCTCCGATAAAAGTTGCTTGGTTATACACCAAACAATGTCCCCATGCTGGTTCGCCATTCCCGTGACGACCGTCGGCTATAATGCCTGTATGAGGGTCGAACAGATTATCGACACCCCATTTATAGATGGCTTTCGCTTTTTCCAAGTATTGCTCTTTTGTCTGATATTCCGGACGGGGGGAACCGGTGATTGCTTTTCTACCTTTGGGGACATTGTTGTATAAGGTCATGGCTGCCACTACTGTCGGGAAATTGATACAAGCACTTTGATAGTGACCGGTATTGTCTCCCGGATTTTTCTGGTCCCAATCCCAAAACATACCGCCGGTTTTTGAATCGTACGAACCATGGTCGCCTATGCCGCCTAATTCTTTCGGGGAACCGTACCATACGCGGGCGAAACTCCTTTCCGAGTCTTCCAAGTAACTTCTATCGCCTAATGTTTCGTATGCGCGTGCCAGTGTAATGGTCCACCACATGATATCGTCATAAATGAACCATCCTCTGGGTATGTTTTGGTCGTCGAAGTTGAAGTTTACGTAGTGTGCTTTATTACCGGCAAGCAAATCTTTCGAAAATTTCTTATATTTCTTGGCTAGTTTCCTGTTGCCTTCTTTCTTGGCCCGTTTATAGGCGTTTAGTGCCATATCCACGTACATCGGTTGCGTCCAGATGGCGGCAGCTCCTTTCAGGCGTTCAACTGCGGCTGCGTCTGTTGTGAATTCCTTGTAGATATTCTTTTCTGGGTCAAGCAAATAGGTGTTGAATGCCTCATAAGCCGCCCATGTATCCGCATTTGTGTAAGAGGGTACGCTCTCCGGCATGTTTACTTTGTTCTGAGCATTGCCGGATGCGGATATACAAAAGGTGGTGGCGAGGCATAAAGCTGAAAATATAAGTGTCTTCATTTTTTTGTTATATGTTTATCTTAAAAACAAATATGAGGAAATATTAGAGAGGGTATTCTTCAAATGCGTACAAAACTGTCGATAAGTATCTCTCGCCTGTGTCAGGAAGTAATGCTACAATCGTTTTTCCTGCATTTTCCGGGCGTTTAGCCAATTCCACAGCTGCGTAAACGGCTGCTCCGGAAGAGATACCGACCAACAGCCCTTCTTTTTGTGCCAGTTCACGGGATGTACGGATGGCGTCGTCGCCTTCCACTCGGATAATTTCGTCGACTACAGTTCCGTCATACGTTTTCGGTATGAAACCTGCACCGATGCCTTGTATCTTGTGCGGGCCTGGTTTCCCGCCTGAAAGGACCGGTGAGTCGCTGGGTTCTACCGCAACGATTTTTACATTAGGATTGTGTGCTTTGAGTCCGCGGCCAACACCGCTGACGGTTCCGCCCGTACCGACACCAGCAACGAAAATATCGACATTGCCGTCTGTGTCGCGCCAGATTTCTTGTGCCGTTGTTTTCATGTGTTTGGCCGGATTGGCCGGATTCTCAAATTGTTGAAGGATAACGGAGCCCGGAGTTTCATCCCGTAAGGTTTCTGCTTTAGCTATGGCTCCTTTCATTCCTTCGCTTCCTGGGGTTAGGACAAGGTTTGCACCGAGTGCCTTCAGCAGATTACGACGTTCGATACTCATCGTTTCCGGCATGGTTAATATAAGTTTATATCCTTTCGCTGCTGAAACAAAAGCCAGCCCTACACCTGTGTTTCCGCTGGTCGGTTCAATAATAGTTGCACCTGGTTTTAAGAGTCCATTTTCTTCCGCATCTTCAATCATGGCTAAGGCAACACGATCTTTTACGCTGCCTGCTGGGTTAAAATATTCCAGTTTGCCGATTACTTTTGCCTTCAGCCCTGTGCCGGCGTTGAAATTGGAAAATTCCAGCAACGGTGTGTTGCCTACCAAATCGGTTAATTTTTTTGCTATGTTTGCCATAATCTTTATTTTTAGCTGTCATTTATTGTTTTCCTCATACAAAGATACAACTTAAAAAACTTTGTAGTCTTTGTCTCAATCGAATTAACTTTTCATCGATATGTTTTTTTCATTTCTTTCCGTTATATTTGTAACAATTTAAATGAAATATTTTATGAAGACGCGTCTGCTTATTTTTCTGTTATTTCTTTGGGCTTTCATTCGTCCGGATGCTGCAGAACTTTTTGTCGAAGCTGAAAGTTTTGAGCACAAAGGGGGATGGGTGGTCGATCAACAGTTTATGGATTTGATGGGGTCGCCTTATCTGATGGCGCATGGGATGGGGGTCCCGGTAGAAGATGCTCTGACAAAAGTGATTTTTCCCGAAGCGGGTATCTATTATGTATATGTACGCACGTTTAATTGGACTTCTCCCTGGAAGAAAGGGGAAGGCCCCGGAAAATTCAGTTTGACGGTCGGTAATAAGAAATTGCTTTCTCCTTTGGGTGCAGAAGGAACGGCTTGGATGTGGCAACTTGCCGGGAGGGTTTCGATAAAAGATTGTCAGACTGTTTTGAAATTACATGACCTGACAGGTTTTAACGGGCGCTGCGATGCTATTTATTTTACAACGGAAGAGGGAAAAATACCTCCGTCGGATGTGGCGGCATTGGATATTTTTCGCAGAAAAGCCTTGAACATGCCGGAAAAACCGGTCGATGCCGGAAAGTTTGATTTGGTGGTCGTAGGGGGAGGAGTTGCCGGTATCAGTGCGGCTGTATCTGCTGCACGTCTCGGCTGTAAGGTGGCTTTGATAAACGACCGTCCTGTTTTGGGAGGAAATAACAGCTCTGAAATACGTGTACATTTGGGGGGCAGGATTGAAACTGGCCCTTATAAAGAATTAGGTAATCTTCAGAAGGAATTCGGCCCGACGAAAGGAGGAAATGCCCAGCCGGGTGATTATTATGAGGATAACAAGAAGGCCGAGATAGTGGCTAATGAAAAAAATATCACTTTGTTTTCCAATTACCGTGCTATCGGCGTTGATATGGACGGACAAGCAATTCGTTCCGTGATAGCCCGGCATATAGAGAGTGGGGAGGAACGAAGTTTTGAAGCACCGGTCTTTTCCGATTGTACGGGCGATGGGGCGATTGGTTATCTGGCTGGAGCCGACTACCGGATGGGACGCGAAGCCCGTGATGAATTCGGTGAAAGCACAGCTCCTGAAAAAGCCGATAAAATGACGATGGGGGCTTCTGTTCAATGGTATTCGGAGGATGATAAGAAGCCTGTACCGTTTCCATTCTTCAATTACGGGGTGGAGTTCAATGATAAAAACTGCGAAAAGGTGATGATGGGCGAATGGACTTGGGAAACCGGCATGAATTATGACCAGATAAAAGATTTCGAACGTATCCGTGATTATGGTTTGCTGGTAGTTTATTCCAATTGGAGTTTTTTGAAAAATGGATTGAAAGAAAATTTGCAATATAAAAATCGTAAATTGGGTTGGGTCGCGTATATCTCCGGTAAGCGTGAGTCTCGTCGTTTGATGGGGGATTATATATTGAAGGAAGATGATATTCGTAAAAATGTTGCGCATGAAGACGGTACGGCGGCTTCTACCTGGAGCATCGATTTGCATTATCCGGACCCTAAAAATACGGAGAATTTCCCCGGTGAAGAGTTTAAATCGATAGCTAAACATATTGATATTTATCCATATCCAATTCCATACCGTTGTTTGTACTCCCGGAATATAGATAATTTGTTTATGGCAGGCCGGAATATCAGTGTGACGCATGTTGCTCTCGGTACTGTCCGTGTGATGCGTACAACAGGTATGATGGGCGAAGTTGTAGGAATGGCAGCATCTTTGTGTAAAAAATACGAGGAGACTCCCCGCGGCATTTACCGTTCTCACCTGAATGATTTGAAGGAGCTGATGAAGGAAGGAGTCGGCAGGAAGGGACTTCCCAACAATCAGCAGTACAATGAGGGTGGAACGCTTACAACCAAGCCGGTTCTGAAATAAAACGGGTAAAAACGGATTATTTTTTTAATTGCAGGGCCAGGAATGAAGCTCCCGGTATCAAAATAATCCCGGCAGACACCAACAGAGCCATTTGTAACGAATACATATCATTCAGCCAACCGATAAACGGAGCAATAGCGGCAAACATCAACCGGATGATGAAATTACGTATGGAGAGTACTGTTGCTCGCATTTCCGAAAAAGTCATCTGGTTGATATAGCCTTTCAAAATGGGCGTTGCGAAGCCCCGGCAGACATAAAAAATCATCAGAATGCCTAATCCGGCATACGATAGATTGTAAGCCAGAGCAATATATCCGCCTACGATAACCGTTAAAATCAGAATGCCCATCTTTTTCGGTCCGAAATAATTGTCAACCCGGTCCGACCAGAGAGCGGCCAGACCTACCGTCAGATTTAGTACGGTCCAGATAACCCCGTACCAAGAAACCGGGGTTTTCAGATACATTAAAACGGGCTGTACGAACCAAGCCATAGTCAAAGTCGCAGCTCCGATAATACCTGAAAACATAATATTATAACAAAGTTTTTTATTGGTGACCAGTGAATATTTAATAATCCGGATGATTTCGTTTATCGGATTTTGTATTTTATTGTTTCGGTTTACTTCTTTTAGTGCAAGCGCGGCCGGAATACCGGTAAAAGCTATAATAGCTTGTCCATAAAAAGGCAGGCGCAGAGAATATGCAGCCAGCAATCCGCCGAAAATACCGGCAATTGCTTCGGCAAAATTACCAATCATGGTGATACGTCCTTCATAACGAAGATAAAGGTTCTCTTTTTTATATTGTGCCGTCGTATCGTAAAGCAGGGCGGAGTCGGCCCCGTTCACTAAAGTTTGACCGGTACCCAACAATATTTCCGCAAATAAAAAAGCTTCGAATGTAGAAGTGAAAGAGTAGCAAAGATACCCGAAAAAGAAGAGGATACAACCAAGTATCAGGCACTTGCGTCGCCCCCAAACGTCCGCCAGGTAACCGGATGGTATTTCCAGTGCGACGGCTGCTACCGAATAGACACTTTTCAAGATAAATACATCCTGTAATCCTAATCCGTGTTTTTCATAGAAAAGCACGATAATAGGCATTACCAAGGTGAACCATTTGGAAAGCTTTATCAGGTAAAGTGCCAATATATTTCGTTTCATAATGTGTCTTTTAAACTACAAAGGTATTAATCCTTTGGGTTTAGTGTTGCAAAAAGAACCTTATTCATTGCCAGTTTCTAAAAAAGTTATTACTTTGCAGTTGATTTAGACTACTAACAATTAAAAGATAACAGACTTAATACCATGATTTGGAATGAAACAATTGAATGTATGGACCGCGAGGAAATGCGGAAACTACAAAGTATTCGCTTAAAGCGAGTTGTTGAACACGTTTACCATAATTCTCCATTTTATCGTAAGAAAATGCAGGAAATGGGAATTATACCGGACGACATTCAATCGATTGACGATATTGTTAAGCTCCCGTTTACCGTTAAACAGGACTTACGAGATAATTATCCCTTCGGACTGATGGCCGTGCCTATGTCTGAAATTGTACGTTTGCATGCCTCTTCGGGTACGACAGGAAAGCCGATTGTGGTAGGATATACCCGGAAAGACTTGTCCATTTGGTCGGAAGTCGTGGCACGATGCCTGACAGCTTACGGTTTGACTAAGAATGATTCCGTACAGGTTTCCTATGGATACGGCCTGTTCACCGGAGGTTTGGGTGCACATGGAGGTGTGGAAAATATCGGAGGAACCGTTATCCCGATGAGCAGTGGAAATACGCAGAAACAAATACAATTGATGCATGATTTCGGAGCGAAAGGTTTGGCTTGTACGCCTTCGTATGCGCTGTATCTGGCCGAAACAATTCATTCATCGGGTATTCCTTTGGAAGAATTCCAATTGCGTGTCGGAGCCTTCGGAGCCGAACCTTGGACGGAAAATATGCGGAAGGAACTGGAAGCAAAGCTTAATATCAAAGCTTATGATATTTATGGTTTGACGGAGATATGCGGTCCCGGAGTAGGTGGAGAATGCGAATGCCAGAATGGTACGCATCTTTGGGAAGACCACTTCTTTCCGGAAATTGTAGATCCGGTAACTTTACAGCCGGTAGAACCTGGACAGGAAGGAGAATTGGTATTTACTACGCTGACAAAAGAAGGTATGCCGATGATTCGTTACCGTACGCGCGACTTGACGCATCTTGTCTATGAAAAATGTACCTGTGGCCGTACGGCCGTACGTATGGGACGTATTCTCGGACGTAGTGACGATATGATGATTATCCGTGGCGTGAACGTGTTCCCGTCGCAGGTAGAATCTGTTATTCTGGAAATGCCGGAGTTCGAACCGCATTACTTGATTGTAGTGGACCGTGTAAATAATACGGATACGTTCCAGATACAGGTGGAAGTTCGTCAGGAATATTATTCGGACGAGATAAACAAAATGCTTGCACTGAAAAAGAAAATCGCAAACCGTATGCAGAGTGTTATCGGCTTGCAACCGGATATTAAGATTGTCGAACCGCGTAGTATCGAACGTAGTATGGGAAAAGCCAAACATGTAATTGACAATCGTAAATTAGTATAAACCATTAAAGATTAGAATGCTATGTTAATCAAACAATTATCAATCTTTCTTGAAAATAAGAAAGGCCGTTTTACGGAAGTGGCAAAGATATTAGGTGAAGCCGGCGTGAATATGTCTGCTTTCACAGTTGCGGAAAACTCGGATTTCGGTATCTTGCGTTTGATTGTGTCGGATACAGATAAGGCTATCAAAGTGCTGCGTGATAAATTATATGCCGTAAGCATAGCCGATGTCGTTTGTTTGCATTGTCCCAACCAGCCGGGCGCGCTGGCTAAAGCAATGGATATCATAACTTCGGCCGGTATTTTTATAGAATATATGTATGCGTTTTCGCAAGGAGAAGCTGCAAATGTAATTATCCGTCCGGATAATGTGGAAAAGTGTGCGGAGGTTCTAAAAGCCAATAAACTGGAGCTTATTGCTGCCAGCGACTTATATAAGTTGTAAATATTAACGTTAAGCGCTTCGTTTATTTGTTGGAAAACCGTAACTTTGCGCGCTAAAAGTATGTGAATGAAAAAGGTTGTATTTTTATTGATGATGATTGGTGTCTTGTTGACTTCCTGCGGGGAGTATAATAAGATATTGAAAAGTACAGACTATGAATTGAAATATTCGTATGCGAAGAAATATTTTAATGCTAAGCAATATTCAAAGTCTGCCACTTTACTGGATGAATTGGTTCCTATTTTTAAAGGAACAGCTTTTGCCGAAGAATCATTGTATTTGCTGGCGCAAAGCTATTACGGCCAAAAAGACTATCAGACTGCTTCGCAATATTTTAATACTTATTATACAACTTATCCGAAAGGTGAATATACCGAAATGGCACGTTTCTACTCCGGATATGGTTTGTATTTGGATTCTCCGGATCCTCGGCTGGACCAAGCACAAACGTATGAGGCTATTAATCAATTGCAGCTTTATCTGGAATATTATCCGCAGAGTGAACGGTCCAAACAAGCCCAGGATATTATGTTCGAATTGCAGGAAAAACTTGCATATAAGGAATTACTGGCTGTCCGTTTGTACTTTAACCTCGGTACTTATATGGGTAACAACTATTTGTCGTGTGTGATTACCGCGCAGAATGCTTTGAAGAATTATCCCTATTCCAAGTATCGTGAAGAGTTTATGTTTTATGTCATTCGCTCGAAGTTTGAATTGGCTGTTGTCAGTGTGGAAGAAAAGTTACAGGGCCGTTATCGTGATGTTGTGGATGAATATTACAATTATCTGAACGAGTATCCTGAAGGTAAGTATATAAAACAGGTGCAGAGGTTCTATGACTATGCCAATAAAAGAATAACAGATACGTATTAACGAAATTAATCAATAAAAGTAAGTATGGATTACAGAAAAACTAACGCTCCGTCGAATACTGTTACCCGCGACATGATGAAGCTGTCGGCTGATACGGGCAATGTGTACGAAACAGTTGCAATTATTGGTAAGCGTGCGAATCAGATTTCTGTTGAGATGAAACAGGATTTGGAAAAGAAGCTTCAAGAGTTTGCTTCTTTCAACGATAACTTGGAAGAGGTTTTCGAAAACAGAGAACAGATTGAGATTTCACGTTACTATGAGAAGCTCCCGAAACCAACTTTGATTGCTGCTCAGGAGTATGAAGAAGGGAAAGTCTATTATAAGAACCCTGCTAAAGAAAAAAATAATTTCTAATAATTGGAATTTTAGAGTTGAAAATTGAAAACTAAACGTTTTGGTTTTCTATCAGACATAAAGAGCAATTGCATGGCAAGCAGTAATTTAAAAACCGGCTTGGTTTGGGCAATTGCTCTTTTTTCAATTTCCGACTTTTGATTCTATACTTTCAATAATAAGTATATGTTACAAAGAATACAAACTATTTATTTGTTGATAATCGTGGCATTGTCTGTCGCCATGTTGTTTTTGCCTCTTGCAGTGTTACAGATTGGCGAAGAGTTGTTATCATTCGATGCTACCGGGCTGAGCACGATGGCTGTCCAGCCGGAACTTGTTTATCCCACTTGGGGACTGTTTGCTCTGACTGCCGTTATCGCTTTACTTGCACTTTTGACGATTTTCCTTTTCAAGAAAAGAATACTTCAGATTCGTCTGTGTGTGTTTAATGCCATTTTAATGTTGGGCTTTTATGGAATGTTTGTTTTTTTCGTTTGGACGATTAAAGGAGAGATGGATATTACTTTATCTGTAAAATTTGCACTCTCATTTCCTCTTATTAGTTTGATATTAGATTATCTGGCTATCCGGAATATTGGAGCGGATGAAGCTTTAGTCCGTTCGTTGAACCGTTTGAGATAAGGAGTAAGCAATAGGAGGCTATTTTTTATTTGAAGAGAGGCAACATATAAGTAATTTTGGCAGATATCACTTGGTTGGATGATTTTGCAAAATAATCTTCATTACGGCTATTGAAAATATCTCCCAATGCGTAATAATAGCGCCCTTCCAGTAAAAAATAGCCGATACCTGTACGTAGTTCGATACCCGGTCCGCCGCACAATCCCCAATCGAATTTTTTCTCGACAGGTATTCCATGTTGTGTGTTCTCATTGTTGGGAGTAGCTCCGTTCAAGTTTTCATCCGTACTTTCGCTAAATGCATAGCCTATTTTGGGCCCTAAGTTGACAAATACTTTAAAACGTTTGCTGCCAAAATAAATATGGGTAAAAATGGGAAGTTCTATATAGTTAATCGTACGTGTATATTTATATTGCGGGTCGTCGAATTGTTCATCCCAACCTTGTTGAGTGAAATTTAGTTCTCCTTGTAATCCCAAATTCTTTTCAGTATTCCAACGAAGGGTCAGACCACCGTTATATCCGAGCTTCATTTTGGTATTGACCCGTGTCTGGGCAAAGCTCACGGTCGAAAAGTTCATGCCGAAAGAGGCTCCGAGAGCCAGTTCTTGTTTGAAAGTATTATTTTGTGCCTGGATGCCGGCAATAGCAATCAGGCAGATAATAGCTGTTATAAAAAGTTTCTTTATCATCTTACTTCGCTTCGGGTTACGTTATAGTCGCTCTGATAATGAACAATAAAGATATTCGTGTTTATAAAACCTCCCCAGTTGTTGACCCGTTGGAAATCAAAACCAGTTTGGATACTTTTGTAATGAATTTTATCCAGATTGTTTTCAAAGTTTGAGCCGTATTTCTGCATGGCACCGAGGAAAAACATTCCGGTATCAAAACCGAGTATACCATATTTCGGGTATATGTTAATCAGATTTTTGCTGTACCAAGTTTTATACTTGGTGTAAAAGTCGGATACTTCTTTCGAAAGATTGTCCGCATAGAAGTTGCTATAAATATAAGTGTTTAATGCATAAAAGTCATCGAGGCATTCACGCGTGTAAGTTTGCCATTCCGGATAGCCGAACATTGTCAGTGTATATTCCGGTTTTGTTTCAGTCAACATCCGTAGCGGTGATTTGATTTTGTTGAGTGCCTCCAGTGAACTGGAAGTCGGGACAATGACGTTCCGCTTGTCTGTTTTCAGCATTGCTTCTATGTCGGTCGGGAAAGTCTCGCCTTCATAACTCATTTCTGTAAATGAAATATTACGTTGTTTCATTTCGGCCTTAAAAGCTTTGATGAAATCTGTTTTTTCTTTATCATCTTTGATATTCAGCAAAATGATATTATCATTGGCGAATAAGTCGCATCCGGCCTGTGAAGCTTTTGCATACAGATAGGAGTGAGGCGTATTTACCTGATAAACATACGCATTTGAGAGCACATCATCATTTTTCGATGTAAAAGGTATGATGTATTTGATATTATTTTTTTGTGCGAAATCAGCAACTGGTCCAATCTGGTCGTTTTGTACGGCTCCAATAATCAGGTTTGCTTCTTTCAGAGCATCTTCCTTCAGAATTTCTTTTACTTTTTTTGTACCGTTTCCGGTATCGTATACAGATAGGTCGATGGAACATCCCTGATTACGCAAACTGTCTATCGCCAACAAAAATCCTTCGTAATATTCGATAAAACGAGCCGTTTCCGGTGATAGTTGGGATTCGTTTGTCATGAAAGGCAGCAATATGACTACTTTAATCATATTTACCTGTTCGATGTTTTTGGGTGCGGAGAGTAATGCGTTTACGTCTCTTTCGTTTGACTGGTGAATCACCGGTTCGGTTGTAACGCTTTCTTCCGTTTTTACAGGAACCTTAATTACCATACCGGCTTTCACACCTTCCTTCAGTTGTGGATTCCGCTTGATGAGCTCATAGCTGGAAATATTAAACTTCCGGCAGATACGATACATCGTTTCCTTTTTTGCGATAGTATATTCAATTTCTTTCTCTTTTGTGACTGTTTGAATTTCCGTAGCCGGGAGTTCTTCAATATGAGTTGTCGGGATACGAATGATTTTACCGATGTTGAATGTCGATGTGGACAAACCCGGATTAGCTTTTATTATGGCAGTACCCGGAACATTATATTTTATGGACAATGAATACAGTGTCTCTTTCGGTTGAATAGTATGGAAAAGATAATTTTCATTGTTTTTTCCGGTTGTTACTTTGGTCGCTTGATTTCGTTGCGGGATTTTAAGTGTTTCTCCGGCTTTGATGGATTCTTTACTACCCGGATTTAAGCGATAAATATCGTCAACGCTGACTCCGTACATAGTGGCAATCGCGTAAACGGTCTGTCCCCGTTCGATTGTATGATAAAATATATTATTGTCTTGTCCGTTACTAATAATAACCCGCGACTGATTATTTTGTGCATAAACAGACGTACAGGCTAAGCTTAGGAAGAACATTAATATGTATGTGCTAATCTTATTCATTTGCTGATTTGGATTATTTTCCGGACAAAGATAGAAATAAAAACTGAAAGTATATCTAGTATAAAATAACAAGGGTGACAGGATGTTCATGATTTGAGTGTTTTGCAATCGAATTGATATGTTAAAAAGGGTTACATGTGCGGGTAATTATTTTTACCTGCCATATTAATCCTGATTTGCCGCTATACTAGTGTCATTTTGATATTCGACTCTTTTTCTTTGTGGCAGGAATAGTGTATATAAGTATAAAGTATTAATTTTGTAAACTAATTGGTTCATGTATATGCGAAGGAAAAATGTAAGAAGATTGGGTGGGGTACTCTGTTTCCTATTTGTGATGATGACAATCCATGCACAATATACGGTGTCGGGAGGGCAGGGAACGCCTTTGCTGGCAATAACGGAAAAACCTTTGCAGGTCTATCTGGTGAACGGTATGGAAAATGTTTCAATAAGTTACACTTCTACCTCTTCTTCCCATCAATGGTACCGATATAAGACGAAAGCGCTGGAACGTGAACCGGTCACTTGTGAACAGAACGGTACAACATCTGTTATACGTAATATAGAGGATGGCTATGGTTATTATGTGGAGGAGCCCGGAATGAATGGTTGGTATGTCTGGATTATCGATTATAGTAAATATATATTTAATCCGCAGAGCCTGACCGTGAAATACGGAGATTGTTCCAGTGTCCGTCTGACAGTTTCACCGGCAGTAGCAAGTATGTCATATCATTTGCCGGCCAATGGATTAACAAGAAATCTGACACGTCAGTTCGATGTCTCTTATCAGACCTTGAAATGGATGGAAGACAGTAAGCAGTTTGTACCCGAGACGAAACAGATGACCATAGAGGGTGCAACGGCTGATAATTTACTTATCCAGGATAAAGGCAGTGAAAGAAATGTTCCTCTTTGTGATACGGAATTCACTTTGACCGGTGACCAGTTTGCCCGGCATTTTGGTTTGGAAAAGAGTATTACGAGCGATATTTATACGGCGGTCGCTATCGATGTGCATGCGGATACGACGTTAATTGCCGATCAAGTAGCAGAAGATGGGCGTATGTCTGCACCGGTGGAAGTTCATTTTGCTGCGTATGCCAACGAACCTGTGGCTTCTATGTTTATCTGGAAAATATATCGCTCTGCCGATGAAAACGGTCCGGAAAATCCTTTAGTGCGTTTCCCTGGTGAGGAGGTAGATTATACATTTAGAGAGTTTGGAAAATTCACCGTGGAGTTGGAGGTGAGCGACCGGTCCGGTGTATGTACAGACAATTCGGTCTCATATGAATTAGATATAATGGAATCAGGTTTAGAGGTTCCGAATGCATTTTCTCCCGGGACTACTCCCGGTATTAATGATGAATTTCGGGTGTCCTATAAGTCCATTGTAAATTATAAGTGTTGGATATTCAATCGTTGGGGCGTGGAAATGTATCATTCTACTAATCCGGCAGAAGGATGGGACGGAAAAAAAGGGGGGAAATATGTACCACCGGGCGTTTATTTCTATATTATAGAAGCAAAAGGGTCTGATGGTTATAAACACAATAAAAAAGGTTCAATTAATATTCTTAGACCGAAAACAATAGACGATGAAATTATCGAAAAATAGTATAATAGGTTTTTTAGCAGGTAGTGCTATATGCCTGACAGCTTGCCTTTCTATCGGCTCGGCCGATTCTGAAAAAGTGAAAGAAGAACGTCCTCTTATTCCTTCGGTGACGATGTCGCCGGATGTTCCTTCATCCGTATTTTTTTGTGGAAAGGAAATGGATATTACCCGGTATAACATGCATGAAGGTTTAGATAGGGAATTGAGTAGTTTTACCTATTATCATTCGACCACTATGCTGCTGCTGAAGCGTGCCAACCGTTATTTTCCTGTAATAGAACCAATATTGAAGGAAAACGGTATCCCCGACGATTTTAAATATTTGGCGGTTATCGAAAGTAATCTGGACCCGCGCATCGTTTCGCCGGCACGTGCTGTAGGAACTTGGCAAATGTTGGAAGGTACGGCGAAGCAATATGGACTGACGGTAACATCGACTGTCGATGAGCGTTGTAATGTGGCAAAAGCAACCAGTGCTGCTTGCCGTTATCTTAAAGACGCCTATAATAAATATGGTGATTGGGCAACGGTTGCTGCTTCTTATAATGCCGGTATGGGACGTATCTCTGGTGAGCTTTCCAAGCAGGACAGTGACAATGCGCTCGATTTATGGCTGGTGGAGGAAACATCCCGCTATGTATATCGAATCTTAGCAATCAAGCAAATTTTTGAAGCTCCGTACAAATATGGTTTTGTTCTCCGGGCCAGTGATTTGTATAAACCGATAGATTGTGAAGAGGTGACCATTTCTTCCGATATTCAAAATCTGTCGGATTTTGCAAAGAAAAACGGCGTGACTTATGCCGATTTAAGGCGTTTCAATCCTTGGTTGCGCGACCGTCAGTTGCTGACCGGTGGAAAAACATATAAGCTTCAGATACCAAAAGAAAATGATATGTATTATAAGATTCCCAATACGTATGTTCACAATCCGGATTGGGTGGTAAAATAAGTTTTCGTACAAAAATAAAATGAAAAACGATAAAAATGCATTGGAAGGCGGCCGTATTGCTGTTTTAGGGGCTCGCGTCCATAATTTGAAAAATATAGATATCGAGATACCCCGTAATAAACTTTCCGTTATAACAGGAATGAGCGGCAGCGGTAAATCATCGCTGGCATTCGATACAATCTTTGCGGAGGGACAACGTCGTTATGTGGAAACTTTTTCTGCTTATGCCCGTAACTTCTTGGGGAATATGGAGCGTCCGGATGTGGATAAGATTACGGGGTTGAGTCCTGTTATTTCCATCGAGCAGAAAACGACTAATAAGAATCCCCGTTCAACAGTCGGTACGACTACTGAAATATATGATTTTTTTCGTTTGCTGTATGCTCGTGCCGGAGAAGCTTATTCATATTTGAGTGGTGAAAAAATGGTGAAATATACGGAGGAACAGATACTAAACCTTATCCTTGATAAATACAGGGGAAAAAAGACTTATTTGTTGGCTCCGCTGGTTCGTAACCGTAAAGGGCATTATAAAGAATTATTCGAACAGATACGTAAAAAAGGATATCTGAATGTTCGTGTGGACGGTGAATTGAAAGAGATTTTCCACGGAATGAAGTTGGACCGCTACAAGATGCACAGTATCGAGGTCGTTATTGATAAAATGGTTGTTTCCGAAACAGATGAACGCCGTTTGAAGGAAAGTCTCCGGATTGCAATGAAGCAAGGGGACGGTTTGGTACTCATTTTGGATGCCGAAACAAACGAGGCCCGCCATTACAGCCGTCGTCTGATGGACCCGGTTACCGGACTGTCGTATAGTGAACCGGCTCCGCATAATTTTTCGTTTAATTCTCCGCAAGGGGCTTGTCCGAAATGTAAAGGGTTAGGACAAGTTAATTTATTGGATATGGAGAAGATTGTACCAGACTCTTCGTTAAGTATTTACAACGGTGGTATCGTTGCTCTTGGAAAATATAAGAACTCGCTTATTTTCTGGCAGATAGAGGCTATTTGCGACAAATACGGCGTAACTATCAAAACGCCTATTAAAGATATTCCCGAAGAAGCCATAGACGAAATCATGAATGGTACGGATGAACGTTTGCAAATAAAAAATGATTCGTTGGGGACTTCCAATTATTTCTTGTCTTATGAAGGAGTTGCAAAATATATCCTAATGCAACAGGAGGGGGAAGCTTCCGCTTCTGCACAGAAATGGGCCGGACAATTTATCAAGATGGCAGCTTGTCCTGAATGTCATGGTCAGCGGCTGAACAAAGAAGCTTTGAATTACCGGATTGCCGGTAAAAATATTGCGGAGATTTCCAATATGGATATTTCCGAATTGTATGAATGGGTGAACGGGGTGGAAGACAAATTGGCTCCGAAGCAGAAACAGATTGCTGTGGAGATTCTGAAAGAGATACGTTCGCGCCTGAAATTCCTGCTGGATGTGGGATTGGATTATCTGGCTATGAGTCGTGCCTCGGCTACTCTTTCCGGAGGAGAGAGTCAGCGTATCCGCTTGGCTACGCAGATTGGGAGCCAATTGGTGAACGTGTTGTATATTTTGGATGAACCGAGTATCGGTTTGCACCAACGTGATAACGTCCGTTTGATAAACTCTTTGAAGGAATTGCGTGATACGGGAAATTCCGTTGTAGTGGTGGAGCACGACAAAGATATGATGTTGAATGCCGACTATATCGTAGATATGGGACCGAAAGCAGGGCGTTTGGGCGGTGAGGTCGTGTATGCCGGAACACCTGACGATATGTTGAAAGCGGATACTTTGACTTCGGCTTATCTGAACGGACGGATGGAAATAACCGTGCCGAAGGAACGGCGTAAAGGGAATGGCTTGTCTATCACCATTAAAGGGGCTAGTGGAAACAATTTGCAGGATGTGGATGTGTCGTTTCCCCTTGGAATGTTTATTTGTGTGACAGGGGTGTCGGGGAGTGGTAAATCCACTTTGATAAATCAGACCTTACAGCCTATCTTAAGCCAGCATTTCTATCGTTCATTGGAGGACCCGATGCCATATAAGTCGGTTGAAGGTATTGATAATGTGGATAAAATCGTAAATGTGGACCAATCACCTATCGGTCGGTCGCCACGTAGTAATCCGGCAACTTACACCGGTGTTTTTTCTGATATTCGTAATTTGTTTGTTGAATTGCCGGAATCGAAGGTAAGGGGATATAAGCCGGGGCGTTTCTCGTTTAATGTTTCAGGCGGTCGTTGTGAAACTTGTAAAGGAAACGGTTACAAAACGATTGAAATGAATTTCTTGCCGGATGTTTTGGTTCCGTGCGAAGAGTGTCACGGTAAGCGCTATAACCGGGAAACACTGGAAGTCCGTTTTCGCGGTAAATCCATCGCTGACGTATTGGATATGACAATCAATATGGCTGTTGAATTTTTTGAAAACATACCATCTATTCTTTCCAAAGTAAAAGTTTTACAGGATGTAGGTTTGGGTTATATTAAACTGGGACAACCCTCCACGACATTGTCTGGCGGTGAAAGCCAACGTGTTAAGTTAGCTACCGAGTTGGCTAAGCGCGATACGGGTAAAACGCTTTATGTACTGGACGAGCCGACTACCGGATTGCATTTCGAGGACATACGCGTCTTGTTGGGTGTTCTGAATAAGTTGGTAGAGAAGGGTAACACCATCATTGTTATCGAACATAATCTTGATGTTATTAAATGTGCTGACTACCTGATTGATATGGGGCCTGAGGGGGGGCGTGGTGGCGGTAAAATTCTCTTTACCGGTACTCCGGAAGAGATGATAAAGGCAAAAACGAAGAGTTATACTGCTCAGTTTTTGAAAGAAGAATTAAAGAGCTTGAAGTAAGATTGCCGGATATTATAAATTGAAAATTATATAAAAAGAGAAATTAGAGGAAATGAAGAATCCGATTCAAATGATTAAGCAGTGTGTAGAGAAGGAGGAACCGTATTTTTTGCTTCGTGGACAGGATATATGCGCTTTGGCTGCTATTGAAACCTACTACGAAGAGGTAAAGAAGAAGGTGAAAGATCCCTATTTCATTGAAGAAATCGAAGAAATAATGAAAGACTTCCGGGCTTTCCGTGAAGAACAGCAAACTCATATTCCTGATTGATGAATGGCAGACGACAGTTACAAAACTATTAAGCAAGTAGCCGAAGGGTATTATACGGAAAAGCGTAGTCGTTTTATTTCGTATGCTATTCCGGTGCGTACGGTCGAAGAGATAAAAGAACAACTGGATAAATACCGGAAACAATATTATGATGCCCGCCATGTGTGCTGGGCTTATATGCTGGGGCCGGAGCGTCAGATTTTTCGTGCGAACGATGATGGCGAACCTTCTTCGACTGCCGGTAAACCTATTCTCGGGCAAATAAATTCTAATGGATTGACCGATATATTAATAGTGGTAATCCGTTATTTTGGAGGCATAGAGCTGGGAACCAGTGGACTGATTGTGGCCTATCGCACAGCTGCAGCCGAAGCTATAGCCACTGCTGAAATAGAAGAAAGGACTGTTGATGAAGATATCACAGTCGCTTTCGAATATCCTTATCTGAACAGTATTATGCGTATTGTAAAGGAGGATAATCCGACAATTATATCTCAAAAATTTGAAATGGATTGCGAAATGACGCTCCGTATCCGTAAAGGAGAAGCCGAACGGTTGAAGGCTCGATTGTTAAAAGTGGAAAGCGCTTATTTAGTTTCTCAAGCTTGATTCAATAAAAATAAAATGAACTTGCTTTAGGGGGGCTGTTCTATGAAGAGAAAAGTAACAAAATCATTTAATAGTTTGTTATATATTATAATTCTAAACAAAAATAATTTGTGAATAATGAAGAAGATTCTTTTGTTTTCTTTTTTTCTGATGCTGGGGTTAATCGTCTCCCAGTTCCTTCCGGCAATAGTCGGTGAAAGTTATTCTTTAGTGAAGACACTATCTAATGCATTATTGTATATATGTTTGGCATTTATTATGATTAATGTCGGACGAGAGTTTGAAATGGATAAATCTCGTTGGCGTTCATATACGGAAGATTATTTTATCGCTATGGCTACAGCTGCTTTCCCGTGGATATTTGTAGCTTTATATTATATATTTATCCTTCTCCCCGATATATATTGGACAAGCGGAGAAGCTTGGAAAGAAAACCTGTTGTTAAGCAGGTTTGCCGCACCGACTTCTGCCGGTATCCTGTTTACTATGCTTGCCGCTGCAGGTTTGAAAGCTTCTTGGGTATATAAAAAAGTACAAGTATTGGCTATTTTTGATGATTTGGATACAATTTTATTAATGATACCTTTGCAGATAATGATGGTTGGACTGCGTTGGCAATTAGGTGTTATTATTTTAATTGTAATGGTTCTTCTGATAGTAGGATGGAAAAAGATGGGTATTTACAATATGCGTCAGGACTGGAAGGCTATCTTATTATATTCTATTGTCACATTGGCTATAACTCAAGGTATTTATCTGATTTCCAAATATTTTTATGGAGAAGATGCCAGTATTCATATAGAAGTGCTATTACCGGCTTTTATTCTTGGTATGGTAATGAAGCATAAACATATTGATACGAAAGTTGAGAATAATGTGGCAACCGCAATTTCTTTTTTGTTTATGTTTTTGGTCGGAGTCAGTATGCCCGTATTTTTCGGTATTGATTTTGTAGCCCAATCAGCGGAAGCTGTAACAATAACCGGTTCACAGCCAATGATGTCGTGGCCGATGATTATTACACATGTGGTTATCGTCTCTTTATTATCAAATATAGGTAAATTATTCCCATTATTTTTCTATCGCGAACGTCGGAAACGCGAACGTTTGGCACTTTCTATCGGTATGTTTACCCGTGGTGAGGTAGGGGCTGGCATTATTTTTATCGCATTGGGATATAATTTAGGGGGACCTGCACTTATGATTTCTGTACTAACTATAGTGTTTAATTTAATTTTAACTGGTATATTTGTCATCTGGGTAGAAAAGCTGACCCGTAGTGCTTATGAGCTGGAACAAGCCGGTAAGTAGTTATTGTTAGGAAAAAACACGGAAGGGGATGGTTGGCAAGCTGTCTCCTCCTATACAAATACCAGATATGGACCATACGATTAGTATCCTTAAACCTTTGCGTCGCTTTGCAACACAAAAGGCGAATGCGAGTCTGTTGTTGTTTATGGCAACCATTTTGGCAATGATATTTGCTAATTCCCCGTGGGCAGAGTCTTATCATAGCATATTATTGCACCCGATTGATTTCCAAATCGGAAATTTTAAGCCATTCGACCATCATGGAACTTCCATGTCTATGTTGGCTTTTGTGAATGATGCCCTAATGGCTATTTTCTTTTTTGTGATTGGTTTGGAAATTAAACAGGAGATTTTGATAGGAGAATTGAGTTCTTTCCGAAAAGCTCTATTGCCTGTCGTTGCAGCATGTGGGGGGATGATTGTTCCCATCCTATTCTATTTTTTTGTCTGCGGTTCTGATCCCGAAGTGCGCGGTGCTGCGATACCAATGGCTACCGATATTGCATTTGCTTTGGCTGTGCTTGGATTATTGGGGAAACGTGTACCGTTAAGCATGCGTATTTTTCTGACTGCCCTTGCCGTAGTAGACGATGTTGGGGGTATTATAATCATTGCTTTGTTTTATAGCAGTGATATAGCTTTCGAACCGCTTTTGATATCATTGGTTTTACTAGCCTTGTTGTATGTTGGAAGTAAGATGCGGGTACATAGCAATGTCTTTTACTATATTGTTGGTTTCTTTGTCTGGATGTTGTTTCTGGAGTCTGGTATCCATCCGACCATTGCTGGTGTATTGGTTGCCTTTATTGTACCGGCCCGTCCGGTTGTTAAGTTGGATGATTTTACCACTGAGATGACCGACTATCTGGATATGCTCGATTATACTGAAGTCCGTCAGTCTAAAAAAGCAGAGGTCCTGACTCCTACACAAATACAGGTGCTAAACAATATTCATTTATTGGCAGATAAAACGATTAGTCCTTTGCAAAGTATTGCCGATAAATTGCATCCGCTGGTGAATTACCTGATATTACCGCTTTTTGCATTTGTGAATGCCGGGGTTACTTTTGGGAATATTCAGCCCGAATCGCTTCTTGAAGTACCGTTGGCTGTATTTGTAGGATTATTTGTCGGTAAGACGTTGGGTATTTTCCTGTTTACGTCTCTTTTTATACGATTGGGACTGGCAAGTATGCCGGTAGGTATTAACAAACGGAATCTTTTTGGTGTGTCTATGTTAGGGGGGATTGGGTTCACGGTAGCTCTTTTTATTGCTAATCTCTCTTTTACCGGAATATCTGATGTAGGAATAGAACTCTTGAACCAAGCTAAATTGGGCGTGTTTGTAGGTTCCTTTGTTTCGGGATTATGCGGATATGTGGTTTTAAGAAAAGTATTACCTAAAAAAGAATAATATGGATAGACGTAAATTTATTCAGACAGGAATTGCCGGAGTAGCAGGTCTGTCTTTGGCCGGACCGGCTCTGGCTAACGTGAGATGTCTGCTTTCTGCAGATACAACAGTGGATAAAGTGAAATTGGGCGACACAGGTCTGACGGTTTCCCGTATTGCAATGGGAACAGGTACGCACGGTTGGAATTATGAATCCGACCAGACTCGATTGGGATTGGATAATTTTGTTAAGCTGGCTCATCATGCTTATGACAGGGGAATTCGTTTTTTTGATATGGCCGATACGTATGGTTCTCAGCCTTTTGTAGGAAAAGCGATAAAAGAACTGCCCCGTGAAAATCTAACTTTGATGACTAAGATGTGGACATACGATGAAGGAGATGAGAAGCGTGAGCCTGTACAAAAAACGCTGGATCGTTTTCGTAAGGAAACCGGTAGTGAATACCTGGATATCCTTCTGTTGCATTGTATGGTAAAAGGGGATTGGAATGAAACGCGTAAATTTTATATGGATGGATTGTCGAAGGCCAAGCAAGATGGAATTGTAAAAGCTGTCGGTATTTCCTGTCATAATTGGGATGCCATGGCTCAAGCTGTCGAAAATCCATGGGTTGATGTATTATTAGCTCGTATCAATCCTTTCCAGACATTGATGGACGGAACTCCTGAAGATGTAAGCAAGCTTTTGGCTAAAGCACAACAGAATGGCAAAGGTGTTCTCGGTATGAAAATATTTGGAGAAGGCAAGAATGTTTCCGACGAAGAACGCGAACGTTCTATTCATTTTGCGCTTACTCAAGGGCATATTCATGCTATGACATTAGGAATGGCATCTATTGCCCAGATGGATGATGCGGTTGAACGTGTGATGCGGTTGGCAAAAGGTTGAAATTTTGTCCCGTTATTTGACTTCAAACTGTATTTTTCGTTGGTTGCCCCAAGTATCGATTAGAGTGAGCAAATGTTTGCCGGGAGTGGGGGAGCAACTTATCTGGTGATTTTCTGTTGTTTCACCTAAGTACGTATTGTCGATATGCCAGTATATGGTGGCATCCGGACGGGCGTGTGCGGCCTTGAAGATAAATTTTTCCGGTTTATCGGAGAAACCTTTTGGTAAAAACAAAATAGCATTGTGCTCTGGATAAATAAGTTCAATCTGTCGGCTTTGTTCCTGTTCGCATCCTGGTTTAATAGGGGGAAGCGGAGCGTAATCCATATGATAATTCTTGTAATAATATTCTTGTGAAGGGGGTAAGACAAACCAAGAACGAGTAATCATCCTATCAACGGATTCGCAAGAACTATTGACACGGAAACGACCGTCAACTGATAAATGTACCAGTTGGTGATAAGGGCAAAGTGGCGTATTATTGCCTGAACACGGCATGTATAAGGTATCTACCTGGTTGCAAATAGAAGAAGCCTTATGTCCGCTGAGCCGGCAGATGGCCATTGGTTCCAGTTCATCATAAGGCATTTCGAACCAATTGCTTCCCGGAAGAAGAGAGAATAGGTCAAATAGGACAGGAGCGGCGTTTCCTACCCCTGTTAATCCCGGACGACCTTCACCGGAAGCATTCCCGGCCCATATACCGACTACATAGCGTGGGGTTATGCCAATAGCCCAGGCATCACGACCTCCATAACTGGTTCCTGTTTTCCATGCAATTTGTTTCATGGAATTGAATTGTTGCCAGTCTGCTTCTTCTTCAGGACGGTTTAAAGCGGACATGGCTTCGACTGTAAACCAAAGGGAAGCCGCTGATAATATCGGTTTATCTGTAAGTCGTTTGTCGTTGATGGATTGTATGGAATTGTTTTCTTTTACGACAAAGGAGGTTAACGGATGAATATCAGAAGGATTGTATCGTCCGTTGTATTTTCTGTAATGGGAAAGGACACGTGCCATGGATGCATACATGCCTGCCATGTCCCAGAGTGTACCTTCTGCTCCTCCTAAGATAAGGGAGGCTCCGTAGTGATCTTCCGGAAAACGTAATGTGGTCATGCCGTAGGATTTGAGCAATGACATAAAACGCCCGGTGTTATATACTGATAACATCCGGACCAGAGGTACATTCAGTGAGCGTTCAATGGCACGATGGGCAGGTACGGCTCCGTAAAATGTCTTATTGTAGTTTTGTGGAGTATAACCGTTTATATTCAAGGGTATATCCGGAACGAGCATATTGGGTAGTAATTGTCCGTCGTGCAACATTGCTGCATAAAGAAAAGGTTTCAAAATACTGCCTGTACTACGAGGTGCAGTAATTACATCCACCTGATTCCCTTTACGTTCGTCCGCTTGAAATGTGGCATTGCCCGCATAAGCAAGTACTTCTCCGGTTTCTACGTCTGCAATGATAGCCGCTAAATTGTGAATATGGTTGGAACTATATTCATGTGCATATCGGTTGACAATTTCCTGAGTTTGCTGTTGCAACATTTGACGGATTGTCGTAGCGATGCGCGTTCCGGGAGTATTGGCTGCAAGTCGTTCCAATAAATGGGGAGCATTGTCCGGTAGGGGAACAGGTGCATCGGGTAGCGGTTCCATACATGCCAATTCATATTCTGTCCGGTTAATTATTCCGTTTTTTTGAAGAATAGTCAACAATTTATCTCGTTTTGCTTTTAATTGTTTTCGATTGCGTCCCGGGTGGATTAGGGCAGGAGAATTGGGGAGAACAGCCAAGGTTGCATTTTCCGCCCAGGAAAGATTGGTTATACTACGTCCGAAATATCTCCAGGCGGCGGTTTCTACTCCGATGACATTCCCGCCGAAGGGAGCATGTGAAGCATATAAATTCAGAATTTCTTTTTTACTATGTGTCGTTTCTAAAAAAAGAGCCCAGCAGACTTCAATTCCTTTTTCATAAAATGTCCGTTCCCTGTTTCCTCTGGCAATACGAGCAAGTTGCATGGTCAGAGTGCTTCCTCCGCTGATGACTTTGCCGGCTTTGGCATTTAACCGGAAGGCCCGCAGAAGTGCGGGTATGTCAATTCCCGGATGCCAGTAAAAGCGTTTATCTTCGTAACTGATGAGACAGGTTACGAATTTATCCGGCAATGTATCTGTTGCCGGAAACCTCCATTGCCCGTCCGGTGCAATACGTGCTCCCAGTAAACTTCCTTCTGCCGAGTAAAGCAAAGTTGAGTAGGGTACATTGAATAATTTCCGTGGTACCGATAAATACATGAATCCCCAGAATATCAATAGAGACAGGATTAGGAGAAAGAAAATCTTTTTCCATCTACTCCTTATCTGCCAAGAGGTTAATATTGTTGAAAATGTCATTTAATTCATTTGTTTAGGACGCTAATATAAAGAATTTAATTTTACATTTGTTGAATTTCAATAAATTAGATGACCGTTTATAAATCTATCTGTTTATGGCTAAATATATTTATTACCTATGCTTCTTTTACATCCTTGGTTTACTGGGCAGTTGCAGTTCTGCTGGCGATAGAGATGAGGAATTATCATTCAGTCCTTATGTGGAAGCCTTTACATCCGGACAAGTATCCCGGTTTACTCCTGTTTATCTGATTTTAAACCAGGAATTGTCTGCGGATAAGCTTAAACAGGCTGATTTAGGAAAACTGATAAAGATTAAGCCTGAAACAGCGGGTGAATTTTCGTTTGAGAATAATCGGACTCTTGTCTTTAAGCCGGCAAAAGGCTTTGAACGGAATACCGACTATAAGATAGAAGTTGATTTCTCCAAATGGTTCGATACCAAGGAAAAAGACAAATATTTTAAATTCGGATTTTCAACTCTGCCTCTTGCCATACGGGCTAATGTACAGTCAATGGATATCAATGAGAAAAATGAGAATGGTTATGATGTGGTTTGTGCACTTTTCACGCCGGATAAGGAACAGCCTGAGACCGTAGAGTCTTTGGTGTGTTTTTCTGAAAAAGTAAAGGCGGTCTGGCAACATAGTCCGGATGGTAAGAAACATCAGGTCTCTTTGATAAATATACCGGCAGGGACAGAAGGGACACGTGCTTTTTCTCTGTCGGTCGCACCTAACAAACAAGGGGTGAAGGAAGAGAAGCTTCTCTCTGTGGATATACCGGATATGAACGACTTCAATGTTTATGATGTACAGTATATTTCTGAACCGGAACGTTATGTAGAAGTTACTTTTACGAAGCTTCTGGATGCGACTCAGAATATGGAAGGATTGGCATATATAGACGGCAATAAGTCAGAGACGGTGAATGTGGACGGTAATAAACTCCGTTTATACCCTGATGCACAGCGTAAAGGTGCTTTGAACATACATTTGGCTAAAAATATACGCAGTAAGAACGGATTGAATTTGAAAGAGAGTGTAGTTCGTCAAATAAGTATCAACCAAGCACTTCCGAATGTCCGTTTTATCGGGCAAGGTACAATAATACCACAATCAACTCAACTAACGATTCCTTTCCAGGCTATTTATTTGCGAGGGGTAGTCGTTCGTGTCATAAAAGTCTTGGAACAAAACATCGGACAATTTCTTCAAGTTAATAATTTGGATGGTACAGCCGATTTGATGCGTGTTGGTCGCTTGGTGGCAAGAAAAACAATTTTTCTGGATGAAGACGGAACACAGGATTTATCTCGGTGGAACACTTATGCGATAGACCTTAGGGATTTGATGAACCCGGAGCCTGGGGCTATTTATCGTATCGAGTTATCCTTTAATAAGGAGCTTTCCGCATATCCGTGTGCCAATGGCGAAAAAGTATCTAAGGAACAAATTCTGGCAGAAGATGAAATAAAATTCCGGGAAGAATGTAACCGTTTTGATGAAGGTGGTTACTATTATTATAATGGTGATTTAGATTGGTCTAATTATAAATATTTAGAGCGTAATGACCCTTGTTCCGATAGTTATTATTATAAATCTGCGGCCGGAAAAAATGTTTTGGCTACGAACTTGGGATTGATAGCAATGTCGGGTGAAGATAATGAAATGACGGTGCTGGTTCATAATCTATTGAATACACATCCGGAACAGGGTGTAAACGTGGTGGCTTATAACTATCAGAATCAGCAATTGGCTTCGGGTACGACTGATGATAAAGGAAAAGTAAAATTACCCTTGAAGAACGGTAAGCCGTTCTATCTGATTGCTTCGTTGGGCAATCAGCGTTCTTATCTGCGTGTGGACGGAGGTTCGGCACTTTCACTCAGCTCTTTTGATGTCTCAGGGGAGGTTGTCCAGAAGGGCATCAAAGGGTTTATCTATGGCGACCGGGGAGTATGGCGTCCGGGTGATACGCTTCACCTTGGTTTTATGTTGAACGACCGTGTAGGTAAATTGCCGGCTAATCATCCGGTTATCATGGAACTTTATAATCCGTTGAAACAATTGTATTTGCGTAAGACACAAACACATGGCGAACAGGGATTGTATGCCTTTGACATGCCCACTGAAGCGGATGCTCCGACCGGAGCTTGGAATGTGAATGTAAGTGTGGGAGGCGTGACTTTTACTAAACGCATACGTATCGAGTCTATAAAACCGAATCGGTTAAAGATAAATCTTACCATGCCGGAAAAAGTGCTTCGCGACGAACCGTTGGACGCTCGTTTGCATGTAGCATGGTTGCAAGGTGCTACAGCTCGTAATCTAAAATATGATATACAAGGTACTTTTATTTCGACTCCCACTTCTTTCACGGGTTATAAGGATTTTCACTTTGATAATCCGGCCTGTGTGTTCAATAGTGAGGAGAGTAAACTGGTTTCCGGCACAACCAACGATGTTGGTGATGCTGTTATCCCAGCTCGTTTCGAGGTGGGTGCTTCAGCTCCGGGTATGTTGCTGGCTAATTTTGTTACACGTGTATATGAAGAGTCAGGTGATTTCAGTATCGATGCTAACCGGTTGCTTTATTCACCATACAAACGATATGCCGGTATCCGTTCTCCGCAAACGGATAAGAAACAACTGAATACAGACCAAGATTATACGTTTGAAGTTGCTTCTGTCGATTATCAGGGAAAACCGGTTGCCGGAACAGAACTGGAAGTGAATATATATAAAGTTTCCTGGTATTGGTGGTGGAGTTCAGATGATAATCAATTAGCTAATTATGTGTCTGATTCCTATAATAAGCCGGTTAAGAAACTGACTGTCCGTACGGGGGGAGACGGGCTTGCTACGTTCCCGCTTATGTTTGGCAAAAGTGACTGGGGTACTTATTTTATCCAGGTGAAAGACCTGGATAGCAAGCATTCGACCGGTATTATGAGTTATTTCGACTGGCCATATAACGAAGGTCGACGGAATGTAGACGGTTCGTCTGCCGCCAACATGCTGACTTTCAAAACAGATAAGGATGATTATAAGCCGGGAGAAAAGATGGTGGTAACTTTCCCATCTGTTGCTGGCAGCCATGCGATTGTAAGTATTCAGAACGGAACGAAAATTCTTTCTGTTTCCGAATATGAATGTGCAGATAAGGAAACAACGGTGAAAATAGATGTAACATCAGAGATGCAACCTAACGCTTATGTCTATATCACTTTGTTGCAGCCACACGGTATCACGAAAAATGATTTGCCTATCCGCATGTATGGTGTGGTTCCTTTCACGGTGACTTCGCCGGAAAGTCATTTGATTCCGGTTATTAAAATACCGGCAGAGATTAAACCTGAAAATAAATATGAAGTAACTATCTCCGAGAAAAACGGTAGTGAAATGGCCTATACGTTGGCAATTGTAGATGAAGGTTTGCTGGATTTGACTCATTTTCGCACGCCTGACCCGTGGAAAGCGTTCAATGCTCGCGAGGCATTAGGTATCAGCACTTGGGATTTATATAATTATGTGGTCGGAGCCTATGGCGGACATATAGAACAAATATTCAGCATCGGAGGTGATGACGCTCTGAATAAGGGGCCTAAAGCGATTGTCAACCGCTTCAAGCCGGTTGTGCAATTTGATGGTCCTTTCTTGTTGAAAAAAGGGGAAAGCCGGCGGCATGTTTATACGATGCCGAATTATAACGGTCGCGTAAGAGTGATGGTTGTTGCCGGTAATGGCAGTGCATACGGGAATGCGGAAAAGAGTGTGCCGGTTCGTAAGCCGGTAATGTTGCTGGGTACTTTACCGCGAGTAATAGGGGCGGATGAAGAAATGGTCGTTCCTGCCACAGTTTTTGCCACTGAAGATGGAGTGGGAGATGTACAAGTGAATATCTCTTGTTCTCCGAATATGGAAATTCAGGGGAATGCTTCACAGATGCTTAATTTCACATCAAAAGGCGACAAACAGGCCTTGTTCCGTATTCGGGTAAAAGAGAAGCCGGGAGCCGGAAAAGTCACCCTTACAGCAAGTTGTAAGGGAGATAAGTCGGTCTATGAGACAGATATTGAAATTCGGTCTGTCCGCCGTCCGCAAGTGAAAGTTTTGCCGGTAACATTAGAACCGGGCAAAAATTGGAAAGAAACAGTGAAGATGCCGGGAGTGGATAAGACGAATTCCCTGACACTCGAAATATCGGATGTACAGCCTGTCAATCTTTCCATGCGATTATCTTATTTGCAGGGCTATCCGCATGGTTGTTTAGAACAAATCGTATCTAAAGGTTTCCCGCAATTGTATTTGAATGAGTTTGCTGCTTTAACAGAATTGCAGGAAACATCCTCCGAAGATGCTGTGAAAGAAGTTATCCGGCGTTTGCGCTCTTATCAGACGGTAGACGGAGCCTTCTCTTATTGGCCGGGAGGGACGAGTAGTGATGCCTGGGGAACGGTTTATGCGACTCATTTCTTGTTGAAGGCTGGCTTAAAGGGATATTTAATACCGGGTGCTATGAAACAGGACGTATTGAATAATCTGCGGCGTATTGCCCGAAACTGGAAACCGGTACAGTCCTATTATGCCGGTTCGGAGGAGATGGCGCAAGCTTATCGCTTATATGTATTGGCCTTGGCGCAATCATCGGAAGTGGGAGCGATGAACCGCCTGAAAGAGATGGAGTCGCTTACCCCGATGAGCCGTTGGCTGTTGGCAGCAGCATACGCAATGGTAGGACGAAGCGATGTTGCGAACGACTTGATTGAGAAGACAACGGTATTGGCGAATAACTATTCCGAATATGATGAAACTTTTGGCAGTAGTCTGCGTGATAACGCGATTCGCTTGATGACACTTTGTTTATTGGATAACAGCAAAGAGGCTGCTACCCTGACGAATGAAATATCGAAAGTCTTGTCGTCGGACGAATGGCTGAGTACGCAATCAACAGCTTTTGCATTGGTCGCTCTATCTGATTATATGCAGAAATATAAGGTATCGGATACAATGGACTTTTCTTATACTTATTCGGGAAAAACAGAGAATGTCAGTACGACTCAAAACTTCTGGGCTTCAACTTTGGCAGATAAGGCTGACTCATCCTCTGCCCTGGAGTTGAAGAATACCGGTAAGGCTACTTTATTTGCCCGCATTATCACCGAAGGTATTCCGGCACAAGGGGAGGAGGCCGCCTATTCGAACGGACTCTCATTAGCTGTCAGCTATATGGATATGAACGGACAGCCGGTCGATGTGAATGATTTACCGCAAGGTACAAACTTTATAGCGGCTGTAACAGTCAAGAATCCGTCACCTCGGAATTATAATCATTTGGCTCTTTCTCAAGTCTTTCCGGCCGGTTGGGAGATTCTAAATACCCGTTATCTGAATGCCGGAGTAACGGATACGACAGTTGCAGGTGTTAATTATCAGGATATTCGGGACGACCGGGTTTACAGCTATATCGATAATTTGCCTGCCGGTAAGCAGGTGACGGTGAAAATCAGCCTTTGCGCCGTATATCCCGGCCGTTTCTACTTGCCTCCTGTTTATTGCGAGGCTATGTATGATTATTTGATACGGGCTAATACGGAAGGTCTGTCGGTGGAAGTAAAATAGGGAGACTGGTTTTCCGGTTATTCCTTCCTTACCCTTTAATAGTGCCACAGTATTGGCACTCCAGTGCCACTACGATGACACTCCAGTGCCAATACTGTGGCACTGGACTTACCTTGCGCCCTTTGTGGAAAGCTTCTCAAGGAAATATACAATAGCATAGCCTACAATCATCAAACCGACAGCTTCCCAAATCAATTGGTTCGGCATGATGTTGGTCTCAACGAGGGGTTTTACAATACCATGGCTATCCGTGTAAGTTTCGATTGTTTCTTTCCACGGCCAGACTTTATTCAGTGAGCCTAACATAAAGCCTGCCAATACGGATATCGTGATGTCGTGGAACTTGCGAAGGGCAAAGGACAAAATCCTTGAAAAGCTGGTAATACCGATGACCGCCCCACAAATAAAAACGAGCATGACCGATATGTTGAATGTCTTTACCGCTTCCATGATATAGAAGTATTTCCCCAGCAAAACCAGAATAAAACTACCGGAAATTCCCGGTAATATCATGGCACAGATAGCGATTGCCCCGCAGAGAAAGATAAAAAACAAATTACTCGGGGTCTCCGCCGGTGTTGCTACCGTTATATAAAAAGCGATTGCGATGCCGATTATATAACTAAGTACGGTTTTCCAGTTCCATTTTCTAATATCTTTCGATACAAACCAAGTCGAAGCAAGTACCAACCCGAAAAAGAATGACCAAACTAAAATAGGATGGTCTGTCAACAGCCAGGTAATTATTTTTGCCAGTGAAAAAATACTGATTCCTATGCCTCCAACTATCGATAGCAGAAAGTTAGCGTTGATAGCTTTCCAGAAAGCGGCTATTTTCCCGGATAATAACAGTTTTAGGCTGCTTCCGTTGATGCTTTTGATGGAATCAATCAATTCTTCGTAGATACCTACAATAAAAGCGATTGTACCGCCGGATACACCGGGAACGACATCTGCCGCTCCCATACCCATGCCTTTCAAAATCAATAGGCCATAGTCTTTTAGATTTCTGTGCATTTTTAATTCTTGTTATCTTTGTTTTTGAGGAATTCTTTTGTTAAATCTTCAGGAGCGATATGTTTCCGGGTTTCTTCCACAAGGTCCTTGAAGTTTATTCCGGACTTTTCCAGATAATCGATTAATTCTTTAGGGGAAGTCTGGCTATAATGTTCTTCGAAATGTTGCATATCTCCTTTTGCCAGGTAGGCCATTGCCAGATGAAGGTGTATATAGGGCATATCAGGATGTACTTCGAATACCTTAGTGTAGTATTCAATAGCTTTATCTATTTCGCCCTTCATATAAAGATACCGTCCGGCATGGAAAAGACTTTCAAAATCTTCTGTTTTCTTTTCATCCGATTCGTCGAGTGCGAAAAATAAACGGTCCGTTATTTCCATTGCTTCCTTGTCACAGCCTTGTTCGATATATGCTAATGCCAATAATGAGAGGATGCGGATATTATTCGGATATAGTTCGTAAGCCTTGAGGAGCATTTTGGACGCTTCCTCGTTGTATCCCATTTCTGCACAACTGCGGATATAGGTGATGTAAGTATTGACATCTTCAAGTTTGCCTTTCTTCGTGACTATATCTGTTAATAATGTATATGCTTTTGGATAGTCTTCCAGCTTGATGTAACATTCGGCAAGAAGCGGAATGATACGTTGGCTGTTTTCCTCGTTTATGGGGATTTCGTTATAGACTTCGATAGCCTTTTCATAATTTTCATTCATGTAAAGGCAAAAAGCTTTCAATATTTTGATTTCGTCTTCCGAATCATCGCAGGTAAGGGCAAAGTCGAATGCTTCGATTGCTTTTTCGTATTCTGCATTCATAGAGTAGAGGCGTCCTAATGTGGACCAATAGTCGTATGAATAGGGATTTTTGTCAATTAATTCGTTGCAGATTTCAATAGCTTGTTTAGTATAACCTTCAACTTCAAGAACAAAACATAACTCATCTTTCAAAACCAGGTTTTTAGGGAAAAGCTTTAGGCCACGCGTTATATAATCTTGGGCTTCTTTGTACATTTCCGCATCGTTCAGGATAGGAGAGATATATTCGAATATGGATTCCAGGTAGTTGCATCCATCATGGATAAGTTTCTCGGTATATTCGATTGCTTGGTCATAAGCGTCCAGCATGCAATAACATTCCAGACGCAGAATATCCAAATCCATATTTTCGGTTTCAGCTATCGTTTCAATCAGGGCTAATGCACTCTCGTATTCCTCTTCGTAGATAAAAAACTTGCATTTCCTAATTTGTAAATCAGTATTACCGGGATGAAGTCTTAGCCCGAGGGCCAAGACTTCTTCATAGTAAGTATAATCTTCAGATTCTTCAAAACTGTCCAATAGCTCGTCTATCTCATCGGCATCGAAGTAGGCATCTTTTCCTTCCTTATGGCTAGATAGGTAGCGTTGCAACAGACGTAAAATCTCTTCTTTCTTCATTCTTCTCACATTGATTTATTACTGAGTTTGCTCCAAGTGTCTTTGAGGGACACGGTACGGTTGAATATCAGCTTTTCGGGAGTAGAGTCCCGGTCCACATTGAAATAGCCGATACGCTGGAATTGCAAGTAATCGAGTGGCTTGGCGTTAGCCAGATGCTTTTCGACGTAACAACCATTTAACACTTTTAACGAGTCCGGATTGATAATTTCTTTCATCGCTTCGAGTGCGGAACAGTTTTTAGCTTCGCGGATGGCTGCCAGCTCGTCGCGCGGGTTTTCCACCTTCCAGAGACGATCGTACAGGCGTACTTCTGCGGGCAGGCAATGTGCACAGCTTAACCAGTGTAATGTGCCTTTTACCTTACGGTTACTATCGGGCATGCCACTTTTGGTATTCGGGTCGTATTCACAGTAGATTTCAACCACTTCTCCTGCATCATTCTTCTTACATCCTGTGCATTTTACAATATATGCGTTTTTCAAGCGTACTTCCTGACCCGGTGTCATGCGGAAGAATTTCTTCGGGGCATCTTCCATGAAATCATCTTTTTCTATCCATAATTCACGGCTGAATTCGATGGTGTGTGTACCGGCTGTTTCATCTTCGGGATTATTGATTGCTACCATTTCTTCAACCTGTCCTTCCGGATAGTTCGTGATGATTAGTTTAACCGGATTGAGTACGGCGGAAACACGAGTGGAACGTATGTTCAAGTCTTCACGGACAGCACTTTCCAACAATGCAAATTCATTCAACGCATCATAGGTCGTATAGCCGATTTTATCGATGAACTTATGGATAGCTTCCGGTGAGTAGCCACGGCGGCGGAAACCGCAGATAGTCGGCATACGCGGATCATCCCATCCGTCTACCAATCCCTCTTTTACCAGCGTGAGCAGATTACGTTTGCTCATCAGGGTATAACTTAGATTCAACTTATTGAACTCTGTCTGGCGCGGACGGTTGTCGTTCAGGTCTTTTTCCTCTTTCAGCCAGTCGATAAAGAGGTCGTAAAGAGGACGATGTACGACAAATTCCAACGTACAAAGCGAGTGGGTGACACCTTCGAAATAATCGCTTTGTCCGTGGGCGAAATCGTACATCGGATAAGCTTTCCATTTATCTCCGGTACGGTGATGCGGGGTTTTAATGATGCGATAGATAATCGGGTCGCGGAAGTGCATGTTGGGGTTGGCCATATCAATCTTGGCACGCAGTACCATTGAGCCTTCTTCCAGTTCGCCACTGTTCATTTTATGGAACAGCATCAAGTTTTCCTCTATCGGGCGGTCGCGATACGGGCTGTTGATGCCGGCTTGTGTCGGAGTCCCTTTCTGGGCTGCGATTTGTTCGGAAGTTTGTTCGTCGATATATGCTTTTCCTTCTTTGATTAACTGGATGGCAAAATCCCAGAGCTGTTGAAAATAGTCGGAGGCATAATATATATTGTCCCAATGGTATCCCAGCCATTCAATATCTTCTTTGATGGCATCCACATATTCCATGTCTTCTTTCACCGGGTTGGTATCGTCAAAGCGAAGGTTACAAATGCCGCCATGTTTTTCGGCAATGCCGAAATCCATGCAGATAGCTTTTGCATGTCCGATGTGGAGATAACCGTTTGGCTCGGGCGGGAAACGAGTTTGCACACGTCCTCCGTTCTTACCTTCTTCCAAGTCTTTCTCGACCATCGCTTCGATGAAGTTCAGGCTTTTTTTGCCTTCTTCTTCGTTTGTTTTGATATCGCTCATATTTCTCTTATAATGTTGTTTCTTTTAGGGTGACAAAGGTATGTATTTAATTGCAATTACTGAAATATCCGGATTGGGTATTATATTTCCGTAACCAATTACAGATGGAACGGTATAAATTTGTGGTTGTATCTTTATTTATTAGCTGTTTACGGTTAATCAAAAAGGATGGATTTGTTTGGTAAATGCCGGACAATTCTTAAATTTGTACGTTTAGAGACAGATAGGCTAATGTAAATGATTGCTTAAATTTAATGCTAAAAGTATGAGGTGTAAATTATTATTCAGTTTAGCGTTGGGGATTGTGGGTGTTTTTTCTCAGGCGCAAGAGTTCAAACTTAGTCCTTCCGGTTATTTCCAGAATAAAGGAGTAGACGTGATGGCCTTTGATGATATATATCCGGAAGGGCATCAGGGGGGTGTTTGTCTAATCATGCACGGTCATCGGGTAGCGACGAACGGAGATATCCGGTTGGAAGCTACGCCGGGGCAATGGCAACCCGTACCTATCCAGAGAGACCGGAAAGCAGATGTTTCGTCGAATCAAATTACTGCCTGGTTGAGCTATCCGGATTCCTCCCGCCACATGACCGGATTCAATCCTATGATTTATCCGGATTTGCAGTTTAATTATACGGTGCATGTGAAAGGAGAGGGTGGTTCGATTATCGTGACTGTCGACTTGGACCGTCCTGTCCCTGAGGATTTTATCGGTAAAGTGGGGTTCAATTTAGAGTTATTCCCGGGTGCTTTGTTTGGGAAACCTTGGATTATGGATAATGAAAGTGGTATTTTCCCGCAGCAACCCAATGGCCCTACCATTGAAGTGCAAGCGAAGCATAAGCATCAGGGAAATTATAATCAGTATGACTCCCCAAGCGGAAGGGTGGCGGATGTGAAGGTTTTAGCCGGAACCGGCGGCTATAACCCTATTATTGCAGATGATATAATCTCGGCTCCTTATGCAGTGGGTCGCCGGTTTACGGTTCGGCCGGACGATTCCTACAACCGTTTTACAATCGAGTCCAAGACTTCCGAGTTAAAACTATATGACGGCCGGATGAATCATAATAACGGATGGTTTGTTGTGCGAAGCGAGGTTCCTGCAGGAGCAACAAAAGGGGCTATCCAATGGGTTATCACTCCTAATGTGGTAAACGATTGGCTTTACCAACCTGTAATCCAGACTTCCCAAATCGGTTATCATCCGGCTCAACCCAAGACAGCGGTAATAGAATTGGATAAACGGGATGCACAGCGGTTATCCGCCGATTTATATAAAATCACACCGGATGGGGCCAAACTGGTTCTTACTTCCAAGCCTGCGGATTGGGGACAGTTTCTTCGTTACAACTATCTGAAATTTGATTTTTCCGACGTGAAAGAAGAGGGATTGTACGAAGTCCGTTATGGTGAATCCGTGTCATCTGTTTTCCGTATCGCTAAAAATATATACGACAGGGGCGTTTGGCAACCGGTGTTGGAGTATTTCTTGCCGGTCCAAATGTGTCATATGCGTGTGAATGAGAAATATAGGGTCTGGCATGATTTCTGTCACATGGATGATGCCCGGATGGCTCCGACGTTGAATCATATAGATGGATATGCACAAGGTTCCTCTACCATGACCAAATATAAACCGGGAGATGTTGTTCCCGGACTGAATATCGGCGGATGGCATGATGCGGGAGATTTCGACCTTCGCGTGGAATCGCAAAGTGGGGAGGCTTATATTTTGGCCTTGGCTTATGAGGCTTTTAATGAGAATTACGATGCTACATCTATCGACCAGACGAAAAGGATTACAGAAATTCACCAGCCGGACGGTAAACCTGATATGTTGCAGCAGGTGGAGAATGGTGCTTTGACGGTAGTTGGTGGTTATCGTGCTTTGGGACGCTTATACAGAGGCATTATTTGTAATGACCTGCGGCAATATGTCCTGTTAGGGGATGCGGGTGCGATGACTGATAATATTATAGGGAATAAGGATGACCGTTGGGTATTTACAGAGGATAATCCTTCCCGTGAATTGAGTACGGCAGCCCATTTGGCAGCAATCTCCCGGGTATTGAAGAATTTTAACGATACGTTAAGCGTGCAATCTTTGGAGGCAGCCCGTGCATTGTTTGATGTTACTCGTGAGGAGTCCTATTCAAAAGGGGCTAAAATACAAGCAGCAGTCGAATTATTCTTGACTACGGGAGAGGCCCGTTATAAGGATTATTTGCTGAAGGAACAGAAATATATCGTAGAGAATATCGGTCGTTTCGGATGGTTTTTAGGACGTGCGGATGCAAAAATGAATAATGCGGAATTTTCTAAAGCGGTGCGTGGAGCTTTGGCCTCGTTCACGACAGAATTGGATAAGCAAGGAGGAGAGACTCCTTATGGAATACCTTACCGTCCTCATATCTGGGGAGCCGGATGGGATATTCAGTCATTCGGGTATCGTCATTATTTCTTGTATAAGAGCTATCCGGATTTGTTCGGTCCCGAGTATATTTATAATGCATTGAATTTTGTGTTGGGATGCCATCCCGGTTCGAATACGGCTTCCTTTGCTTCAGGTGTTGGAGCTGTCTCTGCAACAGTCGGTTATGGCTTGAATCGTGCGGATTGGTCTTATATTCCGGGAGGTGTGATTTCGGGTACGGCTTTGATTCGTCCGGACTTCCCGGAATTGTTGACTTTCCCGTTCTTATGGCAGCAAACTGAATATGTACTGGGAGGCGGTTCTTCTCATTACATGTTCCTCGTTCTTGCCGCTCGTCAGATATTGGAAGGGAAATAATTGATGAAAACAGATATGGAAAGGAGCTGTCTACGGCAAATAGGCAGCTCCTTTTACTTTATCCGGGATTTATCAGCTTAATCCTTCAATTAATCCGTCTACAATATCGATACGTTTTGCCTGCGGATCTTTCGGAAGTCCCGGCATACGCATGATTTCACCCATGATAACGACTATCATTTCGGCTCCATTGTTGATGATGATGTCGCGTACTTTCAGTTCGAAATCCTTCGTCACTCCGTAAGCTTTCGGGTCGGATGAGAACGAATATTGTGTTTTGGCAATACAGATAGGATAGTGGGAGATACCCAGACTATCGATTTGTTTGATTTTCTTATCGGCTAAGGTTGTATAAACAACGGAGGCAGCACCATAAATGTCCGTGGCTACTTTTTTGATTTTCGTACGGATGGATTCATGGTCGGAATAGATATATTTGAGAGGAGCCGACGGTTTCTTCTCAATTGTGTCTACTACCAGTTTGGCTAATTCAACACCCCCTTCACCGCCGTCTGCAAATACACTGTTCATGGCAAAGCCGACTCCCAGTTCGCGGCAATGTTCGGCAACCAGAGCAATCTCTTCGTCCGTATCGGTCGCAAAACGATTGAAGGTGACGATTATTTCCTGTCCGAAACGTTTCATGTTTTCCACATGTTTATCCAAGTTGGCAAAACCGTTTCGCAGACCTTCTATGTTTTGTTCTTTGATTTTGTTTTCAGGCACACCTCCATGAAGTTTCAGGCTTTGTGCCGTAGCAACAATAACTGTCAGCTTTGGGAGTAAACCGGCTTTCCGGCATTTTATGTCGAAGAATTTTTCAGCTCCCAAATCCGCACCGAACCCGGCTTCCGTAATGACATAATCACCGTAGGTCAGTGCCATTTTAGTTGCGAGGATGGAATTGCAACCATGTGCAATGTTGGCAAACGGACCGCCGTGTACAAAGGCAGGTGTATTTTCCGTTGTCTGTACCAGGTTGGGGAGGAGAGCATCTTTCAGAAGTACGGTGATAGCTCCGGCCACTCCCAAATCATTTACGGTAAACGGCTTGTCCTCATACGTATAGCCCAGCAGAATATTACCGACACGGCGTTTCAAATCCTCCAAGTCTGTCGCCAAACAAAGAATGGCCATGATTTCAGAGGCCGGTGTAATATCGAAACCTGTTTCCGTAGGTATGCCATTAGCTGTCCCCCCAAGCCCGGAAACAATGTTACGCAAACTGCGGTCGTTGACGTCCAATACACGTTTCCATTTGATTTCTTTCAGTCCTTCACATGTATTACGAGTCTGATAAATATAATTATCCAACAAAGCTGTAATCATATTGTGTGCGGAAGTAACAGCATGGAAATCACCTGTAAAATGCAGATTGATATTTTCCATGGGTAAAACTTGCGAATAACCACCTCCGGCAGCTCCCCCTTTCATTCCGAAACATGGTCCGAGTGACGGTTCGCGTAAAGCGACTACGGCATTTTTCCCTATTTTATTTAATCCGAGGGCCAGACCGATGGAGACAGTTGTCTTTCCGATACCTGCTTTTGTCGGGGTAATGGCTGTTACAAGAATGAGATTGTGTTGTTTGATTTTTGCTTCATCAATCAAATGGAGAGGTATTTTGGCAATATATCTGCCATAGTTTTGTACTTCTTCGCGTGGGATTCCGAGCTTTGTCGCAATTTCTTTTATTTTACGCAGAGAGACTTCTCTTGCAATTTCTATGTCCGATTTCATGCTTTATGTAAGTTTTATAAGGAAACAAAAGTAAATAAATTTCTATATTATAACAAAATGCAAGGTTGTATAGTTGTGTGACTCTGAATAGAGGGTAAAACTTGTAACAGTTTGGCAAATGATATAAAAAGAGAGCTTTGACTGTTTATTTGTAATGCTTATATGATGTTTTGTTGTGTTTTTGCTAACTGGACTTGACAAAATGTGCGCATTTAGTAATCTTTTGTCTTAAAGAATTATAAAATAATACATATATCTGTTGTGGTGTGATAATTTGATTAATTTTGCATCGTGATTATGATAAAATGAAATCGATATTAAGGTTTCGTGTGATAAAAAGAAAGCATAAAACAATAATAACAACTCTGTAGTACTTTAAGAAGGAGATATGGATTATGTCAACAGTCAGATTTAGTTTAGTAGGAATTGCGGCAAAAGTGTTTGAAACGGAAACATGGTTAAAAATGGTATCAGAATGTTTCGGGACCCGTTCGGTTGTTAAGGAAAACTGTTCAGACGAGCAGGAAACGAAATGGGAGACTACCTTGAAGCGTCAGCAGCAGGAAGCTCATTCACTATGCCATCAGGTGATTCATCAACTAATTCCGCAGGCTGGTGCTTGTCAAATGGCAATGTTAGACGCTATCTCTCAAGCGAGTACGGTTTATGCTCCCGATGAGGCTGAGATTATTTTCTATGAAGGGAATAAGATGATGGAAGAGATTAGCGGCCATATCGCCGGTATACTTTATAATACCCGTAAAGTGCGTGAAGCTAACCGTAATACCGGTAAAATGAAGGATGCTCATTTGAAAGCAGTGATGTATCATAATTCCGTGATGCCGTATTTGGACACACTTCGTTTCCATATTGACAGATTGAATGAGATAATATGTCTGGCATGATGTTTTGAAGTGTTGGATTTCCCCTTTTCATTTTATTTAGACAATCTTTCTCACTCATGTAAATCGTCACAAATTTGGCGTTCGCTTTCAGGTCTTGTTCCTTTTGCTGTCCTGTTTTTAGGGATATTCAGTAAATGTTTCTATTTTATATAAAATGAAGAGTAAACCAATCTTTCACTAGTCTTTACTCTTCATTTTTTATACTTTTATCCTTTTTCCGCCCCAAATAGTTTAGTAGGGATATCCCTAAAGTAAACTTATGCTATTCGGGAGGATAGGCGGCATTCATCAATGTACTCCATGACATATGAGATTGTCCGAGTCCTTCGATTCTACTATTTTTGAGAGCTTCCTTTGTATGAGGCATCTCCAGACCCATACGATCGTGAAAATGATGATAAGCTCGTTCGTAAATCGGAGAATATTTTCCTCTGCCTTTGGGGGATATTTCCGGTCCGAATACTTTTTCCCCTTTATAGTTTGTATATTGTACATAAGGAACTTCTGCTCCGGATAGATACTGGGCTGTATATTCGTATCCGGCAGCCAAACGGTTGTTGTACGCTCCGTAAAGATTGAATCCTTGTTTCCAAGCAATTTCGGCTGCTGCGCTTAAAAAGCCAAGCCCCATTTGTGTGTGGAACTGGTCGCGTCCGCTTTCTTGGCATTGTCCGTTGGGCATAAAGTAATAGGCAATGGATCCGTTCGAATTTCCCTTGAGAAGATGTTCGTATGCTCTGTCGAAAATATCATGCCGGTCAAGGTAGATCCCTATGCATAACATCGTTTGTCCGATGGCCGCATCCCAATTTCCGTTATAGCTTGGTTGAAAATCCTGGATAACCGGATACCATATATTCAATATCATGGACTCAAATACTTTTTGTTCTTTTTCGGGCCAGCCTTTGTAGGTGTGTTTTATTATTTCTGCAGCATTGAGATAATGAATACCTGCCATTCCTATCAGCAGTTTGCGATCTCCCATGGTTATGGAATCGAGTGCTTGTGACCAGCCGTTTATAATTTCTATCGCTTTTTCTGCATAAGTAGGGTCGTCCAAGACAATCCATTGAAGGGCCATTGTATAAGCTGCGGCTCCATCTTTCATGAAAGCCGTGGCTCCAATGTCGGGTTTATTATAAGGACCGCGTGCTACGTGGTTTTGCGGTGCCATTTTATACGATCGTTGAGCAGCCGGCGATTCACGTAATTCATTCCATGCCGATATCCAGGGTTCTGTCTTTGCATTTACTTTTTCTTTCAAAAAGTTTAGTTCGGATGAGGAATGCAACATTCCCGGATGTATGAATGTTCGTTTGGCCAACGGATGTTTGTCATTCCGTTTAAAATGAAACATCAATGCCCGGGAACCGTTAAATTTGAATCGAAATTTTCCCGAAATATTTTTGGCTATCTGCTTTTCTGTTTTTGTTATTGCATCATAAGATTTCACGTTCCATCGCCGTGAGGTAATTGTGCTGTTAACGATTCTTCGGATGAACTGCATGCAACAAGATATTCGTATCCGGGATATTCCATTATTCGTATTCGAGATCCATGATTTCCCTTAATAATGAAGTCGGTATTCATAATTTCAACCGGAGCCATTTCCCAGAATGAAATATTTTTATCTATTATTTCTCTAAACCATTTAATGTTGTCGGATGCAGTATGTTCTTCCGGGTTAAAGTTCCCGGAAAAATAGTGCCCGTCTTTATTTGCGGGTTTGTATCCGGTTGAAGCATAACCTCCTCCCATGAAAGCTCCTGTAAAGGCCTCAATAACATCTTGTTCTGTCCATCCGTCTCCTTTACCCTGGTAAGCAAGCTCATCGTTTACAACAGGATGGTTACTTCCTCCCTGATGATAATTCCAAATAATTTTATCCGCACTTTTATCGAGTTTTTTTAGTTTGGATTGAACTATTACATGATCGAACCAAGAAGTGGATGAATTTAATTTTTTATTCCAATCGGCTACGGCATGAACACTTACGGGAGTGTTATATGGTAAGTATTTGTGAATTGTTTTTCCAAATTTAATAATCTCTTCGGGTTTATACAATGGTTTTTTGATGTCGAACTCGTTCGACAAGCAAATCCATACATTAGGATAGCTGCCATAGCGTGCGGCAATATATTTTAAAAAAGGAGTTGCATCTGCATTATTTTTACCGGCTTTCAATACCGATCTTGACATTTCCGTATCGGGGCCGTTTAGAATCAAGTCTGCAATCAAATCTTTTTCATATGCCGTATTTATGGCTAGATCCACTCTATTGTAAAACCATTCCGGATTGGGGCGATATGAATAATTCCCATCATCTGTCGGTTTTCCGTATTTATCCAGAAAAGGTTTGGATACCGGATTGGGATATCTGTCTGCCGTAACGGCAAAGCGGATCTTTTTATAGTACGGACTATTATTCAATATATCGTCTTTTATTGTGCAGCCTGTTGGTTTATCTTTATAGAATTCCGACAGAAATGTATACATAGTATTTCCTGTTATGTATGGATGAGATCCATCGCTTCGTTTATACCAACGGTGTCCGGAACTCATGGCATCGACTATCCAAAAACCTGGATTTTTTGATGTAACAGCCTGGACTGTTAACCCTACATGTTGTCCTTGCAATTTTTTATCGTTGGAAGATACGCGCATGAGGATCCATTCGCCTTTTTTATCCGGACAAAATCGTGTTTTAAAACAGTTTCCTACAGGTGAACCTTTTCCGTTACCGTCATAAAATCCGTAAATTTCTATGGTTTCGCGACTTTGTGTATGTTGCCAGACTGTCACCAACTCTATGTCCCGGACTGGGTTTGATTCTATTGAATAATGTTCGCCTTGAAAAGTTACTTCATATACAGACCAAACCGGAATTTCAGCTGCAAAAATCCGATGATCATGATAAAGTATTATTAATAAGCTTATAATAAGCATGGGTCTTAATGCCGTTGTGAGGTTGATGCGTTTTTTCATGTGATTTATCCGTTATTTGTTTTTTCCAGGTGCAGGATATTTCTTTGAAGCATCATCAAGTACCAGTATCCAATCTACCATCTCTCCCAGATCAGGAGAGATAAATGTCTTTTCTCCTTTATTGGGATAAGTGCCGGCATGAGTGGCTTTTCCTGTTCTGGGATTGTACCACCAGGCTTTTATTTTACTGCCACTCAATACGTTCATACGTACCGTGAATTCTCGTCCGACTGGCGCATATACCATAGCGTATGAACATTCCTGATCACAAGTTGCGACAAAACGATACCGACCTTCCCCAGGCATAGATGTCGGGACTTTTCCTGTAACAAGAAGCTTATCTGTTGCAGGTATGCGTGAAAAGAATGGTCGGGATTCTATAAGCAAGCGTCCGTAAACCATTTGTTCTGATCCTTGTTGGTGAATTGCATCATACCAAGGTAGTAACGGATTATTGATTGGTTTGAATTGCTCAGGATTGTACATTTGCCAAACTGAATGATGCCCGTATGTATGTCCGAAAGCCCCGTTGAATAAATCCCAATATAGAGCGCGGCGGATATCCGATGCAATGGAATGTCCTCTCCGGTTGGCCTGAAAAGCAATGGGATGATCTTCATACAGCGGTTCGCCGTCTATAATGGGCTTAACCGGAGTTCTATTATAGTCTTCTGCAGTTTTTGAATAGCTTGTATACTCTACTTCGTGTCCGTTTTGACGCATATTAAAATCCAACCAGTTTTCTGTGTGAAAAAATTGGGCGGAACCATGCCCTCCTGTAGGATGAAATGTTCGGAGATGGATTCCTTCATCTCCTTTTCTAAGTCCTTCAGCCATAGCACGTATTACTTCTTTTTGATTTTCATTATCTGGATTCCGGTCTCCTCCCAGAATCCAGATAATTTGTGCATTTTTATAACGTCTCCCTAAAAATTCTCCGTAACTTCTCGCATTCTGTTTATTGAAAACAGGAGTACCATCATGCCAGTATCTTCCCCATGTGGGAAGGAAGCCGATGTATAGATTTAACTCGTTCGCTTTTTTTACAACGTAGTCCACATGATCCCAATAATCATTGCCAAAACCTTCTTTTATTAAAGGTTTGGAGGGATCATTATTTTCAAAAGGTAAAAAGCCGTATGCGTTCGGTTCATTGATTCCGTTCAGTTCGGCCAAAGCGACAGCTTGGATAACAGTGAATCCTTTTCGTGCCCGGTCTTCAAGGTATAAGTCTACCTCTTCTTTATCTAAGCGGTGGAATAATTCCCAAGCAGTGTCACCTAAATAGAAAAAAGGTGTACCGTCGTTATATTGTAAGAAGCGTTTGTTTTCAGAAATTACAAGTCGGCTTTTCATAAACTCTTTTTGTTTTTTTGAAAATTTACTTATTTGGGCTTCTATACATCCAACAGATAGAATCAATGCTCCCAATATTAGAATTCGTTTTCTATTTTTCATATATGTGCTGATTTAAATGATATGAAACAATATAAGTTTGTTACTGTATGGATTGATTGTAATATACCGGAAGATCGAATACGCTTAACCCTTCTACTGTAAATTCATTTTGTAACTCTCTGTGTTCGTTTGCATCCACAAGTTGCAAGGTGTAAGTTTCTCCTTTTTTTCTATTGTTTATCTTCTGTAGTCCTAATACGATCCATTCTTTCAGAATCAGTTCTTTTCCGGCTGGTAATTGAGGGTTTTCTGACTCTATGATTCGTATATGTCTTGTCGTCAAACAACGTGAATATCCTTGTTCTTTGATTTGTTCTACACTGGGTTCCGCGCTATTTTCTAGGATTAATACTTTTAATCTGGTACTTTTTTCCGGCAGCAGCGTCGACAGAGTCTTTTTTGAAGATTTGTACCTATCTTTCATTTGTTTTGGCGAAAAAGCGTATGCATATATATGTACTTCTTGTATTTCTCCGTACCAACGACGCTCTCCACTCCACTCATCTCCAAAAATAAAAGGTAGGTTTTCCCAATTATTTAGATTGCCCGTTAAGCTTGTACTTTGCATTATTTCTCCATTTAAACACCAAAGAAGCATACCGGGGGTATATGAAATAATTAAATGGTAAGGCATATTTTCTTCTACTTTACCAAGCTCGATTTCATTATTTGTTCCGTTTATTCCATTTTGCGGGGTACGGAAACGTAATATGAGTTTATCTCCTTCTTGTCCAATTGTCCAGTTTCTAGAGCTCCAGTCTTTTGAAGAGGAGGCTATTCGTGCCGGTCCACTTACTTTGTTTGAAAAAGAAACAAATTGTAATTCCAGAGTTATCTGATTCTGTTTTTTTGCAGAAACAGTCATGGCATCTAATGTTTCTTGGTCGTTCGTTTGGAAAGATCCGCCGGCCAGACGCATGCGTCCATTTTTTCCCAAATGCGCTAAACCGTACGGAACCAGACGGCAAGACCGTAAAAACTCTCCCTTTGAATTTATAATTCGACTATCAGCTGCATCATTTATCCATGTAAAAATTTCTCCTTTTTTATTTATAGGAAGTTTGTCAAACATTTCTTTAGAAATACCTTTGTATGTATTGGCAGGGGCTGAGGTAAAACCTTGGGTCATTAATTTTTCATGACGTTTACGATTTAATTTTGCGGCTTTGTGCGAAGCCCGGTCGTCGTAAACATGAATGTCTATAAATCCGGCCATGTCACTGATTTTTACGGCTTTTTCAGTGTCGAAGCGGAAATCTGTAGCATATAATGTACATAGCCAAGATTCTCTCCCTTTGTTTATTATTGTATTATCTCCTTCTGTACGGGTAACGAACCAGTTCATGTCGTTGGATGAGCCATAATGGTACAATCCGCCGGCTCCGGCTTCTCCTCTGGCGCTTCCATCGGAACGCACGGCATGTCGGTTTGCGTGGTAAACCCATTTGCTATCGGCAGACACATGGGGATGGCAACCTGCTGTCATTAAAATGCTTTTCCCTTTGTTTGGCCCTTCAAACCAATATGTATAAACTGCTCCACTTTTCCGATAAGCAGCAAATTGACCATTTGGGGCTGTAAAAATAAATCCTTCATATCCTTCTTCTGGAATGTTTCCGACTATCTGTTGTGGTTCTGTTATTTCTCCTTTATCATTGATCTTTATTTTACAAACACACGTTTTTTCATGTACAGAAAAGTATAGTGTTTTTTCCTTTTTATCAGTAGAATCCTCTCCCCATGAAGGGAAATAACCATGGGCAATCCGTATGGGTTCTACCGGTAAATCGCCATCTACCCTTGCAATATAAATATCCCAATTACCGAAATCAGCGTAATTATTTCCTCCGCTACCTGCGTCTTTTCCTGATAAACTACGTGCGAATGCAACCCATTTACCATCAAATGATATTTGGCTTGTTATATCACCTCCATAAGGTCCTTTTTTTGTAATGAGGCGTTCTGTTGCATGAATTTCATCGAATGTCATACCGGGAGCTATTTCCGCACGGCATAATTCTCTGTTATAATTTTCTCCTCTACTATAAGTTACGAAGCCATGAGGCAGTGTTATGTCTTCGATTGTTTGAGCGACACATCCCCAAATGAAAAAAAATGGAGAAAAAAGAATTGCGATTAATCTTTTCATGATATTTTATTTAAATTTTATGTTTTTCATTTTAAAGGGACAGTTGGATTCCAGCTGTTGGCTTCTGTAAATTCGCGTGCGGTGAAACACCATACAAAAACTTTTTTCTGTTTCAAAAAATCTTTATCTTGTTTACTTCGGCGGTACACATTAATGCGTGCTGGTGTTGCTCCCGAACCCCGGACCCCAATAACATCTATCGGCATTTTTAATTGAACAGCCAAATGGGATGCAATGCCTGCATTTTGAGCGAATAAGTCCCCCCCTATGTCAAAAACAAGAGTGTGGCTATCTCCCAAAAGCAAAACTGGGCTTGTTTTGTCTTTTGTATCATTCCCTGATACTATATATACGAGTCGGTTTTCATTGGCAGGCATGTTTTGTGCTATTTTATACAAGTCGCCGATTATAGTAATATTACCGGAGCTAACAGTGTATTGTTTATTTCCTTTTAATTTGATATGTTCGGCTATTTTCCCGGCAACAAACATACATCCTTCTCCTGATAAATGGGAGTCTCCCAAACAGAATAAAGGTTCTTGGAATTGATTGCGTCCTTTTATCAAATCATCTGTCAAATCAAGAACTTCTACTCCTTTTGTTCGTAATAATTGATAAAAATCCTGTAATGTTCTATCGTAGCGTTTCACTTCAAGATTTTCTCCGGCCAGTTTGTCGGGATAAATAACTGCTTTGGGAGGAATTGGAACAAATAACAAATCAATGTTTTCTTTTTTCAGAACTTCCTGATAGGCCAGTATAGTTTTCAAAGGGTCCCTTTGTTCCGGGTTTTGGGCTTGGGAAACTTGTTGGGCTTTTTCTCCCCAAAATACTCCTGCACTCAAATGTCGTAATTCACTTTTCAAGAAACACCAATGTTCTTTCCCGTTTACAACAGTGGTAGTGCTTTGGGCTCCTTTTCTGCAGATTGATTCAAATGTTGTGCTTTGAGCATGTGTGTTACATATGCTCATTAAGAATAAGCACAAAGTACATCCCAATAGAAATTTTACTGTTTTCATATAGATTTATTTTATTGAATAGCGATTATTATTTATTGGATCATTGCAGAATTTTCAATACCGGGTAATCTTTGCCCAAAAGAACGGACAGAAATAGTCTGCAATTATATATTTATATTTTGTACATGGCTTATTTATTTGACTTTAACCAATGTACCCCAAAGAGGTACTTCCAATAACAAGTCCGGATTATCCAATTCGTTTCTATTGTAAGCTCCTTCTATTGTTTCGTGTAATTCCCAGCTCTCCAGTTGTATAACGATGACATCTCCGCTTTTTAAAGAGGCGGCAGGAGTGAGCTTTCGTCCTTTCATTGCTTGCATGTAAACAAATGCTTCTTTTCCCAGCAGCTGTTTTTTCTGGTCTGTGAGATTAGTTAAATGCAATGCTATAACATGATCTTCATATATAACCTTGTCTGGCTGCGGAGCTGCGGAATGTTCCGCAACTGTTGCTTCTACAAGGATTGTTTCATTTCCTGTAAGAGTTAAGAAAGAAGAGGTTTGTACAGGTTCGACGGTAGCCATGTCTAAAAGTGTCCAATTCCCTTGTGTGAGTTCACGCATGGCAAACTCCCATATTACGACTTTTTTACCCGCCAACCGGTCCCGTCCTCCTTTTTGCTCTGCCTCTAATATTTTCCGAGTTGCAATACTAGCTTCGTCATTGCGGCGAATGACGTCTATCGGTTGCTGTAAAAAATAAGATAGATGCTCTGCTAATCCTGCAACTTTGCCCCAACCCATACCTTCCAGTGAATATATGTTGCTGAAACTGTCTCCTAAAAACAATATATCTGCATTTTTAGATGGTTGCCAGAACTCACCATTACTATTAAGAATGGAATGAACGGTAACTTTCTCGGGCGGAAAAGATGAAAAAGTTTTTTTTAATTCCAACATTGTATATATATCTCCGTTCTGTATAATATCAGCTGTTTTTTTCTGATAAGGATAAGTCCCTTTTTCTATGGAAACCGTATTTGTTAGAAAGTCGGAGAGGGCCTCTGCTGTTTTTTCCATAGCTTCGGGAGTCCAGTGGGTATCAGTTTTAAGGAAAATATCCTTACCGCTTTTTTTCATTGAGTGAAGAATTGTAGTCGGATCAAAAATAGAGACACCTTCTTCTTTCAACTCTGTGATGAACCGGGTATATCCTTGATTTTGCAAGATTTCTGATTGCGAGTATGTAGTGTTTAATTTTTCCGGATATAAAACTGGTTTCACAGGTATGGGCATGATAACCAGTTCGATTCCCTGATTTTTAAGTTGACGGGAGAAGTCGATAATGCATTCCGACGGACTAATCGTATTTCCTTGGAAAAGGTTGTTTTGGATTGGAATATTACCGTTTGTAAGATAGAAAATATCTTTGTCATAAAACATCCAACCGTCTTTAGCGATAATGGCTTTTTCATTTCCTGTATGAAATATTTCAGTTAAAACAGATTGGAATAATACGGAACTATAATTTTGTAAAAAAGAAATGTCTTCCATTTTATCTTCCCATTCGGATTTAAAACGAATACAATAGTTGTTGTAACTTAATAATTTATTTAAGAAAGATGAAGTCTTTTCGATTTCTTGACTTGGCAAGAAGTTGAAATATTCCTTTTTAAAAGGAGAATTCCAAAATAATTGAATGAATGGAACTCCTGCCAAAACAATAATAAAAGACCATACGGCTATACGAGCCAAAGGCAAACTCATTTTTGTATCGTTAATCTCTTCATTCGCTTCGATCTCTCTACTCAATGTGTATTTTTCTCTTTTCATAAATATTATAGGATATTAGAATATAAAGTAGATAAACGGATTGTACGATTGGGCCATTAGAGCTATGACAGCTAAAATGAACAATAACAATAAGCAGGACCATTTCAGTTTGCCCATCACACGAGTCCATTCCCAGGCAGAAGGAGCAATGGCCACAATGAATCCGGCAAGAATGAAACAGAATATATGAAATGGGGTCGAAATCATAACACTCACCAAGGCCGCTGAAGGATTATCAATACCAATTCCGAATAATGAACCGATATAGGTTATAGCACTGTTCAGGGTTGGCGCACGAAAGAAAACCCATGCTATTAATACGATTAAATATGTGTATGTCCAGTAAAGCCACCCCAAAGTTTTACTTCGGTTTTTAAGACCGATATATCGTTCCACGGCTAAAGCAATACCATGAATCGCTCCCCATATCACAAAGTTCCAAGATGAACCGTGCCATAATCCGCCCAATAACATGACTAACATCAAATTTATGTACGTACGGCTTGCTCCTTTTCTGTTCCCACCTAATGGGATATACAAATAATCGCGTAACCAAGACGAAAGGGATATGTGCCAACGTTTCCAAAATTCCGTGATTGACAATGAACGATAAGGATAATCAAAATTCTTAGGAAAAACGAAACCCAGCATCAATCCCAATCCTATTGCCATATTTGAATAGCCGGCAAAGTCGAATAATATTTGAAATGAATATGCAATTATCCCGATCCACGCATCCAACAGTGTTCGGCCGGGAGTGTCGAATGCCAAATCCGCCATTTTTCCACAAGGATTGGCTAATAATACTTTTTGCCCCATTCCCAAAATAAAGAATGCAATGCCTCGCGCAAATTTTTCATATGAATAAATTCGCGAAGTTAATTGGTCTGCGACTTCTTGGTAGCGTATAATCGGTCCTGCTACCAATTGGGGAAACATAGATACATAACAAGCAAAATTTATAAAAGATGTAGTCCCTTTAGCATCACCACGGTACACATCTATTGCGTAGCTCATGGATTGAAACGTATAAAAACTTATCCCTAAAGGTAAGATGATATGTAAAGAAGGTAATAAAAAAGAGTCGGAAGTGAAAATCATTTGCATCATCATATTCCAGTTCTCAATGCCGAAATTACCGTATTTAAAAAATGCCAATAATGAAAGATTGGCTAGTATGGAGCATGTAAGAGCTGCCTTTTGCTGATAAGTACGTTTTCCTCCTCTTTCTAATAATGGAATATTATCTTTTGAAATATGTGGATACCCGATTAAAACAAGTCCGCAAATATAATCTATACAGGTTGACAGGAATAGCAGTACTACAAATAATGGATTTGTCCAGCCGTAAAAAATGTAGCTGAATAGTGTCAATATCCATGCCCTTGATTTACCTTTTACTAAATAGTAGACTGAAAGTGCAATAGGTAAAAAACAAAACAAGAAAATATAACTGCTGAATACCATGCTCTTATTTTATTAAAATTTTAGTTTTTCTTTTTACAAACTTCCTCGATCCATTAGTCGCCATTTATTGGCGATTCTTACCGTTTTTTTATCACGTATCAAAGATGCCGCCAATCGGCCCATTTCTTCAAAATCAGTACTTAGAGTAGTAATTCCGCCGACCAGAACTTCTTTCAGAGGTGTATCATCCAAACTCATTATGCCGATTTCTTCTCTGATTTTCAAACTTTTAGCGTAGATGCTTTTTATAATGGCAGCTAAGTCTCTCTCCGAAACAGCCAAATAACAGTGTCCTTTTTGTATTTGCTCCGTGTCAAAATTTGGTTCTACAAATACCGGTACCCGAAATTCTCCCGAGAATCGGTAAGCTCCGGCAAAAAAACTGCTCGGCATGTACTGAAACTTGTCATTGTAAATAATATGTAATGCTTCATATTTGCGAAGTTTATCAACGATGCTTTTTAAACCTTCATATGAATCGGATATAAAATTTTGATATACCGCAGCACAATTCCGTGAATATCCATCAGGATATGCATCGAGCAACAACAATGAGCTTGCTGGTATTTTATCCAAGGTTGCTGATACGTCACAATCAAAGTGTGGCATTAGTACGTAATGATTATATTTGCCTTTTGCATTTGTTACCATCGTATCAAAAAGTCTCGGATTATAATAATGGAAAGCTATGTCTAACTCATACCCCTCTCCTAGATTGTCAACCAAAGAGCGATATAAGGTTTCCTTATATTGATTCATTGCATCAAATAGAATAAACACACGGCAAGAGTCCATTGTACGGCATCGATTAACAAAAAAGCCTTTTCCAGGAATGGATACTATGATGCCTTTTTTTTGTAAAATTTTATAAGTTGTTATGATGCTGTCACGAGATATTCCATACGTTTTGCTTGCTTTATTTACGGAAAGTAACTTTTCTCCAACCTGTAATTGTTTAGTATGTATGGCCTCTATTATATGTTCGACCAATTGGTTGTATATTGTTTCCTGAGAATGAGTATTTAATATGAATTTCATGTTTTAATTGTTGTTTTGTATGGTCTGTTATGTTTATCTGTTATGTACTGTTATGGTACAAATATAGTATATAGATCAATATGGATATTTGGAATAACATAAATTAACCAATATAGAGCTGTAGCCTTTGTTTTTGTGGATGAGAGTTCATTTTTCTATTGAGCTTTGGGGCAACGTTTTATATATGGGTGGTGTAAAGTACTATATAATCACTTTTGCTTAGTTTTATCTGGCAGGTTTCCTGACTTACCCTGTTAGAAGCGACTTCCTCATCCGATTTATGGACAGTGGTATGAAGAATTTACACATATATAGGGCACAGTACATGACAAAAAATATATAGTATAAAACTATCAGTTAAAAAATAACGAAGAAACCTCTTATCCATTTCCTGTGTATCAAACAGATAGTACTTTCCCCCTGTCTCGGCAAATTGACAAGATGTTCTCCATTTCGGTGTTTCACTATCGGATTGATATGTTAAAAAGGGTTACATGTGCGGATAATTCATTTTACCCGCCATACTAATCCCATTTAGTTGCCTTACTAATGACATTTTGATAGTCAGGAAAACTGACTTCCGGGACTTTCCGTCTACGTCCTTACAGAAACTTTTAAATATGTTTTTGTTTCATAAACGACAAGGGGAAAAGGGACCTGGTGGTCATTGTTTCGCTGGACAAAGAGCCGAATGCCCTGGAACTATACAGGGAAAGATGGCAGATTGAAGCGATGTTCTGGGGGTTAAAGACCAGTGGCTTCAACCTTGAGGATACCCACCTGAGAGACATCGAGAGGGTTGAAAAATTACTGGCCATCGTCATGATTGCTTTTACATGGGCATATATCATAGGCATTTACTGCAATAAACATTTTATTCCTATCAGAATCCTTAAGCACGGAAGAATGGCTAAATCTTTTTTCAAATACGGACTTGAGTTCATCGCTACAGCACTTATGAATCCAAACTGGGATAAGCTATTTTACATCGCTTTGAAAATTTTGTCGGGTACTGTGAGGGGGATATTATCAACTATAATTTTAACGTATTCTTAATCCTGTTTAACGCAACAACTTCTTTCTTCAGCGTGTTTCATTAGCAATTCTTATTCAACGCCAAAAATATGATATATGGAATGGTTTGTTAATTTACTCCGGCATTATCCGGAATTGGCTATTTTTCTTACGCTGGCTTTCGGGTTCTGGATTGGTAAGTTCAAGATAAAAAAGTTTACATTGGGGACAGTCACCAGCGTATTGTTGGTCGGTGTAGTGGTTGGACAATTACACATAGAAATCGGGGCACCGTTGAAATCCGTTTTTTTCCTGCTGTTCTTGTTTGCGGTGGGATATAGTGTTGGTCCGCAGTTTTTCCGTGGGTTGAAAAAAGAGGGGTTGCCACAAGTTTTATTTGCAGTTGTGATGTGCTTGTTTTGTTTGTTTATTCCGTTTTTGCTGGCAAAGTTAATGGGATATCGGGCGGGTGAAGCTGCTGGTTTACTGGCTGGTTCGCAAACCATTTCAGCGGTATTAGGGGTGGCGGAAGATACCATTAATCAGTTGGGAATAGCCGATACGGATAAGACCGCGATGATTAACGTCATGCCTGTAGCCTATGCTGTCACCTATATCTTTGGTACGGCAGGTTCAGCTTGGGTGATGAGTGATATTGCTCCCCGTCTGTTGGGTGGCATTGAATCTGTAAAAAAAGCTTGTCGTGAGTTGGAAGCTAAGATGGGGACGGATGATGAAAGTGAGCAACCCGGTTTTATGCCGGCTGCCCGTCCGATTACTTTTCGCGCTTACAAAATATCAAATGATTGGTTCGGTGCAGGTAAAACGGTCAAGGAATTGGAAGATTATTTATTACAGCAAGGTCGTCGTTTGTTTGTGGAACGTGTCCGTATCAATAGTGTTATCCGCGATGCTACTCCGGAACAAATGCTGATGAGAGGTAATGAAGTAGTGTTGAGTGGTCGTCGTGAGTTTGTAATTGGTGAAGAAAATTGGATTGGCGATGAAGTGAACGATATCGATTTGCTGGATTTTCCGGCCGAAACACTTCCAGTTCTGATTTCACGTAAGAAAATAGCAGGTATGACTGTAGATAAACTTCGTCGCCTTCCTGTGATGCACGGTGTCAGTATTAAAAGTATCAAACGTACCGGCATTAATATTCCTGTTTTGGTAGCCACTCATCTCGATCCGGGCGATATGCTGGAATTGGTCGGTACAAAGCTGGAAGTAAATGCGGCAGCTCTTGAACTGGGGTATGCTGATAGGCCGACTAATCAGACTGATATGATATTTGTGGGATTCGGTATTTTCATAGGAGGAATAATCGGTTCGCTGGCTATTCATTTCGGAGGAGTTCCAATTAGTTTGAGTACAAGTGGAGGAGCACTGATTGCCGGACTGGTATTCGGATGGCTACGTTCGAAACATCCGACGTTCGGTCGTATTCCGGAACCCTCTCTTTGGGTATTAAATAATGTAGGATTAAATATGTTTATTGCTGTTGTCGGGATAACAGCCGGACCCAGTTTTGTGACCGGATTGAAAGAAGTTGGGATAAGTCTGTTTTTTATCGGGGCATTAGCTACGACTATCCCGTTGATAGTCGGGGTTTTGCTGGGACGATATGTTTTTAAGTTCCATCCGGCCATCATTCTTGGTTGTACTTCCGGAGCACGTACGACTACTGCTGCTCTTGGAGCCGTTGAAGATGCTGTAGAAAGTCAGACTCCGGCTTTGGGATATACGATTACTTATGCAGTCGGCAATACGCTTTTGATTATTTGGGGGGTTGTGATTGTTTTATTGATGTAGAAATTATTATATGATAGAAAGATATGAATACAAAGAAAACAAGAGTTATCACACGTGAATATGAAAGGAAGATGTCTGAAATCAGTCCGTTTGAACTAAAAAACATTCTGATAGAACTGGCTGATGAAAGTGCCCGTAAAAGTACCCATATCATGCTGAATGCCGGACGTGGTAACCCGAACTGGATTAGTACAGTCCCTCGTGAGGCTTTTTTCCTGCTTGGTCAGTTTGCTCTGGAGGAGTGTAAACGTAGTACGGAATTTTCGGAAGAGATGGTCGGACTTGCCGGTGTTCCGGATAAGAAACGCATTGCTTCGCGTTTTATTCAGTTTTTGAATAAACATACAGATTTCTCCGGAATGCCTCTTTTGAGGGATACATATAATTATATGGTGATGCAAAAAGGGGTCGATGAAAACGACCTTGTTTTTGAGTGGGCGGAAGGTGTTATCGGCAGTCAGTATCCCGTACCTGACCGTATCCTGAAATATACGGAAATATTGGTTGAAGATTACCTGAAACAGGAACTTTGTGATAATCGCTTTAAAGGTCGTTTTGACCTTTTCGCTACGGAAGGGGGAACGGCTGCCATGTGCTATATTTTTGATTCCCTGCAACAAAACTTGTTGCTTAATAAAGGAGATAAAATAGTCCTGTTTGCTCCTGTTTTTACTCCTTATATAGAAATACCCGAGCAGGCCCGCTACTTATTCGATGTAACCGAAATCCACGCTTGTAAAATGACACATGACGGTTATCATACCTGGCAATATCTGGAAAAAGACCTTGATATATTAAAAGACCAATCTGTAAAAGCTGCTTTTATCGTGAATCCCAGTAATCCGCCTTCGTACGGACTGACCCCTGCTTTGATGAACCGGATTGTTGAAATTGTGCGTCATGACAATCCAAACCTGATGATTATAACGGATGATGTATATGCTACATATATCCCTGATTTTTGTTCTATTATGGCTGAATTGCCGGAAAATACGCTTTGTGTCTATTCTTTTTCCAAATATTTCGGAGCAACGGGGTGGCGTCTGGCTGTTGTAGCACTCCATGAAGATAATATTTATGACCGCATGATAAAGGAGAAATCAGCCGATCAGAAAGAGATTTTAAATAAACGGTATAGTAGTTTGACACTTCATCCGGAAGAGATGCGTTTTATTGACCGTATGGTTGCCGACAGTCGTCAAGTAGCCTTGAATCATACTGCAGGACTTTCGCTTCCGCAACAAACACAAATGGCACTTTTTGCAGCCTTTTCCCTGCTTGATAAGGAGAATGCTTATAAAAAGAAAATGCAGCAAATTATTCACGACCGCCTGCATACATTGTGGGAAAATACTGGATTTACTTTGTTGGATGATCCGTTGCGTGCCGGTTATTATAGTGAGATTGATATGTTGGTATGGGCGGAGAAGTTTTACGGAAATGATTTTGTGGAATATCTGAAAGCGAACTATGAGCCGGTCGATGTCGTATTCCGTTTGGCAAAGGAAACATCACTTGTTCTCCTGAATGGTGGCGGTTTTGATGCACCCGAATGGTCTATTCGTTGTTCATTGGCTAATCTGAAACGTGATGATTATGTCCGTATCGGTAAAGGTATTGCTGAAATATTGCATAGTTATGCCGCCCGTTGGCAGAAAGAAACCGGGAGGCTTTGATAATTTTCATCGACAAATAAAATATCTGACTGTCTCTTAAACAAAACGGGTTCTCCTTGCGTTTTAATAATAGAACGTGACAGGAGGCCCCGTTCCGTTATAAACGTACTCTATCACCCCATAGATATTATTGAACAAAAGGTATTGATATAAATGCTATTTTTGTTAAAAATGAAAAGATTAAACAAATAGTGTGAAGTCGTATATATGATATTCCGGAGAAAGGGAGTCGATATATTTGCAGAAAACATTGCTAACAAATAAAAACAGACTAAATATGGTGTATGACATTGAAATGCTGAAAAGCTTCTATGCTAATTTTCCGAAACGAGTAGATGCAGTCCGTTCCTATATCGGTCGTCCGATGACGTTGGCCGAAAAAATTTTGTATGCACATCTTTATGATGAGAATGGTATCCGTCCGTATAAAAGGGGAGAAGATTATGTGAATTTCCGTCCTGACCGCGTTGCCATGCAGGATGCTACGGCACAGATGGCTTTATTGCAGTTTATGAATGCTGGAAAAGAAAAATCAGCAGTTCCCGCAACGGTTCATTGTGACCACTTGATTCAAGCTAATATCGGAGCAAAAGCGGATATTGAGACAGCTACTTCCGGCAATCGTGAAGTATATGATTTCCTGAAATCCGTTTCCGATAAATATGGTATCGGTTTTTGGAAACCGGGTGCCGGTATTATTCATCAGGTTGTACTCGAAAATTATGCATTTCCCGGCGGCATGATGGTTGGTACGGATTCGCATACGCCGAACGCCGGTGGTTTAGGTATGGTGGCTATAGGTGTTGGTGGTGCGGACGCTGTCGATGTGATGACCGGGATGGAATGGGAATTGAAAATGCCGAAACTGATTGGTGTGAAACTGACCGGAACATTGAACGGATGGGCTTCTGCAAAGGATGTAATTCTGAAATTGGCAGGTATTCTTACCGTAAAAGGTGGAACAAATGCCATTATTGAATATTTTGGTCCGGGTGCTTCATCGCTTTCGGCTACCGGAAAGGCTACTATTTGTAATATGGGGGCTGAAGTGGGAGCAACAACATCACTTTTTCCGTTCGATGCTAATATGGCAACTTATCTGCGTGCTACGGGACGTGACAGTATTGCGGCCTGGGCGGAGGCTATTGCGGAATATCTTGAAGCCGATATGGATGTCCGTGCTAATCCGGATGAGTTTTATGACCGTGTAATTGTCATTAATCTCTCTGAATTGGAACCGCATATCAACGGACCGTTCACGCCGGATGCAGCTACACCGATATCTGAATTTGCTGCTAAAGTAAAGGCTAATGACTGGCCTCGCAAGATGGAAGTAGGGCTGATAGGTTCTTGTACCAATTCCTCTTACCAGGATTTGAGTCGTGCCGCTTCAATTGCTCGTCAGGCATCTGAAGATAAAATTCCGGTAGCTGCTTCACTTATTATTAATCCTGGTTCCGAGCAAATACGCTATACCGCCGGACGGGATGGTATTATCGGCGATTTCGAGAAAATAGGCGCAACCATTATGGCAAATGCCTGTGGCCCCTGTATCGGCCAATGGAAACGCCATACGGACGATAATACCCGTAAAAATTCCATCGTTACCTCCTTTAACCGAAATTTCGCCAAACGTGCTGACGGTAATCCGAATACACATGCTTTTGTTGCTTCTCCCGAGCTTACATTGGCATTGACCATTGCCGGCGACCTTTGTTTCAATCCGCTTACCGATACTTTAAAAACGGAAGATGGCCGTGAAGTTAAACTGAGAGAGCCGGAAGGCACTGATTTTCCCCCGAATGGTTTCGATGTGGAAGATAATGGTTATCTGGCTCCTTCCGGAAAGAATGTAGACGTAGTGATTGCTCCGGATTCTTCCCGCTTACAGGTTCTTCAGCCTTTTACTCCTTGGGATGGCAATGATTTGCTTCAAATGCCGCTACTTTTGAAAGCTGAGGGAAAATGTACGACAGACCATATTTCGATGGCTGGTCCATGGCTTCGTTTCCGCGGTCATCTTGAGAATATATCCGATAATATGCTAATGGGCGCGGTAAATGCTTTCAATGGTAAAACAAATAGTGTATTGAACCAACTGAATAATGCGTATGAAACGGTTTCGGCTGTAGCTAAGCAATATAAAGCGAAAGGTATTTCATCAATTGTTGTTGCCGAAGAAAATTATGGGGAAGGTTCATCCCGTGAACATGCCGCTATGGAACCGCGTTTTCTGAATGTAAAGGTCATTCTGGCTAAGAGTTTTGCCCGTATTCATGAAACGAACCTGAAAAAGCAGGGAATGCTGGCTTTGACATTTGCCGACAAGGAGGATTATAAGAAGGTTCGTGAAGAAGACCGTATTTCTATCGTGGGTTTGAAAGACTTTGTTCCGGATAAACCGCTGACAGCGATCCTTTATCATGCTGACGGGACAGAAGATTCGTTTGCCGTTGAGCATACTTATAATGAATTGCAGATAAAATGGTTTAAAGCCGGTTCTGCATTAAATACAAATAAATACTGATTTATATGAGTAAGATAACAAAAGAAGGCGGATGCCTGATTGTACCTGAGCAGGTAACGATTCCCTATATCGAAGGGGATGGTGTGGGTGCGGAAATAACTCCGGTTTGTCAGCATATTGTAAATATTGCCGTGAAGAAAGCTTACGGCAGCAACCGTCATATTGAATGGAAAGAGGTGTTGGCTGGCGAAAAAGCTTTTAAACAGACTGGTAGCTGGTTGCCGGATGAAACAATGGACGCATTTCGGACCTATATGATTGGTATTAAAGGGCCGCTTACAACTCCGATTGGCGGCGGGATACGTTCGCTGAATGTCGCATTGCGGCAGACCCTCGATTTGTATGTTTGCCTGCGGCCTGTCCGGTGGTTTCAGGGAATTGTGACTCCGATAAAAGAACCGGAAAAGGTCGATATGTATATCTTCCGTGAAAATACGGAGGATATTTATGCCGGTATCGAGTGGCAACAAGGAACACCGGAAGCCAATAAGTTTTATCGTTTCCTGACGGAGGAAATGGGAGTTACGAAGGTACGTTTTCCGGAAACTTCTTCATTTGGTGTGAAACCGGTTTCTATTGAAGGAACAGAACGTTTGGTTCGGGCTGCTATCGAATTTGCTATAACGAATCGTTTGCCGAGTGTGACGCTGGTACATAAAGGAAATATTATGAAGTTTACCGAAGGTGGCTTCAAACTTTGGGGATATGCGCTTGCCGAACGTGAATTTCCAGGTCAGACATTTACTTGGCCTCAATATGAAAAGATTAAGAAGGAAAAAGGGGAGGACGCTGCCGCTCAGGCTTTGTTGGATGCCGAAAGTTCCGGCAAAGTGGTGATTAAGGATGTTATAGCGGATGCTTTTCTGCAAAATACATTGCTTATACCGGAAGAATATTCTGTGATTGCGACGTTAAACCTGAATGGTGATTATATTTCCGACCAGTTGGCAGCTATGGTTGGTGGTATCGGAATTGCTCCGGGGGCTAATATTAATTACGATAGCGGGTATGCTATTTTTGAGGCTACGCATGGGACGGCCCCCAATATTGCCGGAAAGAATATCGTGAATCCTTGTTCATTGATTTTATCTTCTGTCATGATGCTCGAATTTATGGGTTGGAATGAGGCTGCTATGCTGATAACGGCAGCTCTTGAGCATGCTTTTTCCGAAGGAAAAGCAACACACGATTTGGCCCGTTTTATGCCGAACGGCCAATCTCTCGGCACCAAGGAGTTTGGTGAATATATCGTAAAGATTTTATAAAGAAAAGAAGAATTTAACGGTATTTGTTTTTATCCCGGTAAATTATCTTTCCAGTCAAACAATTCATTCATTAATAATTAAATAGAATACAATGAAAAAGGAATATCTCATTTATAAATTGTCCGATGCATCCAGAGATGCTTGTAAAATAGACAATGATTTGTTTCCGAAATATAATGTGAAGCGTGGTTTACGAAATGAAGACGGTAGCGGTGTGCTGGTTGGTCTGACCAAGATTGGTAATGTGGTAGGGTATGAACGTTTGCCTGAAGGTGGTCTGAAAGCCATTCCCGGCAAATTATTCTATCGGGGTTATGATGTTGAGGATATTGCACATGGTCTGATTAAGGAAAAACGTTTCGGTTTTGAAGAAGTTGCTTACTTGCTTTTGTCTGGAAAGTTACCGGATAAGGAGGAATTGGCTTCCTTCAAAGAATTGATTTGTGACAATATGCCGCTTGAACAGAAAACTAAAATGAATATTCTTGACCTGGAAGGGCAGAATATTATGAATATACTGGCTCGTAGCGTTCTCGAAATGTACACTTTCGATCCGAATCCGGACGATACCTCACGCGATAATTTGATGAGGCAATCTATTGAACTGATTTCCAAGTTTCCGACTATTATTGCATATGCTTATAATATTTATCGCCATAGTACGCATGGCCGTTCCCTGCATATCCGTCATCCGCATGAAAATCTATCCATTGCTGAAAATTTCCTGCATATGTTGAAACGTGATTTTACGAATTTGGATGCCCGTACGCTGGATTTGTTGTTGGTTTTACAGGCAGAACATGGAGGTGGTAACAACTCTACCTTTACTGTTCGTGTGACCAGTTCTACCGGTACGGATACATATTCGTCCATAGCGGCCGGTATCGGCTCTCTTAAAGGGCCGTTACATGGTGGTGCAAATATTCAGGTTGTGGATATGTTCCATCATTTGAAAGAGAATATTGCCGATTGGAAAAATGTAGATGAAATAGATACCTATTTCATGCGTATGCTGAATAAGGATGCCTATAATAAGACTGGTTTAATTTATGGTATCGGTCATGCTGTTTATACTATTTCCGACCCGCGTGCTGTTGTATTGAAGGAATTAGCTCGCGATTTGGCGAAAGAAAAAGGCCGTGAAGAAGAATTTAATTTCCTTGAATTGTTGGAAGAGCGTGCCATCGAATGTTTTGCAAAACATAAAGGTACTAAAAAACGGGTTTCTTCAAACGTGGATTTCTATTCCGGCTTCGTTTATGAGATGATAGGTCTGCCACAGGAAATATATACACCATTGTTTGCAATGGCCCGTATTGTAGGTTGGACGGCACACCGTATCGAGGAATTGAATTTTGAGGGTAAACGCATTATTCGTCCGGCTTACAAGAATGTACTTGAGGAACAAGCTTATGTTCCGATTGCCGGACGTTAATTGTTGAATTTTGATTAACGGTTGTTAGAAAGGGAGTTTTCGTATTGAGATATACGGGAACTCTTTTCTTTTGTAATAAATGGAATTATTGTGAATGATAGATTTTTAAAGTAAACTAATCGTATTGATTATCTCATTCAAACCGATATATTCAGTTTGTGTCATTACGATTTTTCCATCTTTTCCGGCTAGAAACAGGCGGGGGATTGTATTATCGGCAAAAAGCGAATAGACTCGTCTGTCGGGATCGGTAAAGAATGGTATATTATATTTATTGTCTTTAAAATAGCGGAGTACTTCTTCTTCGGTCTGTTCTCTTGCTATTAGGATAATTTGTACGGAAGGGGTATCGGTGTATTTTTCATATAAGGCCTGAATGTCGGAAAAAGCTTTTTGGCAATCCCGACAGGTCGTGCTGAAAAAGATGATGGCTGTAATTTTTCCTTTCAGGTTCGCGGTGGAAATAGTCTCTGTTTCATTTTTAATTGAAAATTCAGGGAGCATGTCACCTTCTTTTAATGTAAAAGCATTTTTATCCGGTCCGTCTTCTTTTATGCAAGATAAGAGGAACAAGATGAAAAATAAGGATGTAAAAAACTTAGTCATAATTATTTTTTTAACAAATATACTGATTTCTGACAAATTATACCATAATTTAGCTACACTCTGTTTTTGTTGTATGGCTATTTCCGGATAATATGTATATTTGTCCATTAAAATAAAGAGAGAAGGATAAAAAAGTTATCTGGACATTGACGATCAGTAGAAGATAAAGGAGCTGTTAGTAAATGCTTTCCGGACAAGTCGATTGGGAAAAATATAGAAAGATAGAGTGAGAGAAATGAAAGAATCTGTGCGCATCATCCGTTTTATTTTGGTAGGTACGCTTAATGCACTTATTGCTGCTTTGGTTATCTGGCTGATGATGGAAGAGTTGGACTGTAATTATATAGCCTCTAATATTACGGCTTACATAGTTGCACAGATTAATAATTTCTTTTGGAGTAAATATTGGATATTTACTTCTAATGCAGGGAAATTCCAACGTGAGATACCTTTGTTTTTGCTTGCTTTCGGTTGTGCTTACGGAGCCCAGTTCTTGGCACTCCTATTGATGGTGGAAGGATTGGATTTGAATGAGTATCTGGCTCAATTTCTCGGTCTGTTTGTGTATGGAGCTGTTAATTTCTTAATGAACAAAAAGGTTACTTTTTTACGTCGTTGACCCGGTTTTTAAGATTGCGGGATGTCTATTAATTATGGATGGGAAGCCTTTCCCATAAATAGGGCGGTATCATTTTCCAGAAGAAGACTAAAATAGCATAACGCCAGTCAATAATTACACGACGCTTTTTACGGGTAAGTGCTTGTACGATTTTACGGGCTACGTAATCGGGGGACATTAATAATGGATAATGGTCGTTTTTCAATAAATCCGTTTTCACGAATCCAGGACGGATGTCGGTAAATGTTATAGAGTGTTTTTCCATCTTTGCCAACTGCGCAATTGCATCTATATAAGTGTTTTGAAAGCGTTTCGTTGCTGAATAGGAAGGTGCTGCGCCTAATCCTTTGGTCCCGGCTATGGAACTGATAACAGCTAAGTGGCCTCTGCCTTGTTTGGCGAAATAATGGTAAGCTGCCGTTACCATACGCGTGAAACCGAGGGCATTTGTTTCGATTGTAGATAATTCCGTAGCAGGGTTTAATTCCCTGTTCTGACTACCGATACCGGAGCATAACAGGAATATATCCATTCCTCCTGTTTGTTCGATGAGAGTCTGTAGTTCTTCGGTAGAATTTGGTCGTGTGATGTCTATTTGGCGAGCTTCGGTTTGCTCCGGAGCTTGTGCGGCAAGTTCTTTCAATTTTTCGAAGCGACGCCCGGCAATGCCTACTTTCCAACCTTTTTGTTGGTAAATACGGGCTATTTCGTAACCGATGCCCGATGTTGCTCCTATTATAATGATTCTTTGTACAGTTTCCATACGTTATTTATTAACAAAGAACTGATTGTTTCTGTTTTAAATAATTCGATTTGTTCCAGTAGACAAATATACAACAAAAACATGTTTTTGAAAGTAGTTCTTTTGCGAAAAAGAAAAAGACAGACAGTTTATCTGGCAGAATAATTGGTTTGTAAAACAGAAAGTTATATCTTCGCAAACTGTTAACAAACGATAGTTGTGGAAAAATGAAAAAGTGTTTTTATCTCATTATGACCTTATTGTGTTTTACCAGTTCTATTATGGCTGCTCCTTCTTTTCGTATAAAAGGAAAAATTGTGGATGCTAGTACTAGTAAACCAATCGATGTGGCGGATGTGCTTCTCTTTCAGAAAGGGAGTACAGATCCTGTGTATAATACTTTGCCCGAAGAGGATGGCTCCTTCGCCATTCCTGATGTAAAAGATGGGGAGTATAGTTTATTGATTCGACAAATAGGATATGACCTCTATTCGAAGCAGGGTATCGTATTAACCGCTTCTTCTCCTATGCTCGATTTAGGAACAATAGCGATGAAGCCGCTCGAAATCGGTTTGTCCGAAGTAGAAGTGGTGGCGCAAAAGAAGCAAGTCATCTATAAGTTAGACAAGAAGGTCATCGAAGCTTCTTCCAGTTTGTTGGCGGGGGGAGGATCGGCCGTGGATATCTTGGAGAATACTCCTTCTATCCGGGTAGATGCCGAAGGCGAAGTAACTTTCCGTGGAAGTAGCGGTTTTGCTGTTTATGTAGATGGAAAACCGAGTGTGTTCAGTGGCACACAAGCTCTGGAGCAAATACCTTCCAGCCATATTGAGAATATCGAAATTATCACAACCCCTTCTGCTCGTCATGATACGGGAGGAGATGTGGGAATTATCAATATCATCACAAAGAAACATAGTCAACATGGGTTCAGCGGTATGGTAAATCTGACCGGTAGTACATTCTTGTCGCGTGGTATAGATTTTCTGCTGACGCAACAAAACAAGGCTTCACGTTGGTATGTGGGGGGAAGTTGGAATGACCGTTTGCGTAAAAGTCATTTCGAACAGGAGAAAACGACTATTGTAGCTGATACTGCTACAACCTCCCATTCTAAAGGACCTCGCGAAAGTAATAATCGGGATTATTCCCTGAAAGCTGGTTGGAGCTACGCTTTGCCCAAGACAACCTTGAGCGCCGATGTACAGGGGGGCTATGGCGGACGTTTGCGTAATGGAGATTTGGACTATACGGAAGTTCGTTCGGCAAAAGGAACCGAATTTGAAAAAGGCGATTATTATAGTCGTGACGATTACGATTTGCATGAAACTTATTTTCAGGGAACTATAGCGGCCGATCATAAATTTAATGACCGCGGGCATCAGTTAAGTGCCAGTTTCTATCTGAAATACGGAGGTAATGCCATGGAGTATTTTCAAAGTGACCTGTATAATAAAAATAATGAACGTGAACAGGGTCATCGTGCCTGGGAAGATGAGCATCGTTGGACTGTCCGTGGTAATGTAGATTATGTCTATCCATATAGTAAGACCGGACGCCTGGAAAGTGGTTACCAGTATTTTTCCTATCTCGAAGATGGCGATTACAGCATGCAGTTCTGGAATCCGGAGAAAAAAGAGTTTTATTGGCGTGAGGATATTTATAATACATTTTATTTCCAGCACGGTATCAATTCTATTTATGCAATTGTTGCCGACAGTTATAAGGCATTCGATTTTCAGGCCGGTGTAAGAGGGGAACATACTCACCGTGTATTACGCAGTTCGATACCTGGTAAAGACCGTACTTATAACAAGTTCGAGTTTTTCCCGTCTGTGCATCTGGGATATAATTTCCCGAAGGAACATAAGTTGATGGCATCTTATTCCCGTCGTATCACCCGTCCCGAACTGTTCTTTATGGAGCCGTACATCACATATCGCGATTATTATTCGGCAGAAATCGGCAATCCGGATATCCGTTCGGAATATATCAACTCTTTTGAACTGAATTATAAAAAGAATATCGGTGAACATACTTTATCGGCTACTGTTTTCCATCGTAGCCGTAAAGATAAGATTGAACGTCTGCGCGTTCCTTATGAAGCAGGTGTGACACTGGATTCGATGGCCAATGTGGGGCATGATTATTCCACTGGTCTTGAATTGAGCGGACAGCTTCAACTGACTCGTTGGTGGAGTACCACATTGAACGGCAGCTTGTATCATTATAAAGTGAAAAACCAGTATAAGCTGGATGGAAAGAATGAGACCAGTACCAATTACGATATTGTATGGAACAATGGTTTTGATGTCCTTAAAAATACTCGTGTCCAGCTGGATGGAAACTTTGTCGGTCCGTCTGTTACAACTCAAGGTCGTACGGATGCATTCTGGTATGTGAATCTGGCTGTTCGTCAACAATTGATGAATCGGAAACTTTCGGCTACATTGGCTTTCCGTGATGTGTTTAATTCTGCTCGGTATATAAGTAATATCACGACTTCCAATTTACAGTCGATTACCCATATTCGTCCTAACTATCCGTTGATAACGCTGACTTTGAGTTATACATTCAATAACTTTAAAACTAAGAGTTCTCAAAATAAAGAGAATCATGATTTGTTTGAAGGAACAAACCATTAATGCCTCTTTTATTCCGTAGAAATGTTATTTTTCATGTCTTGAAGTAACATTTGTTTCGGGTTTACGGATAGTTTCCGTGTTTTTCTTGAATATTTTACTATTTTTGGCGGTGATATTATTTCAATAGGTTAGTATATAAACTCTATTTTATGAAAAAGGTACACATCCTTGGGATATTAACCGCCATTTTGTTAATGTTAATATTCTCTTGTAGCAAATCTGTTACGAAGGATGCTGATATTCAGTATATCCCGAAAGGAGATAGTATTTATATGAAGGCTCAGGATACTCTTTTATCCAATCCGCTCGTTGCTCGGCAGATGCTGGAAAAGGAGATGCGAATGCGCTCTGTAAGCGACAGTACGGAATGGTATTTCCTATATAGCCTTTATATAAAAACATTCTACTTTACTTCCGAAATTGATACCATCCCGCAGTTATGCCGTAGAGTTGAACAATATTGCGACCGGAAGCCGGTTCTGTCGCCACGCGAACATTACCTGATGGCGGAAATGTACAATATACAAGGTAATGCCTTCACTTTGATAAGCAACAACGATACTGCCGTTTGTTTTTATAAAAAAATGCTCGAACATGCCCGTTTGTCTCGAAACAACCGGCTTCTTATTAATGTTTACAACAATTTGGCAAATGCCTACGTGAGAGGTGGTCATTACGTAGAAGGTTCCTCGTATTATCGGCAAGCTCTTTTTATAGCCGATTCTTTGAAGCAAGAGGCTGGAAATATTATCTCTCTCTATACCGGGCTTGGACAAACTTATCTGGAATTGAGGGATTACGAGTCGGCGCATCATTATTACGACCTGGCTTATCAACGGTATGACGAAATGGACCTGAATAACAAATTCATCTATTTTACAAACATGGGAAGTCTTTGTTATTTTGAGGAAAACTATCCTGTTGCGCTCGAAAATTTCAAACAAGCTTATCAGTTGGTCAGTCCTTACCCGGAATTGCAGTACGAACATAATGTGTGTGCTATTAATATGGGTGAATTATATTTGTTAATGGGAAAGACTGATTCCGCCCACCACTATTTGTATAAGAGCTATGACTATTTCAAATCCGTTCATAACGAAACTGCTATTTATCATACGGAAACCCAAATGCTGAAACTGGCACTGGAAGAAAAAAATATTGAGAGGGCTACTCAAATACTAAAAACTTCGCTCGATACACATTATACGGAACCTCGTATGATAAATATCCGTAATAAATACCTGCAAGATTATTACGAAAAAACAGGTGATTACCGTAAGGCTTATCAGTATCTGAAAGAAAATGTGCAACTGGATGACTCAACCCGCAACGAACGTATCAAAATGCGTGTTGCCGAAATAGACCTCCGTTACAAACAAGATACGACATTGATGAAACAGACGATTTTTATTCAACAACAACGAAGTGATATGCAATCGTTACAATTGAGCTTTTTCATCTGGATTGTCGTATCTCTTCTCATTCTTGTTACAACAGCCTTTCTTTATTTTTATCAAAAGAAACGGTATGCTTATGTGAAGATGCAGCACAGAAATAAGATTATCGAATTGCGTATGGAAAGCATTCGCAACCGGATTTCACCACATTTTATTTTCAATACGCTGAATCGTGTAATCAGTAATTATAAGGAAACGGACAACGAGTATAAGGAACTTTATAACTTGTTGAAAATTATGAGGTTAAATTTGTGTCTGACCGAAAAACTTTGTGTATCGTTAGATGAAGAGCTCGACTTTGTCCGGACATATCTGGAACTGGAGAAACAACGCTTCGATTCGTCCCTGCACATTCATATAGATATCGATTCGGAAATAGACACTTCTCAATTTTTGCTTCCTTCTATGATGATACAAATTCCGGTCGAAAATGCACTTAAACATGGTTTGCGAAGTAAAGAAGGAAAGAAAATATTAGAGATTTCCGTTCATAAGGATAAAAATGAAACTTGGATTTGCATTGAGGATAATGGATGCGGATTCGGAATTCACATAGGGCAACAAGACACACAAAGTACGGGTATCGGCCTGAAGGTTCTTAATCAAATTATCCAGCTATTGAATTCAGGTAACGATGTCCCCATCTGTTTGTATATAGAAAGAAGTTTGCATGGAACCCCGGAATATCCGGGCTGCCTTATAAAATTTGTTATTCCGGACAACTATTCTTACGTTCTTACGGATGAAAAATAATCCGTTTAATCCTATTTTTCGGCCGGATGTACAGAAAAAATAAATAATAACCACATAAAAGGTTATACAAAGCAGAGAAAGTCTACGCAAATATTAAATTTGTAAAAAAGAGTGAGAGAAGGTTTATGAAAAATATCTACAAAATAGTCATTATAGACGATGATGAGCTAGCTATCGATAATCTTGTTTTCGAGCTTAAAATGTATGCTCATATTAAAGTCGAAGGAATTGCTAAGAACGGAGTTACAGGAAAAAGATTAATTTTTAAGACGATGCCGGATTTGGTGTTTCTGGATGTCGAGTTGCCGGATATGAAAGGTCCGGAACTACTTTCGTTAATCCGGCACGATGTAAGCTGGAATATGCAGGTCGTTTTTTATACGGCTTACAATAAATATATGTTGGATGCTATCCGTGGCTCCGCTTTCGATTACCTGTTAAAACCTATCGATAAAAATGAACTCTCGAAAATGTTGAAGCGTTTTGACGAAAAGACAATGGAGGAACAGCAAACACAAAACATACCTTTCCATGTCCAGTTGCGTAGTTTATCACCGTTGGAACAGACGATAATTCTTCCTTCACCCACCAACGACTTGCAGTTTCTGCGCCCGGAAAATATCGGTTTTTTCAAATATAACTCGGAACATAAGCAGTGGGAAGTTTATTTGAATAATACATCAACTCCTACTGCACTGAAAAAGAACTTGACCGCAGATCAACTTCTTAGTTCTTCTCCGTCGTTCGTACAAATTCATCAATCTTATATTATTAACATCAATTACCTGGTTATGATTAAGGATAAAAAATGTGTATTTTATCCCCCATTCGAACATATACGGGATTTACAAATATCGAAATTGTATATGAAAAAATTACAAGAACGCTTTCTGATGTTTTGAGCGTTACTTTTAAGTAATTTCAAAAGTAACGGGTCTTTTTATTTAATAAGGTTTGTATGGAGAATTCATCACGTTTAACGTTTTGGGAAGCCAGACACGGTATCGTTGCAACTTATCCCAAGTATTTCCGGCTGAAGCGAAGTCACAGAAATGAATTTGACGGGGGGTACGGTCACCTTCCAAATCCGTACCTAAAATCATTGGGGCTGTAAATGCCAGCCAAGCAAAAGCCGGGACTTCCACGGGTGTCAATTCTACAAAACCATCTTTGCTTACAATGACGGATGTTTCGTCTACAAAACCATCGTTAAAACGACTGTCACGCGCTAATACCAAAGGACCGCGAACAATTGCCTGGGCCTGGTTTTGTTCAATCAGGCGGGCACGCAAATCTAATTGGAGAGTTATCTTATCTCCTTTTTTCCATTTGCGGGTAACCGGAAAATAGCAGCCTTGCAATACGCCTTTTTCTGCTTGTCCGTTTATAGTCACTTCTGCGATTGTACTCCAAGCCGGTATGCGTAATGCAATTGTACAGACTGTTTCCTTTACAGGGCTGACCTCCAATTCTATTTTATCTGTGGCCGGATAGTCAGTCAGCTGTTTTAAAGAAATTTCTTTTTTACCCGGCAAGACAATCTCGGCTTCTGACGGAGCATAAAAATTCACATTGATGCGAGCTTCTTTCACCTGATAAGCAAATTGTGGTATCATGGCGAAAGCACGAGGGCCGTTTGCATTGCAACAATTAATGTGCATACCACATTGTTCTTCCCCTTCATGACGCCAACCTTCCAATGGACTATATTTGGCAATTTGCGAAGCATCGGCTTTCAAAGATGCCATCAACGCATTATAAATGGTTTTTTCCATATAGTCGGCATACAATGAATTTCCTGTCATCTGGAGTAAACGGTTACAAAGCTGCATCCAAGTAAAAGTAACACACGTCTCCATCGTATGATAAGTGGGTTGTGTTTGTCTGTCGTGTCCTCCATACCAACATTCGAAAGCACTTCCTGAACCGGCAATGTTGATTTCCTCTCGAATAATATGTCCAACCGTTTTCTCGACAACGGTGAGATATAATGGATTGCCTGTCACCTTGTAAAGTTCCAGCAACCCTTCATAACATGACATCATCTCGTAAGCCTTTTGTCCGTTTTCACGTGAAAACCAACTTTCCGGATGTGGAAAACGGTTGGCTACAGGAATGTCGGCGATTGCTTTGCTGATTAATTGCGGCCCTTCCGGTGTTTCCCATTGTTCTGCAATATAGTTGGCAAAATCCAAATACCGTTGCTCTTTTGTACGGTTATACAAGTACATCACCGGCTCCAAAATGGAAGAACTCGGCATACCAACATAATTACCGGTTGTTACAATATTTACTTTTTGAGGACCTACCTGTGTCATCAGATGATCAATCACTCGGCAAGCAGCATCAAGTGCTTTTTTGTCGCCGGAAAGGTCGTACCAGGCAATTAATCCTAATGAAGTATATTTACGTCCCCAAATATCCCATTGTTGCAATTGATATTCCGGAGCATAATTCCCGATATAACCATTTTCCTGCTGTGTTGCCATTAATGATTCTGCAGCGTCGCTGATAATTTTATAAAGTTCCGCATCCTGATTATAACGATAGGAGGCGATAGCTCCTTGAATCCATTTACCCCAAAACTCACTTTGCCAAAGATTTTTCTCTTCATGATGGCGGAATGGTTCAACTAAATGTTCCACATCCTGCGCTTTTACACGATGTTCGATACAATCGTCAATACGGTTGCCTATATAACCGGATATCTTTACGTGTTTGACGGATGAAGTACTATTATTTTGGGCTGTACCTGATAGTATACAAGAACAAAAGAAGATAATCGAGAGACCTTTTACAACAGATGCGGCATTCATAATTTCACGATTTAAAAATTTTGTAGTTTTACAAAGATAAGAAAAGGACTGACTTCTATTCTTATAAATTTGATATTTTAGTTACTAATTTTGCCAATAATAATTATCGGGTAGGCGGAACTGCTCCATAAAGAGTGTTAGGTATGTTTAGTGCCACAGTATTGGCACTGGAATGCCATCGGGGTGGCACTGCTGTGCCAATACTGTGGCACTCAGACAAGGTTGTATGTTAACGATTATCGTTGACTACTATCCGTCTTATATATAAGTCAGGTTGACTCGGTTAAAACTAAAACATAATAAAGGTTTGTATGTTAACGATTTTCGTTGTTAGTACTTTCCTACAAATACGGTATATGATAAAAAAAACGTTCCCAAGCTTAATAACTAGAGAGTTAAGCCTGGGAACGGGAGTTGGTAAATATATATTTGGGTTATTTTACCTTTTTATAAGTCATGACATAGTAATATTCGTCATCCTGAATATAGAGGACAAGTTCTGTGTTACTCAATTTTTCAATTTTGGCAGAGTCTTTATCTCCGTCTTCGTCGATAAGGGTCAGAATATTATTGTTGATTCGCCATTCTCCATTTATGTCATAATCTAAAATCTTTTCTCCATCCTCCGTATAATAACCGTAATTCCGGATAGAACCATCTTTTCTGAAAATAAAAACGTCCGACTCTTCGTCTACTGTGTAAGTGTCATGATATAGCACTTTGTCCTTGCTTGTATCATAACCAATATCGTCAACGATAACCCATGTACCGACTATTTTTGAGTTATTAACGCTTCCTCCATAGTCAATATCATCGTCACCATCGTTATCATCGCCACAGGAAGATAAAGAAAACATTAGACACAGGGATAACAGAGTCATAAAAGAAAGTAAATGCTTTTTCATACCAATAAATTGAGGGTCATCTAAGCCTGATTCGATGACAGTTAATAGTAATCGGCAATCAGGTTTGCCGTTTTTATACTCTTTATTACGTGCAAATCTATGGAATGGAGAGAATAAGAAAAAATACAAGAATTTATTTGGAGAATATTGAGCTACCAGAGAAGATATTCGGACGAAAAAAACAACTATTCGGATAAATTTATTCTTCTTAATAAACCGGGTCTTTCTGTTTTGTGAATTTTCGCGGGTAATTAAATAGAATGGCCAACAGTGCACCGGCGCCTAATAGATAAGGATAATACAAATATTGCATGATTTCGATGGGGGAGGTATGCCCTAAGCCGGCCGCCATCAGAAGTTGGGCTCCATAAGGAATGATTCCTTGGACAAAGCAGGAGAATATGTCCAGCAAACTGGCACTGCGACGGGGGTCTATGTGAAAACGGTCGGCTATGTCTTTCGCTATAGGTCCTGCCATGATAAGGGCTATCGTATTGTTGGCTGTGCAAAGATTTGCAAAACTAATCAGAGCGGCAATACTGGCTTCCGCTCCTTTTTTAGAACGAATGTGTGACGTTAGTTTCAGGATAATCCAGTCGATACCACCGTTGTAACGAATCATTTCAAGCATTCCACCCGCCAGAAGTGTGACAATAATAAGTTCGCCCATATTCGTGATACCCAACCCCATCGAGGCTGTCCATCCCCAGATATTGAAACCGTTTGTAAATAATCCGACAATTCCGGAAAGCACGATGCCTATCAGTAGGACGAGCATTACGTTTATCCCGCAAATAGCCGTTACCAGAACAACAAGGTAGGGCAGTACTTTCATCCATTCTATCGGTCCTGTTTCGTAGCTGCTGTCCATCCCACTTCCTATCAGAATATAGAGGAAGCCGGTAAAGAGAGCAATGGGAAGGGCTATGCGGATATTTACCTTGAATTTATCGCTCATGTTGCACCCTTGTGTACGGGTTGCTACAATAGTCGTGTCGGAAATGAAAGAAAGATTATCGCCGAACATCGCCCCACTGACGACAACACCCAGCATTAAGGCATCCGGCATCCCTGTTTTGTCGGCAATACCGACCGCTACAGGCGCCAGTGCGACAATTGTACCGACCGAAGTACCGACTGAAATAGATATGAAGCAGGCTGCAAGAAATATGCCGGCGGCAAGCAAATTGCCTGGTAAGATGGACATTGCCAGATTGACGGTAGCATCGACGGCTCCCATTGCTTTTGCTGTTTGGGCAAATACACCGGCCAAGATAAAAATAAGTACCATCAGCATGATGTTGCTGTTGGCGGCTCCCCGGCAGAATTGTTCGATGCGATTGCTCAATTTCCCTCCTTTGGAGATGGCAATAGCGACTATCGAAGCAATGACAAATGCGACAGTGATAGGCATCTTATAGAAATCGCCTGCAATAATCGATACGACCAAATAGGAGAGAAGGAATACTGCTAAAGGAATAAGTGCCCAAGCATTCGGTGTGTGATGAAGCGGAGAGTTCGTATTATCCATTTTCAGTCCTCAATTAGAATGTAAATCGAAGTGCAATGCGGACTCCACCTTTTTTTATACCCGGATGGTTCAGATAGGTCAGGCGACGATAGTAATCGATGCGCAATATTTTGAAAATGTTCTCTAAACCTATGCTGGCTTCCATATAAGGAGTCTTTCCTAACGGTTGCGTACCGTCGGGCAACAGGAATAAGTTTGGGGTAAGTGACGGATTATTCTTATCTGTCAAACCACCGTAAATACCGTTGAATGAAATTACTTCACGCAATCTGAACCATTTAATGCCCGGGATACGGTTTAATATCCAACCTTTCAGATAATAGGTAGCGTTGAACGAAACATATTGGTCTGTCACGAACTCCAACGCGCTCATCATGTGGAAGGCTTCGGGTTGGATGGTGATGGATTGGTTGGTATTAGGCAATATCAGAAGAGGAAAAGGAACTTTATTCCAGACTTTTCCGGCTTTTAACTGTGCATCGATATGACCGAACGAAGATAGCCAGATGCGTTTTTCGGCACTGATTTCCGTATGGTTGAAATTATAATCTCCGCCGAGTATACCTTTCACCCCTAATTGGTGGGTAAGTTTGAATACCGGGGCGTCTTTGGATAGATTGAATACGGATTCTTTACCTGTACGTCCGTTATAGGCACGTTCGCCCGGTGCAAAGCGTAATTGAGTCCCTACTTCGGATGTTGTGAAATCATTGATGCGGAATAAGTTTCCTTTGTCATTACGCAGGATATATTGTAAAGTCCCGGCAGCTTTGTTGTTTTGGTTAATTACCCATGATTTCCAAGTTAATCCGTTTAGCCATTCTTTTTCATATTGTAACATACTTTTCCGGATATACTGCATTTTAGTAACCGGTTCACCGACCTTCCAAGCGACAAAAATGTTATCCTTGCTGGTGAATAGGAAGTCTTGTCCGGGAGTATATACATCATATTCCTGAATGAATGAAAGGTTGTTGACCGGACTTTCTCCTTCATGATAAGCTTTTTTGTTGAAACTATGTGTTAGTTTCAAATTATATTTCAGCTTACGATCGTTGGTCCCATAAGCCAGATAGCCGCTGGCAAACCAGTAAGGACTGAGATTGGCTGTTGTCATACCCCCTACGCGCATACGGAAGCCTTCGAGATGATTGGCACTGAAAGTCGTGTTCATCGGTCCGAAATCGAATTTTGTAACTTTCTTATCGTTTGCTGTCGGGATGTAACCGGTAATTAGGATTTCAGCCGTTTTAATAATGGCATTGAAGGCAGGAACCTTACGCAGTTGTGCTAATAAATCTTTCAGGGCATCTTCCTTTTCTTTTAACGGAACAGGGCGGTTGTGTACCCAGAAGGTATCTGCTTGTATGGTTGCTTCCGGCAGGATATGTGTCGGACCAAGGAGCTGAAAGACAGAGTCCGCTTCTTGGAAATTGAAATTGTATTTATCGTAGTTACGTAGTTGATGGGCGTATAGTTGCTGAGCTCCTTTTACCACATAGAAGTTAATATATGTGTTTTCATTGCTGAGTACCCAGGTACTGTCAGGCAAGCGTTTGAACTCTTGTTCGATACGAAGTTTGTCTACCCAGTTCAGGTTAATGTTGACGGGGGTGTTGAGTAGAAATTTCTTCACGGCATAATTACCGTCCAGAGTAATATAAAGATGCCCGGTAAAACCGTAACTTTCACTGTTTACAGGGACAAAAGCCAAATCGACACATTTGTCTCCACCTATATCCAGCGTATCCATAATATAATACTTATAATAAGTGGTTGCCAGCGTAGAAGATAGCGGGCTGACGAAACGGTTCAGCAGGATAGGGACGTTATTATCGAAGATGTTGATACTTTTAAATATTTCTTCCAGATTGGAGGTGATACCGCCGCCATCATCGAGCGTTTTGTCGATACCTTGCATCCGTTTAGCCTTCGTGATAGTTTTTGTTGTTTTGGGACTTTTCCGATAATAAACGTCAGACAGATTTTCACGAACGGAGAGTGTCAGTATGGGCTTGCCGTTAAATTCGGATGTGTCCAGATAGTTCTTGATGAACTTGAATTTTTGAAGGAATTTGTTCTTGTCTAAGTTCGGATTGAAATTATCCAGCGACAGACTCAGTTTTTCGTATACTTCAGTTTTATATTCGTCCCTAGCTTCAATGCGGTTCTCATTCTTATGTTCGATGACTTTCTTGATAAGTTCGACAGCCGGATTGTCTTTACGGGAATATTTTTCGCGTTTGGGTTTGATTACGACTTCGGATATTTCAAAAGATGCCGGTTTAAGCAGAATTTCCACCCCATCGTTTTTTTGTCCCGGTTTGAGGGTGATTGTTTTAGTATCATACCCCAGTGAGGTGGCTGCTAACTTCGTGTATCCTTTATCGTTTTGCAAGGTGAACATCCCGTCATCATCAGTCATATCCCCGATAGTCGAGCCTTCAAAGTAAACGGATACGAACGGAAGGGGTTCGTTTGTCACGGAGTCTTTTACGATACCGGAAGCCGAGGTAATGCTCTGAGCATAAGTTATGGAAATACCTGTCACTGTCTGTAACAGGACTAACAGTAATATATAGCGGATAATTCTTACCATGTATTTAACGTTATTCCTTCTCGGATAATGCAGTGGACAAAGGTATGATTTTTATCGGGAAGAGCGATAGAGGCGATATTAATAATCTTTAATCGGAAAGCTTGTCTTTGCTCTCCTAAAAGTTCGACCGGAGCTTTTAGGAGAGCAAAGACTGATTCTTTTAATAGGCGTCGGCGATACTTTCGCTTCTCAATTGTTTATCGAATGTCGCTTTATCGAGCTTTGTGGTTACGTGGATAGTAACCGGCTCACCTGGCAACAGGTCGAAGTAATTGTCGGAGAAGAAGTTGTCGATACCATCAATGCTCAGGAAAACACCACGTGCAAAGACATCGCTCATGACGGTCACGTCATAACCGTCTCCTGCCGGAACGGAAGTCATTTGAATGTCGGCTTTCGGGAAGTCTATGTCTTTGAACCGGGTAAAAAAGTAGTTGTTGGATATTATTTCACCGTCCTTACCGCTTTCGGTAAAACGGGCGTTTACCACAACTTCGTTGGGGTTTTTACCGTTCAAAACGCTTTCAATGGGGGCGGAGAACTGCGATTTGCTTGTATTGGCGGGCAAGGTAAGATTAGTTTTCTTTTCGAACAGAATATTCCCTTTCAAGTCCATTACACGAATATCGAGTTGTCCTTTAGTCGGTTTCAAGCGGTCGGATACGATATAAACGTGCAACGTACCGTCTTCTGCAATCGGGGATACAAGGATATCGCGGTATGCTTTCTTCGCAAAGTAATGTTGTGCTTTCCAGCGTCCGTAATAATCGCGGCTGGACCAGGATGCTACCGGCCAGCAGTCGTTGTGCTGCCAAAAAAGCGTACCCATATTATACGACATCATGCGGCGATGTGCTTCAATAGCTGTCTTGATGGCATCCCCTTGGAGTAATTGTCCCATATAAAGAAAATTAGGGAAATCCTTCGGTTTGCGATATTCGTTCAGCAAATACCATTCAATTAGGCCGTTGGCATGGCTACCACCACGCTGATGAGCCATCATTACGTCCGAATAGATATTATGGTCGCGTTCTTCCGGTGCGTATTTCAATACAGACTGATATTCAGGGAAGGATTGGAAACCGTATTCGGAAAAGAAACGGGCACGTATCTTGTTATAATTGGCAATGCTGTCCTTGGCATGCCATACACCCCAATAGTGGGCATCGCCATTAGGATTCCAGTTTGTAGTGCCACTTTCGCATTTGGCATCCGGATTGCCTCCGTAAGGAGAAGACGGCCAGTAGAAAGCTGTCGGGTCATATTCCTTTACTACTTCGGGAAGGAGTTTGTGAAAGAGGTCTTTATCATCTTTACGCATTTCTTCCAATACACCCAGTTTTTCATATTTCGGCATCCAACCCCAGTTAAACCAAGCGGTATGGTTTTCGTTGTTACCGCACCAGATGGCAATACATGGATGGTTACGGAGGCGGACTACATTGTCGATAGCTTCCTGTTTGATGTTAGCCAATCGTTCCGGTGTCATAGGGTAAGTGCTGCAAGCAAACATGAAGTCTTGCCAAACCATGATGCCGTATTTGTCGCATAAATCGTAGAAAATGTCGTTTTCATAGATACCGCCGCCCCATACACGAAGCATATTCATGTTGGCATTGACAGCATCGAGAATCGTTTTTTCGTAACGTTCGGGAGTAACACGCGGTAGGAAATTATCTTGCGGAATATAATTGGCCCCTTTGGCGAATACAGGTTTACCGTTTAGTTCAAAATAGAAAGTAGTGCCGGCTTCGTCTTTTTTGCGGATTACTTTCAGACTGCGGATGCCGATATTGGTTGTTTGAGAGTCGGCTATTTTACCGTCTATGGTAACAGTGGCAGTGAAAGGATACAGGTGAGCTTCCCCCAGACCGTTTGTCCACCAGAGTTTCGGGTTATTTACGATGAGATTTATCTCTATCAGGTTTGTCCCTTTTTTGACAGGGGTTGTTTTAGTCCAAGTGGTTTTGATACCATCGGCTTTAATGGTCAAGGTCGCTTCACCGTCTTTATCGGCGATTACTTCCACACGTGTTTTAATATCGGCACGTTTGGTATTCACTTTTTCCTGAATGTATTGTACATTATCGATACGGGCATCGTTCCATCCAATTAAATAGGCAGGACGCCAGATACCGCTTGTTACCAGGCGAGGCCCCCAGTCCCAACCATAATGATAACCGGCTTTACGGGCGAAGACACTAACCTTTTTGTCGAAAATACCGCCGTTTTCGGATTGGTCGTTACCGGCTTCAACCGGATATTTCAGGGCATCGAAGTTCGGCAAATCAACTTTAATAGGGGAATGGAAATAGATACGAAGTTCATTTCCATCCTTTTTCAGTAAACTTTTTACCGAAACGACCCATTCGCGAAACATATTGTTTGCTTTCAGAATACAGGAGTCATTCAAATAAACGTCTGCATAAGTGTCGAGTCCTTTGAAATCCAAATCAATATTATCTTTATCGAATACTTCGGGAGCGACATCCAAGGTCGTTTTGTATTCCCAGTCTTCTTTGTCCACCCATTGAACACCGCGTTCATTCAGGCGGTAGAAAGGGTCTTCGATAATTTTATTATCCATTAAGTCTGTTTGGACTACTCCCGGCACTGTAGCCGGATACCAGTTATTGCCACGAACCTGTTTGAAGGTCCAGCCGCTGTCGATGTTTTGTTTAGCTACTCCATCAGCCTTTACCGGTGATGCCGCAACGAGTGCGGAAGCGAGGGCTAAAATGGATACTGTTGTTTTGTAACGCATAAATATCAGGTTTTAATGATGTGTTATCCTAAAGCTTTTTTATTCTCTTCGTTTATCGGATTTTTGCCTTCCGGTGTATATAAATATTCAATTCGGACAGCGTAGGCCTTTTCTACTTTGCCGCGTACGATTTTCATTGTACTGTTTACCATGCCGTTTTGTTCGGTAAAAGATTCCGGGAGAACAGCGAATGTGGTCGGCAACCAACGGTCCGGGAAAAGTGACGACAGGTCACCGCCTTTACGGAAACGGTTTATCTGTGTTTGGAGGATGCGGATGGCTTCCTCTTTACCTTTATCCGACGATAAATCCAGATGGGAGTGGGACAGAAGATTTTTCAGTTTTTCTTTGTTTGGAACTATAAGGGCTACAGTATACGGGTTTTGATTGTTATACAAAATAATCTGTTCAATGCAGGAGGAATGTTCTACTAAAGCCTCTTCGATACCTTCCGGACTGTATTTTTCACCGTCACTACCAATTAACAGGCTTTTGAAACGTCCCAAAACATAAAGAAGTCCATCTTTTCCCATATAACCCATATCGCCGGTATAGAGCCAGCCATTGCGAACTGTTTCGGTTGTGGCTATCGGGTTTTTCCAATAGCCTGCCATCACATTTTCGCCCCGTATTATGATTTCTCCTTTTTCGCCGATTGGAAGCTCGTTTCCGTCCATATCACATATTTTCAGTTCAAGCGGTTGGACAAGGATACCACTGCTACCGAATGTATGGCGTTTGGGACCGTTAGTGGAAATGACGGGAGTGGCTTCACTCAGACCATATCCTTGATACATGGGCAAACCGATTGCATAAAAGAACTTTTGTAAATCTTTATCCAGCAAAGCGCCTCCTCCGATAAAGAATTTAAGTTCTCCTCCAAAATTCTCGCGAACTTTCCTGAAAAGTATTTTGTCGAAAAGGCTAACTAACGGTTTCAGGAATATACGGAAACCTCGTCCTTTTTCTTCTCCGCCGTCACCGTTGTAAATATAGGCAGTGTGCAAGGCTAAGTGAAAAAGGCGTTCTACATTTTTACCTTGTGTACGGATACCTTGCTCAATACTTTTCCTGAAATTCTTGGCTAAGGCAGGAACGCTTAATATCAGGTAGGGCTTAAATTCTTTAATATTGACAGGTATATTCTTTAGTGTCTCCATGCCTGTCCGTCCCACTTGTACAGTTGCAACGGAAGCTCCTTTCGACATAAAAATATAGAAACCGACAACATGGGCAAAACAATGATCCAAAGGTAAAATGACCAATGTACGCCAAGTTTCGTCAATATCGACACATGTAAGTGCTTGTTCAACATTAGCCGTATAATTCCGGTGTGTCAGGATTACCCCTTTCGGGTCTGCTGTTGTTCCGGAGGTATAGGTAATGGTGGCGTAATCGTCATTTTGCAGATTTTTCCCGGTGGAGAGGAATTCATCCAGTGGATGTTTTGTTAAATATTCTTTTCCCATCTGCAAGACCTCGGATAGGAGGATTTCCTTTTCTTGATAGTCTGTTTGTTTATCAATTACAATTACTTTCTTAACAAGTGGGAGTTTATCTATAATATTCCGGATTTTTTTCAGTTGGTTTCCGGATACTAATATATACTTGACATCAGCGTGTTGCAAACGGAATAATAAATCGTTTGCTTCTTCCAATTTGATAGAAAGCGGAACATTTACCGCTCCGGCATAAAACATCGCTAATTCTCCGATAATCCAAGCATTACGACCTTCACTCAGCAGCGCCATATTGTCGCCTTTCTTTACACCGAGGGCAACAAATCCGGCACCTTCCGTATAGACTTGTTCTTTTACTTCCTTATAAGAGGTCGGAATAAATTTGTCTGTGAGTTTTTCCCACAGGAAGGGATTGTCGGGAAATTGCTTTACCGAACTTTCGAATAGGTCTACCAATGTCTTTTTCATTGCTTTGATATCTTTATGAGTTTAACAATCTATTCCTGTTTCTCCATCTCTACCATTATTGAACAAGCTGCTTCCACAGTCGGAATATTTTTAATTACGATACTCCGTTTTCCGTTCTGTTCTCTCAAATTACATTCACGAGGATGTTTCTGGATAAAACCGAGAAGTTTATCGAATGCCTCGCTTTGGTAATAAGGGCTGTCCGGGTTGGCAACCAGGAAGATGCTCATTTGTCCTTTCTTCAGTACGACTTTCTCCATACCTAGTTTTTTAGCCATACGGCGTAAGCGGACGATACGTATCAATTCCTTTCCTTCTTTCGGTACTTTGCCGAAACGATCTTTTAGTCGCTCGGAAAAGGCTAAAATATCGCGCTCTTCTTCCATTTTATCTAATTCGCGGTAAAGCGAAATACGTTCCGAATCATTTGGTATGTAAGTTGGTGGGAACATTAATTCCAAGTCACTTTCGATGAATGTTTCGCGGACATATTCGCTTCCCGTATTCTGATGTTTTTCTCCGGCATCCGAATACAGCTCGGCAAATTCTTCTGTTTTTAATTCATCTACAGCTTCTTCCAATATCTTTTGATAGGTTTCGTATCCCAAATCTGCGATAAAACCACTTTGCTCGGCTCCCAACATATTGCCGGCTCCTCGGATATCGAGGTCTTGCATAGCAATGTGGATGCCGCTACCTAACTCAGAGAAATTTTCAATAGCCTGTAAACGACGACGAGCCTCCTGGCTTAATGTCGACAAAGGTGGGGAAAGTAGGTAACAAAACGCTTTCCGGTTGCTTCGTCCCACACGTCCGCGCAATTGATGCAGGTCCGAAAGTCCGAATTGTTGTGCGTTATTGATAATGATAGTATTTGCATTGGGTACGTCGATGCCGCTTTCAACAATACTGGTTGCAATCAGTACATCATATTCGTAATTAACAAAATCGAGAATGATTTTTTCCAGTTTTTCCGGTTCCATTTGTCCGTGACCGACGGCAATACGGGCATCGGGAACTTCCCTTTTAACCAAGGCTTCCATTTCATAAATGTTCTGGATACGGTTGTTGATGAAAAAAACTTGTCCGTTACGGCTCATTTCGAAGTTGATGGCTTCCCGGATAATTTCCGGATTAAAACGTTCCACTTCTGTTTGCACTGGATACCGATTGGGCGGGGGGGTAGTAATACTGCTTAAATCACGTGCTCCCATCAATGAAAACTGGAGAGTACGCGGAATAGGAGTTGCCGTCATGGTCAGTGTATCGACATTAGCCCGGAGTTGCCGTAACTTTTCTTTGACGGAGACGCCGAATTTTTGTTCCTCGTCGATAATCAGTAATCCCAAGTCCTTGAATTGTACATCCTTGCTGACAATACGGTGTGTCCCAATCAGTATATTGATTTCCCCTTCTTTTACATCCTTCAGGATTTGTTTGATTTGTGCTGTTGTGCGGGCACGGCTGATATATTCTATGCGGCAGGGAAAGTTTTTCAGTCGTTCCGAGAATGTTTGGAAATGTTGAAATGCCAGTACGGTAGTCGGGACCAAAACAGCTACCTGCTTGTTGTCCGAAACAGCTTTGAAAGCGGCACGTATCGCTACTTCCGTTTTACCGAAACCGACATCCCCGCAAATCAGACGATCCATCGGACGGTCACTTTCCATGTCCCCTTTCACTTCGGCTGTTGCTTTCATTTGGTCGGGAGTATCTTCATAGATGAAGCTGGCTTCCAGTTCATGTTGCATAAAACTGTCCGGACTGTAGTTAAAACCTTTTTCCTGTTTGCGTTTGGAGTAAAGCAATATTAGGTCGCGGGCAATATCCTTTACCTTCGACTTGGTTTTTTCTTTCATCCTTTCCCAGGCGCCGGTTCCTAATTTATTGAGCTTGGGAGGTTCGCCGCTATCTTTTCCTTTGTATTTGGATAGTTTATGCAACGAATGGATACTGACGAATATAATATCATTATTCTGATAAATCAATTTGATGGCTTCCTGCATCTTTCCGTTCACTTCGGTACGTATCAGACCGCCGAATTGACCGACACCGTGGTCGATATGAACGATGTAGTCGCCTGTTTTGAACTGGTTCAGTTCTTTCAGCGAGAGTGTAATTTTGCCACTACGAGCTTTTTCACTCTTCAGGTTGAATTTGTGGAAACGGTCGAATAACTGATGGTCCGTAAACAGGCAAATATGCAATGTCTCGTCGGCAAAACCTTCGTGAATAGTTTTATTGACGGATATGAACGGTATATTTTCGCCTCTATCCTCAAAGATGGCACGGATACGGGCGGCTTGCTTTTCTACGTCACTTAAGATATATAGTGTATATCCGTTTTCCATATAATGAAGAAACGACTCGCTCACCATATCGAAATTCTTGTGATAGATAGGCTGTGGCTGTGTACTGAATGTAAATATCGTATCGGCCACTCCTGTGCAACGGGTACCGAAATGGAGACGGGAAAAGTTCAGGGCTGTATGCAGAAAGTCTTCTCCGGCAACCAGTTTGCCACGCATTTGGTCGATACCGGTAAATGACTCTTCATCTCCAACAACAGGTTCTTCATTCCAGATACTATCGATACGTTCCTTCGTCCAGGCCAAATCCTTGCAAGCAAGTAATGTCCGGGCAGGCAGAGAATCCAGCAGGGAAGAATTGGAGCGATTGCTTTTTGTCATTTCCGGTACGATATAGATACTATCCAACTTCTCTTTGGAAAGCTGGGTTTCCACATCGAACGAACGAATTGTTTCCACCTCGCTTCCGAAGAAGTCGATACGATAAGGAAATTCATAGGAGAATGAGAAAACGTCCAGGATACTGCCGCGCAAAGCATATTGTCCGGGTTCATACACATAGTCGACCTGCTCGAAACCATATTCATCCAGAACGTCCGAAACAAACATGTTATCCAGTTTTTCACCCACGCTGATTTTCAATGTGTTCTCTTTCAGTACTTCCCGGGAAATTACCTTTTCGGCCAGCGCATCCGGATAAGTGACGATTACGAATGAAGCATCTGAGTCTTGCAGAACACTTAATACTTCTGTTCGTAATATTTCGTTAGCCGGGTCTATATGACCGTATTTGATAGCCCGCCGGTAAGCCGAAGGAAAGAAGTATATAGCATCGCCACCGCTGAGTTGCACCAAATCGTGATAAAAGTAGCCGGCCTCTTCTTGATCGTTTAGTATACACACATAGCTCCCCCTTCTTTTTGAAAAAAGAGAAGCAATTGTCATTGCGGCCCCTGAACCGTTTAGTCCTTTCAGAAATATATTACGGGACGTATTGTTATTAAGCAGGGTATTTAATGCCGTTACCTGCGGATGAGCGGCATATAACTTCAGTAATTCTTGTACTTCCAACTTTATTAATTGAAAATTGATATTGTTGATTGCAAAATTACAGAAAATGTCTCAATCCTATTAGTTAAATCAATGAAAATATCTAACTTCGCATATCGATTGGCAATTGAATGTTTATTATGGAATATTCAGTTCCTGTTTATCAAATATCACTATAAAAAAAGTATATGTCAGACAGTATTGTTATTATTCCTACTTACAATGAAAAGGAGAATGTTGAGAATATCATTCGTGCCGTATTCGGATTGCAGAAAGAATTTCATATTCTGATTATCGATGATGGTTCTCCCGATGGTACAGCCGATATTGTGAAGCGTTTGCAGAAAGAATTTCCGGAACGCCTTTTCATGGTGGAGCGTAAAGGAAAATTGGGACTGGGTACGGCATATATCTGTGGTTTTAAATGGGCGATAGAACACAAATATGACTTCGTTTTCGAAATGGACGCCGATTTCAGTCACAATCCGGAAGACCTTCCTAGGTTGTATGCCGCCTGTACCGAACAAGGAGGAGATGTTGCTGTCGGTTCTCGTTATTGCAACGGGGTAAATGTTGTCAACTGGCCGTTGGGGCGTGTCCTGATGTCATATTATGCTTCCGTATATGTGCGCTTTGTAACAGGCATGAAAGTGCAGGATACAACTGCCGGATTCAAATGTTACCGTCGTGAAGTACTGGAGACGATAGATTTGGACCACATCCATTTCAAAGGATATGCTTTCCAGATTGAAATGAAATATACTTCTTATAAATGCGGTTTCAAAATCGTGGAAGTTCCAATCATTTTTATAAACCGCGTATTAGGTGTTTCCAAGATGAACTCTTCTATATTCGGCGAAGCTCTTTTCGGTGTTCTGAAACTGAAATGGTGGAGCCTGTTCCGGAAATATCCGCAAAAGGGACAAGCAAAATTGACGGCATAATTGCCGCTCACGGGCATTATTAACCCCGGGTATCGTCCGGCGATTCTTCTGTAAGTGCGGGGGATGGTTGTATCACTTTTCCATTCAGGGAAATGTATTGATAGAGTGCCTGATAAAAAGGATGTTTTGTCAGCGTAGGCGCATCCCCCAATATAATCAGTTTCATCCGGGCACGGGTAATAGCTACATTCATCCGGCGAAGATCATTAAGGAAGCCGATTTGTCCTTTTTCATTGGCACGTACAAGACTAATCATAATCACATCGCGTTCCTGCCCCTGGAAACCGTCGACCGTATGGACGGTTATCAACTTCCGGAAAGGTTTAAAAAAAGCATTACGCTTAATCAGGCCGCGGATGAACTGCACTTGCGATTTATAAGGGGAAATCAATCCGAAATCGATACTCTCTTCCAAAACTCGTTCCTTGCTGACCTTTTCAATATAAGCTTGCAGTTGAGAGACAAGTAAAGACGCTTCCTGCCGGTTGATACGGCTCAAACTGTCGGAAAGCTGGTCCTCTTCAAATTTGCAATCCGCCGTATCGAACCAGATGACAGGTGTATCATATTCTAAAATACCCCGATATTTTACTTCAGCTGCCGATTGTAGTTCGTTATGATAGAACCATCGGGACGGGAAACGCATAATATCATCGTGCATGCGATATTGTATTTTCAGCAGAGAAACCGTTTCCGGTTTATGAGCTGTTATTTTCTGCATCAGCGTATGGTCCAATCCGCCACGAGCAGCTTCTATACATTTGATAGTCGGAGGAAGCTGATGATGATCACCGGCAAAGACGACACGGTCCGCTTTGCTGATTGCTATCCAACAAGCTGCTTCGAGTGCCTGTGCCGCTTCGTCGATAAAGAGCGTGGTGAAATGATGGTTTACCAGTACGCGATTGGCGGAACCCACCAAAGTACAGGCAATTACACGCGCTTCGCCGAATAGTTCCGCATCAATCTTCATTTCCAGTTCCGTAGCCCGGAAACGCAGGCGGGAGAGTCGGTTGCGGGCAGTCTCTTTCTCACCGTGGCTTTTCCGCATCTGGGATTGTGTTTCACGGATGGCTTTCCGGACACTCCACAGTTCGGCGTAATCCGGGTGGGCTTCGAAGCGCCGTTCGTAAGTGAAGGAGAGCATTTTATCGTTTACCCGTGTGGGATTACCGATACGGAGAACATTGATGCCTCTATCCGTCAACTTTTCCGAAATCCAATCGACGGCCGTATTGCTTTGGGCGCAAACCATTACCTGATTTTCCCTATGCAGGGTTTCATAGATGGCTTCTACCAGCGTCGTAGTCTTTCCGGTTCCGGGAGGACCATGTACGATGGCAACATCTTTGGCAGCCAGGACATGGTTGACGGCTTCTTCCTGTGTCGTATTCAGCCAGGGGAAACGTACGGGAAAAAGAGTCCGTTTGCCGGCAGGAGATTTTCCGAGTAAAATATCCCGAAGTCCGGCCAATCGGTTATTCTTTGCTTTTATCGTGTTCTGGAGAGCATTGAACATGGTCTTATAGCTCGTCTCGTCGAAATATAATTGTACTCCGATTTCGTTTGTCCGCTGCAAATCGAAAAGGGCGGAGGGAGTAGGCAGGACCACTACCATCCGGTCGTCCTGCACATAACTGATGACAGCCGAGAAATTCATATATTGAGGTTTGCCTCCACTGTCGGTCGTGAAGAAACAGACCGGCCGTCCATATTCGAAATTGTGTTCAATTTCTCTGTCTTCCCGCCGTTCCACTTCGACGACGAGCTGGTTCAACGAATTATAGTAGCTTCTCCCCGGAATGACAGGATACCAGCATAATCCCTGCTGTATTCTTTTTTTTATCCCGATTCGTTCCGCCTGTTCTTTATACATTTCTTTCTCGTAGTTGAATTCTTTTTGCAGAAGAGTATACTGGTGCAAAAGGTCGGCAATGGGAGTCTGGAACTGATTTGTCATTCTTTTTTATTTATCGGCTGCGAAGATAGATAAAAGTCTGCTTTTTTGAATTGATTCAAACGAACATTCTATTATTTTGAAAGGAAAAGGATACGGATACATCATTATCTTTGCAATCGTAAACTAAAACGAGAAGGATATGAGAAACTTGATTATATCTGTTGTTGCATCCCTGCTGTTGTTGTCCGGATGTGGCTCTATGGACCAGACATCGCGCACGATTGTCGGTTCCCAGGTCGGTTCGCTTGCCGGCGGAATTGTCGGGGCGATAATAGGCGATAATTCGGGGCGTTGGGACGGAGCTGCATTAGGTTCTACAATCGGTTCGTTTGCCGGAGGTGCTGCGGGTGCCATAATCGGAGCCAATATGGAGACGGAGCAGGAGAAGAGAGAGAAGAGAAACGACCGCTATATCACGATTGACAGGAATGCCCCTTTTCTGGTAGTAGACGATATTTTCCTGGAAGACACCAACGGCAATCAAGCTATCGATGCGGGTGAGTCTTGCCGTCTGACTTTTATTCTGCTTAACAACGGTCGCCGGGATGCCCTCCGCGTGAAGCCGATTGTGACTGTCGAGAAAGGAAAGTCTCACCTAAAGATTTCCGATCCGGTGGTCATACGAAAGATTTCGCCGGACGACCGCGTGACTTATACCGTCAATGTCCGGGCCTCCCGCAAGCTACGTACCGGCAAAGCTGTTTTTGCCATCCACATGGAAGAACAAGGCGGGCATGGGATGGAGAAACAAACTTTTACGGTGGAGACACAAGGAATTAAAAATTGATAATTACCTTTGCCACGTAAACGGGAAAATTCTAAATCATGGAGCATACGACAAAAGCACAAATTCTTAAACTTATCAATCAGGAAGTCATCCCGGCCATCGGCTGTACCGAACCTGTTGCGGTTGCGCTCGCTGCCGCCAAGGCCGCTGAGGTGTTGGGCTGTAAACCGGAAAAGACGGAAGTCTTTCTGAGTGCCAATATTCTTAAAAACGCGATGGGCGTGGGTATCCCCGGAACCGGAATGGTAGGACTTCCGATTGCCATAGCCTTGGGTACATTGGTCGGAAAGTCCGCCTACGGGCTGGAAGTACTTCGTGACCTGACCCCTGAGGCGCTTGAAGAAGGAAAGGCGATGATTGAAAGTAAAAGTATCCATATCGCGCTGAAAGAAAAAGTGGACAAGCTCTACATCGAAGTCCTTTGTTTTGCCGGTGACGAAACCTCCAGGGTGATTATTTGCCACGAACATACCCATATTATATATGTAGAGAAAAATGGGACGGTACTGACCGACCTCCGCCAATCCGGGGAAACCGGAGAGGATATTTGCCATGTCGAAGAGGAGGAACTTAAACTCTCTTTTTCTACTGTTTATGAATTTGCCATGGAGATGCCGCTCGATGATATTCGTTTTATTCTCAGGACTGCCGAATTGAACAAGAAAGCTGCCCAGGCATCTGTCCGGGGGAATTACGGCCATACGGTCAGCAAGACTGTTTCGGGTGTTTACGGCCGCAAATATATGGGCGACTCTGCCTATACGCACATGTTGATTATGACGGCTGCCGCCTGCGACGCCCGCATGGACGGGGCTATGATACCGGTAATGAGCAATTCCGGAAGCGGCAACCAGGGAATTGCCGCGACATTGCCTGTCCTTTCTTTTGCCGAAGATATTAAATGCTCTGACGAACAACTCATCCGTGCCCTGATGTTGAGCCATTTGATGGTGATTTATATCAAGCAGAGCTTGGGCCGCCTTTCCGCCCTTTGCGGTTGCGTGGTGGCGGCTACGGGGGCCAGTTGCGGGATTACTTACCTGATGGGAGGGGATAAAACGCAGATTTCTTATGCTATCAAAAATATGATTGGAAATATCACGGGCATGATTTGCGACGGCGCCAAGCCAAGTTGTGCCATGAAGGTTTCCAGTGGTGTGTCGACAGCCATGTTGTCGGCTTTGATGGCGATGGAGAATAAGGTTGTGACTTCGGTGGAGGGGATTATCGATGAGGATGTCGATAAGTCGATTGCCAATTTGACTTCTATCGGTTCGAGGGGGATGGAGGAGACGGATAGGTTGGTGCTGGATATTATGACTAACAAATGAGATGTTACTTTTCTCTTGACAGAAAAGTAACCAAAAGGTCAAGGCTTCACCGGCCGGGCTACTTCGGCAAAAGACTACGCTCGACCAGCGGAACTCGCTTCGCTCAAACAGCCGCTGCTCTTTCCGCTCCGTCTTTTCCCTCCGCTTCACGCCCGCCCGCTGAGGCCCGCTGAAAGAAAGCTCCGCTTTCTCTTGGGATGGCCGACATCTTCATTTATCTGACAAGCCGACCCAAAATGTCAAAAGCGCCAATAATACCTGCCCCCATCACTTATATAACAAGCCGCCTCCATCCACTTGTAAATAAGCTGACATCATCACTTGTCAATAAACTGACACTAGTAAATAAGCCGATACCATCACTTGTGAACAAGCTCTTGTGAACAAGCTGCATCGGTCAATCCAAGTGCAGTTATCAGCCATCCTCAAAGAGCCGTTCCGGCTCTTTTCCCCGGCCTCAGCTGGTGAGCGTGAAGCGGAGGGAAAAGACGGAGCGGAAAGAGCAGCGGTTGTTTGAGCGAAGCGAGTTCCGCTGGTCGAGCGTAGTCTTTTGCCGGAGTAGCTCGCCAGCTGAAGCCTTGAACTTTTGATTACTTTTCTTTCAAGAGAAAAGTAATATACAAAATTTGTAAAATCCAATTGAAATGTCTATCTTGCCCCGCATTATAAATCAACGTTTGAAATAACAACTTTAAATAAACTATATGATGAAAAAGTATTTATTCTTTCTTTTTACAGTGCTCTGTACCCTGAGCCTGTTTTCCTGTAGCGATGACGACAATAAGGATGGTTCCAACCCGGACGAACCCTGGAAACAAATCTCGAACGACTATTCCGGAGACAAGCTGGACTTGCAACTTGGCGGAACAGCGTTGACCGGCAAAACGGTGACATTGGAGGCCACTTCGGCCGATAGGGTGAAGGTTACGCTTGAAAAAGTATTGCCGGGAACGGAAACTGTCACGGTGGATGCCACCCTGACCGTTACGAAAGCGGAAGTCGTAGCGACATCTTACCTCTTTCAAGGCGAAACGAAGGTCGACAGCCGCACCCTTGTTGTGAACGGCAGCATTAAATCCGGTGTTTTATCCCTCTCCATAGCCATTTCAATCGACTCTCCGATTGTCGGCAAATGGGCGTTGGCTCCGAATGTTTTGACGGATACGAATGGCGATGGTGTCATAAACGAAATGGACTATAACCCCATGGGCGGCGCATTCTTCCTGAGCCTCGAGACTGCCGACGGGAATATTACTTTCGAGGGCCAATCGGTTCCTTGCCCGATGTTCTGCCTGATGGCCGACAAAAAAGCGGAAGCTTTCCTTGAAGCAAGCTTGCAGGAAGTGTCTTTCGAAAAAGACGGAAGAGTCGTCTTTACTTATATGAAAGACGGACAAACCTTGCCGCTGGAGGGGATTGCCAACTATTACGTGAAGGAACAGATGCTTTATATGACACTGGATATAAAAACGATTATCGCAATGCTGATGACAAAATCGGATAATAATCCTTTCGCCGGTCTGGAACAGGTCATTGCATTGGCTGAAAACGGTATCCCATTGGGCCTCGCCTTCAGCGAAGACGGACAGAACGGCACATTGCTGATTAATACGGAAATGGCGCAACAACTGCTCCCCGCCCTGGCTCCTGTTTTCCAACTGTTGCCGACGCTGATGCCGGACGAACCGGAAAAGCTCGCCATACTCGAACAAATCGCCACCTTAGCAAAAGATGTTCCTACTTACAAAGAGTTTATCGTGGGAATGAATTTGGTAAAGAAATAGAATTTTAAAATATTTATTCCATCCAACCCCTTTGGCGGGGCCGAACGAGGTCGTCCGGACGTTCCAAAGCGGTTGGATGAAGCCAACCGAGGTCATTTGATGCATTCAAACTGCTTGGAAGCTATCAAATGACCTCGGTTTATTCTTCCCAAGTAGTTTGGAGAGGCTGACAGACCTCGGTCGGGCCCGCCAAACTGCTTGGACGGAATGTTTTCCGATTTTCATATTTTCCCAACTACTTGGGAAAACTAAAAATATTCATCTTAAATAAAATTGATTATGAAACAGATTTCAACTTTTTCCAAATCCCAGCTTCTAATGGAGCCGTCATTCCAGTTTTTTGCCGGTATCGACGCCCGCATCATCGCCGATACCCCGGCCAAATTGAGTATAACGGACGAGTATGCTCCTTTCAAATCCGCCCTGACCCGCATGGACCAAGCGCTCGAAAACATTTCCAAGAGTGCCTATACCGAAAAGATGAATGCCTCCGACTTGAAACGCGACCAGTTTTACCAAGCCATCCGCTCGCAGGTCAGTGCCGGTTTGTATCATTTCGATAAAGAGAAACAGGCGGCTGCCAAAGAGCTGAACATCGTGATGGATGCTTACAAGAAAATCGCCACCGCAGCACAGGAGAAGGAGACGGGAATGATTTACAACCTTGTCCAGGAACTCAGGAGCGAGAAGTATAAGGGCCATGTCACCACCCTCGGCCTTGATGAATGGCTGACCCAGCTCGAAGCGGCCAATAACGAGTTCAACGACCTTGTGGAAGGCCGCATCAACGAAAGCATCAACAAGGTGACCGGCGGTGCCACCGTCCCCCGCAAGGAGGTCGAGGCGGCCTATGATGGGATTGTGCGGAAAATCAATGCCCTGGCTGTCGTGAACGGTGATAAGGATTATGCGGATTTCATCGATTATGTGAATGCCCGTATCGTTTATTTCAAGACGATACTCAGCCACCAAGGCCTTAAGCAATCGGGCAATAAGCCGAACAATCCGGACAACGAGAACCCGGACCCGCTGGAACCTACGCCGGGCGGGGATGACGAAAATCCGGATGTCCTTTGATTTGCACCGGATATTCTTCGATTGACGAGTGATACATTTCCAATAAAAAAGGCGGACTCCTTTTCGGGGCCCGCCTCTCTTTATTATGTTTGGTATGATTTATTTCTTTACCAGAACTAAACCGGCTTCAAATTCAGTGCTTTCGCTAACGATACCGTTAACTGCGCCGAGAATAGCTATTACCATTTCAGCTTTGTCGCCTAGCATTCCACCAAAGGCCGGGAGGAGTGTATTCAGAATTGGCAGTAGGCCGGATACGACTTCATGATTTAACCAGATATTCAATGTTCCGCTTTCAGCAGTAAAATCAAAAGGTATACCGTCTGTCAAGAAGTTTGACGGATTCCATGCTTTTGTGGATAAATCAGCGCTCTTCAGAGAATTACTCATGGACATTAACGAGAAGATGTCGATTACCATGTATGCTTGGTTGTCTTTTACATAGTAATTCAGCATACCGGAGATTGTACTTACTTCTGTCGAACCCATTGCGGTATAAGCTATATTAATGCTACCGCCTTCTGTAAATTCGATATATTGCAGGTAAGGTACGTATTGACCTAACAAACCTTTAATGGTCGGAACCAATTGCGCGTCTGGCATTGTGGCTGGGAACATCGGTTTCAATTCTTCCGGAAGCATATTGATGATTGCATCAGGGAAAGTAACGCTTCCTTTCTTGCTTGCAAATTTGAAGATAGTTTCTGCACCCTGTGCACCCATCTTAACGCCCCATTTTCCTACAATCGGAGAAAGGATTTTGTATGTGAAGTCTCCCTTCATCGTTGATTCAGGGCTGACAGTGCCTTCGAAGCTCCATTCATATTCTTCTGTTTTACCGTTTCCGCTCAAAGTATAAGTTTCAGAATCTTCAGCCTTTGTCAATTTGATAGGCAGTTTGGCTGAACTGTTCGGGCCGACGATGAAATCGGAGCTTATGGTTCCTTCTGTTTCGGATGTGGCTTGAACTGTAATCGAACCGGTCTTCTTAACTTCTCCGTTAAATGTCAGCTCATTTGCTTCATCTGTTGCACTGTATGACTTATTGATGGTTCCATAGCCTGAAAGAATGAGGTCTACCGTCAATACATTGTTGGCAATGCTACCGGTTACATTTACTGTTTTTCCGGAACCTTCGTGCAAGGCGCTACCTTCCAATTTGTAACCTTCGCCTTCTTTCGTCATGGCAACTTCAACAGGGAAATCTATTGCCACATTCACTATTTTGCCGAATGTCAGGGTTGCTTTTGCTTCAGAATTTAAAGTTACGGTAACGGGATAAGCATTACTGGCCACACCATTCAATGTCATAGCCAGACTATCACCGGAATAAACACCGCCGATAGAACCCCAACCGGAAGTCGTTACCTTAACAGTCAGTTTGCCGGCTTTCGTTACGGAACCTTTAACGGTTACGGTCAGGCCGAGGTCTTCCTGTGCGGCAGCTTTTGTGGTGCCGTCTATATTTGCACTACCTTCGAAATCATAAGAATTTTCGTCAACTTTTGTCATCGCAACATTAACGGGGATTGAAGCATGTCCGTAAACAGCGTTTGTCAATGTAACAACACCGACTTCACCCGATTTGATTTCGATGGAAGCTGTTGCTTCGGCAGGCAGACCGCCGTTTACATCCAGTGTTACGTTTTCAGCCGGGATTTCGGTTGGAAATTCTTTCCAACTGGTGTCTTTTTCATCGTCACTACATGCCGTGAAAAGACTTGTTGAGCAAATCAAAGCGAATAAGAAAAATAAATTCTTTTTCATTTTACAATTAATTATTAGTTAATAAAATGGATACGAAACGAAGTCGTAAACACATATCTTGTATCCATGTTAATCTCTCTCAAATAAACAGGACAAAGTAACAATAATGTTTCTTCCCTGTAAAGGTCTATTTATTAGATTTTATATTCTATATTTAAGAATGTATAAAATTATCTCGGAGCTTTCCGGTATAGATAAATAGCGATGAACGTATATAAAATATTGGGTATCCATACCGCCATCCAGGGACTCAGGCTGCCGTTGATGGCAAAGGTAGACGTCACCGTCGTGAACAGGATATAGGAAAAGCTCAGCGCAAGTCCGATACCTATATTCAAACCCATCCCTCCTTTGATTTTACGTGAAGACAGTGATGCTCCGATGGAAGTCAGGATGAAGGCCGCCATGATGGAGGCAAAACGTTTATGATATTCAATCTGGAAAGTCTGGATATTCCCGATACCGCGTTTCTTCTGCCGTTCGATGTAAGTCTTTAGTTGAGGAGAGGTCATCGTTTCGCAATCGTTGACCGAAATCAGGAAGTCGGAGGGGACGACTGTGAGTATCGTATCTTTATAGTTGCCCTGCGTGATGGTTTCGTACATCCCGTCGAAATCGCATATCGTGTAATTCACGAGTGTCCAGTGATGCAAGGAGTCATATTTGATGGATTCGGCCGTCAGACGCGAAACGAGTTTCTTGTCCTCGAAACGGTCCAGTGAAAAACGGTGTCCCATGCCGGAACGTGAGTCATACCGATCGAAGTAAGCAATCACTCCCGGTTCTACTTCCAATTGGGCCGACCGGATATACTCCTGCTTCTTGTTTCGAATGTATTTATTCTGGAACTCGATACGCGTACTGTTGGATGGGGGAATGATATATGCATTCAAAATGAATGTGCTGAGTGCGATAAGTGCAGCCGAGATGGCATACGGGAGCATCAAGCGCCGGAAACTCATACCGCTTGACAGCATCGCGATGATTTCGGAATTGTCCGCCAGCTTCGATGTGAAGAAGATAACGGCAATAAATGTGAACAGCGGACTGAACAAGTTCGCGAAATACGGAATGAAGTTCATGTAATAATCGATAATGATAGCCTTCAGCGGAACATCCGGGCTCAGGAACTTATCAATTTTCTCATTTATATCGAACACGACTGCGATGGATATAATCAAGATAATGGCAAATACATAAGTGCCGATAAATTGCTTGATAATGTACCAGTCTATTCGTTTTAATTTGAATTTCATTTGCTTGTTATCTTATAATCGATTGGATAATTGACGGACCATTTCGCTTTTCCAAGTAGTAAAATCACCGGCAATGATGCGGCGACGGGCTTCCTTTACCAACCAGAGATAGAAGGCGAGGTTGTGAATGGAGGCTATCTGGAGCCCCAACATCTCGTTCACCTTAATCAGGTGGTGCAGATAGGCTTTGCTATAGAGGGTGTCGACGTACGAATTTGCGTCCGTGTCGATAGGGGAAAAGTCGTTCTCCCACTTCTTGTTGCGCATATTCAGTGTGCCGAAGCGGGTGAAAATCTGCCCGTTTCGTCCGTTGCGGGTAGGCATGATGCAGTCGAACATATCTACGCCGCGTTCGATAGCTTCCAGAATGTTGGTCGGAGTACCGACTCCCATCAGGTAGCGGGGTTTGTCCTTGGGTAATATTTCGTTGACTACTTCTATCATCTCATACATCTTCTCGGTCGGTTCGCCGACAGCCAGACCGCCTATAGCGTTACCATCGGCTTCTTTTGCAGCTACATTTTCAGCAGCTTGCCGTCGTAAATCGGTATAGACGCAACCTTGCACAATCGGGAAAAGGGCTTGTCGGTAGCCGTATTTCGGCTCCGTGGAATTAAAACGGTCGAAACAACGATTCAGCCAGCGTTCGGTCAGGCCGAGCGATTTCTTTGCGTAATCATAGTCGGCATCTCCCGGGCAACATTCATCGAAAGCCATTATGATATCGGCCCCGATAGAGCGTTGGATATCCATTACCTTTTCCGGCGTAAAGAGATGCTTTGAACCATCTATGTGGGAGCGGAACATGGCACCTTCTTCATGCAATTTACGGTTTTCGGATAAGGAAAAGACCTGAAAACCGCCACTGTCAGTCAATATCGGGCGTTCCCATGTATTGAATTTGTGCAGACCGCCGGCTTGTTCCAATATATGAATTCCCGGACGGAGGTACAGATGATAAGTATTTCCTAATATGATTTGTGCATGTATATCTTCTTTCAGTTCGGGCATGTGTACACCTTTGACGGTGCCTTGTGTCCCGACCGGCATAAAAATAGGCGTTTCAATTACTCCATGATCAGTGGTAATCAGACCCGCCCTAGCATTTGATTTCGTATCGTTGTGTTGTAATTCAAATTCCATGCTGCAAATATAAGGATAAAAGCATTATAAAAAACGAGTAAGGGCAAAAAGGTCCTACTTTCACAAGCAAGACCTTCTTAAATAAATGTTTAATCTTTAAAAATACTTATTATGAAAAATCGAAAAATTTAAAATCCAAAATCATCTACTTCAACTTCTTTAACCTCTTCCTCCTTGGGTTTCTCCACAAATTTGTGGACCTCGTTGGATTTGACAATGATAGCCCGCATCGGACGTACCGGACAAATGGACTCGCAACCGCCGCAACCGATACATAAATCCGGGTCTACGTGCGGAATGGTCAGTGTACCTTCGTAGGGGACCATGTGTACGGCTTGTGTCGGACAATGTTCCGAGCAAGCACCACAATCGTTGCCTTCCGTCTTGACGATACAACGGTTGATAAAGAAAGTGGCAATGCCGACCTGAGTCGTCATTTTTTCTTCTTTTGTCAAAGGCTTGATAGCACCGGTAGGGCAGACGTCGGCACAAACAGTACATTCGTAATTACAATAACTGCTGATGTAAGCCAGGCGTGGCTTCAGCATATAATCGAAACCATATTCCAATCCTGTCGGACGTAACACCTGACTCGGGCAACGTACCACACAAAGATGGCAGCCTGTACATTTATCTTTGAACCTTTCCAGGCTGATGGAGCCCGGAGGGGTAAGCGGCGGCCACTTTTTTTGACCGTGACCTTTACCTTTACCTTTATGATTGCCACAACTACCATCGCCTTTGCATGTTTCTACTTCGTCGGCTATCGCGGAGATAACAGGCAGGCTGGCTGCAACTGTGACTCCTGTTGCCAAAAAGCTGCGACGGCTGTTTGCTCCCGTTTGTCCGATTGACATCGTATCGGTTGCGTTTACTGCCGGTTGTGCTTTTTCTTTCTTTAGAGCAACAGGTTGGTAACGGTATTGCAATCCTCCTTTGGCGCAGGATGATACGCAATTGAAACAATCCACACAGCGGGAGGTGTCGATGGTCAGATTTTTGCTGTCGATGGCTTCGGCCTTGCACGTATGCTCGCAATTGCCACAATGCGTACAGGCTTCTTTGTCGAACGATATGCGGAAAAACGAATAACGCGAAATCAGGCTCAATAAAGCACCGACCGGGCAAAGCGTATTACAAAACAACCGCCCGCGGAAAATAACCAGGACAATGAAAAGAACCAAAGCGATAATTGCAGCTATCAGTCCGGCAGTCGATACTGTGCTGATTGTGACGTGATACAGGCTGTAATTATCCACCTTCATCAGCAAATCCGCCAGTATATTATTACTCCACATGACAACTGGCCGGAACAAGTTTGTTGCGATACGTCCGAAATTGCTGTAAGGGTCGAGCAACAAGCAGAGTTCGCTGAAGCCTAAAACGGCTAAAATAACGGTCAGGGCCAGTATTGAGTAACGTACCCAATTGGCCGGTTTATGATATTTAAAACGTCGTACCCCTTTTTTCTTTTTCTTCCCGATGCAAAAAATCCGGTTAATAATATCTTGCAATACACCGGCCGAACAAATTACCGAACAGTAAATACGTCCGAACAACAGGGCTAAAAGAAATTGAAAAACAATTATCCCTACCATGCCGCCTAAAATGGCCGGCATCAGTTGCGCATGCAATAATTTATGTATCCCACTGGGAAGTGCTCCCGCAAAGTCTACAAAAAATAATAGTATAGGTACGAAAAAGAGGATTGCGAGTAGAACCCGCAACCCTTTCAGGTAATTCGTTCGTTTCATCAGATTTTAATACGTTTGATTTTGATTTTATCCAGATTAGTCGTGCCTAATTTCAGAGCTTCCCCTTTTCCGATATGTCCGACAGCTTCCATATCCAGTTCTTTTACCTGATTGAACAATTTAAGGGCGGCTGTGTCTATGGCAATGATATCCGGGGATACAATCATAGATTTCAGCATAGCGACATCGGCAGCGCTTTTTCCTTGCGGGCCGTTCTGGTGCATCATGCGATAAGCATCCACAATATTAAGTACCGGTTTTTTCTGCCAAGCGCAGATATCGGCGATACATTGCTGAAGGTCATTCTGATGGAAGAATCGGCGGTCCCATACTATTCCCATCAGGTTTTTCATCGCGCATGACAATTTTGCTCCTCCGTGATTTTTCAGGATAGGTACGTTAATCCAAGCATCTGCTTCCACTAAAGCCTCATGGATTTTAGCATCTTTCAGTGTCACACCACCCGGGATGGATACTTCCTTATAATATTTTTCGTCATTACCCGGCATAATAATACCACCGGCTTCTTTCACTGCGGCAGCGATACCGCTTGTTTCATAACATTTTTGCCAATTGTCGCAAGTGTGGTCAAATACGGTTACTTTTTCAGCACCGGCAGCAAGGCATCTTTTTACCAAAGCTTTAATCAATTCGGGGTTGGTGTTTCCGGCCAGTTCTGGTGTACGGTCCCATCCGATATTGGGCTTAATCACAACCTTTTGCCCTTTTTTGATGTATTTTCCGATACCTCCGAGTGCTTCCAAGGCTTTATCGAGCATTACTTCCGGCTCTCCACCCATAACAGCTACCATGTCGGGCACCTGCTCTACGGTTACGGTATTTGATTTGAGAGCAGCTTGTAGGCCGTCAAAATTGAGCGATAAGGCTGCGCCTGCTACCACACTGGTCTTTAAGAAATCACGACGTTTCATTGTAGTTGGTTTTTATTATTATTAAAGATTTAACAAAGATAGATAATCAATAATAAATAGTGTATATTTGAGGTCAAAAAAAATAAAAAAAAGAATGAATTTATATTCTTATATTTCAGTGAATTCCTTTGTTAAAGGCTACGTTTTTTCTGAACAGTCCTCAATATTAAGGCTTAGAGTTCCCAATTTGATGTACGCAGTATCGGAAGAAGAAATAGAGTATGGTTTGTCTGTTTTGAGAGATTCGATTCGTTTGTATGAAAAGCGACACTCTATTTTGCCACAAGAGAGCAAACAGGAGATGCCTTTTTTTCGCAATAACCGTAAAATATTGATTGGACCGGAGATGGAAATGTACGCATGGATGTTTTATGAAGTTCCCGAAATCCCTCATAACCTGAAATTGTCTCATTTCCCTTTTCTTCGTTTGACGATAGATTATGAGGCGCTCGGTGAATATTGTTTATCGGAAAATTATTTCTTGCTACGTTGTAAATATGAGGAAGAGAAGAGTTTACATACATTTGCCGAACAAATGGAACAGGAGTACGATAAATTCTTTTTTGATGCGGAACATACCGGCTTTAAAGCAGATTCCCGGCTTTTCTCCCTGTTGTGCAATGCTTGTCTGGAAGTTAGAAATCCGCGTTTTGCTCACGAAAAGGAGTGGCGGATGGTTTTGTTTTCTGAACCGGCGAATGCCTCGTACGATTTTGCAGACGGACAATTGATGCCATATCTTCCTGTTTCTTTTCCTCTTAGCTGTATCCGCAGGATTGCATTGCCAAACCGGGAGGATAACAAGATGATTTATAGTGCACTGGCCGGCTTTCTACAGCATGCCGGATTAGCTCCGGAACGTTATCTGGAAGGTTTGATAGAGGAAGATTAAAGGAAATATCCTTTGCAATCCTTTACAGGACAGGTGGGTAATAGCTATTTTCTGCTTAGCTATTTGCCTTTCGACAATTGTGGTAAGGCCTTTTGATAACTGTCGTAAGGCCTTACCACAATTGTCGAAAGGTCTTGCGATAGTTATCGAAAAGCAAATACCTCGCGAACAAATTTGAAATGCAATGGGTTGCATTTTCAGAAAAGACAGGAGGTTGTTTCTTGTAATTCCAGTTCAATTACATAATCTATATCTACTGGAACTTCAGACAGAGTTAACAGAACGCCTTGTTTGTTCTGGCTGAATTTTACAGGGCTTTTGTCTTTAAACAAAGTTGCTTTTTTTACTTTCTGCGCGGTAATGGGTAGGAAGAGACCTTTATCTTGTAAGTCAAGTATATGCACATATAGTTTGTTCCCTTTTTGGGTAGTTACTCCCCAGTTACGCGGTGTGACGATACCACCTCGCGTACCATATATTGTTTCCCTGTATATATTCATCCAGTCCCCCATCTCTTTTAACCGTTCGATGGAAGTGGCAGGCAATTCGCCGTTGGGTTGCGGCCCGATGTTCATTAAAAGGTTGGCATTCATACCGGCGGCTTTTACCAGATAATGGATAAGTGTTTTTGTGGATTTGTAATCTTGGTCTGTGATTTTATACCCCCACATGCCATTCATTGTTTCGCAGGTTTCCAGTGGAAGTGGACTGATATTTTGACCGGAAAGACCGGCTTTGTTTTCACCGGGCAGGTCACGTTCGAATATCTGGATATCCTCGCCGGCAAAGGGTGTTTGGTGGTGATTGTTTCCGATAAGGCAAGCCGGTTGCAGCTTATGAATCATGGCATATTGTTCCGGTAGCTGCCAGTCGAAATCGGGATTCTGGTCCTGATCCCACCAACCGTCGAACCAGATGGCTCCAATCGGGCCATAGTTGGTCAGCAGTTCGGTTATCTGGTTGTTCATAAATTGATAGTATGTTTTCCATTCACCGTGTGTAGTACGCCCGGTTCCGTGGCCGGTTCTTCCCAGCGGATAGTAGTCGTCGCGCGACCAGTCGAGGTGTGAGTAATAAAAATGGAGTTTAATACCTTGTTTATGGCATTCGTCTGCCAGTTCTTTCACGATATCCCGTTTGAACGGAGTTGCTTTTACGATATTATAATCGGAATACTTCGTATTGAACATGGAGAAGCCGTCGTGATGGCGGGTAGTGAAGCAAATGTATTTAGCCCCTGAAGCTTTGATGGCAGCCACCCATTCTGCCGCATTGAATTTGGAAGGGTAGAAGCCCCCGGCCAGTTTAGCATACTCTTTGTAATTCAGGTTTTTGTTTGTCATTACCCATTCTCCGTCAGCCAGCATACTGTATATGCCGTAATGGATGAAAATTCCGAACTTATTGTCTTGAAATTCTTTTCTTGCTTCCTGATTTTCTTTGGAAGGCGTGTAATTTGTTTGCGCCAAAACCGGTAGAGCAAGGCTGGCGGCAAGTAACAGACTTAGCGTTTTCTTTTTCATTGGAATGATGTTATTTATGTACCACAAATCTATAAAAAAGGAATGAGTATCTATTATTATTTGGTTGCAGATTATAAAAAAATCCCTTTTTTATACCAAATTAGTAGTCAATTGGAATACAATCTGCGTAATTTGGAACATTTTAAGAAGAATATCTGTTATAATTTTGCGACGTTTATGTTTAGGGATATAGTAGGATAATGGGAATTAGTTAAAGTTTTGTGATGGGGAAAAAGATTATTTTTTTGCTGACATCCTTATTGTTTGTTTGGGTAACTAATGCCCAGGATACTGTATTGAAAGGGATTGTTACCGATTCGGTTACCGGAGAGGGACTTCCGTTCGTTTCAATCATCTTTAGGGGAACAACGATGGGTACGGCAACTGATGGGGATGGGAACTTTTCTTTTTCGGCAAGAACGAATGTAAGGCAAGTGGATTTTTCCTATTTGGGATATGATACAAAAACGATAGAGGTTGTTCCTGGGAAAATGAACAATTTAAAAATAGAATTGGTCCCTACCGGAATTGTCTTGGATGATGTGATTATAAAACCCAAAAAGGAAAAATACTCCAAAAAGGAAAATCCGGCTGTTGCTTTTGTGAAAAAGGTTATCGAGTCGCGTGAAAGCAATGACCCGCGTAATCATGATTATTTTCAATACGACCAGTATGAGAAGATGGTCTTTGCCATGAACGATTATAAGCCGAAACCTAAAAAAGAAGGTAAGACCGGTAGATTTGATTTTCTTGTTGACTTTATTGATACATTAGATATAGGAAAGACGATTCTTCCTGTTTCTGAAAAAGAAAAAGTGGAAACGGTTTATTACCGGAAGGAGCCGAAGAGTGAGAAAAGGGTTGTGAAAGGAAATAAGTCGGCCGGTGTGGACGAAATTTTCTCCCGTGATGGTATTCAGCAGATTTTGAACGAAGTGTTTCGTGAAGTCGATATTTTCAAAAATGATATTCCATTGTTTTTGCAGCGTTTTGTCAGTCCGTTGTCTACGATAGGACCGAATTATTACAAATATTATTTATTGGATACAATCGAGGTGAAGGGGCAAAAATGTGTGGATCTCGGTTTTGTGCCTTTTAACTCGGAGACATTCGGATTTACCGGGCATTTGTTGGTGACGTTGGATTCTACTTATTTCGTACAGCGGGTTATCCTGAATGTACCGAAAAACATTAATCTGAACTTTGTCAGCGGCATGACAATCGAGCAGACATTCGAACGGCTGCCGGACGGGACACGTATTATCACCAAAGATGATATTAATGTGGATTTTAAGCTGAGTGAAAAAACAAAAGGCATGTATGCCCGTCGACTAAATATTTATAGTAACCAGGTTTTCTCTCCTCCTGAGGATGTGGAAATCTTTAAGGAGAGTGCTCCTGTTATCACTTTGAAAGGCGCTTTTACCCAATCGGAAGATTTTTGGGACACCAATCGTCCGGAAGAGGCCGGGAAACGGAAACAGAATTCGGTGGAGAAGTTAATGGCGAAGTTTCGTTCTGTCCCTCTTTTCTATGTTACGGAAAAGATAGTTTCTATCCTTGTTTCCGGTTATATACCGACGAATAAAGATCCGTTGAAGAGTAAATTCGAGATTGGACCGATGAACACGGCTATTAGTGGAAATGCGATTGAAGGTGCCCGTTTTCGTGTGGGGGGAACTACGACTACCGCTTTCAGTAAGAATCTGTTTATGGACGGTTATATGGCTTATGGTACGAAAGACGAGAAGTTGAAGTATGATGCTTTGGTTGAATATTCTTTTAATGACAGGAAAGAGTACAGGAAAGAATTTCCTCTGAACTCAATCCGTTTGGAATATATGTACGATATCAACCAGTTAGGGCAGCAATATATGTATACCAGCAAAGATAATATGTTCTTGGCTTGGAAACGTCAAAAGGATACGCGTGCTACCTATCTGCGCAATGCGGAACTGACCTATTATCACGAACATTATAACGGTTTGGCTTACGGAGCTGTTGTACGTAACCGTCGGGAATATGCGACGGAATATGCTGTTTTCGACCGGATTGGTCCTGATGGTAGTATACAAAAGACTAAAGCGTATGATATGACCGAACTGGAATTGAAGTTCAGATATGCTAAGGATGAAAAGTTCTACCAAACTCGTAATATCCGCTACCCGATTACTTTTGATGCTTTGATTTTCAATTTTAGTCATGTGATGGCAAAGAAGGATTTGCTGGGGTCTTCGTATGACTATCAGCGGACGGATATCGGTATACAGAAACGTTTCTGGTTCTCGGCTTTCGGATATATAGATATTATAACCAAAGCTGGTAAAGTATGGAACAAGGTTCCCTATCCGTTACTTATTTTGCCGAATGCCAACCTTTCTTATACAATCCAGCCGGAGTCATATACAAATATGAACGCAATGGAATTTATTAGTGATGAATATGCTTCTTGGGATTTGACCTATTATATGAATGGTAACTTATTGAATCGCTTGCCGCTTGTCAAGAAGTTGAAATGGAGAGAAGTCTTTGCGTTCCGTGGAATGTGGGGACATCTATCGGACAAGAATAATCCGGCAAACGGTGGTGAAGGCTTGTATCTATTCCCGGACGGTTCTTATACTTTTGGAAAGGCTCCTTATATGGAAGCAAGTGTCGGCATAGAAAATATCTTCAAGTTTCTCCGTTTGGATTATGTTTGGCGTTTGAATTATCGGGACCATCCGGATATTCAGACCAAAGGAATTCGTTTTATGATGAGAATAACGTTTTAACAAGATGCTTTAATCATTTCGATGACTTCCGGTACGGCGGCTTCGACGGCCGGTGTCAATTCCATACCAACCTCGTTGATATCGGCTGCGGAAATGACTATGAGTTGGATATCAGGTAACTTTCCTGTTAGTATCATGGCCTCAATCATGTCGCGCAGACCGATTTCGTGAGCACTCATTAATGGTGGAAAATCGGATGCATATCGGGGGCGCAGTTGTCGAATCGTACCTGGTGGATTTTGGTCGAGCGTTGCATCCACCATAATAATCCGGTCATAATCCTGTATCCAGCTAAGCAAATGCAGACCGCCTGTGCCGCCATCCATCAGACTGACGTTGTCGGGTAATGTCTCTTTTTCCAAAGCTTGTATGACATGGATGCCGACACCTTCGTCTTTCAACAGGAGATTGCCGACACCTAATATTAACGTTTTATCCATATTCTTTCTATTCGTTTTTGCGTGCTGCTTTCGTAATGGTTTCTGCTGTTTCTGTTACTTCTTCTTCATTGGCACGGCTCTCTTCGACAAATTTCCATCCACCTATCATAGAAGAAGCTTCGCCACGACGTTCTATATAATCATGGTAACATACCAAATAGATATGAATGATGGCAAAGAGGATAAAGAACCACATCAGGAAATGATGTATTTCGCGTGCCACCAAGTCGCCTCCCAGTACTGGAATTGTCCAGGCAAAAAGCTGGGGAAAAAAAGATTCACTCATCTTTGCATACAGGCCGAAACCTGTAATACTCTGTAATAGAAAGGCCAGGAACATTACAAAATAAATCAGGCTTGCCAACGCATTATGGCCGATACTTTCTATCGGTTTGCTCTTTATCATCAGAATATCCACTTTTATGATTTGCAGAATCTCCTTCCATTGCGATTTCTTGAGTTGGATAAAATTGTTCCATCGAGCGAAACGATTTCCGACAAACCCCCAATATATGCGAAACACGAAATTGAAAAAGAAAACAAATGCTGTCACAAAATGAATAAAACGCACGATACCGAACCAATAGCTGAAGCTGGCTTCTGTTTCCGTCATAATAGCAGGCGGATCTGCGATTATGAATCCGGTGATGCAAAGGATGATGATGCAAAGTGCATTCAACCAATGGTAAAAGCGTACGGGAAGTTCCCATACATATACTTCTCTTAAACGTCTCTTTCGACTTTTCATAATAACTCGAATTGATAATTATCAGTTGTCTATTTTTATTTGATGGACGTGCGAACCTTGTTCATCATAGAGATGTACGGCACATGCCAGGCATGGGTCGAAGGAATGAATGGTACGAAGGATTTCGAGCGGTTGTTTCGGATCGTGGACCGGTGTGCCGATAAGGGAAGACTCGTAGGCGGAAAGGATGCCTTTTTCGTCTCGTGGGGAGGCATTCCAAGTGGTTGGAACTACCATTTGATAGTTTTTCACCTTCTTATCCTCAATCACGATGAAGTGGGCGAGGGCACCACGGGGGGCTTCCGCGAGACCGACTCCTTGTGCATGTTTCGGCCATGTTTCCTTTTCCCACATATAATGGTTCACCATACGGGAATCTCCATTTTCGAGGTTTTTGATAAGCTGCTCGTAGAACTCCAATGCCCAGTCGGCAGCCAATTTGCTTTCTAATCCGCGGGCAGCTGTGCGTCCAATAGTGGAGAAAAGTGCTTCGGGCGGCAAGTCGAGTTGCTTGAGTGTATTATCTATTAATGATTTCTGGGGTTCTTTTCCGGCAGCGTAAGCTACAATCATTCGGGCGAGCGGACCGACTTCCATCGGTTCTTCTTTCCATCTGGGTGTTTTTATCCAACTATATTTATCTTCCACATTCAGATGGGTGTAAGGAGGACGCGGACCTGTGTAATTCAGGTTCGTTTCGCCTTCGTATGGGTGCAAACCTGCTTTATTACCTTGTGTGTAAGTGTACCAGGAATGGTAGATATATTCCTTGATTTCTTCAGAGGAGTTAGCATCGACAGGGTGAACTTTTGTCAGGTCACGGTTCAGTACGATACCACGTGGTATTTTGTAGCTGTCTGTCGCTCCGTATTCGAACATCGGAAAGTCGCCATAAGAAAGATAATTGCTTACTCCACCCCCGATTTTAGTCCATTCATCTTTATAAACATTGGCAATCATCAGTAAATCGGGGATATAGACCTGGTCGATGAAAGTCTTGGCTTCCTGTAGTTTCTGTTTGACAAGAGCCAGTCGTTCGGTATTGACAGCATTGGCTTCGTTTAGGTCGATGGCACAAGGCATGCCGCCTACCAGGTAGTTTGGATGCGGGTTCTTGCCGCCGAATACGGCATGTACTTTCACAACCTCTTTCTGCCATTCCAATGCTTCGAGATAATGAGCTGTAGCAATCAGGTTTTGTTCCGGAGTTAGTTTGTATGCCGGATGTCCCCAATAACCGTTGGCGAAAATGCCGAGTTGTCCGCTTCCGACAAATTTGGTCAGACGGTCTTTCTGGGCTGTGAAGTAACCAACTGAACTTTTCGGCCAGGGAGAAAGTTTCTGGGCAAGAGCGGATGCTTCTGCCGGGTCGGCTTTCAGGGCGGAAACAACGTCTACCCAGTCGAGTGCGTGTAGCTGGTAGAAATGTACGACATGGTCGTGCATGTACAGTACGGCTTCCATAATGTTGCGAACCATCTGTGCATTGGGTGGGATAACGATATTGAAAGCATTTTCGACAGCTCGTACGGAACAGAGCGAGTGAATGGAAGTACATACACCGCAGACACGCCCTACAAATACCCAGACATCGCGCGGGTCACGGTCTCGTACAATTGTTTCGATGCCACGCACCATTGTACCGGAACTGAAAGCATCTTTGATTTTGCCGTTTTCTATTTCTGCTTCTACCCGGAGATGGCCTTCTATACGGGTAAGAGGATCTACTACTATTCTTTCTGACATGGTATAAGGGGTTTAAATGTTAGATGTATCTTCCGGTTCATCGTTGTCGATTAACTCTTTTTTCCGGATATTGGTGGCTATGGCATGTACGGCAATACCGGCGGCTGTGGCAGCACCGAGTGCCAGGCCGATTTGGTCGGCAGTTGCTTCAATGCCGAAACCGTGTACGTCGGGCAGACGTTTATAGAACGGACTCATATCCCAGAAACCAGCTTCACTGCATCCAAGACAGGGATGCCCACTCTGGATAGGATAGCTTGTACTTTCATTCCATTTGATAATACCACAAGAGTTGTATGTGTTCGGACCTTTGCAACCTACCTTATAGAGGCAATAACCACGTTTGGCATTTTCATCGTCGAAGCTTTCCACAAACAGGCCGGCGTCGAAATTGGCACGGCGGTAGCAGGTGTCGTGTACACGGCGGTTGTAGAACATCTTCGGACGGCCAAGGGCATCGAGTTGCGGCATCCGGTCGTAAGTAAGCATATAAACAATGACACCGGTCATCACATCTGCAATAGGCGGACAACCTTGTACGTTCATTAAAGGTTTGCCCTTGATAAGTTTATGAATGGCTTTCGCACCTGTCGGATTTGGGTTTGCGGCTTGCACACATCCGGCTGAAGCACAGTTTCCCCAAGCGATGATGGCTTTGGCGCCTTTGGCACATTCTTCCACAATCTGCATGGCACTTTTTCCGCCTACACAGCAGTAACCTTCATCTTTTGTCGGAATGGAACCCTCAATCATCAGGATATATTCGCCCCAATATTTCTTCATGGTCTCTTCTTTGCATGCTTCGGCTTGGAAACCGGAGGCTGCCATCAGCGTCTCTGTGTAATCGAGAGAGATGTTGTCGAAAAGGAGATTGCCGACAGTGGGATGGTAGGAGCGGATGAACGATTCGCTACAGCAGGTGCATTCCTGTAAATGAAGCCAGATGACCGGAAGGCGGGGCTTCGTTTCCAGCGCTTTGACTACTTGTGCGACACCGGTGGATTCGAGTCCTATCAGTGCGGCTACCGTCGTACAGAATTTCAGAAAATCCCGGCGAGAAATGCCATTTCGGCGACATTCTTCGTAAACGGAGGGTCTTTTTTCTTCCATAATTGTAATATATTAGTTTTTCAATTTGCAAGTATACCGCCTGCCTTTTAGGGAGTCTTGCCTGGTGAAGCTGTTGCGCCTTACCTAGTGAAGCTACGGCGTCTTACCTGGTGAAACTATTGCGTCTTACCTGGTGACGCTGTTGCGTCTACCCTAAGGTTTTAACAGATACGAGGCAACTGTTCGCCGCTCAACATGTCTATAATCAGATAGTTGCCGTATATTGTCTTCATCTTTACAATCGTATTGCCGGTGTCTGATACCCGACCGATTATAACAGCATCTTTCCCTTCCGGATAACGGTGCATGACAGTCAGCGCTTTTTCCGCTTCGGCAGCCGGCAGGATTACCAAAACAAGTCCTTCGTTGGCTACATAGAGCGGGTCGAGGCCCAATATCTCCGAGGCGCCGCGTACGGCATCGGGTATAGGCAACGAGGCTTCGTCGAGAATGATTTCCATGCCTGCGGCTTGTGCTATTTCGTTCAATGTTCCGCTTACGCCTCCCCGTGTCGGGTCGCGCAGGACATGGACATCCTCTATATTTGTCAACAATCCGGAAATCATATTGTTTAACGAAATGGTGTCACTTTTCAGATTTGTTTCGAAACCAAGACTTTCGCGGGCGGAAAGAATAGTAATGCCATGTACGCCGATTGGTCCGCTGCATATCACTACGTCATTGTCTTTTACACGATTAGGAGCGATGTGTATGTCTTTGGGAACGACTCCAATGCCACTTGTGTTGATAAACAGCTTATCACATTTCCCTCGTTCTACGACTTTCGTATCACCTGCAACAATCTGTACACCTGCCCGGTCGGCCGCTTTCTTCATGGACTGCACAATTCGGGTGAGGTCAGAAAGAGGCAATCCTTCTTCCAAGATAAATCCGGCGGTCAGGTATAATGGATGTGCTCCGCAACAGGCCAAATCGTTTACAGTGCCATTTACTGCCAAGTCGCCAATATCTCCGCCCGGAAAGAAAATCGGGTCTACGACGAATGAATCTGTCGAGTAGGCCATACGTCCGGTTTCCACGGGAAATACACATCCGTCGTGATCCTGTTCCAGCAGCGGATTGCGGAAGGCCGGGTAAAAAATGCTGCTTATCAGTTTATGTGTCATTCTCCCTCCGCCGCCGTGTGCCATCAATACGCAATCGGTGTCGTTGAAAGGAAGGGGACAGTTTGTTGTTATCATTGTTCAGTCGTTTATTTTATCTGTATTTATAATATGCCGCGCAAACGCCTTCTGTTGATACCATCGGAGCTCCGAATGGATGTTCCGGAGTACAACGGGTACCAAAGAATGGACAGTCGGTTGTTTGTTTTGTTCCTCTCATAATCTTTCCGGCAATACATTCGGATACAATATCTTTTTTGTCCGGGTGGAAATTAAATTTCGTTCGGGAGGAATAACGGTCGAATGTCTGCCGGATTTGTAAACCGCTGTTTGGGATAATACCGATTCCTCTCCATTCTTGGTCGCAGGGTTCTAATATTTCGTTTATCAGATTTCTGGCTGCGGGATTGCCATTTTCGGGAACGGCGCGTTTGTAGGTGTTCTCTACTGTATAAGTCCCTGTTTCCAGCTGGAGCAGGCAACGATAGATACCATATAATAAGTCCACCGGTTCAAAACCTGTGACAACCATTGGAGTCTTGTATTTTTCCGCCAGACGGTAATATTCCTTGTTTCCGGTTACGGCACAAACATGACCGGCAGTCAGGAAACCGTTTACTTTGCATTCCGGGTCGGACAGTATTGCTTCGATAGCCGGCGGTACGGTAAATAAAGAGGTTAATAAAGAAAAGTTTGTCAGCCCCCTGCGTTGCGCTTCTTTTAATGCCATCATGTGAACCGGAGCTGTTGTTTCGAATCCAATGGCAAAAAACACGATTTCTTTGTCAGGCTCAGTGCCGGCCAGCTCGACTGCATCCAAAGGGGAATACATCATGCGCACATCGGCTCCGTGTGCTTTGACTTGCATCAAATCTTCCCGGCTTCCCGGAACACGCATCATATCGCCGAATGAAGCCAAAATAACATCAGGACGTTTCGCTAATTCCAAAGCTTGGTCGATAATTTCTATCGGAGTTACACATACCGGACAACCTGGACCATGAAGCAATTTTACCTTTTCCGGCAACATTTCTTCCAGTCGGTAGCGGGCGATGGAGTGTGTCTGTCCTCCGCATATCTCCATGATATGCCAAGGGTGTGTCACTATTTTCCGGATTGCCCGGACGAGTGATTGGACTTGTTCTTTGTTTCTGTATTCGTCGACGTATTTCATCTTGCAATTGTCAGTTATCAATTGTCAATTTCTTGAGATCTTCCAATGTCTCTTCGGCTTCTTTTGCATTGAGTACGGAAATGGCCATTCCTGCATGGGCCAAAATGTAGTCGCCTTCGGAAGCGTCTACCCATTGGATACAGATATTCTTTACAATTCCACTGAAATCTACTTTAGCCATTGTAAGTTCCGGAATAGAACGGTCGATATGTAGTATTTTCCCAGGTATAGCCAGACACATATTATTAAAATGATTGTTATATTTTTATAACTTCAAAAGTAGAGATAATGTTTTGGATTAAACGTGGAAACTCAAACATTTCTATCTATAGTGTATATAGATTTAATTTATGAAGGTAATAGAAAATAGCCATTGTACCGGTTTGCTTATTCTGCGGAAAGAGTCTATATTTGTCCGAAAGCAGAAGAAAACATGAAGCGTGCGGAAGTGAAAGTAACAGTTTTGACAGTTTACGGTTTGGTACAAGGTGTCGGCTTTCGCCCTTTTATCTATAAGATAGCGAAAGAGATGGGAATAAAGGGAGAGGTGGACAACCGGAATAACGGAGTCTGTATCCGGGCCGTTTTAACACCGGAGTTGCGCGAATGTTTTGTTGCCCGTATCCGTAATGAACATCCTCCGGTTGCTTTTATTCATCGGATAGATGTCAAGGAAGCGGAAATACAAGTTCCATATACGGATTTTACCATAACTCCCAGCTATTCTGAGTCGGATGAAGTGACGCAAGTCGCTCCGGATATTGCTGTTTGTCCTGAATGTTTGCGCGATAGAGAGCAGCAGCAACATCGTTTGCATTATCCTTTTATCAATTGTACCCACTGCGGTCCTCGTTTCTCCATTATCAGCGATTTACCTTATGACAGAGAGCGGACAACGATGGCGGGATTTGAAATGTGCCAGGATTGTCGGAAAGAATATATGGAAATGACCAATCGTCGTTTTCATGCGCAGCCGGTTGCTTGTAATCATTGTGGCCCTGTTTACTATGCTTCGTATAATAACGTGAAACTAACTGAATATGAAAAGTTGTTGCAACTCTCTTCCCGCTTACTTCGTGAAGGTGAAGTGATTGCGGCAAAAGGTATTGGAGGATATCATTTGATATGCGATGCCACAAATGAAAAGGCGGTGAATCGCTTGCGTGAAATCAAATTGCGTGACAGCAAGCCCTTTGCAGTTATGTTTCGGGACATAGCGCAATTGAAAGATTATACAAATGTGAATGTTGCGGAAGAGGAAGCATTGTTTTCATGGCGTCGTCCTATAGTCTTGCTCAAGCAACGAAGGGCTTTGGCTTCAGGTGTCAATCCGGGGATGAAAACTTTAGGTTGTATGCTCCCTTATATGCCGGTTCATTATGATTGGTTTGAACATGTAGATACGCCGGCTTTGGTGATGACAAGCGGGAATTTGAGTGACTTGCCGATTGCCATCACACCTGAAGAAGCAGAAATGCAGTTGTTCGGCAAAGTTGCTCTGATTTTGCATCATAACCGGGATATTCGTAACCGGGTGGACGATTCTGTTTTACAGGTTTGCGGAAATCAAGCCTGCCTGATACGTCGTTCACGGGGATATGTGCCTGAACCTATCTTTGCGGATGTTCTGGTAGAAGGCCTTCTGGCTTTCGGAGCCGAAAAGGTGAATACTTTTGCGCTGGGGAAAGGAGATACAATCTTGCAGAGTCAGTATATAGGAGATTTGAAGAATTGGGAAACGTTTAGTTTTTATACAGAATCACTGACCCGTTTCCGGAAACTTTTTCGTTTTACGCCTTCGTATCTGGTCTGTGATTTACATCCGGATTATCTCTCTTCGCGTGAAGCGGAACGTATTGCAGCAGAGACTGATATCCCTTTATTGAAAGTTCAGCATCATCATGCCCATGCAGCGGCTTGTATGTTGGAATATGGTTTGTATCAACCGGTTATAGCTTTTGTTCTGGACGGAACAGGCTTGGGGGATGACGGAAAAGTATGGGGAGGTGAAGTTTTTCTTTGTGACCGTCGTTCCTACCGTCGACTTGCGCATTTAGAATATATTCCGTTGCCCGGAGGTGATAAGGCCTCTATTGAACCTTGGCGTATGGCTGTGGCTTGTCTTTGGCATTATTTTGGTGAGAATATCCCTTTTCCGGATGGTTTCGTGGAACGGATAGGTACACAAAAAATATCTATGCTTTTGAAAATGATGCAACAAGGAGTGAATACACCTTATACCTCCAGTGCCGGCCGCCTGTTTGATGCGATAGCATCTCTTTTGGGAGTGTGCGATGTATCCACGCATCAGGCGGAAGCTCCGGTCCTGTTAGAACAATTGGCTTCCGATGAACTCTTTGCGTATTATCCGGTTATAATAGAAGAAGGGAATATTTCTTTCCGTCCTGTTTTTGAAGGTTTGTTGGATGACTTGAAATCGGGAGTTTCATCTGCCGAGTTGTCTGCTCGTTTTCATAACTCGATTGCTTATATGTTATTGGAAAGAGCTAAATTGTTTTTGAAGCAAACAGGAGCTATGCAAGTGGTATTATCCGGTGGTTGCTTCCAGAACAAACGGTTGACGGAACATTTGCAACAACTGTTTGCTGCCGAAAATATCCCTTTATATGTGCCGGGACGCATTCCTTGCAATGATGGGGGGATTTCGGTAGGACAATTGGCCATTGCTGCTTCCAATCAAGCTGTTCGGAGATGTGAATCGATTTCGGTCGGACATTTCTAACTATTTGGAAAATTATAAATATGAATAGGAAATGCACGAACTATCAATAGCTCAAAGTATAGTAGAACTGGCGGAGCAACAAGCTTTAGACCATCATTCTTCATATATCGAAGAGGTCGAACTTGAAATAGGCCGTTTGGCCGGAGTTGAGTTGCAGACACTCGAATTTGCAATAGAGAGTGCTGTAAAAGGAACTTTACTGGAAAAGGCAGTTATCGTTTACCGTTATATAGACGGTGAAGGACGATGTGCAGAATGTGAAGCACTTTTTCCGATGGAGGTATTATTTTCTCCTTGTCCGGTCTGTGGTTCCTATTTTGTTAAAATAGAAAAAGGGAAAGAACTTCGAATAAAATCAATTGTTATAAAATAAAACAAACGCTTATGTGTGGAACTTGCGGATGCGGAGAGCATCACCATCATCACGAGCATGACCACGAACATGGTCATGGCCACCAGCATCCTCATCATCATGATGAAAGGATAGTTATTAATTTGGAACAAGATATTCTTCAGCGTAATAACCTGCTGGCCGAACGTAATCGCGGTTATTTTGAGGCCAAACATATTTTTTGTCTGAACCTGATGAGTTCGCCGGGTTCAGGTAAAACTTCTTTATTGGAAGAAACTGTTCGCCGTCTGAAGGAAAAACATCCTCTATATGTCGTTGAAGGAGACCAACAGACCTCGAACGATGCCGACCGTATTGCTGCTTTAGACATTCCTGTTTTTCAAGTGAATACCGGAACCGGTTGTCATCTGGAAGCCGATATGGTGAACCATGCAGTCAAACATTTAGCCCCAGTAGACAATTCTATCCTTTTTATTGAGAATGTGGGTAATCTGGTTTGTCCGGCCATGTTTAATCTTGGCGAGGCAAAAAAAGTGGTTATAGTCAGCACTACTGAAGGTGATGATAAGCCATTGAAATATCCGCATATCTTTGTGGAGGCAGATGTCTGCATTATTAATAAGGTAGATTTGGCTCCTTATTTGGATACGGATGTGGAAGTCTTACGTAAAAATATTTTAAACGTAAATCATCACATGCAAATATTCGAAGTTTCGGCAACGAAGGGAACCGGAATGGAAGCTTGGTGTAACTGGTTGACGGATGAATGTACAAAATGTAAATAAATCACCTTGTGTTTGATGAATAAACGGATAAATAAGCTACATTTGTTCCCATTCATTGAACAAAATTAATCAAAATGTTATGATTAACCGAGAATTAATCAATCCTCAGAGTATTGTTGTAGTCGGTGGCTCCAATAATGTACATAAACCAGGCGGTCGCTTGGTGCGCAATTTGCTGGATGGAAAATATCAGGGAGAATTGTATGTGGTCAACGCCAAGGAAGACGATGTGCAGGGTTTGAAATCTTATCATTCCGTTCATGATATACCGGATACGGAACTGGCTATTATTTCAATTCCGGGTTCCTCATGTCCTGAAGCAGTGGATGTATTAGCCAAGGAAAAGAACGTCAAAGCGTTTATCGTTGTCTCGGCCGGTTTCGGGGAAGAAACACACGAGGGTGCCATCCTGGAAGATAAGATGCTGAAAAGTATTAATGAGGCAGGTGCATCTTTGATTGGTCCCAATTGTATAGGTTTGATGAATACGTATTATCATGGTGTCTTTACACAACCAATCCCCGAATTTCATGCTGATGGTGTAGATTTTGTATCCAGTTCGGGTGGGACAGCCTTGTTTATCATAGAATCAGCTTTAACAAAAGGCTTGCGCTTCAACTCTGTCTGGTCTGTCGGAAATTCAAAACAGATTGGAGTAGAGGATGTGATTGAATATATGGACCGGAATTTTGATCCTGTTTTAGATTCGAAGATAAAGATGCTTTATATCGAACAGATAAAAAATCCGGATAAATTGTTGTATCATGCTTCTTCGCTTATTCGTAAAGGATGTCATATTGCTGCTATTAAGGCTGGAAGTACAGATGTCGGTAAGCGTGCTGCTTCTTCACATACGGGGGCAATAGCTAATTCAGATTCTGCTGTAGAAGCTCTTTTCCGTAAAGCCGGTATCGTTCGTTGCTTTAGCCGTGAGGAACTGACAACTGTTGCTAGTATATTTACTTTGAAAGAGGTAAAAGGTAAGAATTGTGCTATCATTACACATGCCGGCGGGCCGGCTGTCATGCTCGCTGATGCTTTAGCCAAAGGCCGCCTGAATGTCCCGAAATTAGAAGGACCTGTGGCTGCCGAACTAAAATCCAAATTGTATCCGGGGGCTGCTGTTGGTAATCCGATTGATATAATAGGAACCGGAACGCCGGAGCATTTGGCTACGGCAATCGATTTTTGTGAAAACCGTTTTGATGAAATAGATTTGATGATGGTTATTTTCGGAAGTCCCGGTTTGGTGAAACTGTATGATACCTATGAAGTACTTCATAAAAAAATGGAAGAATGTAAGAAACCTATTTTTCCTGTATTGCCTTCTATCGTTACAGCTGGTCCGGAAGTAAAGAATTTTGTTAAGAAAGGTCATGTCAATTTCTCTGACGAAGTAACGCTGGGGACGGCTTTATCACGTGTGATTAATACGCCGAAACCAATGAGTACGGATATCCAGCTTTATGGTGTGGATGTTCCGGAAGTCCGCCGTATTATCGATCGCCTGCCGGGAAGTGGTTATCTGAATCCTGAAGAAGTTCGTACATTGTTAAAAGCTGCCAATATTCCTTTGGTGGAAGAGTTTACTTCAACGGATCGGGATGAACTGGTTGCTTTTGCGAAGAAAGTGAAATTCCCGGTTGTCGCTAAAGTAGTCGGTCCTGTACATAAGAGTGATATCGGAGGTGTAGCTTTGAATATCAGGAGTGAAGAGCATTTGATATTCGAATATGAACGAATGATGCGTTTACCGGATGTTACAGCCATTATGGTTCAGCCGATGCTGAAAGGGCAGGAACTATTTCTCGGTGCTAAATATGAAGATCGTTTCGGGCATGTTGTATTATGTGGTTTAGGTGGTATTTTTGTGGAAGTATTGCAAGATGTATCATACGGTTTGTCTCCTTTGTCATATGATGAAACTTTTTCTATGATTCGTTCTTTGCGCGGTTATCCGATTATTAAAGGTACACGTGGGCAAAAGGGGATAGATGAACAACAATATGCAGATATTATCGTCCGTCTGTCTACCTTACTTCGTTTTGCGTCGGAAATAAAAGAAATGGATATTAATCCGCTGGTGGCAACAGAACGGGGATTGTTCGCTGTAGATGCTCGCATAAGGATAGAAAAGTAATCGGGAAATAGGTGTCCATAAATAAAAAGTCTCAATTACCATAAGCTTAGAGTAAATGATATGGTAATTGAGACTTTTTATATTCTTAGATTATTTCCTGTAGATTAGAGTCCACTGAAATCAACTTTGTCAAATAATAGGGACGGAATACGCCAGCTGGAGAATGTACGCGGGTCATTGCCGACCTCGACTAAATTACTCCATAAAGTTAGTAAATTTCCCGTTGCGTTCATTTCTGAAATCGGCTGTGTCAGTTTTCCTTTTTCAATCAGGAAGCCTTCTACTCCATAAGAGAAATCACCGGTTGTACTGTTACTGTTACCTCCATTAAAACCCGTAACAAAAATACCTTTATCCACAGTTTCAATCAGAGCATCTTGATTTTTATTCTCCATCTGCATCGTTAAAATGGAAGGAGAAGCTATGGTCGGTTTGATGCCCATCTTATTTGCTGAATATGTATCGATATAATAGGTTTTTAAAACTCCATTTTCAAATACAGGCATACGTTTGGTTGCAACCCCTTCACCATCAAAATAGCGAGCTCCGGATGATTTAACCAAATGTGGCTCATCGGTAAGTGTCATCTTATCTCCCAGCACTTTTTGGTTAAGCTTATCCAAGAGGAATGAATTTTTTTGTTGGATGGAAGAACCATATATGGCGTCAATAACCGGAGAAAGCAAACGGGCAGAATTCATATTGTCTACAACCATTTGGTATTTACCGGAAGCAACCTTTTTTTGTCCCAATTTACGAAGTACACGTTCCAATGCCTTTACCCCTAAATCTTCCTTTATTAGTGTGTCATAATACAGAGAAGAGTCATACCAATATGACTCCGGACGGGCATCACCGTCGCCTTTAATACTAAGACTGGCAGACAGACTATAAGATGAACCGGAAGCTTCTCCTTCAAACCCATTACTGGCTACCATATATTTAAAGTCTTTCTCATCGCTATACGAAGAATTTGCTGAAATGATACGGTTGTCTTTCCCCATCATTTCATTACATATATTCATGGCTAAAGCAACTTTGTCATCAGGCTGTATTGAATCGAATTTCGGGTCAATTAATTGTAAATCAGCCCCTCCTCCTTTGTAATAAAGTGAAGTGTCCGGTAATGTCCGTGCTTTATCTTCAGCCAAAAAGCGGGTAGATGCGACAGCGTTTTGAATGAAAGATTCTAATTCTTTTTTATCCAATCTGTTTGTAGAGAAGGAACCAAAACGTCCGTCCACAAATAAATGAATAACCAGACTGTTTTCGGATGCCTGTTGCAGACGGTCCATTTTCATATCACGTATTTCGAAGGAGCTGCTTGAACCGTTATAAATACTTACTCGTGAGGCCTGACAGCCGTTTTTCAGGGCAAATTCCATTGCCCACTGAGCCAGTTTCTTATTTTCGTTTGTTATCATAATATTCGTTTTTAATTTTCTCCTCCAACTGTAAGTTTGCTAACAAGGGCAGACGGCATGCCGCAGGTTACCGGACAGGATTGTCCGTCTTTTCCGCATGTCCAAGTGCCATTATCCATTTTATAATTATTTCCTACCATCGTAATATCGGCAAGAGCTCTCGGACCGTTGCCGATGATATTTATATCCTTAATAGGTTGTGTCAGTTTTCCGTTTTCAATCAGGTAACCGTCTTTTACAAAGAAAGTAAAGTCGCCTGCACCAATCTGAACTTGTCCGTTTGTGAAGCTAGAAGCATAAATACCTTTCTTGACAGTTGCAATCATATCTTCTTCTGTTACATTACCAGCTTCCATGTAAGTGGCGCGCATACGTGGAATAGGCATTTGGCGGAATGATTCGCGACGACCGTTTCCAGTAGAAGGGATGTCATAATGTTTGGCACTGATGCGGTCGTGCATGTAGCTAGTCAGAATACCTTCTCTCACCAGATATGTTTTTTGGCCTTCAATACCTTCATCATCAATATTGACAGAGCCACGATTGAACTGAATAGTGCCATCATCTACAACATTAATGTGCTCGTTACAAATTTTCTTGTTCAGCTGATCGGAGAAAATCGAGACATTTTTACGATTGAAATCTGCTTCAAAAGCATGCCCTATAGCTTCGTGTAATAAAATACCGGAACCTCCGGCACCCATTACAACAGGCATTTCACCTCCTTTAGGCTTGATAGCCTGGAATAAGATTGAAGTTTTATCTACCGCTTCCTTTGCTACTTCCTTGATGATATCATCTGTTAAGAATTCTGCTCCCATACGGAAGGCGCGTGAAGCATACGAATTTTCAATCTTACCGTTATCTTCCATGATACAAACAGCGCTCAATGTTACCATCGGACGATAATCATAATACATTTGTCCTTCCGAGTTACAGAATAAAATATGAGAAGTGGTATCTCCCAATGCTGCCATAACTTTATGAACACGTTTATCCAATGCAAAAATCTGATCATTCAATTTTTGCAAATAAGGGGTTTTCTGGTTGACTGCCAATTCGTCCCATGGGGTTTGTATACCGTAATAGTTCGTTTTAATCGGTTCTTCAGTCAGATTAACCGGAGCTTTCCCTGTCGAACCTGTAGCGATACGGGCTGCTGTACGGGCTGCTTTGAGCATTTCGTCAAGGGTTACGTTTTCAACGTAAGCATAACCGGTTTGATCTCCGGCCAGCACACGTACACCCATTCCGAAATCGATATTGGAAGATGCACGGTTTACAGCCCCGTCTTGCAATCCAATGTTGTTTCTGTACGAATGTTCAAAAAATAAATCGGCATAATCACCTCCTTTTTCCAGTGCTGCTGTCAGCACCTTTTTCATGTCGCTTTCGCTTACTCCGAAATGATTCAGAGCGAATGAGATACCGGTTGCTTTATCAGCAATGTTACCGGCACAACCTCCAAGTATTGAAGGAGCCGCTAATGAGCTAATCATAACCATACCTCCTGTTTTAATAAAATTACGTCTGTCCATAGTGCTAATAGAGGAATAAAAATTAAAGACAAGAAATAATAGTTTCCGATAGATACATTAATTCCCAACCTCATATTTGTATTTAGTTTATTAATTAATTCTCAATTGTTTTTGCCCAATCCATCACATTTGCCGGCGGGCGTTGAGCTAATAATTCTTTTTTCATGAAGTCCATATATGGGGCGACATGCTTGAAAAACTTTTTGTATCCTTTGCATAGGTAATTTAACCCTGGTTCACCATTTGCCGAATACAGAAAACGATTTTTGGGACATTCCCCGTTACAAGCAAACAGGAACTCACATTCTTTACATTGTGTTGGAAGTTTCTCATACTTGTCGGCACCGAAATTAAGTTGGCGTTGACTGTACATCATTTCCGTGAGTGTTTGTGTATGGATGTTTCCTAATTTGTATTCGGGGAATACAAAGTGATCGCAAGTATATACATCGCCGTTGAATTCCATCACTCCGGCATGCCCGCATGTTTTTGCCAGACTACATACACCCGGTTGTTCGCCTATCCAGTTGGCCAAAGTAGAATCGAATAGCTGAATATAATATTTACCCACATCCTCTTTTAGCCATTCGTCGAAAACGGCACAAAGAAAATCACCCCACTTTTCTGAATCTACAGAAAAAGGTGCCAACTTGATATCTGCATTTTCCTGTTCGGGAGTAGTTAATTTTGTCCCATCGGTATGTGTACTAATTCGTTCTACAATCGGGGCAAATTGGATGAAATTGCATTCTATTTCTTTAAAGAAATTATAAAATTCCAAAGGATAATCGACATTATAATCATTCACTACCGCCATCGCATTATATTCCACACCATGCTTTTTCATTAGTTCGATGCCTTTCATTACTTTATAGAAAGAGGGTAGTCCCTGCCGGTTTCTGCGATATTCGTCGTGAAAATCCTGTGGCCCGTCAATAGAAACGCCTACCAGAAAATTGTTTTCGTTAAAAAAACGACACCAGTCGTCATTTAACAAAGTCCCGTTTGTCTGGATACAATTGTCTATTTGTCGTCCATGGGCATATTTGCGTTGCAGTTCTATTGCTTTTTTATAAAAACTAATAGGACGCATCAAAGTCTCACCTCCGTGCCAAGTAAATAGAACTTGAGGCATCGTTTGACATTCCAAGTATTCTTTGATGAATTTTTCGAGCAATTGCTCGCTCATAACGTGATTTCTAATATCCGGATATAATTTCCCCTTCTCCAGATAATAGCAATATTCACAGGCTAGGTTGCAAACAGAACCTACCGGTTTCAACATCACATATATGGGTTTTGCAAATGGAGATATATAGGGATTATTCATGATTTTACCCAAAACGGTTTAATTTGACTTACAAATATAGTCTTTTAATATGAAACAATGTTTATATTCAGGCTTATATTTTTTTAGCAACGTTTATTTAATCTTTTTTTTGTAACGATTATAATCTGTAATAAAACCTTCGCATAACCAATTAGCCAGAGCTTGCCTATTATCACTTAAAATAATCCGTTGTTGGTCGAATGTATTTTGTATGTTTCCGAGTTCGACGAATACGGAGGGTGGGGTTGTATTGCGTAATACGTATAAATCGCGTCCGTCTACTGTCCCGGAAAAGCCTCGTCCCGGTTGGTGTTTTTTATATTTATGGGTAAAAGTGGATTTCATCGTTTTTGCCAGATGTTTACTTTCTGAGCTTTTCTCAGAATGATAGAAAAATACATCTGTCTGGTGGCTTTTACTTCGGCTGTCCACATGGACGAAAATGGCACGTTTATATAACTCGCGGTCTTTTGTGAATAAACTGTTGATTTTATCGCAGCGTTGTTGCAAACGGCGTACTTGGTTGAATGGTATCGGGCTTCCCATACATGTTTCCCGTTTGCTATTGGATAAATACCGGTCGTTCCGGATACCGTCTTTTGCATCTTGTATGATGATATGAACTTTAGCCCCTTTCGTCAATAGGTTACGGGCCAAACGAAGAATAATGTCGTACGCATATTCATCTTCGTGCAATTCCACATTGCCGATACGTCCGATAGCACCGGGGTCAGGACCGCCGTGACCGCTGACAAGATAAAAACAAGTACCTTTCAATTCGTTGGATTCCACTTTATATTGAGCCAGCTGCTTTCCGAATAGTGGTTCGTAATTATTTTGTTTAGGTGTTACGGTTTCTTTCCCTTTTAACGGTGGCAAAGTATACTTAACCCCCATTTGCAAAGTATTTCCCTTTCCTAATCTGGTCTTATTCAGCTGAATAAACTGCTTTTGATACTCAGCTCCACTTCGGTTATGGCGTTTAAGAAAGAGGGTAATGCCTTCTCCCTGTTTCGGAAAGGCTTTCTCTTGAGCCTGTAAATCACTGGCATATAGTAGGGTAAAGAAGAATATAAATATGATACCGATTTTAATTCTCATAAATGTTTATTTTGCAGACCGGACAAAAATACTGTTTTTTTAATTTTTCTCCCAATATATCTTTGCATGTACATGAATTCATCAATATCCTTTGTGGTGAATCCATGTACCCTGTCTCCACAAATATTCCAGTGGTCCCTGTTTGTGGCGGGTAAGCCAATATCGGCTGAAAAATAACTGGATAGTAAATATCGTTAACCCGATTAAAAGAGTTGCACAGGCACCTGTAGAGTTATAAAGTCCCAGACCGAAACCGTAGTAAATACATACCCCCATAATAGATTGTGAAATGTAGTTTGTTAAACTCATCCGTCCGTATGGGATGATTAAATTTTGCCATTTATATCCGTTATCTTTTTTAAACCATATTAAGGTGAACAGAGAAACTAAAATAGCCATGAATGTGAAATTAGCGAGACTGGGGATAGCTATATTATAAGGTGCCAGTATAGATGGATTTGCTATATAAGGAGGTATGAATGTACGAAGCATATAAAAAGGAATGAAGGCTATGGTAGCCGATAGAAGAACGCGCTTCCAGAAAAGAATGGAATTTTCGCTTTTTATAAAATACTTCCTGCGTCCTAATAACATTCCGAACATAAATAGGGCGGCTGTTTGGAATAAGCGCCCGTTTTCTACCTGCCAAATATTGCTGTATAGTTGTCCGTTCCAAATATTACTCCGTAATACGTCGAAGAATGTGCCATGTTGTGCCGCCTCCCCTGCGAGTATAGCATAAGGAATGAACTTGGCGTCTCCTATAACATAATCCGGATTCAATATGGCATATAGCATTCTGCCACATTCAAAAGGTTGTAATAATAGTATGAAAGCAATCCAAAATACAGCTTTATCTTTAAGTTTACAGACCAGAATTAAAACAAATCCGACTGCAGCATAAAGCAATAAAATGTCTCCGTCATAAAACAGAGCATGAAGTTGGGAAAAAAAGAAAAGCAATACTAATCTCCAGGCAAAACGTCCCCGGAAGTCTATTCCTCTTTTTTCAGCATTGTGATATTGTATGTAAAAGCTGAAACCGAACAAAAGTGAAAAGGTAGCGTATGCCTTTCCCGCAAACAGGAAAAAAAGCGTATCCAATACGTGCTTGTCAACAATGGCCAACCACTCTGGTCTGCCTTCTATGGGAACAAAGATATTATAATGTTCTAAATTATGGAGTAACACAATTGCCAATAATGCAAAACCGCGCAGTGCATCCACTACGCCCAGACGATGAGAAGTTTGAAGAGTCGTATTCATTGTTTTTTTTACTTTGGACAAAGTTCGAAAATTATTTTAAAAATACAATATCTTATCTATTTAAATGAATTATCAAAATGTCACTACCGTAGCGACTAAATGGGATTAATATGGCGGGTAAAATGAATTACCCGCACAGGTAATATATTTTAACGTATCAATCTAGCGGCAAAACACTCAAATAGTGAACATCTTGTCATCTGCTAGGGATATGGCAAAAAGGTCCTTTCTATTAATCTAAAAGAAGTGGATATAATAAATTATTTCCTGTAGGTAAGTTTTTTATCAGAATAACCGATTTATTGCTATATATTTCCAAAGTGGTGCAACGTGAAGTGCTTGTTTTATCTTGTCTTCATTCAAAAGTTCTTTCACTTCGTCAAGTGTAAGAAAATGTACACTTAAATCTTCTGTAGCTTCTAAGTGCTGGGTGGTGACGGGTTCTACATCGGTAGCCAAATAGCAATAGGTTAGATTTGTATGTGTACTCGGATTGACTCCTATAACCATTAATTCGCTCCAGTTCCCTTTACCATAGCCTGTTTCTTCCATTAATTCGCGCTGAGCGGAGATAAGGGGAGAGCCGTCTTCTTTTTCGCATACTCCGGCACAAAGTTCGTAATTCGCTTGCTCCAAGCCGTGTCGATATTGGCTGATAAAAATAAACTTCTTTTCCTTTGTGATGGCTATGACATTTACCCATTCAGGATATTCGAATACATAATATTCCGGTATTCGATTGCCGTTAGGTAGCTCTACCTCTTCGCAACGTACAGTGAACCACGGCTTTCTTGCCAGATATTCGCTTTTTAGGACTTTCCATTCTTTGTTTTTCGGATCTTCCATCTTTGTTTTCTTTTAATTTCGTTTTCGATTTAACTAACGAAGGCTACTCTATGGTATCTAATATTTTAGCTTTTATATTAAACGATGAAGAACGGGATAAATTGTAATTTGAGAAAGCTTGATACACCGACCTGAACATTTATCATTATCTTTGCCCTTTCGAAAGAAATAATTAAATGAATAAAGGTAATAATTTCGGCCGGCTTTTGCTCCTGTTGCTTATTACGTTAAGCTTTTGTTTAGGTATGTATTATTTGCCTGACTCGGTGTTCGGGATGAAAATAAAAAAGGTAGACCTGCTTTCCGATATTCGGGTAAAGCCGGAAGTGCTGTCTTTGGATTCGTTGCGCAAACAGTTGGAACAGCCTGATACTATTCAGATTGATACGGTAGCCGTTCGTGATTCTATTATAAAAAAGACAGGAATAGATTCACTTGCTCTCGCATTGCGTGATTCGCTTTATCGGGCGATGTATGCTGAAAAAGGGGCAGACTCACTGGGTATTCGCATAGAAGATTATTCGGTAGGACATATTGCTTTGAAGCGTTTCTTCGCGGCACTTAAAAACAATTTAAGCGTGGGGCGTCCTGTACGGGTGGCTTTCCTCGGAGATTCTTTTATAGAGGGTGATATTATGGTTGGTGATTTCCGCTCAGGTATGCAAAAAAAGTTTGGGGGACGTGGTGTCGGATTTATTCCGGTAACATCCGTTGCCGCCCAGTTTCGTCCTACTGTCGAACAGAAAACAGAAGGATGGATTACTTGGTCGATGCTGAAGGATCAGGAACATGCCTATACGCTTTCGGGTATGACTTTCGAACCGAAAAGTGAAAAAAATGTTTTGTCTCTTAAAACTACCAATCGTTATCCGGAAATCGAAACGGTATCTTCTCTGAAGTTACTGTATGAGGAAAATACAAATACGGAAATGCAATTGGTTTGCAATGGCCAAACTGATACAATCCGGGAAGCATTGCCGCCGACGTCGACCATTGTACAATACGAGAAAAAAGGAACATTTACCGAGGCCTCATTCGCATTTACCCGGACAGAAGGTTTTCAGGTTCTGGGAGTTGCCATGGAAGACAATGACGGGGTGATTGTCGATAATTATTCTCTGCGGGGTAATTCCGGTATGATATTGAATCGCTTGGATAGTACTCGTTGTCAAGAGTTGGATGCCATTCGCCCGTATGATTTGATTGTTTTGCAATATGGACTGAATGTGGTAAGCGATAGCGTGTTACAATACGGATGGTATACGAAACACATGGAAGAAGCTATCCGGCATATTCAGGTTTGTTTCCCGAAAGCTGATATTCTTCTTCTAGGCGTATCGGACCGGGGGCATCAGGTGGACGGAAATTTCGAGACAATGCCGGCTGTTTTGGCTCTGTTGCATGCACAACGGCAGACCGCACGTCGTACGGGGGTTGCTTTCTGGAATGTATTCGGGGCAATGGGAGGTGAGAACAGCATGGTTCGTTTTGTGGAGAATGGTTGGGCTAGTAAAGATTATACACATTTAAGTTTCAGGGGAGGCAAAGAGATTGCTACGGCATTACTGAATGCGATATTATTGGAAAAAGATTTTTATGATGAAGCAGAAAAGGTGGCTAATTAATATACTCATGATTTGCCTGATACCGGTGGCTATTATTCCGGGAATCAGAAGCTCTTTTATTGCAGAAGCTTCTGTTCCGCTCCCGCAACAACCGGAAATGCCCGATACGATAGCACTTCCTCCTTTATCTTATTCGATAGGGGCAAGGAAAGATTCCATTTTATTACCATTCTGGCCGGATAAAAAGAAGGATTTCTCTGTTTTGCAGAGTTTCTTTACCGGATTGGATTCTTTGCGTGCCGGAAAAGATACGGTCTTGACAATTGTTCATTTGGGAGATTCACATATTCAGGCAGGTTATTATTCCGGAAAAGTAATGCGTCTCTTGCAGGAAGAATTTGGTAATGCCGGCCGAGGCTGGATTGCTCCGTTCAAATTAAGTAAAACCAACGAACCGGATGATTATTATATCTCTTCAGCAGTAAAAGAATGGGTAGCAGGGCGTTGTATTCAAAAAATCAGAAAATCCCCGGTAGGAATAGGAGGGATAGGTATTCAGTCTGTTTCTCCGTCTATCAATCTGGACGTGATTATTGCTCCTAATAATGGAGCCGGCTATTCTTTTAATCAAGCGGTTATTTATCGAGGGGATAAATCCATGCCCATGCTTCCTGCCGGTTCTTTGAAAGATTCGGTTGATACGTTTCGGGCATCGTCACCGGCTGCACCGGGTATCATAGCCGACACATTCCGTATTTCCTTTCAGACGGATACGTTGCAGTTGCATAGTACGCGGCGTAAACCGGGTACAGATCAATTATTACCTGCGTCTTCATTCAAAAATATCTATTATGGTTTCAACCTGACGAACGGACATTCGGGCATTTTGTATCATTCTATCGGGGTAAATGGTTCTATGTATGTGAATTATACGGATGAAACATATGTCCGCCAACTGGCTTTGTTGAAACCGTCTTTATTGATAATATCACTGGGTACGAATGAAACTTTCGGCAGGCGGTTTAACAGCGAGGAATTTTCGAGTCAAGCGGAGGCTTTCATCTCTCTTATAAAGACATATATACCCAATACGGCTATTCTGTTGACAACTCCTCCGGAATGTTATAAACGGGTATATGTAAATAAGAAACGAACGTATGTACGGAATGCCAGTACGCAGTTTGCAGCAAAAGCACTTGTCAATGTGGCACTCCGGGAAAATATAGCATGTTGGGATTTATTTGCGGCTACAGGAGGTAAGAATTCTTATTCCAAATGGTATAAAGAACATCTGATGGGACGCGACCGTATCCACTTTACTAAAGAAGGGTATCGGGAGCAAGGTACATTGCTGTATCGTGCATTGATGCAAACATATAATGAATGGAAATCGAGAAACGAAAATATAGGAGAGAAAAAGGATGGTGAGTGATTTTTCAATTGATAAGCTTGGTGAACTTTTCCTTTATCAGCATAATGCGCCGATATTATTTAGTAGCGGTTTATTCTTTTTCCTGTTTATCGGTTTCCTGATTGTTTATATGTCTCTCCGGAAACATTTGTTGACGCGTATTATTTATGTAACGCTGTTTTCTATTTATTTTTATTATAAAAGTAGCGGATTATGGTTTTTTCTGCTTTTGCTTGTCGCTACAACCGACTTTTTGATTGCATTGGGACTTACTCGCACGACTTCTAAAACCGGAAGGAAATGGTGGGTTGTATTGAGCCTTTGCATTGACCTCGGCCTTTTGGGGTATTTTAAGTATTTTAATTTCCTGCGGGAAATTGTTTCTGTTGTGGGACACGAATTGGGATACCAAATAGGGAATACGGCTTTACAAAGCCTTAATTACCAGCCATTGGATATTTTTTTGCCGGTTGGGATTTCTTTCTTTACTTTCCAGACAATCAGTTATGTGATAGATGTTTATAGGGGCAGGATAGAACCGCTTCACCGTTGGATTGATTATGTCTTTTATGTTTCTTTTTTCCCGCAGTTGGTGGCAGGTCCGATTGTCCGTGCTCGTGATTTTATTCCACAAATTTATAAAGCTCCGTCTGTTACCCGTGTTCAGTTTGGTGAAGGCCTGTTTTTGGTACTTTGCGGTTTGTTTAAGAAAACGGTTATTTCCGATTATATCAGCCTTAATTTCGTAGACCGTGTATTTGATGCACCTTTGCTTTATACCGGAGTGGAAAATCTTTTCGGTGTTTACGGATATGCTTTACAGATATATTGCGATTTTTCCGGATATTCGGATATGGCAATCGGGATAGCTTTATTATTGGGTTTTCGGTTTAATATGAACTTTGATTCTCCTTATCAGTCGGCTACCATAACGGAATTTTGGAGACGCTGGCATATCTCTCTTTCTTCATGGTTGAAAGATTATTTATATATTTCATTGGGAGGTAATCGGAAAGGCAAAATCAGAACGTATATCAATCTGCTTATTACAATGTTATTAGGTGGATTATGGCATGGAGCGTCTGTAAGTTTTATTCTTTGGGGAGCATTGCATGGGGTAGCCTTGGCTATACATAAGTTTATAATGGGACATTTCAGCAGTTTTAAGCCTACAGGTTCCGATATGAAGCCATGGAGAAGGGTTTTAGGTGTTTTGATAACATTCCATCTTGTTTGTTTCGGTTGGATTTTATTCCGGGCGGACTCGATGCAAACGGTAGGAGAAGTACTTTCCCAGATATTTACGAATTTCCATCCGGAAGTATTTATGCAGTTTGTTTCCGGCTATAAAGGCGTTTGTATCCTGATGCTTATTGGTTATATATTGCATTTTATGCCGAAATCGGCGGAAAATGTATTGCGGGAAGGGGTGACTCGTTCTCCTTTATTGGTACAGGCGGCATTATTGGCGATTGCCATATTTGTTGTTGTACAGTTTAAGAGTGCCGGAGTACAGCCGTTTATTTATTTTCAGTTTTAGTGGTGTTTCATGGATATCAGAATATCCCTTTTTTATTTTTTCAAATTCCGTAGGTCGCTACCTGAGATATTTTGGAATACGCTGAGTCCGAATTCCGGTATAATGGCTAAGACATGGTCGAAAACATCTGATTGAATACCTTCGTAGGGAACCCATTCCTTGATAGAAGAAAAGAAATACAGTTCGATGGGGATACCTGTTTCTGTCGGTTGTAACTGACGGACCATGCAAGTCAATTCCTTACTGACGGCAGGAAGGCTTTTTAGATAATTAACCAGATAAGCCCGGAAAACGCCTATATTTGTCTGACGGCGTCCGTTGACACGGACTGAAGCATCAATATTATGTTCTTTATTATAGGTATCCAGTTCTTTTTCCGTTTTGTCAATATAATCGGTCAGTAATGAAATCTTGCGGAATTTAGCCAACATTTCCGGTGTACAGAAACAGACGCTGTTCATGTCGATATTAATAGAACGCTTGATACGTCGTCCCGGCGACTCGGACATACCACGCCAGTTCTGGAAGGCATCACTGACCAATGCATAAGGCGGTATCGTAGTGATAGTGTTGTCAAAGTTTCTTACTTTGACTGCATTTAGGGTTACTTCTATTACTGTACCGTCCGCACCATATTTTCCCATAGTAATCCAGTCTCCCGGGCGCAACATGTCATTGGCGGAAAGCTGGATACCGGCTACAAAGCCTAAAATGGTATCTTTGAATACCAACATCAAGATAGCGGCGGAAGCTCCCAAACCTGCAAATAAAGTAGTCGCAGATTTACCAATCAGAACACTGATAATCAGAATGAAGCCAATAAAAAAGACACCTACTTGCAATAACTGGATAAATCCTTTTAACGGTTTGTTCCTGAGTGACTCTTTCCTGTTATAGATTTCGTTAACGACGTTCAGGGAGGCATTGATAAATCGGAGTGAAACGGCTATGATATATATTTTGCACAGCATTTGGAGGATTGCCAGTATTTTGGGCGTTTCTTCGGGAGGAAAAGCCAATGGTAACATCACATATACCAATATAGCCGGTATCAGATGCATTAATTTATTGATGATTTTACGTTCTACAATTAAATCATCCCATTGGTTGCGGGTTTTTTTAGCAAGACGCTTAAACATGCCGAGAAAGATATACCGGCAAGCATAATCGATAAAGACCGTAACTAAGATGATTAACAGTAAGACAATTGCATTGTCGATTTCGTTAATTGAGTTACTGATAATTCCCATTCTCCATTCTGCCAGATGGTTGCTTATCCATTCTTGTATGTTGTGCATATACTTGTTTTCTTGTATGTTAGGGTGTACAAATTTACGAAAAAAACATTTATCTGTCAATTGGAATACTGATATACTTTCAGATTAAACTTAGGAACCATTGCAAAGATATGGTCGAAGATGTCCGATTGGATACGCTCGTATTCTTTCCATACTTTGTTGCGGGAGAAAAAGTAGATTTGGATAGGTACCCCGTATTCTGTCGATTGCAATTGGCTGATAATAAGGTCGAGGTCTGTATTCACAACTGGTAGACTGTTCAGATATTTTTCTATATAAATACGAAATATCTGCGAATTGGTGGGTATAACCCCATCATCCGGCTTATAGTCGGCAAGAAGGGGAATTTCTTTCCGGAAAGTATCGAGCATTTCCGGTGTGCAGAATGTGATTGTATTTAAATCCAAAAAGATAGATTTCATGACTCTCCGGCCACCGGATTCCACCATTCCGCGCCAGTTCTGGAATGAATTATTGACCAGCGTATAGGGAGGAATAGTAGATATTGTATTATCAAAGTTTTGGATTTTAACGGTATTTAGTGTGATTTCTTGTACGATACCGTTTGCATTGGAGCCGGGAACCGTTACCCAATCGCCGGGGCGAAGCATATCGTTGGCTGATAGTTGTATACCGGCTACAAATCCTAAAATTGTATCTTTGAACACCAGCATCAGGATAGCGGCCGAGGCTCCAAGTCCGGCGAACAATGTAGTGGGCGATTTACCTATCATGATTCCGATAATAACGATACCCCCAACGAAAAAAGCCAATACCTGTAAAACTTGCATAAAGCCTTTTATGGGTCTGTTCCGGTTTACCTGTTTTTGATTGTAAAGGTCGAGTATGACCAAGATAAAACCATTAATAGCCAGCAATAGGACGAATACTATATAAACCGCACAAATCTTTTGGGAGATGGCTAATAACCCTTTTCCGCGGATGAAAGCCATAGGCAATAAGGCATATACAAGTATTCCGGGAATAGTATGCACAAGGTTGTGTATGACTTTTCGTTTGATAAGCAATGTGTCCCACTGATAATGGGTGTGCTGTGCCAGTTTTCGCATACTACCGACAAAGATGGATTGGCATAAATAATCTATCCCGACGGCAAGTATCAATAGTAAAACTGCAATTATTGCTTCATCAAAAGTATTGGCAAACTTCGGGTCTACTCCCCAACCAATCAGGATTCCGTTCATCCAGCTTCCTAAGTTTATCATATCATATTCTGTTTTATGATAAATAACATTTATTGATTGATTTGGTTTATGTCAAAAATATTTGTAGGGAAATAAGGGTCTTTTGTTTAAGAGAAAGTTTATATGGAATTGTTAAAAATATATAGTTAAAGATTTGATAAGCTACAGGAAGTCTGTATATTTGTCATTTGTATTACAGTTGATTGATATTTCAATGAAATTAATGATATTGATGATGTTATGTGCATGTTGCTCTTATCAAATGCAGGCTGAGAACCTGAAAACTCTCCGTGTGGATGAATATAAGTTAGATAATGGATTAACCGTTTGGTTGAATGAAGATCATAGCCAACCGAAAATATTTGGTGCGGTGGTAGTGAAAGCTGGTGCGAAAGATTGCCCGGATACTGGAATTGCGCACTATTTTGAACACATGATGTTTAAAGGGACTGATCGTATCGGAACACTCGATTATGATGCGGAAAAAGTTCTTTTGGACTCGATTGTTATGAAATATGATGAATTGGCGGCTACCGAAGATGTTGTAAAGCGTGCACGTTTGCAACGGGAAATAAACGAGTTGAGTATTCGTTCGTCTGATTATGTAATCCCGAACGAATTTAATCGCCTGATTACTCAATATGGTGGTTCCGGCCTGAATGCTGCTACCTCTTATGATGCAACAATTTATTTCAATACATTTTCTCCTCAGTATATGGCGCAATGGGCGGAAATAAACAGCGAACGGTTGGTGAATCCTGTCTTTCGTCTTTTCCAGAGCGAGTTGGAAACTGTATATGAGGAGAAAAATATGTACGGTGATTTTATAGGAGGACAGGTTATGGACACTTTGTTGTCCCGCTATTTTCGTCCGCATCCGTATGCTTATCCTATCATTGGCAGTACGAAGAATCTAAAAAATCCGAGCTTAACGGAAATGCGTAAGTTTTTCGACGAATATTACGTAGCATCGAATATGGCATTAATCCTGAGCGGGGATTTCGAGACGGAAAAAGTTTTGCCTATTTTGCAGAGAACATTCTCACGAATTCGTCCGGGCGAAGCTCCCGATAAAAAAGTGGTCTCTCTTCCTCCGTTCAAGGGAAAGGAAAAGATGAAAGTGAAGTTTCCCATTCCTTTTCTGAAAGCGATGGGACTGGGATTCAGGGGTGTTCCGGCTAATCATGAAGACCAGGTAGCGCTGAAGATAGCTGTGAATTTATTGAATAATGCTAATGGAACGGGATTTCTGGATAAGTTGATGGTGGACCATAAACTATTGGGAGCTATTGCTATGAACGAGAGTATGAATGAAGCAGGAATTTTAGCCGTGGCAGCTATTCCGAAACCAATCATTCAATCGTATGCGTCGGCCGAAAAGATGGTCTGGAACCAGATAGAAAGAATAAAGAAAGGAGATTTCAGCGATGAAACTTTCAACAGTCTGAAGTTGGAACAGAAACGCTTGTATGCATCCGCGCTGGAGAATATAGATTCGCGGGCAACTATTATGATGAATCTGTTTTCACAAGGAAAGAATTGGGGGGATTATCTGGAGGAAGTGTCGAAGATTGAATCCATAACGAAAGAGGATATTATGCGGATTGCTACTAAATATTTCAGTAAGAATTATTTATGCGTAACGAAGAGTACCGGAAAATATCCGAAGGATAATTTGCCTAAACCGGACTTTGCTCCGGTTGTCCCGAAGCATGCCGAAGCTTCTTCCGAATATGCCAAGCAGTTGGAGCAGATACCGATAGAGCCGGTGAAACCTCGTTTCATTGACTTTAAAAAGGATGTGCAGATTTCACAGCTGACTCCGTTGGTTACATTGTATGCAACCCCGAATCCATTGAATGATATTTTTACTCTGAATCTGTCATTTGGGATAGGTTTCCTAGAGCAGCCTAAATTGATGCAACTTGCTAATTATTTGCAATTCCTGGGAACAGATTCGCTTACGTTCGACCAATTCCGTACACGCTTGCAAGCTATCGGTAGTACGATTTCATTTGATGTGACAACGGATCATTTTATAATTAAAATAACCGGGTTTGATAATCATATTGACGAGACAGTTGCACTTGCTGGTGATTTTCTCCTTCATGCGAAAGCCGACGATAAAAAAATCCGTCAACTTGTAGATGATGCGAAAGTAACTCAGAAGGCGTTCTTTAAGTCGAGCGATAATGTAGCAAATGCTCTGCTGGAAAAGGTAAGATACGGAGAACAGTCGCGATACCTGAAAAAACTTTCGCTGGCACAAATAAAGAAATTAAAAGGTAAAGACTTGTTGGATATTTTCGATAGAGTCCGTCGGGTGGAATGTAATTTGCATTATTGTGGTACGTTGCCTTCGGATAAAGTGATAACTCTAATCAAGCAACATATTCCGTTGGAGGATATAACTGTTGCTTCTCATTCACCCTATATCCAGGAATTACAGAGCTACGATAAACCATTCGTTTATTTTGTCAATATGCCGGATGCGTCACAGAGTATTATTTATAGTTATGTAAAAGGTAATGCGGTAGATGATAAACATTCCCGTCATGCTTCCCGCCTGTTTTCCGTCTATTTCGGAGGTGATATGTCGTCTCTGATGTTTCAGGAAATCCGCGAGTTCCGTTCGTATGCTTATCGGGCAAGTGGACGTTATCGCTTACCTTCAAATGCCCATAAAGGTAAACCTGGTGAATTTACCACTATTCTTTCTACGCAGGCTGACAAAACCCTTGATGCATTAGGCATTTTACATTCGCTTATCCGGGAAATGCCATTAAAACCGGAAAAAATGGAAGCTGTCAAACAAACAGTTACAAATCAATTAAATAATGATTTCCCTTCATTTCGTACTTTATCGGAAAAAGTAGCTGATTACCGGATGGATGGTTTTGAAAGTGACCCGGGAGAAGAACTATTAAATGATATTGCAACCATGGATATGGATGATATTGCCCGTTTTTATCGTGAAAACATCAGCAATCGTCCCATTGTTTACGTGATTGCCGGGAATGAGAGACGGATTGATATGGATAAGCTGGCATCATTCGGAACAATCATTAAGGTGAAAAAGAAAGAAATCTATAACTAATATTCAATTCCCGACTGGCAACATGTATAGTAAAGACGAACTGAAAAACCTGAAGCTGGAATTTTGGGAAAGTTTCGCTGCATTCTGCGAGGTACAACCTTATCTGAAAGGACGTAGGAAAATATGGACGTTGTACAATACGAAGGTAAAAGGGGTAGAATTGAAATTTGATGCGACGCGTGACGGAGCATTTGTTATTCTGGAAGTCAATCACCGGATAGAAGAGGAGAGGCTGGAAATGTTCGAACGTCTGACTTGGTATAAGGAAACGTTGGAAAAGGATTTCCCGGAAGGTTTGATTTGGGATATCTGTTTTGTCCGTGATACGGGTAAACAGGTTGCTCGTATCTATACGGAAAAGCGAGGTATTGATTTCCACCGTCGTGGCGATTGGGGAATGTTTTTTACTTTTATGGCAAGTCAGATGTTTTTGTTGGAACGCAATTTTATGTCGATTGCCGAATATTTAAGAGAATAGTATCTGTGTAAAATTGTTCCCCATAACAAAAAAACAGCATCTATTGGTAATCTTTTGTAAGATTTTCTTGCAAATCCAATTATTATTGTAACTTTGCAGCGTAAATAAAATAACAAATGAAAAGAATAGTACTGCATCATCACCATCATCATTACAACGGGCAATAGTTCGGTGGGCTGTTTGATATGTGGTACATATAAAGATAATGAATAAGGCTTGCCGTTATGCGGTGAGCCTTTTTTATTTCCGGAAGGGATTATTTAAATTGTATATTTATAAAAACAAAATAAGATGTTACGAATTGCAGTACAATCGAAAGGTCGTTTATACGATGAGACAATGCTTCTGTTGGAAGAAGCCGGTATTAAATTGAACAGAGGAAAACGTATTCTGTTGTTGTCAGCTAAAGGATTTCCAGTGGAAGTTTTATTTTTACGTGATGATGATATCCCTCAGTCTGTAGCCAATGGCGTGGCTGATATCGGTATTGTCGGTGAAAATGAATATGTGGAAAAAGGGCAAGAGGCCAAACTGGTAAAACGTCTGGGATTCAGTAAATGCCGTTTATCTCTGGCTATTCCAAAGGAGGAAGAGTATCAGGGCGTAGAATGGTTTGAAGGAAAGACAATCGCAACTTCTTATCCGGAGATTTTGGCTTCTTATCTGAAGGAGAAAGGTGTGAATGCCGATTTGCATGTCATCAGCGGCTCCGTGGAAATTGCTCCCGGTATCGGATTGGCGGATGCTATTTTCGATATTGTAAGTTCCGGCAGCACATTGGTCAGCAATCAATTGAAGGAAGTAGAAGTAATCATGCAAAGTGAAGCTCTGTTGATTGCCAATAATAATCTTTCGGCTGAAAAACAGGAAATCTTGGATGAGCTTTTATTCCGTTTCGAAGCTATCCAAGAGGCGGAAGGCAAGAAATATGTATTGCTGAATGCCCCGAAGGATAAGATGAAAGAAATTGTTGAAGTATTGCCGGGCATGAAAAGTCCGACTATTACGCCGTTGGCTGATGAAAACTGGGTTTCCGTGCAATCCGTAATTGCGGAAAAGCAGTTTTGGGAAATCATCGGCAAGCTTAAATCTTTAGGTGCACAAGGCATACTGGTTATTCCGATTGAAAAGATGATACTTTAATTTGTAAGACCCAATTAAAGAAATAATGGAAGTAATAAAATATCCGCCAAGAAGCGAATGGCCGGCATTGGCCGGAAGGCCGGCATTGGATGTTACGACTTTGTTTGATACGGTTCGTACCGTATTGAACGAGGTTCGGACGGAAGGGGATGCAGCCGTCAAACGTTACGAAGAGAAATTTGATAAAGTGGAACTCTCGACTTTCCGTGAACTTCAGGTTTCGGAAGAAGAAATAGCCGCAGCCCGAAATTTGATTTCCGAAGAATTGAAGCAGGCTATCCGTACGGCAAAGAATAATATTGAAACTTTTCACGCTTCTCAGTGTTTTACAGGAAAGAAGGTCGAAACAGCTCCGGGTGTTGTTTGCTGGCAGAAAGCGGTGGCCATCGAGAAAGTGGGTCTGTATATTCCGGGTGGGACAGCTCCTCTTTTCTCCACAGTCCTGATGCTGGCAGTTCCGGCACGTATTGCCGGTTGCAAGGAAATCGTACTTTGTACGCCACCGAATAAGGAAGGAAAAGTGCATCCGGCAATTCTTTTTGCTGCGGAAACAGCCGGCGTAAGTAAAATCTTCAAAATAGGAGGTATACAGGCTATTGCAGCAATGGCGTATGGAACGGAAACTGTTCCCAAGGTATATAAAATATTCGGTCCCGGTAATCAGTATGTGACAGCCGCTAAACAGTTGGTTAGCCTGAAAGAAGTCGCCATTGATATGCCGGCCGGCCCTTCGGAAGTGGAAGTGATTGCCGACGAAACGGTGAATCCGGATTTTATCGCGGCTGATTTTCTTTCCCAGGCCGAACATGGTGCCGACAGTCAGGCAATGTTGGTGACAGCTGCTGAAAGTATTGTGGAGAATGTTATCAGTGCTATCCGGGAACAATTGAAACAATTGCCCCGTCAGGAAATTACGGAAAAGGCTTTGAAACACAGTCGTATCATTGTCTTGAAGAATCGACAGGAAATAATAGACTTCACGAATTTATATGCACCCGAGCACTTGATTATCCAAACTGCCGATTATACCGATATTGCCGGACAGGTGGAAAATGCAGGAAGTGTTTTTATGGGACCTTACACTCCCGAGAGTGCGGGTGATTATGCTTCCGGTACAAACCATACATTACCGACTAACGGTTATGCAAAAGCCTATAGCGGTGTTAATCTGGATAGTTTTATTAAAAAGATAACCTTCCAGGAAATCACAGCCGGCGGCATTCGGCAATTAGGCCCGACTATTCAGGAAATGGCTGCCAACGAACAACTGGAAGCCCATCGTAATGCAGTAACAATCAGATTAAAGACGATATGAAGGATTTAAAAGACTTGGTGAGACCCAATATTTGGGAAATGCAGCCTTATTCGTCGGCGAGAGACGAATTTCATGGGAGTGCATCTGTTTTTCTGGATGCAAATGAAAATCCGTATAATACTCCTTACAACCGTTATCCCGACCCGATGCAGCTCTTGTTGAAGGACCGGATATCCGAACTGAAAGGGGTTGGAGTTGATTCTATTTTTCTGGGAAACGGGAGTGACGAGCCGATAGACTTGATTATCCGTGCTTTTTGCGAGCCGGCAATCGACAGTATCGTCAGCATCGCCCCCTCGTATGGTATGTACGAAGTTGCCGCCAATATCAACAATGTTGAATTTCGGAAAGTGGAATTAACCAAATCGTTCGAGCTGGATGCCGAGCGCGTATTGGAAGCGGCTAATGCTTGGGTAAAAGTCATCTATCTTTGTTCGCCCAATAACCCGACGGGCAATAGTCTGGAGAGAGAGAAGCTTTATAAGATATTGAATACTTTTTCCGGAATAGTCGTAATCGATGAGGCTTATATTGATTTTTCATCGGAACCTTCTTTCCTTTCCGAATTGGAGAGATTTCCGAATTTGATTGTTTTGCAGACTTTGTCGAAAGCCTGGGGAGCTGCCGGTATTCGTTTGGGAATGGCTTTTGCTTCTCCTAAAATTATTGCAATCCTCAATAAAATAAAATATCCGTACAATGTCAATATGCTGACGCAGGAACAAGCTTTGGAAATCCTGAATAATGAGGAACGGATGAAGGAACAATTGCGCTCCATCCTTTCCGAACGCATACGTTTGCAGGCCGCGTTGCCTCTGTTGAATTGTGTGAATAAGATTTATCCGACGGATGCTAATTTCATTCTGGCGGATGTGGAAAATGCGAACGCCACTTACAAAGCATTGGTGAAAAAAGGGGTGATTGTCCGTAATCGCAACAATGTTACACTCTGTCGCGGTTGCTTGCGCATCACGGTAGGTACTCCGAAAGAAAATGACGCTTTGCTGGCTGTTTTAAAAAAGTTGTAAATGATGAAAAGAGCCTTGTTTATTGATAGGGACGGGACATTGGTCATTGAACCTCCCGTCGATTATCAGCTGGATAGTCTGGAAAAGCTGGAATTTTATCCGAAAGTGTTCCGCAACCTGTATTTTATACGCAAGCAGTTGGATTTCGAGTTCGTGATGGTGACGAATCAGGATGGGCTTGGAACCTCTTCCTTCCCGGAAGATACTTTCTGGCCGGCACACAATAAAATGCTGAAAACACTTGAAGGAGAAGGTATCCTTTTCGACGATATTTTGATAGACCGTTCTTTTCCGGAAGATAACTCTCCGAACCGCAAGCCGCGTACGGGAATGCTGGGCCACTATCTTTCCGGAGAATATGATTTGGCGGAAAGTTATGTCGTAGGGGATAGGCTGACGGATATGCAATTGGCTGCCAACTTGGGAGCAAAAGGAATATGGTTACATGCCTTTGATGAAGAAGCCCGGCAGCTTTTATCCGGAAATCCCGCTCTTTCGCCGGTACTGATTACGGACGATTGGGATAAGGTAACGGAATATCTTTTTGCCGGCGAACGTCGTGCCGTCGTGCAACGTACAACGAAAGAAACGGATATTTACGTGGAAGTCAATTTGGATGGTCATGGCACGACCCGGATAGCAACCGGACTCGGCTTTTTCGACCACATGCTCGACCAAATCGGCAAGCACTCCGGTATCGACCTGACAGTAGAAGTAAAAGGAGATTTGGAAGTCGACGAACATCATACGATTGAAGATACCGCTATCGCTCTGGGAGAGGCTTTGCTGAAAGCTTTAGGAGACAAGCGGGGGATAGAGCGTTATGGCTATACGTTACCGATGGATGATTGCCTGTGTAGTGTGGCGCTCGATTTCGGAGGCCGCCCCTGGCTTGTCTGGGATGCCGAGTTCCACCGTGAGAAAATAGGAGAGATGCCTACCGAGATGTTTCTTCATTTCTTCAAGAGCTTGAGTGACGCCGCCCGTATGAATTTGAACATCAAGGCGGAGGGAACGAACGAACATCATAAGATAGAGGGCATTTTCAAGGCACTGGCCCGTTCCATCAAAATGGCCATCCGCCGGGATATTTACAAATATGAACTTCCGAGTACGAAAGGCCTTCTGTAAGTCCTGTCGGCAGGGGAACCGCCTCATGCTGGGCCTCTGCCGATAGAGATAATTAACTTGCGACTTTCGAAATAAATCCTTTCCTTTGGGCTTCGGTTAAATGAAGGTAAATAATATGATAAGAAATCTGATAATTATAGTCTTTGGTGTTTTTGTGCTTGTCTCTTGCAGCAAAGACGAGCAGGATAAATTGTTCGGGAAGTGGCAAATGCAACAAGTGGAGGAGAATGGTGTCGTGCAATCCGTCGATACCGTGTATTTCAATTTTGAACATTCCCTTTTCATGTATCAGATATATATGCCTTCCACTTCCGAATATCAGTTCAGGTATGGTTATAATACAATAGCGGGAGATTCCATCTTGTTGGAAATCGTTAGTAATCCCGCTCCGGTTCGTGATTTTCTTCCTTTGACGGACTGGACTTCCGATAAACGGACTTATGCGATTGATAAAATCTCCGGCAAGCAATTAATCTTAAGCAGCGAAGGGAAAAAATATACGTTCCGGAAATTCTGAAGGAATGTTTTTTCATTTTTACATGTATGAAAATGGTGTTTTCATTTTGAAAACAGCGATTCGGGCATCGAAAATGGCGTTTTCATTTTGAAAACAGCGTTTTTGGCATCGAAAATGGTGTTTTCGTTTTGAAAAACGCCATTTCGGGCATCCGATGGCTTTTCCCGATTTATTATTGTGTAATATCGCTGACGGTAGCCCGTGCTTCCCGAATTAAATCGGCCGGAGATACCTGTATTTGCAAGCCGCGCTGTCCGGCACTGACATAGATTTTGTCGAATTCCAAGGCTGTCTGATGGATATATGTGGGGAAATGTTTTTTCATGCCGATAGGAGAGCAGCCGCCGCGAATATAACCGGTCAGGGGCAAAAGTTCCTTGACGGGGACCATTTCGCAACTTTTATTGCCGGAAATTTTGGCCGCTTTCTTTAAATCCACTTCATCGGCGCCCGGAACGACACAGACGAAATATCCGCTTTTGTCCCCATGCAATACAAGTGTTTTGAATACTTGGGCTACATCTTCTCCCAATTGCGCCGCTACGTGGGTGGCGCTCAAATCATTTTCATCGACTTCGTAAGGTACCAGCTGGTAAGCTATTTTGGCTTTATCCAACAGGCGGGCTACGTTTGTTTTATTAATCTTCATCGTTTATAATCCTTTCATAGAGAGTTGTACACGTTTGCGGACGAGGTCTACGCTCAGAACCTTCACTTTGACATGCTGGTGCATGGATACTACCTCTGTCGGGTCGCTGACGAAGCGGTCTGCCAGTTCCGAAATGTGAACCAAGCCGTTTTCCTTGATGCCTACATCTACAAAACAACCGAAATTCGTGATATTGGTGACAATGCCGGGAAGAAGTTGGCCTTCTTTCAAATCTTCGATGGTTTTCACGGTTGGGTCGAATGAGAATACCTGGATTGCTTGCCGCGGGTCGCGTCCCGGTTTGTCCAATTCCTCCATAATGTCCAAAAGGGTGGGCATTCCGACCTTGCCGGTTACGTATGCGTTCAGGTCCAGTCTCTTTTTCAGCTCTTTGTCCTCGATAAGTTGGGCAACCGTACAGTTCAGGTCTTTTGCCATTTGCTCTACAATCGGATAACTTTCAGGGTGGACGGCTGAGTTGTCCAACGGATTTTTGCCTCCTTGGATGCGGAGGAAACCGGCACTTTGTTCGAATGCCTTTTCGCCCATGCGGGGAACTTTCATCAATTCTTTGCGGGATTTGAAAGGTCCGTGCTCGGTACGGTAATCTACAATATTTTGGGCCAACGCAGGTCCCAGGCCGGAGATATAAGTCAACAAGTGTTTGCTGGCTGTATTAACATTGACTCCGACAAGGTTTACGCAGCTTTCTACCGTCTGGTCGAGGCTTTTTTTCAATGCTCCTTGCTCTACGTCATGTTGGTATTGTCCGACACCGATACTTTTAGGGTCAATCTTTACCAATTCGGCCAACGGGTCCATCAGGCGACGGCCGATACTGACGGCTCCACGTACGGTAACATCATATTCCGGAAACTCGTCGCGGGCTGTCTTGGAGGCGGAATAAATGGAAGCACCGTTTTCGCTGACGACAAAAACCTGTACTTTCCGGTCGTAACGGATATTGGTAATGAATTGTTCCGTTTCACGGCTGGCAGTACCGTTGCCTATGGCGATTGCTTCTATGGCATACGTCGAAACCAATTGGGCGACTTTTGCGGCAGCTTTGCTCTTTTCGTTCTGAGGGGGATGCGGGTAAATGGCTTCGTTGTGCAACAAGGCTCCCTGCGCATCCAGGCAAACCAGCTTACAACCGGTGCGGTAACCCGGGTCGACACCCAATACGCGCTTTTGTCCGAGGGGGGGGGCTAATAGTAGCTGGCGGAGATTTTCGGCAAAGACTCGGATGGCTTCCGCGTCGGCTTTTGCTTTGCTTAAATTGGCAAATTCCGTTTCTATGGATGGTTTTAGCAAACGTTTGAACGAATCGTCAACGGCTGTGGCTACTTCTTCGGAAGTCTTACCGCGTCCACGGACGAAACGGCGTTTCAAGCGGTCTATACAGCTATCCGTGTCCGGTGAGATACTTACCCGCAGGATACCTTCCGCTTCTCCGCGGCGTAATGCCAGCAGACGGTGGGAACTGGCACGGTTCAAAGGCTCGCTGAAGTCGAAATAGTCCCGGTATTTGGCGCCTTCTTCTTCTTTTCCTTTTATTACTTTGGATGTGATGACGGCCGTGTGCGAAAATGAATTACGGACAGCGTTCCGGGCCTCCTCATTTTCATTAATCCACTCGGCGATGATGTCGCGGGCGCCTTGCAGGGCTTCTGCTGCGTTTTTCACTTCCCCTTTGATGAAGGAGGTGATGCGTGCGGCCAGATTCGGCTCGTTTTGCATCATTATGATTTTAGCTAAAGGTTCTAATCCCTTTTTGCGTGCGATTTCTGCTTTTGTCACCCGTTTGGGCTTGTATGGCAGGTAAAGGTCTTCTATTTCGGTGCTGTCCCATGACTCTTCTATCCGTTTTTTTAGCTCAGGGGTCAGTTTATCTTGCTCTTCGATAGAGGACAGTATCGTTTCTTTTCGTTTTTTGAGTTCGGTCAGTTTGTCTAACTGGTCTTTAATTGAACCGATTTGTACTTCGTCCAGGCCACCGGTAACTTCTTTCCGGTATCGGCTGATAAAAGGAATGGTGGCACCTTCGTCCAGCAAACCGATTGTTTTTTCCACTTGTTTCTCCGGAATATTTAAAATGCGGGAGATAAGGGAATGGAATGATGTTGTCATATCTTTTTTGTATTCTCTATTCGGAACGCAAAGATAAGAGTTTGGTTTTATTTTTTCTTTCCGGTATTGAGTTCTTTCTGGAAATATTTGTTACTCTCGTTTATTTTCAAGATTTTTGCGCAAATAAAAACATCAGTCTCTGAATAAGACACAAACTTTATTATATGATATTAGCTGACTCACAAAATAGCGGACTTGAACAAGATTATAAGGATTTATCTACTCTTCTTTCAAATATAGTGGATTTTGTACCGATGTATCTCTTTGTGAAAGACACGGGAGATAATTTCCGGTATATATATTCCAGTCCGATGGTGAATACCTTATTCGGACGTTATCATAATGATGTGGTAGGGAAAACGGATTTTGAATTGTTTCTGGATCCGGTCGTCGCGCAGTCATTTCGAGATATGGATGAAAATATAGTACGTTCTGGAAAAATGTATCGGTTTGTGGAACAAATGGTTGACCCGAAGGGTATTCTTCGTACTATAGATACGATAAAATTGTTGGTGCCCCGGGAGGGAAAAGCTCCTTATTTGTTGGGCTTGTCATGGGATATAACCAAACAGAGGAGTATTGAGGAGGAATTGAATGAAAACAACAAACGTCTGACTCTCTCTTGTCAGGCAGGGAAAATATATCCGTGGATATGGGATGTTATAAATGAAACGGCGGAACTTTCGGTTGTAGAAGACGGCAAGATGGTTCATAAGTTTATTCAACATGAAAGTTTTACGGAAAAAATCCATCCGGATGAACAACAGATGTATAGGAATATAGTCAATGCTTTTGCTTGCGGGGAGATTGATTCCTTACGCTTAAGTTTTCGTTGCCGTTATTTTTCCGATGAATATGTCTGGCTGGAAAAAGTGGGTGAAGTTCTTGAGTACGGTGAAGACGGAAGACCTTCAAAAGCGATTGGTATTTTGCGCGATATTACGGTCGATAAACGGCATGAGGAAGATATTCGCGCAAAGCGCTTGGCGGAGGAAAGTGACCGTATGAAGTCCGCTTTTATTGCCAATATGAGCCATGAAATTCGTACACCGTTAAATGCGATAGTCGGATTTTCCACATTGTTGGCGCAGGCGGATTCGGAGGAAGAAAAACAGGAATATCTGAATATTATACAAAGCAGTAATGAGTTTTTATTGCAGTTGATAGGGGATATTCTGGATATTTCAAAAATAGAATCCGGTAAATTGGAGTTTGTTTTTACGACATTCCGGCTGAATGAAATATTTGAACCACAACAATATGCTTTTTCTTTCCGCGCAGAGGAAGGGGTGGAAGTTCTATTTGAAAATGATGGTTCCGATTATACGATTGTATCGGAAAAAACTCGTTTGACGCAAGTATTAACTAATTTCTTGTCGAACGCGATAAAATTCACATCTTCCGGCTCTATTCGTTTTGGATATAAAGTGATAGAAACAGGTATTTATGTTTACGTGACAGATACGGGAACGGGTATCAGAAAGGAAGATTCGCAGGCTGTTTTCGAGCGGTTTGTAAAATTGAATAATTTCAAGCAAGGAACAGGCTTGGGACTATCTATTTGTAAAACCATCATAACAATGCTGGATGGTGAAATAGGAGTGGACTCTGAACCTGAAAAGGGTTCGACTTTTTGGTTTAAGATACCATGCTCTCCCATAAAAGTAGGTTGATTATTTATTCATGGCAGGTGTATTGATATAAATGATTTCATCTGCCAGGCGATGCAGTTCCTCCGGATTGTGGGAAGTAAATATTAGTATCTGTCCGGTTTGTTCCAACCGTTTACGGATACGTTCAATAATCCGGTATGATAATGCTTCATCCAGCCCTTTAAACGGTTCATCCATCAGAAGAATAGCTGCCGGAAAAATCAAAGCCCGGGCAATGGCTACACGCTGTTGTTGCCCGAAACTCAATTCGTCCGGATAACGGCCGGATAATGTATTTAGTTCCATTTCTTCCAATAAGGAAGCCGCTTTCCCGAGTGCGGTTTGTTTGTCTGTGAAAGAAGCCAGCGGTAATGCTATATTTTCCTTTACAGTTAGTTGGCTTAATAATACAGGTTCTTGAAAAACCGTAGCGATACTTTTTGACGTAAGGAAATGAATATTCCCTGCTTGAGGCTTTATAATACCGTTAATCAGATTTAGCAATGTTGTTTTTCCTGTTCCGGAAGCTCCTGTTATACCATATATCCGGTTTGTTTTGAATGTGTATGTGAAACCGGAGATGATTTTAGCATCTTCATATTGAAAGGAGATATTTTCCATTCGAATCGTTACTGTTTCCGGAAGAGGGAATATTTTTGTCTTGTTATAATGTATAGGAAAATTGTGTTTTCCCAGCCAGGATATGCCTTTGTCGAAAAAGAAGCTGACAAGAATAGCGACGATGGTCCAAGCTAAAAGTTCCGGGACAGCTATAAAACTTTGTGCACGTTTCATTTCTCCTCCGATACCAAACGAACATTGCGCCAACACTTCCCCCATGATGATAGCCCGCCATCCAAAACCGGAAGCGGAAGTTAATCCGCTAAATAAGAAAGGATTTATCTGCGGATAAATAACTTGTGTCAATTTGTTCCACCAGCCGATTTGAAACCGGTTGGCCATAATCATGAATTCTTTACGCTGACTACGAATGCCTTTCGTGATGTTCTCTGTGAGTAATGGGAACATAGTCAGAAATGCAATCATCAACGGAATACTTTCCGGATGGAGGAAAATAAGTGCCAGAAGAATAAAAGAAATAACCGGAACCGACCGCATAATTGCCAATAAAGGACGAAATAGTTCGTAAACTAATTCATTTCGACTGAAAAGACAGGCAATTCCGGTAGCTGCTATAAGAGAAAGAAACATACCGGCTACCCCCCGGATAAGGGTTGCCGAGACTGATTGATAGAATGTCACTGATGTAAATAATTCCGCTAAAGTCTGAATCAATCGTGGAACCGATGGTATCAGGTCCGGAAGATTGACCCAGATAGCGAATATTTCCCAACATAGAAGCAATATTCCGATGGAAAGTAGGGGGAGCAGGCTTTTTTTCATCATTCTTTTAGTTATAAAATCCTGCATCGGGTAATTTGCCACCTAATGCCTTGGGTTCATATTCTTCTATCAGTTTTAGAAAATCTTGAATACTTTTCCTGGATTGTGCAACCGGGTAATATTCTATTTTACATCTTTCGATACTTTCCTTGGTTAGCATACCGGGAGCAAATACTTGTTTATCTTCCAGTATATGAATGGCTTGTTCCGGATTTTCTGTAGCAAAGCTACAAGAAGCTTGCAACAAACTATCAAGGGATAGTTTTCTCTTTTTTAAAGATGGCGTACAAAGTATAGCGGTCTGGGCAAAGCCGGGAGTCGACTCATTTTGATAGTTCAGGTCTGCCAGAATATGCAGGGTACTGTCTTTTTTAAGTGCCATACTTAGAAAAGGCTCTCCGATGACGGCAGTCTTAATTTTTCCGGCTAATAATCCTTGCATAATCTCATGTGCTGTCGAAAATGTATAGTTCAGGGAATAATGCAAATGGTGTTGTTGCAGATAATGGCGGGTTAATATATCCGGAGTCGTACCTGCACCGAAAATATGAAGTGTTTCTCCGGTGGTATTTGTTTCTGTTTTTTGTTCCTGTCCGACCAGATAAAGCGTGCCCCATACAGGGCATCCCCAAAGCGGATACTTTATTCCTTTATTATATAAATTAGCTGCACTAATCATTGGTAATACGGCAATATCCGTTTCCCCTTTAATAAGAACTGCCTGCATTAAATCCGGAGAATCGATGACTTTCACCTGTATAGGTTTACCCTCAATTACCGGAGCTTTCTCCATCCATCCGGCGAAAGCGATGGCTGAAGGGCCACGAAGAACGGATACACGTATTGCTCCATCCTGTTTGGGTGAATGGCCGCAACTACATAAAAACAGCAGAATAAGGCAGCAAAATCGGATAATCATTTTTATTGTATTATGCTTCAGATATAAAAAGTACGACAAATGTACAATCTTTATGAATGAAAAGGAAGGAGGGGGTATAAAAAATTAAAGGCTGTCTCACGACAACCCCTAACCAAACTTTGTTAACCTTAAATCTAATACTATTATGAAAAAACCACGATGCAAATATACGGACCTTTATTGATTTGTCAAGAGTATATGTGCTAAATAGTGTTTTGTCATATATAATAAAAGCTAATAATGCTGTTTTTTATTGATTAACCACCTTTTTCTGTGTCATCAGACTGACAATAATGATTGCCAAAATAGACAAAGGCAGCGCAAATAATATCGGATCGATTGCAAACCAGGGATATGTATCAATCAATACATCCCGCCCGAATAATGCTTTACATAAACCTACGGCACTTGCTTCCGCCTTATGCAGAAACAACATGGCAAAAAGACTTGCAAGTGCTCCTATCCATAAACTGGCTAGGGCACCTTCCTTCGTCGCTTTTTTCCAAAATAAAGAACAAAAATAGGCGGGCAGGAAAGTTGCAGCACATATACCCATAAACAAAGCGGTTCCACGCGCTATGATACCGGCACTGAGCGTATAGCAAATGATGTAACTGACCAATATGGAACATAAAACACCGATACGGACTCCCATTGTCGAATTTGTATTTTTATTTCGCCCTAATTTAGTAAAGACATCTGCACCGAAAGCGGCTCCCATCGTATGGAATTGGGCACTTAGTGTAGACATACTGGCAGAAAGGATGCAAAGCATGAAAACGGCACTAAACCACTCCGGCATAGCACGGGAGATAAAAAGGGGAATGATTTTATCCATGTCTTTAATCGCCTCCGAGGCAACGACGCCTTCTGTCTTCAAAAAGAAAAGATTGGATAAAGCTCCTACATGATATATAGCTCCTACCGTGACAATTAGGAATACACATCCGATTAATACGCCGCGATTGAGCTGCTTAGTACTTTCTACCATCATAAAACGGACTACCAATTGAGGTTGTGCCAGGCAACCTATTCCGACACCCAAAATAAGAGAAGTAACCAATGTATACCATTGCGGAGAGCCTGTCACCGGCATTGCCGTCCATCCTTGATGTCCTAATTCCTTGAAACGTTCGGGAACAAGTGGAGCTATTTCCGTCAGTTTATAATTTGCTTCTATAAATCCCATATCCATTACCCGGTAAAACCAGAATAAAAGGAAAAGCATGCAGGCGAACATAATAACAGCTTGCAAAGCGTCTGTATACAATACGCCTTTAATCCCTCCCGTAATGACATATGCTGCTACTATCAATGTGAAAATCAGCAAAGCGAAGTGTAAATCGATATGAAACATCTGCTCGATAAAGACTGCGCCTCCTTTCATCACAACCGCTGCATAAAGTGGCATCCCGATGAAGATGATGGCGGCGATAAATATCTGTATGGCGCGCGAATTATAATGCAATCCCAGCAATTGCGGGAAGGTTCGCGCATTATGTTTCTCACCGAGTTTACGGGTGTTTCGTCCGAATATGATGAAAGCAATTACAACTCCCATGAACATATTCAGCAAGCATAGCCACTGGATGCCCATTCCGAAAGTGGCAGCCACGCCGCCGAAGCCGACAATAGCCGAAGCTGAAATAAAAGTTGCCCCGTATGAAAGTGCCATAATTATCGGGTTCACTTTCCGTCCGCCCAGCAGATAATCACTGGCATTTTTTGTTTGCTTATATCCTAAATACCCCAGCCACGCCAGAATAAACATATAGATGATAACGACAATTCCTAATGTAAGTGTGTTCATTTTTCTGGTTTTTGCGGGTTCGAATTATCCTTGTCTTCTTTGTTCCAGTGGGTTATACCAAACCAGATAGAATACAACAGGCAAATAAAGGCTAACAGGTAGGCAAGCCAGATTCCGGGATCGCTTATTCCGAACATATCATTTCTTTTTATAATTTTACTAAGTCACTTTCACAGATATATTCAAGACTGTTGCGACGAATTACTTCGCGTGCAGCTTCCCGGTTGTTTGTTCTCAATATTAGAATCGATTTTCCGTTTATGGAAAAACAATACATATATTCAATACTTAGTCCGGCTTTTGTGAAGCTTGATAATGTTTGGGCAAAACTTCCGGCGCAGGAATTGGTAACAATAGCCAGTACATCTGTCAGGTTTGCACTTACATTATTGCTTTTCAGTATTTTATAAGCCTTTTGAGGTTCGCTGACGATAATACGGAGAATACCGTATTCTGATGTATCGGCTACGGTTGCAGCGATGATGCGGATTTTCTCTTCAGCGAGCATTGCCAATATTTCGCTGAGCTTACCATATTTATTTTCCAAAAAGATGGAAATTTGATTGACTGTCATATTTGTTTTTGTTTATTCGTTTAATAATTAGATTAAGAGAGTTTACGCAGGTCTTTTACCCGGACAGCTTTTCCATCCTGTGTGGGTAAAGAGCCTTTTGCAACGAGTTTCAGATGCGGGGTAAGCAGCAGTTCGTCTTTCAACTGACGGGTGATTTCTTTGGTAAGACGTTGCAATACACTGTAATCGTCGGTAAAGAGGTCGCTCAATTCCACTTCAATCAGCATTTCGTCATTATTACCTACTGTTTCGATTGTAATCAGGTAATTGCTACCTAACTCCTTAAATTGCATCAGAATCTTTTCAATCTGGATAGGGAAAAGGTTGACGCCTTTCAGGATAATCATGTCGTCGCTACGTCCTTTGAAGCGGGATAGGCGTTTATGAGTACGCCCGCAAGGGCATTCACCGGGTAATACACAGGTCAAGTCGCGCGTGCGATAGCGGAACAAGGGCATTGCTTCGCGGTTGATTGTAGTCAGTACCAATTCGCCGACTTCACCCTCTTTTACCGGTTGCAAGGTCAGCGGGTCGATAATTTCTACAATGACATTGTCTTCCCAGATATGCAGTCCGTTTTGCTCTGTACATTCGAAAGCGACACCGGGACCGTTCATTTCAGACATGCCGAAACAGTTGTAAGCTTTTATTCCCATTAATTGTTCGATGCGCTGGCGTTGTTCTTCCGAATGAGGTTCGGCTCCGATACAGAAGGTATGTAGTTTTGTATCTCTGCGCGGGTCAATTCCCATTTCATACATCACTTCTGCCAGGCGGGTAGCGTAGCTGGGTATGATATGCAGGCAAGTTGTACCGAAATCCTGGATAAACTTAATCTGACGTTTCGTGTTACCGGCAGCAGCAGGAACAGTCAAGCAGCCCAATTTCTCGGCTCCATATTGGAAACCAAGTCCTCCGGTAAACATTCCATAACCGGATGTATTCTGGAATACGTCTGTATCGCGGATACCAACCATATACATACAACGTGCCACTTGGTTTGCCCATTGTTCCAAATCACGGGCGGAATGCAGCACTACGGTCGGATTCCCTGTTGTGCCGCTTGAGGAATGGATACGAACGCAATCTTTGATGGGAATAGCTGCCATACCGAAAGGATAGTTGTTACGAAGGTCGTCTTTTGTCGTAAAAGGTATTTTTTGTAAATCGTCCAGCGATTGAATGCTATTGGTTGTTATTCCGTTTTCTTTGAATATTTTACTGTAAAAGGGGGAGTTTCCCGCCAGTTCAATTGTTTTTTTCAATCGTTCTAACTGTAGTTTATTCAGTCCTTCACGATTGAGGGTCTCAATATCTTTCTGCCAATATTCCATAGCTTTTCCTGTTATATTGTGTTTATTCATGAATTTAGACTGCAAATGTATCTTTTATTTTGAATAAATTAGATATATTCTGTCAAAAATGTACTATAAAGAGGAGATGTGCTTTTTTTTGTGCATCTTTGTAGCAATATACAGATGCGATATCAGTGGAGACTATACTTATACACTGCTATTTTATAGAGTCAATTATGAAATAATAGAATGATTATGAAAGGACATTATCAAACATTTTTATGCGCAGCAACAAGTCTGTTGATTGCCTGCGGTAGCGGTAAACATCCCCATGCTGCTGTCGAACCTTCCCTGAAAGGGGCGATTGGGGATAAATTCCTGATAGGAACTGCTCTTAGTGTCGGGCAAACGGCCGGACGTGATAGTTGTGCTTTGCTGCAAGTCAAGCGCCATTTTAACGCTATTGTTGCCGAAAATTGTATGAAATCGGAAGTGATACACCCTGAAGAGGGGCGTTTCAACTTTACGGATGCAGATCGGTTACTCCGCTTCGGTGAAGAAAACGGGATGGTCGTTACCGGACATTGTCTTATCTGGCATTCACAGCTCTCATCTTGGTTTTGCGTCGACGAAAAAGGGGGAAAAGTATCTCCCGAAGTCTTGAAAGAACGTATGAAGAATCATATCAGTACCATTGTTGGGCGTTATAAAGGGCGCATCAAAGGCTGGGATGTTGTAAACGAAGCCATCGAGTCGGACGGTTCATGGCGTAAAACTCCTTTTTATGAAATTCTGGGTGAGGAATACTTGCTTCTCGCTTTCCAATATGCTCATGAAGCAGATCCTGATGCCGAACTCTATTATAATGATTTTAGCATGGACGGAAAAGCCAAACGCGATAAAGTTGTCGAACTTGTAAAGATGCTGAAAGAACATGGTCTGCGCATCGATGCTGTGGGGATGCAGGGGCATATGGGATTGAACTATCCCAAGATAGAAGATTTTGAAGCCAGCATTCTTGCCTTTAGCCGTGCCGGAGTGAAAGTGATGATTACAGAGTGGGATATGAGTGCTTTGCCGGATGTTTATACCGGAGCTAATATCGCAAATACCGTAGCCTACAAAAATTCCCTGAACCCTTATCCCGAAGGCTTGCCTGATTCCGTATCGCAGGTGTGGAACAACCGTATGAAGGAGTTTTTCAACCTTTTCCTGAAGCATTCCGATGTCATTACTCGCGTAACGGCTTGGGGAGTGTCGGATGGTAATTCCTGGAAGAATAATTTCCCTGTGCGTGGACGTGTGGATTATCCGTTGCTCTTCGACCGCAACTGCCGTCCGAAGCCGTTTGTGGAAGAATTGATAGAAAACGGGATTTAAAGTAAAAGCTTCATAAAAAGTTTATTCGTATCTTATGATAACCGGGCAGAGTGAAAAGGCTTTCGTTTTTGTCCGGCAGGTTGCCGGAACTTGCTGTTTTTGTTATCTTTGATGTCTTTTATATTATTAGAATGGAAACGGATAAAAGGAAAAAAGATATTGTGGCAGTGACGTTAGTCGGATCTTTTGCCAATTTTTTATTGTTGGTATTCAAGTTTCTGGCCGGTATTTTAGGACATAGTGCTGCTATGATTGCGGATGCCGTGCACTCTCTTTCCGATTTTGTCACGGATATGATTGTCTTGTTGTTTATCAATATCTCTTCCAAACCGAAAGATGAAAGTCATGATTACGGGCATGGCAAATACGAAACTCTGGCCACTTCCATTATTGGGATAGCTTTACTTTGTGTCGGTATCGGGCTGTTCTGGGAAGGCATTCATAAGATAATCGATTTTTATTTTAAAGGCGAGCAACTGGAAGCTCCCGGAAACATTGCTCTTATTGCTGCAATCTTTTCAATTATTGTGAAGGAAATCCTGTACCGGTATACGCTCTGTATCGGTAGGCGGAATAACAGTCAGGCTGTTATTGCAAATGCCTGGCACCACCGTTCCGATGCTTTTTCGTCGATAGGGACTACGATAGGTATCGGAGGTGCTATTTTGTTGGGAGATAATTGGCGGGTTCTGGATCCGATAGCGGCGGTGATTGTCAGTCTTTTGATTGTTAAAGTGGCTTTCCAGCTTATACTTCCGGCTATCAATGATTTGCTGGAAAAGTCGTTGCCTAAAGAAGTGGAGGATGAGATTTTATCGCTTATATGCGAAACTCCCGAAGTAAAGAATCCGCATAATTTATATACACGCCGTATTGGTAACGATTTTGCCATAGAAGTGCATATCCGGGTCGACGGCCGGACAACAGTTGACCGGGCACATGAATTGACACGTGAAATAGAGAATAAACTGCGTGCTAAATTCGGACAGGCTACTCATATATCATTGCATGTTGAACCGATAAAGAATAAAGATGATAAATAGAAAGGTGGAGTTGTTTCGCGGAGATATTTTTTATTTCACTTCTTCTCCGCTGGAAGATATACATGCTTATCGTTATATCCCGGATGGTGTATTGGCTGTGTCGGAAGGAAAAATATTGGCTACCGGTTCATTCGTGGAGATGAAGAAATGTTTTTCCGATGCCAGTGTGACCGATTTTTCCGGCAAATTGCTGATGCCGGGTTTTATAGACGCTCATATTCATTACCCGCAGTCTGAAATTATCGGGATGTATGGCCGGCAATTGCTGGATTGGCTTCATGAATATACGTTTCCGGCCGAGACCATGTTCTCTTCTCCCGAACACGCCGATTATATTGCCGATTTTTTTGTAAACGAGTTATTCAGGAATGGAACGACTACCTGCATGGCTTACGCGACTGTTCATCCTGAATCCGTAAATGCCTTGTTCACAGCAGCCTCGCAGTATAATATGTGTATGCTTACGGGAAAAATGCTGATGGATAGGAATGCTCCGGAGCAATTGACGGATACGGTGGAGCGGGGTGGAACTGAAAGTCGTACGCTTATCGAGGCTTGGCATAACAAAGGACGCAACCGGTATGTAATAACACCCCGTTTTGCAATTTCATGCACAGATAAACAATTGTCGGAAGCGGGACGTCTTCACCGGGACTATCCGGATACTTATATTCAGACACATCTTTCCGAAAATAAAAGTGAGATTGACCAAACACTTTCCTTATATCCCGATTGTAGCGATTATCTGGAAGTGTACGAACGTGCCGGTCTGGTAACGGAACGGACCGTTTTCGGGCATTGCATTCACTTGTCGGAAGCTGAATCCCATAGGTTGGCTTCGGCAGGTGCGGCAATAGCGCATTGCCCGACATCCAATTTGTTTTTAGGAAGCGGGTTGTTCAATATGCGGGAAGCCAATCGTTTGGGCCTGCAAACGACATTGGCGACCGACGTTGCAGGTGGAACCTCCTTTTCGATGTTACGAACAATGGGAGAGGCTTATAAGGTTCAGCAATTGAATGCTTATCCGATGTCGCCATTCGAGTCTTTATATAAATGTACGTTGGGTTCGGCAAGAGTACTAAAGCTGGAAGATGAAATCGGTAGCTTTAAAGAAGGTTGTTATGCTGATTTTATAGTGGTGGAAGATGCCGTAACTCCTTCACAACAAATACGTAAAGATTGTTTGCAACGTACAGGCAAATGGGATTTGGAGAACCGGATTTTCGGTTTGCAAATACTGGGAGACGACCGGAATATAGCTGCCACCTATATTGAAGGCAAGGCTGTTAAATTTAAATTCATAACGAGGGAATAGGATTTGGCTGCCATCCTTTTTGAAAATAGTTGCCATCTTATTTTGTTTTCGACGCCGTCAAAAACATTCGCGACGGCGTCGAAAATATTCACGACGGCGTCAAAAACATTTATGACGGCGTCGAAAACAAAATAGTACGTAGTCAATTTCAAACTTCCTTGTGTGTGATTTTCAAACTTGCCGTATTGTTTTTAGAATACCTGCATTGCGTTTTTAACAGTAGTCACGCCGATTAACCGGTCGTAACGGGTTCCCATCGGGCGATAGTATACATATATATTATATTCATTTTGTGTTTGGTAGAAATTACCCTCTATCGGTCCGGTTTCCCCGACCGTCGAACCTGTAGGAACGAAAAGATATTGGTAATTGTAGCTTCCTTGTTTTAACAGCACTGCTTTTTCGTATTGATTTGTTTCAGGGTTGTATGCCATTTTACTATTATCGTCCAATACATTATTAAACAGTTCACCGTTCAGGTAGACATTTCCTCCGGGCAATTCGTCGCAGGCAAGCGTAAAATGTACAATGTAATAATCAGCTTCCGTATCCGGGTCGTTACAATTACTGCAACGGATAAAGAAACGTCCGTCCTGATCCTGGTCGTATTGATAATTCTGGTCGGCGCGCTTATAATCGGTCATCAACTCCACATTATAGAATGGGTTATGGAATGAAATGTTTTCAACATGCATCCCGTTGTATTTGTTGCTCAGGAACTCCATCCTGCGATATTCGTTTCCTGCGGGAAAAATCAAATTCCGGTTGTTTGTGTATGAAATTTGATTTTCCAGAATACTCATCGGTTGGAGTCCTGTGACGGCATTGTCGCGGCGATTATCCTGATAAACGAATATTTTGAGGTCTGTCTGCGGGTAAGTGATTGGGAAATTGCGGGTGTTGATACTGAAACTGACTTGCTGGTGACTTTGGTTTGTATCGATATCCGTATTTCCGCTGACGGATGCAGAGATATTGACAAGTGGTTCTACAACGGAAAAACAAGCCGTGAAAATTATTTGGTCTGGATTGTCATCCTTATAGACCTGTACGGCATAATTCCCCGAAATCTTAAATTGAATATCTTCATTGGGAAGCAACAAACTGTAGTTTGAATATTGGGTGGTCGTTCCGAGGGAATTGGCAAAATCGTCGATAGTCATTCCCTGGAAACCGTTAATATACTCGATAGGAGCAAGTTGAGACTGTGTCCAGTCGCTGTTACAGTGTATGATATTATAGGCATACCGGGTGTATCCGCTACCTAAACCGTCGAAGTTTATTTCAATCCTGTCATCACCGCCCAGTGCGATGTAAGGTTCGGATATCATTTCACCGGCCACTTTCACCTGAAGGGTTTTAATTTGTTTGCTATTGACATTGGTAAAATACTTCACCTGTGCGTTCATCCCGATAGAAAGGACAAAAAGCAGCAAAAACAGTAAGTAATACATTCTCTTTTTCATATTTATTTCTTTGTCGATGCAAAATTATGGAATTATTTCTCTAATTATTTACTCATCCCTGCTTTAAAGCATAAAAAAATGCTTACTTTTGCGGGAAAATTACATATAAACAATTTTAGTTGTATCATGGCAAATGTGATTAAGATTAAAAAGGGTTTAGACATTAATCTGAAGGGCAAAGCTTCGGACGTACTGTTAAACGGGGGGAAAAGCGACAGTTACGCTATCGTTCCCGATTATTATAACGGTATTGTACCTAAAGTTGTTGTCAAAGTAGGAGAAAAAGTCAAAGCCGGTTCTACATTGATGATTGATAAGAACCGCCCGGAAATCAAGTTTGTTTCGCCTGTAAGTGGTGAAGTAACTGCCGTAAACCGAGGAGAGAAGCGTAAAGTGCTTAGCATTGTTGTGAAGCCGGATGCGCAAATCGAATACGAAGATTTCGGTAAGAAGAATGTGTCGTCTCTGAAAGGAGAGGAGATAAAAGACGCTATCCTGAATGCAGGTTTATGGCCTTTTATCAAACAACGTCCGTATGACATCGTGGCTACGCCAACCGATTCACCGCGTGATATATTTGTTTCCGCATTCTATTCGGCACCGCTTGCACCGGATTTCGATTTTATCCTGAAAGGTCAGGAGGCTGATTTTCAGACAGGATTGGACGCACTCGCAAAGCTTACAGCCGGTAAGGTTTATGTAGGTGTGCGTAAAGGTTCTTCTGTAAATGTGAAAGGAGTTGAAACTGTGGAAGTGGAAGGCCCGCATCCGGCAGGAAATGTCGGAGTACAGATTAATCGCATTAAGCCTGTAAATAAAGGAGAAGTTGTTTGGGTAGTAAATCCCGCAGATGTGATTATTATCGGACGTTTGTTCAATAAAGGAATAGCTGATTTCAGCCGCCTGGTTGTGCTGACCGGTTCCGAAACAACGGAGAGAGGATATATCAAGGCTATTTCCGGTTGTACAATCAACAGTCTGGTTGCCGGAAAAATTCTGGAAGGTAAAGAAGATATCCGCATCATCAGCGGTAATGTGTTGACCGGTACGAAAGTAAAGAAAGACGATTATCTGGGTGCTTATGATAACCAGATAACAGTGATACCGGAAGGTGACGAAACGTACGATTTTTTCGGTTGGGCGACTCCCGGATTCGGAAAATACAGCGTAAGTCATTCATTCCCGACTTGGTTGATGGGGAAGAATAAAGAATATACAATCGATGCCCGTATCAAAGGTGGTAAACGTGCCATGATTATGTCCAACGAATATGAGAGTGTGTTCCCGATGGATATTATGCCGGAGTATTTGTTGAAAGCTATAATAGCATTCGATATCGATAAGATGGAAAATCTGGGTATTTACGAAGTGGCACCTGAAGATTTTGCTCTTTGCGAATTTGTCGACACATCCAAAATAGAAGTTCAGAAGATTGTTCGTAACGGACTGGATTTGTTATACAAGGAAATGAATTAATAACATTAAAAACTTAGAATACATTGAAAGCGTTAAGGAATTACCTCGACAAGATTAAGCCTAACTTTGAGGAGGGCGGAAAGCTGGCGATGTTCCGTTCTGTTTTTGAGGGTTTCGAAACATTCTTATTTGTTCCGAACACAACTTCAAAATCAGGCGTGCATATTCATGATTGCATTGATTCAAAGCGTACGATGACGGTGGTCATTCTTGCTTTGTTGCCTGCTTTGCTTTTTGGTATGTATAATGTCGGTTATCAGCACAACCTGGCGGTAGGAACTGATCCGGGATTTTGCATGACTTTTATTTTTGGTTTTCTGGCTGTATTGCCTAAAATCATTGTTTCGTATGTGGTGGGTCTGGGTATCGAGTTTATGGTTGCCCAGTGGAAGAAGGAAGAAATTCAGGAAGGTTTTCTGGTTTCCGGTATTCTGATACCGATGATTGTACCTGTGGATACTCCACTGTGGATGATTGCCGTGGCTACCGCATTCGCTGTTATTTTTGCGAAAGAAGTATTTGGTGGTACAGGTTATAATATATTTAATGTAGCATTGGTGACTCGTGCATTTTTGTTCTTTGCCTATCCGGCTGCGATGTCCGGCGACCAAGTTTTCGTTCGGACAGCTGATACGTTCGGTATCGGTGGCGGACAGGTAGTTGACGGTTTCTCCGGAGCTACTCCGCTGGGACAGATTGCGATTGCAGGAAAAGAATTGATTGATTCTTTTCAGGCAGTGGATGTCTTGGGTAAACCGATTTCCACATGGGATATGTTTGTGGGTCTGATACCGGGTTCTATCGGTGAAACGTCTGTTCTGGCTATCCTGATTGGTGCGGTTATCTTGCTTTTCACACGTATTGCAAGTTGGAAGACGATGTTTTCCGTTTTTGTGGGTGGTGCAGTAATGTCGCTTATTTTTAATCTGATTGGTACTACTGTTTCTATGTGTGTTTCTCCGTTGGATCAGTTGTTCCTGGGTGGTTTCGCATTCGGAGCTGTGTTTATGGCTACCGACCCTGTTACTTCTGCCCGTACGGAAACAGGTAAATATATTTATGGTTTCTTGGTAGGTGCCATGGCTATTATCATTCGTGCATTGAACCCCGGTTATCCCGAAGGCATGATGCTCGCTATCCTGCTGATGAATGTATTTGCTCCGCTGATTGACTATTATGTAGTGGAAGCTAACATCAACCGCAGATTGAAACGTGTAATCAAATAAAGTAAGAAGGAGTATGGCAAAATATAAATGTAAAGTATGTGGATATATCCACGAAGGAAATAAGGCTCCGGATGTTTGTCCTATATGCGCGGCTCCCGCTTCGGATTTTGAAGAAGTAAAAGAGGAGACTGCCGACGGCAAGAAAAAAGGATTGGATAGGGATAGCAATGTCTATACTGTCGTTTACGCTTCTGTAATGGTTGTACTTGTTGCCGTTGTGTTGGCATTTACCTCACAATCGCTGAGAACTTTCCAGCAGAAGAATGAGGAAAACGACAAGAGACAACAGATTTTGCGGTCAATTAATGTCAATGTTTCCGCCAATGAGGCTGAAGCTAAGTATAATGAATTGATTAAAGAAGCATTTCTGGTTAATCAAAACGGAGAAAAAGTAGAAGGCGATGCTTTTGCCGCCGATGTGGTAAAAGCTGCTTCTGAACATGAATATCCGGTTTTTGTTGCAAATATCGACGGTCAGAAAAAATATATCATGGCTTTGCACGGTGCCGGCCTATGGGGACCGTTGTGGGGATATATTTCGGTTGATAGTGATAAAAATACAGTTTATGGTGCAGATTTCAGTCATCAGGGTGAAACTCCGGGACTGGGTGCGGAAATTGCAAAACCTGCTTTCAGTGGCGAATTTAAAGGTAAGAAGCTGTTTATGGATGGTACATTCAAATCTATAGCAGTGGTAAAACCTGGTAAAAGCGTTGCGGGTCAGGATTATGTTGACGGCATTTCCGGTGGTACAATCACAAGTAAGGGTGTCGATGCGATGCTGTTCGACAGTTTGAGTGGTTATGTTAAATTTTTAACCTCACAAAATTAAGTAGAAAATGGGATTATTATCGAATAAGAATAAAGAAGTTCTGTTAGGCCCGCTTAGTGCAAACAACCCTGTTGTCGTTCAGATGCTGGGTATCTGCTCTGCGTTGGCTGTAACATCGAAACTGGAGCCGGCTATCGTAATGGGTATTTCGGTGACGGCTGTTGTGGCTTTTGCCAATGTGATTATTTCATTAATCCGTAACACAATTCCTAACCGTATCCGTATTATCGTACAGTTGGTGGTTGTTGCTGCGTTGGTAACGATTGTTAGTGAAGTGCTGAAGGCTTTTGCTTATGATGTAAACAAACAACTTTCTGTGTTTGTGGGGCTGATTATTACCAACTGTATCCTGATGGGACGTTTGGAAGCGTTTGCTTTAGGTAACGGACCGTGGGAATCATTTCTTGATGGAATTGGCAACGGTCTGGGATATGCATTGATTCTGATAATTGTCGGTTTCTTCCGCGAATTGCTGGGTTCCGGTACATTACTGGGCTTTCAGGTTATTCCGCAGGCACTCTATGACTTCGGTTATGTAAACAACGGCTTAATGATTTTGCCTCCGATGGCATTGATTGTTATTGCTGTTATTATATGGGTTCATCGCGCAAGAAACAAAGAACTTCAGGAAAATTAATGCTAAACGATTAAATTAATAATAGAATGGAACAATTATTAAGCACATTCGTCCGCTCGATTTTTGTAGACAACATGATTTTCGCATACTATTTGGGTATGTGTTCGTTTGTGGCTGTTTCCAAGAATGTGAAGACTGCTTTAGGATTAGGTATGGCAGTGACATTCGTACTTGTTTGTACATTGCCGATTAATTATATGCTTGAAAACTATGTATTGAAAGAAGGCGCATTGAGCTGGTTAGGGCCGGATTTTGCAAATGTAAATCTGAGTTTCCTTGCATTCATCATCTTTATTGCCGTGATTGCTTCTTTTGTGCAGCTGGTTGAAATGGTTGTCGAGAAATTTTCTCCTTCCCTGTATGCTTCCTTGGGTATCTTTTTGCCGCTAATCGCTGTAAACTGTGCAATCCTGGGTGGTTCTTTATTTATGCAACAGAAGGCATTCCCGAATGTCGGAGTTGCAACTGTATATGGCTTAGGTTCTGGTATCGGATGGTTGCTGGCTATCGTTGGGATGGCTGCTATTCGTGAGAAACTGGCATATTCGGATGTTCCCAAACCTTTGAAAGGCCTTGGTATTACTTTTATTATCACAGGTTTGATGGGTATGGCATTCATGTGCTTCTCAGGTCTTAAGATTTAAGTATTAACGCATTAAATAATAGATAAAGATGATTTTATTAATGTCGGGCGGGCTTACAATCGCAGCCAGTGCAGTTGTTTTCCTGGTGATAACACTGATTCTTGTTGCTGCACTTTTGTTCGCTAAAGCAAAATTGGTACCATCCGGGAATGTGAAACTGGAGGTCAATGGGGAAAAAGATATTGAAACTCCGATAGGAGGAACACTGCTGGGTGCTTTGCAGAGTGGTGGTATTTTCTTGTCATCTGCCTGTGGCGGCGGTGGTAAATGTGGCCAGTGCCGCGCCCAGGTAATTGAAGGTGGAGGAGAAATTTTACCGACTGAAAAGGGCTTTTTCTCTCGTAAACAGATAAAAGAACATTGGCGTCTGGCATGTCAATGTAAAGTGAAAGAAGATATGGTCGTCCAGGTTCCGGACGAAGTATTCGGCGTAAAGGAATGGGAATGCGAAGTAATCAGCAATAAGAACGTGGCTACTTTCATCAAAGAGTTTATCGTGGCATTGCCTAAGGGTGAACACATGGACTTCCTGCCGGGTTCTTATGCCCAAATCAAAATTCCTGCATACTCCATGGATTATGACAAAGATATAGATAAGAGCCTGATTGGTGATGAATATCTGCCGGCTTGGAAAAACTTCGGTCTGTTCACGCTGAAATGCAAGAACGACGAACCGACAATCCGTGCTTATTCAATGGCTAATTATCCGGCTGAAGGTGACCGTATTATGTTGACTGTGCGTATTGCCACTCCACCGTTTAAGCCGAAACCAGAAGTCGGCTTCCAGGATGTAATGCCGGGTATCGCTTCTTCTTATATCTTTACGTTAAAACCGGGTGATAAGGTCACGATGAGCGGTCCTTATGGTGATTTCCATCCTATTTTCGACTCTAAGAGAGAAATGATGTGGGTTGGTGGTGGTGCCGGTATGGCTCCGTTGCGTGCTCAGATTATGCACATGACGAAGACTTTAAAGACTACCGACCGTAAAATGTCTTATTTCTATGGTGCACGTGCCCTGAATGAAGTATTCTATCTGGAAGATTTCCTGGAAATAGAAAAGGAATTCCCGAATTTCACTTTCCATTTGGCTCTTGACCGTCCTGATCCTGTCGCAGATGCAGCAGGTGTTAAATATACGGCAGGTTTCGTTCACCAAGTAATTTACGATACCTATCTGAAGGATCATGAAGCTCCGGAAGATATAGAATATTACATGTGTGGTCCGGGCCCGATGTCGAAAGCGGTAGAAGTGATGCTTGACAATCTGGGTGTACCACGTGAAATGTTGCATTTTGACGATTTTGGTGCTTAAAAAATACCGAAAACTGAATATTTGAAAAAGACAGAAAGAAAATTTATTTTCTTTCTGTCTTTTTTTTGTTTTTGAAAATATATTGTGTATGAGCGTGTTATGTCGTCGAAGTAGATGAAATAGAAGCGAATGAAAAAGAATTTCAAACAAAATGCATTTATTTTGTAATAACGTGCAGCGTTTTCCGTTTTAATAACATCTTAGTTAATATAAGATATTTAAAAAGCAAGAAAATGAAAGCGTTGATATTATCTTTTTTCGCAGTTATACTAACTTATTCTCTGTTTTTTGATGAGAAGAAGGAGACTGAGCAGCCTGTAATTAAGGATAGTAATTCCGTGTACGTAAATAAGCCTGTTAATATGCAGGTTGTGGATTCTGTTTTTGTATATAAGAATAATACTGCATTTGTTTATTGATTTTTACTAAAAAGTATTTGTTTATTAGAAAAAAAGTGTTATGTTTGTTGCCGTATTCTTTTTAACATACGGATATGCAAGATTTTAAATCTACTCAATATACAACATTCCAACTTTGGATAAGGTTAGCAATCATGCTGATGCAGGTTTGCTTTTTTCATTTTTCTAATCTATCGGAAGTTGCTTCACGGAAAGTTTTTGCGGGGAAACTATGTGGAGCAGTTGCTAAAGGTGTGAATGTTTTGTCCTTTTCGTATTTACAATCAAATTTTCAACGCTTGCTGTTCCCGGAATTTTTTGTTCGGGTCGTCCCTGACCGGTTGGGCTGAAGAACCCTTATCTGTCGGTTAACTTGCTGAAAGATAAGGGGAGAAGGACTTCGGGGTAATTGTTGTTACGGCTTACATCAGTGAGTTGTTTGGTTTTATTGTGCAAATTTTACTTCGATTTTTCTTCCAGCATATTATAATCAGGTATTTCTTTTAAAAAGGTATAGGTTTGGTTTTCGTAATCCATTTTGCAGCAAAAATGAGTAATACCGTTGCTAACGGTAAGGTAATTGACGTGCAGAACCATGTTATAACGTGCAATTTGGTCGAATACGGCGTTTGTAATGTGAATGTCGGGGGCTTTATACTCTACAATCATCAAAGGAGCTAAAAAGCAGTTATATGCAACCGTATCACAACGTTTGGCAGTACCGTTCAGGTTTATCAAAACTTCATTGGCTAAGAGTGCTTTTGGATAATTTTTTTGGGTCATCAAATAATTTACAAAATGTTGACGAACCCATTCTTCAGGAGTCAATGCCACGTATTTCCGGCGTACAGGGTCGAATATCGTACGTTTTCCATTTTTCTCAATCACTTTAGGAGCAAAACCTGGTAAATTTAATGGTTGCATTTAGTATATTTGTTGTTTTATTTTGCAAAAATAGACATCAAAGATAATAATTTATGAAAACAAAGCAAGAAATAGTCGAGAACTGGCTACCTCGCTATACGGAGCGAAAGCTGGAAGACTTTGATAAATATATACTGCTGACAAATTTTACTAAGTATGTGGAATTGTTTGCGGAGCATTTTAATGTCCCTGTACTTGGACTGAAAAATACGATGCCTAACGCGTCGGCACAAGGAATTACAATTATCAATTTTGGTATGGGAAGTGCAAATGCTGCTACAATCATGGATTTATTATCAGCAATTAAACCTATTTCGGTCTTATTTCTTGGAAAATGTGGTGGATTGAAAAAGGCAAATAATCTGGGTGATTATGTGATGCCGATAGCGGCCATTCGGGGTGAAGGTACATCGAATGAATATTTACCGCCTGAAGTACCGTCTCTTCCTGCTTTTTCAATGATGCGTGCAATTTCGTCTGCTATTCGTGATTGTGGAAAGGACTATTGGACCGGGACGATATATACGACGAATCGACGTGTCTGGGAATATGATAATGAATTTAAAGATTATCTCCGGCGTACTCATGCTACCGGTATTGATATGGAGACAGCAACATTGTTTACGGCGGGTTTTGCTAATAAAATACCGACTGGTGCTTTGCTGATGATTTCTGATAAACCAATGGAAGAAGATGGAATAAAAACAGAGGCAAGCGATCGTGCTGTAACAAAAAATTTTGCAGGAGAACATGTCATGTTGGGTGTTGAAGCTTTGCGTCAGATTATTGATGGAAAGAAGACGATTCGACATATTCGTTTCAGCTGGTAATTAAATCGCGAAGTATGGCTAAAAAAGAATATACATTTGAGGAAATTTGCCGGAATATAGTCGCAAAAGATTTTGCTCCGGTTTATATTTTGATGGGTGACGAGCCGTTTTTTATGGACCGGATAACGGAACTGTTGATTGAAAATGTTTTGGAAGAATCGGAACGCGATTTTAATCAAATTATCATGTATGGAGCGGATACTGATGCTGCCTCAATAATTAATGCTGCCAGAAGATTTCCGATGATGTCCAAATATCAACTGGTTGTCGTGAAAGAAGCTCAAATGATTCGTGATATAGAAGTTTTATCGGCTTATGTGAAAAAACCGTTAATCTCGACAGTCCTGGTCATAAATTATAAATATAAAAATTTAGACCGACGGAAAACATTAGCTGCTGCTACTGAAAAAAACGGTATTCTATTTGAATCAAAAAAAATACCGGATTATAAAATGCCGGGGTTTATTTCTTCATTTATGCAACAACGTTCCATTTCCATAGATAATAAAGCCGCTCAGATGCTCTCAGATTTCCTGGGAAACGATTTAAGCCGCCTGAATAAGGAATTGGATAAGTTGACTTTAATCTTGCCTGAAAACGCCCCAAAACGCGTCACTCCGGAACTGATAGAACAAAATATCGGAATTAGTAAGGAATACAATAACTTTGAGTTGATAAAAGCACTTGCAAGCAAGGATGTATTGAAGGCTAACCGTATTATACAATACTTTGAGAAGAATCCAAAAAGTAATCCCATACAGATGACCCTTCCTGTATTATTTAATTATTTTTCAAATCTTCTGATATGTTATTATACAAAGGATCGGTCTGAAACAGGACTGATGTCTGCGTTAGGATTGAGAGGTGCTTTTCAAGTTAAAGATTATTTGACCGGAATGAGAAATTACTCGGCAATGAAAGTTTTTAATTTGATTAGTGATATTCGAATGACCGATGCTCGTTCGAAAGGAGTAGATAATACATCTGTTTCGGATGCAGAACTCCTAAAGGAACTGCTTTATAAAATTTTGCATTAAAAATATGCCGGATTTTCACTAATTGGAAAAATAAAGATACTTTTTTCTAGAATGATCAAATGTCCGATGTCTGAAAAAAGGTCTTTTCTTTTTGTCAATCAGCTTGTTAAGCGCTTTTTTACCCATCTGAGAATTGAATACTTTTCTTTTTTTGTATTCCTGTCCACAAATATTACAAAAATAGAGCAGTTAGTCCTGATTTGATACAAAAATATACTGTTCTAAAAAATTCAATAAAAATAAATAGACATATTGTCAGGTTTCAACGTGCAGGTTTTTCCTGTTAAGATACTATTGTATACATAATAGGAGATATTACATATGTAAACGATTAAAATTGTTTCATTATTTATGTTTATTAAGTTACAAATGTGTCTTAATATGCTTTGTTTACAATGATAACAATTTACAATACTAAAGTGAACGTGCAAAAGAGAGTATGTAATCCTTCTTCTGATGTCTGGCATATAATTAATCATTATTCAGCAAATTAGAGTAAAATGTTAACTATTTACATTAATAATAATGGTTGCTTTTGTATACAATCTAATAAAAACGAAAGATTTGACCACTATATTATATTATTAATATACTAATAAACAATCATATAAGTTAAATTAGTGAAGTATCTCATGAACCTGTTTTTAAGCGTTATTCCACTAGTTACAAAAGTGAATGTTACGGATGTGTATCGAACAGCCACATTTGTATATGTAACTATTTATAAAAATAAATTGCACATTTGGAAAGTATTGTTTATTTTTGTGTATTCGTTTGCTGGTTACAAATTTATTTGTAAACCGACAGAATGTCAGTATTTTTGTAAACAAACTGAGGTATAGATGCAATGAAAGAGCGCATTTTAAAAATTATGGATCGAGAAGGCTTAACTCCTTCTAAATTTGCGGAATCTATAGGTATACAACGTTCGGCAATGTCACATATAATATCCGGGAGGAACAATCCGAGTCTGGATGTTCTTATTAAAATCCTGGAACGGTATACATATATAGATTCTGATTGGCTTTTATTCGGTAAAGGTGAAATGGAACGTAAACATTCCTCTACTCAGCCTGATTTGTTTACAAATACTTCGATAAATCCACCGGATGTACAAGTTGTTCCTGAATATCGCAAGGAAATGAGGGTTGAGATACCGTCTAATAGTCATGAACATCCTGTTATAGAGCAAATTACATATCCAGAAAGGTTGTCTAAGAATGTCACTAAAATAATGATTTTCTATTCTGATAATACATTTGAAACTTTTACACCTGAAAAGGGCAAGAAAGAATAGCTTACATACGTCTTATTATGTATCTTTGTATAGAATTTGAGTAATCATATTATATATGAAGAAGTACATGCTAGATATGAAGGTTACGGAAAATAGCCGCCTTCATAAAAATTATTGCTTACTAAAGTTAACATCCGAGCAAGCTTTACCGGAAATGCTTCCGGGACAGTTTGTGCAAATTCGAGTGGATAACTCCCCTACAACATTTCTCCGTCGTCCTATTTCTATTAATTATGTAGACAGGAACTCTAATGAGTTGTGGCTACTGATTCAATTAGTTGGCGATGGTACTCGCCGGATGGCTGCATATAAACCGGGTGATATTGTAAATATTTTATTACCGTTGGGGAATGGCTTTACTATTCCGGCTGATAAAAATCAAGAATTATTGTTGATTGGTGGCGGTGTCGGAACAGCACCCATGTTATATTTGGGTGCAATATTGAAAAATGCCGGTTATACACCGACTTTTCTATTGGGTGCTCGTTCAAAGGATGATGTGTTACAATTGGAACAGTTTGAACAGTTTGGAAAGGTCTATGTTACAACAGAAGACGGTTCTTTAGGTGAAAAAGGTTACGTAACTAATCATTCTATTCTAAAAAATATCCATTTTGATCAAATTTACACTTGTGGACCTAAGCCGATGATGGTTGCTGTAGCAAAGTATGCAGATTCAACATCTATTTCGTGTGAAGTATCTCTGGAAAACACAATGGCTTGTGGTATAGGCGCTTGTCTTTGTTGTGTGGAAAAGACTAAAGATGAACATCATGTATGTGTATGTACCGAAGGACCGGTTTTTAATATAAAAAAGTTATCATGGCTGAATTGAACGTAAATATAGGTAATTTGCAATTAAAGAACCCGGTAATGACAGCATCGGGTACTTTCGGATATGGAATCGAGTATTCAGATTTTATGGATATTGCTCGCTTAGGGGGGATTTTTGTAAAAGGTACGACAATTCAAGCGCGTGAAGGTAATTTATACCCTCGTATGGCAGAAACTCCCTCTGGGATGTTGAATGCTGTAGGTCTTCAAAATAAAGGAGCTCAATACTTTGTTGACCATATATATCCGGAAATAAAGGATATAGATACAAATATGATTGTAAATGTCAGCGGCTCCTCCGTCGAAACGTACGTTGAATGTGCAGAAAAGATTGCCGAACTGGATAAAATTCCGGCTATAGAATTAAATATTTCATGCCCTAATGTTAAACAAGGGGGGATGGCTTTTGGGGTGACAACTTGTGGAGCTTCGGAGGTTGTTAAGGCTGTTCGCAGGGTTTATCCCAAGACCCTTATTGTAAAACTTTCACCAAATGTAACTGATATAACAGAGATTGCCAGGGCGGTTGAAGCGGAGGGAGCGGATTCTGTTTCGCTAATCAATACAATGTTGGGAATGGCCATTGATGCAGAAAAAAGAAAACCAGTATTATCTACAATAACAGGAGGACTTTCCGGGCCTTGTGTTAAACCAGTTGCTCTTCGGATGGTATGGCAAACGTATAAAGCTGTCAAGATTCCTATAATAGGTTTAGGTGGTATTTCTAATTGGAAAGATGTGGTAGAATTTATGTTGGCCGGTGCCACTGCTATTCAAATTGGAACCTATAATTTTGTAGATCCTACTGTTAGCATAAAAGTTATAGAAGGTATAAATGACTATTGCGAACGTCATGGATTCAAGTCTGTAAAAGAATTAATAGGGGCACTTGATGTTTGAAATATGATAAATTAAAAATAAAAAGCTGGTATTATTTTTTTGGTAATACCAGCTTTTTATTTTATAATATTATCTTTCAATTTCAATTACCGCAGGACAATGATCAGAATGTACCGCTTCGTTCAAAATATATGCGTCTTTTAAAAATGGTTTTATTGACAATGATGTCATACAATAATCAATACGCCATCCTTTATTTTTTGCTCTTGAATTAAAGCGATAGCTCCACCATGTATATTCTTGTTTATCCGGATATAATAATCGGAATGAATCTATAAATCCAGCCGATAAAAACCGTGTCATCCATTCACGCTCTTCTGGCAAAAAGCCACTGTTTGTAGCATTTCTTATAGGATCATGGATATCTATTGCTTCATGACAAATATTATAGTCTCCGCATAAGATTAAATTTGGACGGGATTTTTGTAATTCAATTACATAATTCTGAAAATCTTCCAACCATTTCATTTTAAAACCTTGCCTTTCTTCACCGCTGGTTCCAGAGGGATGATAAACACTTACGATTGAAATATCGCCATAATCAGCTCTGATAAAACGCCCTTCATTATCATATATTTCCATTCCCATTCCATATTCAATGTGATCTGGAATTTTTTTAGTGAGAATAGCAACTCCGCTATATCCTTTTTTTTGAGCACTGAAAAGATAAGCTTTGTATCCCAGTTCTTCAAAAACATCTGCCGGAAACTGCTCCGGTTGCAGTTTTGTTTCCTGCAAACATAGGACATCCGGCTGAACTGTGGCAAGCCATTCGGGAAGCCCTTTTCCTACGGCAGCTCTTAATCCGTTTACATTATACGTTATGATTTTCAATTTCAGTTGATTTTTAAATTATTATATATTACAATCAAAGATACGAATCTTATCAGATATATGATTGATATTGCTGACAAATATTTTATCTTTGTTATGATTCATATTTATGAAGTCGGTTAAAAATATATATATTTGCGTATTCAGTTATAAAGAAAGAACGTTTATGTTGGAGCAAATAAATGACATATTACAGAATACGGTTATTACCCCGTATACCGCTGCCGTAAAGCTGGCTATAAGCTTCTTTTTGGGGGCAATAATAGGCATAGAACGGCAATTTAGAAGACGTGAGGCAGGGATGAGAACTTTCACTCTTATCTGTATGGGGTCGACAGCTGCCATGTTAATATCTATTTGGATTCCACAATGTTACCCCAATTTTTTGAACGGAGATCCGGGACGTATTGCAGCACAGGTCTTGACGGGGATTGGTTTTTTGGGTGCAGGAGCAATTATGCAGAGTCATGGGAGCATCCATGGTTTGACAACCGCCGCCTGTATATGGGTAATTGCTGTAATAGGGCTGGCTGTCGGAGCTGGCATGTATGTACCGGCTATGTTGGCGACTATGCTGACTTTGATAGTTTTGGTCAGTCTGGAAAGGCTTGAGAAGAGGATGTTTTTGAATGGAGTGAATAAAATATTGACAATCACATGTTCGACTGCTACACCGGATTTGAAAGCTATACGTAAAATACTGGAAGATAAAAATGTTTTTATTGTTAGCGTTTCATTTGAAACTTTGTATGAAGAGAATCGTTCTGTTATAACATATAAAGTAAATGTAAAAGCCCAATCTTCTTATATGAATTTATTTAATGATATAAGAACATTGGGCTATGTTTCACAAATCAGGCTGATGGCCTGATTATTAATCGAGCTCTCCTTTAAGCATTTTACCGGCAATACATGCGGCATCTTCCACGAATTTGCAGCAAGGACGCTTGGCATAATATTCTTTTGTGCGAATTTCCGGAGTAGGAGTGTTATCTGAAATGATTGAACCTAAAAGTTTCCGACAAATAATAGTTTCGTGCTTTTCTTTAAAAAGTCCACCCATTTTTTGTACCATTTCGTAATTTTTACTACGAGCTTCTTGGTCTGTTATATCCGATACCGGATATTTGAAACCAGCTAACATAGCCATTGCACAGACTGTTCCACAGACTTCACGCATCCGGCCAACACCACCACCGAAAGAAACCGACATTTTTTTTGCCGTTTCCATATCTAATTCAAAAACGTCTGAATATGCCAGAAATACTGATTGAGCACAGTTATAGCCTGATTTGAAATTTTGAACAGCCCGTTTCGCGCGCTCTTCCACCTCAAAGTCTTTCATGATATTCTATTCGTTTTTAACATTCATAGTCAACACATGCTCTATCAGCCTTTACCGGACCGATGATACCTTTGGATACAGCTACATGTTCCGGATGGTTGGCGTATGTATTTACATCCTCCAATGTGTTTAGTTCTGTTGTTAAAATGATGTCCCACGTTTCTGCCGGATTAACATTGAAATCGACCCGTATCATATGCAACACATCTATTTTATTAATCAAAGCTTCCAGTTTTTCTTTGATTTCTTGCATTTTGGCTTGTTTATCAGCCGAAGTTTCAAACTCTTTTAGTTTGAACATAACAATATGTCTAATCATTTTTATTATATTATTGGTTACATTTTCTCATCCAAATATGAATCTTTATAGCCTAAAAAATATAAAATGCCATCTAGTCCGATAGTAGAGATTGATTGTTTGGCTGTTGCTTTGACCTTTGGTTTTGCATGGAAAGCAATTCCCAGACCTGCTATGCTAATCATGGGCAAGTCGTTGGCTCCGTCACCAACGGCAACAGTCTGACGGATATCTACATTTTCAACCTGTGCTATCAGACGGAGTAATTCTGCTTTTCGTTTTCCATCTACAATATCACCTATATAGCGTCCTGTTAATTTTCCGTTTTCAATTTCCAACTCGTTAGCATATACATAGTCTATATTGTATTTTTGCTTCAGGTAATTACCGAAGTAGGTAAAACCACCGGAAAGAATCGCTATTTTAAAACCTACTTTCTTCAAAATGCGCATCAAACGGTCAACTCCTTCCGTAATTGGTAGATTTTCAGCAATTTCCTGCATAACAGAAACATCCAGGCCTTTCAGTAATGCGCAACGTTGACGAAAACTTTCGCAAAAATCAATTTCACCCCGCATAGCGGCTTCCGTTATTGCTTTGACTTGGTTGCCGACACCGGCACGAATAGCTAATTCATCAATAACTTCTGTTTCAATCAACGTGGAATCCATATCGAAACAAATCAGGCGACGCATTCTGCGGAACATACTTTCTTCCTGGAAAGAAATGTCGATTTCTTGTTCTGCGGAAAGCTTCATGAAGTCTGCTTTCATTTGTTCTTTATCTTTAGGAGTCCCTCTTACTGAGAATTCTACACTGGCTTTGGGAGTACGTGCGTTTTCATCTAAAGGGATACGGCCGGTGAGACGCTTGATGTCATCGATATTCATATCTTGCTCAGCAACGATACTCGTAACGCCTGCTATTTGTTTGGCTGTAAGCTTTCTGCCTAATATAGTGATGATATACCTGTTTTTCCCTTGCATGGAAACCCATTGGCTATATGCTTCTTCCGTAATCGGGTTAAAACGTATATTCACATCCAGCTCGTAACTTTTAAAGAGTAATTCTTTCAGAATTTCTCCGGAATTACCTTCACTACTTTGGAACAGGATGCCAAGAGATAAGTTGTTATGGATATCTGCTTGTCCTATATCTAAAATCACTGCATTATTTTTAGCAAGTATCTCAGTTAGAGCTGCTGTAACTCCCGGACGATCTGTACCATTTATATTTATAAGTATAATTTCGTCTTTTTGTCCCATTTTCATTATATTTGTGGGCAAAGGTACATAAGTTATGTACAAATTCCGATTGTTTGTAAAACAAAAGTTGTACTTAAAATGTTATTTATTTAGAGGTAATATATTATAAACAGAACCTGGCAACCTTAATAAGTCCTGACTGGCAGGCACATGAAGATGAAGATTCAGTTTGAAATTAAGGAAAAATTGCCTGAGATTATTGATGAAATAATGCATTCAGACAAATGGCAAACAAAAGTCGTAGAGAAAACAGGTAGCTTGGAACGTGTGACAATCAAAGATCAAACCTACGATTCTACGGCTTGTATTGAAATCTGGAAACATGAAATTCATATCCGGACTGCGTGGTCAAATTATACTTATCGTATTTTTATGCGAGGTAATTCGGTTTGGTGTGAATACATTGGTGCATATCGTGGTTTGTTGGAACAAAATTTATTGCCAACCTTTACACCTAAGATGAATATTTTGGACTCGGAAGTTACGGAAAGTTCACTTACTGGAAATAAACGAGAAACACTACGTACTTATGGTTCGGAAAATCTGAAATTGAAAAATTTTAGACGCGGAAACTTTAAAGAAGAATATAATATCGCTTCTCCCCAAGATCATCCGACTATTGTGTATGATGAATACATTAAAGAGGGGATGCCAATACCAGCACCGGAGAAAAAAACTTATAAGTAATTAAAGAGTAACCGGTAAATATTTTCATAAAAGCAAAATGAAGATATTTATCGGTTGTTTTTTATTTGCTTTTGTTCAAATAAACTTCTATCGACGATATGAGAAAGTCATATTCTGTTCATTGGGTTTAACAATTAACAGAAGTGATGTGTGACACGAAAGTGGCTATTACATTCGTACTTTCTTATGTTGTATATGTTATCAAACATGTTTGTTTTGTTAAATATATGCGGTAAAACATATAAAAAAACTTGTATTTTGTTCGAAAGATGTTATATCGTTTGGTAAAAAAGAAACTTTGCCCTTATCTTTGTAGCCGTTAAAAACAAGAATGTGATTTCTTAGCGAAGAAAAAGCTCTTGTTTGCTTCCTGAAAATCAGGAGTCGGAGTATGGTGGATGATGTTGTAAAGGCTTTTGTCAAAGCCGGTCAACTTTTGAGGCAATATTCCGATTAAGTTTAACATAAAAATGATGATATGAAAGTAAGAGCTTATGTTCTCTTTGTTGCGGCTGCATTGCTTGCAATTTCGGCCGGGACTAAAAACGCAAGACCTACAGAAGGTGCAAACCCAGGTGATCTTGCTCCGAGAATAGAGTCTTTAGGAAACAAAAATGATTTAAGTTTCCAAAATCATTCCGGACGTTACACTTTGCTTAATTTCTGGGCAGCTTACGATGCTGAATCGCGAGTCCGTAACGTTCAATTATGGAATAAGGTTAACAAGTTAGGTTCTGAAAAAATTGCCATGTATTCAATCTCAATGGATGAGAAAGAGTCAATTTTTGCTGAGACGGTAAAGGCTGATAAACTGGAAGGTACAATGCAATTTCATGAAGAACTTGGTAAAAAGTCAAAGTTGTATGGGAAATACAACCTGCAAAAAGGGTTTCGGAATTTCCTGATTAACGACAAAGGCGTTATTATTGCTGCTAATGTAACGCCAGAGCAGTTGACTGAAGTGCTGAAGAAGATTTAATTTCAAGATTATTATTAAAAAAGAGCTATTCTACTTTTAGGATAGCTCTTTTTTTGTGTATATACTTTTGCTTATAAAAAAGAATGTGTTTAAAAGTCAATACTACTGTTTCAATCACAGATATTTAATGTGATGATTTTTTTAGTCCGGCTACTTTCCCAGGCTGCTTCTATCAGCCGGATTGTCGGCAATACACTTGTAGCGTCTGTAGTAAGTGGTTCTCCATAGCGGATATGCCGTTGGATATTATCGTAAAAACCAGCATAGTTTCCAGGGCAACTCGGAAATTTCTCCCGAACTATCTTTCCTTCTTTTTCTGTGTGTAATATTCCCCAAATACTTTTGTCTTCTTCTCCCCAATTGGGTGTATTGGGCATCAGTCCGGCATTCAAATCTGCTTCCTGACGGTCCAGACCGTATTTGACAAACGAACCTTCTGTGCCGTGGAGCACAAAACGGGGTTCCGGTTCACACATCAAATAACTAGATTTCAGTGTTATTTTTATTTCCGGTATTTTGGATGGGCGTAAAAGATGGATGATAAAATAATCATCCACCATCCCATTTGTTCGTAATGTTGCAATATCCGCAAAAATAGCTTCCGGTATACCAAATAGCTGAACTGCTTGGTCTATTACATGAGCTCCCAAGTTGTAAGTTAGTCCGCCACCCAATTCGCCGGTTTCTTTCCATGTGCCTGGTTTGATGAAATTCCGATATCGAGGAAATGTTGATTCAAATTCAACCAAACGTCCTAAGTATCTTTTTTCTATGATTTTTTTTACGGTGAGAAAATCTGAATCCCACCGTCTATTCTGGTAAACACTTAAAGCCAGTCCTTTGGATTTGGCAAGGGCGACTAATTCCTCTCCTTCTTTGGCTGTTGTAGTAAAAGGTTTTTCAACAATTACGTGCTTTCCGGCTTCTAGAGCACGACGGGTATAATCATAATGCGTACTGTCTGGTGTATTGACTACAATCAGTTCCAATTCATCAATTGCGAGTAGTTCATCAAAACTGCGTACAATACGTGCTGAAGGATAACGTTCCTTTGACAGCTCCTTAGTTCGTTCCGTTATAGCGGTTAGCTCGAAATTCGGGTTTGTACTGATAAACGGAGCATGAAATATTTGTCCCGACATACCGAATGCCGCAAGGCCTGTCTTAATTTTTTCCATATTACCTGTTTATTGATTCATCTTTTCTTCTTGCAAAGCTAAAAGAAATAAAAGACTTTTGCCAAAATGCTTAGAAAAGTTTACCTTTGGGTTGAATAAATAGAAATTTACATCCATATAAACAATAGAATATGACAACAGAAAATCAACATGACATATATCTGGCAGGAGGTTGTTTCTGGGGTACCGAGCATTTTCTGAAGCAGGTACGAGGGGTAACATACACACAAGTCGGATATGCTAATGGTAATATTGAAAATCCGACCTACCAGCAAGTGTGTACCGATAAAACAGGTTTTGCCGAAACCGTTAAAGTGAACTATAATCCGCAACAAGTGGATTTAAGTTTATTATTGGATTTATACTTTAAAACAATTGACCCAACCAGTCTTAATCGTCAGGGAGGTGATCAGGGGTCGCAATATCGTACCGGCATTTATTATACGGACGTTTCCGACCTGCCTTTGATTCAAGCAGCTTTGGCTGCGCTGGCAAAAAATTATCAGGAGCCAATTGTTGTGGAGGTTAAGCCTTTGAAGAATTTTTATCCGGCCGAGGAATATCACCAGGATTATTTGGATAAGAACCCCGCTGGTTATTGCCATATCCATCCGGAATTGTTCGAGTTGGCAAGAAAAGCAAATATTAGCGGGAATGCATAAATAATCATCAGGCTAGAATATAAAATAGAGGTAGTAATGAATTTGTAATATAATTCTTACTACCTCTATTTTATATTGTAGCCTATTATTGATAAAAAAAGAAATAATCCTTTTTTATACTTTTATTCAGCAGTGATTTCAATTATGCGGCTATTTGTTCTATTACTGGTAAAAGGATGCAAGCCGACTTTCATTAGATAATCGCCCGATAGAGTACGACCGTTTTCTTTTAAGTTTGATTTTCTCCCAGTCATCAAATTGATTTCTTCTACTTTATACTTTTTTTGAGGATCAAGTCCTTGTAATTTTACAGGGAAGAGTTTTTCCTGATAACGAGGGTTGATATCAAATGTATAGAGTACCGCTTTATCCTGCCCTTGACCGACATACATGATTGCAGTGTGGTTGGTTTCATAGGGAGATACCAGGCGATATTGGTCACCATCGAGGATTGTCCCTTTTAAACGTTTAAAGTTAGCTACAGCATTTTGGCAATAAGCAAGTTCGTCAGCATTTAAGTCTTTTAAACCGATATCGAAACCTAATTTGCACATCATTGCTACATCAGTACGGAATTTAATACTCGTATTTCTGTTCCAACTTGTCACGTGGGCGCACATTGCTTTTGACGGGAAAAACTGAGAAAAGCCCCACTGGATATATAACCGTTCAATCGGATCGGTGTTATCGCTTGGCCAAAATTCCGTAAAGTATTTCAATGCTTCATAATCACAGCGGGCACCGCCACCGGAACAAAGCATCATGGGAATGTTTGGATATTTTTCTTTTACACGGTTAAATACATTATATATACCACGCACATGATTGATATAGAGCTGGTTTTGTTTCTCTTTCAAATAAGGAGAATATATATTGGTAATCGGGCTGTTGCAATCCCATTTAAAAAAAGCGACTTCCGGGTTTTCTTTCATGATTTTGTCGACGACGTCGAATACAAAATCCTGGACTTTCGGATTACTGAGATCGAGAACTAGCTGGTTACGGAAATAATAAGTTTCTCGATTAGGCTGATGGATAACCCAATCCGGATGTTTTTCAAATAGTTCGCTTTTCGGATTCACCATTTCCGGTTCAATCCAGATACCAAACTTTACACCGGCCTCTTTGGCTGCATTTACAAGAAAAGGAATACCATGAGGTAATTTCTTGTGCATGGCCTCCCAATCTCCCAGACCGGCATGGTCGTCGTTGCGCGGATATTTATTGCCGAACCACCCATCATCGAGTAAGAACATATCAACGCCCAAATGTTTGGCTTCTTTCATTAAGTCGCTAAGAATTTCCTCATTAAAGTTGAAAGAGGTATTCTCCCAATTATTCAATAAAGTCAGGCGGTCTCCTTTTCCATCTTTCAACTGGTAATTACGTGCCCATGAGTGGAAATTGCGGCTTGCTTTACCTGTTCCTTCCTGGCTGAAAGTAAAGATAAATTCAGGTGTTGTGAAGATTTCACCCGGTTTTAGTTCATAGCTTGATGCGTAAGGGTTGATACCGGAACTAACGCGCAGATTACCGACATTGTCCACTTCAAAAGTAAAACGGAAATTACCCGTCCAACCGATAGTACCCAATACAACATCTCCTTGGTGTTCGGATGCCGGTTGTCCCAATCCCAATTCGAAAAATGGACTGGTATGCATACCGGCACGTGAACCTAATTTGGTTTCAAGAATTTTTTTCCCAAACTTCAGTTCCTGTGTACTCATATTAACCTCTTTTGCCCAGTCCCCGCTAAATTCAGTCAGGAAATAAGCCGGATTTTCGAAATAAAGCATGGAAGAAGCGTATCGGTTCAGAATAATCGGCTTGCGCTCGCTATGTGAAATTTCGCTCCATGACTTAATAATATTTTCCTTTCCGTATGTGACATAATGAAGTTTTACGGTAATCGGATACACTTCATCTTTTAAAGTGATAATCGTTTCGGAAACATTCTCATCCTGTTTTTTTACTTCGGAAGATACGTACTTCAAGATGGTTGTCATATTTCCGTCTGCGTGTGTGATAGCCAAAGCCGACTCGAAATAATCTTCGGCTCCAGATGTCTGGTAGGCTTCTTTACCGTCAATGTTAAAGGCCGGAAGATTGGCCAAATCTGATTTTTGCAATAGTTTTGGGCCTAAATAAACCTGATAGAGGCGTTCGTTGGAACCTGTTCGGAGTAATAAATCCGTTTCGTCTGTGGAGATACGGATAAATTTAGAGTTGTCTGATACTGCTTTTACTTGCATAAAGAGCATACTTAAAAATAATAGTACAAAATGCTTTTTCATTGTATTTATAATAACTGAATTTGTGTGCAAAGAAAATTCGAGTACAAATATACGGTTGTTTGTCCGATTTTATTTGCTTATTTTTCTCAATATGATTATAAAACGTTGCATATTGTATTTTTTTATGGGATAAAACAGGTTTTGTTGCAAAACATCCCGGCGGTTGGTCTACCCGATTATCAAAATGTCACTAGTATAGCAACTAAATGAGGATAGCATGGCGGGTAAAATGAATTACCCGCGCATGTAACTCTTTTTAACATATCAATCCGATAGCAAAACACCCGAATGAAGAGCATGCTGTCAATCGGCTGAGATGGGAGAAAAATAATATCTCTTTGATGCACAAGAAATGGAAAAAGAGTTTCTCCTTTGTTTTTTAGACTGATAATTGCTTAATGCTAGATATTTTTTGTCAGGTATTGCGCTTTGTTTGTAGATTATTTTTACATTTGGATATTATTAAACAAAAAGAAGTGTGATAATGAACAACTATGCAAACTACCTTTATATAGCTATTCGTGCGGCAATAGATGCTGGGAATGCTATCATGGATATTTATACTGATCCGGAAGCTGACTTCGGTGTAGAGCGAAAAGCTGATAACTCTCCTTTGACACGAGCTGATAAAAAAGCCCATGAGATTATATCAGGGGCTTTGTCCGTAACTCCATTTCCTTTATTAAGTGAAGAAGGGAAGGAGATACCTTTCGCTGAACGCTCGACTTGGGATACGCTCTGGATTGTGGACCCTTTGGACGGGACAAAAGAGTTTATTAAGAAAAACGGAGAGTTTACCGTTAACATTGCCTTGGTGAAGGGAGGTACACCTTTGCTTGGCGTTATCTATGTACCGGTACGAAAAGAACTTTATTTTGCTGCCGATTCGATAGGTGCCTATAAATTAACCGGTATAGACAGTGCCAATCAACCATCGATGGATGAGATACGAGCCAAGGCTGTACGCCTGCCTTTAGCTATGGGGCATCAGGGGGTTGTCGTGGTCGCTTCACGTTCGCATCAAACAGAAGAAACGACAGCTTTTATCGAGAATTTGCGCAGACAGGGACAACCTGTTACGTTGATAAGCAGTGGAAGCAGCCTGAAAATATGTCTGGTTGCAGATGGTTCGGCTGATATTTATCCGCGTTTTGCCCCGACAATGGAATGGGATACGGCTGCCGGCCATGCAATAGCAAAAGCGGCAGGGTGTGAAGTCTATCATATTGATGAAAAAACTCCGTTAAAATACAATAAAGAAGATTTGCATAATCCTTGGTTCATTGTGAAGCCTAATGAATAGCTCCGGGAGGGAACGGTAGGCTTTGAGTCAATTTATTTTTAGCTTTTTTCTTGAATCTATTGGTCAGAATGGTGGATAATTGTTAATAGTCAATTGCCCATTGTCAATTGTTTATTACATTTGCACCTTATCTGAAAAACTTACACGAACAGATTTTAGGTAGGCATGAACTTTGAAATAATATTTGTGTTGCTGGCGCTGGTCGGCATGATTGCTGCGTTAATATGGGACAAATTGAGGCCTGGAATGGTGTTACTAACCGTTGTGGTTCTCTTTCTTTGTGTTGGTATATTAACGCCGAAAGAGATGTTGGAAGGCTTTAGCAATAAAGGCATGATAACGGTAGGAATGCTTTTTCTTGTCAGTGAGGGTATCCGTCAGAGCGGAGCTTTAGGACAAGTTATAAAAAAGTTATTACCGGAAGGCAAAACAACCGTGTTTAAAGCTCAGTTCAGAATATTACCGCCTGTTGCGTTTATATCCGCTTTCCTGAATAATACACCGGTTGTTGTTATTTTTGCTCCGATTATCAAACGGTGGGCGGAAAACGTTAAGTTACCGGCTACTAAATTTCTAATACCTCTCTCTTATGTTACGATTCTCGGTGGTATTTGTACATTGATTGGTACTTCAACTAATTTGGTGGTACATGGTATGATATTGGAAGCCGGTTTTGAGGGTTTCACGATGTTTGAACTTGGAAAGGTGGGTATATTTATTGCTTTGGCAGGAATTATCTATCTTTTTGTTTTTTCCAATAAGCTACTGCCGGATTCACGTACAGATACCTATATGGATGAAGAGGAAGAAGGAAATCCTGGTAATCTGCACCGGGTGGAGGCTGTGTTAGGCTCCCGTTTCCCCGGTATCAATAAAACTTTGGGAGAATTCAACTTTACCCGCCATTATGGAGCCATCGTAAAAGAGGTGAAGAGCGGGGGACAGCGTTTCACGCGAGACTTGGATAAAGTGGTCTTGCATGAAGGGGATACGTTGGTACTTTGGGCTGATGATTCTTTTGTTCCGACATGGGGGGAATCCAGTGTATTCCTTTTGCTTGCCAATGGTTCTGACGGAATAGAACCTGTTTCCCGCAAAAAACGCTGGCTGGCACTTGGATTATTGATTTTTATGATTGTCGGAGCTACGGTTGGTGAACTTCCGTCTGTAAGAAAAGCTTTTCCCGGTATCCGTTTGGATATGTTTTTCTTTGTATGTATAACAACCATTATTATGGCTTGGACTAAAATTTTCCCTCCGAAAAAATATACCAAATATATATCATGGGATATTTTGATAACCATTGCATGCGCTTTTGCGATTAGTAAAGCAATGGAAAATTCAGGTTTCGCAGCGTTAATTGCCAGCCATATTATCGGAATGTCTCATAATATGGGACCGTATGCTTTGTTGGCGATTGTTTTTATTATCACGAATATATTTACGGAGCTTATCACGAATAATGCGGCAGCGGCTCTGAGTTTCCCGATTGCATTGTCGGTAGCAACCCAATTGGGGGTGGATCCGACTCCATTCTTTGTCGTGATTTGTATGGCTGCTTCGGCAAGTTTCAGCACGCCGATAGGCTATCAGACAAATTTGATTGTGCAAGGTATCGGCAGTTATAAATTTACAGATTTTGTGAAGATAGGTTTGCCTCTTAACCTGATTACATTTTTAATTTCAGTATTTGCAATTCCTCTAATCTGGAAGTTTTAATCCGGGAAAATTTAACAACTCAAAATGGAAAAAGAACAAAATAATATCTATCCTATTTTCGATAAAATGCTAACGAGAGAGGATAAGGAATATTTGCTGAAGCAGCGAAGTGTGATGGTTTGGTTTACCGGCTTGAGCGGTTCGGGAAAAAGTACAATTGCGATTGCTCTTGAGCGGGAACTACATAAACGCGGTTTGTTGTGCCGTATTTTGGATGGTGATAATATTCGTAGTGGAATCAACAATAATCTCGGATTTTCAGCTGAAGACCGTGTGGAAAATATTCGCCGTATTGCAGAAGTAAGTAAATTGTTTATCGATTCCGGTATTATTACGATAGCTGCGTTTATCAGTCCGAACAATGCCCTCAGGGAAATGGCTGCTTCAATTATCGGAAAAGATAACTTTCTGGAGATTTATGTGAGTACGCCGATTGAGGAATGTGAACGACGTGATGTAAAGGGACTATATGCGAAAGCTCGTAGAGGCGAAATTAAAGATTTTACCGGCATATCCGCACCGTTCGAAGCTCCGGCTCATCCGTCCTTGACACTGGATACATCGATATTGAGTCTGGAAGAATCAGTCAATAAATTATTGGAATTAATTATACCTAAAATACAAATCAGTTGACGACAGCTGTCGAAAACATCTGCCAACTAAAAAAATAAAATTATGTCAGATTATAAATTAAGTCATTTACAGGAGTTGGAGGCTGAGTCCATCCATATTATTCGGGAGGTTGCCGCCGAATTTGAAAACCCTGTTATGCTTTATTCTATCGGTAAAGATTCTTCTGTAATGGTTCGCCTGGCAGAGAAGGCTTTTGCTCCCGGAAAAGTACCATTTCCTTTGATGCACATTGATTCAAAATGGAAATTTAAGGAAATGATTCAATTTCGTGACGAGTATGCGAAAAAATATGGTTGGAACCTGATTGTGGAGTCAAATATGGAAGCTTTTCACGCAGGTGTAGGACCTTTTACCCATGGGAGTAAAGTCCATACTGATTTAATGAAAACTCAGGCTTTGCTTCATGGTCTGGACAAATATAAATTCGACGCTGCTTTCGGTGGCGCACGCCGGGATGAAGAGAAGAGTCGTGCGAAAGAACGTATCTATTCATTCCGGGATAAATTCCATCAATGGGACCCGAAAAATCAACGTCCGGAATTGTGGGATATTTATAATGCTCGTGTTCATAAGGGTGAAAGTATTCGTGTATTTCCTTTGTCGAACTGGACGGAGCTGGATATCTGGCAATACATTCGGCTGGAAAACATACCGATTGTGCCTCTCTATTTTGCCAAAGAACGTCCCTGTGTTGAAATTGACGGCAATTTGATTATGGCCGATGATGACCGTTTACCGGAACAATATCGTGACCAGATAAAAATGCGTATGGTTCGTTTCCGTACGTTGGGTTGTTGGCCGTTAACCGGTGCCGTAGAAAGCGAAGCTGATACAATAGAGAAAATCGTGGAAGAAATGATGACTACGACGAAGAGCGAACGTACTACCCGTGTGATTGATTTTGACCAGGATGCAAGTATGGAACAGAAAAAAAGAGAAGGATATTTTTAATTCGTCATTTTCAAATAAGAAAGATTATGTCAACATTAAATATAAAGGAGTTTTTGGATAAAGACGAACAGAAAGACTTACTCCGCTTTCTGACTGCCGGTTCGGTAGACGATGGTAAATCAACCTTGATTGGCCGTTTGCTGTTCGACAGTAAAAAAATATATGAAGACCAGCTGGATGCTTTGGAACGTGACAGCAAACGTATGGGGAATGCCGGCGACCATATCGATTATGCCTTATTGCTGGATGGGTTGAAAGCTGAACGCGAACAGGGTATTACAATTGATGTAGCATATCGCTATTTCAGTACGAATAACCGTAAGTTTATTATCGCGGATACTCCGGGACACGAACAATATACCCGTAATATGATTACCGGCGGTTCAACTGCCAACTTGGCTATCATTCTGGTTGATGCTCGTACCGGAGTGATTACTCAGACACGTCGCCATACTTATCTGGTTTCTTTGCTGGGCATCAAGCATGTGGTACTGGCTGTCAATAAGATGGATTTGGTTGATTTTGACAAACAGATATTCGATAAGATTGTTTCTGACTATCAGAAATTTGTAGAGTCATTGAATATTCCGGATATTACATATATTCCTTTGTCGGCTCTTGATGGAGATAACGTTGTGGAAAAGAGTGGACGAACTCCTTGGTATGAAGGACTTTCGTTGTTGGATTATCTGGAAACCGTTCCGATTGACCAAGATCGTAATTTTGAGGATTTTCGTTATCCGGTGCAATATGTTTTGCGCCCGAATCTTGATTTCCGGGGCTTTTGCGGTAAAGTATCCAGCGGCATTGTCCGTAAAGGGGATACTGTTATGGCACTTCCTTCCGGTAAAACTTCTAAAGTGAAAAGTATTGTTACTTACGATGGCGAATTGGATTATGCTTTTCCTCCCCAGTGTATAACAATCACATTAGAGGATGAAATCGATGTTTCCCGCGGAGAAATGCTCGTACATCCGGATAATTTGCCTATAGCCGACCGTAATTTTGAAGCGATGCTGGTTTGGATGGATGAAGAGCCGATGGATATAAATAAACAATTTTATATTAAGCATACAACAAATCTGACGCGTGCCCGGGTGGATAGTATCCGTTATAAGGTGAATGTCAATACGATGGAGCAACTGACAATTGAAAACGGACAATTGTCGGAGGAAACATTACCAATGAAGCTGAATGAAATCGGACGTGTCGTTTTCACTACTGGCAAGGAGCTGTTTTTTGACCCTTACCAGAAAAACAAACAGACCGGAGCTTTTATTTTGATAGATCCGATAACCAATAACACATCGGCTGTCGGTATGATTATCAATCGGGTAGATGCCCGCGATATGGTTACGGAAGATGCGTTAGCAATCTTGAATTTACCGGAATTAGGAATTGCAACGGAACATTATGACGCTATCCTTGCAGTTTGTAAAGAACTGGAACGACAAGGTGTTCCCGTAAAATGTATAACAGAAAATAAATAAGTTATGGGATTACTCGAATTTGACAAGCTACCGATTAATACATTGGTTGGTGCCGATTGGAAAACATTCAAGGCTGTGACAGCCAATAAAACAATCGATAAAGGATTTCGAAACAAATACTATCTGACTAAGTCGGTTTGCCGTTTGCTTAGCCTGTTGCAACCGTTTGAGAATGCCCGTTATCGCAAGTTGTCGGACCAGCAACTGGAAATGGACCCGGTGTTCATACTCGGTCATTGGCGTAGCGGTACGACTTTTGTTCATAATGTATTTTCCTGTGATAAACATTTTGGATATAATACGACATATCAGACTGTCTTTCCAAACCTGATGCTTTGGGGACAACCTTTTTTCAAAAAGAATATGTCGTTTTTAATGCCGGATAAACGTCCTACAGATAATATGGAACTTAAGGTCGATTTGCCGCAGGAGGAAGAATTTGCTCTGGCAAATATGATGCCTTATACCTATTATAATTTTTGGTTTTTCCCGAAACACATGTTAGAATATTGCGACCGTTATCTACTGTTTGATAATATTACGGAACATGAATTGAATGTCTTTAAAGAAACATTCCTGAAATTGATAAAGATTTCACTCTGGAATACGCATGGGACCCAGTTCCTTAGTAAAAATCCTCCTCATACCGGGCGTGTGAAAGCATTGGTAGAGATGTTCCCGAATGCTAAATTTATTTATTTGAAACGTAATCCATATACTGTATTTGAAAGTACACGCAGCTTTTTTACCAATACGATACAGCCACTCCGTTTGCAGGATATTTCTAATGAACAAATTGAAAGTAATCTGATTGAAGTGTACCGGCGTTTATTTTATAAGTTTGAAGAACAAAAGAATTTAATACCGGAAGGCAACCTGATTGAAGTAAAGTTCGAGGATTTCGAACAGGACGCTTTTGCTATGACAGAGGATATTTACCGGAAATTAAACTTGCCTGGATTCGAAGAGTCTAAAACAGAGATTGAAAAATATCTTGGTAAAAAGAAAGGATATAAGAAGAATCAGTACAGATATGACGACCGTACTGTTCAGATTGTAGAAAAAAATTGGGGAATGGCCTTGGAGGCTTGGGGATATTCATTGTAATTGGCAATTGAAGATGAACAATTGACTGTCATGATGAATTGTATAAATATTAAAGAGAATGAAAATAAAACGGATTAAGTTTATAAGAATAATATTGCTTTTGATAGCCGTAGGTCAATTTGCGGTTGTTAAAGCTCAAAAAGTACTACCTATCGCTTTTGGTGATATGGATAATTGGGTAGTACGCGAGATACACGAATCCGGGATTATCGGAGGGAACACTAAATATTTGTACGAATTAGGCCCAACGGATACTATTGTTGGCAATACGGCTTATCACAATAAAGGCGGCTCTCCTTGGGCTAATTCGAATGTGATGGCAAAAGTGGCAGGTGTCGTTAAAACCAATACCTCTGTTTTTCCGGAAAGAAGAGGAGAGGGGTGGTGCGCGCGTCTTGAAACCCGCATGGAAAGCGTAAAAGTTTTCGGTTTGGTTGATATAGAAGTGGTTGCAGCCGGTTCGATGTTTCTCGGAACGGTGCATGAGCCGATAAAAGGAACAAAAAATCCACAAGCCATGTTATCCAGTGGGATTCCGTTTACCGAAAAACCGATAGCGATTTGTTTCGATTATAAAGTAAAACTGTCTCCTGAAAAAAATCGTATTCGGAGTACTGGTTTTAGTCGGAAAACGACTGTTGCCGGACAGGATTCAATTGCAGCAATCCTTTTTTTGCAAAAACGTTGGGAGGACGAGGATGGAAATGTTTTTGCCAAACGGGTGGGAACAATGATACAACGTTATACGGCATCCAGTGACGGGTGGGTAAATGAGGCTACTTATCCTATTCTTTATGGCGATATTAGTTCTCATCCGGATTATAAGCCTTATATGCAGATTCAGGTGGAAGAGCGCTATACTTTAAACAGCAAAGGCAAAAGTGTTCCTATTCAGGAAATAGGCTGGGCTGAGGAAGGAGAAGAACCGACGCACATGATATTGCAGTTTACTTCGAGTCATGGAGGAGCCTATATCGGTTCTCCGGGTAATACGATGTGGATAGACAATGTGAAACTTGTGTATTAATTTTTGGTATTCAGTTATGGAGGAGATTGAAGCAAAGATAAAAACACTTCGTGAGGAACTGGAGCGGCATAATTATAATTATTATGTGCTCTCTAATCCCACTATATCAGACCGTGAGTTTGATAGGATGATGAAGACCTTACAGGTTCTGGAAGAGGAATATCCGGAATATGCAGATCCTCATTCTCCTACACAACGAGTAGGGAGTGACCTTTCGAAGGAGTTCGAGCAGGTTGTACATAAATATCCGATGCTTTCATTAGGCAATACTTATTCAGAAGAAGAAGTTCGTGATTTTTATGAACGGATAGCTCGTGATTTAAATGAGCCGTTCGAAATAGTAGCCGAACTGAAGTATGACGGAACATCAATCTCTTTAATATATCAGAAGGGACGTTTAGTCCGTGCTGTTACTCGTGGCGATGGGACTCGTGGTGATGATGTTACGGCGAATGTAAAAACGATTCGTTCTGTCCCTTTGAAACTAATGAGCGCCGGCTATCCGGCTGAATTTGAGATACGTGGTGAAATATTGCTTCCATGGGCTGAATTTGACCGATTGAATAAAGAGCGAGAAGAGCAGGAAGAACCTTTGTTTGCTAATCCTCGCAATGCAGCTTCCGGAACTTTAAAACAACAAAACCCGACGATTGTGGCAGCCCGAAAACTGGATGCCTATTTTTATTATTTATTAGGGGAAGAGTTGCCTGCTGATACGCATTATGACAATTTGGAGGCTGCCCGTAAATGGGGATTTAAAATACCGGACGTTATTCGTAAATGTGATACACTTCAAGATATTTACGATTATATAGCCTACTGGGATACGGAACGAAAAAATCTTCCGGTAGCGACAGATGGAATCGTTTTGAAAGTAAATTCTTTGCGACAGCAGAAAAATTTAGGTTTCACTGCTAAAAGTCCACGTTGGGCGATTGCATATAAATTTCAGGCAGAGCGAGCTGTAACACGCTTGAATTCAGTATCTTTTCAAGTAGGACGTACCGGAACTGTCACACCTGTAGCGAATCTGGAACCGGTGCTGCTGGCCGGAACGACCGTGAAGCGTGCATCTCTGCATAATGCTGATATTATTGAGGGACTAGACCTACATCTCGGTGATATGGTTTATGTGGAAAAAGGAGGAGAAATTATTCCAAAGATAGTCGGTGTGGATATGGATGCTCGTTCCATGCTGTTGGGTGCTAAAGTTTGTTTTATCCGGATTTGTCCTGAATGTGGAACACCTTTGGTACGACCGGAAGGTGAAGCGGCTCATTATTGTCCGAATGAATCCGGATGTCCTCCGCAGATAAAAGGACGAATCGAGCATTTTGTTACCCGGAAAGCCATGAATATCAATATAGGTCCGGAAACAGTAGAGGATCTTTATAATGCAGGTTTTGTAAAGAATGCAGCAGATTTATATACATTGACTTTATCGGATTTGCTAAGTTTGGAACGTTGGGCTGATAAGAGTGCCCGGAATTTATTGGCTAGTCTCGAAGAGTCAAAGCAAGTTCCTTTTGAGCGAGTTTTATATGGTTTGGGAATACGTTATGTCGGTGAAACTGTAGCCAAACGACTGACTTCAGCTTTTCATTCTATGGAACAGCTGGAACAAGCTTCTTTTGAAGATTTGATTGAAGTGGATGAAATAGGTGAACGTATTGCTAAAAGTATAACTGATTATTTTGCCGATGCACGCAATCTGACTTTGATAAGCCGTCTGAAAGAATATGGTTTGCAGATGTCTGTAGATGAGGAAACGATAGCTAATCGTTCTGAAAAGCTGAAGGGGCTTACTATAGTAATAAGCGGTACGTTCAATCAACATTCGCGAGATGAATATAAGGCTATGATTGAGCAGCACGGAGGTAAAAACAGCGGCTCCGTATCCGGTAAAACAGATTATATCTTGGCTGGCGCTAATATGGGGCCGGCTAAATTGGAAAAGGCTGCTAAATTAGGAGTAAAGATTATTAATGAAGAAGAATTTTTAAATATGATAGCTGAATGAAATTGACTCATTACTTTATTAAGAAGAAAGTGCAATATTTGGCATCGAAGGCTTCTACCCGAAAACACCGGTTTTGCACATTGAAAGAAGCAAATCACATATTGGCTTTATTTCATGTTAATGACCTTGCGGTTGTCGAACCTTGTCTTGAAACATTGCGCATGCTTCATAAGAAAGTATCAGCTTGTGTATATGTTCCCGGTGATACTGTACCTCAAATGAATGATTCATACAAAGTAATCCATGTAAAAAAAGATTTGGATGCCTGGTATAGCCCTAAAGAAACTGTTGTCAATGAATGCAATGCTATGAAAGCCGATATTTTAATAGATTTGACCAGACCGGGTTGTTATCCGATGCAATATCTTATGCTTCAGCATCCTTGCCAATTTAAAGTAGGAGTGAAACATGAAAGTATGGATTTGTATGATTTAGCTATTTCAATAACAGAGCGTGGCGATATCAATCATTTATTCGGACATATATTATTTTATTTGCAAACAATTCGCTCAAAATAATATAAATTCTTTATTTTTGCAGGGCTAAATATAAAAAAAGGAAGATTTTTTCCATGGCAGACATAAATTTAAAAGGTATGGGGGTGGCTTTAATCACCCCGTTTAAAGAAGACGAAAGTGTAGACTATGAGGCTTTAGGTAAACTTGTAGACTACCAAGTGCAGAATGGAACCGACTATTTGGTTGTGTTGGGTACTACTGCTGAAACTCCTACTCTCACCGAAGAAGAAAAGAAGCATATCATCGAACTTGTAGTAACGAAGGTAAACGGGCGTATTCCTATCGTGCTTGGTTTGGGGGGTAATTGTACCCGCTCCATTGTCGAAAAACTGAAGAATGACAACTTTGACGGTATCGATGCGATACTTTCCGTCGTACCTTATTACAATAAACCTTCACAGGAAGGCATCTATCAACATTACAAGGCTATAGCTGAAGCTACAACACTTCCGATTGTATTATATAATGTACCGGGACGTACAGGTGTAAATATGACGGCCGAAACAACTTTGCGCATTGCTCGTGAATTTAAGAATGTTGTTGCTGTAAAAGAAGCATCCGGCAATATTACGCAAATGGATGATATCATCAAAAACAAACCTGCCAATTTTAATGTGATTTCAGGTGATGATGGCGTTGCGTTTCCCCTTATAACATTGGGGGCTATCGGAGTGATTTCCGTAATAGGAAATGCTTTCCCGCGTGAATTTAGCCGTATGGTACGGTTGGCACTTGCCGGTGATTATGAAAGTGCGCGTACGATTCATCATAGTTTTACGGAATTGTTCAGTTTGTTGTTTGTGGATGGTAACCCTGCCGGAGCAAAAAGTATGTTGAATGCAATGGGATTTATTGAAAACAAATTGCGTTTACCGCTGGTTCCGACCCGTATTACAACATTTGAGAAGATACGTGACGTACTGCGTCAATTGAGCATCAAGTGCTAAATTTTTGTTCCGAATGTATGAGCAGTGCCACTACGGTGGCACTGGGAACTTGTTTCAGTGTTTTTTTTACCACAGTTTTTCGGGTGAGTTGCTATGCTTGTGTTCGTTTTGCTTTGGCCCAAGCTCCGTTTCCCTTATTCCGGGCTAAGTAGAAAAATCCACAAATCACATTTATATTCATGAAGGTGAAGTAATAGGGTACAAACAGTAACTTATTTCGTGTGTTATGTTGCTCCATTTTATATCCAGCAAAAGCAGCTCCGTAAAAGAATATTTGTAATATCAACAGGGTGACATATAAAGGATTACCCGTATAGGCCAGTACGAGATTTAGTGGGAAGAGTAAAAACAATATCAAAGGAGTTATTGTCCATCTTAATACGCGATGACTTATAAATTGAAAACTAAATATCCCATACCGGAATATATTGAACAAACTACGTAGGCGCCAAACGGACTGTAGGCCACCGGCTGCAATCCGTATTTTTCTTTTTTCCTCTTCTTTCATATTGAGTGAAGCGCTTTCCGTGGCATAAGCTTCTTTGCAATAGGCAATTTTATATCCTTTGCTGACTATACGGAGCGAAAGAATGAAATCGTCTAATAGAGTATCCGATGGCATTTGTTCAAATAGTTTTGTCTGTATGGCAAATAGCTCTCCGGCTGCTCCGGCAGTCGAGTAGAGCCGGTCATCGAGTCTTTTTAGTGTCGATTCATATTTCCAATATAATCCTTCTCCTGCAGTTGCTCCTTGCGCAGTCTGGATATCGACTCGTTTTTCTCCTGCAACACATCCGACTTTCGGATTCGAGAATTGACGAACAATTTCTATTATTGCTTCCTTGTTCAACATCGTATTTGCATCAGTAAAAATGACGTATGGAGTTGAAATATACATCATACCCCGGTTTAACGCCGCGGTTTTGCCTTTCCGTTCCGGAGTGTGCAATATGGTCACATCGGCATATGCTTTTAGAAATTCGTTGGTGTTGTCATCGGAACCATCTGTTACCCAGACGATATGAAGCTTGTCTGCCGGATAATTCAATTCATCGCAATTCGCCATTTTTTTATCGACAATCTCTTCTTCGTTATAGGCAGCAATGAAAAGTGTAACGTCCGGTAAAGAGGCAGGCAATGATAACTGAACGGGTTTACAGAACAGTTCTTTTATTTTTACAAGCAGATATAATAATATGCCATATCCGGCGTAGGTATAGAAGACGATGAATAGTCCAATCCAAAATAAAAGAGAAAAAATGAAATACGTTTGCCCCATAGTATATAACTTAATTTGTATTTAGTGTTTGAAGAGTACAAAAATAGTGGCTTTTTGTATACCCTTATGTAATAGGATTGATTATTTTTTAAGAGAATATATAATTTTCAAGCATTATTTTAAAATACTTTTGGAATTATCGTATATTTGCGACCAAATGATTGATAAACGACAAAAAACAATTCTAGGGTAAAATAATGAAATCTATACTAGTGACGGGAGGGGCAGGATTTATAGGCTCGCATTTATGTAAACGTTTGTTGAATGAAGGAAATAAAGTAATATGCCTGGACAATTACTTTACAGGTTCAAAAAAACTTGTTCAAGATTTGCTAAGTTGTCCCAACTTTCGATTGGAAGAACATGATGTAACGCATCCATATCAGAAAAGATTCGATATAGATGAGATATATAATCTGGCCTGTCCGGCTTCGCCAATCCATTACCAGTTTGATCCGATTCAAACATTCAGGACCTCTGTTTTGGGAGCTATCAATATGCTTGATTTGGCATGTTGTTGCAATGCAAAAATATTGCAGGCTTCTACGAGTGAGGTTTACGGTGACCCGGTTGTGCATCCGCAGACCGAGACTTATTTGGGAAATGTGAATACAATCGGTATCCGTAGTTGCTATGACGAAGGCAAACGGGCTTCGGAAACACTTTTTATGGATTATCATCGGCAGAAGAAACTTCGTATAAAAATAATTCGCATATTTAATACGTATGGTCCTAATATGACGGTTCACGATGGAAGAGTGGTATCAAACTTCATAGTACAAGCCTTAAAGAATGAGGATATTACAGTTTATGGAACCGGTACGCAAACACGGAGTTTTCAGTATGTGGATGATTTAGTTGAAGGTATGATACGGATGATGTCGACAGAAGATGATTTTACAGGTCCGGTTAATATCGGTAATCCCGAAGAGTTTACGATGATTGAATTAGCACAACAAATTATACGTTTGACGGGTTCTCAATCTAAAATAGTATTTCGTCCTTTACCCTCAGATGACCCGAGACAGAGAAAGCCTGATATTTCTTTAGCACAAAAAAAACTGGATGGTTGGAAGCCTACTGTTTCCTTAGAGGAAGGTTTGAAAAGAACAATCCAATATTTTCAGAATCTATAAATCTTGCGACATGATTATTTTGAAAGCATTGGAGATACTCTTTTTTATCTGTTTCTCCATTAACATACTTTACTTATTCGTTTTTAGCCTTGCTTCTTTACGGAAAAAGAAAACTACAAAAACGGAAGGGAACATTGAGTTCCGCCGGATAGCTATATTGATACCAGCCTATAAAGAAGATAAAGTTATAATGGAATGTGTGGAGTCCTGTTTATTACAGGATTATCCTAAAGGACAATATGATATTGTTGTTATATCTGATCAGATGAGTGACGAAACCAATGAAGAGTTGTCAGCATTGCCTATCATATTGGAAATTGTTCATTTTGAAAACAGTACGAAAGCTAAAGCACTCAATTTGGCAATGAGCCATTTGTCCGGATATGATATAGCGTTGATTCTGGATGCAGATAACATAATTTGTCCGGATTATCTTCGGCAAATTAATGAAAATACGTTTAATGAGTATGTCGTTGCTTACCAGACGCACCGGATTGCAAAAAATAAAAATACAAGTCTTGCTTATCTGGATGCAGTAAGTGAAGAAATCAACAATAGTATTTTTCGCCAAGGACATACTAATTTAGGATTATCGGCAGCTTTGATAGGTTCAGGAATGGCTTTTGATTATGAAGTGCTAAAGAAGGAACTTGCAGAGATTAATGCTGTCGGTGGTTTCGACCGTGCATTGGAGTTGACTTTATTTAAAATAGGAAAACGTATCGGTTATTTGCCGGACGCGTATGTTTTGGATGAAAAAATTCAAAATCAAAAAGATTTTGCTCGTCAGCGTCGGCGTTGGTTATCAGCTCAGACTCATTATTTGGTGCAATTCTTAGGTGATCTTCCTCATGCTATAATGAATAGAAATTGGGATTTTTGTGATAAGATGTTTCAACAGATGAGTATACCTCGTCTTCTTTTGTTGGGAGGAACCTTTATCATCGCTCTGCTTATTTCCTTCTTTTCTTTGGGGCTGGCAGTAAAATGGTGGAGCTTGTTGTTTATTCTTTTATTAGCTTTAGCAATAGCGATTCCACGAAAATTATATACGTCCCAATTGCTTGTTGCTGTGATAAAATTGCCGGAGACATTCTTTAATATGTTCTTGAACCTTTTTAAGTTGAAAGGGGCGAATAAAAAATTCATTCATACGGCACATGGTTCAAATAATTAAAAGTAGAGGATAAATGATATGTTTATAGGTCGATGGAATAAAGGAGATGAACTTCCTGAAATGGCCGGAATGAACCGGAAGGATGGATTGATATATAGTGGTTCGTGTTCATTTTTTGAACAGAATGAAGTGAAAATCTGGTTTTTTGGTGAGCTTTATAATAAAAGAACCTTATGTTGCTTCCTGGAAAATAATGCAGAAGCATTTTGGGATGTGTACAATAGAAAAGGATTGGAAGGCATTGCATGTCTGGATGGGGCTTTTACTTGTATATTAAAAAAACCAGATACGATTTTGTTAGTCCGTGATCATCATGGTTTGTCGGAGCAGGTATATTATAATGATACTTATTTTGCATCATCTCTTTCTTTGTTGAGGATGACTCAGGGGTTTGATACGACTCCGGATTATCAGTCGCTGGCTACATTTTTGTCGGTGGGCTATATTGGTGTTCCTCATTCAGCTTTTAAGACTGTTCGTAAGCTGGGTGGAGGTGAGACCATACAGGCTAAAAATGGTCGTTTGGAATGCCATTCTTTATATAATACAACTTTGATAGAACCGGCCACATCGAATAAAACATTGGATGAATGTGCAGATGAATATGCTGCATTGCATGCAGAAGCGATAAAGAAACGTATTGGACAAAGTTCTAATGTGGGTATTTTGTTAAGCGGAGGGTATGATTCCGGATGTAATCTGGCTGCTTTACGCTCTTTCTATAAAGGGGATATTCATTCTTTCTCCATAGGATTCAAAGGAGATAATTGGACGGAGTTGCCTTTGGCCCGGTGCATGTCGGATACTTTTCATACAAAACATACCGAATACGAAATCGACGGAAGTGAGATAGATGCTCTACCGGATATTATACAGTATTTGGGTGATCCTTTTGTTGAAGGCGGCTTGATGGTAAATTATTCTGTAATGAAATTGGTTAGTGCGAACCGGCCGGATGTACTGTTAGGTGGTGATGGTAACGACCAGTATTTCGGGACATCAGGACGTGAGGTTGCTTTGCATTATCTTATTTCCCGTTATGGAATAAAGCCTTTTGCGAAATTGTTGTATGGTTTGCTGAATCGCTCCATGTTTGACAAAGACACTGAATTCTATCGGATACGTTTTCATTTGGATAAAATATTGCACATATTGGATGGTGATTTATTCGGTTTTTCCTCTTTCCAGTTAAAGCAATTATTAAAAGAGCCTGTTCAGAACAGGGCTTCTTCTATTTCTGCTGATATTCGTAGTTTTGAACATTTATATACACAACATCAATATAAGGGTGATATTGAGAAAATAATTAATCAGGTCATATTATTTAAGGCCTCGAAGTTGGCGGATATGTTTGGGAATCATTTGACATTCCCTTATATGGATTTGGACTTGTATAATTTTATAATGAAACTTCCTGTCTCATATAAATGTAAAGGTGAAAGTGTTTCCAGCATAGCTAAGGGGCAGGGAGCTTCCAAATTTTTATTGAAGTATCATTATAAATCCATGTTGCCGGAAGTCATCACATCGAAAAAGAAACAGGGTGGATTTGCTCCAATGCCTATTTTTTTCAAAGATGATGACCAGCGGAATCGGATTGCGGATTATATTCTGAGTTCTTCTGTTGTTTCTGACTTTTTAAACAAAAAAGCTGTCGAACATTTTATTAATCGGTATGATAAGGAGGAACGTGAAGGTGGCAACTGGTTCTGGTATCGACAAAATCGGGCTATACAGTATTTTAATTTGCTGGCGTTGGCGGTTTGGTGGGATGAATTTGTAAAGCAGAAATCGGTATCATTAATATAACATCGGTATGTCTGTCAAACAACAAGCTACAACGAGTGTTTTTTGGAGTGCCGTGGAACGTTTTTCTGTTCAGGGTATACAATTTTTGTTGAGTATCATCATTGCCCGGCTCTTGTTGCCCACTGATTATGGTTTGATAGCCATGCTCAGTATATTTATGGCCATAGCTCAGACTTTTATAGATAGTGGTTTTGCAAATGCACTGATACAGAAAAAGGATAGAACAGAGGTGGATTATAGTACCGTGTTTTATTTTAACATCGTGATATCTGCTATAATCTATTTGTTATTGTATGCAGCCGCTCCTTCCATCGCCGGATTTTATAATGAAGATGCGTTGGTCTCTATTACTCGTGTGGTAGGAATTACTCTTATTGTCAATTCGTTTGGAATTGTTCAACAGGCAAAAATGACTGTAAACTTGGATTTTAAACGATTGGCAATAGCCTCTTTGTTATCAGTGATAATAAGTGGTATAGTAGGGGTAACATTGGCCTATATGGATTTTGGTGCCTGGGCGCTTGTTTATCAATCATTGTTAAATAATTTGCTGCGAGTTATTTTTGTTTGGATTTTTTCGGGATGGAAACCTATGCTGTGTTTTTCGAAGGAATCGTTTAAGGGATTGTTTTCTTTTGGGTCAAAATTACTGGCATCTTCATTATTGCATACTATTTATACAAATCTGTATACGTTGATAATAGGGAAAAAGTTCTCTGCAGGAGATCTTGGTTTTTATAACCGGGCTTTTACGTTGGCACAGTTTCCCTCTACCAACTTGACGAATGTTATTGTAAGGGCTGTTTATCCTATTCAATGCCGGTTGCAAGATGATGCGGAACAATTGAATAGTATTTTTCTTAAATATCTGCGCATGGCTTGTTTCTTGATTTTTCCTGTCATGATAGGTCTTTGTGCGTTAGCAGAACCGTTGGTACGGTTGCTACTGACAGACAAGTGGCTTCCGGCCGTTCCACTGCTACAAATAATGTGTATAGCTTTTATGTGGGACCCGATTATGAAAATAAATCATAATATGCTGAATGTTAAAGGGCGTTCTGATTATTTTTTGTATGCAGAAATACTAAAAAAAGTCATTGCTTTCACTATATTGTTTTCAACTGTTCCGTATGGTGTGAAAATTATGTGTATAGGACTTATTCTTTATGCTATGGCAGATATGCTTATTATATCCTTTTATGTATGGAAAGTAACTAGGATTAGCCTTTCTACACAAATGAAAGTATTACTGCCGGTTATTTTATTTTCTTTCTCATTAGGAGGAGTCATGTATGCTTGCACATTACTGCCATTTCCTCCTATAGGAATGGTTTTAATTGGTGGGTGCTTGGGGGGTATCTATTATATAGGAGGAGCATATTGTCTTAAATTGAAAGAAATCAGTATGCTATATTCTGTGATACATGGTTTTTGGAATAGGAAGGGATAGTTTTGGATAGTTATACAAAATGAGATTTGTTAATTGATAGAACGTTTTGTCGACAAAATAGATTTTTTTTAATTGACAGGTATGCGTTTCTTATTTATTGCCAAGTATGAGAATACGCGTTAGTTTCCATTTCTTTCCTAGCATTCCTATTATAACAGGAAATAATATTGCAATTCCTAAGGCAAACAAGAAAACCGGAATTTCTGAATGAATACCAAAACGTGATAGCAGGATACGTCCGCCGGATGTTCCAAAACCATGGTATAGATAAATGACATATGCATAACTCCCTAGCCAAGTGAAAATCTTAAAAGAATGTTTTTGATGGAGTAATAAAAGTAATAGTGTCATAACCCAGATTGGCTTTAGCCATTGATATAAATGAATTTCTGCTATTGGAGAGAACCATTCGAATTGTAAAAGGATAATACCTATTAGAGCCAGAATAGAATATCCCCATTGTTTTTGTACAACAAATAATTTTTCTGAAAATCGATTAGCTCCCATTCCTATCATAAAATAAGGGAATAGAGCGATTGCACCCTTAAAACTGAACAAATTTGGTATGGTAGGGGGCATAATCTCTTTTGAAACAATAGCTCCTATATAAGCAATGATTATGCAGATGAGCCAACTTTGTACTCGATTTGCCCATTTTTGAATATCGATAACTGCGGCGCATGTGAACATGATGAAAAGAGACGGTAGATACCAGTAAATAGTATACGGGAAGATGTATATTCGCCAAATTTCAGATAAATGTCCTTTGTTATTTGTTCCGGGAATTATATATTGAACCAGAAAATACAAAGTTGCTGCGACAGCCATAGGAATAAATAGACGGTAAACTTTCTTTTTCAAGAATTTCTTTAACATATCCTTTTGAATGGGCCTTATCGCATAGACCCATCCGGCAATGGCTGTGAACAACGGCATTTGAATATAATCAATCCATAAATATAAATAACGCCAAGGTGAGGGGAAGTCTATTCTCATTCCACCTTCCGGAGTTGAGCCTATAACATGGCCGATTACTACGAGTAGAATCGCAAATCCACGTAAAGTTTCAATTGATGCGACTTTTTGCTGAACATTCATAGGGGGAAGCTTTTTTAATTGTTTTATATATGGATTTTGTCCATGAAACCATGGAAACAACCTTTAAGAAAAGATTTAAGCATAGCTTTTTCTCTATGTATTGAATATAAGAGAATGTTTTTGGGAATAACAATAGTTATCTGATAAGACAATGCCATCAATTTGTTCATAAAAGAATAGTTACGACGTGCAAATAAAATTCGACTTCGAGTCAGATAATATAGTCGGAATGAAGACCCGCGCTTAATAGTCATGCTTTCTTTATGAAAAATGCAGGCTGCAGGTTCATACCAGGTTTCATAGCCAGCCCGTTGTAATTGGCAACTCCAATCAAGTTCTTCGTAGAAGAGAAAGTAAGATTCTGTCATTGCGCCAACTTCCTCTATGATTTTTCGTGAAGTCATGACACAAGCTCCGTGAATTGCATCTGTAGGGTGAGCTATGTCGTATTGTCCATTGTCTTTTTGATTTAACCCAATCAAATTATAACTCACCCGTATTGGATTAGCCGCTATGTATCCTGCGTATTGGATGGTATCCTTTTTATATTCATATTTGATTTTAGGAGAAACAGCACCTATTCTGTCAGATGACTGTAGTCTGTCGACTAATGCCTTTAGAAAAGGAGCCGAGATGGTAATATCATTATTAATGTATACAATATATTCACCTGTAGCATACTGATACCCTAAATTATTTCCTCCTGAAAAACCTAAGTTTTTATCACTGCATACTACTGTCACATTGGCTAGTGATTTTTTGAGTAAAGGGCCATCACCGTTTGGAGAGGCATTGTCTACTACAATAATCTCAAAAGGAAAGTCTTCAAATTGCTGAAGACTTTCTATCAATTCACAAGTATCTTTGTATCCATTATAATTTATGGTGATAAGTGAAACCATATCTGCTATTTTTTAGGAACTTTAATCCATTCTTTTCGTTCAAAGTCATATTGTTTCAAAATACGGGCAGGATTACCGCCTACAACAGAGTAAGGTGGGACAGATTTAGTAACAACGCTACCGGAAGCAATAATACAATGTGTACCAATTGTTATACCTTGATTAATACATGAATTACCTCCAATCCAAACATCGTCTTCCACTACTGTTTGATTGGGAGTTACACCTTGTTTGGCTATTGGACGCGTTACATCTAAATAATTATGTGTTAATCCGGTTATTTGTGCCCCACTTCCAATAGTGACATAATTACCTAATTTAACAGGACCTACTAATTTTACCCGAGATGTTACATGAGTAAAATCTCCTATTGTTATGTCACCCATTCCATTGTTTATAATACAATAATCCTCAATTATACTTCTTTCCCCTAATGATATTTTCTTGGAAGGAATAATGTCTAATCTTGCTTTTCTTCTGACTATTGCTCCTTTTCCTTTTTTTATAACAAATGGAATAAGAAAAATTCTGGCCCATAAGCGTGGACGTGATGAATAAGGATGTACTAATAAATAGTGAAGAACCTTTTTAAGTTGGGGATATTTGTTTAGCATAATAAAGTGATTTTAGATGTTTATATGTGAATATAGTTGATTGACTGAATTTGCCCATGTATGAGTGTGAGCAAAATCAATTCTTTTTTGTATCTCCTCCTGTGAGTTGGTTTGTAAGGCTTCTTGAATAGCTTGTATATATTCGTCTACACCTGTACAATTCCATACGTATTTATCAAACATGCTCATTGCTTTTGTTTTAGTAGCTATAACAGGTTTTCCTAATGCTAAATATTCATCTATTTTACGTGGATAGTTACCTATTGTTATTTGATTAATTAGTTGTGGATTCATGCAAATATCAAAATGGGCAACATATGCAGGTATTTCTTCTTGCCTTTTTTCACCTAAAAAGAATACATTGGGAAGAGTGTGCAGTTTGTGATTTTTGAAATATTTATCTTCACCACCAACCATAATGAAAGATATTTGTGTACTTTTTTTTGCTACTTCAAAAATAAGGTCTGCGTCCAATCTCCGGTTAGTAATCCATCCTACATATCCTACTATAGGATGTGGAATGTCAGACATATCTTTAGGTTTTGGATAGTTTGCCTTGTAATCATATTTACTGAGGTCTAACCCTTGCCCTATATCATAACATTTTGAGTTGAATGGTAGAATTGACTCTGCCTGTTGGATAGAATTTACAGCTACTATATTACATTTCTTTGACAATATAGGTTCTAATCTTGGTGCATGTTTCTGCCAATAGGATGAGACCAAATTGTCTCTCCTGTAATAGATGGAGTAGGAGGGTGATAGAATTTCATTTGCATAGAAACTACGATAAATATCGTTATCAATGAATAGGATGTATTCGTTAAAGTGAATTTCTTGTAATATTTTCTTTACAAATGAATACATTCTATTGTTGTTAATTTTGTTGCCAATATCAAATAATAATCCATCAGGCAAAAAATTTATTGGCCAGATAGTAAATGGATAATCTAATACCCATAAGTTAGGATTGATTTGTCTTAATTCCGACCGCTTCTTATCAATAACGTTTTTACGCTGAATGAACTCAGGTGAGTTTTCATTATTTTTATAGCTTTTTTTGTCTAATGGAGTATTTATATATAGTACTTTGTTATGTTTGGATACTTCTGTTGCAATATCTTTAACATTTGAACCAATAGCCATATCCCAAGGTTGTAGACTGGTAAATATGAAATTTTTCCCCTTAATCATAATCTTTTATTATAAATTTGAATAAATAGAAAGTAAATTTAGAGCTGTTTTTTTCCATGAGAATTGTTGAGACTGTTTTAAGCCATATCTAATTTGTTCTTGGCGTAATATTTTATCGTTTTCCAGTAAAATAAGTTTCTCCGCAATCTCTCTTTCATCTGTTGGTGTTACAAGAAGTGCCTTTTCTCCTCCAATTTCTGGCATGGAAGAGGTATTAGATGTAATTACAGGTGTACCACAAGCCATTGCTTCTAGTAATGGGATGCCAAAACTTTCTCTGAGAGATGTGTATAGAAATGCGGAAGCACCGCTATATAAATATGGTAAATCAGTATTATGAATATAACCCGGACTGAAGATGAAAGGACGAATATGTTCAATCCTCATTTCTTTTAGCATTGAATCGAGAACATCATTTTTAATATCTGCAATTAATAAGGGTAACGGTTTTGAAGATTGTTCTCTGTATAGGCTATAGGCTTTCAGGGTTCGAGGTACATTTTTTTTAGGATCTGTATTGCCCAAGAAAAATAGATATTCTGAAGCCTGTATATATTTTTTTGTAATTGGAGAAACGTCTGTTCGAGGATAAAAATGATTGCTATACCCGTTATAAACAGTTATGACTTGTCCTTCAGGAAGTTGTAAAGTTTCTTTGATACGATTTCTTTCGAAATGGGATACTGTAATAATTTTTTTACATTTAGGTAATATGCGTGGTACAATTAGCCTACGATAATACCATCCCATATTTTGATATAAAGATTTATTTCCGCGTTGTCTCGACTCCAGGAAAATAATGTCATGCAGTGTTAAAACTAAGGGAACAGGACTGTGTATTGGAGCTGTATTGCTTGTACAATGTAATAAATCCGGTTTTATTTTTGCTACAGCTTTTGGTAAAGCTATTTGTTCCCATAAAGGATATGTGGGGCAATGTAGTTCAATAATATGTACATTTTCTGTCTCTTGCAAACAGCGATCTTCTCCCGGACTTACAAATATAAAATATTCGTTTTTTTTATCAATCTTTTGTAGCTCCCGGATACTTTCTAAGGCTACAAAATCCATTCCGTGTTTGTTAGGACGGAATATGCGTTGTGCTTCTATGGCTATTTTCATGGTTCTTCTTGTTTGTTGTTGTTGACTATGTGTTCCGTATGAATAAATTCTTTATTAGCTCCTTTCAGTCTGAAAAAATTAAAGAACATCAATACAAATAAAATCGGAATATTAAGAATTGCTTTTCTGAATTTGCTGTTGACCAAATAATCTGGAATAGCAAGACTGAATGTTACACATAGTAATAATAGTAATCCCCACCATTTAATGGACAATGTGAAATTGTACGCTGTAAATAGTAAAGTGAATAGTATAATAAATCCGAGAAGAATAATTCTTGGCGGCATCATCCACTGAAATAATTTGTCACAATAATCCCAGTTCCCTCTTAATATAGCTTTGGGCAATGAAGATAATCCCCAAAATAGATTCGTGAATTGGTTTGACAACCATCTTCTACGTTGATTATAAAATCCATTTTTCCCTCGAATCTTTTCGTCATAGGTAGGAACATCCTCTAAATAGTCGATATATATATTTTCTTTTAATAAAGACATTTCTAATTGTTTGTCTATTCCAACATCACTGGCTTTCATTATATTATCTTTAAAGAGATCATAGTCAAAAGCCATGCCTGAGCCAATTAATGCTGATGAGAAACCAAGAATAGTGTGTCCTTTTCTAAAGATGGAATTGTTTATTTCTTCGCTGACGGCATCTAAAACAGCAATGGAGGTGTCTTTATTTTTTGCCATGCGGTGAGTTTGTACAGCAGAACAGCCTGAGTAGAACGCATTGTTTATTTTTTCTAAGAAGTCTTTTTCAACTAAATTGTCTGCATCCATAACTACAATAATATCATAAATTGATTTTTGTTCTTCGATGTACCGGATTGCTGCTTGTAGTGCATAGGTTTTTGTACTTTTGGCGTTATTTAGTTTAAGTACAATCGCTGTCTGACTTTCCAATTGCAAATTCGTTGAATCTTTCATATGGTCAGAAATAACAAATACATCATACAAATCTCTTGGATAATTTTGTTTAAAGAATGATTGTGTCGTTTCTTTAATAATATTGTCTTCCTGATAAGCCGGAAATAAAACAGCGAAACGATATTTCTTTTTGGCTGTCGGATAAGTATCTTTTCGTCTTTTCAATGATGAAAATGCGAAGATAAGTAAATAGAGTACCGGTATTAAGAATAATAAAAATAAAATAGCATCTGCCATCAAAAAATATTTTTCCTGACTGTTTGTCCAATCTATTCCTATTACATTATTGATTAAGTCCATAGGTTATATAATATTTTTATTTTTAGATAGATTTTTATTGTTTTCAATTTCTTTATCAAAGTATTCTCCACACAGTACAAATGTGATGCCTGTAAATGCGATTATGTAAGTGGGATATTGCCCCCAAAAGGCATTACCGTAAGCACTTAAAAACATCCCAAATATACCACACAGGTAGCCCGTCAATCTACCTTTAAGTTCTGTATCCTTTATTTTAAACATTAAAATCCATGCGCCACGTGCAATTGCTCCAAAAATCATGGCTAAATGGAGAGTGATACCGACAATACCTGTTTCAACCCACACTTTTACATACCAAGAATCATGAGGAATTGCAGTTGTAAGACGTTTTGACAATTTCTGATTCTCTACACCGGACAGGCCTAACCCTTCGCCAAAAGGTTTTGTTTTGAGGTATAAACCCAATTTTTTTTGATTTTCTTTTCGAACATTAAAAGAAGCGTCTTCCGAAGGACGAAAAGCTGTACGCATCCTACGTATTTGTTGATTTCCCTGTCCAATCATTGTAAACGCAAAAAAGACATAGATGAACAGTAAACAAACTCCACCAAATGCCATAGCTTTTATATTTTTGCAAATAATGGTATATAATAATAGCCCACCTAAAGGGACAATCATTGCTCCACGGGTTCCGGAAAGAAGCATTGCATACATACTTAGAATTGATATTATCGCGAAGTATATTTTATAAGCAACATTTTTAGTGTATAAGGCTGTTATCCCAAATAATATGAATGCATATCCCATGTTAGAACCGAAATTACCGGCATCGGTAAAAAACGAAAAATAACGTGTGCCAGTTCCTATTATATGCGTCAAGGCACCTCCATTATTTAACCATTTTCTTTCTCCTGTATCAAAGCCTAGAAACTTTTGCATAAAGGCTTTAAATATCGCAGTGAGTACCAAAATGGAAAATATGAGTGTTAATGTTTTTACAATTTGATATCGGTTGCATAATAATGAAACTATTATAGTGATAATAAATCCGTTGAACACAAGTCCTCTTGATAAATACCATCCTTCGAATAATCCTGTCGGATTTATGATTTCAATTGAAGTATAAATCATCCAAATAAGAGAACCTAATGTTAGAATATTGAATGCACGCTTCCATTCAATATTATTTAATAAAGCAGCATGAATAATTATTAATAGGACTATAAGAATTAAAAGTACATCCATGATAACACTGATACCAGAAATATTCATGTAACGAGTTGTCCCCATGATATAGTAGTTGATGATAAATAAGGTATAGAAAAGGATTATAGGGCGTTTTACTATAGATGTAATCAGGGTGAATAAAAATGGTAGACTAATGATAATGCCAAATATTAATAAACTGTTATTTATTAATGATATGACAATTCCAATTAAGCCTGAAATTAAAATTGCAGGGAGTAAATGATTTTGTTTAATATATATATTATACTTATCCATATATTTATTCTTTTACAGCGGAATTTCTTGCTGTGAGTCCTAAATATATAATACGGTTCGTTAAGTTTCGCATGGAAGCTTTAGGAGGTAGAGGGCCGGTAAAGTCTTCTACAGCCTCTCGTTTTGCATTATTCAAATACATATAAAGAGGGGCATCGGCTTTTACCTCTTTTAAATATTTTAAATATTCGTCATCACTGTTTTTCCAAACTCTACATGCGTTAACAATTAATAAATTCACGTCTGCTTTCTTTAATAATTCAGATGGAATTGTATTTTGTTGCATACATAAATGCTCTATGACTATAATATCAATATTTTTGTCATTTATCTTAAAGTAATCAAAATTATTTGCAAGTAAATAAGATGAATTGACTGTAAAATCTTTTTCTGCAACGAGACAAATCACATTTAAACCTTGTTCTTCCCATTGCTCTTTCAAATATTTAATTACAAAACTTTTTCCTTCTTTTTCTTCAATACTAAGAATATTAATAAAAGTAGGTTTTCCTTTGTGTAGAAAAGAATTCAATCTGTTACATGTGTAGGCGGCTGAAACCCGATTGCAAGCCTTTATATATCCACGGTATTTGAGTTGAATGTTTCCGGTAAAAGCTCCAAATACAGAGGTCTTTGTTAATCTTTTAGCTCGCTCCGCATCTCTTAATGTGCGATCAAGTAGCTCTATTACCAAATTGAACCCAATAATGAAGATAATACTGCCAATCAGTGCTGCTGCCGTTAACAATCCACGTTTACTTCCGTCACTCATCAAAGGGAATGTAGGAGGAGTAATTGTATTAAGGGATGCAGATGTCAATTGTATATTTTTCTGTTTTAATTTCGCTAAATTTAAACCATGCAAAATTTCAAGATAGGATTCCTCTTTTACCCTAATCTCGCGTTCTTTCCTGTTTATTTGTGTTCCGACTGGTGAGAGTGTTTTATATTTTTTATCAAAATCTCCCCTGCGTTCATTTAAAACTTTCAATTCAGCTTCAGCTTTGGTTTTACGAATAGTTTCATTTAACCACTGATTAACCATATCATCAATAGCAACTCCTTCTTTTGAAAATTTATATGCGTTAATGTTATTTGATAAACCTAATATTTTACTTTCGGCTGTTTTTAATTGTTTTTTGTATTTTTCCAGTTCTGTATTTTCAATTATTGCATTATCTGTTTGAAAAGCCTCTATCTCTGTGATTTTACCGTTTATAGTTGAAACTTCGCTCAGTGCATCGAGAAAGTCTGAGTTTGTTTTAATCAATTTAGATTTAATATCCATTTGCGATTCTAATTTGTCAATTAGACTTATCGCGCTTTTTAATTCTCTGGTTGTCTGTTCATATCTATCTTCATAATTTGTATAAGAAATAGCAAGAGCCTTAGTTTGTTCCTCATAATTGATAACTTGGTTTGTTACATTATAGGCAGTTAAATCGTCTTCTAATATATTCAAACTTTCCTGATGTGCTTTAAGTTGTTTCTCATAATAAGAAACAATATCATTAGCTCCTTTATAGCGGGTATTCTCATAAGTACTTATTAGTTCTTCGGTAACAAATTTTATAGTTTGTAGTGCTATTCCGGGATCATTTGATTTGAATGATATTTCGATTAAATCACTGTTGTTTAAACGTACAACCGATATTGTTTTCAATGTATGGTAACTGTAATGTGGATGTGTGTAATTAAACAAATCAAATAAGAAGTTCCGTGGAATTTCTTTTTTATAATTCTCCAAGTTCTTTATTGTTAAAGCTAAAGAATCCTTATTAATTAGATTTTTTACTTCTTCCGGTACGATTTTTTGTAGGGTTGAATAATTTTTAGCAGTAATATACATATTGTCTTCATCCGGATTGCCATAAATCATACTTGCCGCAAACAATTTCAAAGAAACTTTCTCAAGAGAACCTTTTGCTTTGGTTAGATTGATTAAATTATCAAAAGTGTTATTTTGTTCGAAAAAAGTTTGTTTTTCCTCATCGAGTCCGGTTGATGATACAATTCCTGTAAAAATACTTGTATTAACCGTATAGGTTTTAGGCAAAAATTGTGTAAAGTAAGCGACTAGAGCCGTGACGATTAAGCTACCAAAGAATATTTGATATCTGGTTCGATATAGAAATCGCGATATATATAAAGTGATATCCATTTTGACTTATCTGCTTATTACTTTAATATTGGTAAGCATTTCTAATAATGTAATGGAATTATGTAGACTGGCTTTCCCTTCCTGATACGTTACTGCAGCTGAAGTTCGACGGCTTCTTTCCAATGACAATGAAATGATATCAATTTTTCCATTTATAAAATCCTGCTCTGATATTTTCATTTGGGCGTTATATAGGGCTACAGCATCTGCTTTAACTTTAAGTGTGGAAAGTTCTTTAACGACAAGATTATAGGCTTCTAAAATCTTTAACTTTCTTTCCTCAATGGATATTTCATATTCATATTGAATTTGATCAAGACGGCTTTTTTGTGCTTTGTTTTTCTGTTTTTGAATAATAAGATCGCCAAAAGGGATAGAAACCGTAATACCTGCGTTATATTGGTGTTGTGCTCTACTGCTGAAAGCATACATGAGCTCATCTGTTTCTGTTTTTGTTAATCCTGTTACTTGTCCGTATTGGTAAGTACCGGTTGCACGAAAAAAATTGAGCCACTTGAGTTGCGTTTCTTTTAGTATCGCTTTTTCTTCGTCCCGCCTTGCTTCATAAATCTTAATCGATGGATGATCATATATCGATTCTAAGAATATGGATAAGGGGGGTAACTCAAGGTTTTCAAGAGCATCCAGTTCCTCCATAATAGAGATAGTGTCTGTACTCGCAAGTTCTGTTCCGGTGGAGGACGACAGGACGTCTTGGGCAGAAATGCAGATAGATAAAAGCAGTATTATTAAAGTTAAAAAAAATTTCATCGATGTTGATTTAAACATCCTCCTTTTGAATAAAGGATGTGAACGTTTTGAGAATGATTTTTATATCCAATAAAAAGGAAAATTCCTTGGCGTACCGGATGTCAAGTTGTTTTCTTTCCTCAGCAGAGAGGCTACCGCCGTTGCCTCGTTTTTCAACCTGCCAAAGCCCGGTGAGACCGGCAGGACCCATGAATCGTTCTATATAATCGTCGGATGTGAGCTGTTCTGCTTCGTAGACAGGTAGGGGACGATTGCCTACGACCGACATATCTCCTTTTAGGATATTAAAGAGTTGCGGTAATTCGTCAATACTATATTTACGGATAATGTGACCGATACGGGTAATACGCGGATCATTTTCTAATTTGAAGAAGGCGTTGCTACGTTCCGACATTTTATTTTTTAGATATTCATTCTCGGATGTCGTATAATTGTCAGAAAACAGAATAGTATTTGTTGAACTATTACCTGATGTAGGGGTTAACTGCAGTTCTGCAGTTTCAGAAGAACAATATTGTTCTTCTGAAACTGTGGTATATTGATTCAATGCTTTATACTCAGCCAACCTTTTGTCTGCGTCAGGGTACATAGAACGAAATTTATAAAAATCAAATATTTTATAATTGCTACCTACGCGCTTTGACTTATAGACAATAGCCCCCTTGCTTTCCAATCTTATGGCAATTGCCGTTAGTATGAAAATGGGAGATAAAAAGAGGATGGCACCTAAAGATGCGGCAATATCAAACGTTCGTTTCCAAAAAGGAAGATGGAAGTTGGATATCCGTTCCATATCTGACAAGTTCTCTTCATTTTTACTCTGTTTTATTAAAAAGCTATCTGCTATGGTAAGCATTTGGCTCAAATCTTCTTTTGTTATCTCCTCTGTGACAACACAGTTGACACCTGCTTTTATATAGGCTATTTTATCTTCTTTACTTACAATTTTTCCAAATAGGATAATATAGATACGAGAATAAATCTGATGTATTTGCTGAATGGTAATAATATCAGTTTTTACATCATTCATTATCATAAAGATACAAAAGTTGGTGTTCTGAGTATGGAGCAGAGTTTGACAAAGTTGCATATTACTTTGACATTTAATGACTGTGTGATTTAGAGCTTTTTCCAGCCGGCTAGGCAAAGATGGGTGTTTTCCCCAAAAAATATATTCCATATATTTATCTGAAAAGTCTTTTTACTCTGATTTTTAACTCTTCAGGATTGAATGGTTTTATAATAAAATCTTCAACTCCTTTCTCCAGCAATCGTATTCTGGTAGAACTACCTTCCTCGCTCGATAATACCAGAATTGGAATATTCTTGAATAAATCATTTCCTTTCAAGTAGCATACAAATTCTTCCCCGCTCATTTCGGGCATATTCAAATCTGATATGATTCCATCAGGGATATTGCCTTCATTCATCCAAGAAATGGCTTCTACAGGATTCATTTTATACATTACCTGAAAATTACTGGATAAATAAATCATTATTATTTTAGCAATTTCAGGCTTATCATCAACAATCAAAATCGACTTCATTTTTTCTAATTTGATACTACCCTAGTCTGTTTTTTGTTTATTATTTGCTTACTGTTGTAGCATATCCTTACTGAAAATTATAAAAAACAACACCTCCTCCTGATTGAATATCAAGAAAAGGTCAGTATTTAAAATTTTCATTGGGAACTATTACTGATAACAGTATTTAGGTGCAAAAATACTAAAAGGTTTTGGATATCAAAGAGAATTTCGTGTTTATTTGATACTTTTCAGGGTGGATTCGATAAAAATGAGTATTTTTTTACATTTTACCCTTTTACTTGAACTTTTACGATTACTTTTCGAATGGCTCCTTGCCCAATTCCTGGAGCATGGCCATCTTCAGGAAAATAAATAACAAACTGTCCCGGATAGATTTTTGTGTAAGCTGTAGGACGGTCCACATAGAATGTTATATCATTTTCTTCATTGTATGGAATCGACTCTTCTTGCAATTCGCAGCCGGCTTTCCAACCAATTTTTTCCACACCGGCCAAAGGAAGCTGTATGTCGATATATTTTTTGTGAGTTTCAATGGCCGCATCTTTCTTTTCTTTTCCGAAAAGGCTGGCAATGCTGACGTATAGATGTGAACCGTCTATTTCATATTTTCCATCTTCCATTTTGGAGAAATCTGTGGATTTCACATAATCAAAAGCTTTTTTGAATAAAGGATGAAGGCTTTCGATTTTTGTTGTGTTATTCAGTGAGTCAAGTATCATATGCTTTGTTTTTAATCGTTTGTTAGATTTATGAAGCAAAGGTCGTGCATCTTAATGTTAAATAATAGCCTCTTTGTGCAAATAATTCTATTAAAATTCATAGCCTGTCGAATATGCGAGGAAACCATTTTGTTCTATCTTTGTTCTATCTTTGGAATAAGATAACTATATTGAAGTATGAAAGTAACAGAGACCAAGGTGCTGCCCGTACTCGAAATGAGTTGTGCGGTTTGCGCTAATAATGTGGAAAGTACGGTGAATGCCCTTCCGGGTGTGGAAGAGGCAACTGTCAATTTTGCATCAAATACACTTACCGTAAAATATATACCGTCTGTCATTACACTGCAGGCAATGCAGGATGCTGTTCGTGCTTCTGGTTATGATCTTGTTATCGATGCGGAAGACCCTGTTGCCATGCAAGAGGAGATGGCTCATAAACATTATCGTATTTTGAAACGTAATACAATCGGGGCTTGGATATTATCTGTACCGTTGGTGTTATTGGGTATGGTGTTCATGCATGTACCTGGTGGTAATTGGATAATGATGGTGTTGGCATTAGTCATTATGGTATTGTTCGGTAGAAACTTTTATAACAGTGGTATCCGCCATGCTTTGAAAGGAAAAGCAAATATGGATACTTTGGTGGCATTAAGTACTTCTATTGCTTTCATATTTAGCTTGTTCAATACTGTTTATCCTGAGTTTTGGTATGAGAAAGGTTTGGAACCACATGTTTATTATGAAGCATCCGGTGTGATAATCGCTTTTGTTCTGTTAGGAAAATTGATGGAAGAACGAGCTAAAAACAGTACCTCTTCAGCTATTAGAGGATTAATGGGGTTGCAGCCAAAGACAGCTCGTTTGGTGAAAGATGGAGTAGAAACAGAGGTTCCGATTTCATCTCTGCAAGTCGGAAATGTGGTTAGTGTTCGTCCGGGAGAAAAAATTCCAGTTGACGGACTGTTATTGCAGGGTTTTTCGACTGTAGATGAAAGCATGTTGAGCGGAGAGCCAATACCTGTTGAGAAATCTCCGGGAGATAAAGTATTGGCAGGAACGATTAACCAGAAAGGGGCTTTTACAATGAAAGCAACCGGGGTCGGTAATACGACTGTTTTGTCACAAATTGTACAGATGGTTCAGGAAGCACAAGGAAGTAAAGCGCCAGTTCAGCGTATTGTTGATAAAATAAGTGGTATATTTGTTCCGGTTGTAGTGACTCTATCGGTATTGACATTTATTTGTTGGCTGGTAATAGGCGGGGAAAGTTATTTTTCTTATGCATTGTTGTCGGCTGTGTCTGTACTTGTTATTGCTTGTCCTTGTGCTTTGGGTTTAGCAACTCCAACAGCTTTAATGGTTGGAATGGGGAAAGGGGCGGAGCGACACATCCTGATTAAAGATGCTTTCGCATTAGAAAATCTTTGCAAAATAAATACGGTGGTACTGGATAAAACCGGTACGTTAACCGAAGGTATTCCTGTTGTGAATGGTGTTTATTGGATTTCGGAAGCAACTCCTGATATTCTGAATATTTTATATACAGCAGAACAAAAATCCGAACATCCTCTGGCTTCGGCAATTATCCGTTGGCTTGATGAGAACTTTAACGTTTCGGTTTGTGACGTTGAAAGCTTTGAAAGCCTTACCGGACGTGGTATCCGTATACATCTAAAAGGTCTTGCCTATTGGGTCGGTAGCCGGGGATTGCTAGAAATAGCAGGAGTTGTCATACCTGATAAAGCAAAAGCTGAAATGGAAAAATGGCAGGAAGAGGGGCAAAGTGTCGTTTTTTATGGAAAAGAGGATAAGTTGTTAGCTGTTATGGCTATATCTGACCGTATTAAACCCACATCCGCAGAGGCGGTTCTTAAGCTGAAAAGATTAGGTATTGAAGTTCATCTGCTAACAGGTGATGGGGCTAAAACAGCTGAACAGGTTGCTGCCTTGTTAGGTATAGAACGATATAAAGCGGAAGTGCTGCCAAACGATAAAGAGGCGTATATCCAGGCACTTCAACGGCAGGGGCGAAAAGTGGCAATGGTGGGAGATGGCATTAATGATTCGCAGGCCCTTGCGCGTGCTGATGTTAGTATTGCGATGGGAAAAGGGACAGATATAGCCATGGATGTCGCAATGGTTACATTGATTACATCCGACCTATTACTGTTACCGGAAGCTATTCGGCTGTCCAGACAGACGGTCCGGCTAATTTATCAGAATTTATTCTGGGCCTTTATATATAATATAATAGGTATCCCTTTAGCGGCAGGTGTGTTGTATCCGATAAACGGTTTGTTATTGAACCCTATGCTAGCAAGTGCAGCAATGGCGTTCAGTTCAGTTTCTGTAGTGCTGAATAGTCTTCGACTAAAATTTATGAAATTATAATAGATTAAATAATCCGGAGATAAGGTTTATGCTTGTCTTCCTAATAAATTATGAATAAGTATGGCAACAATGAAATTTAAAACAAACGCTAAGTGTGGCGGCTGTGTTTCTGCAATAGGTGCAAAACTGAATAAGTTAATGACTTCGGCAGATTGGTCTATCGATTTGTCTGATTCGAACAAAGTATTACAAGTATCGGCATCTGTTTCTCCGGAAGCTGTTATTACGGCCGTTACTGAAGCCGGCTTTAAGGCTGAACAATTATTATAAGGATGAGTAAACAAAGACAAACTCACGAGGAGGAAGTTGCAAATGTTCTGACTCATGGTGCTGGAATGCTTTTCGGAATAGCAGCTATCATTATTTTAATGTTGGCGGCTATCCGAAGCGGCAATCCTTGGGCTATCGGAAGTTTTGCCGTTTATTCGGTTTGCATGACACTTTCGTATGTGACTTCTACTTTTTATCATGCTTCAGGTAATGCGCGACAGAAGCGTATATTGCGTCGTTTCGATCATAGTGCTATTTATTTGCATATAGCCGGAACATATACGCCATTTTCGCTTGTTGCACTTCGTCAGGAAGGTTATTGGGGATGGACCCTGTTTGTGCTTGTATGGGCAGCGGCAGCTATTGGTGTATATCTCAGTTTTCGTAAAATGAAAAAGACAGACCATCTGAAAACAGCCTGTTATCTGGCAATGGGGTGGGTGGTTATTATAGCCTTCAAACCTTTAATAGATGTTTTTCAACGGACAAACTCTATGGATGTCTTATATTGGTTAATTGCAGGAGGGGTGTTTTATACCGCCGGTAGTATTTTCTTTTTCTTTGACAGATATAAATATATGCATCCTGTCTGGCATCTTTTTGTATTGGGGGGAAGTGTTTGTCATTTTATTGCTATTTATTTACTGGTTTAGCCCTTAAAAAGGCGTAGCAGACCTTTCTTTCCGTTACTTCTTTTTTCTTTTGGACGAGATTTCGGGTAAATTTTCTTTTACGAAACGTTTAAAGCCACTAAGGGATACTTGATAATACTCCGCAAGTTCCGCATAAGTAGTATTTTCATCTCTTAGTTCTTTTTCAATTTGTTTTTTTTGAGAAAGTAAATATTCCATTTTAGGACTACCTTGCGGACGTCCAAGTTTAGTACCGTTTTTTTTGCTAAGGATAAGTGCTTCTTTGGTGCGAGCCGAAATTAATTTACTTTCTATTTCCGAAACGAGCCCGAAGGTGAATGCTAAGGTCTTGCTATCCAGATTGTTTTCAAAAGCATATCCTTCTTTTATGCTGTAAATTGTTACCTTTTTTTCGATACTAAGCAAGATAAGATGCATGATTTCAGTAAGTTTACGGCTTAAGCGGGTTATGTCGGCAACAATCAATATGTCACCGTCCTGCATGCCTTTTATTAATTCTTCAATTTTACTTTTGTTTCTGGGTGTATTTCTTGTATCTTTTATCCATTTATCTATTTCTATTTTTTTATTTCTGGCAAATTGTTCTATTGCATTTTTCTGACTTTCTGCTTGTTGATTGTTTGAGTATGTACGGATATATGCGACTATCATATCTTCTTTTGTTTTTAATTTTATTGCACATTTAATTTATAACAGATTGGTTTGCAATATGTTCATGCTTAGGACTCATAAAACTTTATGATTCTATAATCTCCGATCTCTTACTGTTGCGAATGTACGCAAATAAAAAAACAATGAAATATTTTGTATTTAAAAATAAATACGTATCTTTGCACCGCAATTAAGGAAAATGATTGCAAAACGGGGTGTAGCGCAGTCCGGTTAGCGCACCTGCTTTGGGAGCAGGGGGTCCCAAGTTCGAATCTTGGTACCCCGACACAAAACAAAAAGTTGAAATTCAACTGGTTAATGAGATTTCGAGTCGATACGTATTTGTGTCGACTCGTTTTTTTTATGCCAAAACGATCTTATTTTACCTCAAAAAATAGGATTCATCAATATTTATGTCCTATTAACTCCACTGATATCTAAAAGAATGGTTATCTTTACACTCAAAAAATAAAGCAGCATCTTGGAAATGAACAAAGTATTTCCGGGATGAAGGCATAAAAAGGATAAAATAGAAATCATCTTACTATTCTAATTTAATAACCAGAAAACTCTAAAAAGGATGAAACGTATTGTTTTCTTAGATTATGTACGCGTGTTTGCATGTTTCCTTGTCATAGTTGTGCACGCCAGTGAAAATTTTTACGGTGCTGCCGGATCTACAGACATGGCGGGGCCACAATCCTATTTGTCTAACGAGGCCGACCGACTATGGGTCTCTGTATATGACGGCTTCTCACGCATGGCGGTGCCCCTGTTCATGATTGTTTCCGCCTTTCTTCTTGTGCCGATGAAGGAAGAACAGACCTCATGGCAATTCTATCGTCGGCGTTTTACCCGTATTCTGCCACCGTTATTCATATTTATGATACTTTACAGTACCCTGCCTCTTCTGTGGGGACAAATAGATGGAGAAACATCATTAAAGGATTTATCGCGAATATTACTGAATTTTCCCTCGCAGGCCGGACACATGTGGTTCATGTATCCTCTAATCAGCCTTTATCTTTTCATACCCATAATATCTCCGTGGTTAAGCAAGGCTACAGCAAAAGAAGAACGTTTCTTCATTGGGCTGTTCCTGTTATCGACATGTATGCCGTATCTCAACCGGTGGTCCGGTGAAATATGGGGACAATGTTTTTGGAATGAATACCACATGTTATGGTACTTCTCAGGCTATTTGGGATACCTCGTACTAGCACATTATATACGTGTACACCTAACATGGGACCGTTCCAAACGCCTTTCTATAGGAACCGTTTTAATGATTATCGGGGCTGCATTGACTATCTATTCGTTCTATATTCAGGCTATACCCGGAGAAACTCTTTCCACACCAGTAATAGAAATAGGATGGGCTTTCTGCACAATCAACTGTGTGATTCTTACAACGGGTACGTTCCTTATGTTCACATGTATAAACCGCCCGAATTCTCCACGACTCATAACAGAAATGTCGAAACTCAGCTATGGTATATATTTAATGCACATATTCTGGCTCGGACTATGGGTGACTGTGTTCAAGCACACATTGGAACTACCAACTGTTGCCGCCATACCCAGCATTGCAGTAAGTACATTTGTATGCTGTTATATAACGACAAAAATTATCTCGCTTATACCTGGCAGTAAATGGATAATAGGATAATCGCCGGAGAAACATTCTACTTGTTTAAGAAAATGAAAAGATATGAAGATACTGTTGTTTAGAAAAGCTATGTTACTGGGAGGGCTAAGCCTATGTTTGAGTGTTAGTGCCCAAAAAGTTCACAATCCTATTATTTGGGCAGATGTCCCGGATATGTCGATGATAAGAGTTGGCGATACGTATTACATGAGTAGTACGACGATGCATATGAATCCCGGTACTCCTATTATGAAATCGAAGAATTTGATTGATTGGGAGATGGCAAGTTATGCGTATGAAACATTAGGTTCATTAGATGCCTATGAAATGGAAAATGGTCAGAATGCTTATGGTGGTGGTACCTGGGCTAGTAGCTTGCGTTATCATAACGGTATATTTTATGTGTCAACCTTTTCAAACAATAGTCGAAAAAATTATCTTTTTTCGACAAAGGACCCGGAAAAGACTCCCTGGGAAGTCAAAACGTATGAACCGATGGTTCATGACCATTCCTTGTTTTTTGATGAAGACGGCAAGGTATATATTATAAGTTGCGGTGGAAATGTAGGCATTAGGGAGATGAAAGATGATTTGACAGGGATAAAGGAAAATCAAACAAACAAAATTATTATTGAAAACGCTGATGCAATTACTGGAAAGGAGAGGATGCTTCCTGCTGAAGGTGCTCAAATGTTTAAAGAAAATGGAAAGTATTATCTCTTTCTCATTACTTGGCCTAAAAATAGTATGCGTACGGTTTTGGTGTATCGTTCGGATAATATAATGGGGCCTTATGAAGGGCGTGTGGCACTTGAAGACAAGGGGGTAGCTCAAGGTGGTTTTATTGATACTCCAGATGGAAAATGGTATGGCTATTTTTTTCGTGATTATGGTGCTGTAGGACGTGTTCCGTATTTAGTTCCGATGAAGTGGGAAAACGGATGGCCGGTGTTTGGTGAGAATGGAATTGTTCCTGATTTTCTAGATGTGGATGCGAAACAACCTGTAGTTCCCGGGATTGTTGCTTCCGATGAATTTTCAAGAAAGACGGGTGAGCGGGACCTACCTTTGGTTTGGCAATGGAATCATAATCCGGATAATAAGTATTGGTCTGTTAAACAGCGTCCCGGTTATTTGCGCTTGACTACTTTCAGATTGAATAAGAGCTTTATCGATGCAAAAAATACATTGACGCAACGAACCTTTGGACCTGAATGTTCCGGTGAAATAGCAATGGACGTAAGTAAGATGAAAGATGGTGATTTTGCAGGGATTGGCCTTCTACAGCAACAATATGGAATTGTAGGGGTGAAGATGGAAAATGGGAAAAAGTTTATATTTGCAGGAAATGCCCAGAACAGTAATCGAGAAAATGAAAATTATGAAGAATTGGCTACTATACCTTTTAATGGTAAAACAGCTTGGTTCAAAGTAGAAGCGGATTATAAAAACCGTGCGGATACCGGATATTTCTATTATAGTATGGATGGAAAAAACTGGAAACCAATTGGTAAACCTTTGAAAATGTCTTATATGTTATCGCATTTTATGGGGTATCGTTTCGCTTTGTTTAATTATGCAACAAAAAAAACAGGTGGATATGTGGACTATGACTATTTTAGGATTGGGAACAGCATATCTCTTTTATCAGAAAAAATATGAACAAATTAAAGTCTTTAGGTCTGTTTTCATTATTGGTTTTGACACCAGTCGCTGTGCTAGCTCAAAATCCGATTATTCAAACCAACTATACAGCCGATCCGGCTCCAATGATGTATAATGATAAAGTATATCTGTATACCAGTCATGATGAAGACGGGTCTACTTGGTTCACAATGAATGATTGGAGGTTATATACAACCAATGATATGGTGAACTGGACTGATCATGGTGCTGTAATGTCATATACGGATTTCAGTTGGGCAAAAGGGAATGCGTGGGCGGCACAGTGTATTGAACGTGACGGGAAATTTTATCTTTACACACCTCTTACCGCAAAAGATAATCAGGGAGCGATAGGAGTAGCTGTGGCCGATAGTCCTTATGGGCCTTTTATTGATCCGTTGGGAAAGCCTTTGGTCAGGAGTGGACATGGAGATATAGATCCTACCGTTTTCATTGATGATGACGGCCAAGCTTATCTGTATTGGGGAAATCCGAATTGCTATTATGTAAAATTAAATGAGGATATGATTTCATATGAGGGTGATATTGTTCGTGTACCTATGACTGTGGAATCTTTTGGCAAGCGTGATGGAAATCAGGAAAGGCCTACCCTTTACGAAGAAGGTCCTTGGCTTTATAAGCATGATGGAATGTATTATCTGCTGTATGCAGGAGGCCCTGTCCCTGAACATCTTGGTTATGCAACAAGCAATAAGCCTACCGGACCATGGAAATATGGCGGGGTATTGATGCCGACTGAAGGGCGGAGTTTTACGAACCATCCGGGAATTATCGATTTCAGAGGTAAGACTTATCTTTTTTATCATAATGGTTCTTTACCGGGGGGAGGCGGCTTTACACGCTCTGTATGCGTAGATGAACTGAACTTCAATAAAGATAAATCATTCCCTCAGTTAAAAATGGGTTCCGGACTTGAAAAGCCTTTGGCTACACTTAATCCTTACGTGAAGACTGAAGCGGAAACGATAGCTTGGTCTGAAGGAGTTAAGTCTTACAAGAATAATCAAGTTGGAGTTTTTATAACCGCGATGAAGAATGGTAGCTATACGAAAGTCAGGAATGTTGATTTTCGGGAGAAAGGTGCTTCTAAATTCTTTGCCAGAGTTGGTACTACCCATAATGGTGGTGTTGAAATGGAAGTTCGTCTGGATGAAGTTGATGGGGCATTAATCGGTACGATTCGGGTTCCGTGTACAGGTGGTGATGACAGATGGGCTTTGGTTGATATGGATATTGCTCCAGTCAAAGGAGTTCATGACGTCTTTTTTATTTTTAAAGGACATGCACCAAGTAATATCATGTATTTTGATTATTGGAAATTTGCTGAATAATTTTGTAAAAATGATTATATGAGACAGTTCATGTTCTTTGTTTTTCTTTTGGTCGGAATGAGTCTTTCGGCACAAGATAAGAACTTTTATATATTCTTGTGTTTCGGGCAGTCGAATATGGAAGGAAATGCAAAAATAGAGGCCCAAGATACTGTAGGTGTCAATGAACGTTTTAAGGTTTTGGCTGCCGTAGACTGTCCTGAACTGAAGCGCGAAAAAGGTAAATGGTATACAGCTGTGCCTCCTTTAGTACGTTGTCATACAGGGCTTACTCCGGTTGATTATTTCGGTCGGACCTTAGTGGATTCTTTACCGGATAATGTTCGGGTGGGAGTGATTAATGTTGCGATAGGTGGTTGTAAAATCGAATTGTTTGATAAAGATAGTTATCAATCATATTTAAACGATGTCCCTGATTGGTTGACTAATATGGTTAAAGAGTATGGGGGAAATCCTTATGGACGATTGGTCGAGTTGGCTCGTCAGGCTCAAAAAGATGGCGTCATAAAAGGTTTTTTATTGCATCAAGGGGAGTCGAATACCAATGATGTGGAATGGCCGAGAAAGGTGAAAAAAATTTATGATGATTTATTATCTGATTTGAACCTGAAAGCCGAAAAGGTCCCTTTATTAGCCGGAGAATTGGTAAATGCCGACAAAGGTGGAAAATGTGCAAGTATGAATAAAATCATAGCTACATTGCCACAGCAGATTCACAATGCGTACATTATTCCCTCCAATGGCTGTGGGTGTGCCTCCGATTATTTACATTTTGATGCTGAAGGGTATCGAATATTAGGTCGTAGATATGCAAAACAAATGTTGTTGATTTTGTGATGTGAAACTTTTTGAAACAAAAAACGGAGTGTGAAAGAATGCTGTTATTGCAATTAAAGGAAATACTATAATAATAAAATGAAAACACAATGAGAAAAAAAGAATTTTCGCAATGGATGTTAATACCACTGTTCTGTGTGTGTGTGTTGGGAATATCGGTAACATCTTGTAGTTTAAAGAAAAGACAACCACTCCCGGTAATAGGAAAGTCTGTAGCCCTATTCGATAATTTCACGTATAAGGGGAATGATGATTTTTATATCTCTAATCCTCTGGTTAATGAGAATGATTTTTATAATCCCATTTTGCCAGGTTGGTATTCTGATCCTAGCATTTGTACGAATGGGGAGGGGGATTACTTTTTAGTAACTTCAACATTTACCTATTTCCCGGGTGTTCCTATTTTCCATAGTAAAGATTTGGTGAATTGGAAACAAATAGGTCATATATTGGACCGTCCTTCCCAATTGGTTAATATGAATGGTCAAAATGTTAGTGGTGGTATTTTCGCTCCGGCAATTTCTTATAATCCGCATAATAAGACTTACTATATGATAACGACAAACGTGGGAGCCGGTAACTTTTTTGTAAAAACGCAAGACCCATTCGGTGAATGGTCTGACCCGATTATGTTGCCTGAAGTTACCGGAATTGATCCTTCTTTCTTTTTCGACGATAATGGTGATGCTTATATCATTAATAATGATGATGCTCCGGAAAACAAACCGGAATATAGTGGTCACCGTACCATTCGCATCCAAAAATTTGATATTAAGAATGATAAGACCGTCGGCCCCCGCCTGATTTTAGTCAATAAGGGAGCACGTCCGGAGGACAAACCCATCTGGATTGAAGGTCCTCACATGTATAAGATTAATGGAAAGTATTTTCTGATGTCCGCGGAAGGAGGAACAGGTGGTTGGCATTCCGAAGTTATTTTTCGTGGCGACTCTCCAATGGGGATTTTTATTCCGTGGAAGAATAATCCGATTTTGACACAAAGGCATTTGGATTCCAAACGTCCGAATCCTGTGACATGTGCAGGGCATGCAGATTTGGTTCAGACAAAAGAAGGGGATTGGTGGGCAGTCTTTTTGGCTTGTCGCCCTATTGACAACCGGTTCGAAAATTTAGGTCGTGAAACGTTTATGATACCTGTTAAATGGAGCGAAGATGGCTTTCCATATATGACTCAAGGAGAAGATTTGATTCCCTTGGTCGAAAAGCGAGAGGGGGTTAAACGGGATACTACTGTTACTTTCGGTAATTTCGAGATATGTGAAACTTTTGATGGTACAACTTTAGATATGGCTTGGATGACTTTACGAGGACCGGCTTCCGATTTATATTCTTTGACTGAAACTCCGGGGTATCTTACGTTAAAATGTACGGATGTAAGTGCTTCCGAAAAGAAAACCCCAGCTTTTGTATGTCGTCGTATGCAACATCATAAGTTTGAATGCACCACTCGAATGCTATTTGACCCTTCCGATGATACAGAAGCGGCCGGACTTCTTTTATTTAAGGATGAAAATCATCAATATTTCTTAGCAGTCAGAAAAACGGATACGGGGAAAAGTGTTTTTCTTGAGCAAATAGGAAAATTGGAAACTAAAATATTAGCGAGCCAGGTAATTAATCAAGATACAAAAGTTATTGATTTGAAAGTAGTATCCGAAGGAACTCATTATGATTTCTTCTATTCTGTTAAAAATGAAAACTGGAATTCATTATGTAGTCATATTGATGCCGGTTATTTATCGACGGCTACAGCCGGAGGATTTACAGGATCGGTTATTGGTTTGTATACCTTATCGCAAGCAAAAAAATAATGAAATAGTAAGTTTATGTTATGGTTATGATATCTTATTCTAATGATTTGGTAACGATTAGGAAGCATTTTGGTAAATCTATACACTTTGTACAGTGTAAACTGTATTAGACATGTAATTCATAATAAAGTCATTGTTTTATAAAGAACAGGGCATAAAGGAAATTTAAAGTAGTGTATACACTTACGCATTTTTTGAATAGGCGGGTGAAGTGGGTAGAATATTTGAACCCCAATTCATCCGCTATTTCGTTAATGGATAAAGATGTGTCGGCAAGACGTTGCTTGGCAATGAACATCTCGATGCTACGGGATATCAGGCTGTTGGTATATTTGTCGATTTCACGGTTCAATTCTCCACACCGAATATCTGTCCCGAAACTAATACGTCAAAATGCAGAATCCGTAAAAATGGTTGAAGAGTCAGTAATAAGTATAGCAGCTATCATTTTAAAAGCGTCTAATTTTGCATTATTAAAAAATGTTTCAAACAAAAAAGGATAGAACAATGAAGAATTTATTAATAACCGTTCTTAATAGGATAAAATCTTACTTAGAGATAGACGGAGAACTATCTTCGTATATCGAAATGATATTCTCAAAAAATGCTCGAAAATTATTTAGCAAATGAAAAAGAACATTCTAATCATCTTATCGCTTATGATAACATCACTTCATTTATCGGCACAGGTTGTAAATGCCGACAAGATGCTTGTGCGTATTTCCGAGATTGAGGTCTATGCACAATATCTCGATGAATACCTGCAATATGCCCGCACAGTAGGCATAACTTCTGTCAGTCAGGAACCGGGAGTTATCTGTATCCACCCGATGCAGTTAAAGCGAGATTCTTGTCAGATACGCATACTCGAAATTTATGCTTCGGATGAAGCGTACAAGCATCATATTAAGACTGCTCACTTTCAGAAATACAAGACAGAGACGTTACACATGGTCAAATCACTTGATTTAGTAGATATGAATGCGCTTGCTCCTGCAACAATGCTACAGATATTTAAGAAGATGCCGCAAGCAAATGATAAAACAAACAAAACAGTTACAACAATGGATAGGATAAATGTTTGCAAAGAAAATTTTGCAACCCTCTTTGAAGGAGAAGCATTAAACGGAAAAGGTACAGATCCCGAGATGATGGATATACTGCAAAAGTATATTTTCGGAGAAGTTTTCCGCACTGGTAATATAGATATGAAAACACGAGAATTAATTACTTGTGTAGTTCTGGCTACTATGCAGCAACTTCCGCAACTCGCAGCCCATTCGGCTGCAGCCCTAAATGTCGGAGTTACTCCGATAGAACTTCGTGAAGCTATCTATCAATGTGCATCAAATATTGGCTTTCCAAAAACGCTGAATGCTTTAAGTGCAATAAACTCAATATTTGAGCAAAGAGGCATAAAGTTACCTTTGGAAAATCAGGCTACTACAACCGAAGCCGACCGCTACGAGAAAGGATATGCCATTCAACAATTGCGCTACGGAACCTGTATTAAGGATATGCTGAAAGGACTACCAGACGGAATGAACGAAGAGGTTGCACGTTATCTTACGGAAGTACATTTCGGTGATTTCCAAACTCGTGCCGGGCTGGATTTGAAAACTCGTGAACTATTATCTTATTGTGTAATAACGACTATGGGTATGGACGAGCAACTACGTTTATATTTAGAAAGTAACCTCAAAATAGGGAATAGCATTGAAAATATCACTGCTGCAGTTATACAGTGTATGCCCTACATCGGTTTTCCGACAGCTTTTAAAGCGCTGAAAGTGATTAGTGATTATGCCATTGAAAAAGAATGAACAGATTGCAGCTATTGGTACAAGAAAGCCGAAATACACGATGTGCAGGTAAAGTTTGCGGTAGGAACGGCAACGGTTTACAGTCGGATTCATTTGAACTCGGTAGTCGGAGGCAACACTGTACGTTTCCCTTTTATCGTTACGGAAGTCTATGTAATGGAAAACAGCAAATGGAAACTTTCTACACTTGCCTTTACAAGAAATTTAGGTGAATAATCGAATAAGAGAATGCTCCGATAGCAAACGTAACTTTCGAGCCTGGATGTCGCAACAGTTGGCATTCGCATAAAGCTGGTCAGTTATTGATTGTCCCCCATTCAACTCAGTTGATTGTTGTTCGAATCATAATGGGAGAGTCCCATATTAGGTAACTCTAACCTGTCTGAAACAGGCTGATTCATGGTCTTTTGAGTCTAACCGCTTTCATGCTTTTTGCTATTTATCTCTTTGTTTTCCAGCTTGTTATTTTATTGACTATCTATTCCAGCTTCGTTTTGCTCAACCAATGTGATAAGACTAAATAACACTCCATAAGCCAGTGATAACATAGTTTCTCGTCGAAAGGATTTTCCTTTGCAATGTTGAATAAAAAATAAATGACGATGAAACTACTTTATTATGCAATCTTTTTTCTAGCAGTCAGTGACAGCATGATGGAGGCACAAAACATTCATGGAAGGGTGATAAATCAGGATAATAATCCGGTTGATGGGGTAGCTGTTGTATTACAAACATTGGATTCTATTTATGTGGATGCTGTCGTAACGGATAGTCTTGGTGATTTTATGTTAGAACATCAGGCCGTTCAAACATATCGTCTTTTGTTCCAACATCTGTTATATGAACCGGTTCAGAAAGAAATATCTTCGGCGGATGCCGGAAGCATTCTGCTTCAAAGTAAAGATTACGAATTGGAAGGTGTTGTCGTGAAGGCTGAACGTCCGCAGGTGAAAGTGGAAAACGGGGCTTTGAAATACGATGTCCCTCAATTGATGAAGGATAAAGCTCTCAATAATGCATTTGAGGTTTTGGCACAAATTCCGGGTGTTGTCGCAAAGGATGATATTGTACAGTTGTTGGGAACCGGTTCTCCGGGAATTGTTATTAACGGGCAACTCACCACGATGTCAATGGAACAATTGATTAATTTATTAAAGACAATACCGGCTTCCCGTGTCCAAAATGTAGAGGTAATGTATAATGCTCCGGCGCGTTATAATATGAAAGGAGCCTTGATTAATGTAGTATTGGATACTGTAACCGATACTGCTCAAACTTTGCAAGGTGAGGTGGGAGTCGATTATCTTCAGCAACATTATTCAGGAGGAAAAGTACATGCGAACCTGTTGTATTCGACTTCCCGGTTAAGTGTGGATTTTCTGATTGATGGGTATAAGGGACGTTCCTATATGGGAGAAGATATTTTGGCTCGTCATACTCTACAGGATAAAGTTACAGAAATCAACCAACTTGGGAGAGGAAGTGCAAGCCCTACAACTGGAACAATACGCTTGGGGTTGGATTATACGTTCAAGAATGAGGATAAATTATCAACCTCTTATTATCTGAATCCTAAGAAATCGGAAACTTATCGCATTTCTGCTATAAGTTTCCAAGAATTGAAACCAACTGTATCTGCTCTTGATGAACGCGAAAGTCGGACGGATGTTGACGATAAGAGTACTTTGCATAACGTCCGCCTTCAGTATAACAGTCATTTCGGCTTGATAGCCGGGGGAGATTTCACCCGCTATCATGCTCCGTTTTTCCAAACTTTTGTGGAAAATGGTAAAAGTGGAACTTTGACTGATATGCAGAATAATTCGAAGCAGGATATTTCACAAGGAGCACTATTTATTAACCATACCCACACTTTTGGAGCCGGGTGGACACTGAATTATGGTGTCCACGGCGGTTTCACCTCTTCAAAAACGTCTATAGATTACTATTATAATAAAGGTAATGGTTACGAATTGGATCCGGCATCTCTGGAAAATAACCGTCAGAAAGAGTATAGCGGAAATGTTTTTACAGAGATATCTAAGAGTTTTAATGAGCATTTTTCGGCAACCGCCTCCCTGAAAACGGAATATTTTAAGTCGGATTATACGTCTAACGGAGTTAAGTCTACTCTTTGGGATGATTGGGCATTTTTCCCGAATGCATCACTGAGTTATATGTTCAGTCCGAGTCATATCCTTCAGCTGAATGTGAACAGTGATAAAACTTATCCGGCTTACTGGAATTTGACACCGCAGCAGACACCATTGAATTCCTATTCCGTTGTTGTGGGCAATCCTGCCCTGAAACCGTTTTGCTCGTATGAGGGACAATTGCTTTATATCCTAAAGCAGAAATATACGTTTATCGCTTTTACCAGTTATGATCCGGATTATTTTGCACAATTACCTTATCAGAGTACGTCGGAATTAAAGAATATATTCCGGTATGAAAATATGGATTTTCAGCTTCAGTCGGGAATTGGTGCCGTTGTTCCATTCCGTGTCGGAGAGTTTTGGAGTAGCCAAGCAACATTGACCGGAATACGTATGCAAGAAAAATCCGTTCATTTCCATGATTTGTCATTCAACAACGTGAAATATGTAATACAGGCAATTCTGAATAATACGTTTACACTTTCCAAATCCCGCCCCAATTTGAAACTGGATTTGAACGGCATGTATTTAAGTGGAGCTGTACAGGGTATCTATTCGGTGAGTAATCTGTATGACGTGACTGCTGCATTAAAATGGCAGTTTGCAGATGATAAAGCAACTTTGATGCTGAAGTGTAATAATATTTTCAAGGGCAACGTGCCTGTCACCGAAATAGACGAGTCTGGGCAATACAGCAGGATAAAACAACTGGATGATACACGTTGCTTTACTGTCTCTTTTATCTGGAAGTTCGGTGGCTTCAAAAAGAAGGAACATGAGAAAGTGGATGCTTCTCGTTTCGGCAAATCTTAACTATTAAAAGAATGGTTACTGCCGATAATAAGTAACATTCGCAGTTTTTCATGTAGAATAGCTTCGTTTTTTTTTCAAAAGCTCATAATACTTCTTCCGTTTCACGTTCGATGAACGCAAAAAATACGTTCGATGCTTTTGCGTTCAACGTTCGTGTTTTTTGCGTTCATCGAACGTGAAACGAATCAGACATAATAAGTTTCCTTTTGCATAGTTGCTTACAAGCAAGGCAACAGATGTTTCCAAATTAAATTAAGCTCCGCTTGCATATCTCCGATATGTGCGGTTGCAACAATTACGGCATCTTTTTCCGGCAATATAATAATGTATTGGCCGTCTGCTCCGTCTGCCCGGACACCATTATGGCGACAGCGCCACATTTGATAACCGTATCCTTGCAACCAATCACTGTCTTTGGGCTTCATTTTCAGGTTCTCCGGACGTGTACCTGAAGGATAAGAGGCTATTTTGGAAGTGGTTGCTTCATCTATCCAGGAAACGGGAAGCAATTGTTTGCCATTCCATTCTCCCTTTTGCAGGAAGAATTGTCCCATTTTGGCAAGGTCTTCCGTTTTCAGAAACAGTCCCCAACCCCCACAATTGATGCCTTGAGGACTTTCCTGCCAGTATGCGCCGGTGATACCTAACGGACGGAACAACCGGGGAGATAAATAATCGATTACTTTTTGTCCGGTTACTTTTTGGATAATGGCGGAAAGCATGTAAGTTCCGACACTGTTGTACACAAAATAGCTTCCCGGTTCATGCTCGACAGGTGTGGCAAGGAATGCTTGTACCCAATCGGCATCTTTTTGTCTTTGTATCTGTCCCGTCGGGTCTGTATCATGTCCACACGACATGGTCAGCAAGTGGCGGATTTCCATTTTTTTTAGATTCGGACTTATTTCCGCCGGCAATTTATCCGGGAAAAAAGAGATAACTTTATCGGTCACTTTCAGTTTCCCTTCGGCAACGGCGAATCCGATAGCGGTGGCAGTAAAAGTTTTACTGACGGAATTTAGAATATGCGGTTTGTTTTCGACTCCTTCTCCCAGCCATTTTTCAGCCAGTACATTGCCATGCTGTACAATCATAATACTATGCAAATCCTGCTGTGATTTCTCTACAGCTTTCAGATATTTGTCCATTGCTTTTGACAATTTTCCGGACATTTCAGTACGGGGTAAAGATTTGGTCAAAGCATTGATGCTGATAAGTTTAACTCCTTTTTCCTGAATGGCTTGTTTGACACGCGGACTGGTAAGGATATCAGTGACACCTTGCCGGTCTACAGCCACATCTTCATAGCCGATATGAAAAACGGTTTTCATTTCATCATTATTGAAAGCGGGATGGTCTACAAACATGTACTGTTTGCCCGGTTCCAGTTTATTGATTGCGTTGATGAAGCTGTTTTCTTTTTCTGCCGATGTTTTTTTAGGGCCATCGTAATTTATGTAAGTGTAATTATATTTTTTCATCTGTTCATCACGGTCGACGACGGAAAGGTTGTATTCATCAGCCAGACGCAAAGCCATTTCATATACTTTATCATCGAAACCGTAGCTAAACATGTGTCCGGAGATATGACTGGTCTGCGGAAGATTTTTAAGAGTTGTTTCTATTTGTGCTCTAAATTCTTTTTCTATCTCTTCCAAATTCCATTTGTTTTCTATGATGGCCTGGCCCGGATAATTTGGATTAGGAAATAGCATGGGACGAAAATAACCATTTTCATCTGTCAAACTGGGACAGTGGGTGAGTGGCCGCCATTTCGCATTTTCCCATTCACTGGTCACAACAAGATGTACTCCGACATCCAATCCCGGATTTTCTTTCAGCATTTTGACAGCTTCCGGAAACCAAGCAGCAACCGGCATTACTTCAACGGATTGGGCTATCCCATTTTTATATGTCTCCATACAAGCTGTATTAACTGAATGAAAAGCTCCCATATCGTCGATACGGATTACCAGTGAAGATTGTTCATGCTGAGCAAATGCCGGAATAGTTGATACACATATCATGCATACGTAAATTAGTTTGTTTACATTGTCTATTTTCATAATGAATGAATTAAAATAAAGGTCTCTATTTCAAACAAATATAGATATAAATATGAAAAGTTTATCAGTTTTATGTTTTTTTATTAATTTTCTTCTCATGCTTTATATTTCACAGAGAGAAGTAGAAAAAAAGTTTGTTATCGGTAATATTGGTTACTGATTCTGTAATTCCGGTATGTTCCGGTTAACCGAAATGACATATTTTTGCCTTGTCTTAAATATTTTGAAATTATAAAGTTTTTTAATCAATAAAAATAATATATGCTACGTAAAATCAGACTAATTGTTGCAACTGTGTTTTTTGTACTAATCACGCTATTGTTTCTTGATTTCACAGGAACGGTTCATGCATGGTTTGGGTGGATGGCAAAGATACAATTTTTACCGGCCGTATTGGCATTGAATGTGGGTGTCATCTTTTTTCTTGTGGTACTTACTTTATTGTTCGGACGTATTTATTGTTCGGTTATTTGTCCGTTGGGTATATTTCAGGATACCATATCTTGGATAAGCGGGAAACGGAAAAAGAAAAAATATCGTTTTTCGTATTCGCCTGCCATTTCTTGGTTGAGATATGGAGTATTAGGGATATTTATCATTGCTATTTTAGCGGGTTTCGGTTCGCTGGTTGCATTGTTAGCTCCCTATAGTTCTTATGGCCGTATTGTATCCAATCTGTTTGCTCCGCTTTATCAGTGGGGAAACAATGCGCTGGCGTACTGGGCGGAAAGAGCCGACAGTTATGCTTTTTATGAAACGGAAGTTTGGATAAAAGGACTTTCGACTTTCATAATAGCTGTTGTCACTTTGGTAACACTATTTGTATTAGCTTGGCGTAATGGACGTACTTATTGTAATACGATTTGTCCGGTGGGAACGGTGTTAGGAGTTCTGTCAGAATATTCATTGTTTCGTCCGGTGATTGATACAAAAAAATGTAATAATTGTGGTTTGTGTTCGCGCCGGTGTAAAGCTGCATGTATTAACGGGAAAAAGCATCAGATTGATTACAGCCGTTGTGTCGTGTGTATGGATTGTCTGGATACATGTAAACATGGAGCTATCAGTTATACTTATCGCTTGAAAAAGGTAGAAGCGAATAGTGGAGCGAAACCGGAAAAAGTGATTGCCGGAAAGAAACCGATGGATGAAACTCGTCGTAATTTCCTTTCCGTAACAGCTTTGTTTGCTACTTCCTCTGTTATAAAAGCACAAGAGAAAAAAGTAGATGGAGGATTGGCTACCATCGAAGATAAAAAAATTCCGGAACGTGCTACTCCGTTAGTGCCTCCCGGAGCACAGAGTATTCGCAACTTTGCTTCTCACTGTACAGCCTGCCAGCTTTGTGTGTCGGTTTGTCCGAATCAAGTACTTCGTCCTTCCACGGATTTAGCGAAGCTGATGCAACCTGAAGTATCATATGAACGTGGTTATTGCCGTCCGGAGTGTACAAAATGTTCGGAAGTTTGTCCGGCTGGTGCCATCCTTCCGATTACCCGTGCTGATAAATCGGCTATTCAAATCGGGCATGCCGTATGGATAGAGAAAAACTGTATCCCGTTGACGGATGGTATGGAATGTGGCAATTGTGCCCGGCATTGTCCTGTCTCGGCTATTACTATGGTTGCCTCAAAGCCGGATGATGCCAAGTCTCTTAAAATCCCGGTAGTGAATGTGGAGCGATGTATCGGTTGCGGAGCTTGCGAGAATTTGTGTCCGTCTCGTCCGTTTAGTGCTATTTATGTAGAAGGACACGAAAATCACCGAACTGTTTAAAAACAAAGAATTATGGAAAAGATGAATAAACAGGAAATAAATCGCCGGAAATTTCTGAAAGTATTGAGTGTAGGTACTGCAACAAGTACAGCTGCGTTATATGGTTGTAGTCCGAAAGAGAATTATTCGAAGGAAAGCGGAAATCCCGGAAATGTTCCGGTTGGAGAAATGACCTATCGAACCCATCCCTCCACGGGTGATAAAGTTTCTATATTGGGGTATGGCTGTATGCGTTGGCCAACTATTAAAGATAGTGATGGCGATATTGACCAAGAGATGGTCAATAAATTGGTTGATTATGCGCTAGAACATGGCGTTAACTATTTTGATACATCGCCTGCCTATTGTAAGGGACAATCAGAACATGCCACAGGTATTGCTCTTAGCCGTTATCCGCGTGATAAATATCTTATAGCTACTAAGTTATCAAACTTTTCGCCTGATACTTGGAGCCGTGAAGCATCTATTGCCATGTTTCATAACTCCTTAAAAGAATTGCAAGTCGATTATATTGATTATCTGCTACTCCATAGTGTCGGTATGGGGGGGATGGAGTCCTTTAAAAACCGTTACCTGGATAATGGTATTCTCGATTTCCTGATAGAGGAACGGAAAGCAGGACGTATCAGAAATCTGGGTTTCTCTTATCATGGAGATGTCGAGGTGTACGACTATTTGCTTTCCCGGCATGAAGAGATTAAATGGGATTTTGTGCAAATCCAGCTTAATTATGTAGACTGGAAACATGCAAAGGAAGTGAATACTCGTAATACGGATGCCGAATATTTGTATGAAGAGCTATCTAAACGGAATATTCCGGCAATAATCATGGAACCGTTGCTTGGGGGACGGTTGTCGAATGTCCCGGATCACATTGTTGCGCGTTTGAAACAACGTCGCCCAACGGAAAGTGTCGCTTCATGGGCGTTTCGCTTTGCCGGTTCGCCGGAAAATGTTTTGACCGTTTTGAGTGGTATGACTTATATGGAGCATTTGCAGGATAATATCCGAACTTATTCACCTTTAGTCCCGTTAACAGATGAGGATAAAGATTTCTTGGAAGAGACAGCCCAGTTAATGTTGAAATATCCGACTGTTCCGTGTAATGATTGTAAATATTGTATGCCTTGTCCGTACGGAATCGATATTCCGGCAGTTCTTCTCCATTATAATAAATGTGTGAATGAAGGAAATGTTCCGAAAAACCAACAAGATGAGAACTATCGTAAAGCTCGTCGGGCTTATCTGATAGGATATGACCGGAGTGTGCCTCGTTTACGCCAGGCAAACCATTGTATTGGCTGTAGCCAGTGTAATCCGCTTTGTCCGCAAGGCATTGATATTCCCAAAGAATTGCATCGAATCGACAATTTTGTAGAGCAGTTGAAACAAGAAACTTTATAATTCCTCAATTTCTATCGGGTAAAAAGAAGAAGATACTTTTTTCAAATAGGGGTTTTTCTATATTTTTAGTCTCTTAAATAAAGAGGATGTTGAATATAGATGATGAGGTTGTATTATATATTATTGTTTTTGTCTGTGTTTCTAAATTTGGGAATATTTGCTCAAAACAAAAGTAACGGGAATATCGGTGAAGAAACTCTTTCGATGCAGAAAGATACAATTTTACTGAATGAGGAAACGTTGAAAGCTATTCGGGAAGGAACATTGATTCACATGGAAGGACAGCCATTGGACTTATCTTCTCCCGAATTGCCTATTTTGAGAGATTTTTCTGACTATCTGAAAGCAGATACAACTAAAAAAGCGTTACTGATAGATTCATTGCCTCCGGCTATTTTTGTTTTATACCCGATGGATACCACAGGACATCATATTCGGGGAGTTGTCTATAAACCAATGAATTCGTTGGTCGTAAAAGATCGGATACGGTTGGGTAAAACAACTTTTTATGTGCAGGGAGGGACTCAGAATCTATTTTTGGAAGAAGTAAAAGACGGACAGCGGAGAGGTTCTGTCGGAATTTCCGTAAAAAAAGAATTTTCTCTCGAAAATACATTGCGATATATTTTCTGGAAAAGCGAGCGTGATAAAAGACGTAATCGAAAACGCGAATTTACTTGGAAACATTATAATTCATATCCATGAAGTTGAAAATGTAAGTGTTTGTGAATCAATAATCTTTTGATTTTATCTTTAAATTTTGCCACTCATTTGAAGAATGTATCGGAAATCTTTCTAACTTAGTAGCAATAATCATTAAATCGAAAGATCATGGGAGCAAAGAAGAATTTTGTGCTGGATACCAATGTTATCCTTCACGATTACAAATGTATTGAGAACTTTCAGGAGAATGATATTTACCTTCCTATTGTCGTGTTGGAAGAGTTGGATAAATTTAAGAAGGGTAGTGATCAGATTAACTACAATGCCCGCGAATTTGTACGCGAGCTGGATACGTTGACCAGCAACGATCTCTTTTTAAAAGGTGCCTCGCTGGGGCCGGGGAAGGGAACCCTGCATGTTGTGACCGGCGATAAATATCAGGATAAAATTTACCAATCGTTTCCCGAAAAAACGGCAGATCATCGAATATTGTCGTGTACCCTTTCTGTAGCCGAATCAGAAAAAGATAAAAAAGTGAAGACTATCCTGGTAACAAAGGATGTAAATTTGCGCATGAAAGCCCGTTCATTGGGTATCGAGGTGGAAGATTACATTACTGATAAAGTTATCAATGTCGATATTTTTGAACGTGCACAGGATACTTATGATAATATAGATCCTGATTTAATTGATAAAATGTATTCATCGGTCGAAGGAGTTGATGCGGATTTGTTTGATATCAAATCCAAACTTGATCCGAATGAATGCTTTATATTAAAAAGCGTACGTAATTCTGTATTAGCTCGTTACAATCCGTTTACAAATAAGTTTAAGAAGGTAGAAAAAGGAACGAACTATGGTATCACGCCTCGTAATGCGGAACAAAGTTTTGCTTTTGAAGTATTGAATGATCCGGATGTGAAATTGATAGGTCTGACAGGTAAAGCCGGAACAGGAAAGACTTTGTTGGCTTTGGCTTCGGCCTTGAAACAGGTAAATGTCTATAAACAAATCCTTTTGGCCCGTCCGATTGTGGCGTTGGCAAATAAAGATTTAGGATTTCTTCCGGGAGACGAGAAACAAAAAGTGGCTCCGTATATGCAACCGTTATTTGATAATCTGAATGTAATAAAGGGGCAGTTTGCTCCGGGGAGTGCCGATGCCCGTAAGATTGATGATTTGCAAAAGAACGGACAGTTAGTGATTGAGGCATTAGCCTTTATCCGTGGTCGTAGTCTTTCTGAAACATTTTGTATCATCGATGAGGCACAGAACCTGACACCTCACGAAATTAAGACAATCATAACCCGTGCCGGCGAAGGAACGAAGATGGTATTTACCGGGGATATCCAGCAGATTGACTCTCCGTATCTGGATGCCCAAAGTAATGGTCTGGCTTATATGGTAGATAAGATGAAGGGGCAGGATTTGTTTGCTCATATTAATCTGATAAAAGGTGAACGTAGTCAGTTGTCGGAATTAGCTTCGGACTTGTTATAATATTTTAGATTTTTATATTGGAAGTCTGTTGTTCCAGTGGCTGTTTGATGCTTGAGGACAACAGGCTTTGATATTATTGTTAACAAATAAAATTATATGAAAACCAAAAGTGTTTATTTTTTAGTTCTATTAGTATCCGTCTGTTTATTTGTAAGTTGCGTTGAGGCTGATAAGCAGGATAAAGTAAGTACAACGGACTTACGTTGTCGCGGAATCGTTAATCCGGAAGGAGTGGACGAAGCTGTTTTTAGTTGGAAAATTCAGGCAGATGAAAATAATGTTGTTCAATCTGCATGGGAAATAGAAATAGCCTCTTCACGAAAGGAACTGGAAAAAGGAGTTTCTATTTGGAATTCGGGGAAGATAGAATCGGAGCAACAGCTAAATATACGTCCTGAAGGAGCTAAATTAAAAAATGGGATGCTTTATTGGTGGCATGTACGTATTTGGGACAAAGATGGCAAAATGACAGCATGGAGTAAACCTGCTTCTTTTTCCATCGCTTTAAATACTTCCGATTGGAAATCACAGTGGATTACTTCTACTTGGACGCAGAAAGAGAGTCCGATGCCTTATTTTCGTAAAGTTTTCACAACAAAGGAAGAAAGGAAAAAAGTGCAAAGAGCTGTGGTTTATTTTTGTGGTTTAGGATGCGGCGATCTTTATCTGAACGGTAAACTTGTTGATAAAACACGACTCCTTGACCCGGCTCAGACCAATTATGACCAATACGCATTGTATTCAACTTTTGATGTGACATCTGAATTGAAAAAAGGAGAAAACTGTTTGGGCGTAATTCTAGGTGAAGGATGGTATGGGCAAGGTAAAGTTTGGGGAGGCGGTATGAAATATGGAAATCCGCTTTTTAGACTGCAAATGGACATCTTTTATGAGGATGATTCCAAACAAACAATTGGTTCCGACACATCTTGGCAATGGTATCCTAGCCCGGTACAAAGTGCTAACCTCTATGCCGGTGAAGTGTATGATGCTACGAAAAAGGTGAAAGGCTGGGCGGAAGCAGAAACTCAACTCGACGGCTGGAAAAATGCGGTACAGGCAAGCGGTATTATTCCGCCCCATTTATATCCTCAACTAATGGAACCTATCCGGCTAAAAGAGGATATTAAAGCCGTGAAAATGTGGAAGGATCCTTCCGGAAAATATATATATGATTTTGGCGTGAACATAGCCGGCGTACCGCAAATAACGGTCAACCAACCGAAGGGAACGCGTCTGAAAATGAGAATGGGAGAGATTGTTCGTGAGGACGGCTCAATAGAATATAATACAACCGGAGTATTTGCTACCGGGGTTGCACAAACAGATGAATATGTTTGTGCTGGAACCGGAAAAGAGATTTGGACTCCTCGTTTCACTTATCATGGTTATCGTTATTTGGAATTGTCGGGTGCAGCTACGGAACCTGAATTAGATTGGATAAAAACAATTATTGTTCATACGGATGTTACTCGCAGAGGTTATTTCGAATGTGCCGATTCGCAAATAAACAAGTTGCATGAACTGGCGGTGAGAACGATGCTTAGCAATACGCACGGTTTACCGACAGACTGTCCTCACAGAGAGAGATGTGGTTGGTTGGGTGATGCGCATACCGTAGCCCCTTTTGAGAATTACAATTTTGATTTGAATAATTTCTGGATGAAATATATGGCTGATATCAGCTCAACTTCTTCTGTTTTCTTGGAAAATACTCTTCATCAGATGCTTTATAATACACAATTTTATTTTGCAGATAAGCCATCTGGCATACCTTTTATGATTTCTCCGGGAAGACGTCTTTGCGGAGTGGCTTCTCCTGATTGGGGAACAGCTGTCGTGCAATTGCCTTGGTACACTTATTTGTATTTTGGAAATGAAGAGCCTTTGCAAAAATATTATAAGGAAATGAAGCAATGGGTAAATCATGTAGAAAGTCTTTCATTGAGCGATACACTACCAACCAAGCATATTGTACCGTATGGCTTGGGCGATTGGTGTCCACCGGAAGGAAAGATTGATTGTCCTATTGCTTTAAGCTCGACTGCTTTCCATTATCTTGATGCTTCAATTGTAGCTAAAGTTGCAGCTATATTGGGTCATAATGATGATGCCGGGTTTTATAATGATTTAAAAGATAAAATTGCATCGGCTTTTGTTAATGAGTTTTATGATAAGGACAATAAAACATTTGGAAGCCAGACGGCAAATGTGATGGCGTTGGATTTTGGTTTGGTTCCTGCTGGTGATGAAAGAGCTGTATCTGATGCTATTGTCAAGAATATGAAAGAAAAATATAATGATTTTATGCATGTCGGTATCTTTGGATTGGGACGTATCGGGCAGGCTTTGTCGCGTTTTGGTAATGGTAAAGCAGCTTGGGATATGTTTACTAAAACGGGCGAAAATAGTTTTGCTTATATGTGGACCGATGCGGATGCTACTTCATTATGGGAAATACTTCCGGTAAATGAAAAAAGTAAAAAGGTTTGTTTGGGAGGAAGTTCGCTCAATCATCCTATGCAGGGAGGTTATGATACTTGGTTTTATGAAGATATAGCCGGTATACGCCCGGACGCTTCCGGGCCGGGGTTCAAGGTGATACGTTTTGAACCTACGATGGCTACATTTCTGCCCTGGGCCAAAGCTTCGATTGAAACACCTTATGGTAAGGCTGAAAGTGATTGGACGAATAAAGACAACAAATTCGTTTGGAAAATAATGCTCCCACCGAATACTACCGGCAGTGTCGCTTTGCCGAATGGCAAGGATATAACCGTTAATAAATTATCTTTTGATGAAACAACTTATCCGGTTATTGAAATAAAGGGGGAAACAACCCTTTACCGTTTTCCGTCGGGTACATATGTGATAGAAATCATTTGATTGTGCTAAATAAAAGATAATAAGAATTCCTTTTTTCAAAAACAACGATTATTGAGTCTAAAAGTAATTGTATTTGGATTCAATAATCGTTGCGTTGTGCTTGGATACTATGTTAACTGTTCTTTACATCCATCCGCATGATGTAATCATTCATGTAGTAACCATCTCCAATATGGAAATCCCGTGTAGCATGTTCGTGGAAGCCCATGTGTTTGTAGAAACCTACTGCCGGATTTTGCCGGTTTACATTCAGTTCTACTGTGAACGGTTCCGGATGGATGCTTTTTAAATATTCGATTCCTTGTTCAATAATGTATCGTCCGATACCTGTTCCGTGTAATGCAGGCAATGAATATATTTTCTGAAACTCGTACAAATCCCTATCTACTGTTTCTATGGATAGATAACCGGAGGGTTCTCCATCTGCATAGATTATAAAAAATTGATGATGAAGCTCGTTTATTTGTTTTAACAGATTTTCGGGAGCATACATCATATCGAACATGTAATCCAGTTGCTCGCGCGAAAGAATGGAGCCATAGGTTGGTTCCCAGATTTTTGATGCCAGCTTATTAATCAACGGACAATCTTCAATAGTCGCTTTTCTGATTGAGAACATTTTGCTTTTTTATTTAATTGTACAAAAGTATAAATTATTTAGAACAATTCTTTTTTTGCATTGATTTAATAAATAAGTCTATGTTAATTCGAGGAAAGAATTAACTTTGTACGCGTTTGATACTTTTAGAAAAACAATTTAAAAAAACAGATAGAAATGGATACTAAGATTCAGGAACTGACCGACAAGATCTACAAAGAAGGAGTAGAGAAAGGTAACGAAGAAGCAGGGCGAATCATTGCTGATGCAAATGCTCAGAAAGAAACTATTTTGAAAGATGCAGAAGCTGAAGCAAAGCACATTGTCGCTACTGCCGAGAAACAAGCTGCCGAATTAAAGAAAAATACGGAAGCCGAGTTGAAACTTTTTGCTACCCAGTCTGTAGAAGCACTGAAAAGTGAAGTGGTAAATCTTATCACCGGGAAAATTACTTCCTCCAATGTAAAGGCTATCGTTTCTGATGTTGCATTTATGCAAAAAGTTATTCTGGAAATGGCAAAAGAATGGGCGAAAAAAGAAGCGATTACCATTCAAACCCCGGAAGCAGAGGCCTTGGCCAAATACTTTGAAGCCAATGCCAAAGCCTTGCTTGATGGTGGCGTGAAAATAGAGAAGGTAAATGGTAAAGAAGCTTCTTTCACTATTGTTCCGGCCGACGGTTCTTATAAAGTAAGTTTCGGCGAAGATGAATTCGTCGCATTCTTTAAAGATTTCTTACGTCCTCAGTTGGTGGAAATATTGTTTTGAGTATGAGTAAATATTATTGCTTAATAGCCGGACTCCCCAACATTGCTCTCGATGACAGTAAATTAACCTATTCGATTACCGAATTTAGACAGGAATTGGATGGCATACTGACGAGTGCTGATAAAAAACTGATAGACTTGTTCTTTCTTAAATTTGACAATAAGAACCTGATTGCTTATGTTAAAAATCCGGATTGCGACTTGGATGTGAGAGGGGGAATCACGTATGACGAATTCACTGACTACTTTAGGGCATTGAAGGAAGACGAAAAACTTTCGGAATACAAGCAGATTCCGCCTTATTTCAAGGAATTCTTAGAGTTGTATCTGGAGAGTGAGGGCAAGGAAGATAAGCAGGATATTTCGTGGGAAGACCGTTTGGCAGCTCTTTATTATGCTTTTGCAATGAGGAATAGTAATAAGTTTATTGCCGATTGGTTTGAGTTCAATCTCAATATAAACAATTTGTTTACGGCTATTACATGCCGCAAATACGGTCTTGATAAATCCAAATACATTGTGGGTGATAATGAAGTAGCTGAAGCATTACGCACATCGAATGCACGTGATTTCGGATTGGGCGATACAGTAGATTATTTGTCAGCCTTGCAACGTATTGCTGAAGAAACGGATTTGATGGAACGCGAAAAGAAAGTGGATTTACTAAAATGGCAATGGCTTGAAGATAACACATTCTTCACCCCCTTCGATATTGAAAGTGTATTTGCTTATCTGTTGAAGTTGGAAATGATTGAACGTTGGGTGACATTGGATAAAACGACCGGTGAAAAAACATTCCGTGAAATCGTGAGAGCAATGAAGAAAGGCAGTGATAATGTCTTGGAGGAATTTAAAAGAAATAATATAAAATGAAAGTAGCAAGTAGAAAGTAGGGAGTATCAGTAGTTAGTAGCAAGTAGTTAGTAGTCAGTAGGTGACAAGCGGATTATTTCCGAACCTATCTAGTTCCAACTACCAACTACTGACTACCAACTACCAACTACTGGCTATTAGTTACCAAGTATAACAACAATAATTATGGCTACGAAAGGAATAGTTAAAGGAATCGTTTCCAACCTGGTTACAGTAGAGGTTGACGGACCGGTTTCCCAGAATGAAATCTGTTACATTTCCGTGGGAGGCGTAAAGCTGATGGCGGAAGTAATTAAAGTAATAGGTAAGAATGCTTTTGTACAGGTCTTTGAAAGCACTCGCGGTATGCGAGTAGGCGACGAAGCCGAGTTTGAAGGGCACATGTTGGAAGTTACGCTCGGACCGGGTATGCTGTCACGCAATTACGATGGTTTGCAGAACGACCTGGATAAAATGGAAGGTGTTTTCCTGAAACGCGGAGAATATACTTTCCCCTTGAATAACGAAAAGTTGTGGGACTTTAAACCGCTGGCAAAAGTAGGTGATCAAGTTGCTGCCGGTGACTGGTTGGGAGAAGTTGACGAAAACTTTCAACCTCATAAAATCATGGTTCCTTTTACTTTCAAAGGAGCATATACAGTTAAGAGCCTCGTAGAGGAAGGGGAGTACACCATCAATCAGGTTATAGCCGTTCTGACAGATGAAGCCGGTAAAGATGTGGAAGTCACAATGATACAGCGGTGGCCGGTGAAAAAAGCTATTACTTGTTATAAAGAGAAACCACGTCCTTACAAATTGTTGGAAACAGGTGTCCGCACTATTGATACGGTGAATCCGATTGTGGAAGGGGGTACAGGATTTATTCCCGGTCCCTTCGGTACAGGAAAGACTGTACTTCAGCACGCTATTTCCAAACAGGCGGAAGCAGATATCGTGATTATCGCAGCCTGTGGTGAACGTGCTAACGAGGTTGTGGAAATCTTCACCGAGTTCCCGGAATTGATAGACCCGCATACGGGACGTAAATTGATGGAACGTACCATCATTATTGCCAATACTTCAAACATGCCTGTGGCCGCTCGTGAAGCATCCGTATATACAGCCATGACAATAGCCGAGTATTACCGTAGTATGGGATTGAAAGTACTGTTGATGGCCGACTCTACTTCCCGTTGGGCACAGGCGCTTCGTGAAATGTCCAATCGTTTGGAGGAACTTCCCGGACCGGACGCATTTCCGATGGACTTGTCTGCCATTGTTGCTAATTTCTATGCCCGTGCCGGTTATGTTCATCTGAATAATAACAAGACCGGTTCCGTTACATTTATTGGAACTGTATCGCCTGCCGGTGGTAACCTGAAAGAACCTGTAACGGAAAATACGAAGAAAGTTGCCCGTTGTTTCTATGCTCTGGAGCAAGAACGTGCAGACCGTAAACGTTATCCGGCCGTGAATCCGATTGACAGTTATTCTAAATATCTGGAATATCCCGAATTTCAGGATTATATAGCCAAACATATTTCTCCTACTTGGATTGACAAGGTGAATGAAATCAAAACCCGTATGTTGCGCGGTAAGGAAATTTCCGAACAGATTAACATTTTGGGTGATGACGGTGTACCTGTGGAATACCATGTGATTTTTTGGAAGTCCGAATTGATTGACTTCGTTATCCTGCAACAGGATGCGTTTGATGTAATCGATGCCGTAACGCCGTTGGCTCGTCAGGAATTTATGTTGGACAAAGTAGTGAAAATCTGTCATACGGAATTCAAATTCGATACTTTCCTTGAAGTAATGGAATACTTTAAGAAGATGATTAATATTTTCAAACAGATGAACTACTCGGAATACGAGAGCGAACAGTTTAAGAAGTTCAACCTAGAACTTGACGCCCTGCTGGCAGAGCGCGAGGATAAATAAATAGAGCGTATGGCAACAAAAGCATTTCAAAAAATATATACAAAGATTACCCAGATTACAAAGGCAACCTGTTCGTTGAAAGCAACAGGTGTTGGGTATGACGAGTTGGCATCCGTGGATGGAAAGCTGGCTCAGGTGGTAAAGATTATCGGCGACGAAGTAACGTTGCAGGTATTCTCCGGAACGGAAGGTATCCGTACGAATGCCGAAGTGGTATTCATGGGGAAGGCTCCTTCGTTGAAGGTGGGAGACCAGTTGGCCGGCCGTTTCTTTAACGCGTATGGTGAACCGATTGACGGTGGTCCTATACCTGAAGGGGTAGAAGTGGAAATTGGTGGTCCGTCCGTAAACCCGGTTCGCCGTGAACAGCCGTCCGAGCTGATTGCTACGGGTATTGCCGGCATCGACTTGAACAATACATTGGTGACAGGGCAGAAAATTCCGTTTTTCGCGGATCCCGACCAACCGTTCAACCAAGTAATGGCCATGGTAGCCTTGCGCGCCCAATCCGACAAGATTATTCTGGGTGGTATGGGGATGACTAATGACGATTATCTGTTCTTTAAAAATACATTTAGTAATGCCGGTGCACTCGACCGCATCGTCAGCTTTATCAATACGACGGAGGACCCGTCCGTAGAACGTATCCTTATCCCGGATATGGCATTAAGTGCTGCCGAATATTTCGCAGTACAAAAAAATGAAAAGGTATTGGTTTTGCTTACGGATATGACAAACTATGCAGATGCTTTGGCAATCGTGTCAAACCGCATGGACCAGATTCCTTCGAAGGACTCTATGCCGGGTTCCCTGTATTCGGATTTAGCTAAGATTTACGAAAAGGCAGTACAATTTCCTGCCGGTGGTTCCATTACAATTATAGCCGTAACTACTTTGTCCGGTGGCGACATTACGCATGCCGTGCCTGATAATACAGGTTATATTACCGAAGGGCAGTTGTATTTGCGTAAGGATAGTGATGTAGGCAAGGTTATTGTAGACCCATTCCGAAGCTTGTCCCGTTTGAAACAGCTGGTAACCGGAAAGAAAACGCGTGAAGACCATCCGCAGGTAATGAATGCCGCCGTGCGTCTATATGCCGATGCAGCTAATGCAAAGACAAAAATGGAAAACGGTTTCGACTTAACCGACTACGACAATCGTACGCTTGCCTTTGCCAAAGATTATTCCGAAAAGCTACTGGCAATCGACGTGAACCTGGACACAACCGAAATGCTCGATGTGGCATGGGGCTTATTCGGTGAATATTTCACTCCGGCCGAAGTGAATATCAAGCAGGCTTTGGTTGATAAATACTGGAAAGAATAAGCAAAAAGAGGCGTGAATAATCCATTCGGATGAAAATAAAATTCATTCGAAAGGAATTTGAATTTCATTCGAAAGAAGTTTAGGTTCCATTCGAAAGGAAAATAAAACGATAAAATATGGCAATAAAGTTTCAATATAATAAGACCTCTCTTCAGCAACTGGAGAAGCAACTGAAGATGCGTGAGCGTTCCCTGCCGACCATTAAAAGCAAGGAAAGTGCTTTGCGTATTGAAGTGAAGCGAACCAAGGATGAAGTAACAAAATTGGAACTTCAGCTGGAAGAAGAAATACAGAGCTATGAGGATATGGTTGCTTTGTGGAATGAGTTTAATCCAGAACTGATTGCAGTGAAGGATGTTTTGCTCTCCACAAAGAAGATAGCCGGTGTGGTAGTACCTGTATTGAATGAGATACAGTTTGAAATCGGACATTACAGTCTTTTCAACGCCCCGGCCTGGTTTACCGATGGTATCGAGCTGCTGAAAAAGTTAGCACGTACCGGTATCGAAGCCGAGTTCTCAGGTATGAAGCTGGAGTTATTGGAGCATGCACGGAAGAAGACAACTCAAAAGGTGAACCTTTTTGAGAAAGTACAGATACCGGGCTATAGGGATGCGATTCGAAAAGTGAAACGATTTATGGAGGACGAAGAAAGTCTGTCCAAATCGTCACAGAAAATCATGCGGGCAAATCAGGAAAAGCGTAAAGCGAAAGAAGAAATAGAGGAGGTTGGAGCATGATAGTAAAGATGAATAAATATGCCTTTATGGTATATTACCGGGAATATGATACATTTCTGGAAACCCTTCGGAATTTGGGCGTTCTCCATGTAAAGGAAACCAATTCTATTCTGGATAATGCGGAATTACAGGCTTTGCTTGCTGAACGCAAACGTGTGAATTTGGCACTTCGTTTCTGCAAAAGCTTGAATGCACAGGACAAAAGCGTCACGTTAGCTCCGGGACGAGAACTGACAAAAGAAGCCGGTTTGAAACTGCTGGGCAAGTTGGAGGAAATGCAGAATAAAAAAGTACAGTTGCAGGCCACCGAAGCCTCACTGGAAAAGGATATCGCCTATATGGAAATATGGGGAGAGTTCAGTTATGCCAACATCAACCGCTTGAAAAGAGCGGGATACGATGTTACTTTTTTCAGCTGTCCGACTTCCAAATATGAGCCTAAATGGGGAGAAGAATATAATGCCTTTCTGGTGAATAACTATCAATCGGTTACCTATTTCGTAACAGTTACAAAAACAGGAACTGCTATTAATATAGATGCCGAACGTCCGAAGATGCCTGACCGTGGTCTGGCAAAACTGCATCTTGCCTATGAGCAATTGCGGGAAAACTTCAAGGTTCTGGACAAGCAGATGAAAGAGTTTGCCGCCGCCCAATATAATACACTGATAGAACTGGATAAGAATATCCAAAACGAATTCAATCTGTCGAATACGTTGGTGCAGACAGACCGTGAAGCCGGCGATAAACTGATGCTTCTGGAAGGTTTTGTTCCGGCAGAAGATGCTCCGGTTATGGAAGAGACACTCGAAAAGGATGGTTACTATTTCCAACAACTGGATATCCTGGATGACGAAAAGGTACCAATCAAACTGAAGAATAATAAGTTTACCAAGCTATATGAGCCAATTACCAGAATGTTTTCGTTGCCGAACTATTCAGAGTTCGACCCGACTCCTTTCTTTGCTCCATTCTTTATGCTGTTTTTCGGATTATGTTTCGGGGATGGCGGATACGGCTTGTTGGTATTGATAGTTTGTACTATTTTGAAACGAAAAGTCAATCCGGACTTCAAACCCTATCTGACTTTGTTTCAGTTTTTCGGATTGGCGGCATTGATTGTAGGTTCATGTACGGGTTCTTTCTTCGGTATCGAACTGGCGAAAGTTCCGGCTTTCTCTGCTGTGAAAGACTATTTTGTGAATAGTGACAATCTGATGACATTCTCTATAATCATCGGTTTGGTACAAATTATATTCGGGAAAGTGGTTGCTGCCCTGAAAACCATGTCGCAGAAGGGAACGAAATACGGGATTGCCCCGCTTGCGTGGGTGTTTATCATCATCGCTCTCTGTTGTTTTTTCGGTTTACCGATGCTACATGTACAACTGTCTGATATGGTTAAAAACATTTTTATGGGAATAGCGGCAATCGGTTTGTTGGTAGCGTTCCTTTATAATTCTCCTGGAAAGAATATATTCCTAAACTTCGGTACAGGTTTATGGAATACTTATAATGTAGCTTCCGGACTGTTGGGAGACACATTATCCTATATCCGTTTATTTGCTATCGGCTTGACTGGGGCTATTTTGGGTGGCGTGTTCAACTCGTTGGCTGTCGATATGACGGAAGGCATGAATGTGGTGTTGCGTGCGATTTGTATGCTGCTGATTTTATTAATCGGGCATTCAATCAATATCGGACTTTGTACGATTAGTTCGCTGGTTCACCCGTTGCGTCTTATCTTTGTGGAATATTATAAGAATGCCGAATTTGAAGGAGGCGGTAAAGAATATAAACCGTTCAAAAAGGCATAGTTTCAAGAACGCTTGAAATCATTTTTGAAAACAAGTAAATTAAATAATAACAAAAGAATAAATTAAAAAACAAATTTCATTATGGAACCAATTTTATTAGCTTATTTAGGTATTGCATTCATGACAGGTTTAACCTTCATCGGCAGTAGTTATGGTGTAACAATCTGCGGTAGCGCAGTCGTAGGTGCAATGAAGAAAAACCCGGATGCGATGGGTACTTATATAGCCTTGAGTGCATTGCCTTCTTCACAAGGTCTGTACGGCTTTGTCGGATATTTTATGATGCAGAAATTTTTAGTTGAAAGTATTACGATGTTGAATGCTGCCGCCATACTCGGTTCAGGTTTGGTACTGGGTTTTGCCGGTTTATTCTCAGCTATTCGTCAGGCCGGAGTGTGTGCAAACGGTATTGCTGGTGTGGGTGCAGGTCACAATGTGTTTGGTACGACAATGGTGATGGCTGTGTTCCCTGAATTGTATGCAATTCTTGCGCTGTTGGTTGTTATCTTGATTGGTAATGCTCTTCCGGTTTAAATAGAAGTTGCTCTTAAGAGACACTGACGACGCTGAGAGCGTAAACTTATGTTGTTGAAATCAGCATAAGTTTCGTTTTCAGCGTCGTTTCTGTCCTTTAAATAGTCCGATTTGATTATGATATTCATTTAAAACGTCAAATATGAAAAAACAATTGTTACTCATTTTAGCCTGTTCAGGATTGCTGGCGTCTTCAGGCATACATGGCCAGCAGGTGCAGTCTGATTGGTTGGCCGGTTATACACAGGCACAGCGGTTCACCAAGGAGAAGCTGAATACGATGTTATTTTCGACCACAGTCGACCCGCATTGGTTCCAAAAAGGAAACTGTTTCTGGTATTCATACAAAACCAGTAATGGTAATTGTTGGTATGTGGTAAACCCGGCGGCAAAGACCAAACGTCCGTTGTTTGATATGGATGCGATAGCTGCACAAATTACTGAAATAGTGAAAGACCCCTTTACGGCACAGCATCTTCCGATTCAAAAGCTGGAAGCACAAGAGGACGGACGCACGTTTACTTTTCAGATAACCTCTTCGCAGGACGCCAAAAAGGATACGACAGACAAAAAAGAAAACAAGAATAAGAAAGAAGTCTTCTATTTCTCCTATGATTATCCGACCCGTAAACTGACTTGGATGGAAGAGAAGAAGAAAGATACCGAATATCCCAACTGGGCAACTTTCTCACCCGATGGTAAGACGATCGTTTACGCCAAAGACCTAAATCTGTACCGCATGTCCCGTGAAGACTACGAGAAACTGAAGAAAGATGATAAAGACAGCACCGTTACCGATATTCAACTGACCACTTTCGGAGTGAAGGATTTTGGTTTCGGACAACCATACAGCCTTCTGAATACCGATACGCTTTGTAACGGCAAACGTAAAGGTGTCTGGGGTATCGTTTGGTCGCCGGATTCTCGTTATTTTGCCATAACCATCGACGACGAGCGCGAAGTAAAAGACCTTTGGGTCATCAACTCCATGGCGTCTCCTCGTCCGACCCTTGAGACTTATAAATATCAGATGCCGGGTGAAAAAGAAGCCCCGGAGACGCATCTTTACCTGTTCGATATGAACGATAACAGCTATAAGGAAATCCGCACATCCGCTTTTAAGAACCAGACACTACGCCTGGCTTATAAACCTACTCTGCAAAAAGAAAGGGATATGAAGGAGCGCGGTTATGCCTGGTTGGGAGACAACAACCGTTTCTTTGTCACCCGTTCCAGCCGCGATTTATATCGTATCGACATTTGCTCCTATACAATAGGGGAGGATTCAATCCGTCCTCTTATCCAAGAGCGAATGAATACCTATCAGGAAATGCGTCCACTGGCGACAGTCAACGGAGGGAAGGAACTTATCCAATGGAGTGAACGTGACGGTTGGGCACATCTATACTTGTATGATGGCGAAGGCAACCTGAAAAACCGTATCACATCCGGACCATGGCACGTCGACCAGATTGTCAAGGTGGATGATGCGAAGCGCGTCGTCTATTTCTTGGCAAACGGGAAGGAGAAAGACGAAAATCCCTATTACGAACATCTCTATCGGGCTAATTTGGACGGAAGCGGATTGCAGCAGGTGACGGCCGGAGATTATTTCCACGATATTCGCATGGATGATAATGCGCAGTTTGTCGTCAGCAACTATTCCCGCGTGAATACGATTCCGAAGACGGATTTGTTGGATAATACAGGCCGTAAGGTAATGTCGCTCGAAGAAAGCGACTTCTCCCAACTGCTGGCCGCCGGCTATAAGTTTCCGGAACCGTTTAAAGTAAAAGCTGCCGATGGCGTAACGGATTTGTATGGCGTGATGTACAAGCCGTTCGACTTTGACTCGACACGAATTTATCCCATTATCGACTATGTTTATCCCGGTCCGCAGGTAGAAGCAACCGTTTATCCCTTTACCCGGATGAGCGTACGTACCGACCGTTTGGCTCAAGCCGGATTTATCGTGGTTACTGTAGGCAATCGCGGCGGACATCCGAGCCGTTCGAAGTGGTATCATAATTTCGGCTACGGAAACCTGCGCGATTACGGATTGGCAGACCAGAAGACAGCCATTATCCAGTTGGCCGACCGTTATAAGTTTATCGACATTCACCGTGTAGGCATCCACGGACATTCGGGAGGCGGTTTTATGTCGACTGCCGCTATCCTGCAATACCCGGACTTCTTCAAAGTAGCGGTTTCCTGCGCAGGAAATCATGATAACCGTATCTACAACCGCTGGTGGAGCGAAACGCATCATGGTGTGAAAGAGGTTGTATCCGACAAAGGCGACACGACATTTGTTTATAACATCCGGACCAATCCGGAGATTGCCAGACAACTGAAAGGGAACTTGATGCTTGTACACGGTGACATTGATAATAACGTACATCCGGGAAATACCCTGCGCGTGGTGGATGCCCTGATACGAGCCAACAAACGTTTCGATATGCTTATCCTGCCACAGCAACGTCATGGCTTTGGTGATATGGACGAATATTTCTACTGGCGTCTGGTGGATTATTTCTCTCGGAACCTATTAGGCAGCCAGGATACATCGATTGATATTCCGCAACGATAAATAGTTTAAGAAGCATTCAGGAGAGTTCATTCCTTAATCTAGCAGCTTCACGCTTTTACATAATGAAAGGCAAAGGTACAATCGTATCTTTGCCTTTATTAGTAATCTAATATGATAGTAAGATGTTTAAAGCAATTGTTTATTTTTCAATTCAAAAGAAGTTGTTTGTAGGACTTACAGTACTATTTTTATTAATGGGAGGAATTTATGCCATGTTGACACTTCCGATAGATGCAGTACCGGATATAACCAATAACCAAGTGCAAATTGTAACTGTATCACCAACATTAGCTCCTCAGGAAGTGGAACAATTGATTACGATGCCTGTCGAAATGGCGATGAGTAATATCATGAATGTAGAAGAGATACGTTCTGTGTCTCGTTTCGGTCTATCTCTTGTAACGGTTGTTTTTAAAGAAAGTGTTCCGACTTTAGATGCTCGCCAACTTATCAATGAACAAATACAAGCTGTTTCTAGTGAAATCCCTTCTGAATTGGGAACACCAGAATTGATGCCTATTACTACGGGATTGGGGGAAATTTATCAATATATATTAAAAGTCGCACCTGGCTATGAAAAAAAATATGACGCGATGGAATTACGTACTATTCAGGACTGGATTGTGAAGCGTCAACTCTCAGGTATTCCCGGAATTGTTGAAATTAATAGTTTTGGTGGTTATTTGAAACAATATGAGGTAGCGGTAGACCCTGATGCACTTTATTCATTGAATATTACTATTGGAGATGTTTTTGAGGCTCTTCACCGTAATAATCAGAACACAGGAGGCAGCTATATTGAAAAAATCAATCGTGCTTATTATATTCGTTCTGAAGGAATGATAAGTCAGGTAAAAGATATTGAACACATCGTGATAACTAATCGGGGAGGGGTTCCTGTTCATATCAGTGATGTGGGAAGTGTTCGTTTTGGTGCTCCTAAACGTTTCGGTGCTATGACCAATGATGGTACGGGGGAATGTGTAGGGGGAATTGCTATGATGTTAAAAGGAGCGAATGCGAATGTTGTTACTAAAGAATTGGAGAAACGTGTAGAAAAAGTGCAAAAGATACTCCCAGAAGGTGTCAGTGTAGAACCTTATTTGAATCGTTCTGAATTAGTAAATCGGAACATAGCGACAGTTGTCCGTAACTTGATAGAGGGTGCACTTATTGTATTTTTGGTTTTGATGATATTTTTAGGAAATGTACGAGCAGGTCTAATTGTTGCTTCTGTAATACCACTGGCAATGTTATTTGCTTTCATCCTAATGAGATTTTTTGGTGTGTCAGCAAATTTAATGAGTTTAGGTGCCATTGATTTCGGTATCGTAGTAGATGGTTCTATTGTGATAGTAGAAGGAGTTTTAGCACATCTTTATTCAAAGCGTTTGGTTGGCCGTACACTGACGCAAGAAGAAATGAATTCGGAAGTAGAGCAAGGGGCTAGAAATGTTGTGCGAAGTGCTACATTTGCGGTTTTGATTATTCTAATTGTATTTTTTCCTATATTAACATTGACAGGTATTGAAGGAAAATATTTTACTCCGATGGCAAAAACACTTGTATTTTGTATCATTGGTGCTTTGATATTGTCACTTACTTATGTACCAATGATGGCTTCTTTATTTTTAAAACGGAATATTTTGGAAAAGAAGACCTTTGCAGATCATTTTTTTCATAAAATGAATGTGATTTATCATCGAAGCCTTTTGTTTTGTTTACATCGTATTTGGGGAACAATAACTGTAGCTTTTGCCATGTTGGCTGCTTCACTTATCCTTTTTACGCGTTTGGGAGCGGAGTTTATTCCGACACTTGATGAAGGGGATTTTGCTATGCAAATGACATTACCTGCTGGAAGTTCATTAACACAAAGTATTGAATTATCGTGTCAGGCAGAAAAAATACTGATGGACAAATTTCCTGAAATTAAACATGTGGTAGCCAAGATTGGTACGGCAGAAGTTCCAACCGACCCTATGGCCGTTGAAGATGCGGATATAATGATTATAATGAAACCATTTAAGGAATGGACTTCTGCTGGTAATCGTGCTGAAATGGTTGAAAAAATGAAAGCTGCATTAGAACCTATCACTGGCGCGGAATTTAATTTCAGCCAACCTATTCAATTACGTTTTAACGAGTTGATGACTGGTGCAAAAGCAGATATTGCTATAAAACTTTATGGTGAAGATACACATGAACTTTATACCAAAGCGAAAGAAACTGCTAAATTCGTGGAAAAAATAGATGGTGCTTCTGATGTCATTGTTGAACAAACAATGGGATTACCTCAACTTGTTGTTAAGTATGATCGCGTCAAAATAGCCCGTTATGGAATGAACATTGAAGAACTGAATACTATTATCCGAACTGCTTATGCTGGTGAAACTGCGGGTGTAATCTTTGAGAATGAGCGTCGTTTTGACCTAGTACTTCGTCTTGATAATGAAAAAGTTGTAGATTTGAATTTAGACAAACTCTTTGTTCGTACAGGTGAAGATATTCGTATTCCGGTTAGCGAAGTTGCAACAATCGAATTAGTAAATGGGCCTTTACAAATTAATCGTGATGCGACAAAACGTCGTATTGTGATTGGAGTCAATGTTCGTAATGCTGATATTCAAAAGGTTGTAAACGATATTCGAGAAACTTTGGAAAAAAACATTAAACTTCAGCCAGGTTATTATTTTGAGTACGGAGGTCAGTTTGAAAATTTGCAGAATGCCATCAAAACTCTGCTTATTGTTATTCCGGTAGCTCTTTTATTAATTTTGTTATTACTATTCTTTGCATTCAAGAGTGTGACGTATACGCTTGTGGTATTTTCTACGGTCCCATTATCATTGATTGGTGGGATTATAGCACTTTGGTTGCGTGGACTTCCATTCAGTATTTCTGCAGGTGTAGGGTTTATTGCTCTTTTCGGCGTTGCTGTGTTGAATGGTATTTTGATGATTAACCACTTTAATGATTTACGTAAACAAACGAAATATGCGATGACTACAAATAAAATTATAGCTTGTGGCTGTCCGCACTTGTTACGTCCGGTATTTTTGACAGGCTTAGTGGCATCATTAGGATTTGTGCCGATGGCAATTGCCAAATCTGCAGGAGCAGAGGTACAACGTCCGCTGGCAACAGTGGTGATAGGAGGTTTATTAGTCTCTACTATCTTAACATTGATTGTTATTCCTGTATTTTATCGACTGGTACATCTTATACCAGTTTGGTGGAAACGGAAACACTTTATCTCCTATGGACGGCCTATCCTGTGGATTGGGATTATGATAATGGTTCCATTTATTGGTTTTACACAGGAAGAAGTAAGAGGGCAGAAAAATGTAGTAACATTGGATGATGCTATAGAAATGGCTTTGCAAAATCATCCTCGCTTGAAAATGGCAATTGCGTCTGTAGAACGTTCACGTGCATTGAGAGGAGAGGCTTTTGAATTATCTTCAACTTCATTTAATTATTCTTGGGGACAGATTAATGGAGAGGCACGAAATGATAACCAGATGGAATTGACTCAATCTTTCGGTTCTCTTCTTACCCCTTTTTATAAGAATGCACTTATTTCTCGTCAGGTGAAAACCGGACAATATTATCAAGAAATGGTGAAAAAAGAAATTATCGCTGAGGTAAAGCGCGCTTGGGCTTATTACCAGTATGCATTTCATTTGCGAGCGCTTTATTGTGAACAAAATGATTTGGCAGAACGCCTTCGGAAAGCCGGTGAACTTCGTTATGAGCAGGGTGATATCACTTTGTTAGAACGCAATATGACAATAACGCTTGCCACAGAACTACATACTCAATTAATACAAGCAGAGGAAGAATATACGTTGGCTACCCGCCGTTTTGTTTGGGCATGTTATGCAGATTATCCTATTATTCCAGCCGATACAAGTCTTAGACTTTTTCCTATAGATACAAATATTCGTTCCTCTTCGGAAATTTGGCATAATTATTTTCAGAGTCAGGCTGATGAAAAGAAAGTAATGCTCCTTGTGGAACGTAGCCGTTTTTTTCCGGAACTTTCTCTAGGATATGTCCGGCAAAAAATAGCTCCTGCCAACGGACTAAATTCTTGGATGGTAGGTGTCTCATTTCCAATTCTTTTCTTTCCACAAAAAAGTCGGGTAAAACAAGCAAAATTAGATGCTTATATTACCCGTATGAATGCAGATGCTACTATACGAGAAACTGATAATAAAGTGGAAGAATTACAAGTCACGCTTCGTAAGCATTCTGAAAGTATCCAATATTATATAACAAGTGCTTTACAGGAAGCAGAAGCCTTAAAGGAAAGTGCGTTAATTCAATTTCGTGAGAGTGAAACCGATATCACGCAATTTGTGCAAAGTTTGAATGTCGTTCTCGGGATACGTCGTAGTTATATAGAAACCGTTTATAATTATAATATAGCAGCTTTGGAATTGGAAATGTATACCCAGTGAAAAGTTCCAAAAGAGATTTTGAAATGATTTGAAAGTAAAAAACAAAGGATTAAAAAAGAATTTAACAGTTATAGAAGATGAAAAAAGTGATAATACCCATTGTTTTCCTGTTGACTGCCTGCAACCAGTCCGGAACAGAACAATTCTCCGAAGGGAAAAATTCTACTCCAACAGAATTAGTTGTTGAAACGACTTCCCAAGATACTATTCCGGAGGTCGATGCTGTTACCTCAGCTACAGCTATGCCAAACCATTCGTCGTTTAATGGAACACTTATGATTCCTCCTCAATACCATGCCACCGTAACTCTCACTATGGGAGGAATTATCCATAAAACCACATTGCTTTCCGGCAATTATGTAAAAAAAGGAGAGATTCTGGTCACACTTGAAAATCCAGACTTTATCATTCTCCAACAAAACTATCTGGAGGCTCATGCACAAGTTGAATATCTGAAAGCTGAATATGAACGCCAGTTACGTTTAAGTGCGGAAGAAGCTGCATCAAAAAAGCGCTTTCAACAAAGTAAGGCTGATTATCTTTCAATGAAAAGCCGTCTCGAATCTGCTGCCACCCAACTAACTATCTTGGGAATTATTCCTGAGGAATTGCTTACTACCGGTATTCGTCCTTATTTGGATGTGAAATCTCCGTTGAATGGTTATGTTGCAGGTATAACCGTAAATCTTGGAAAATATGTCAATTCAGGTGAGCCGATTTGTGACATCATAGATAAGGTGGAAACATTGTTATGTCTGACGGCTTACGAAAAGGATTTACAAGACTTGGTACCAGGTAAACGTGTGCAGTTTCGTGTGAACGGCATGGGCAAGCAGACATTTGATGCAACTCTAATTTCAGTCGGGCAGGAGGTGGACCAGATAAATCGATCGCTTGTGGTCTATGCTCGTGTGAAAGAAACCAATCCTTATTTTCGTCCAGGTATGTATGTGACGGCTCGTGTGGAAAAATAATTATCTTTGTATCTGATGAAAATGAATAGAATAGATAAATATGTGGTAGTGTTGAGTGTTGTATCAGTGATGGTCGCTTTTCTGACGCACTTCCCGGAACTAATATCTTTGTTCGACCATTCCGGGCAAAATAATCTTTTTCCCGGGATGCGTTGGATGGATGTGACCAATGAAATATTTTTTACGTTCATTTCGCTCTTATTACTATTTAGCCTGAACACGGTTGTTTTTCACTTTAACCGTGCTTCAGTTGTTATTGGCTGGAAAACAATCGTATTGTCATTTGTAGTAACTTGGGTGGTTAGCAACTTGTTGGGAAAAGGTTTTGTTTTTTTACATCATCACTTTGATATTCCGGCCATTGATGCAATGGTGCATCATTATTTGCACCCTTTACGTGACTTTATTATAACCTCTATTGTTACAGGTACTTGCTATATAAGTTATTTGGTACATAAGAGTCAGCTGGTCTCATTGGAGAACCAACAACTTCGGACCGAGAATCTCGTTAATCAATACGAAGCCCTTAAAAACCAGCTTAATCCGCATATGCTTTTTAATTCGTTGAATACGTTGCGTTCATTGATACGCGAAGTACCGGATAAAGCCCAAGATTACTTGCAGGAACTATCACGTGTGTTGCGCTATACTCTGCAGGAGAACGAGAACCAGAGTGTTACACTTCGGGAAGAAATGGATTTTGTTCGTGCCTATATCTTTCTTTTAAAGATGCGTTATGAAGAAAATCTCTCTTTTGATATTAAGGTAGACGAAAAAATGTCCGCTCATCGTCTTCCGCCTATGTCAGTGCAGTTGCTTATTGAAAATGCAGTCAAACATAATGAAATTAGTTCTCGTCGTCCGCTGGTCATTTATATTCAAACTGTTGATGATAAATTGAAAGTATTTAATCCAATACAGCCCAAATTGACATCCAGTGCAGGGACTCGTATTGGGTTGTCTAATTTAGCTAAACGTTATCGTCTCCTGTTTAAGAAAGAAATTGAGGTGAAAGAAGAAAATGAAATGTTTATAGTAATAATCCCTTTGATATGAAAGCAATCATTATAGAAGATGAAAAAGCTGCTGTTCGCAATCTTCGCGCTTTATTGTTGGAGGAAACTATTGAGATTGAAATAGTGGCAGTTTTAGATAGTATAGTGGAGACTATCAATTGGTTTTGTAAGTATCCGGTTCCTGATTTGGTTTTTTTGGATATTCATCTGGCAGATGGTTCTGCTTTTGAAATATTTGAACATGTAAAGGTGAATTGTCCTGTTATATTCACTACAGCCTATGATGAATATGCCTTGAGAGCATTCAAAGTGAATAGTATTGATTATTTATTGAAACCTATTGGTGCAGAAGACCTTCGTAACGCACTTGATAAATTGAAGCGTTTATATACCAGTCCACTATATAATGAACCGGATTATATTACTTTGATACGTGCGCTTCGGAAAGAAGAAAACTATAAAACACATTTTCTCATACCTGCCAAAGGAGATAAGTTACTGCCAGTTTCAGCCGATATGATTTTGTATTTTCATATTGACGAGGGTGTTGTTAAGGCTGTATTGACGGATGGAAAAGAATATCTTTTTCCACAGACACTGGATGAATTGTCCGAATGCTTGAATCCAGTCCAATTTTTTCGTGTAAACCGCCAGTATCTGATTGCAAGGAAAGCTATAGCTGATATTGATTTATGGTTCAATGGCCGGCTTTCTCTAAATTTAAAAGTCTCTGTGGCAGAAAAAATATTAGTAAGTAAAGCACGTGTTCCGGAATTTAAAGATTGGTTTACGGGAGGAATGTGACCGTGTTTTTTTACCCTCCGATAATCGTCTCAATCCCATACCCGGCAAAGATACTCCGGCAGCGTTCCACCGTTTCTTCCGAAGGAGCGGACAAGGGGTAGCGGTTCGGATTGTAAACACTTCCCCGTTTCTCATGTTTCCCTTTCCCTATATCGTGATAAGGCAACAGGTTCACACACCTGCGTTTCCAAGGCAATGATGCCAGAAAAGCAGCGGATTGAGTCATGTTTTCTACATCCGCATTTACCCCTTCTATCAATGGAATACGAATATGAAAATCATGTCCGGCTTCGGCTATCATCCGCAGGTTGGAAAGTATCTGTTCGTTAGGGACACCACAGAAAAGCCGGTGCTTTTTCGTATCCATTTGCTTCAAATCGACTAAAAGCAGCTCGCAATTCTCCATCACTTTCCGGACTGTTTCGGGACGGGCGAATAGCGTGGTGTCTACCGCCCGGTGAATACCCAACTCACCGCAACGGCGCAATAGTTCGAGTAGCTCGTCTGGATGCAACAACGGTTCTCCGCCACAAAAAGTAACGCCGCCTTCCGAACGGTCCATAAAGAGCGTTTCCTTTTCTATTTCCTTCATCAACCTGTCCGTCGAGTATTCCGTACCGGAAATCTCTATAGCCAGAGCCGGACACACTTCCGCGCAATTGCCACAGACGATGCAGCGGTTTTTATCCGTTACAATCCCGTCGGCAGTCAGGGTTAATGCCTTCTGCGGACAAGCTTCCACGCAAGCCGAACAACCGATACATTTCTTTTTCGTATAAAGTTTCTCTTTTTGTCCGGACACTCCCTCCGGATTGTGGCACCAAATACACGACAGCGGGCATCCTTTCATAAAGATGGTTGTGCGGATGCCCGGCCCGTCGTTGATAGCATATCGTTTGATATCAAAAATCAGCATATAGAATAAGATTGCCGGTGATTAAAAAGCTTCCTGTTCCGTACGGGCAATCACGTCCGCCTGCAAGTCGGCATTCATATCGTTGAAATAGTCGCTGTAGCCGGCAACGCGGACAAGCAAATCGCGGTAATCTTCCGGACATTTCTGGGCGGCGTAGAGCGTTTCCGTATCGACAATATTGAACTGGATATGATGTCCGCCAAGGGCGAAATAGCTGCGTATCAGGGCTGCCAGCTTCGAAATGTCCTCTTCACGTTTCAGCAGGCTGGGGAGGAAGCGTTGGTTGAGCAGAGTTCCGCCACTCTTCACCTGGTCCAGTTTACCGAGCGATTTGATTACGGCGGACGGACCGTGCGTATCGGCTCCGTGCGAAGGAGAGGTCCCGTCGGAAATGGCTTTCCCGGCCAGGCGTCCGTTGGGAGTGGCTCCCATCACCTTGCCGAAATAGACATGACAAGTAGTGGACAACATATTGAGATGGAAACATTCGCCTTTCGTATTGGGCTTTCCTTCGATAGAGTCGTACAGGTCGTTGAATACTTTAACGGCAATACTGTCGGCATACTCATCATCGTTCCCGAAGAACGGCGTACGGTTCAGGAGAGTCTGCCGCATCGCCTCGGCTCCGGCAAAGTTGTTTGCCATCGCCTTCAGCATGTCGTCCATGGAGAAACGTTTATCTTCGAATACATGCTTTTTTAGCGAAGCCAGACTGTCGGTGACAGTCCCCAAGCCTGTACATTGGATATAGGTAGTATTATAGCGTGGACCACAGTTGTAGTAATCCCGGCCTTTGGCAATGCAGTCGTCGATAAAGAGCGAAAGGAACGTGGCCGGCGCGTATTTGGCAAACATCCGGTCGATATAGTTGCTGACACGCACTTTCATGTCTACAAAATACCGAACCTGCTTCAGGAAGGCCGTGTACAATTCGTCGTAACTGGCAAAACTACGCGGGTCGCCGGTCTCCAGGCCGACTTTCCGACCGGATACCGGATCTGTGCCGTTGTGTAGCGTCACCTCCAATATCTTCGGGACATTCAGATAGCCGGTCAATACATACGCTTCCTTACCGAAAGCCCCCACTTCAATACACCCGCTACAACCTCCTTCGCGGGCATCCTGTAGAGATTTCCCTTGCCGCATCAGCTCCTGGATATAAACATCCGGATTGAATACGGACGGGTAACCATGCCCCTGCCGGATTACCTTGCAACCGGCCCGGAGAAAACGTTCCGGCGTACGTGCGCTGATGTGTATGGCGCTGCCCGGTTGTAAGATATGCAATTCCTCAATCGTTTCAAGCATGATGTAGGATACTTCGCTCACCCCGTCGCTACCGTCCGCTTTTACGCCCCCTACATTCAGGTTCGTGAAGTCGTTGTAAGTTCCACTTTCCTTTGCCGTAATTCCAACTTTGGGAGGCGCCGTATGATTATTCACTTTGATAAAGAAGCAGGACATCAACTCCTTGGCCTGTTCACGCGTCAGTGTCCCGTCGGCAATACCTTTCTCATAAAACGGGGCCAGATGCTGGTCGAAATGACCGGGATTCATCGCATCCCAACCATTCAGCTCCGTAATCGTTCCGAGGTGTACGAACCAGTACATCTGAATAGCTTCCCAATAGTTACGCGGTGCATAAGCCGGAACCCGGCGGCAAACTTCGGCAATACGACGCAGCTCGGCGGCACGTTTCGAATCCTTTTCCGTCAAAGCCATTTCGTCTGCCAAATCCGCATGCCGTTCGGCAAAGAGGATGGCGGCATCGCAAGAGATGGACATAGCCGTCAACTCTTCCTGTTTGTCTGTGGCCTCAGGGTCGTTTATGAAGTCGAGATTGTCCAACTCTTTCCGGATACGTGCTTTCAAATCCAGTAATCCAAACTTATATACTTTACTATCTAATGCCGTATGTCCGGGAGCACGCTGTTCCATGAACTCGGTGAACATACCAGCTTCGTAAGCCTCTTTCCACTCTTTCGGCACATGGCTGAAGATGCGTTCGCGTTGTGTACGGCCTTTCCAGTAGGGGATAACTTCACGTTCGTAAGTGTCGATATCCTCCTGGCTAATCGTATAACGTTGCAATTCGCGCGTATTCAGCACATGCAGGTCTTCAACGCTATGGCAAGTCAATTCCGGGAAGGTCGGGACACATTTGGGTTTCGGGCCACGTTCGCCGACAATCAATTCATCTTTACCTATATAAATAGTTTTCTGTTTGCATATCTCCAGGAAGTTCATCGCCCGGAGGACAGGAATAGGATATTTACCGTAGTTTTCTTTATAGAAACGGGTTTCTATTAGCGCACGTTCTATCGAGAGGGACGGTTCGGCGTCGAATGTTTCTTTCCGTAACCGTTTGATGCGGTCGTTCATGCCGTATGCATTCGCTTCTACTGCGGGTGCAAAATTAGATGCACTTTTAGGTGCACGCTGTGCTGTGATTGTTTGCATATCAAAGTTGGTAATTAAATAAACAAAAGAATAAAAAGGAAACTATATAATAATAAGGAAAGGCGGTCTGGCCGGAAAGGACAGAACCGGACGGGATACTTTGCTTAAAAGTAAAATATCAAGCAGTTAAAAAGTCGTCTGTAGGATTTAACAAGCATAATATATACGTGTTTGTCGATTACACAGCCTTCCCGTTTTGAGAAGGAATATGACTCTGCAAACATAACTGTTTTTTCTGAAGTGTCAAAATATACGAGTTTTGTTTTTATAGGTTTCTGGAGTCTTTTATTTTCATGCCTATCTTTTCCTGTTTTCGTCCGTTCCTATTAGTTGTTTCCTCCCTATGTAATAACCGTTCGTCAGCTGGCGAACGATTGTCCGCCAATTGACGAACGGTCGTTCGCCAATTGGCGGACAACTAACCGAACCTAATGAATCAACTAAAAGAATAGCTTCTTTCGGCTAATTCATTATATGTAAAGGGATAGAAGGGAATAAGCTTTTTATTTTGGCAACTCTAGCATATTAATGTGCTCTCTCCCTGAATTCGGAAGGAGTTACACCCTCTTTCTTTTTGAAGAAAGTGGAGAACTGACCGGCATTCTCGAAACGTAGGCTATAAGCAATTTCCGATATATTCAGATTGCTTCCTGTCAGCAACTCTTTAGCTTTTAATAATTTCTGTTGTAATTGATATTGTGCAGGAGAAACACCTGTGTATTCTTTGAACATCCGACGAAACCATGAATACCCTAATCCTAAATTAGAAGCGATTTCTTCGGGAGACAAAGGATTCTCCACCTGCTCTTTCATCAGGATACGAGCTTCATTAATTTTATCGACTACATAGGTATTCGTGAAGGAATTGTTTTTTCTTTTATAATATACAGTTCCGAGAATATGTAAGACAATACTTGATATCATTTGCTGATAACCGGATTTTTCTTCCGATGCGAACTTCAGAATATCCTCATATAACCCTACGATTGTGGCACTTAACCCGATATGCTGAAGCGGTTCTTCCTTCGTAAAGAACCGTTTCTCTACTCGTCTGTCAATGTGAATGCCCCTGAAGCCGACCCAATATTCGTCCCAGCCTGTCTCACTGTCAGGATAGTAACTATGCCATTCTCCCGGGAACAATAATATCATTGTTCCTGCATTTATTTTTTGTAACTTGCAGGACTGGGAGGAGAAGTATCCGCTACCCTTCGTTATGTAGACTAACTGGTATTCGTTCAGAATACGTCCGGTTTGCGGCTTAAAGTCGTAGTTATCAGGGTGTCTGGAAAGAGGGTAATGCCCCTTTGGCGGGATAAACTGATAGCCCACGGTAGTAACAACGATACCCCAATCTTCATCAGTGGTTCCGATGGTCAAATATCTCAATTGATCGCTTAGCTGTCTTTCCATGTCAGAATTGTAAGGTTTAAAATCATTTTCGAAAGCAAAGATAGTAATTAATCGGTTACTTTTGCTATCAAATAATAAACAACTTTGTTTTTACCATGAAGACATATAACTTTTTAGCTTTTGATATCGGGGCAACCAGCGGTCGTGCTGTTCTGGGTTCATTGGTTGGTGACAAATTTGAAATGCAGGAAATTAATAGATTTCCAAATGCTATTATGGAGCTGCATGGAAAGTATTACTGGAACATCTATAAATTATATGAAGCGCTAAAGGATAGCCTGTTTATTTGCGCGCAACAACAAATTCCATTAGATTCAATCGGTATAGATACGTGGGGAGTCGATTTTGGCTATTTGGCCGAAGACGGAACATTGCTGGGGTTGCCGCGTGCTTATCGCGATCCTTACACAGATGGCGCTCCGGAAGAATATTTTAAGATTATTTCCCGGGAGGAAGTGTATCGCCTTACCGGTATCCAAATCATGAACTTTAACAGTCTGTTCCAGTTATTCCGGGCTTCGAAAGAAAATTTCGGGCCATTGGGTTCAGCTAAAGAAATACTCTTTATGCCGGATTTATTGTCTTATCTGTTGACGGGTAAAAAAGTCTGTGAATATACGGATGCATCAACCTCTCAGATATTAAATCCGATGACCAAGCAGTTTGAAGCATCTTTACTGGAAGCAGCCGGAGTTTCCCCTTCCATTATGCGTCCTTTGGTAATGCCGGGAACATTAGTCGGAGAATTGACAGATGCCTTGGCGAAAGAAACAGGTATCGGTAAAATACCGGTTATTGCTGTTGCCGGTCATGATACAGCTTCGGCTGTTGCTGCTGTTCCGGCTCTTGATTGTGAGTTTGCTTATCTGAGCAGCGGAACTTGGAGTTTAATGGGAATAGAGACTGAAGAACCGATTATTACCGAAGAATCATTCCGGAATAATTTCACAAACGAAGGAGGTTTGGAGGGTACGACACGTTTCCTTAAAAATATTACAGGCATGTGGCTCTTGGAGCAATGCCGGAAGGAGTGGAGTAAAGCCGGACGGGATTATGCTTATCCTGCAATTGTCCGGATGGCGGAACAAGCTGTTCCGTTCCGTAGTCTGGTGAATCCTGATGATCCCCGATTTGCTAATCCGGCCAGCATGACGGAAGCAATTGCTTCATATTGTCGTGAAAGCGGACAAGAAGTGCCGGAAAAAGACGCGGAATTTATCCGTTGTATTTTTGAAAGTTTGGCATTCCGTTATAAAGAAGTATTAGGAATATTAATGAATATGGCTCCTTTCCCGATTCGTTGTTTACACGTAATAGGTGGAGGATCAATGAATAACCTTCTTAATCAATTTACAGCCAATGTGATTAATATGCCTGTTATCGCCGGTCCTTCGGAAGCAACGGCAATAGGGAATTGCATGGTGCAAGCCAAGGCCGCCGGATTGGTGGCTGATCGTTGGGAGATGCGCCGTTTAATAAGTACTTTCATTTCTCCGACAGTTTTCCGTCCGGAAGATAATGGTGAATGGGAGGAAGCCTATAAGAAATATCAATTAATAACCTCAAAAAAATAAGACCATGACAAAAGAAAGTATTATCAAACAAGCTTATGAAGTAGCAGTAGAACGTTATGCCTCAATGGGTGTAGATGTTAAAGATGCAATGGATAAATTGCAGAAAATATCTCTTTCAATGCATTGTTGGCAAGCAGATGATGTATCGGGATTTGAAAATCAAGGTGGTTCGTTGACCGGTGGTATCCAGGTGACCGGCAACTATCCGGGTCGTGCCCGTACAATCGAAGAAGTACGAGCAGATGTTCTTAAGGCCAGTTCACTTATTGCCGGTAAACATCGTTTAAACTTGCATGAAATTTATGGCGATTTTCAGGGAAAGAAAGTGGACCGTGACGAAGTAGAACCCGCTCATTTTGAAAGTTGGATGCAATGGGCAAAGGAAAATGACATGAAACTGGACTTTAACAGTACCTCTTTCTCTCATCCGAAAAGTGGCGACCTCACATTGGCTAACCCTGATGATGACATCCGCAATTTCTGGATTGAACATACGAAACGTTGTCGTTGGATTAGCGAAGAAATGGGTAAGTATCAGAATGATCCCTGTATCATGAATCTTTGGATTCACGATGGAAGCAAGGAAGTACCTGCCAGTCGTTTAAAGTATCGTCAGATATTGGAACAATCGTTGGACGAAATCTTTGCGACAGATTATAAAAATATGAAAGACTGCATCGAAGCCAAATTGTTTGGTATTGGCTTGGAAAGCTACACTGTCGGTTCGTATGATTTCTACTTGGGTTATGGAGCGAAGAAAAATAAGATTGTAACATTAGATACCGGCCATTTCCATCTGACGGAAAGTATTGCCGATAAAGTATCTTCGTTGCTTCTTTTCACCCCTGAAATTATGCTGCATGTAAGCCGTCCGGTTCGTTGGGACAGCGACCATGTTGTTATCATGAGTGACGATTTGATGGATTTGGCTCGTGAAATTATCCGTTGCAAGGCATTGGATCGCGTACATATCGGTCTGGATTATTTCGATGCTACAATTAATCGTATCGGTGCTTATGTGATAGGATGCCGTGCTACACAGAAAGCTTTTATGCAAGCTCTCTTGGAACCGTCGGCTACTTTACAGCAATATGAAGCTGAAGGTAAGTATTTCGAACGTTTGGCTTTGCAGGAAGAGCTTAAGAGTTTGCCATGGACCGCCGTTTGGGATATGTTCTGTTTGCAGAATGATGTTCCTGTAGGTGAAGACTATATTGCGGAAATAGAGAAGTATGAAGCAGAAGTGACTTCAAAAAGATAATTAGTCTATAATTTTGTCATTCTGATTGCCAGTGAAGAATTTGATGGGTCAAGCGCATAGGTTCTTCACTTCGCTCAGGATGACATTTACATTTAATATCAAACGAGAATGGAAATCATAGTTGGATTATTGATTATAGCTGTTGGTGCCTTTTGTCAGTCTAGTTGTTATGTCCCAATCAATCGTATTAAAGAATGGAGTTGGGAGTCTTACTGGATTGTGCAGGGTATATTTGCCTGGCTGGTATTCCCTTTCTTAGGAGCTCTGTTGGCTGTTCCTGCGGGGAATTCATTGTTTGAAGTTTATGCCAGCCATCCTGCAGATACATTATGGACCATGTTTTTTGGAGTCCTGTGGGGAGTCGGTGGCCTGACATTTGGTTTGTCCATGCGTTATCTCGGTGTAGCGTTAGGACAATCTATCGCATTGGGCACTTGTGCCGGACTGGGAACAATTCTTACACCTGTATTTACCGGAAAAACAGGTGATTTGACTACACCTGTTATTGTGGGGGTAGTAGTAACTCTTTTGGGTATTGCTATTATCGGTTATGCAGGAGGTATGAAATCGGCCGGTTTGAGTGAGGAGGAAAAGAAAGAAGCGGTAAAGGACTTCAATTTCACTAAAGGTATTCTGGTCGCTTTATTAGCCGGCTTCATGAGTGCTTGTTTCAGTATCGGACTTGGCTTCGGTGAAAGTTTATGTTTTGCCGAAAGCAAAGAAATATATAGGACATTGCCTGCAACCTTTATGGTGACTATTGGTGGTTTTCTGACTAATGCCATCTACTGTTTCTATCAGAACTCAAAAAACAAGACATGGGGAGATTATGGAAAGACTTCGCTTTATGTCAATAATATTTTATTCTGTGCCTTAGCCGGTGTGCTTTGGTATAGCCAGTTTTTCGGATTAAGCTTGGGGAAAGGTTTCCTTGTATCTTCACCGGTATTGCTCACTTTCTCTTGGTGTATTTTGATGTCATTGAACGTCACCTTCTCCAATGTTTGGGGAATTATATTGAAAGAATGGAAAGGGTGTTCACAGAAAACGATTACAGTTCTTGTCATCGGATTGATTATTCTGATTATCTCGTCTTTTCTTCCTCAATTATTAAAATAAGAATTACTATCATTTAATATAATAAAATGACAACTATCAGAAACAACAGTAAACTAATGGCCGAAGTAGGCCGTATCGCCGAAGTAGCCGGCTATCTCTGGACAAAAGGATGGGCCGAACGCAACGGTGGAAATATTTCCGTTAACCTGACGGATTTGATGAGTGAAGAAGAAAAATCTATGCCGGCTATTTGCCCTGCCATACCATTACAGGAAGCGATGACAGCGTTGGCCGGTCATGTTTTTTATGTGACAGGAACAGGTAAACGTATGCGTTATGTCGCACAAGAGCCTTTTGCCAATGGCTCGCTTATTCGTATTGCTGCCGATGGAAAAAGTTATGAAATTATTGCCGAACAGCCGGTAATGCCTACTTCCGAATTACCTTCTCACCTGATGATGCATAATTATCTGCGTGGTTTGGGACGTGATAATAAAGTAGTGCTTCATACACATCCGACTGATTTGATTGGAATGACTCATTGCGCTCCGTTCCTTGATTCAAATGTAATAACCAATACTTTGTGGGGTATGATACCGGAATGTCGTATCATTGTTCCAAAAGGTATCGGTATCGTCCCGTATGAAATTCCCGGAACACTTGACTTAGCTAGAGCAACTATCAAACAGTTGGAAAAGCATGATGTCGTATTTTGGGAAAAACACGGTATCCTGGCAGTAGGAGAGGATTTGATAGAATGTTTTGATGCTATTGATACATTAAGCAAGTCTGCTCAGATATATTTCAGCGCCCGTATGGCTGGTTTTGAACCTGCCGGTATGACGCAGAAACAACTGGATGACCTTGTCCCGGCATTTAATTTACCGGAGTAATAAGGCTATATTAAAGTTTAGTCTTGGCATGTAATAATAGTTTTGTTTACGTAAAATGATATTTTATGAAAAAGTTTTTTTTGGGAATTACTTGTTTATTGCTGTTGGGAGTATTCCCTGCTCAGTCACGCAATAAAAAAGAGAATCGGATACCCGTTTTAGCTTGGTTTAGTATTCCGGCTGAAAACACGGACCTCGACAGATATTTGGAGTTGAGAGAAGCTGGATTTACGCATAGTTTTTCACAGACAAAGAAGGCTGATGAGGTTGCAAAAGCTTTGGAGATGGGGAAAAAAACGGGAATAAAACTAATTATTTCATGCCAGGAATTAGAAAATGCTCCGGAAGCGACGGTTAGGCGATTCAAAGGACATCCGGCTTTGGCCGGGTATTTCTTGCGGGATGAACCGGATCGTACAGCTTTTGACGGATTGAGCAAGTGGGCTCGTAAAATAGAATCTGTCGATAACAAACATTTTTGTTATTTGAATTTGCTTCCGACTTATGCTTCCTTGGAAGCTCTCAAGACAAACTCATATCGTGAGTATGTTAATCTGTTTATTAAAGAAGTAAATTTACCTTTTGTTTCGTTTGACCACTACCCTATTGTAGGGGAGGGCATACGAAGTGATTGGTATGAAAATCTCGAAATTATAGCCGATGAGAGCCGTAAGGCAGGAAAACCGTTTTGGGCTTTTGCTTTGGCTACGGCACATGATCCTTATCCAATTCCGACTTTAGCTGCATTGCGTCTGCAAGTTTATAGTGATTTGGCATATGGTGCACAAGGAATACAGTATTTCACATATTGGACACCGATAGGAACGATATGGAATTTCCATCAAGCGCCAATTACTGAAACCTTACAGCGTAGCGAAGTATATGATCGGGTAAGGGAAATGAATAAAGAAATAAAGAATCTCTCATTTGTATTTCATGGAGCCAAGGTTCGTTCAGTATCACACATCGGGAAAGAGATACCTGCAGGAACACATCGTTTGACTTCTGTTTCTGCACCTATTCGTGAGGTTTCGGCTGACGGCGCGGGTGCTGTTGTTTCCGAAATGGAAAATGACGGTATAAACTATCTGGTTGTTGTGAATCGTGATTTACATCATAACCAGAAAATAACGGTAAAATGCGATAATTCCGTTTCCCGGGTTTTAAAAGACGGGACAATCGTTTCTGCAAATCGTTATATTCCGACATTGGATGTAGATGCAGGCGATGTTTTAATATTTATGTGGAAAAAATAATAGTAAAAAATAAAGAAATTGAATATGAGAAAACACTTGTTGGTCGGTGCTATTGTTTGCGTTTCTGTTTGTATGAATGCCCAGCACCAATTACCCCCGGCATGGAAAAGTGTGGAAAAAGCCCAATCATCTACACAATTCGATTCACGTACGCGTGCTTACATAACACCTACACGTGTCGTTTGGAAACAAGATGGTAATGGTACGTTGATATCCGGTTTGGATAATTTGTTGTTGCCTGGTAACGGACAAACTGATTTGGCAAATACCCGGATTTGTGTGATGAAGGGTACAAAAGCAAATCGTCCATCTATATTATTGGATTTTGGACGGGAACTGCAAGGTGGTTTGCAGTTGGTTACGGGGATGCCCGCAGACCAAAAACCTGTTAATATACGAGTCCGCTTCGGAGAATCTGTAAGTGAGGCTATGTGTGACATCGATGGTAAAAACGGAGCATCAAATGATCATGCCATGCGCGATTTTAAAATGCAGCTTCCTTGGCTGGGTGTAAGTGAGGTTGGTAACAGCGGATTTCGTTTTGTCCGTATCGACCTTTTGGATGATGACAGGGAACTTCATTTGAAAGAGGTTCGGGCTATCTTTAATTATAGGGATATTCCCTATCTCGGTTCTTTCCGTTGCAACGACGAGAGATTGAATACAATATGGATGACCGGAGCTTATACGGTACATTTGAATATGCAAGAATATTTGTGGGATGGTATAAAGCGTGACCGTTTGGTATGGGTCGGTGATTTACATCCTGAAGTGATGACTGTAAATACTGTTTTTGGTTATAATGAAGTTGTTCCGAAAAGTCTTGATTTGATTCGTGATATTACTCCTCTTCCACAATGGATGAATGGTATTAGTTCCTATTCTATCTGGTGGCTGCTGATACATCGTGATTGGTATTATTATCATGGTGATCTTAACTATTTGAAAGCTCAACAGACATATCTTTCGGATTTACTTCGATTCCTCATATCCAAGACAGATGAAAACGGACATGAAAAGCTGGATGGTAACCGTTTCTTAGATTGGCCTTCAAACGCGAATCCGGTGGCTATTGATGCAGGATTACAAGCATTGATGGTACAGGCAATGAAGGCCGGTAATGAATTGTGTACGGTTTTAGGAGATGAAGCATTGGCTGCTGAATGCCGTCGAACTGGTGAAAAAATGGTGAAAGCCTCTTCTTCTGTAAAAAAAGCATTATTGAAGTCAAAGGTTGCCCCTGATGCTCCAGGTTCTAAACAAGCTGCCTCTCTGTTGGCTTTAGCAGGTTTAATGAAGCCGGAAGAAGCCGATAAAAAATATCTTTCCGTTGGAGGAGCTAATGGTTTCTCTACATTCTATGGTTACTATATGTTGCGCGCAATGGCTGCAGCAGGTAATTATCAAGGCGCAATGGATGTGATTCGTCAATACTGGGGTGCTATGCTCGATTTGGGTGCAACGACTTTTTGGGAAGACTTCAATATGGAATGGCTTCCGAATGCAGCCGGTATAGATGGGTTGGTTCCTGCGGGAAAGAAAGATATTCATGGAGATTTTGGTGCATATTGTTATAAAAATTTCCGGCATAGTCTTTGTCATGGCTGGGCTTCAGGACCGACTTCATGGTTGAGCGAATATGTGCTGGGAGTTCAGGTTGTAGAACCGGGTTGCAAAGTTGTTCGTATTACGCCCCATTTAGGTGATTTGGAATGGGTGGAAGGCACTTTCCCGACCCCATACGGACAGATAACCATCCGCCACGAGAAAAAAGCGGACGGAACAATTAAAAGTGATGTCCAAGCTCCGAAAGAAATAAAGTATATATTAGAGAATTAAATTATAATTATGAAAAAGCTGACTTTGTTATTTGCTTTAGGCGGATGCCTGCTTGCTACAGCTCCATTTGTAAAAGCCGGAGCTAGTATTCCTGACGGTGCTTGGAAAGCCCATTGGATTAATACTGAACGTTGCCAGAGCCAGACTAATACTTGGCTGGCTTATCGAAAAACCGTTAATATAGAAAATGTTCCTCAACAACTTGTTGCCCGTATTGCTGCCGACAGTAAATACTGGTTATGGATAAACGGTAAGCTAGTTGTATTTGAAGGTGGTTTGAAACGTGGTCCCTCTCCATATGATACCTATTACGATAAGGTAGAAATAGCACCTTATCTGACTGCCGGGGAAAATACGATAGCTGTTCTGGTCTGGCATTTTGGGAAGAGTGGTTTTAATCATGTTAATAGTGGGCTTGCTGCTTTACTCTTTGAAGCTATAGCTCCTGGTATCGAGATTATTTCCGATAAGAGTTGGCAATGTTGTGTATATGATGCTTATCAGAATACGGAAGCTCCCCATCCTAATTTTCGTTTGCCGGAAAGCAATATTCGTTTTGATGCCAATAAGGAAATGCGAGGGTGGAATTTACCAGATTTTTCAGGTTCGTTTTCGAGTGCTGAAATCATAGGTGTCGTGGGTAAGGCTCCACTAGGTAGATTAGTTGAACGTCCGATTCCTCTAGTTAAGGATTATGGATTGAAACCTTACGTTAATATACGAAAATCTGTTGCCGGTGACACTCTATATTGCCGTTTACCATATAATTGTCAGGTAACTCCATATTTAAAAGTTGAAGCTAAAGGTGGTGATACTATCCGTATTCAGACTGATAATTACCGGGGAGGCAGCGAGAATAATGTTCGTGCGGAATATATTACTCGTAGTGGTATACAAGAATATGAAAGTTATGGTTGGATGAATGGCAATGAAATGCAATATACCATTCCTAAAGGGGTAAATGTGTTGGATGTACAGTTCCGTGAAACAGGATATAATGCCGAATTCGAAGGTTCTTTCAGCTGTAATGACCCTTTCTTTAACGAACTTTGGAAACGTTCAGCCCGCACATTGTATATTACGATGCGTGATAATTATATGGATTGTCCTGACCGTGAACGTGCCCAATGGTGGGGAGACGAAGTTAACGAGTTGGGAGAGGCTTTTTATGCTCTTTCAACATCCGGGCAAAAACTTGCGTTGAAAGGTATCTATGAATTGGTTAATTGGCAACGTGAAGATGGAGTTTTGTATTCTCCTGTTCCTGCTGCTAACTGGACAAAGGAATTACCTTTGCAGATGCTTGCTTCAGTGGGGTGGTATGGTTTTTATACTCAATATTATTATAGTGGAGACAGTAGTTTCGTAGCTTCTGTCTATGACCGTGTACACCGTTATTTGCATGAAGTTTGGCAAGTCGATAAAAGTGGACTTGCTCTTGAACGCGATGGTGATTGGAGTTGGGGAGACTGGGGTGAAAACATAGATATGGGAGTTCTAACCAATTGTTGGTATTATCTGGCATTAAAAGCGGAAAAGGCTTTTGCCGTCCAATTGGGGAAAATAGCTGATGCGGAAAAGATTTCTAATATGATGTATAGTATAGAGGAATGTTTCGATACTAAATTTTGGACAGGAGACTCTTATCGTTCACCGGGTTATAAAGGAGAAACGGATGATCGTGCACAGGCAATGGCCGTACTTTCCGGATTGGCATCAAAAGATAAGTATCCCGCTCTTTTAAAAGTTTTGAAAAAAGAGTATCATGCCAGTCCTTATATGGAAAAGTATGTTCTTGAAGCACTTTTTGAAATGGGACAACCGGCATTTGCATTGGAGCGTATGAAACAGCGTTATACGAAAATGATGAACTATACCGATTATACGACTTTATTTGAAGGTTGGGGAATAGGGGCTGAAGGGTTCGGAGGTGGAACGATTAATCACGCTTGGTCTGGTGGACCGTTGACACTCCTGAGCCAAAAAGTGTGCGGTATCGAACCCACTTCTCCTGGTTTTAAGACTTTTAAGATAAAACCGGCATTAGGTACATTGACTAATGCAGAGGCATCCGTACCTACTCATTATGGAGATATTAAAGTAAAATTGCAAAAATCCGGTCGTAATATTGTGGCTGAAATTACTGTACCTGAGAATACAAGCGCAGAATTCATTTCGGGTAAAGGGAAAGTAGACAAATTAAGCTCCGGCTCTTATGTTTTAAAGCGTCCCTTTTAATTGGGGCGCTTTTTATAGCAATACGAACCAATACATTTATGAATACGTATTGCACAAGATACTGATATTGCCTACTTTTGCGGCCAAGAAAATAGGTTTTAGCAATTATGACAAAAAGAAAAAGCAGAAAACCACGAAAAAGGACCAAACAACAAACTTCGCCTTTTCTGACTACAGTAAAGCGGATGTTTATAGGGGCCTTCCTCGTGGTTGCTTGTTTTATAGGTCTTTTGTTTCTATATAATTCTTTTTATCCTACTACGGACAAACCGTCTGTTGCGAAGGAAAAGAAGGAATGTACCGATGTTTCCGATATCACTGCTCCTCAAACCTCTACTTTCAAGACGGAAACATCGTCTGTTCCGACCGTTTCATCTACAACAAAAACATTTAAGATACCAGCCAATACCGAAATTCCACGTCTAAAGGTTAAACGTCAGGAACAGGTTATCAAACATGAAGGATATACCGTATCTTATAATTCCGATTACCGAATTGCTAATTGGGTTGCTTACGAACTTACCGCACAGGAAACTAAAAGTAAAAAAACAGAACGTTCCAATAAATTTGTCCCAGACCCTATGGTTAAAGGAGTTACGGCAACTAATGAGGATTATACCCGTACTGGTTACGACAGAGGGCATTTGGCACCAGCCGGTGACATGAAATGGTCGGCTAAAGCAATGCGCGAATCTTTTTATTTAAGTAATATTTGTCCGCAAAAACCTGATTTGAACCGAGGAATATGGAAAGAATTGGAGGAACAGAGTCGTCTTTGGGCGATGGACAATGGTGTTTTATTGATTGTTACAGGTCCTGTTATTACTAACGATATGAAAAGACTTGGAAAAAATCAGGTTGCAATTCCAAAGTCATTTTATAAGGTTTTGTGTTATCATACAGGAAAAAGTTATAAGGGTATTGGTTTTATATTTGAAAATAGGGATTATAAAAACAAATCTCTGAAATCAATGGCAATACCTGTCGATAGTGTGGAAAAAGTGACAGGTATTGATTTTTTTCACTCTTTACCAGACAAAGAAGAAAAGGAGATGGAAGCTGTTGTTGACTGGGATAGTTGGTCTTTTTAAAGAATCAGTTTTAAAAAGATATTTTCTTGTAGCAGCTAAAACCAGTGTGAGCCGGAACAATAGATTTTTTGAAAGTGTTGTATAGCTATGGCTAATAATAAATAAGTCGTATTATGCAGCTAAATATTAGAATATAAGTAGTAATAAGTAAATAACTAAAGGCAAGTTATCATGAATGGAAAATTAATCCCCGTTTTTGTATTGGCAGCATTGATGTCTTGTAGTCAGCCGCCGGTAAAGGAACAAGGCCCTCGTCCGGTGAAGTTGGTTGAAGCGACTTCGTTGAATGTTGTGGAAAAATCGTTTAGCGGTGTTGTATCACCGGACCAGTTCAGTGATCTGGCGTTTAAGATGTCTGGCCCGTTAATTTCCCTGAAGGTGGACGAAGGGCAGAAAGTTCGTGCAGGACAAGTCGTTGCCGAAATCGATCCTCAGGATTTCAAATGGGAATATGAAGCAAAAAAAGCATCTTATCAGACAGCACAAGCACAGCTGCAACGTGCTAAAAAATTACTCTCTAAACAAGCTATCTCTAAACAGGAATATGAGACAACAGAAGCTTCTTTTTCTAATGCAGAAGCAGCTTTTAATTATGCACAGAATCAGTTGGAACAAACTAAACTGCGTGCTCCTTTCGATGGCTTTATTCAGAAGAAATACGTAGAAAACTATCAAAAAGTACAAGCTGGGCAGGGCATTGTTTGCCTAATAAATCCGAGCAAGTTGCAGATTCAATACACTATGCCGGAAACGAATATCACTTATTTCACAACTCCTTATACTATTTATGTGGAATTTGACAATTATAAAGGACAGTTGTTTAAAGCAAAGGTAAAAGATTATGTGGAGGCATCTCCTGACGGTTCTGGCGTACCGGTATTTCTTTATATAGATGATCCTAATTTTAATTTGGATAAGTATAAAGTAGCTGTTGGTTTTTCTTGTCGTGTAATATTGAATATAGAAAGCTTGAGTTTTAATGAAGGTGCCGTATTAGTTCCGATATCTGCAATTGTAGCCGGAGAAGAGAATAAGAATAAATATGTCTTCGTTTATAACAATCAAACTCAGAAAGTTGAGCGTCGTCAGATAAAAGAAGCCGAATTAGTCGGAAAAGATAATGTTGTAGTTACTGAAGGCCTGACAGCAGGAGAAATGATTGTTTCAGCCGGTGCCACCCGTCTGGTAGATGGGCAACAGGTAAAAGTATTAACAGATTAAGCTGATAAACAATGAATATTCCAAAATATTCCTTAGAAAATAAGAAGATTATATATTTCTTCCTTGCAGTGATGCTGATAGGAGGAATATATTCTTTCTTCAAGTTGCCGAAAAAGGAGGACTCACCTTTTGTAATCAAACAAGCTGTGTTGGTTACACAATATCCAGGTGCCACTCCTTTGGAAGTTGAGAAATTGATAACGGAACCTATCGAGCGGGAAATTCAATCCATGTCCGATGTTCTTCAAATTAAATCGGAATCCTATTTTGGCATGTCTAAAATTTCGATAGAACTACAACCCACGTTGGATCCGGACTACATGCCAGTAAAATGGGACGAACTGCGCCGTAAAGTCGCTAATATCCAGCCACGTCTTCCGAGTGGTGCTTCATCAATCAATGTAAGTGATGATTTTGGCGATGTATTCGGTATTTATTATGCTCTTACTGCAGATGAAGGTTTTACTTACGACGATATGCGTGATTGGGCACAAAAAATAAAAACTGAATTGACTCCTATTCCGGGTGTACAGAAAGTATATCTTTTTGCGGAGCAGACTCAGGTTGTGAATGTCCGTATCTCCGTACCGAAATTGGCGAATCTGGGTATTGATCCAAATGCTATTCAACAGGTATTACAAACACAAAACTTATTGGTTAATACCGGAGAAATCAGTACAGGGACTTATCAATTACGTGTCCGGGCAGAAGGTACTTATAAAGATATACAAGATATTCGTGAGCAGTTGATTGTAACCAAAGGAGGCGGAGAAGTTCGTTTGGGGGATATCGCTATTGTCGAACGCGGTTATATGGATCCTCCTTCTAACCTGATGCGTGTGGATGGTAAACGGGCTATTGGAATTGGTGTTGCTACAGGTGCAAAAGATGATGTTGTGGCAGTTGGAAATGCTGTTGCTAACCATTTGCAGGAAATGGAGCAGCTCTTTCCGGTTGGCATGGAGTTGAAAACAATTTATCCCGAAAATAAGATTGCGGATGAAGCTAATAACGGCTTTATTCTGAACCTGATAGAATCATTGTTGATTGTAATTGTTATTATTTTTATTGTAATGGGATCCCGCGCCGGTATGTTGGTCGGAAGTTCATTGCTATTTTCTGTAGGTGGAACGTTATTAATAATGCTTATTTGGGGAGTCGGGCTGAACCGGACTTCATTAGCTGCTTTTATCATAGCAATGGGTATGTTGGTTGATAATGCCATCGTAGTAACCGATAATGCTCAAATTGGTATCAAACGTGGTTTATCTCGTTATCAGGCATTGATAGAAGGAGCAACAAAACCGCAATGGGCTTTATTGGGAGCAACGTTTATTGCAGTATGTTCTTTTCTGCCTATGTATCTGGCTCCGGCATCAGTTGCTGAAATCGTAAAACCGTTGTTTATCGTATTGGGAGTTTCTCTTGGATTGAGTTGGATATTGGCATTAACACAAACTACCACATTTGGTAATTTTATTCTGAAAGAAGCAAAACCGGGACAGGCTAAAGATCCTTACGATACAAAATTGTATCATAAATTTGAGAAAGTACTGGGACGTCTTATAAAACGTCGTTATGTGACACTAACTTCAGTTGTTGCAACGCTGTTCCTTTCCTTATTTATAATGAGTATTATGCCGCAAAGTTTCTTTCCGATTATGAACAAGCCTTATTTTCGTGCAGACTTGATATTCCCGGAAGGATATGGTATTGATGATGTGGAAAAGAGTGTTCTGAAGGTAGAAGAGTACCTGAAGTCAAATGATAAAATAAAATCTTATTCATTTACTATGGGAGGTTCGCCGGTTCGTTACTATCTGGCCAGTTCATCGATAGGACCGAAGCCCAATTTTGCTAATGTATTAATTGAAACGAAAGAGGCAAAATACGCTCAGGCTGAAGAAGAGAAATTCTATAACTATATGGTCGCTAACTATCCCAATATTTTGACTCGTTCTGCTCTTTTCGCTTTGTCTCCGGTACCGGATGCCGCTATCGAAATTGGGTTTATCGGAGATAATATAGATACGTTGGTCGCTTTGACAGAGCGTGCTAAAGAGATTGCTCGTAAATACGATATGGTCATGGAAGTTCGTGACAGCTGGGGAAATAAAGTTCCTGTGTGGAAGCCTCTTTATTCGCAGGAAAAAGGTTTGCGTTTGGGTATTACACGTCAGCAGGTTGCTTATTCACTTCGTTCCGCGACCAACGGTGTTCCATTAGGCGAATACCGTGAGGGTGATGTTTTTATGCCTATACTGTTGAAAGATGCTGATCGGGATTCTATGAATCTGAATGATATTAAAACTTTACCTGTTTATAGTGCTAAAGGACGCTCTGTCAAAGTAGAACAGGTTATCGATGAATTTTCATTGGATTATGAATATAATGTTGTACGCCGGTTCAATCGTCAACGTTGTATGATGATGCAATGTGAGCCGAAGCGGGGAGCCAATACGATGGCTGCTTTCAGCCATTTATGGGAGGAAGTACAAAAAGAGGTGAAAGTCCCGGAAGGATACAAATTACAATATTTCGGCGAACAATATGAACAAGACAAAGGTAATAAGGCTATTGCTGCAAATATTCCTTTAATGTTCGGTCTGATTTATGTAACCTTGTTGTTCCTTTTCCCCAAATATTATCGAAAACCGGTACTTATCATGTGTATGCTTCCTCTGATATTTATCGGAGTTGTATTGGGATTACTGGTATTTGGAAAATCGCTCGATTTCTTTGCAATGTTAGGTCTGCTTGGACTTATTGGTATGAATATCAAGAATGCAATAGTGTTGGTCGACGAAATTGGTTTACAATTAAATAGCGGCCTGGAACCAATCAATGCAGTGATAGAGGCTACCAAGACGCGTATTGTCCCGGTTACAATGGCCTCGGGTACAACTATTCTAGGTATGTTGCCGTTGTTAGGCGATGCTATGTTTGCAGGTATGGCTGCTACAATTATGGGAGGCTTGTTCATTTCGACCATTCTGACCATTTTTGTTCTGCCGGTAACCTATTGCATATTCTTTAAGATTAAATCGGTATAATAAATATGAAAAGTAAGATAATAATAAGTTGCATGCTGTTAGCAGTTTTTTCTTTTGTTGAAGCACAGGAAAAACCTGTTACGGTAGGCGACTATAAGCAAAAAGTGCTTGAATATAGCCGTCAGATTAAACAAAGCTCCGAAGAACGTATTGCTATGCAGCAAGCTGTTAAAGCAGCAAAGACAGCATTCTTTCCGGCTGTTGATTTTTCCGGTAATTACCAGTATCGTATTAATAATTACGAACTGTCGATGGGAGAGGGTGTTCCCGGTAGTATCGAGATGGATCACAACACTTACAGTTTGGGAGCAACAGTGAGTCAACCTATATATGCCGGCGGACAGATTTATAACAATTACAAAGCAGCTCAGATACAAGGACAAATTGCCGGTCAGGCCGAAGAATTAACAACGGACAATATCATCTGCGCTGCGGATTTAAACTATTGGTCGGCTGCGGCTCGCAAAGGTATGTATGATGTTATGTGTCAATATGTGGATATTGTTCAGGAATTAGCTAACGTTTTGACTATCCGTTTTAATGACGGTCAAATTAGTAAGACTGATTTGCTTCAGGTACAATCCCGTTTGAAAGAAGCTGAATTAAATAAAAGCTCTGCTTATAAAGACTATCAAATAGCTTTGCAAAATTTGAATGTTCTGATGGGAGTTCCTCCAATGACACCGGTCGAGATTGCCGATTCTATCACAATGGCTCAACCATTACCGATGGAAGTGGGAGAAGAAGCAGCTTTACAGAATCGTCCTGATTTTATGATTTCAAAATTGAATATCGAATATCAGCAAAGGCAAATTAATTTATCCAAAGCCAAATATAATCCATCTTTGGCTGTAGGTTTTCAGGGTACTTGGGGTACGCCTATGCTAAATGTTAAAGGTTCGGATAACCTTTGGACACCAGCAGTTTTTGCTTCTTTAAAAATTCCGCTGTTTCATTGGGGGGCACGTTTTAAAGAGGTTAACTCGCAGAAAGCCCTGTTACGTAGTAAAGAATACGCAATGGATAATACTCGTGACCAGATTTCCCAAGAGGTTGCTAACGCATGGACCAGTCTGACAGAAAATACCAAACAGATTTCTGTGGCGGAAGAGGCTTGCAAGATTGCAGAAGAAAATCTGGATTTGAACACTTTCAGTTATAATGAAGGTAAATTACCTATTTTGGATGTTCTTTCCGCTCAACTTTCTTGGATACAATCCTATAGCAGTTTGATACAAACTTGGTATCAACAGAAGGCATCTCTTGCACAATATAATAAGGCTGTGGGATTACGTCGTTTGCAGTAAACAGTAGGAATCGATAAGTATAGTTATAAAATATCCCCTGATACAAGTCATAGTACCAGGGGATATTTTTGTGATTTTATTTATAAAATGTAATTCTCTATTTGTTTATTTTGATTGAAAAGAAGAACGTAGTACCTTTTCCCTCTTCGGATTCGAACCATAGCTTTCCTCCGTGCTGTTCGACAAAATCTTTACAAAGCATTAAGCCCAAACCGGAACCTTTTTCGTTGTTTGTACCGTAAGAAGTAAAGTGCGTATTTTGTTTAAGCAGTTTATTCTGGTCTTCTTTCTTTATCCCCTTACCTGAGTCTTTTACACCTACTACGACATAATCGCCTTCTGTTTTGGTAGAAACAACTATAGAACCTTTAGGGTAACTGAATTTAACAGCATTCGAAACAAGGTTACGAACAATTGTTTTCAGCATGTCAATATCTACAGAACCCATTAATTCTTCTTCCATACCTTCTGTGGATATGCTGATATCTTTTTGAGTGGCCATCGGGATAAATATTTGAGCCGTACTGCTTACAATACTGTTAATATCAGCCTCCTGCCTGTAAATATTCTGCTTATTCAATCGATTTTTCGCCCATTTCAACAAGTTGTCAAGTAACTGGAAAATTTCCTCAGAAGTTTTGTTCATCATCTGAAGCATTTCATATACTTCTTCACTAACCTGTTTTTTGTCCACCATCATCAAGATAGCATTATTCATCATTTTCAATGAACCTAAAGGCGAACGCAGATCGTGAGCAATGACCGAATAAAGTGTATCGCGCGATTCTATAGTATTTTCGAGCTCTTGCTTGATACGTTTAATACTGAATAATTCGTAACGATGGGCTACTCGCTTTACCAGCTCTTCCCGTTGGAAAGGCTTGGTGACATATTCTGTTGCTCCCAACTGATAACCTTTGACGATGCTTTGCATGTCGCTTAATGCCGACATAATAACTGGAATATCATTCGTTTCCGGATTGCTTTTAAGATGTTGCAAGACTTCATATCCGTCCATTTCCGGCATCATGATATCAAGTAATATCAGGTTAGGATGCTTTTCCTGTGCGATACGTAAAGCTTTTGCTCCACTGTCTGTAGTGAGCAATGTATACCCTTCTTTTTTTAAGATAGCTTGTACAAGCATGACGTTGGTAGGCACATCGTCTACTACCAGAACTTTATATTGTGATGCTAAATTTTCCATTAGATGTAGAACTTTTATTGATATTCAACTACTATCAATGATGCAAATGTATTGAAATCTATTGACATAATCGCCTTCTTTTTTTAAAATAAATTATATTAGAGTAAAACCTTAATTCGAGTTTTTAATTCCTCAGGATTGAAAGGCTTTAAAATAAAATCATTAGCTCCTTTTTCAAAAAGTCGTTTTCTTGTACTGTCGCTCTCAATGCTAGTCATGATGAGAATGGGAATATTACAATATTTGTCGTTGGATTTTAAATATTCGACAAAATCTTCACCGTTCATTTCAGGCATGTTCAAGTCCGAAATGATTACATCGGGAATGTTCCCTTCCTGCAACCAATTAATAGCTTTTGTTGGATTTTCATAATATATAACTTTATAGCCTGATAAATATAGCATGATAATCCGAGCAATTTCATACTTATCATCAACCAACAGAATAGATTTATCCATATCTATAAATGTTACAGTTTGTTTCTCATTCTACAAAAATATATAAATATATTGATTTCGACTACGTTTTTGTGAAACATTTTTGAAAAAAGTGACAATCATGAAAGTCTCTTTATCTGAAAATTATTATTTAAGTTTGCACGATGGAATTAAACATGAGGCTGAAGTTTAGTCATGAGTATGTGGAAGAATAGGATTGTTACATATATATTTTCTGTATTGCTATTTTCCGGATGTCATCCGGAAATGCCCGTTACATCTGTGATATCGATTGAGGCTGATGGCCTGACTTTTCCTGTCAATAAAGAATTATACGGTTTGACAATTGAGGAAATCAATCATGCTGTCGATGGTGGTTTATATGCGGAATTAATACAAAACCGTAGTTTTGAGGATGGCGTCCCCCCTGCGAACTGTCCGTATGATCCTGTCCGTAAAGTATTGACTACTCCAAACGGTTGGACAATTCCTTTTATTCCAGCAGATAGTGTTTCGGGATGGCGTAGGTTATCTCCCGGTTCTTATATGTATCCGGATACTAAAGAGTTGATTAATGATAAGAACCGCCGTTCCCTCCTCGTTTCTGTATCCGCAACAGCAGAAACCGGACGGGGTGGGGTGGCTGCCGAAGGATATGGCGGTATTCCTGTCAGGGAAGGTGAAAAATATGATTTATCTCTTTTTATGAAAGGCGTTTCAATGGTTCCGAAAACGATAAGTATTGCTTTATCCGACTCGACCGGCGCGACAACTCTCAGTGATGTTTTCCGTATAGCTCCCGGCTATGAATGGAAAAAATACCAACATACTTTTACTGCCACTGCCAGTACGGATAAGGCGATATTGACCATAACTTCTGATAGTTCGACTGTTTTCTGGCTGGATGTCGTTTCTCTGTTTCCGCAAAACACATGGAAAGGACGCCCGAACGGTTTACGTCCGGATTTAATGGAAATGATTGCCGCTCTGAATCCGCAATTCATCCGTTTTCCGGGTGGTAGTTTTGTGGAAGGATATACCGCAGGAACGTATCCGGTCTGGAAAGAAACTGTCGGGGATATTTCCACCCGTAAATATTTTTGGAATATATATGCTTATGGTACGACCAATGGAGTTGGCTACCACGAATATTTGCAGATGTGTGAAGATTTGGGGGCAGAGCCTATCTATGTTATAAACAGTGGGGTTACTAATCAAAACCGTCGTCCGCGCTATGAAGATATAACGACGATGGATAAGCTTGTACAGGATGCTTTGGATGCAATTGCATATGCCAATGCACCGGCCGATTCGACATTGGGAGCCATGCGTGCAGCGCATGGACACGCAGAGCCGTTTCATTTGAAATATGTGGAAATCGGTAGCGAGAACTACGGACCGGAATATACAAAACGTTTTAATCTGTTTAAAAAAGCAATAAATGAAACCTATCCGGATATAACCGTAATAAGCAGTTCCGTCGTTCAGGGAAAGATGCGGAATGAATGGTCTGATGCGCATTTTTACGCAAACGAACCTTTCTTGATAAGTAATTACGACCGATATGGAGCTTCACGCTATATACGGCGTTCTTCTCCTGTTTTTATTGGAGAATTCAAACAGACTGATGCCGGAACGCAGGGATCTTTGCGGGCAGCTATCGGGGAAGCTTGTTTTCTGGTTGGAGCCGAAAATAGTCAGGATATGGTGAAACGGTTGGCGTATTCGCCAATACTGGGAAATACGAATTATCCTTTTCAGCGTTATCCGGCTATTCTTTTTAATAATGGAAAAGCGGTAGGAACTCCTTCTTATTATTTATTAAAAATGTTTGCGGACAACCGTGGTGAAGAGGTATTGAAAACTACGGTGGATACTTATCTGCGTCCTCAGGTTACTTTTGGTAGGCCGGGTATTGAAATGTTCGACAACAGTTATGAAATAAAAGAAGCAAAGATAGATGACGTACCGATTGCGGATGCTACGATAATGACCGGAGGATGGAAAGTGAACAACGGAATGTTAATACCAGATGCCAATCGTTGGAATTATATTCTGGCCGGTAATCCGGAGACACACGATTATACATTTTCTGCTGATATAAAACGTACGAAAGGAAGCGGACAGATACAATTCCGGGTACGCGACAACGGTTTAAGTGGCGAGCAAAGCGATTATGTAGGCATGACTATTGGTTCTGGTATTTGTGAATTTTACCGGCAATCGGGTGGGGTAAGGGATACGCTTCGTACGCCGGTTGTCTATCCGTTCCAGAGCAACCGATGGTATCGTATAAAGATGGAATGTCGGAATGACCAGTTTCGCTGTTATATAAATGATACGTTGATACATGAAGTTTCTCTTTCACCGCTTCCTTCTCTAGTATCGGTTGCTACATTAGATAAGAGTAAATCCTGTATTATCTTGAAAGTGGTAAATACTACCCAGCATGAAGAGAAAACAGAATTACACATAAACGGCATAGAAATTAAAAATACAGCAGAGGTGACACAATTGACCGGGGCGCCTGATGCTTGTAATACGTTCCTTAATCCGGAAACAATTGTGCCTGAAGTAAAACAAATCTCTTTCTCTATGGGTGGCACTATTATCTACAGTTTTCCTCCCAACTCGGTAACAATCTTAAAATTGAACATCGACTAAAAAGCGATTGACACTCTGTTCTTCATTTATGCGTTTCACTGTCACATCGATACGTTAAAAAGAGTTACATGTGCGGGTAATTCATTTTACCCGCCATATTAATCTCTTTTACCCGCTATTGTAGTGACATTTTGATAATCGTATGAATCGATTACCGGGATTTTTTGTCTACGTCTTTACAGGGTTTTGCAATCACTTCCGCCAAGGGAGAAAGCCGGAATACCGCTATTATATAGATAAGGCTTATATTTCAATAGATAAAACCTATCTGCTATTTGAATAATCATGGATAAAACAATCTAAATTTGTGCCTAACAAATCTAAATAAACCAATATTTATGCTTAACACTATTCATTGTAAGAAGGCTTGTATGCCTTTCGGATTGCTTGTATTGGCATTGCTTCTGCCTTCCTGTTCCTCCTCGGAATATAAGCAGTATGCAGATAATCAGGCGAAACAAGTAGCTTCCATCATTCGCAAAAACGGATGTTTGGAATGTCATTCGGCTACGGCCAAAGTTCCATTCTATGGTAAACTGCCCCTTATCGGACCGGTTGTACAAGCCGATATGAAAGAAGGAACCCGCTATTTGGACTTGACAGATATGGTAAACGCGCTCGACAATGGCAAGCCGGTCTCTGAAGTTGATTTAGCTAAAGTTGAAAATACAGCATTGAGTGGTAGTATGCCTCCCATCAAATATTCCGGCATGCATTGGGGAACCAACCTGAACAGCGACGAAAAAGCGGTTATCATAGCTTGGGCTAAAGATGTCCGCAAAAAGAACTTTACAACTCCGACCGTTTCCGACGAATTTGCCAACGAGCCAGTTCAACCTTTGATGGCTTTCTTGCCGACAGATTCAGCTAAGGTAGCTCTCGGCTTTGAGCTATATCACGATACACGCTTATCAGGCGATAATACAATAGCTTGTGCTACTTGCCACGGCTTGAATACCGGAGGTGTGGACCGCAAGCAATATTCCGAAGGTATAAATGGCCAGTTCGGAGGTGTGAATGCTCCGACTGTCTATAATGCCGCTCTGAACATTGTACAGTTTTGGGACGGACGTGCAGCAGACTTAAAGGAACAAGCTGCCGGCCCTCCATTGAATCCGGTTGAAATGGGTAGCCTTTCATTCGATGAAATTTCGGCGAAATTGGCGGAAGACAAAGATTTAAGCGAACGCTTCCTTAAAGTTTACCCGGAAGGTTTCAATCAGTCTACTATCACGGATGCAATTGCTGAATTTGAAAAGACTTTGCTTACTCCGTCCCGTTTCGATAAATATCTGATGGGGGATAAGAATGCGCTTACGGCCGAAGAACTGGAGGGATACCGTTTATTTAAAGATAATAAATGTGCAACCTGCCATACCGGTGTGAACATGGGCGGACAGTCCTATGAATACATGGGCATCAAGAAAAGCTACTTCGATTATCGGGGAACCGGCCTGACAGATGGTGATAACGGACGTTTTGCCGTAACAAAAAACGAACAGGACCGGCATAAGTTTAAAACTCCGACCTTGCGTAATGTAATGATTACTCCTCCGTATATGCATGACGGTTCGATTACTTCTGTAGAAGACGCAATCCGCATCATGCACCAGTTCCAGATTGGAAAAAATATATCTGATGATGAAACAGCAAAGATTGTACTGTTCCTGAACACTCTTACCGGAGAATATGAGGGAAAGCTATTGCAGTAATTTATAAAATAGTTATATTTGAAGGTTTAAAAATATAGCGTACATGCCCTTCCGTCTGATACATATCGTTTCCCTGCTCATTGCTTTTCAAGGCATGGGGAAGATATGGAGCCAGGAGGAAGGGCTTGCTTCATATTATCATGAACGTTTTCATGGCAGAAAATCTTCCAGCGGACGTGTACACGACCGGAATGAATTAGTCGCGGCTCATCGTACTTATCCTTTCGGTACTTTCCTTCGCGTGACAAACTTATCTAATATGAAATCCGTGATTGTCTGTGTCACAGACCGCGGTCCTTTCAGGAAAGGGCGTATTATCGATGTTTCAGCCAGTGCCGCAGAAATACTTGATTTCAAAAAAAAGGGGGTAACACGTGTACGGGTAGAAGAGGTTCCTTCGGCTTCGGACTTACGTTGGCTGGATTTGATTTATCCTAAAATACCATACCTTGAAATAGAATACCTTCAGCCTCTTCCTCCCCTTATGATAAGGATAGAAAGGAAGAATTCTAATTAAATTTTAATTTCATCTAAGAGTTTTCTAATCGGATACGGAAGGTTAGAAAAAGTGCACCTTGTACATTTGCCGGTAAAAAGGAAAAAGCAAATGAAGAAAGGTGTTTTTATTCTACTATTTATCTTTCATCTATTCACCGTTGCGGCACAACAATCGGTTGTTAAACTATCCCTTCAGGATGCAATCCATCGTTTTTCAGAAAACAACCTGAACCTGATTGCCGAACGATATAATATTGATATTGCCGAAGCCGAAGTCATACAGGCTCGTTTATTTGAAAATCCGGTTATATCGCTTGAGCAAAATGTTTACAACCGTTTGAATGGAAAGTATTTTGATGTAGGACGTGACGGAGAAGCTGGCGTTGAAATCGAACAGTTAATTTATATAGCCGGACAAAGGAACAAGCGCGTTCGACTGGAAAAGATAAATAAAGAAATGGCTGTTTATCAGTTCGAAGAAGTGTTACGTACACTACGGAACGAATTAAAAACAAAATTCATTGATTTATATTACACCCGGAGAAGCCTTACGGTCTATAACCGTGAAATTGATTATCTGGAAAAATTGCTGGAAGTCTATAAACAACAAAGTGAGAAAGGTAATATCTCTTTGTTGGAGAAATCACGTATACAAGCCTTGCTATTGTCTCTCCAACAGGAGAAAAACGAGGTCGGTAATCAGTTGATAAGCTTACAAGGAGAAATGAGTTTGCTGCTTGGACTACAGAGTGGCGATGCGTTTGAACCTGTATTCGATGAATCTGTGCTGAATAGTATTGATATCGATACAGTTTCTTTTGTCGAATTGAACAACCGGATGTCGGAACGTCCGGATATCAAAATGGCTGAAACTTCAATCCGTGCTTCCCAAGCGAATGTTAAGCTACAAAAATCACTTGCTTTTCCGGAAGTAAGCATCAAAGGTATATATGATAGGGCCGGTAATTTCTGTAATAATTATTTTGCTGTCGGATTGAGTGTATCAGTTCCGGTATTTAATCGTAATCAGGGAAATATAAAAGCGGCCCGGTTATCGGTTTTACAAAACAATAATCGGGAACAATATGCGCGTCGGCAGGCAGAGAACGAATTGTTTGCCAACTATTCACGTTTGAAGAAAGCTTTGGATTTATACCATTCTTCCAACTATGAACTGGAGCGGGATTTCGAAACAATCATAGAAGGAGTAAACGATAATTTCCGGAAACGCAATATTAGTTTACTGGAATTTATAGACTACTATCAGACCTATAAGGAAACCTGTTTGCAATTATACGAGACACGGAAGAGTCTGCTGTTGGCATTGGAAGATGTAAATACGGCAGTAGGAAGTGAGGTCTTCCAATATTGATAAAATAGAAAGAAAAGAAATATGAAGAAGAAAAATCTATGGGTATTCGCCTTATTGCTTCCTCTGCTTGGGGCTTGTGGAAAACAGGCTGTGCAAAATGAAGAGGATACGAAACAACTTGTACTGACAGATAGCTTATTGAATGTCATATCAGTCGATACGGTACGGAATACCGTAATGAATGATGAATTATTGCTGAACGGTCGTGTGACATTCGATGCCGAGCATGTGGCACATGTCTACCCTATATTCGGAGGGACAGTTACTGAAGTGAACGTCGAAGCCGGCGATTATGTAAAGAAAGGAGATGTCTTGGCTGTTATTCGCAGTAGCGAAGTGGCCGATTATGAGAAACAGCAAAAGGAAGCCGGACAACAGTTGTTGTTGGCAAACCGTAATCTGGATGCCACACGCGACATGTTCCGGAGTGGTATGGCATCCGAACGTGATTTGCTTCAGGCCGAACAGGAAGTAGCGGCTGCCAAGGCCGAGCAGAAACGGTTGGATGAAGTGTATTCTATTTATCATATAACCGATAATTCCACCTATAATATCACGTCTCCGGTTTCCGGTTTTGTAGCGAATAAGAATATCAGTAAGAACATGTTGATACGTTCGGACCGGGATGAAGAAATGTTTACCATTTCGGGATTGGATAATGTTTGGGTAATGGCCGATGTATATGAAGGGGATATCAGTAAAGTGAAAGAAGGAGCGGATGTCCGGATTACGACTTTAGCCTATGGCAATGCTACGGAATTTACCGGTAGTATAGACAAAGTCTATAATATGCTGGACGATGAGAGTAAAACAATGAAAGTGCGTGTCAAATTAAATAACAAAGAGTATATGCTTAAACCGGGAATGTTTACTAATGTTTATGTTCAATGTAGGGTGGATGGACAGGTAATGCCCTGCATGAATGCGCATGCCGTTATTTTTGAAGATGGAAAACAATATGTTGTCTGTATAGATAAAGAGAACAATCTCTGTATGCAGGAAGTAAAAGTGTATAAGCAGACGGAAAAGTATTGCTACCTGATGTCCGGTTTGAAAGCCGGTGACAGGGTGGTCGATAAGAATGCTCTTCTGGTTTATAATGCACTGAAATAAATGCTTTTGTGGAATTAATGACTTAACGGAAGGTTCTTATAGCAGATATGAAAGAACCGGATTAAACAGACTATATTTATGCATACATTTATAGATAGCATCATAACATTCTCCCTTCGGAACAAATTCTTCATTTTTTTCTTGACAACCCTTGCTGTCATTGCCGGGGCAGTCAGTTTTATGCATACGCCGGTAGATGCTTTTCCGGATGTGACAAATACTAAAGTGACGATTATCACTCAATGGCCGGGACGAAGCGCAGAGGAGATAGAGAAATTTATCACCATTCCTATCGAAATCGCAATGAACCCGGTGCAAAAGAAAACAGATATACGTAGTACGACACTATTCGGGCTTTCCGTCATCAATGTAATGTTCGATGATGATGTGGATGACTTCTATGCCCGTCAGCAAGTCTATAATATGTTGAACGATGCGGATTTGCCGGAAGGGGTAACACCGGAGGTACAGCCTTTGTACGGACCGACGGGTGAGATATTCCGTTATACACTGCGCAGTGATAAGCGTTCCGTCCGGGAGCTGAAAACTTTTCAGGATTGGGTAATTGAACGTAAACTCCGGGCTGTTCCCGGTGTTGCGGATATTGTTAGTTTCGGAGGGGAAGTGAAAACATTTGAGGTTAGTGTTAATCCGAATCAATTGATAAATTATGGAGTGACCACGCTCGAATTGTATGATGCCATAGCCAAGAGTAATATTAATGTTGGTGGAGATGTGATTACTAAAAGTTCGCAAGCTTATGTAGTTCGAGGGATTGGTTTGATTAATGATGTAAAGGAAATAGAAAATATCGTAGTAAAGAATATTAATGGTACGCCTATTTTGGTGCGGAACCTGGCGGATGTTCATGAATCCAGCCTACCGCGTCTGGGACAGGTAGGACGCATGGAAGAAGACGATGTCGTGCAGGGTATTATTGTCATGCGTAAAGGGGAAAACCCCAGTGAAGTGATTGCTGCCTTAAAAAGTAAAATTGCGGATATTCAACAGAATTCACTTCCTGAGGATGTGGAGATTATTCCTTTTTATGATCGGGAAGATTTGATAAACTTAGCCGTACATACGGTTACTCATAATTTAATAGAAGGTATTTTACTTGTCACTTTCATTGTGTTGATTTTTATGGCAGATTGGCGTACAACGGTAATTGTGTCCATTATAATTCCGTTGGCGCTGCTCTTTGCCTTTATTTGCTTGAGGGCAATGGGAATGAGTGCCAATTTGCTTTCGATGGGAGCGATAGACTTTGGAATCATTATCGACGGGGCAGTGGTGATGGTGGAAGGCTTATTCGTCGCTTTGGATAAAAAGGCAAGGGAAGTTGGTATGCCGGCATTCAATGTAATGAGTAAGATGGGAATTATCCGCCATACGGCAAAAGATCGTGCTAAAGCGGTTTTTTTCTCCAAGTTAATCATTATAACTGCATTAGTTCCCATTTTTTCTTTCCAGAAAGTGGAAGGAAAGATGTTTAGCCCGTTGGCATATACACTGGGATTTGCCTTATTAGGTGCACTGATATTTACGTTAACGTTGGTCCCTGTATTGTCTTCCATGTTATTGAAAAAGAATGTGCGGGAAAAGCACAATCCTTTTCTGAATCAGGTGAACCGGTTGGCGATAAGCTTGTTTGACCGTTGTCATGCTCATAAACGATTGACAATCACTATTACTACATTAATCGCGGCCTTGGGATTGTGGTGTTTTACTTTGTTGGGTACGGAATTTTTACCTCAATTGAATGAAGGTTCCATTTACATCCGTGCAACACTCCCACAAAGTATCTCTTTGGACGAATCGGTGAAATTGGCAAACCAGATGCGTCGTACATTAGCCTCTTATCCGGAAGTCCGCCAAGTACTTTCGCAGACTGGACGTCCAAATGACGGAACGGATGCTACGGGCTTTTATAATATAGAGTTTCATGTTGATATTTATCCGGAAAAAGAATGGAAGAGCAAACTGACGAAAGCTGGATTGATAGAGAAAATGGAAAAGCGGTTGGATAGCTATCCGGGGGTGGATTTCAATTTTTCCCAGCCTATCAGCGATAATGTGGAAGAGGCTGCCAGTGGGGTAAAAGGGTCTATTGCCGTCAAGGTGTTTGGCAAAGACTTGTATGAATCCGAAAAAAAGGCTGTAGAAGTCTACAAGGTATTACAAACAGTTGAAGGAATAGAAGATTTAGGTGTTATTCGGAACATTGGACAGCCTGAGTTGCGTATCGAACTGAACGAAGCTCGTCTGGCACGTTATGGGGTGGCAAAGGAAGATGTACAATCGATTATTGAAATGGCTATCGGCGGAAAAAGCGCTTCTTTACTTTATGAAGATGAACGTAAATTCAATATTATGGTGCGTTATGATTCCTCTTTTCGCCGGAGTGAAGATGAAATCGGGAAAATATTGGTTCCGGCGCGGGATGGAACCATGATACCTGTTAAAGAATTGGCTGATATCCGTACAATTACCGGTCCGTTGATTATCTATCGTGACAATCACGCCCGTTTCTGTGCAGTAAAGTTCTCTGTTCGTGGACGGGATATGGGAACAGCAGTTGCCGAAGCTCAACAGAAAGTTCAAAAACAAGTACATTTACCGGAAGGATATACATTAAAATGGACAGGTGATTTTGAGAATCAGCAACGTGCTTCCAAGCGGCTGGCACAGGTAGTTCCCGTCAGTATCGCAATTATTTTTATTATTCTGTTTGTCTTGTTCGGAAATGCGCGTGATGCCGGATTAGTATTGTTGAACGTACCTTATGCGGCTGTCGGAGGTATTTTGGCGTTACTTATTACAAGATTCAATTTTTCAATATCCGCAGGTATCGGTTTTATTGCCCTTTTTGGTATTTGTATCCAGAATGGCGTAATTATGATTTCAGATATAAAAAGTAACCTGAAAGTCCGTTCCCCGTTGGATTTAGCTGTAAAACAAAGCGTGAAATCGCGTGTGCGTTCTGTCTTGATGACTGCGTCGATGGCGGCTATCGGCCTGATGCCGGCGGCACTGAGTCATGGTATCGGTTCGGAAAGTCAACGTCCGTTGGCCATCGTTATCATAGGGGGATTGATAGGGGCAACATTTTTCACTCTCTTTGTTTTCCCTTTGATGGTGGAAGCTTTTTATCGCCGGATGTTGTACGATAAAGATGGAAAGTTGCTACAACGGAGGTTGTAAACTTCTTTATATAATGTATATTTGCAACAAGAAATAACATCAACGATATGGCAAAAATCTTATTGGTTGAAGATGAAATAAATATCGCTTCATTTATCGAGCGGGGGCTACAGGAGTTCGGGCATGATGTCCGGGTCGCCTATGACGGCCTGACCGGTTGGGAATTAGCCGAAAAAGAGGAATTTCAGTTATTGATACTCGATATTATTATGCCCCGGATGAATGGTCTTCAGCTTTGCCGTCAATACAGACAAAACTATGGCTATCAATCGCCTGTAATTATGCTGACAGCTTTGGGTACGACCGAAGATATCGTGAATGGTTTGGATGCCGGTGCCGATGATTATATAGTCAAACCTTTCAGTTTTCAAGAACTGGAAGCTCGTATTAAAGCATTGCTCCGCCGTACAGGAACAGAAATTTCCGGTTCGTCGATTTTAACTTGCGGCGAACTGACACTCGATATATCTTCCCACCGCGCAGTACGTGGAGATACCGTTATTGACCTGACAGTCAAAGAATACCGCTTACTTGAATATCTTATTCGCAACCGGGGAACAGCTTTAAGCCGGAGCACTCTTTTAAAAGAAGTATGGGATAAGAATTTCGATACGAATACGAATGTCGTCGATGTGTATGTAAACTATTTGCGTTCGAAGATTGACAAAGATTTTAATCATAAACTTATTCGTACGGTTGTGGGAGTCGGTTATATGATTGAAGCATGAAGACAGGGAATAAAATAGCTTTGTTTTATACAGCGATAACTGTTGGTATCGTTGCTGTAGTAGCAGCCGTATTTTATATAGTGGCTACTACATATATCAGTCGTTTGTATTATTCTTATCTGACGGAAAAAGCGTATGCCTTGGCTGAAAAGCATTGGGAAAAAGACGAGGTAGGTCCCGATGATTACGCTCTTATCCAAAAACGTTATGAAGAGACATTACCTGTTTCTTCCGAAATCCTGTTGAATGCCGATAGTCTGGCAGAAACCCATGCTACCTTATCCCAGTATCTCTCTTCTAATGAGATACAAGAACTTTATGCCGGTGACGTCATACGGTTTAGTAAGGATACGAAGTTGGGAGTGGCGGTTTATTATCCGGATAATGAAGGGAATTTCATTGTTTTAGTGATTTCCAGTAACCAGTATGGAGGGGATATACAACATCGTATCGGTTGGTTACTGCTTGGACTTCTCTTGATAAGCTCCGTTTTAATATATTTTGTCGGTCGTTTGTATGCCACTCGTATGGTCGATAGGATAGATGCGGCTTACCATAGTGAGAAGTCTTTTATCAGTAATGCTTCTCACGAACTGAATAATCCGTTGACTGCTATTCAGGGGGAATGTGAAATTACCTTGTTGAAGGAACGTACCCCTGCAGAGTATCAGGCGGCTCTCGGACGTATTTCTTATGAAACGAAACGTATTATTCAGTTGATGAAAAACCTTCTTTTCCTTTCTCACGGGGATAAGGTTATCCAAAATGATGCCAATGAAACGGTTTTCTTTGCGGACTTTCTGATGCAGTTTACCAGTAGACGGATAAGTTTTACAACGGACAATTTTGCATTTTGCTTCAAGGCTAACCCGCATTTGTTGAAGATTGCAATTGAGAATATCCTGAATAATGCTTGTAAATATTCCGGAGAAGCTCCCGTTTCGATATATTTACATGGCAAAACTCTTGAAATCTCCGATACGGGAATAGGGATTCCTCAGGAGGAGCTGAAACGGATATATCAACCATTTTATCGTGCCAGTAACACTCGAGAGTATGCCGGACGAGGTATTGGCTTGAGCTTGTCTATGCGTATTTTTAATTCTTACGGGGCTGAAGTTAGCATAAAATCAAAAGAAGGGGAGGGGACTACAGTCATTATAGAATTTCCTTGATAATTAATTTTCCATTCAACATTTATCTGGCTTTGATTGTTAAATATAAAAGCAGATAATATGGCATACAAAATTGCATTTTTTGGAGCTAAACCTTATGATATAGCTTCATTTGACAAGGTTAATGAAAAGTACAATTACGATATCCGTTACTACAAGGGACATCTTAATCCTAATAATGTAGTACTGACGCAAGATGCGGATGCTGTTTGCATTTTTGTAAATGATAATGCCGATGCGCGGGTTATCAATGCAATGGTGGACAATGGTGTTAAACTTCTGGCACTTCGTTGTGCAGGTTTCAATAATGTAGATTTAGTTGCGGCAAAAGGGAAACTTCCCGTAGTACGTGTTCCGGCTTATTCGCCTTATGCAGTGGCCGAGTATTCGTTAGCTTTGATGCTTTCCCTCAACCGTAAGATACATCGGGCTTACTGGCGTACTCGTGATGGCAATTTCTCTTTAAATGGCCTGATGGGGTTTGATATGCACGGCAAGACAATCGGTATTATCGGTACCGGCAAGATTGCCAGAATACTTATCCGGATACTAAAAGGTTTCGGCATGCATATTCTGGCTTACGACCTTTATCCGGACGAGAAGTTTGCCAATGAAGAGGGCATTTCTTATACATCACTCGACGAATTATACAGACAATCGGACATCTTGTCCCTGCACTGTCCGCTGACCGACCAGACACGTTACATGATAAACAAAGATTCCATTGCAAAGATGAAGAACGGTGTTATGATAATAAATACTGGTCGCGGCCAATTAATCAATACCAACGACCTGATTGAAGGTCTGAAGGAAAAGAAAATATCAGCCGCCGGTCTGGATGTTTACGAAGAGGAGGGCGAATACTTTTATGAAGACAAGTCCGATAAAATAATAGATGATGATGTATTGGCTCGTCTACTCTCTTTCAACAATGTGATAGTCACTTCCCATCAAGCTTTTTTCACAAAAGAGGCTCTATATAATATTGCGGAAACTACCTTACAGAACATTGAAGATTTCCGCAAACATCGTCCGTTAGTGAACGAAGTTATTCTATAAACAGACTATGTTTATATCGCTGATTTATTATATTTTTGTGGCCATTGTCCGGTGTGAGCCAGGCAATGGCTAAATTTTTATGCGATATGAAGATAGATAATCATACAGGTTTAGTTTTGGAAGGTGGAGGCATGAGAGCCATATTTACAGTAGGAGTACTGGATTGTTTTATGGATAATAACCTCTGGTTTCCTTATACGATAGGTGTTTCTGCCGGGGCAAGCAACGGTATTTCGTATGCTTCTCACCAAAGAGGTCGTTCGCGTTATAGTAATATCGATTTATTAAAAGAATACAACTATATAGGCTTGCGCCATTTTCTCCGTGGACGTGGCTATATCGATATGAAGTTTCTGTTTTATATTTATCCTGAAAAATATAAGCCGCTTGATTATGAAACTTACTTTCAGTCACCTGAGCGTTTTGTGATGGTCACAAGTAACTGCCTGACCGGAAAAGCTGAGTATTATGAAGAAAAAAAGGATCCGAAACGTTTGGTTGACATTTGTTGTGCTTCCTGCTCATTGCCGATTCTTTGTCCTGTAGCTTATGTGGACGGTATTCCGATGGTGGACGGCGGTGTATGCGATGCAATTCCTATTCAACGGGCAATAGACGATGGCTATCCCAAAAATGTGATTATCCTGACTCGAAATAAAGGTTACCGGAAAAAAGAAAAGGATTTCTGGTTGCCTAGCTTTATTTATCGTAAATATCCTGCCATACGCGAACAACTTAAATTGCGTTACCGACGCTATAACGAAGTGTTGAATTACATCGACGAACTTGAAGCAAAAGGAAACGCGCTCGTTATCCGTCCGGAAAAGCCAATGGAGGTTGGACGTACCGAAAGTAATCAGGAAAAGTTGACAGCTTTATATGAAGAGGGTTATGAAATAGGAAAACGTTTCCTTTCTAAATAAAAAAAACTTTAGGTTTGACATTTAGCATAGTATATTCCTTTCGTTCAACGTTCGAGAAACACAAAAAATACGTTCGATGCTTTTTCGTTCAACGTTCGTATTTTTTGCGTTCAGCGAACGTGAAACGGAAGAAGCATAATGAGCTTTGACCTTTAGAACTCTATGGTTACGGTTTCGAATAAGTTACGTGTAAACTTTTTTTATAATTACGATTATGTTTAATAAGTAAAGTTGAAAAATTTCTAACAATCTTATTGATTACAATAAAAAAAGAGAATGTTCTGTTTTGAACATTCTCTTTTTTATCAGATTTTGTATTTACTTATTCATTCATCTGAGCTTCGATAGCTTCTAATTCTGGTCCCATGTTCAGATTGTAATAGATACCTCTTAAAGCAATCATATACTCTTTCTCATCCGGTTTAGCCTGATGAGCTTTTTCATAAAATGGTAGAGCCTGTTTAAAGAAATCTTTTGCTTTATTTAATTCTTCCTGATACTTTTTACTATCATTAATCATATTGGCTTCACTTTGCTTATCAACACCTTGGTTAAAATAAATACGTCCCAAGTTCGATAAAGCTTCTACCGAGTTTGCATCAATCTCAAATGCTTTTTTGTAATTTTCTTCTGCTTTCGCATAATCTTTGAAACCTCTTTCATATACATGGCCTAAAACATTGTAAAGATTGACATTGTTCGGATCTTTCTGAATAGCTATATGCAAATATTCAAGTGCTTCTTTATTTCTGTTAGAATAAATATAAGTATTTATCAGTTTCATTATATAATATGGCTCTTCCGGAAACTTAACCATACCTTCTTCCAGAATCTTTTCAAGACTGACAGTATCTTGCGCTTGTTCATATTCATAGCAAAGATACTGATAAATGTCATTTTGTTTGTATTCTGAATTTTTAGCTCGTTCCAAAGCTGCAATGGTTATTTTAGGATCACCCAACTGAGTTGCAGAAATAGCAGCATAATACTGAACCATCATGTATGTCGAATCCTTTGTTGCAGTTGGAGTCCCTTCAAACATCGGTAGCTCCGCTACTTCAATGTACTGATTAAATAAATCGTATGCTTTCTTATAATCTTTCTGTTCAAAATAATAAGCAGCACCATTAAACATATCTACATGATTTGTACCTAAAATTCCCTTGATATCTTTTGAATATTTAGGTTTAATCTTTCCTTTTTCATTCGGCTTTTGATCCAAATCGTATGCAGTTTTGAAATAAGGAAGAACAGCACCCACGGCTTGATACATAACAGCTTCATTTGGTTGTTGTCCTAAGACTAATTTTGTTTTTTCAGCATTGAACTGCTGGTCTTCAATAAATCCTGCTACAAACCATGTTTTAGCGTCGTTTTTTGTTTCCGGATTTTCCAAAGCCCCTTTTATCAAGGTTCTGGCTTCTCCGAAATCAGCGTTAGTGCTCTTAGCGATACTTAGAGCCTCATTTACTGCTTTTTTCTGTGCAAAAGAGGCAGATGATGCTGCAACACATAATGCAACTGTCAATAATACTCGTTTCATTGTGATAGTGATTTGAGATTAATATTATTTCTATTTGTTTAAAATTATTCTTCTGTTGTATCATCGATATTGTCAGTATTTTCACTGTCAGTATCGTCAGACACATCATTTAAATCAGTATTTTCACTTACGAAATGTTCATTTGCTGTCTTTTCTTCCAAAGCTTCACGTTCTGCTTTTTCTTTAGCAATTTCTTCTTCTGTCTGTGACAAGACTTTACATATAGAAGCAATTTCATCATTACGCTTTTCAAGATTTATCAAACGCACCCCTTGGGTTGCACGTCCGATTACATTCAAATCAGAGACTTTCATACGGATTGTAATACCTGATTTGTTGATAATCATGATATCATTTTCTTCCGTAACATTTTTGATTGTCACTAATTTACCTGTTTTCTCCGTAATGTTTATAGTCTTCACACCTTTTCCACCACGGTTGGTAATTCGATAATCATCAATGTTGGATCGCTTACCATAGCCCTGTTCCGATACAACCAGGACTGTTTCTTTTTCTTTGTTTTTAATGCAAACCATTCCAACCACTTCGTCACTCGGATCATCGTCAAGTGTCATACCTCTCACACCTGAAGCAGTACGTCCCATTACACGCACAGCACTTTCATGGAAACGAATAGCTCGACCGTTTCGATTTGCAATCAAGACCTCATTATTACCATTTGTCATACAAACCTCTATCAGACCATCATCCTCACGCAATGTAATGGCATTAACACCATTCTGACGAGGACGAGAATATGCTTCTAATAATGTTTTCTTTATGACACCTTTCTTTGTACAGAACAACAAATAATGAGAATTGATAAATTCTGTATCTGTAGTCAATTTCTTAACACGAATGAATGCATTCACTTTGTCGTCAGGTTCAATATTCAGCAAATTCTGAATAGCTCTACCTTTTGAATTCTTCGCACCTTCCGGTATTTCGAAAACTTTCAGCCAATAACATTTACCTTTTGCCGTGAAAATCAACAAAGTTGCGTGCATGGAAGCAGGATAAATATATTCAACAAAGTCTTCATCACGGGTTTCAGAGCCTTTAGCTCCTACTCCGCCACGTCCTTGTGCCCGGAATTCGCTAAGTGGTGTACGTTTGATATATCCCATATGCGAAATGGTTATAATCATCTCATCATCCGCATAGAAATCTTCAGGATTAAGTTCTTCGGAAGCATAAACAATGTCTGTTTTACGTCCGTCACCATACTTATCTTTGATTTCTTGCAATTCATCTTTGATGACCTTCATACAAAGGTCGTCATTTTCCAGAATTTCTTTCAAATATGCGATTAATTTTTCAATTTCTTCATATTCCGCACGTAATTTATCTTGTTCAAGGCCTGTCAACTGTCGAAGTCTCATTTCGACAATGGCGCGAGCCTGTACATCGGACAATGAAAAACGTTCAATCAAACGCTCAATAGCTTCACCAGGGCTCTTGGATGATTTAATTATAGCAATTACTTCGTCAATATTATCAGAAGCAATAATCAAGCCTTCTAAAATATGTGCTCTCTCCTCTGCTTTACGCAAATCGAACTTCGTACGACGAATAACGACTTCATGGCGGTGTTCCACGAATGCCTTTATCATATCTCTCAGGTTTAACTGGCGTGGGCGTCCATTTACCAAAGCGATATTATTGACACTGAAAGAAGACTGCAATGCTGTCATCTTATACAGTTTATTCAAAACAACACTTGAATTGGCATCACGTTTTATATCAACAACAATACGCATACCGCTACGGTCCGACTCGTCATTGACATTGGAAATACCATCAATACGCTTTTCATTTACCAAATCGGCAATGTATTTAATCAGTTCAGCCTTATTTACCAAATATGGTATTTCCGTAATGATGATTTTTTCATGATTACCTTCCGTTTCAATTTCAGCTTTACCACGGAGAATGATACGTCCTCTACCTGTTTCAAAAGCATCTTTAACACCTGCATAACCATAGATAGTAGCACCTGTCGGAAAGTCAGGCGCTTTGATATATTGCATCAGGCCTTCCACATCAATGTCGCCACGGGCATCAATATAAGCCATACAACCGTCTAACACTTCGCTTAAATTATGTGTCGGCATATTAGTAGCCATACCAACAGCAATACCTGAAGCACCGTTCACCAGCAAGTTAGGAATACGGGTAGGTAATACAGTCGGTTCCTTCAATGTGTCATCAAAGTTCAACTGAAAATCTACCGTATCTTTATCAATATCCCTAAGCATTTCTTCGGCTAGTTTGCTTAATCTAGCCTCAGTATAACGCATGGCGGCAGGGCTGTCACCGTCTACGGAACCGAAGTTTCCCTGACCGTCCACCAACGGATAGCGCATAGACCAGGTCTGTGCCATACGAACCATTGCGAAATAGACTGAAGAGTCACCATGTGGATGATATTTACCTAAAACTTCACCAACAATTCTCGCAGATTTCTTATAAGGTTTGTCGGATGTATTTCCCAATTCATTCATTCCGAACAAAATACGACGATGAACCGGCTTAAAACCATCCCTAACATCTGGAAGGGCACGCGAAACAATTACAGACATTGAATAATCAATGTATGCCGACTTCATTTCCTCCTCGATGTTAATCTTAATAATTCTGTCTTGATCAACCATTTAGTTTTATATTTATTACACTCAAAATCTCACCTTTCAAAAAGTGCACTAAGGTAAGGCTTTTCCCCGTATCACGAAAGTTTTTGCCCTGAAAAATTATTCATTTTCCCTTTTACTCTTTTATTAAGGAATAATGGCATGGAATTTGTTAGAATATAAAGAGAGTTTATTATTTTTGCATTGTCACAGTACATTATTATAATATGAAAAATAACTATTCAAAGAGATTAATAGACGTTATCGAGTATAGTCGCGAAGAAGCAGCCAGACTCCAAAACAGTTATATCGGACCGGAACACTTAATGCTTGGAGTTATCCGTGAGGGAGACGGGAAGGCCGTGCAGGTTTTGCATGCTCTAAACGTTGACGACATGATGATTAAGAAAGTAATCGAGCAAGAAATCAGAAATACATTTGATGCAGAAGATATAGTTCAACACGATATAGCTATAAGTAAGACAACCGAACGCGTACTTCGTATGAGTATGTTGGAATCACGCCTGTTTAAGAAGGAAGAGACCGGAACGGAGCATCTCCTTTTAGCTATTCTGAAAGAGGAATTTAACGTTGCCGCCAAAGTATTGAATGAGGCAGGTGTAAGCTATCAAAAAGTATATAATTATCTGGTAAATGGAACAACCCTCAGCCGTCTGGATGATTTCAATGAGGAAGAAGAGATAAATGACGGATATACAGACGATGAGGAAGATGATGAAGATGATTTCAACGGACATAAAGAGACTCCCCGCTCCTCTTCCGGTGCTGCTCAACCGAAATCGCCTAATGATACACCGGTTTTAGATAATTTCGGAACAGATATGACACGTGCGGCTGCCGAAAACCGGTTGGATCCGATTGTTGGGCGTGAAAAAGAAATTGAGCGTCTGGCTCAGATTTTGAGTCGCCGTAAGAAAAACAATCCGGTTCTGATTGGTGAACCCGGTGTTGGTAAATCCGCAATCGTCGAAGGACTGGCCTTAAAAATTATTCAACGTAAAGTATCGCGTATTTTATTCGATAAACGCGTTATCAGTCTTGACATGGCCTCGATTGTAGCGGGTACAAAGTATCGGGGGCAGTTTGAAGAACGTATCAAAGCTATTTTGAACGAGTTATCCAGAAATCCGAACATAATCCTTTTCATTGATGAAATTCACACGATAGTTGGTGCGGGATCCGCTTCCGGTTCGATGGATGCCGCCAATATGCTGAAACCGGCTTTGGCTCGTGGTGAGATACAATGTATAGGTGCTACTACTCTGGACGAATATCGTAAGAATATAGAGAAAGACGGAGCATTGGAGCGTCGTTTCCAGAAAGTTATTGTCGACCCGACAACAGCAGAGGAAACATTGCAAATATTGCAGAATATCAAGGCTCGTTATGAAGAACATCATAACGTGATTTACACCCCCGAAGCATTATTGGCTTGTGTCAAATTGACAGAACGTTATATTAGTGACCGTAACTTCCCGGATAAGGCAATCGATGCATTAGACGAGGCAGGCTCTCGCGTACATATATCTAATATTACAGTTCCTAAAAGTATTGAAGAACTGGAAGCGAAGATTGAAGCAACGAAAACGGAAAAAATAGCAGCTGTAAAATCCCAAAATTTTGAGTTAGCAGCCAGTTTCCGCGATAAAGAGCGTCAATATCTATTACAACTGGAAGCTGCCAAGTCCAAATGGGAACAAGAATTGCAAGAACATCGTGAAACGGTGGATGAAGATAAAGTTGCAGAAGTTGTTGCAATGATGTCTGGAGTCCCGGTTCAACGTATTGCGAAAGCGGAAAACCTGAAATTACTTGAGATGGCGGAAAATCTGAAAAAGAAAGTTGTTGGCCAGGATGACGCCGTACAGAAAATAGTGAAAGCGATTCAGCGTAACCGCGTCGGGTTAAAAGACCCGAATAAACCTATCGGAACATTCATGTTTCTCGGGCCGACAGGTGTGGGAAAGACTCATTTAGCTAAGAAATTAGCCGAATATCTGTTTGATTCGACAGATGCTTTGGTTCGTATCGACATGAGTGAATATCTTGAGAAATTCGCAGTTTCCCGATTGATAGGCGCACCTCCCGGATATGTAGGTTACGAAGAAGGCGGTCAGTTAACAGAAAAGGTACGTCGTAAACCATATTCTGTCGTATTATTGGACGAGATAGAAAAAGCTCATCCGGATGTATTTAATTTGCTGCTTCAGGTATTAGATGAAGGACGACTGACAGATAGCTTGGGCAGACAGATTGATTTTAAGAATACAATTTTGATTATGACATCCAATATCGGTACACGCCAGTTGAAAGATTTTGGACGTGGTGTCGGTTTCAGTTCACAAACGGCCGGTGAGCCAGATAAAGATTTTTCACGTAGCGTCATACAAAAAGCACTGAATAAGGCTTTTGCTCCTGAATTTTTAAATAGAGTAGACGACATTATCATGTTTGATCAGCTGGATAAGGAAGCCATTCATAAAATTATCGATATTGAATTACAAGGACTTTATGCGCGTGTGGGTAGTTTGGGATATTCATTAGAACTGACAGATGCTGCCAAAGATTTCATCGCGACCAAAGGGTATGATGTACAGTTTGGTGCTCGTCCGTTGAAGCGTGCTATCCAGAAATATCTGGAAGACGAAATGGCAGAAATGATTATCCGTGCATCCGTAGGCGAAGGAGATACGATTATTGTAGACTTTAACAAAGATAAACAAGAAATTGTCACAAGTGTAAAACAAAGCAATTCTCCGGAAGTTCCTCAGGAATAATTATTTTGCACAAACACAAAAAGAAAAATCCGGACATAACGAACTCATCATTCGTTGGTCCGGTTTTTTTTATATCAAATCCACTCTTAAATTTAACATTTCTCTTTTGCTTTCTCTTTACAAACTTCCTACCTTTGCCCATTGAAAGGGGTGCCATACTGTGTACGGGCTGAGATTATACCCTGTGAACCTGATACGGGTAATGCCGTCGTAGGAAAAACAGAAAAGGCTTTGTCCCTCCTTTTATAATGTGATATGAAAATAAACACAACATTCCGTTATCCCACAGCACTTACCATTGCCGGTTCCGACAGTGGAGGTGGTGCAGGAATACAAGCTGATATTAAAACATTTTCAGCATTGGGAGTATACGGAACTTCTGTCATTACATCCGTTACAGCACAGAATACTTTGGGAGTTCGAGGTATTCAAGCAATTGCTCCGGAAATCGTTAAAGGTCAAATTGATGCAGTATTTGAGGATATAAAAATAGATGCTATTAAAATAGGAATGCTTCATAATCGGGAAACGGCTTATATAGTCGTCGATGCCATTGACAAATTTGCGTTGACGAATATTGTGCTGGATCCAGTTATGATATCGACCAGTGGTAGTAAATTGATTGAAGACGAAACAATAGAAGTAATTGTTGGCGAATTATTTAAACGAGTAACACTTATCACTCCAAATATAGACGAAGCAATTTCCCTTTCCGGCATAAACATCAGTAATGAACAAGATATGGAAAAAGCCGGTCGAAAACTTCTCGATATGGGATGCCGAGCTGTTTTGATAAAAGGCGGTCATTTGCTAAAGGATGAAATGGCAGATATCTTTCTTATTCGGGGTCAAAAGCCATTGCGTTTGACCACAAAAACTATCCAAACTCAAAATTCACATGGAACAGGCTGTACTCTTTCTTCTGCTATTGCCGCATACCTGGCGCAAGGAAAGGAATTAGAGGAAGCTGTCAGTCTGTCAAAAACATACATAACAGAAGCCATTCGTTCCGGAGCTAATGTAATAACAGGTCACGGACATGGTCCGTTGAATCACTTCTTCTCCCCCAGCCCTCTAACGTTAATAAAAATATGAAGCGACTAATAGCGATAACTGTTCCATATTTCTTTCCACAGGAAGGAGACATTTTGTCCACCCTATTCGAAGAAGGATTGGAATGTCTTCATATACGTAAGCCACAAAGCTGCCCGGAAGAAATAAAAAAACTGTTAGATACGATACCGTATATATATCATTCCCGCATCAAATTACATGATTGTTTCGAATTAGTAAATGAATATCCGGTAGGCGGTATTCATCTGAATAGTAGAAATAACTCTATTTCAACAAGTTTTAAGGGAAGTCTTAGCCGCTCCTGCCATTCACTACAGGAAGTTGAAAATTGCAACAAATACGATTATGTATTTCTCAGTCCTATTTTTCGGAGTATATCCAAAGAAGGATATGGAGGTGGGTTCTCAATAAAACAATTGGAAGAAGCTTCGGCAAAGGGCATTATTAATGAAAAGGTAATTGCTTTAGGAGGTATGGATAAAAAAAGCATTCCATTGATTAAACATTTGAATTTTGGTGGAATAGCCGTTTTAGGTGCTTTATGGGGAAAAGAACCGGAGAAAAAGGACTTAGTTATCAAACAATATAAAGAATTACAAGTATGAGAAATACATTCGATAAATATTTAGAATATAATTACGGGACAAAACGCTATTGTAGTTTTACAGATAGTGTCCCATTGATGTTCATTACTCACCGGACTCCTCAATATACCGAGCTGGACGAAGTAAAAATGGTCCTTGAAGGAGGTTGTACCTGGATACAGCTGAGAATGAAGGATAATTTGAATATCATAACAGCCAAAGAAGTTGTAAGTTACATGGCAAAATATTATTTCAACGAAGCAATTTGTTGTATCGATGATAATCTGGAAATAGCGATGGCATCTAATGCGGATGCTATTCATCTTGGAAAAAACGACACTCCCGTTTCTGAAGCTTGGAAAATATTAATTGAACATAAGCGGGAAGATCTCTTTTTTGTAGGAGCAACAGCTAACACATTCGAAGATATTATGCATGCCGACAAAGAAGGAGCCTCATATGTCGGACTGGGACCATATCGGTTTACTGAAACAAAAAAGAATCTGAGCCCTGTGCTCGGTCTGGAAGGTTATCATAAAATCATGCAACAATACCGAGATGCCGGACTTGATATTCCAGTATTTGCCATCGGCGGTATTAATCTTAAAGATGTACGGCCATTGATGGAAACAGGTATCACAGGAATAGCTGTTTCAGGAGCAATTATCAACGCTAATGACCCGGTGAAGGAAACACAACACTTTGTTGAAGCAGTAAACAAATATAAAACAAAATAAAGAAATATGGCAAACAAAAAGAGCATGCGCATTACGTATCCTTCGTCTGAGAAAATTTATATTCCGGGGGAAATCAATAAAATCAAAGTAGGAATGCGTAAAATTAAACTTTTAGATACCGTAACTATTGACGAAAACGGAAAAAAAGTTTTTAAGAAGAACAATTCTGTCATTGTTTACGATACCAGTGGCCCTTTTTCGGACCCTAAGATATCGATTGATATTAATACAGGTTTGCCCCGTTTACGTGAAGAATGGTATGGACGCCGTAAAGATTTGATACAATTATCGGAACTCTCATCCGAATATGGTCGTCAACGCCTGGTTGATTCGAAACTGGACACTATCCGTTTCCCTTTACGACATCTCCCCTATAGAGCAAAGGAAGGTAAGAATATAACACAGATGTATTATGCCAAGCGGCGTATTATCACACCGGAAATGGAATATGTGGCTATTCGTGAAAATCAACAAATTGAAGCATTGGGACTGAAGTCATATATCACTCCCGAATTTGTACGAAAAGAGATTGCAGCCGGACGTGCAATTATACCTGCGAATATCAATCATCCGGAAGCAGAACCCATGATTATTGGGAAAAAGTTCCTTGTGAAAATTAATACGAATATCGGAAATTCAGCTCTATCTTCCGGTATTAGCGAAGAAATTGAAAAAGCTGTCTGGAGCTGTAAATGGGGTGGTGACACATTGATGGACCTTTCTACTGGTGAGAATATCCACGAAACACGTGAATGGATTATACGCAATTGTCCTGTTCCAATGGGAACAGTTCCTATTTATCAGGCATTGGAAAAAGTAAACGGGAGAATCGAAGATTTGAATTGGGAAATCTATCGTGATACACTAATTGAGCAAGCTGAACAAGGTGTCGATTATTTTACTATTCATGCTGCATTGCTGAAAAAACATATTGATTTGACACTGACACGTTTATCAGGCATCGTTTCACGTGGTGGTTCCATTATGGCTAAATGGATGCAAATACATAATGAAGAGAACTTTCTCTATACACATTTTGCTGAAATCTGCGAAATACTAAAAGCTTATGATATTGCTGTTTCGATAGGAGACGGACTCCGTCCCGGCTCTATTTATGATGCCAACGATGCAGCTCAATTTGCCGAATTACACGTAATGGGAGAGCTAACTAATATAGCTTGGGAACAATTTGTGCAAGTTATTATAGAAGGGCCAGGACATGTCCCCATGAATAAAATACATGAAAATATGAAAGAGCAACAATATGCCTGCCACAATGCTCCTTTCTATACTTTAGGTCCGTTAACAACAGACGTGGCTCCTGGATACGACCATATCACTTCAGCTATCGGAGGTGCACAGATTGCCTGGTATGGTACTGCCATGATTTGTTATGTAACCCCCAAAGAACATCTCGGACTACCCAACAAAGAGGATGTTCGTACAGGAGTTATTGCTTATAAAATTGCCGCTCATGCTGCCGATTTGGCAAAAGGACATCCTGGTGCACAAGTTCGGGACAACGCATTAAGTAAAGCTCGTTTTGAATTCCGTTGGAAAGATCAATTTAATCTGTCACTCGACCCGGAACGTGCTTTACAATATTATAAAGAAAGCGCAGTAACTGATGGTGAGTATTGTACGATGTGTGGCCCGAACTTCTGCGCAATGCGTCTTAGCAAGGATTTGCATAAAGAATGTAAAGAATAATTATGTATATTTGTCCACAAACAATTTAAATATATATGGCAGACGATAAAAAAATTATTTTCTCGATGGTAGGGGTAAACAAGATATTCCCACCCCAGAAACAAGTTTTAAAGAATATTTATCTGTCTTTCTTTTACGGAGCTAAGATTGGTATTATAGGTCTGAACGGTTCAGGTAAATCTACTTTGCTTAAAATAATTGCCGGCATAGAGAAAGAATATCAAGGAGAAGTTGTCTTTTCTCCCGGCTATTCCGTCGGTTATTTGGAACAGGACCCTAAACTGGAATCCGGTAAAACAGTTAAAGAAATTGTACAGGAGGGTGTACAGGATATTGTAGATACTCTTAAGGAATATGAAGAGGTAAACGAAAAATTCGGTGACCCTGAAGTCTTGGAAGACCCTGAAAAAATGGATGCCTTGATTACCCGTCAAGCTGAACTACAGGATAAGATTGATGCAACAGACGCATGGAATTTGGATAGTCGCCTGGAACGTGCAATGGATGCTTTACGTTGCCCTCCGGAAGATCAGATAGTCGATACGCTCTCCGGTGGTGAACGCCGCCGTGTCGCTCTTTGCCGCTTGCTGTTGCAGCAACCTGATGTTTTGTTGCTTGATGAACCGACCAACCACCTTGATGCCGAGTCGATTGACTGGCTGGAACAGCATTTGCAGCAATATGCCGGAACAGTAATCTGTATCACACATGACCGCTATTTCCTTGACCATGTAGCTGGCTGGATACTTGAACTTGACCGTGGTGAAGGTATTCCTTGGAAAGGAAATTATTCCTCTTGGCTTGACCAGAAAACCAAACGTATGGCTCAGGAAGAAAAACAAGCCAGTAAACGTCGGAAAACATTGGAACGGGAGTTGGAATGGATTAATATGGCTCCTAAAGCCCGTCAAGCCAAAGGTAAAGCTCGTCTGAATTCGTATGAAGCCTTACTGAATGAGGATCAAAAAGAACGTGAAGCCAAGTTGGAGATTTTTATTCCAAATGGTCCGCGTTTAGGGAACAAGGTTATTGAAGCTCAACATGTCGCGAAAGCTTTTGGAGATAAATTGTTGTTTGATGACCTAAATTTCATGCTTCCCCCCAACGGTATTGTAGGGGTAATTGGACCAAATGGTGCCGGTAAAACCACCTTATTCAAAATGATTATGGGCATGGAAAGTATTGATAAAGGGACATTTGAAGTTGGTGAAACTGTAAAAGTAGGATATGCAGACCAGACACACAAAGATATCGACCCTAAAAAAACTGTTTATCAGGTTGTTTCCGGAGGCCAGGAGTTTATCCGTGTAGGTGGTAAAGAAATCAATTCACGGGCATATCTTTCTAAATTTAATTTTGCCGGAGCCGATCAGGAAAAACATTGCGGCGTATTATCCGGAGGAGAACGGAATCGTTTACATCTGGCGCTTACATTGAAAGCGGAAGCCAATGTATTACTTTTGGACGAACCTACCAATGATATTGATGTGAATACATTACGTGCTCTTGAAGAAGGCCTGGAAAATTTTGCAGGTTGCGCTGTTGTTGTTTCGCATGACCGTTGGTTCCTTGACCGCATTTGTACACATATTCTATCGTTCGAAGGCGACTCGAACGTAGTCTTCTACGAAGGTTCATATTCAGAATATGAAGAATATAAACACAAACAGTTGGGCTATGAAGAGCCGAAACGTGTACGTTATCGTAAACTTATTGTTGATTAATCATAAATAATTAAGACCATGAGAAAAAGAGTCCTAACAATGGCAGTGATAGCTGCTGCTTTTATGTGTTTCGCAGGTGAAGCAAGTGCCCAGAAAACAACTAAATTGTTTAATGGCAAAGACCTTTCCGGTTGGAACTTTATTGTAGATAAAAACTCCGTTCCGGCCGAGCAAGTTTTTTCTGTAAAAGATGGTGTGATAAACATTACCGGTACTCCGTTCGGTTATATGTACACAAAAGACAAATACAGTAATTTTAAATTGCATGTGGAATATCGCTGGCCCAATGGTAAAGAAAAGGCAAACAGTGGTATTTTCTTGTTAATAGCTGAACCGAAAAACCCCTTCCCCAACGGAATAGAGTGTAATCTAATGTCAGATAATGCAGGAGATTTTGTTCTTTTAGGTGGTTCCGACTTGGCTGAATATCAAGGAAAAGCGGGAGAACCTCGTCCGGCATTTCCAATTGTTCGAAAAGCCAATCCTGACAGTGAAAAGCCTGCTGGAGAATGGAATGAAGCAAATATATTTGTAAAAGATGGCGTCATCACTGTTTATATTAATGGCGTTTATCAAAATACCGGTACTAATAAACAAAAGGAAGGTTATATCGGCCTACAAAGCGAAGGCAAAGAAGTGCAATTCCGTAATGTAACGATTACCCCGTGGTAATTGAACTGTAACGAGTTATACATAAATTGATTAAAAAGACATCATAAAGCCTATTTGTAATTGTCGCAGGTCTAGCACCTGCGACAATTTTTTTACTTCCACATTATTAATGCTGATGATGGAATGACAATTGTGTTTCAAATCTTACCGTAGACACAATGCAGATGTAGCGAAGCCTTTTTCAATTAAAGCAACTTGATACTTTTAAGAGCAACAATCTTATCCAAGTGATAAACATATAACTATATTTCAATACTATTTTATCCCGTATACAGATTTTTGTCGTAAATTTGCAACGGCTCTATAAAACAGTAAGAAAAAGGGCTCATTGCAATAACCAATTTTACATGTAATGAAAAGAGACAAAATCATTTTCGACATCATTGAAAAGGAACATCAGCGCCAGGCAAAAGGCATCGAACTGATTGCTTCCGAGAACTTTGTAAGCGACCAGGTGATGCAGGCCATGGGTAGCTGTCTGACCAACAAATACGCAGAAGGGTATCCCGGCAAGCGTTATTATGGAGGTTGCGAAGTAGTAGACCAGAGCGAAACCATCGCTATCGAACGGTTGAAACAAATCTTCAATGCCGAATGGGCAAACGTACAGCCACATTCCGGCGCACAGGCAAACGCATCCGTATTCCTGGCAGTTTTGAACCCGGGTGACACCTTTTTAGGTTTAAATCTGGCACATGGTGGGCACCTTTCTCATGGTTCCCCAGTGAACAGCTCAGGTATTTTATATAGAGCAACAGAATATAATGTTAAAGAAGAGACCGGCCGCGTAGATTACGACCAGATGGAAGAAGTAGCCTTGCGTGAAAAACCGAAATTGATAGTAGGTGGCGGTTCTGCTTATTCACGTGAATGGGATTATAAGCGTATGCGTGAAATTGCAGATAAGGTAGGTGCTCTATTGATGATTGACATGGCTCATCCTGCCGGTCTGATTGCTGCCGGTTTGCTGAATAACCCGCTGGAATATGCTCATATCGTAACCTCTACAACGCATAAAACTTTGCGTGGTCCACGCGGGGGTATCATCTTGCTGGGTAAAGATTTCGAAAATCCTTGGGGCAAAAAAACACCGAAAGGCGAAATTAAGAAAATGTCTCAATTGCTGGATTCTGCCGTATTCCCCGGTATCCAAGGGGGACCGTTGGAACATGTGATTGCCGCTAAAGCCGTTGCTTTCGGTGAAGCATTGGATCCGGAATATAAGACTTATCAGACTCAGGTGAAAGCAAATGCGGCTGCTATGGCTCAGGCTTTTATCGATAAAGGTTATAAAATTATATCTGATGGTACGGACAACCATAGTATGTTGATTGACCTGCGTAAGAAATTCCCTGAACTGACAGGTAAAGTGGCCGAGAAAGCATTGGTCGCCGCCGATATTACAGTCAATAAAAATATGGTTCCGTTCGACAGCCGTTCCGCATTCCAAACATCCGGTATCCGTGTTGGAACACCTGCTATTACAACCCGTGGTGCAAAAGAGCCGCTGATGAATGAAATCGTAGAAATGATTGATACTGTTCTGACTGCTCCCGAGTGTGACAAAACAATCACTGCTGTTCGCGAAAAGGTAAACAGCATTATGAAAGAATATCCTATTTTTGCATGGTAATTATAGAGGGCGACCTGCATGGTCGCCCCTACTCTTCTCTTTTTTCAACCGGGGAATTACCGGACAGACAACCTTATAAAGGTTACATAAACGACAAAACAAAATTCACAATTAAAATTTATCTAAAGCATGATGAAGCTCATTTCCATGTGTGCCGGCGCAGCACTTTGTATTCTAGCGTCATGTAGCGAAAAGCCAATAAAAGAGATGTCATACAACCGGGGCATCAACGTAATTCCTACGCCCGTAAGTCTTGTCCAGAATGAAGGAAGTTTCAAACTAAATAAAAATACAGTTCTTTCCACATCCACACCGGAAGCAAAAACGGTTGGCGAATATTTTGCAGCCAAAATGAACCAAGCTACCGGTTATCAGATTACGGTAAGCGACCAAGCAGCTTCCAACAATATCGCCCTTGTTCTTGACAACGAGTTGGATATAAATAATGAAGGTTACACATTGGATGTTACGACAAAAGGTGTTACCATTCAAGCTAAAACACCTCAAGGTTTATTCTACGGTATGCAAACTTTTATGCAACTGCTTCCGGCTGAAATCGAAAGTCCGGTTATCGTAAACGGCATTGCCTGGACAGCTCCATGTGTAACGGTCAAGGACGAACCGCGTTTCGGATACCGGGGTATCATGCTTGACCCATGTCGCCATTTCATTCCGGTAGAAAATATAAAAAAGCAATTGGATGTATTGGCCATGTTCAAAATCAATCGGATGCACTGGCATCTGACGGATGACCAAGGCTGGCGTATCGAAATCAAGAAATATCCGAAACTAACGGAAATCGGAAGTAAACGTATTGACGGAGAAGGCACTGAATATGGTGGTTTCTATACACAGGAACAGATAAAAGATATCGTAAAATATGCTGCCGACCGCTTTATAACAGTTATACCCGAAATCGAATTGCCGGGACACGAGATGGCTGCCATTGCCGCTTATCCCGAACTTTCGTGCAAAGGCGAACAAGGAACTCCCCGTATCATCTGGGGCGTGGAGGACATTGTTATGTGTGCCGGTAAAGAAGAAACATTCAAATTTCTAGAAGATGTTATTGATGAAGTAGCTCCTTTATTTCCAAGCGAATATTTCCATATAGGAGGCGACGAATGCCCGAAAATCAGTTGGAAAGAATGCCCTCTCTGCCAAAAACGTATCAAGGAAGAAGGTCTGAAAGGAGACAACAACCATTCAGCCGAAGAAAAATTACAGAGTTATTTTGTTCAGCGTATGGAAAAGTATCTGGCAGAAAAACACGGTAAGAAGATTATCGGATGGGATGAAATTTTGGAAGGCGGTCTCGCTCCTACCGCAACTGTCATGTCATGGCGTGGAGAAACTGGTGGTATCGCTGCTGCAAATATGAACCATGATGTGATAATGACTCCGAGTGGAAACGGAATGTACCTGGATACGTATCAAAGCGATTACCGTAACGAACCGGTTTCTATCGGCGGTTATACGACTCTGGAAAAGGTTTACAATTATAACCCGATTCCTGACACATTAGTTGCATCCGGTAAAGATAAATTCATTACGGGAGTACAATGTAACATCTGGTCCGAATATATGTATAACACGGATATTATGGAATACCGTATCTATCCACGTATTCTAGCTTTGGCCGAAATCGGATGGTCGCAGTTGAACCGAAAAGATTATAAGGACTTCGAACGCCGGCTGGATAATGCACTGGTTCGTTTGGACGAGCACAATATCAACTATCATATCCCGCAACCGGAGCAGCCTGACGGTTCATGTAATTTCGTTGCCTTCACCGACAAAGCTGTTCTCGAATTTAAAACTGTCCGACCTATTAAAATGGTATATACGACAGATGGAACAGAACCGACCCCGGAATCTACGATTTACACAACTCCTATTGAATTTACAAAATCCGGTGTATTGAAAATAGCATCGGTACTACCTTCCGGAAAAATGAGCAAAATACGTTCCATAACTGTTGAAAAGCAATCTTTAGCTCCTGCAAAGGAAGTGGCAAACACGACTCCGGGGCTGGAAATGCAGGTAACAGACGGGATGTTCCTGAACAGCTCCAAGCTGGCTGAGGTAAAAGATTGGAAAAAATCAGTCATCAAAGATTTGCGCGAAATCAGTTCTGTGGTAAAAACAAGCGAATCGATGCGTGGTGTTAATCAATATGCAGCTGTTGCAACCGGTTATGTAAATATTCCGGAAGACGGAGTATATTATATCTCTTCCAACAACGAAGAAGTCTGGATTGACGGCAAGCTGTTAATTAATAATAGTGGCGAAGTAAAACGTTTCCCGCGTACGGATACCTCCGTTGCATTATCTAAAGGTCTGCACGAAATCAAAGTAGTATTCTTGGGACATATCATCGGCGGCTGGCCTTCCAACTGGAATGACGGCAACGTAAAGTTGCGTAAAGCAGATGCTTCCGGATTCACTAAAATTACTCCGGAAATGTTGTCACATTAACCGAAAATCAACGATACATACTTTTATGCCTTCATTTATAAGCTTGTTGTCTTGTATGATAAACACTTATAGATGAAGGCATTTTATTTAAAACTTTTGTCGATATTCAATTTATATTATCAGAAAATTCTATTCAGCTTGTATATAATATTCTGCTAAAATATCCCGGACTTTTTCCGGTGTCAGCCGACCATAAACTTTTCCACCGATAGTAACAACCGGAGCCAACCCACAAGCTCCGACACAACGAAGACAATCCAATGAAAACAAACCATCTGAAGTTGTTTCTCCTACTTTTATTTCCAATTGCCGCTGAAACTCATCCAAAACTTTTTCTGCACCACGGACATAACAAGCGGTTCCCAAACATACCGATATAGGATATTTCCCTTTTGGTGTCATCGAGAAAAATGAATAAAAAGTAACAACTCCGTACACCCTTGAAACAGGGATATGCAAATTGGCCGCTATTATTTCCTGTACTTCGCGTGGAAGATAACCGAATATGCCTTGAGCTGCATGCAAAATATTGATTAGTTCTCCCGCATCATTGTTATGTTCGGCACAAATAGCCTGCAATTCTTCAATTTTTATCTGGGGTAAATGTATCTTTTCCATAACTTATTCGTCTTTACTGGTTTGCATGTATATACTGACAACCTCTTTACGATCAAAATAATGAGTATGCAATAATTGATGGGCTCGTGGACCGCAAGGTTCACCCAAATAATCAGCATAAAGAGCCTGTATATACGGATTTTCATGACTTTTACGAAGTGGCTTCTTTGTATCTTCCTGATATAAAGAAGCTGCTCGTTTACGCAACACCTCCATTCGTCCACCATGGAACGGTTGGCCTCCTCCTCCAATACAACCACCCGGACAAGCCATCACTTCGATAGCATGGTAGGGAGAAGTTCCGTTTTTTACCTCTTCAATTAGTTTTCGAGCATTTCCCAATCCGTGGGCTATACCGATTTTAACGGGGATACCATTAAAATCAATTGTTGCGCTCCGGATACCTTGCAATCCCCGAAGCTCTTCTATATCAACATTTTCAAGAACTTTTCCGGTATAAAGCTCATAAGCCGTGCGGCAAGCAGCTTCAATCACCCCTCCTGTAGTACCGAATATCACACCGGCACCGGTAGATTCTCCTAACGGATGGTCAAAATCGCTATCCGGTAATTCCATGAAATTTATATTCGCATATCTGATTAACCGGGCCAATTCGCGGGTATAAATGGAAATATCGACATCCGGATTTCCATCTACAGCAAATTCAGGGCGACTCGCCTCATATTTTTTTGCCAGACATGGCATAATGGATACCACGACGATTTTACATCTATCCACCCCCAATTTTTCTGCAAAATAATTTTTTGCTATAGCACCAAACATTTGCTGAGGACTCTTTGCAGTAGAAAGATTATTCAATAATTCAGGGAAATGTTGTTCAACAAAGCTAACCCATCCCGGACAACAACTGGTCATCAATGGGATTTTCACCTCTTTATCGCCATTTAGGTATTGACTCAAACGTTGCAGAAGCTCCGTACCTTCTTCCATGATTGTAAGATCCGCAGCGAAATCCGTATCGAAAACATAATCAAATCCTAACTGACGAAGAGCGGAAACCATTTTACCTGTCACCAAAGTCCCCGGTTCACACCCGAAATCACGTCCCAAGGCCGTACGTACAGCCGGAGCTGTTTGAGCAATAACAATCTTATCCGGATTTGCCAAAGCATCCAGTACAGGTTGTTGAGTATTCCGTCCGCTTAATGCGTTCACCGGGCAAACCGAAACACACTGACCGCAATATGAACAAGTACTTCCTGCAATATCACGTTCGAATGCAGTGGACACCGCGGCATTAAAACCACGATTAACAGCAGTTAATGCGCCTACCGTCTGAATGCTGTTGCACATAGTCTCACAACGACGACACATAATACATTTGTTCATATTTCGTACAATAGAGGGAGAACGGTCTATTTCAAAGGTAGACATCTCTCCTTTATAGCGTATCTCACGAATACCTAAATCATGAGCTATTTTCTGCAATTCACAATAGCCGTTGCTACTACAAGTCAGACATTCAGCCGGATGGTTGGACAAAATTAATTCCATCACGGTCTTACGGGCATTCATCACACGAGGACTATGTGTCTGTACAACCATTCCCTCTGTACATTCTGTTTTACAAGAAGGAGCCAGATTCCGACGTCCCTCTATTTCCACTACGCAAATACGGCAAGCACCCGGATTATTCTCATAATGCAAATCTTCCAGTTTCATATAACAAAGGGTCGGAATGCGTATTCCCATACCGGCGGCGGCATCCAGTATCGTCGTTCCTTTTGGAACTTCTACCGGTCTTCTATCTATAATAAGTTTTACTGTTTCCATAATTTTTATTAGGCAATTGTTAACGTACGTAAACCGCATCAAATTTACATCTCTCTATACAAGAACCGCAACGTATGCATCTTTGTAAATCAATCACATGAGGAACCTTACGTTCACCTGTTATAGCATTTACCGGACAAGCACGAGCACACGCTGTACAACCTTTACATTTTTCCGGATTAATATAGTATTGAGTCAACTCACGGCACTGGTGCGACGGACAACGTTTTTCCTCCACATGAGCCAGATACTCATCATAGAAATTATCCATAGTCGATAAAACAGGATTAGGAGATGTCTGCCCTAATCCGCATAATGCCGTATCTTTGATTACTTTAGCCAGATTACGCAAACTATCCAAATCGCCCAGTATACCATTGCCTGAAGTGATTTTCTGCAATATTTCATGCAGCCGTTTATTTCCGATACGACAAGGGGCGCATTTGCCACACGATTCTTCTACCGTAAAATCCAGATAAAACTTAGCCATAGCGACCATACAATCATCTTCATCCATGACAATCATGCCTCCGGAGCCCATCATAGAACCTGCAGCCAACAAATTGTCATAATCAATCGGTAAATCCAGATGTTTTTCAGTCAGGCAACCTCCGGAAGGACCTCCGGTCTGAACCGCTTTAAACTTCTTGCCATCTTTGATTCCCCCACCGATATCAAAAATAACTTCACGTAAAGTTGTCCCCATTGGCACTTCTATCAGTCCTACGTTATTTACTTTTCCGGCCAGTGCGAAGACTTTTGTCCCTTTACTCTTTTCCGTACCTATACTGCTAAACCACTTAGCACCTTTTAATAAGATAACCGGAACATTAGCATACGTTTCCACATTATTGACATTGGTCGGGCAACCTTTATAACCGCATTCGCTTGGAAAAGGAGGTTTTACCGTTGCTTCTCCTCTTAAACCTTCCATGCTGTGTATCAAAGCGGTCTCTTCACCACAAACGAAAGCACCGGCTCCATAACGTATCTCAATGTCAAACGAAAAATTCGTTCCAAATATATTTTCTCCCAGCAAACCATACTCTTTTGCCTGTCGGATAGCTATTTTCAGACGCTCGACAGCCAAGGGATATTCGGCACGGATATAAACAAGACCTTTACTTGCTCCTGTGCAATAACCATTTATAGCCATCGCCTCTACAACGGAATGAGGGTCACCCTCCAGTATGGAACGGTCCATAAAGGCGCCCGGATCTCCTTCATCGGCATTGCATACTACATATTTCTGAGAAGCTTGTACCTTACGGGTAATCTGCCATTTCAGCCCGGTTGGAAATCCTCCTCCTCCACGCCCTCGTAAACCGGACTCCAGAATCTCTTTAATCACTGATTCCGGAGTCATTTCGGTTAGGGCTTTACCCAAAGCCGTATATCCGTCACGGGCAATGTATTCGTCTATATTTTCAGGATTGATAAAACCACAGTTGCGTAAAGCGATACGAAGTTGTTTTTTATAAAAATCGATATGTTTCGAATCTGGAACTTGTTCGTTTGTTTTTGGATTTACATAAAGTAAACGCTCCACTTTACGTCCTTTGATAAGATGTTCCTTTACTATATCATCTGCATCCGATGGCTTCACTTGTACATAGAAAGTATTGTCCGGTATTATCTTGACAACCGGTCCTTTTTCACAAAAGCCGAAACAACCGGTCCGGATAACCTGAACTGTTTCCTGCAATCCGTGCTTCGTGACAGCTTTTTTCAAGTTTTGAAGAATCTCTTCACTTTGTGATGCACGGCAACCGGTACCGCCGCACACCAATATATAACTGCTATATTGTACCATTATATAAATATTAGAAAAAGGTTATTAGTCTGTTTTTATCGCAGTATAGGTTACAGGAATAATTCCGTCAACCAAAATACCTTGTTGGATATATTTATTGATAATCTCATCCACTCTTTCTCTTTTCACATGGCCAAAAACGATTGGCTCTTTTCCCGGGACTGTCACTTCCACAGTAGGTTCCGCATAACAAAGCCCCATACACCCAGTTTGTGTCACTAATGCATCTACTCGTTCCCGCTCCAACGCTTTAATAAAGTAGCTCATGATTTCCTTTGCACCGGCAGCAATGCCACAGGTTGCCATAGAAACTTTAATTTGTACAATCTGCTCAGGATGATTACTTTTTTCACGGATATCTAAGGTTGAGCGTAAAGATTCACGCATTTTCCGCAAATCATCCAATGTTTTCACTTTGTTCATGGCTTGACGATTTTGAGAGTTAATTCTCTAAGAGAATGCCACAAACATACGATATTTTATTAAACAAACATCTCTTTTTTCTATTTATCTTCTACGGCGCGTGTTTGTAGAACTTTTGAATTTGGAGGTACGCTATTCGTCAACCAAATATTCCCCCCTATAACAGAACCACGACCTATCGTTATTCTTCCTAAAATAGAGGCATTGGAATAAATAGTTACATAATCTTCTATAATCGGATGACGGGGTATATCCATCGGCAACCCTTCTTCGTCGAGAGTGAAATTCTTTGCTCCCAATGTGACACCCTGATATAATCTTACATGATTACCAATAATGGTTGTTTGTCCGATAACAACCCCAGTCCCATGATCAATACTAAAATATTCTCCGATACTGGCTCCCGGATGAATATCGATACCCGTGTCCGAATGAGCCATTTCCGTAATAATGCGAGGGATGACAGGAACCTCCAGTTTTAACAATTCATGTGCAACCCGCTGATATAAAATGGCATGAATAGCCGGATAACAAAATATTATTTCACTTGGACTTTTAGCAGCCGGGTCTCCATCTAAAATTGCTTTTACATCCGTGGAAAGCAGATATTTGATATGAGGAATTTTATTAATAAAAGCAATAGCTATTTCAGAAGCATGCTCTTTCGAATCGCAACAGCGTTCCACCTCAAAACAGAGTCCGTTATATATTTGCTCATGTAGTAGGTCGTATATCTGTTCCAGATACACTCCCGTATAGTATTGTATGGAACCATGCTTGGCTTCCTGCTCCGTACCGAAAAAACCGGGGAAAATAACGGTGCGCAACAAACGCATAATTTCTCGGAGGGAAGTAATCGATGGCGACGGTTTTTGATGTAACGGAATGTATTTATATTCCGGAAGATTAGCCGCCGACAATCGTTCGACATTTCTCTGTATCTGTTCTAATATCTTTGCTCTGTTCATCGTCTTAATTATCCCAATCCGGATCGTAGGTTACAAATTGATTAGGATTGTATATATGCTGTGCCAAAATATAAATAGTTCCGTCCAGTATAAATATATGATAGTTTTTCATACTGTTTTTAAGAACAGAATGTCCAATCCATTCTTGATTTTCCAATTTGAATTCCCAAATCTTACTATTGTCATCAATCATAAAAATACTATTCCGCTGTTCGTTGTAAGCTCCGGAAGTTACCACTCCGATATTTGCCGGTATATCAATACTATCCCAATGGGTCAATGTATCAGTAGCCAACCAAAAACCTCTCTGATTTGCTTCTCCCAACCCCGCATATACACTGTCATTAACAACGACTGCCAAACCTTTACGCTGTGCCACAGGGAATTTCGCTGAAGATGTTTTCCACTCATTATTCGTCTTATCAAATATGGATATTTCATCAGATGAACCTCGGTAATCTTGTCCGCCGATAAAATAGATTGAATCCTTATAAGCAAAACTAATCGCGTCAAAACGTCCATTATCTACCGCAGGAAGAGAAGTCCAACTATTTCCATCGATATTATATGAACTAAAAAATGTAACGGCATTTTGTTTATCCGTTCCTCCAATCACAAATATCTGATTATTCGCATCCGTACAAGCTGTCATGTCAGAAAATGCCCCTTCCTTGTAAGGACTTAAAGTAACCCATTCATTTCGTTCCGGCACATAACTCAATAATTCATCCGTTTGCTTATTTCCCATATCGCCTCCTACGATGTAAGCCTGATTATCCATTGTAAAAGCCGCTGAGAAACCACGAGGGGAAGAATATACATTTTTATTCGTGAATATATCCGGGGTTGTAAAAGAAAGGGTATCTCCATATCCGGTCCACCCGCTTTGATTTTTAGCATACGCATAAACATAATGAGTGGTAGCACCTTTCAGTTTGGACAGAGTAAACGTAAATAAACTATCTGTCGCAACTTCTTTATGTTGTTTCAAATCTTTTTTATCTGTAGACCAATAGATACCCCACTCTACAGCTTCCGTTTCCCCGCCATTCTGCAATTCTCCGCCTACGACAGCAGAACCTTTTAATATCAAGGCTTTATCAATAGGGGAAGTCAAGATATTAGGCGTTTTATTCAAAGTAGAAAAATTGGTACTTTCACTATATGTCGTTCCAAATTTATTCGTCACATACGCACGGGCAAAATATTTCTTTGAATTTTCCAAATCGTGGATGGTTCCTATAAATTTGCCGTCCGTCATTTCCACGCTTACTATCGTATCAGTCCCAGCCTGTCCGATTTCCGGTTTATCAGAAGTACTCCAGCAGAAACCATAGGAAGTTACTTCGGCATCACCTTCCGATTCCAATATCGCAGAAAGAAAAGCTGAGGTATAGTTCGTACTATCCACTTTTATAGCCCCGACCTTGGGTTTCCCGTCTAATGTGATAAAAGAATCGATATTAAATGCAAATTCTCCAAAATCATTTTCGGCAAAAGCTCTTACATAGTATTTAGTTTCAGGTTTCAAATCAGTCACATGCCAAGTAAAAGAATCAATCTTATTGATGTCAACACCCGGTACATTATAGAGAATCGTTGAATCTTTATCAGATAACTCCCGGTTCCCTTCTTCATCGGAAAGATAAAAACCAACCTTTTTTATTGTACCTTCGCCTCTACTTGTGATTTTACCACAAAGAAAAACAGAAGTTGCATGAATACTGTCCGGCTCCATTATTTTGACTTCACCTACTCCATTGATTGTTTTATAATTCATCACTGTAGCGGAATAAGCCGTATCCGTTTTATTTATTGCGTAAGCATATACATAATAATTCGTCTCATCATCCAAATTCGAGATTGTGGCGGTAAATACTCCGTTCTCCGTTTTTTCCGCTTTTACCTTGCGATTGTTCCGAAGGTTGTCTTTGGGGTCGGTATCCTTGTCCTCGCTCCAACAGATACCACATTCTACTATGGGAGAACCATTTTCTTTTATAATACTCGCACGCACTTCGATTGAAGAAGCTGTCACTTTAATATTTTCGGTCTCAGAGACTTCTGGCGCTTTCGCATTTTGAAGCTTTGTATCCATATCCGGATCATCCACACAGCCGGACAATACATTCAAAAAGATAAAAACGGACAAAATTAAGTATAGATGTTTCATAGCTTATCTTATTAGAAAAATACACCCAAACCTGCATTCAGGTCCACATATTTAAAATTAATGGTATTGCAACCGGCACTGACAAAGACCGGTCCCATTTTAATCATCACATCCAAATCGGCAGCCACTCCTTTATAAGAATAGTCTATGTTTTTACACCAATAAGAAGCATGTTTTCGGTAATCCGAAGCATCTATTGTTTCATATTCACATAGCAGTTCACGATTACCATACCCCAAACCGATAGAAGTATAAAGCCAAGGAGCACATTTTACCACTAATCCTGCCGTAGCGGCATAACTATTTGTTTTTTTCTTATTGGTGAAATTAAATATCGGCTCACCCGGCAGAGTCCCGACAACTTCACCTTCCCCACGGCATTCACCGACATAATCGTCACTAAATGACATATTCGTGCGAAAACGGGCAAACCATCCAAGATTATTTTTCACTCCACCTATGGTTATGCCATAAGGGGCCTCTATCGAATAAGCATAACCGATAAAAAATTTCATCGGAACTTTCGGCTTATTCTGTTTTTCCATATCGGATGGTTTTGTGTATTCGACCGGTTTACGAAGTACATCCAAACGCTCCTGCCAATAAGAAGCAAGTTCTTCACTTTTCGGTACTCCGATACCCTCCGTATAATAAACAACCAAACGATTGATGGCTATCGTATCATTCTCATTGGCCATCACATTCAAACAATTCAAGCATTTATTCATCAGACTTCGCATGGAAGGACGCATCCGCTGATTTGCAAGCCAGATAGTAGTCAGTTGATTTATACTATAGAAGTCACAATTTACGACACCTTCCTCATACCACATGCGGGCATCGCTATAATCGAGGCGTTTCATAGCCTCATCCCCTTTTCTATTATATTCAGTCTTCTGCTGGGCCGTTAAACAAAAAGGCAGCACAACCAATAAAATTAAAATCCAATGTCTTTTCATAAAAACAAATACGTTAATAGTACGTTAATCCCTTACTCACCAAAGTGCCGTCCGTATTATAAATATCGAACAAACCATCCTCCCGTTCAAAAGCGCGACCATTATCAGCGATTCCGACATTCAGATATTTGCAGGGAATATGTTCCTCCGCGTTTGTATCGATAGCCCCGTATTTTCCGGTAGATTTCTTTCGCACTATTTTATATTTTCCAAAAGTCATCTTTTCTTCATACTGAGCTTTTCTGTCTGCCAAAAGCTTTTCAGCTTCCTTTTCGTCGCAAGTGATAAGAAGTCTAACAACATCTTCCGTCAACTTGGTTTCTTTTGCTTTGGTAAAGTCTTTTTTTGCATTAGCATAATCTGCATTATTCATTTTTGTTTTTCCGGAAGTAATCAAAGCTTCATATTCCGCTTCAATTTCTTCTTCTGTTGGTTTTGCAGGCTGTGCGATTGTCTCGTCCGCATTCTCCTTCACTACCGGTTTTGTATTTGTCACCGGCTTACTAACCGGAGGTGTATCTACTTTTTTTTCCGTTTCTTTCTTAACTGATGAAGGAGCTTGTTTTTCCTCTGTCTTTTGAGTAGTAGTTACAGCCTCTTCAACCTTTTCAGAATCTATTTGAGAAGGTATAATCTCAAGTTTTTCCGGTATTTGCTCCGGAGCCATGCTTACCATATCAGTTTTATCCGACAAAGGCCTGTTTCCTTGAACAAAGAAAGCAACAGCAGAACCAACGCAGGCAAATATAGCAATAACTACAGATATAATGACTCCTTTTTTCTTCTTCTTTTTCTCTTTGCCTTTAAAAGAAGTATGAATTATTTCCGTATTATTATTTACAATTGTATTTTCTTCATCATCTTCCGGCTGTGATACCCGTCCGGAAGCATACAGAACAGTTGTATCTCCTTCATCCTGTGCATTCCGCACATCCGTATCCGGCAATTTTTTTTCAGCATTTTCATTATCTGCCGGAAAGTCCAGGGCTGCAAGCATCTCTGATACCGATTGAAAACGTTCCGCCGGAATAATCTGCATTGCTTTGATAATTGCAGCATCGGTTTTGGGGCTAATGGCCGGATTCAATTCTCTCGGATTAAGCAAAGGCCGGGTTGCCCGCAAAATGGATTCCGTCGGTATCTTACCGGTAAGCAAATTATACATGGTTGCCCCCAGTGAATATATATCAGGACAAGGTGAGAAATTCAGCGTGCCTTCATTGTCATATTGCTCTATCGAAGCAAATCCTTTCGATAAAGTCAACATGGTCGTACTGGTTTCCTGTTGCTCTATATCATACCGCTTGCTCACACCAAAGTCAATCAACCGTGCTTTTCCTTCGGCATCAATCAAAATGTTGCTCGGCTTGATATCCAGATGCAAGATATTATTCTCGTGAACAAACTGCAAAGCTTCCCCTATCTGGCGGACATACCTTAAAACGGTATTTTCCGAAAGCATTCCCTCCCTGTCAAGCAAATATTTCAGAGAGTTACCGGAAATATATTCCATTGCAATATAAGCCGTTCCATTCTCCTCGAATACCTCTAATACATTTACTATATGGGGATGATGAACCTCAGAAAGTATTTTAGCCTCTTTGATAAGTTTTTCCTTAAACTTGTCAAAAAGCACCCTTCCTGTTTCAGAATGTACCTGTACCACACATGAATCAGTATCCCTATAGCAATAATCCTTGAAGAAATACTCTTTTATACAGATCGGAACTTCAGTTTTCACTGTACCTAAAGCCCCTTTAACCTCTGTAAACCAGATGCCTTTGTAAGTTATACCAAAGCCGCCCTGACCGATTACACGAGTGATTCTATATTTTCCATTCTGAAGAATATGTCCGTTTGGCAAATTCATAACTACTTTCGCAATTCTATTAATCTGCCAAAATTACGTTATTTATATAAAAGAATAAAGGAAAGAAAGAATATTTTGCTTAAAACCTGTAGAATCTAACACATTTTGTATCGGTATTATGTAAAAAGAGAAGTTATCCCGGGTTTTACCGCTACAAGAAACCATCAAATCGTTTTTTATATTTTCCGGTGAACCGTTTTTTCTAAAAATAGAGGTTAATTCCTGATTACTGACACGTTCCAATACGCCATCCGTACACATAAACAAATAATCACCGGCTTGAATATTATCCAACAGAACGACATCTGCCTCCGTTGGATGTTCCGTTCCCTGAATAGCGCGTAAAATCACGTTTTTTTGAGGATGATGGGCAGCTTCATCTCTGGTTATTTTGCCTAATCTTACTAAAGAATTAACAAGCGAATGGTCTTCCGTTTGATAGAGTATTTCTCCTTGTCGAAGATGATAAATCCGGCTGTCCCCAACATGTGCCAACGTAATACCATTTTTTCCCACCGATACCATTGTCAGAGTTGTAGCCATACCTTTAGCTTCCGGATGAACCGAGACATAATCGTCGAAACGGGCCTCCGTATAACGAATCGCCTTATTAATAAAATCTTCGGTAGCTTCGCCGTTCAGAAAAGTTGAAAAATAAGTTTGGAAAGACTCACAAGCCAAAGCGCTGGCAATTTCGCCTTTTTCCGCTCCGCCGACTCCATCACAAACCAAAAACAATTGCTGATTGGCATTTATCCTTTCCGGTAAGGGGTAGATGGAATCTTCATTATTCTGTCTGCCTCCCTTTTCACATACAGCCCAAGGTTTACCAATTGTTATATTCATAGCATAACTGACTTTTATTCATTAAAACGAAGAACTGTGTGACCAATAACGATTTCATCATTATTACTCAACACAACTATTTCTCCATGCTTTAAGTAATTGCTATTATATAACGTATTATTTTTACTATTATTATCAGAAAGATAATGTTTATAGCCTCCTTTTGCATCTTTTTTCACTTCTATCCGAATATGTTCCCGGCTCATTGATTTGTCGGCTGTAACAATACCGAACTGCGCTTTGGATGCATTGGATTTCCGGCCGATAATTATAAGTCCCTCATAAAGAGAAAAGACTTGTTCCGGCGTATCGTCATTTGCGATGACAGAAAGCCGGCCGGTTGTGGTTTTGATAGGTCGGATAAGCACAGTATCGGATTCCGGCATATTTTGCCCCTTACCCAAAGAAAGCATGGAAACCGGTATCGGCTGCTTACATTTGGGACAATTAAAAAAGGTAATATCGAGGGGAATTTTCCCCTCGTCTACCTTTAACCCTACATGGCAATGTGGACATTTTACGGAAATCATATAATGAATGATATGTCAGAACCATCCATGTCCGTCGAGTATGTATCCAGCATATCTGCATCGGACAGCATAATCGTATCGTCAGATAAAGTAATAAAATCCGAAACATCCAGATTTTCGTCAATCATCACAACATCTGCCAAATCGTTTCCTCCATCCACATCCACTACCACGACATCCGACAACATCGCATCATCGGTGTCCAGAGTTACGAATGTGTAATCCTCTTCTTGCATTGTATTGTTTGTTTAATAAATTTGTAGCAAAAATAGAGAAAGTAATTGATTAGGAAACATAGAATTGTATCTTATAATCAAAGGTTTGGAGTTTCTGTACGAAAGTATTACTTTTACATACAAACACACTATTCACTCACCCATTTTGCCTTACAAGATGAAACAGGACATTGTTTTCTATTTCGTAACGATTCCCATGGGATTTCACCCAGAAAGGTACCGCATTTCGGACATACATAATCTATCTTGAACTGATTGGCAATATCTTGTAGCAACTGAGGCGTCTTAGCCGACTGTTTTGCACCCAGGTAAATACCGACGGTCGGGGCACAAACGGTAATGAACAAACTCAAGCCAAACAGCTCGGGACTACCCTTTCCTAAAAAACCAATCACAACCCCGACAACTCCCGGTATCGCAAAAGGAAGCGATTGGAATAGCCTGGTTTTAAATTGATTAGATGATTGTATCTTAATCTTTGCTTGAATATAATTATCATATACTTTTTTCAAAGCAGCAAACTCTTCGCTATAATCATTATTATATTTCAGTACTTCCGACACATCCAGCACATAGTTGTCACCCAACGTAATCACGTCTTTCAACGCCACACGCTTTTTTACTATCTGTACACCATTCACGAAAGTCCCGTTAGTAGAGCCTAAATCTTCCAATAGCCAACAATCGTCATCTTCACGAATCAGACGTGCATGATGTCTGCTTACATGAGGATGCTCCCTGACTACAAAATCGTTATCTTCCGCTTTTCCTATTTTAATTACCATCCTTTACTTCTTTTGGTTCTTCCGGTTTACCCATTTCCTTTTCGAGTGTGTCTTTCAAGACCTTCAAAGGATCTTTCGATATGACCAATTCCCTGGGTTTTCCATCAGCCGTAAGCAATAACAGTTTTTGCTTCGGCAAATTAATTTGCAAAATATGGTTCTTATTAATGATATGGCTTTTGCCTACACGCATAAGTATCGCATTACATCCGGCCACTTGTCTTTCCAAAATTTCTTCGATTTTTCCTATATTTATTGCAAACGTAAATTGAATCCCGTTGGATAACAACAATCTGGTATAATTTCTGTCGGCTTCAAAATATAGGATTTGCCCTATTTTGATACGCAACAACTCATCTCTTGTCTTAATTATTAAATACCGCTCCATACGTAGATATTGTTTTTTTGTTTCTCTTTCAAAACAAATATACATGATTTTATCTTTAAACCGAATACTTTTTATAAAGAATTTACCCTTTTAACAGAAAAGAGAGATATCTAAAAAGCCAAAAGAAGGATTCCCTATTAAGGAAATCCTTCTTAAGTAGCTTAAATTCTTATTATTATCGGGAATCAATCTTCAATCGCTGCCTGGGCTGCCGCTATACGTGCGATAGGCACGCGGAACGGGGAGCAGGATACGTAATTCAGGCCAACTTTATGGCAGAATTTAACAGAAGAAGGTTCACCGCCATGTTCACCGCAAATACCGCATTTCAAATCCGGACGGACCTTACGACCTTTTTCCGTAGCCATACGGATTAACTGGCCGACACCATTCTGATCTAAAACTTGGAAGGGGTCTACTTTCAGGATTTTCTTTTCCAGATAAACCGGCAAGAAAGAAGCAATATCGTCACGCGAGTAACCGAATGTCATCTGTGTCAAGTCATTTGTCCCGAACGAGAAGAACTCTGCTGAAGAAGCGATACGGTCGGCAGTCAAAGCCGCACGAGGAATTTCAATCATTGTACCAATCTTAAAATCAATCTTGTCGCCCATTTCGTCGAATAATTCCTTGGCTGCCTTACGGATAACCTTTTCCTGTTCTTGGAATTCATACAAAATACCGGTCAGCGGAACCATAATTTCCGGTTTGGCTTCCACACCTTCTTTCTTCAATTCCAATGCTGCTCCCAAAATAGCACGTGTCTGCATTTCTGTAATTTCCGGATAAGTATTACCCAAGCGGCAACCACGATGGCCCAGCATCGGGTTATGTTCGCAAAGCGATTCTACACGCTTTTGGATTTCTTTCACAGACACACCCATTGCTTCAGCCATCTCTTCCTGACCTTTCAAGTCGTGAGGAACGAACTCATGCAAAGGAGGATCGAGTAAACGTACAGTTACAGGACATCCGGCCATTGCCTTGAATATACCCTTAAAGTCTTCTTTCTGATAAGGTAAAATTTTTGCCAATGCCAATTTGCGACCTTCCGCATTTTCTGCCAAAATCATCTCACGCATGGCCTTAATTTTCTCACCTTCGAAAAACATATGTTCCGTACGGCACAGTCCGATGCCCACAGCACCAAAACCACGGGCGATAGCAGCATCATGAGGAGTATCCGCATTTGTACGAACCTGTAATTTGGTATATTTATCTGCCAACTTCATCAATTCGGCAAAATCACCGGACAATTCGGCGGCACGGGTTTCAACCTGGCCGACATAAACTTCACCGGTCGTACCGTTTATAGAAAGATAATCACCTTCTTTCAATGTAACTCCGTCAACATCCACCGTTTTATTCTTATAATCGATTTCCAAAGCACCGGCACCGGATACACAACATTTACCCATACCACGAGCCACAACCGCAGCATGAGAAGTCATACCTCCGCGGGCAGTCAGAATACCTTCGGCTACAGCCATACCGGCCAAATCTTCCGGAGAAGTTTCAATACGCACCATCACGACTTTCTTTCCGTCGGCATGCCATTTGGCGGCATCATCAGCGAAAAATACAATCTGTCCGGTAGCAGCTCCCGGAGATGCGGGAAGACCTTTTACCCAAACTTTCGCATTTTTCTGAGCTTGTTTGTCGAATACCGGATGAAGCAGTTCGTCCAATTTGTTCGGCTCGATGCGCTGCAAGGCCTTTTTCTCATCAATCATACCCTGGCGGAGCAAATCCATGGCAATCTTAACCATCGCCGCACCGGTACGTTTTCCGTTACGGGTTTGCAGGAACCACAATTTACCTTCCTGAACCGTGAATTCCATATCCTGCATATCGCAATAGTGGTTTTCCAGCTTCGTCTGGATAGCATCCAACTGTTTGTAGATTTCCGGCATTGCTTCTTCCATGGACGGATATTTCGCTATACGTTCTTCTTCCGGAATACCGGCACGTTCAGCCCAGCGCTGAGAACCGATTTTTGTAATCTGCTGCGGAGTACGGATACCGGCTACCACATCTTCACCCTGTGCATTAATCAGGTATTCACCATTAAACAAGTCTTCACCGTTTCCTGCATCGCGGGAGAAGCAAACACCTGTAGCGGAAGTTTCACCCATATTTCCGAATACCATTGCCTGGACAGATACGGCCGTACCCCATTCGGCAGGAATACCTTCCATTTTACGATAGAGGATAGCACGTTCGTTCATCCAGCTATCAAATACGGCACAAATAGCACCCCAAAGCTGTTCGTAAGCAGAAGTCGGGAAATCACGACCGGTTTGCGCCTTAACGGCTGCTTTAAATTTAGCAACCAATGTTTTCAGGTCGTCAACATCCAGTTCGTTATCCAGTTTCACACCTTTTGCTTTCTTCACCTCTTCAATGATTGCTTCAAACGGGTCGATATCCTCCTTGTTGGTCGGTTTCATGCCTAGCACTACGTCGCCATACATCTGAACAAAACGACGATAAGAATCCCATGCGAAACGCGGGTTATTCGTCTTAATGCTCAAACCTTCCACCACTTCGTCATTCAATCCCAGGTTCAGGATTGTATCCATCATACCCGGCATGGAAGCGCGGGCACCGGAACGTACAGATACCAATAGAGGGTTTGCCACATCTCCGAATTTGGAGTTCATCAGCTTTTCGATATTGCCTATAGCCTTCTCTACATCCGATTTCAGCAACTCAACCACTTTGTCTTTGCCTAAATCGTAATATTCGGAACAAACTTCTGTGGTAATAGTGAAACCCGGAGGAACAGGAACACCTATTAAATTCATTTCAGCAAGGTTTGCACCTTTTCCACCCAGCAGATTTCTCATATCTGCTTTACCTTCGGCTTTTCCATCTCCGAACGTGTAAACTCTTTTTCTTTCCATTTCCATATTCGACAGTAATTTATTCAAGTGTCATTATTCGTATTTTCAATGTCAATTTTGCAATGTAGAGATTGCAATGCTGCAAATATATTGTATTTACGGCTTGTTGATACAATTGAGGTTAAATATTTTTACATGTTTTATAACCATTCTTTACTTTAGTATCAAATTAATAAGTATATTTGCGTGGCGAAAATTTTAAAAGAGAGATTTCTTATGATTTAACAACGATTTTTCCCGGAAACTCCCGCTCCTTGATTCTCCTTTCCCACAGGCAACTCTCCTCCTCTACCCGGCAAACATTTTTTATTTAAAAGAATTGTCTGTATTTTTGCCTCACAAAAATTTAAATATCAACGACATTGGCAAGAAATAAAAAGCAATTACCTTTATTGGAAAAGGTAACGATAACGGATGTGGCCGCCGAAGGCAAGGCTATCGCAAGAGTGAACGATATGGTAGTATTTGTTCCCTATGTAGCTCCGGGTGATGTAGTGGACATTCAGTTAACCCGTAAGAAACACAGTTATGCCGAAGGTAAAGCCGTTTACTTCCATGAATATTCTCCCGAACGAACAACTCCTTTTTGTGAACATTTCGGTGTTTGCGGCGGTTGCAAATGGCAACATCTGCCTTATGAGGCGCAAATCCGGCACAAGCAGAAGCAGGTGATAGATAACCTGACACGTATCGGGAAAATCGAAATGGAAGAAATTCTTCCTATTAAAGGTTCCGAACATACGACATTCTACCGGAACAAGTTGGAGTTTACTTTTTCCAATAAGAAATGGTTGACGGAAGACGAAGTCAAATCGGGAGCCAAATTCGACTGTATGAACGGAGTCGGTTTCCATATACCAGGCATGTTCGACAAAGTGCTGGATATAAATAAATGCTGGCTGCAAAACGATATTTCGAATCGTATCCGGCTATGTATCAAGGAATATTGCCTCACGCACGAAGGTTATCCGTTTTTCGACCTGCGCAATCAGGAAGGTTTTGTCCGTACTCTGATGGTCCGTACGGCATCTACCGGTGATTTGATGATTGTCGTCGTGTTTTTCTATGAAGACAAAGAACGTCGTGAAGCCCTCCTTTCGCATGTGGCCGGACAATTCCCGGAAATCACCTCTTTATTATATGTAATCAACGAAAAATGCAATGATACGATTACGGACCAGGAAGTATTGACATTCTGTGGCAAAGACCATATAATAGAAGAGATGGAAGGATTGAAGTTTAAGGTCGGCCCGAAATCTTTCTATCAGACAAACAGCGAGCAGGCTTACGAATTATATAAAGTAGCCCGCGAATTTGCGGGATTGACCGGAAAGGAAATGGTGTACGACCTGTATACCGGAACCGGAACAATTGCCAATTTCGTGTCCCGTCAAGCCAAAAAAGTAATCGGCATCGAATATGTACCCGAAGCCATTGAAGATGCGAAAGTCAATTCCGCCCTGAATAATATTGAGAACACCTTGTTTTATGCCGGAGATATGAAAGATATCCTGACACAAGACTTTATCAACCAACATGGTCGTCCGGATGTTATTATCACGGACCCTCCACGTGCCGGCATGCACGATGATGTAATCAATACGCTCCTGTTTGCCGAGCCTGAACGCATCGTTTACGTAAGCTGCAACCCGGCTACCCAAGCTCGCGACTTAAGTCTGTTGAGTGTAAAATATGCGGTAAGGAAGGTTCAACCGGTAGACATGTTCCCCCATACGCATCATGTGGAGAACGTCGTCCTGCTTCAAAAGAAATAAGATGAAAACAAAAGCATAAAAAGCTATCAAAATGAATAAGAACATCATCCCTTTCTTTCTGCTGTTTCTTCTTTTATCCGGTTGTACCCCCCATAAAAAGGAAACCCGGGAAAGGGATGATGTGACAATGGACTTGCCCCAACTGAAAGCAGCAGGCGAAATCACGGCCGTGACCCTTTACAGCTCAACTTCATACTTCCAATATAAGATGCAGCCTATGGGGTACGAATATGATTTGATTAAAGACTTTGCACGTTCGGAAGGCCTGAAATTAAACATTAAAGTCGCAGAAAACCCGACTCGCCTGATAGAAATGCTCGAAGCCGGAGAAGCTGATGTCGTGGCCTACCCCATCCAAATCAACACCAAACTGAAAGACCGGGTTCTTTATTGCGGACGCGAAGAGCAAGATTGCCAGGTTTTGGTTCAACAGGCCAATAAAGGCGATACCATTATTAAGGATGTAACGCAGCTGATTGATAAAGAGGTTTATGTAAAACCCGGAACCAAGTATTTCGAGCGGTTGAAAAACCTGGACACCGAACTGGGCGGCGGCATCAAAATCCATGAGGTAGAACAGGATTCTATTACAACCGAAGATTTGATTGGCATGGTTTCGCAAGGTCAAATCCTTTATACAGTCAGCGATGAAAACATCGCACGCCTGAACAAAACTTATTTCTGGAATATCAACGTGGCCTTAAAAATAAGTTTCCTGCAACGTTCTTCCTGGGTGGTACGCAAGACCAGCCCCAAGCTGGCTGAAGCTATCAATACCTGGGTTTCCGATAAAGCCGGGACACACGTCTACAAAGCTGTCACGAAAAGATATTTCGAACTGAGTAAACAGCCTTTCAGTATCGAGATGCCGGAAATAAAAAACGGACATATTTCTCCTTACGATGACTTATTCCGTAAACATGCTAAAAATATCGGTTGGGACTGGCAACTGTTAGCATCCATAGGCTATCAGGAATCACGCTTCAATCCGAATGTCGTATCGTGGGCCGGAGCAGAAGGACTGATGGGCATCATGCCAAATACGGCCAAGGCATTGGGCGTCACCCCCCACGAATTGAAAGACCCGGACACCGGTATCCGTACCGGTGTGGACTGCCTGCGACGGTTTCGTCAGGGTTTCAACAAAGTGACAGACCCGACAGAAAAGATTAAATTTACACTGGCCGCCTACAACGCTGGTATCGGGCATATTTATGATGCCCAGCGCCTGGCCGAGAAATATGGGAAAAACCCGAATGTATGGGACGATAATGTAGCCGAATATATTCGCCTGAAGAATGATCCGGTATACTACAACGATCCGGTTTGTAAACACGGATACTTACGCGGTTCGGAAACATATAATTATGTACGTGAGGTCATGGAACGATATAAATATTACGAAGAAAAAACCGGACACAAAAAATCCTGACAACTTATTTCCCAATATTCCCGCTTATCATCTCTTTCAGCAATAACATGACTTTCGGATGGCTTACCGGTATTCCGTACATCACTTCCCGGACAGCCTCCGTACTGATTGCATACGAATAGTCATCAGACAAATAGGAAAAACGGAGATTTATTTCCGGATTACCGGAGATTAGGAGTGCAATCGTTTCAGGTAAATCCCCCCACGGCGGACAATCGATATGAGAGGCATTAAAACAAGCTGTCACTATCGTTCCCTTCCCCGGTTCAGACTGAATCGAAACCGTTCCGCCTGTCTGTTCGGCATTTTGTATCAGAAAAGGAAGCCCCAACCCCACTTTGCGGGTAGTACGGGTGGTATAAAAAGGATTTGTAACCCTCGCCAATGTTTCTTTATCCATCCCGCAACCATCATCAGAAACACGTATCATTATACGGTCAACCTTTTCTTCAATCGATATTTCGATATCGGAAGCCCCGGCACGTACGCTGTTTCCGGCAATATCCGTGATATGAAAAGATAAATTATTCATACTTGCTCATTCTTTTTCTTATTTTGCAAATATGGGAATTTATTATTTTTGCAGCATAATATAAATGAAAATATTCAAGAATGGACAACAGAAACAATTCAGTTTCCGCGCACTCCTCCCCGACGGACAAGTACTGGTTTGCCTCGGTGACGAACCATATAATGAAGTTTGCAGAAAGTATGTCGTTCCTTGCGATTGGCTTCTATCTGAGCTTTTTGCCTTTATGCAGAAAAAGAAATTTTCAAACCATACGAAAAGCATCACAGTACTGTCTTGGATGCCGGCAAACTGGCAAAACAATTAGATGTCCCGGACGACTTGGAGAAAATAAAGCTGTAACCACATAAAATCCATCCCAATCTTTCCCCGATTCACTACCGACGTATTTGCAATTTTCATGGCAGCTATTTTAATGTTGATAACCGTCGGCCAGCTGGCTGATAATTATGAGCCACCTGGCTGACGGTTATGAGCCACCTGGCCGATAATTATCAGCCAGTAAAAATGTAGGCAACAAATCAACAAAAGATAGGGAAAAAATATTGGTGCTTTAGGACGTTTTCCACAGAAAATACCTATATTGCCGTCCAAATGCTGAGACACCATGAAAATACTTGCTTCCATATTGTTGGGGATTACTTTATTTACTCTATTAGCTTGTCACCGGACAGAATCTCGGCAGCAGCCCCTTTTGCAAGCAAAGAATTTGATGAAGGAACATCCGGACAGTGCACAAATATTGTTGGAAACAATACCTTCCCCGGAAAAGTTACCTATAGAAGAATATGCTACTTGGTGCTTGTTAGTGACGCAAGCGCAAAATAAAAATTACGTGAAGTGCATGTCTGATTCTGTGATTAATATAGCGGTTGAGTATTTTGGAAAAATAAAAAATCCGCTACATTATGCGAAAGCACTATATTATATAGGAAGAGCTTACGGAATGCAAAAAGACTGGCAAAGAGCAATTGAATTCTATAAAAAAGGTGAAGATATTGCCTTATTGATAAACGACAAATCAGCATTATCTCTGTCATTAAGTGAATGTGCGACTATTTATAAGCAGTAAACGTAATATTAAAAGGGAAGTATATGAAACAAATGTTAGCGTTAAAACGAGCATTTTTTAATTTAATAGTCATCCTGTTAATAATACCAGGATGTGGAGGTAATAAACAATCAACAGATGATATCATCATGGTTGACATTACGAAAACTCCTTCTTCCAAAAAAGAATTGATACTTCAGGACTTTATGGATGTGGAGTATATTCCGTTGGAAACAAACGATGAGTTTATTAATCAAGGTTATATAAGAGATATAGGTGAACATCTCATATTGGTGACAAACCGAGGTGTTTATGATGGGAACATTTTTGTTTATGACAGGACAGGGAAAGCTTTACGAAAGATAAAACGTAAGGGACAAGGAGGTGAAGAATACACATGTATCACTGATATTATTTTGGATGAAGATAATAATGAAATGTATGTTCATTGTCATTATACAAAAAAATTCATGGTATATGATTTGTTCGGAAACTTTAAAAGAAGTTTTCAATATAAGGAAAATACGAATGGGATGCTTTACTCCGATATTAATAATTATGACAAAAATAATTTGATTTGTTTTGATGAATACAATAAAAAGAGAGCTTTTGTTCTTATATCCAAACAAGATGGGAGTATTACCAAAAAGATTGAAATTCCGGTTAAAGAGACTAAGATTGCGATGAAATTTTTAATAAACAAAGAAGAAAATAGTGTGATTTCAGTAGGTCCTACTCCTTATCATACAATAATCCCATTTAATGGCAATAAGTTGTTGTTGGAACTTTCCTCTGATACTATATATGCACTCTCACCGAATCATGATTTGCGTCCTTTTATCGTAAGGACTCCATCCGTTCAATCTATGAATCCAGAAATCATGCTGGTTTTAAGGTTATTATCCAATCGTTATTATTTTATGGAAACTTTCAAAAATGTGTACGACTTTGAGAAAGGAGAAGGGTTTCCCCAAACATTTTTTATGTATGATAATCGAGAAAAGGACTTTTTTGAATATCGTGTTTATAATGGAGACTATTCAGTAAAAAAAGAAATATACATGAACATTTTGAGACCGGTAGATTACGAAAATGAATTATGGCAACGTTTAGAAGCCTACCAACTTGTTGAATCTTACAAGAAAGGAGAATTGAAAGGCAAACTAAAAGAAATTGCTGCAACATTGGATGAGGATTCCAATCCGGTGATTATGTTGGTGAAACACAAGGATGCCCAAAATGTCAGCTCCTATTAGTGCTAATGAATTTGCATCAGAATTGATTAAGCATGATTATCGTACCGGTTGGGAACTTCCGGTAATGCCATTTTAGTGTATAAGTATTTTATTTTCTGTTTAGGACATTTTTCCACAGAAAATACCTATATTGCCGTCCAAATGCTGAAGTACCATGAAAAGAGTTATGTCATTTCCATATTTGCTTCTTGTATTATGCAGTTTAATGACTGCATGCAATTCTCCTGACCCCTCTTTTCCTCACGAAGCAACTTTAACCCCTGAAAAAAAGCCTTTACAAGACATTAATAACCCTGTAAAAATAGAGGTGAAACCTCCTTTTCTAATTCTTCAAAAGATGCTGCCGCAAACCGACAGTCTTTCTCATATTCATAAACATGCTTGCGATACGTTGAAAAACACCATTGACGAAGCCGTCTTCATAAAAGATTCGTTATACATTGCAGATGCGATGAGTGCAACTTCCGGCTTAACCCCTTATACAGTAGATTATTATGCTGATATAGACATGAAACGTGTGTATGCCAATGATAGCCGTGTCATATTCTGTTATGGATATAAAAAACAGATTGATTTTATGGATTTCAAGTTTAACCTTATTAATAAGGTACAGTTTAAATTTGAAAATCCCACGTATATTGACTCCAAAAATCAAGGAGAAGTGAATTTTAGTTATGTCTGCAGTTATTTAGGCAAGCATTATTTTTATACGCTATTTGTAGGAACACCATCGGACAAGCAACGCACTCTTTCTTCTAAGGGTAATTTTCTTGAAGTATATGATTTAAACGGGAATCCGATTACCAGATACCATTTGAAAGGAAAGCTTCCGGTTTACTTTGCTGTAGATGAAAAGACCTTTACATTATATGGACCTGAAACATGCGACGAGCCTGAGAAACATTTGCTCATTTACAAATTGAAAGGGCTATCCCATAGCTCCGAAGATTTATAATAAGAGATTAATTTTCCATTAAACATCAAATAAAGAATTATAAATTATCAATTATGAAACACACGAATACAATTTTGGCATTTATCTTAGCTATAATGATAGCCGGATGCGAAGAGAACAAGCAAACAACAGATGATCTCATCACAGTTGACGTAACGAAAACTCCTTCTTCCAAGAAGGATCTGATTCTTCAGGACTTCATGGATGTGGAATATATCCCGCTGGAGACAAAAGATGATTTTCTTAACCAAGGTGTTGTACAGGCTGTAGGTAAAGATGTCATATTAGTAAAAAACAGGAACGATGACGGGGATATTTTTGTCTATGACCGAACGGGAAAAGCCTTGAGAAAGATAAACCGTAAAGGTCAAGGAGGTGAAGAGTATATATATATTTATAACATTATCTTGGACGAAGATAAGGGAGAGATGTATATAAATGATATTTACGCAAAGAAAATCGTTGTATATGACTTATATGGAAACTTTAAACGAAACTTCAAGCATAAAGAAGGTGGCGGCTCTATATTTTATACCGACGTTTTCAATTACGACAAAGACAATCTGATTTGCTATGATGAATACAATGAAGAGATTCCATTTGTCCTTATATCCAAACAGGATGGAAGTATTGTCAAAGACATTAAAATCCCATATAAAAAGAAGATAATGTTGCAGCAACAATTACAAGATGGAGATATTATTTATACGACAAGTCCCGGCCCACATCGTACTATAATACCTTATAAAGGGAATTGGATGCTATCAGAACTTTCATCCGATACCGTTTATACATTATTACCGGACTACAGTTTGCGCCCATCCCTTGTCAGAACTCCGCCCATTCAATCGATGGAGCCTGGTATTTTTCTTTTGTTAAGGCTGTTTTCCGACCGTTATATCTTTATGGAAGCCATAAAAAATGTATATGACTGGAATGCAAAATCAGGATTCCCGAGAACTTTTTTCATGTACGACAAGCAAGAAAAGAACTTTTTTGAATACAGAGTGTACAATGGCGACTATACGACCCAACAGGAAATATACATGAATATGTTGAGACCTGTCAATCACGAAATCGAATCATGGCAAAACCTAGATGCTCCCAGACTTGTGGAAGCCTATGAAAAAGGAGAACTAAAAGGAAAATTAAAAGAAATAGCTGCAACATTGGACGAAGAAGCCAATCCGGTGATTATGTTGGTGAAACACAAGAAATAAACGAACATACAAGCTATATGAAAAATTACAAATTATCAAACATTAAATGGATAAATACAATTTGGATATTTATCTTAGCAATAATAATGCCAGGATGTGGAGGGAATAAACAACCAACAGATGATATCATTATAGTTGATATTACGAAAACTCCTTCTTCCAAAAAAGAATTGATACTTCAGGAGTTTATGGATGTGGAGTATATTCCATTGGAAACAAACGATGAGTTTGTTAATCAAGGCTTTGTGCAAGCTGTAGGCAAAGAAGTCATATTAGTAACAAACTATAGGAATGATGGTGATATTTTTGTGTATGACCGGACTGGGAAAGCCATCCGTAAGATAAATCGTAAAGGGCAAGGGGGAGAAGAATACATATCTTGTAGAGGTGTTACATTGGATGAAGAAAACAATGAAATGTTTATAAACGATCATTTTGCTAAAAAAATAAAGGTTTATGATTTGGAAGGACATTTTAAACGAAGTATTAAACAAAAAGAGGATGGCGATACCCAGTTTTATTGGGAAATATTTAATTATGACAAAGAGAATCTGATTTGTTACGATGAATGCAATGAAGAGATACCATTCCTGCTCGTATCGAAGCAAGACGGGAGTATAACCAAAGAGATTAAAACCCCATTTAAAGAGAAGAAGATATTTTTACAAATCTTAAGAAGTGAAAAGGGAACAAAAGCTGCCGGACCAGGAAATTATAGCAGAATAACTCCATTTAATGGTAATTGGATACTATTAGAGCCATCGTCAGATACTATATATACTTTAATGCCCGATTACAGTTTACGTCCATTTATTGCGCGAACACCACCTGTCCACACCATGTATCCGGAAGTTTTTTTGATTTTAAAGTTGGTTTCCAATCGTTATTATTTCATGGAAAGCATAAAGAATGTATATGATTTTAGTAAAGAAGAAGGTTTTCCGAAAACGTACTTTGTGTACGATACACAGGAAAAGGATTTTTTTAGGTATATCATATACAATGGTGATTATTCTTATAAAAAAGAAATCTATCTGGTTGCCCTCACTCCTATAAATCAAAAAGGCGAATCATGGTCTTCTATAAATGCTTTCGATCTTCGCAAGGACTATAAAAAAGGAAAGCTGAAAGGCAAACTAAAAGAAATAGCTGCAACATTGGAGGAGGATTCCAATCCGGTGATTATGTTGGTAAAACACAAGAAGTAGTGAATATCGTTCCTATGGACGAGGGAGTTTCTCCTGCTATCCCACATTTTCACTGAAGCGAATATGAGCATTCGAGATTTATCTTGTATCTTTGCTTGGATAATTATCCGGACAGGGCTTGGAACCTGGAAGATTAAAAATCGTCAACAATAAATTATTCTATACGATATGTATTCAGACAAAAGAAACATACTTCAACTCGTTGCTCTGCTTAAAGCACATAACGTAAAAAAAGTCGTATTATGTCCCGGAAGCCGGAATGCGCCGATTGTACATACATTGGCCAATCATCCGTTTTTTACTTGCTATCCGATGACGGACGAGCGGAGTGCCGCTTTTTTTGCGATTGGCCTTGCCCTGCATGGCGGACAACCGGCTGCCGTGTGTTGTACGTCGGGAAGTGCATTGCTGAATATTCATCCGGCGGTATCGGAAGCTTTCTATCAGAAAACATCATTGGTGGTCATATCGGCTGACCGTCCGGGGGCTTGGATCGGACAAATGGACGGACAGACTTTGCCACAGCCGAATGTATTCGGAACATTGGTGAAAAAATCCGTTAACTTGCCCGAAATCCATACGGACGAGGATGAATGGTATTGCAATCGTCTGATAAATGAAGCATTACTCGAATTGAACCATCACGGCAAAGGCCCGGTACATATCAATGTACCCATCTCCGAACCTTTATTCCGGTTCACCACGGAAAAATTGCCTGAAGTTCGTGTCATTACCCGTTATCAGGGGCTGAATGTATATGACCGCGAATACAACGAACTAATTGAACGGCTGAACAAATACAACAAACGGATGATTATCGCCGGACAAATGAGCCTGATTTATCTGTTCGAAAGAAAATATGCCAAACTTCTATACAAACATTTCACCTGGCTGACGGAACATACCGGTAATAAGACAGTTCCTGGCATACCGATAAAAAATTTCGATGCAGCCCTTTATGCGTTGCCGGAAAATACAAAAGAAAAGATGGTTCCCGAACTGGTTATTACATACGGTGGACATATCGTGTCGAAACGGCTTAAAACATTCCTCAGACAGCATCCGCCCCGCGAACATTGGCATGTATCTCTGGATGGTGAGATTGCAGATCTCTATGGTTCGCTGACAACCGTTATAGAAATGGACCCTTTCGAGTTTCTTGAAAAAATAGCTTATCTGCTGGAGAATAAGCCGACTGAATTTCCAAGACTTTGGGAAAATAATGCACGTGAGCTTCCACTACCGGAGTTCCCCTACTCCGAAATGGGTACTATCGGAATGTTGCTCAAATCGCTTCCGACTCCTTGTGCGCTGCATTTGGGTAATAGTTCGACTGTTCGTTATGCACAGTTATACAATCTGCCGGATGGTGTGGAAGTTTGTTGTAACCGGGGAACAAGTGGTATCGAAGGTTCTCTTTCCACCGCTATCGGTTATTCGGTCTGTTCGGATAAACTAAACTTCGTCGTATTGGGTGATTTGAGCTTTTTCTACGATATGAACGCACTTTGGAACAGTAATTATGGTTGCAATCTGCGTATCCTGCTGCTTAACAATGGTGGAGGAGAAATATTTCAAGCATTGCCGGGACTGGATATGTCGGATAAATCACATAGATTTGTGACAGCCAGTCATCATACTTCAGCCAAAGGTTGGGCTACGGAACGAGGATTTGCATATTCCGCCGTCCATAATGAAGAAGAACTGACTGAGGCTATGAAAACATTTATACAACCGGAGCCATTCGCACAACCTATGTTGATGGAGGTATTCACGGATAAAGACGAGGATGTACGGTTATTAAAAGAATATTATCACCAATTAAAAAAATGAGAGAACCATGAGAAATGTTATTTGCACAGTCAGCTTTATACTATTGTTCCTTTCATGTCAAAATAAATCTCAGAAGATATTGGCCATTACAGAAACGAATACTTGGTCCGACACAGTCAACTATCGCTTGGCTACTGCCGAAGAAGCCAGAAAATTACTGGTTGTAGAGGATCATTATATACGCAATCGGAGTCCTTTCGATATTGCTTCCAGGCTGGAAAATCCGGAAGGTAAAAAGGAAGATTTGATGAAACTGATGACGGAGGAAGTACGTGACTGGACAGACAAAGAAAAAACGCAAATCGACCAGTTAAGGACGGCCATCAACGATTCCATACGGAAACATCAATACCACCTTCAATTCCCGAAAGAAATCATCTTGGTCAAATCGACTCTGAAAGATGAAGGAGAAGCCGGAGGATATACACGCAAGAACTTTATCGTTCTGATGGGAGGAGATATCCGGCAAACATTGCTTCTACATGAAACATTCCACGTATTGACACGTAACAATCCGGAATTCAAAAAAAAGATGTATGAAACAATCGGTTTCACTGTCACTCCCGAAGAATTGGAATATCCGAAAGATTTGTGGGACATGCGTATTTCCAATCCGGATTCCGAACGCTTCGACAGCTATGCAACATTTACCATCGATGGAAAACAACAAAAATGCGCAATGGTTCTATATGCCAACAGGCCCTATACAACCGGGAAATTCTTTCATTACATTACCATTGGCATGGTTCCGCTGGACGAACAATTAAAGCCGATACAAGAAAACGGAAAGACAATCGTCTATCCGTTGGAGAAAGTCTCGGATTTTTATGAAAAAGTTGGAAGGAATACCGGCTACATTATCCAGCCGGAAGAGATATTGGCAGACAATTTTGTCATTGCTTTCCTGAACTATCCAAAGGTACCGACACCTGAGTTGAAAGATAAAATACGGAATTTATTAAAACAATCACCAAAATAAAGAGATATGGAAACAAAGAGAGAATGGACTCCTATCAAACAATACGAAGATATTATATTTGATTTCTATAAAGGTATCGCCCGCATCACAATCAACCGCGAACGTTACCGTAATGCCTTTACTCCCACCACTACTACCGAAATGAGTGACGCGCTTTACATTTGCCGGGAACGTCAGGATATCAACATTGTCGTTCTGACCGGAGCCGGAGATGTGGCATTTTGCGCGGGAGGGGATATGAATGTAAAAGGTCATGGCGGTTATGTAGGTAAAGACGGTGTGGCACGGCTGAATGTATTGGACGTACAAAAGCAAATCCGTTCTCTTCCGAAGCCGGTAATTGCGGCGGTAAACGGTTTCGCCATTGGCGGCGGACATGTGTTGCATGTTGTATGCGACTTGACAATTGCTTCCGAAAATGCGATATTCGGTCAGACAGGGCCGCGTGTAGGTAGCTTTGACGCAGGTTTCGGTTCATCATACCTTGCTCGTATCGTCGGCCAGAAAAAAGCACGTGAAATATGGTTTCTCTGCCGCAAATACAATGCACAGGAAGCTCTGGATATGGGATTGGTAAATAAAGTGGTTCCTTTGGAAAAACTGGAAGACGAATATGTGCAGTGGTCCGAAGAGATGATGTTGCTCAGCCCGTTGGCACTCCGCATGATTAAAGCCGGCCTGAATGCGGAATTGGACGGCCAGGCAGGTATTCAGGAACTGGCCGGTGATGCCACGATGCTTTATTATATGACTGACGAAGCACAAGAAGGAGGAAAAGCCTTCCTGGAAAAACGCAGACCGAGATTCGAGGACTATCCTAAGTTTCCGTAAAAGATGTCAATCCTCCACTATAAACTTCGAATCATTCCCAAAGTTCTGCATTTCAAACAGCCGGCCGGAACTTCGCGAGGTATCTATACCTTGCGTAAATGCTGGTATCTGCATTTGACATCAGAAGAAGAACCCGGACGGATAGGTATCGGCGAATGTGCTCCTTTACCCAATCTGAGTTGCGATGATTTACCAGACTATGAAAAGATACTGGAACAATCCTGCCGCAAAGTTGAACGGGAAGGGACATTGGATACCGAAAGTTTGCGCCCTTATCCCTCTATCCTTTTCGGATTGGAAACAGCATTCCGCCATTACGAAAGAAATAGTTTTGCCTTATGGGAAACTCCTTTTTCCCGTGGTGAAAAAGGAATACCCATCAACGGTCTTATTTGGATGGGTGATTACCGGAAAATGCTGGAACAGATAGAGAAGAAGATGCAGGCCGGTTTCCGTTGTATCAAACTGAAAATAGGTGCAATCAACTTTGATGAAGAATTGGCTTTGCTCCGTCATATACGCGCACATTTTTCAGCAAAAGAAGTCGAATTGCGAGTGGATGCCAATGGAGCCTTCCCGCCTACTGATGCAATGGACAAACTGAAACGGCTGGCTGAACTTGACCTGCATTCCATCGAACAGCCAATCCGTGCCGGACAATGGGAAGAAATGGCACGTCTCACCGCTTCTACTCCACTGCCGATAGCACTCGACGAGGAATTAATCGGTTGTAATACGGTTGAAGGGAAAAAAGCATTGATATCTGCCATCCATCCCCAATATATTATCCTGAAACCGTCTCTTCACGGAGGTGTCAGTGGTGGAAACGAATGGATTGCAGAAGCCGGATTACAAGGGATTGGTTGGTGGATAACTTCCGCATTGGAATCGAACATCGGCCTGAATGCTATCGCACAATGGTGTGCTACATTTGAGAACTCTTTGCCACAAGGATTAGGAACCGGTGCACTCTTTACGGACAATATAGAGATGCCGCTGGAAATACGGAAAGACTGCCTTTGGTACAATGTTTAATTAAAGGACAAAACTAAATAATTCTTTTTGCAACATCTTTATGTCACCCATAGAAGAAGAACTACAAACATTTCTTGCCGAATGGCAAAATGATTCACCCTATATAGAAGTGCAGACTTCCGGCTCGACAGGCACACCCAAGCAGATGAAAGTCCGTAAAGACCAAATGCTGCAAAGTGCCCGTCTTACTTGCGAGTATCTGGGATTAAAAAAAGGCGACAAAGCCCTGCTCTGTATGCCGCTTCGATATATTGCCGGAAAAATGATGGTAGTACGTTCCCTGTATGCCGGTCTCGACCTTATTGTGCGAGAACCATCCGGTCATCCACTTGCAGATATAGAGACACAACTCCGTTTTGCCGCCATGATTCCACTTCAGGTATATAATACGCTGCAAATACCGGAGGAAAGGGAACGACTTTGCCGGACAGACATTTTGATTATCGGAGGAGGTGCCATCGATACAGCCTTGGAAGAAAATATAAAGGAATTACCTAATACGATTTACTCTACTTACGGCATGACGGAAACGCTCTCCCATATTGCCCTCCGCCGGCTAAACGGACCGGATGCTTCTCCGTGGTATCACCCGTTTTCTTCCGTCCGGCTTTCTCTGTCCAAAGAAGATACGCTGGTAATAAACGCTCCACTTATTTGTGATGAAATACTGGAAACAAACGACATAGCCTGTTTGCTCCCCGATGGTCGTTTCCGTATTCTCGGTCGAAAAGACAATATCATCAACAGCGGAGGAATAAAAATACAAATAGAAAGCGTGGAAGCGCTATTGCGTCCCGTTATTTCTGTTAACTTTGCAATAACATCAATTCCAGATACGAAATTCGGAGAAAGGGTTGTTTTATTAATAGAAAAAAATAAACAAGAAACAGATGCATGCAGTCAGCTGATACAAGCAGATACAACCGTTGAATGTAAGCACTTCGATTTTCTACCCAAATATCAGCGTCCGAAATATGTCTGGGAAGTCAATGCCATTCCCATGACAGGTAACGGTAAAACAAACCGGGTCGCTTGCCGGGAATTGGCAATAAGTATATTAAATAAAATATCATAAAACGCTATATATATGAAGTTTATATCTATCACTATTTTATCATTCCTGACTTTGACCTCCACGTATGGACAAAGCCGGGAAAGTTGTCAGTTTGCTCCGGATCCGACATTACAACATCCGGAGACTTATGCAGGTTACGACTGTGTGAACTTGCTGGATAGTACCCATGTCAATGTACAATCTACCGGCTCCGGTTCGTTTGCTGTTTGCAAAATCATTAAAATAATGACACCGAAAGGGGCACTCGCGAACCGTGTTCTTAAATACGATTACGACCCGCTGACAGCTCATGCGGAATTTCACCGGGTCACACTTTATAAAGCCAATGGCGATGTACATAATCTGGATATCACTCAACAATACGATTATGCGGCTCCGGCACGTGCCATCTATTGGGGAGCACGGCAAATCATGATGGAAGTCGGTCCGTTGGAGCCTGGAGATATTATCGACTATCAAATCGATAAAAAAGGTTTTACTTATGCTCTGTTGGCTGGTGACGGTGAGGATGAATCACGTTTTATCCCTCCCATGCGCGGACAATTCTATGATATTGTTCCTTTTTGGGCAACCGAACCGACCATCCGTAAAGTCTATAAAGTATCCATTCCCATGGAAAAAGAGATGCAGTTCCAGTTCTATCAGGGTGAATGTACCTCTTCCATGCGTTATGAAGACGGACGAAAGGCCTATACGTTTGTGAGCACAGACATCATGCCGGCTAAACGTGAACCGAATATGGTCGACCTTTTTGACGCAGCTCCTAAATTAATGATGTCCAGTACACCGAAATGGCAGGATAAATCACTGTGGTTTAATAAAGTAAATGAAGATTATGGAAGTTTTGCTTCACTACCCGAAGCACAGAAAAAAGTGGATGAGCTGATAAAAGGGAAAAAAAGCGAGATGGAAAAGATTGCCGTTCTCACCCATTGGGTTGCCGACAATATCCGTTACTCCGGTATCTCGATGGGAAAAGGTGAAGGTTATACCCTCCACAACACAAAAATGAATTATACCGACCGTTGCGGTGTCTGTAAAGATATTGCCGGGACATTAATATCTTTCCTGCGTATGGCCGGTTTCGAGGCTTATCCCGCCATGACTATGGCCGGAAGCCGTGTAGAAAGCATTCCTGCCGACCATTTCAACCATTGCGTTGCCGTAGTAAAACTTTCCAGCGGGACCTATATGCCACTTGATCCGACCTGGGTTCCTTTTTGCCGTGAACTATGGAGCAGTGCCGAACAACAGCAGAATTACCTGCCGGGGGTTCCCGAAGGTTCAGACCTTTGCCTGACACCGGTCTCCGCTCCCGAGAACCATTATGTACGTATCAATGCTGTCAACAAACTGGATGCGAAAGGTACATTGACGGGGCAATTCACTATCACGGCCGAAGGACAATCCGACAGTAATATCCGGGGAATATTCACTCGTGGCTGGCAGTCTACATGGCAAAACATGCTGGAAAACCAGTTACTTGCCGTTTCCCCCAAAGCCCGTCTGATTAGCGTGGATTACGGGAAAAATCCGAAAGACTACCAAGCAGCTCCTATCAAAATGACATTTCGCTATGAAATTCCGGAATACGCTATTCCCGGAGAAAAGGAAATGCTATTCAAGCCCTTGGTTATGAACAATCTGTACAATCAGGTAAAAAGCTATCTGCGCATTAATACGGAACTGGAAGATCGCCGGTATGGTTTTAAAGATGCTTGTTCCCGGTTGGTAGAACTGGACGAAAGTATTCAGCTTCCTTCCGGATATACTCTGGTAAATGCCGATAGAAACGATAACACAGAGAGTAATGCGGCCGATTTTGAAGGTTCTCTCCGTCAAGATGGCAACAAGGTAGTACTCCACCAGAAGCTAGCTCTCAAGAAACGTGTTTACGAGGCCACCGATTGGGATGGTTTCCGTTCCGCAGTCAATGCGCATAAAAGCTTCGAAGATTATTTGGTAATCAAAAAATAATGACCACTTCTAAAAAAGACAATGAAAATAATGAACAAAATAAACAAATCCACGCTCCTCATTTGCCTCTTGCTGATGGCAACATCGGCATTTGCCGCTTCGGAGGCCGAATATAAGAAACTGGCTAAAACGTACACATTAAATGCCGACGGTAGTCAGGAATATCGTTGCAATATGGAATTGACACTCTTTACGCATACGGCTATGAACGGAACTTACGGTGAAAGTTTCATCGTTTACAATCCGGAATATCAGGAATTGAAAATTCACTCTTCTTACACGAAACAGAAAGACGGAAATATCATTAAAACACCTGACAATGCATTTGTTGAGGTATTACCACATAGTGCCGCAGACGCTCCAGCTTATAATCATTTAAAAGAAATGGTAGTTGTACACACAGGACTGGAATTAGGTGCTACTATTTATCTGGATTATTCTATCCTTACTAAACCCGGCTATCTGCCGGCACTGGACATATACGATGAGCCGTTACAATCTTCACCGGTAAAGGAGTATACGTATACAATCGTATTGCCGGAATCCGTACAATTGTCCTATACCCTACAAAACTATAAGGCCAAACCGGCAACGCAGGTTTCAAACGGAACAAAAACAATGAAATGGACTTTACAGAATCTTCCGGCAGCTTCACGCAATCCGTTTGTTTCTGCCATGAATGGAGATATACCCTTCTTTACAGCAACCACATTCGTATCGGAAAAAGAAGCATTGAATGCTTTATACAAACAGTTTAATCCGCAAAACGACCCACAATTGGAAGGAATAGCCGAAAGTATCTGTGAAAACAAGAACAAAGATACGGAAAAGTTGGAAGCCATTCTTGATTATGTCATCAACAATCTGGACAACAGCCAGCTCTCACTTGCAGAAACAGGTTTTCGCCTGCGTCCGGTCGATGATGTTATCAATACGGCATATGGTACTGCTGCCGAGAAAATCAATATACTTTCCGGCTTGTTGAATGCTGCCGGTATTCAAGCTGAACCGGCTGCTTTGTATCGTGTAAATGCAGAAAAAGGCTGTGGCTTAAATGCCATTAGCGAATTATTTGTCATTGCCCAAGCCGATGGAAAAGAGTATTTGCTTACTCCTACTTCCAAACGAATGGCGACAGCTGGCTCTCTTGGAAACATTGTCCCCTCTTTCAAGTTGGCAAACGGAGAAAGACTCACCTTCGATGCTCCTGATACCGATATTAATTATAAGGTGGATATCACTTTAACACCCGAAAAAGCAGAGAATCAAATCACATCTCAAACAGGAAATGCACAACGTCCGTATTTCAGTGAAGATAAAGCTTCCGGTAGTTCCAGCCAATCTTTGAAGGTGAAAAACGGATATGTTTTAGTCAACCTGCCGGATGCCCCTGTTTCCTTAGCAAACAGTTCTTTCTGTCGCATGAATAGTACACGGAAAGAAAATTTACGGATGCCTTGTAAAGCCAACGAACAATACACGTATACCGTTCATATTCCGGAAGGGATGGAATTGCGTACACCTGCTGTAAACAAAACAATTTCCAATGCTGCCGGTCAAGTAATCTATTCTATCGAAAAGGATGGTAATACAGCTAAAATCACTCGTAGTCTCCAACTGAGCAAACAACTTTATACTCCTGCTGAATACAAGGATTTACGAACATTATTGACAGAATGGGGAAGTACGGATAATAAGATTTTATTGTTATCAATCTTATAAATCAAATTATTCCGATTTCTATTGAGGACAATAAAAAAAGAAAGCATTGATACTTTCTAAATACTGATTTGAAGTTCCGTTTTTATTCTAAAACGGAACTTCATTACTACTACCCTGACTCAGAAAGTCAGCACCTGCGGGAGGAATCGGCGGCATGGAAGCCATTGAATCCAAACCATCATTCATGTTAGACGAAAATTCTTTGACAGCCATATCTTCATCGATATTCATGAATTTCGCAAAATCACTCTTGAAGCGTAAACGTACATCGCCCGTTGCACCGTTACGATGTTTAGCGATAATAATTTCGGCTAAACCGATTAATGAATTACCTCGTTCATCCTCCGTAATTTTGTAATATTCAGGACGATGGATAAAACAAACCATATCCGCATCCTGTTCGATGGCTCCGGACTCACGCAAATCGGCCAGTTGCGGACGTTTTCCTTCTGCTCCCTGACGACTTTCCACACCACGGTTCAACTGAGACAAAGCAATAATCGGAATATTTAATTCTTTTGCTAATCCTTTTAACGAGCGGGAAATAGTACTCACTTCCTGTTCACGACTACCAAAATTCATTCCACTTGCATTCATCAACTGAAGGTAGTCGATAATAATACATCTGATACCATGCTCACGAACCAGACGACGAGCTTTGGTTCGTAATTCAAATACCGAAAGACTGGGGGTATCATCTACATAAATCGGAGCATCGTATAATTCTTTTATTTTGAAGTCCAATTGTTCCCATTCATAACTTTCCAGTCGCCCACTTTTAATTTTCTCACCCGGAATTTCGCATACGTTGACAATCAAACGGTTCACCAACTGAACATTACTCATTTCAAGTGAAAACAAAGCAACAGGTGTATTATGATTCACTGCCATATTCTTGGCCATTGAAAGTACAAATGCCGTTTTACCCATAGCCGGACGGGCTGCAATAATAATCAAGTCGGAATTCTGCCATCCGGAAGTTATTTTATCCAAACCATTAAAGCCGGAACGAATACCACTCAGACCTTCTTTTTGGTTGGCAGCCTTTTGAAGCATTTCCATCGCGTCTTTGATGACCGGATTAATCTGTGTAACATCTTTCTTTACGTTACGCTGGGATATTTCAAACAATTTACCTTCGGCTTCCTGCATCAAGTCTTCCACGTCAATTGTTTCATCGAACGCTTTTCCTTGTATCATGGCTGTGAAAGATATTAATTCGCGTGCCAGGTATTTTTGAGCAATAATACGAGCATGGTACTCAATATGAGCACTACTGGCTACTTTGCTGGTCAGTTGTGAAATGTAGAACGGACCACCTACCTGGTCCAGTTCTCCCCGTTTTTTTAACTGTTCGGTGACGGTAAGCATATCCACCGGACGCTGGCTGATTGCCAAATCGACAATAGCCGCATAAATCATTTCATGTGCTTTTTCATAAAAACACTCCGGTTTCAATATCTCGCTAATAATGGAATAAGCATCTTTCTCCAGCATTAAAGCACCTAATACAGCTTCCTCCAACTCACGCGCTTGTGGTTGCAACCGCCCCATATCAGGTACAACAATCGTTTTCTGCTTTCCTCTTCCAGTATTTCTTGTTCCTTCTGCCATTTTCTCGTTTTATTCTTATCGGGCATCAAAATTACTATTTTTATTTGGCATTCGTTTCTTTTTTCTACCTTTACGGCCGTAAAAAGTATTTCAATTATGGACGACAGTATTCCGCGAGAAACAAAAACAGGTAATAATTAACGCTGCAGGGGCGAAACGGCAAGGCCTCTGTACGTATAAAAAACGAAAGGAGGCAATAATGAGAAAATTTCTTTATTGTGAAGCCGGTTTTGTAGAAAAAGACAAATGGCTTCCAAACTGCTGGGTAAACGTAGAATGCCCGACACCGGACGATATCCAATATCTTATAAATGAATTGAATGTTCCCGAATCTTTTTTAAGCGACATTGCCGATACCGACGAACGTCCTCGTATCGAGTATGAGGGAAATTGGCTGCTTACCATCATTCGTATTCCGGTGCAAAGTAAAGAACAAGGCATTCCGTTCACGACTATCCCGATAGGTATTATGACTAACAACGAACTTATTATTTCCGTTTGTTATTATCAGACAGAACTTATTCCCGATTTTATCCGCTATACCCAACGTAAAGAACTAGTTGTACGTCATAAGTACGATTTGATATTACGCCTGATATACTCATCGGCTGTCTGGTTTCTAAAATACCTGAAACAGATAAATAATGAAGTAGGACGTGCAGAAAAGGCACTCGAAAAAAGTATTCGCAACGAAGATTTGTTACGTTTGATGAAACTTGAAAAAAGTATGGTCTATTTCAACACTTCTATCCGTGGCAATGAGGTAATGTTGAGTAAATTACAAAGTATTTTTCAAGACCCGATGTATATGGATAAGGAGTTGGTCGAAGATGTTGAAACCGAATTAAAGCAAGCACATCAGACCGTAAATATCTATAGCGATATTCTCACCGGGACAATGGATGCATTCGCCTCCATCATTTCCAACAATGTAAATATCATCATGAAACGTATGACTTCCATATCTATTATATTGATGGTACCTACATTGATTGCCAGTTTTTATGGAATGAATGTTCCTATTTACGGGGAAGATATGCCACATGCTTTTGCAATCATTTTTTGTGTATCTATTGCCCTGTCCGCATTATCTTTCTGTATTTTCAGAAAGATTAAATGGTTTTAATTTCCGGGTCATACTTATTTGTATTGCATATATATGCTTATTTCATTCCACGAAGTAAGCATATATATCGGCATAATATGTTCATTCCCTGTTCTTTCAAGTATATGGCAGTGCTATTCAAATAATATTTGAGGCCCACAACCGTTAAGTATTGACCTTTTATACGCAAAAAGTATAATAAACGGAGAATAAAGGATAAACATAGTACTTTATCCAAATAGAATGCTTTCCTTTGCATCAACAAACAATAAGAGATTTATTTAGCTCTCATTCTTACATGTATCTTCTCAGTTTCCATATTGAGTATTTCCATCTCTGATTAAGAACCTCCTAAATTTCATTGTTGAATTATTAATTTTTTATATTTATATTTTATGAACATGTATGTAGGTAACCTTAGCTATAATGTTAGGGAATCAGATTTAAGAGAAGTTATGGAAGAGTATGGAACAGTTGAGTCTGTAAAACTTATTACCGACCGTGACACAAGAAGATCCAAAGGCTTTGCATTTATTGAAATGCCTGAGCAATCAGAAGCTATCAATGCCATTAAAGAATTAAACGGAGCTGAATATGCAGGCCGTCCGATGGTAGTGAAAGAAGCACTTCCCAGAAATTAATTAACTGCATTATAAAAACAGTTGAAAAGGGTATCCGAAATCGGGTATCCTTTTTTATTATATCTTTCTCCTTCTCTTTTTATACGCTCAGATGTCAAAACAGTAGTGTTATTTAGTCTTACCATTTTTGCCATATATTCAAACATATCATTTACATTTGCCCGTAAGAAATTTGAAATATATGAATACTCGTTTTCGTTTCAAAACAATAGCACTTTTAATAAGCCTTTCTTTATTAGGTTTACTACTATCACAAGGGTATTGGTTGAAAGGTTTGTATCTATCCAATAAAACCACAACAATGGAACATGTACGGGAAGCGATGAGAATGGCTGATTACAGAGAAACATTCACTCGTATGGACACGCTTAAAAGTAAAGATTATCATGAGGAAGTAAAATATGCCATTTCCGCAGGTGATGACTCAGCCAGCAAAGACTCCTCTGTAAAAGTATCAACAATAGATACTACAATCCAATTTCGTAATTCAGAAGAGACTTTAAAAGATTATTTATCCCAACTTAGTATCATGGAAATGCAAATACAGGCAGCTATACATCAAAAGATAGACTCTTTAATGCCTATAAATTATAGACAGTATGAAATATATCTGTCGGAAGAATTACAAAACAGAGGTATATCAGCCCCTTACCAATTGCAGGTAATCCAACCGGATGCCACCGACTCCGTTCTCTATGCCAGTCCGGACACAATTAATGTTGTCCGGCCATGGAGGAATGCCGCTCAAATAGAATTTCCTTTCGGTCTGAACGGCAGTTTTTATAAAATATCACTATCGCCGGATAAGATTGTTTTGAAACAGATGGCCGGAATACTGATATCCTCTCTCCTGCTTGTCGTTGTTATTTTAGGCGCTTTTATTTATCTTCTTTATACAATCCTCCGACAAAAAACAGTAGAAGAACTAAAAACTGATTTCACCAATAATATGACACATGAGCTGAAAACACCTATATCAGTAGCTTATGCCGCCAATGATGTTTTACTAAATCATAACCACAATGTCAGTGAAAAGCAGCAAAAATACTTGACTATTATCCGCGAACAACTCACTCATCTTTCCGGATTGGTCGAACAGATATTAACCCTATCCGTTGAAAACCGCAAATCGTTCCGGTTGCATCCCGAAACGATTTACGTAGCTAAAATACTCCCGGCTCTAATCGAACAATATAAATTAAAGACCGGCGAGCCTCTCAGTATAACGACTGAAATACCTGACGACCTGCATATTATAGCCGATCCAACACATTTATATAACATGCTTAGTAATCTTATAGAAAATGCGATTAAATATTCCGGAGAAAAGCCTTGCAGCATTTCCATAAAAAGCGTAAGACTTTCTGATGAAACCTGCCTAACTGTTTCCGACAATGGTATAGGTATCAGCGAAACCAATCAGAAACGAATATTCGATAAGTTCTTTCGTGTTCCTAATGGAAACCTGCATAATGTAAAAGGATATGGCCTGGGACTATATTATGTAAATGATATGATGTCCAAACATGGAGGATATGTCAGTGTTAAAAGTACGTTAGGAAAAGGTAGCACTTTTACCTTACATTTCAAAAACAAATAGTCTGTTTCAAGTAAAGAATAGAAAAATGGAAAAGACAAAAGTATTATTAGTTGAGGATGAACCCACACTCGCCATGATAATAAAGGATACGCTAGACGGTGATGAATTCGACATTATCCTAGCTTCCGACGGTGAAGAAGGCTTGGCACGTTGTAAAGAAACAAAACCGGATATTATCGTATCCGACATTATGATGCCTAAAATCGACGGTTTCACAATGGTACGCCACATACGGAAGACGGACTCGCAAATTCCCGTTCTCTTTCTCTCTGCCCGTTCCGCCGCAAACGATGTAGTGGAAGGCTTTGAACTGGGAGGCAACGATTACCTGAAGAAACCATTCGGTATGGCGGAACTAATTATCCGTATTAAGGCTTTATTAAAGAAAATAACGATTAATAAAGAAGAGACAAGTACTTTTACTTTGGGACAATATTCCTTCGACTCCATCACGCAAACACTAAAACATCAAGGAAATAAACAACTTCTAAGTAATCGGGAGTCTGAAATATTAAAACGTTTGTGTGCAAACAAGGACAATGTACTTCCTATGAAAGATGTTTTACTGGAACTGTGGGGCGATGACTCGTTTTTTAACGCTCGCAGCCTGCATGTCTTCATTACGAAACTACGACATAAGCTATCCAAAGACGAAAGTATAAAAATATTGAATGTACGGGGTATCGGTTACAAACTGATTATAGATTAAAATCAGTTTGTATTTTCTTTAAAGCCTGCGCCAACTGGTCAGGACAGGAAGTTCCCCGTTCACGACAGTTGATTCCTTCCAAGCGCCGAATAGCTTCCTGAATATCCATACCAACCAGCAGTCGGGACAATCCTTGCGTATTACCTTGGCAGCCACCAATAATTTGAACATTTCTGATTATATTATCTTCCGAGTCAATAATCATCATCTTCGAACATACTCCCCCTTCCGGAGTATGGCTAATACGTTGCTTACTCATATTGCTTTCTTCCTTTTTATTTTCTTTAACGAAGCGCAAAGGTATAAATAAAATTGACTACTTTTGCGAAATATAAATTTCAAAAGCATGACTTACGAAGAAACGCTACACTATCTATATACCAGCATTCCGGTCTTTCAACATAGCGGTGCATCCGCATACAAACCGGGGTTGGATACCAGTATAGCACTAGATAATCATCTCGGAAATCCGCATCAAGCATACAAAACAATCCACGTAGCCGGTACAAACGGTAAAGGCTCTGTCAGCCATCTTTTGGCAGCAATCCTACGCCAGTCCGGATATAAAGTCGGACTTTACACCTCCCCCCATTTAGTGGATTTTCGTGAACGTATCCGCGTAAACGGGAAAATGATACCCAAAGAATATGTGATTCGGTTCATTGAACGCTATCGTACCTTCTTCGAGTCGTTACAACCCTCCTTTTTCGAGTTGACTTCTACATTGGCATTCGATTATTTTCGTACCGAAAAGGTGGATATTGCGGTTATCGAAGTCGGGATGGGAGGACGTCTGGATAGTACGAATATTATTACCCCAATCCTAAGTATAATTACGAATATCAGCCTCGACCATACCCAGTTTCTGGGCGACACTGTCGAAAAGATAGCCGCAGAGAAAGCAGGAATCATAAAAAAAGGCATTCCGGTTCTGATTGGCGAGGTTGACCGTCACAGCGTAGCACAGGTATTCTCAGATGCTGCTGTCAAAAACGACACATTAGTCTATTTTGCACAGGATGAAGGATTGTTGGGAGAATCTTATCTGATGGATACAGGAGAATGGTTCTTTGATTCGACTGAATACGGACAATTGTTAGGAGAATTGGGAGGTGTTGTACAGTTCAGAAATGCAACAACTGTTTTGGGTGCGCTCAACTTGTTAAACACACAAGGTATCGACATACCAAAGAAAGCTGTCCGTGAAGGATTTGAGCATGTAGTTGAACTCACAGGTTTAATGGGGCGCTGGCAGTTATTACAGGAAAACCCGAAAGTAGTATGTGATACCGGACATAATGTTGGAGGTTGGGAATACATCAATATCCAACTTAGTGATGAACAGAAAAAGCACAAACTTCTCTATATGATTGTAGGCATGGTGAATGATAAAGATATCAACGGCGTATTAGAACTTATGCCGAAAAATGCATTTTATTTTTTCACCCAGGCATCCATTCCCAGGGCTATGCCGGCAAAAGATTTCGCGGAAAAAGGAATGGCACACGGATTGTCCGGTACCATTTGTGAAAATGTAGGGGAAGCAGTCCAGAAAGCTTTGGCGCGTGCTGGAAAAGATGATTTTATTTTTATAGGGGGCAGTACTTTCATTGTAGCGGATGCCCTCCCCCTTTTCAGTAAAGAAAAAGAATAACATAATTCAATAAAACAAATATCATGAGAGAACAGATTCAAAGAAAACTAAGCGAATCCAAAACGGCTCGATGGTCCGTATTGGCGCTTGTTGCATTCACAATGCTTTGCGGATACTTCATCACAGACATGATGGCCCCGCTTCAAGACTTACTTCAAACTCCCGTCGAAGGTGGCGGTCTTGGATGGACCGCCAACGAATATGGTAAGTTTACCAGCGCCTACGGTTGGTTTAATGTATTCTTCTTGATGCTTATTTTCGGAGGTATGATACTGGACAAAATGGGTGTACGTTTTACCGGATTAATGGCCACAAGTATTATGCTTATCGGTGTATTTATCAAATGGTTCGGTGTATCCCATGATTTCGGTGGCGCAACTGTTTCCGTTTTCGGTACGGAATGGGGATATCCGTTGCTGGTAGCATCATTAGGATATGCTTTATTCGGGGTCGGGATTGAAATAGCAGGTATTACCGTTTCTAAAATCATAGTGAAATGGTTTAAAGGTAAAGAAATGGCATTGGCCATGGGATTGGAAATGGCCTGTGCCCGTATCGGAACGGGATTAGCTATCGGTATTACGCCGTTGTTGAGCCGTGCTTTCGGTAATTCTATCAGCATGCCTATTTTTATTGGTTTGATACTACTTTGTATCGGTTTGCTATCCTTCATCGTATTCGTTATCATGGATATCAAACGAGATGCCGAAGACGCTGCCTCCACTACGGAAGAAGAGCCGGAAGAACCGTTCCGTATCAGCGACATTTTTGATATTATTAAATTAAAAGGATTTTGGTATATGGCGCTTCTTTGCGTGTTGTTTTATTCCGCTGTCTTTCCTTTCCTTAAATATGCCCCCAGCCTGATGATTAACAAATTCGGCATAGACCCGGAACTTTCCGGTATCATTCCGGCTTTGTTACCGTTCGGTAATATTTTGTTAACTCCATTTTTCGGAAATCTTTATGATCGGAAAGGGAAAGGAGCTACCATCATGATTATTGGGGCCATCATGCTAATATTTGTCCATCTGATGTTCTCCATTCCTATGTTAAACAACTGGCTTATCGCATTGGGATTAATCATTCTACTGGGTGTTGCCTTCTCTTTGGTCCCTTCTGCTATGTGGCCTTCAGTTCCGAAAATTATCCCGGAAAACAAACTAGGTACTGCATATGCCTTGATTTTCTGGGTACAGAACTGGGGCTTAATGGGAGTTCCTTATATGATTGGCCTTGTCTTGGATAAATATTGCGTAACAGGTCTTGTCGACGGCAAACCGACATACGACTATACTATTCCGATGATGATTTTCACAGGATTCGGTATTTTAGCGCTCCTCATTTCTTTATTGTTGAAACGCGAAGACCGCATCAAAGGTTATGGTCTGGAATTACCAAATATTCAGAAAGACGCAGATGTTGTACTTGCTGAAGAAATGATTGGTGAAGGGCAAAGATAATCAGGATTATTTTGCGTGTACCTCTCAACAGCTCAAACCGGGTAATTATGCAAGTTTACATGCAAAAAGAAGAATATAATCGAACAGATTTATTACTTTTGTCTATAAACAATATTTATTTAGTATGATTTGTTTTCCAAATGCCAAAATAAACTTGGGATTAAACGTTGTCAGTAAACGTCCTGATGGTTATCACAATATTGAAACCATCTTCTATCCTGTTCCTGTGAAAGATGCGCTGGAAATAGTGGACGCTCCAGCTTTCTCATTTTCACAAACAGGTATTCAAATAGATGGACCGACAGAAAAAAACCTGGTAATTAAAGCATTAAATCTACTAAAAAAAGAATTTGAAATCCCTGCTCTGGAAGTGAATCTGCTAAAAGCGATTCCTTCCGGAGCAGGATTAGGAGGAGGTTCGTCTGATGCCGCTTTTATGCTTCGTTTGTTAAATGACTACTGCAAACTGGGAATAGCCCAAGATAAACTAGAAACGTTAGCCGCCTCCATAGGGGCTGATTGTCCGTTTTTTATTCGTAATACACCCGTTTTTGCTTCAGGCACGGGAAATATATTCGAACCGGTTCAATTATCCTTACGTGGTTATTATCTTTGCCTGATAAAGCCGGATGTTGCAGTTTCTACCCCTGAAGCTTATTCAATGGTAAAACCTGCATTTCCTTCTATTTCTCTAAAGGAAATAATACAAACACCTGTTTGCGAGTGGAAAAAGGCCATGGTAAATGATTTTGAACAAAGTATATTTACTAAACATCCTGTTATTGCAGAGATTAAAGAAGCACTTTATCAGAATGGAGCAGTATATGCCTCTATGTCCGGCTCCGGTTCATCAGTTTTCGGGTTATTTAAAAAATCAACGAATCTGAAAAAGTTGTTTGAAGATTGTTTCGTTTGGGAAGGAGAACTGCCATGAAACACATTGCCGACTTTTTTGATGCATTAGCTGATCGCTGGGATGAACTTTGTTATCACGATCCCCAAAAGCTAAATTATATTCTAAAACAATCCGGACTTCGTCAGAGCATGCGTATCCTTGACGTGGGGTGTGGAACCGGTATTCTGGAAAGCTATTTGCTGGCGCATGCTCCTTCTAAGATTGTTGCAGTAGATCTCTCACCCCGTATGATAAAACAGGCACAACTAAAATATCATACACCTTTGGTTGATTTTCGTAGCATGGACGTATTGGATTTGAAAAATGAAATATTCGATTATATTATTGTTTATAGTGCATTCCCTCATTTTGAATATCCGGAGATACTAATAGCTCACTTGGCTGAATTAACAAGCCCGGGAGGAAAATTGATAATTTGCCACAGTGAAGGACGAGTACAAATAAATGGTCATCATGACAAGCAAGCCAAAAGGATATCTTTTCCCCTTCTTAAAATAGAACAGGTAAAGTCTATAATGCGCCGCTTTTTTACTATTGATAAAGCTGAAGATACCGATCAACTTTATCTTATCTGTGGTACCCGTAAAGAAACGATTATTCGGCGCAATTCTAATAATTCGGAGAACAAAAGATACCGAGAATAAATTTCTTCTACCCTGAATCTAGAGAATCCCGCAGGAATTTTCCTGCGGATTTATATCTGAAAAACATAAGTATTACTCAATAATCCCTGATACAGCGTACCGGAAATGCACATGAACGGTCCACATCGTAAAACATAACCTCATCATGTTTGAAAAAAAAGCAACTGGCGGTTTCATTATTATCAAAAACACATGGTGTTGAAGACCAGTAAATGCCTATTTCTCCAATATATTCGACTTTGCCATTCGAATAACGGTCACCGGAAGCCGGAAGGATAATAGCTCCGGGAGGCGGAAGCCTTGTATCGTTAATAGATTCTTTTGCTGTGATTCCTAATTGCAATCCACTGAAAAGAGTATAAGCTCCTGTCGTAAGTTTTTCGAGTAACTCGGAATCAGATGTATTATTGAGGGTATTCGTCATATTTGAAAAATTACCAAAGCGATATATGGCAGGGTCGTTTGTCGTTTCTTCATACAGTAACTTCAGTTCCTCATAGGTCGGCAAGCGCCATTTACCACCGGCCCAAGTGTTCCGGCTTGAAAGATAGCGGCATATATCGCCAATATCAGCTTCCTTCTTGAATCCCAGATTGTTGTTGTATGTTTTGAAAGCGTCTGTATCATCTTTGCCTGTCAGGGCTGTCGTGAAATTATAACTCTGGTGGGCATAAGGAATATTCTCCCAATTTCCATATTGGGGCGATACATAAGGATTGCCAATCGGTTTAATCGGATAGAGAGAACCCCATTTGAAGAATAATCCTTGCGCAGTCGGCCTAAGTCTCACTAAATCTTCTTCAGAAGTAGCAAACGTCATGCTATTGTCGAGAATCATGATATTACTGTGTGCAAACGTTTCTGCCATCGTGACTCGCCGAATCGTAAGGGTATCGCGGAGTCTTCCGTTTGAGAATGCGATTTGCCCGGTTGCATAACGGTTGTTAGTAGGTGGTGTTGCCTTTGCTATCCGGAGATTCAGGCCGGAGAGATTCTCGCCTCTGTCGGTAGTCGTGCTGTTTGCAAACTTAAGCCAGCCTGCTTCTCCCGGGTTGAGGACTTGTGCTTCCCAACTTCCCTGATAATCGGAAATAATCCTAAGTCTTAGCTCTTTGTTTGCGTTCCAAGGTACATCGACTACCTTTTTTTCGGTTCCCATGAAATATTGCCCGTCGTAAACAATATTATTTATTCCCGTCATATTTATAATCAGGATGGATGTTTTCAGGTTTGACAGTACGGATGATGCGTTAATTGCTTCCTCAAAACTCGGATAACCAATCCCTTCGGCAGCTGTTATTGTTACGATATATTTATGGTTACGATATAGTGGGACATCGTCTCCGCGAAAGACTTCGTAATCTTCATGCATCTCTATGTCGGAGGTGAAATCGACACGATAGTAGTTGCGTTTTCCTTCATAAATACCCTCCAAAACGAGGCATACTTTTTCGTTGGGCGCCGCTTTTGGTGCTTCGTACGTATATATTAGCCCTTCCATAAGCGGTCCCGGAGAATAGTCGCCTTGTGAATAGAGGTATTCGATAGGTGTATTCCGTGTAAAACCGGACGGTATCATCGGATTCTCGTTTCTTGAATAAGGATATCTGTTATCCCATTCTCTTATTATATCTCCGCTCGACTCATCCCAGGCCGGAGCGATGAATCCGCTTGTACGGTAATTTGCCAGATATATTTTCTCCAGCTTGAAGATATTGCTGTTTACTCTATTCTGCACATCAATCCGTGCCAGCATGCGTTTCAGTTCGATTCCTGGAATTGTCATACCTTTATAAACGCCATATACAGATACTTCACCATACATAGGCATAGGGGTAAAGCCCGGGACGGATGTGTTCCATTCATGGGAGCTCTGAAATGTCAGATGTTCCAATAAAAGTGGTTTTTCTATATAATAGGGACCATAGCTCCATGCATCTAATACTTCTCGATGAGCGTTGGCAATTGCGACAACACTGCGGGCACGACTAAGGTCATCATTTTCTCCTATGGCCAATTGGAATAAGACCAGGTAATCATCACTCCATGTTTCTTCTGATAAATCAGTTATATGGAAATGCTCGAGTAATACGGCCGGATACGAATCGTCGAAGAACATCAAGTCTATATCCTTTATTTTTCTTTCCCATATTTTGTCTTCTCCTGAGCGGGTCAGCATAGGGATTTCCAAACCGGGAACAGTCATTTTTACCGTTATTTTATTTTCTGCAGGTATAGTGCCACCGATTATGGACTCATCGGTACATCCCATCATGCACAGCAACAGGATGGTTGCGCTAATTATTATTGTCAGGATGTTATATTGTTTCATACTGTTATATGTATTTAATTATAAATCATTTTAGCGGTTGATCCTAATTAGTTTTGTCAGGTTACCGGCTTTGACTTCTGCTATTGCATAGCAACCGTTATGCTCTGGAATTTTTATCTCTTGCATATTCGAGTATTCTATTTCCCGGCGGAGATAGCCCTCCTTCTCGTCAAGAGCTACCCGCAGCCAACCATATAAAAGGCTGTTGGTGTCGGTGACCGGTTCGCCTGTTTTAGTATAATATCGTGTTTCTCCAATACAGATGCCATCCGGGTAATTCCGATCGCTATGGTCATAATTGGTTATGGCAATCACATCGGCCCTGTCTTGGTAATTCGGCAAGTAAAGGTTATCTTCACTCACGGTCAGGAAATATTGCGGATCGAGAATAACGTCTTGCTTGACATTTGTCCATGGACTGATAGTGGTGTAAAACTCTATCTTTTCCCTATGTATATTTGCGGTTGTTTTATAGACATAGTTACGCCTTACCTCTCGCATGGTCAGGGGTTCTAAGTTGGTCATGTCGGCAAAGTCCAACAAGGTCGTAACGGCTCTTCTTTGTCCTTCTTCGGTGTCTATACCTTCAATGGTCAAGATTAGTTTATCGTTATGGTTTGCCGCGTCGCAGGTTCTCTCCGGCGTATAGAAAGAACAATACCGGCTTGATTCATACCCGATTTTCAAAGGAACTCCCGTATGCTGCCAGACAACCTCCTTATTGGGTATGACAGTCTGCATATCGGAACCGAAAAATATGTCGGGACCAACCAGATAGCCTTCGTCGTATGACCTCGACAAGGTGATTTTAGTATTCTCTGTAACAGCTGCTTCAAACCACGGATAGGTTTTGAACCAAATATCGACCCGTGCGACTGCACGTTCGACCCTTAATTCTTGTGCAAGGGCGCTGTTTTCGTCTGCATGACTTTCTGTTATGGAGATGTTATGGACGATGCCTGTCATCGGTATTCCTTTTGTCCCGATAGCTGTATGGTTTTGATTGAAAATATCTGCCATTTGGAATTTTATCGTGTTCAGATCGTAAGGAGAGCTTACCGACTCTAATGTCCTGGTTAATGCATCCGGTTCGTTCAGGATGACGATGAGCGCTTTGTCCTGGTTATGGCGAACTTTCAAATAGGTATTGAATGACCAGACGTTGTTTTTGTCCAGTATTACCATTTGGTTGATATCAACAGTGGGATAAGTCGATACGTTATCGAATACAATAAAGCGGGCGGAATATACATACTCATCGACCTGCACATCGCCTGTAATGATATTTATAGCCATCATCCCCTTTGTATCTTGCAGGACAGGTTCGCCTATTGCGTGCTCTGCTGTGCAGGCATAAAGGGTTATGGTCGCAATAACTATGTATATCAGGTTCAATATCGTTTTCATAAAATTCCTTTTTCAAATATTCAAATTCCTATGTCGTTGAGCCATATGATCCAGTCGTTGACAATCACTTTGACAGCGACAAAGTTCTCAGGACCACCCGGCTCATCTCCTTTATATATAACTACAATATGCCATTCGCTTTGCCTGTCCAGATATTCCTGCATGGGCAACGGGCTGCCGTCAGGGCGCGAAGCGGGTTTGGTATGTTCCAATAATCTCATCAGGTCGTAATCCCATACGACCTTTCCGGTTTCCGTACTGCAGACGGTGAGCCGGTAATCATATTCTTCTTCATGAAGTAGCCGCCCGGTATTGATATGGGCTTCCGCTATTGCTCCGGATGCGGCATCGCCGGCTGTCAGGGAATAGGGGGTGTACTTCACTGTTTCTTTATTTTTCGGGCTGTTGTCATGTCCGTAGACTGCGCCTTCGGGAGTAATGATCTCAAACGTATAGGCGGCAGCTTTCGTATCGGCCTTTGTCTCTTGCCCGTAGTCCGAACTTGCCAACACCAGATTGAAGAGATTGGTTGCTTTTATGAGGTGTATGGGATGAACGGTCTCATTTGCCTGGTAATCGATTTCCTTTGTTGTCCCGATCCATAACGGCGGAAATTCATGGGAAACGGTATTCGAGTTACGTGCCAGTGCTATTTGTGTTTCGTATGGCGTTGTTTCTCCGGGAATAAGCCGGCTTCCGTTTTTTCCTGTGACACGGAAGTTGTCGGAAAGTCCGCCGACTGTCAATATCTTATATTTCCCGAAAGGGAGGTTGTAGCCAAAAGGCATTCTTTTGTTTCCAATAAGTTCTTCCTGCGAAGATTGCATGGTGAACAGGTATTTATCCTGCGCATCGAAGATAAACAGGTCGACGGAGCCGACATGCGGATCAAAAGAGTCCGTGTACTCCATATTATGGTCGTAGATAAACTCGAGGTATGTCCTGCATTCATCTATATACTCTCTGATGCAAGACAACAGGAAGACAGACACGAAGACTGTCAAGGCCAATGCACTAAAATTCCGATATATTCTGTTCGTGTTCATACTCCTGTGTTATTATTAAAAAGTACTTTCGGAAGAAACCTTTGTTTCATGAGGGTGGAACTAAAGTTTCTTCCGAATGAAACTATTATTACATCAAGGACTTGACAGTCTTAAATATCAATTTCATTTTCCCATACAATCCATGGAGCAACCGATACGGTGATGCCCAGATAACCTGCTGCTTCATCGATAGGATCTTTCGGGTCCGGATCACCCGGGCCGGGGTTGTTTGCTTCCGGATACCAGGGGCTGCCCGGTCCGCCAACGGAATTCAATGTCAGCGAATACCAGTTGTTGCGTACAACACCGTATTTTCCGAAAACCATTTCTTCGTCTAATGTATTGTCATGACGGACCATATAGTAGTAGTAACAGAGGCCTTTCTGATACCAGCGGATCACGTCGTTCTTATTATCTTTGATCACTTGTCCACCGTTAGGTATCCCATTTAAATCTTCCTCTGTAAGACTGACGAAATTAACTCCGGAGATGATAATTCCGGGATGTTCGCTTGCATACTCTTTGATTTTAACAAACATATTGTCACAAGCTTTCTTTAAGTTTGAGTCCTCACCGGCTTCTCTATAAGCCTCTTTCAACTCGTCGAGACCGTTATAATTCTTACCGGCATAGTTGAACCAGTCGCCATCGGTATTGAAACCCGGTGGAAAATAGGTCGCTTTTATCACCAGACGGGTTGCATTTCCGAATAGCTGATGGTCAGCATCCATTGTGTTTTCGATGCAATAAGCGGTTGTTCCCTTATCCTGCCAGTTATAAGTTTCAGCCAGCAACGGGCTATAATCGTTGTTTGTATCAATTGTTGCAAATACAAGTCCGGAAGCTCCGTTGAAGTTTGGATCGTATGTATAGAAATTCTTTTTATAAATATTCTGGGCATGCGTACTTCCAAGTATGTATTTTTCGGCGCATGGGTAGTAGGTCGAATTCACTGCGTCGAGTGTCCATCGACCGAACGTAAAAGAGGCTCCTTCTTGTTTTGTTGTGGCTCCATCCTTTTTTTCCTGCAAGTCGAGTTTGGCTGCCAGACGCTCAAGGCTGACAGGCACTCTCTTGTCTTCAACACCAGCCTCATTATCTGCAAGACTGTTTGAGATGTCGATGAGCAGGTTGCTTACTTTACCCACTATCTCTTCATTGGGGCCACTGTTGATCATCGTGAAACCTTTGCTGATACTGCCGGTGTTATCTATAACCTCGTCTTTTGTCGTACCGGTGATTGCAGCATTGATAGAGCTGAAACTCGATGTCACGCTGATATTGTTGATTGCGTTTTTAAGCATTCCGTCAGGATTGGCAATCACCAATAGTTGTTTTGCGTTTTTCGACACTTTGATCGCTTCTGGTGTTGTCGAGGATGTAGAGAGCATCGTGAAATAATTTGTTGTTCCGGGGATTCCCACAACCATGCCATGTTCATCAAAAGTAATCAGGTAAAGAGTTTTCAAATCGCTCTCGTTTTCCCCGGGTTTTTCGGCGGAACCGGAAGCGCGGGTCGTCGGCTGCGTTTCGATTTTGATGGAAAGATACGCCACGTCTACGTCTGCCATCTGCGGACCGCCGTGATGATCTACGTCATCATTGTTACAACTGGTCAAGGCGGCTATCACCAACATTGACATAAAAATAGTTCTCAGTTTCATTGTCTTGTTTTTTTAATTGTGATTAAGTAAATGATAATATAACTTTTTGCATACGCATAAAATTCTTTTTGTTTTCAACGGCAAAGTTCAACCATTATGAAGTACGAAAAAAGACAACTTTATCGGGTGAAAATGAAGGGTTAGAACCTTTTTTGAGGAGGAAGATGTTTGAGCATAGATTATTCTGCAAAACGATGGGAATAACGATTTTGTTTGTGGACTTTTCGGAGGAATCCTGTCCGGATATTGACAGAAAAGGAGAAAAACTTAGGGTGATGGGGCTAAGTTTGAAACTCTGTCTTTTTTTAGCAGTTTAGACCCTGTGTCTTTTGATAATTTTTCTTACATTTCGATACCCGTAATTTTGTGTTTTCTATTCATATATAATAATGTAACAAATATGAAAAAGAAAGATCTACATGATATATTTATCGAAGAATTGCAGAATAGGGGAATTAAGAAAGCTGATCTTGTCTACCTCATATCTGACATTCTCAAACTGGAGAAGGAGTCTGCCTATAGAAGGCTGGCAGGAAAAGTGAACTTCTCTGTCAGGGAAATGGGGATTCTGGCTAAAGCTTTGAACATTTCCTTGGACAGTCTTTTGTACCAGGATTTGGGACTTCAATGGGTGCCAGTTATATTGGGGTTACCGTCAGCCTATCATTCTATGGATTCATTGTATGACTTGATGGAATCCAATATAGCGAAAGTCAAAGAAATCAGTCTGGATGAAGTTAATGAAACAGGAAATGTGTACCATGCTTTGCCTTTGGAATGCTATGTACACTCTCCAGTTCTTATGAAGTTTATGTTTTTTAAATGGGGCAGTTACTTTGTGCAGTCGGAAGAGTTCAGTGATTTTGCCAGTTGGGAACCGCCAAGTAGGCTATTTAAAATTGCAGAGAATTTTTATAATATATATAATTTCCAGAAAGGATTTTACGTTTGGGATAATGCCTTAATATGGAATATAAGTAAAGAAATACTTAATTTCTATAAGATGCGTATCATCAATACACAAGAGAAAAACGAAATTAAAAATGAACTTAAAGAGTTCCTGTTAAAGCTGGAAATGTTTTTGAACGAGACTTATACTCCGAAATTTGCTTTGCCGCCGGATTATAAATTTTACGTTTCGGCTATGAATTTGGGATTTTCAACAAGCTATTTTACTTCCAGTAAGCAGTCTTTAGCTCTGTTTCAAACAAATTTCAGCTTTTCCATGATTACTGATTCGAATGATAAATTCAAAAAGATGCAAGAATGGATTCGGTCATTCTGTAAACTTTCTACCCTATTTTCCGAAGGAGGACGTATCGAAAGACGTTTATTCTTTAATAAACAACACAAAATAATAGATGAGATATTAGAATAAAGGGTGTGCCTATTGCCCCTAAAAGTTTTTGTCTAACTGTAGGGACACTTAACAGACACACCCTATGCTTAATTAACCTAAATCTTTTTGCCTGTAAATTATTTCATATGCTCATTGAGTGTATGCCACAAATGTATTTCGGGAATAATCCCCATACCAATTACTTCATCACGTAATTTGCTCAAATGCTCATAACTACGTACCAACTCCGCATTTTCCGCCGAAGTTCCCTCTACCTCTTTATAAAAAATACCTTCTTTTGTGATTTCTGTTTCCATAGCCATCATTATATGATTGAACTTACCGGTATGTACATAAGTCCCGGCCGGCCAACGAAAAGCTTCGCCTCCCATAGCTGCGCGTATCATTTCAATCGAAAGATAGGAAGGACTCTGAAAAGAAGAACGTCCGCGTAAATCAATAATTTCTTTTCCTCCTTGGATAACGTGCTGTTTAATGTCTGCCCATTGTTCATCGGTCAGTTCAGGGGTACCTATAAGCTTTAATAAAGGGCGATTATCAACAGTAGTAGTAGAAGCAAAGACAGCCATTTGCTCACCATGTCCACCATATGTACGACAGTTGCGAACTAAATTTTGACGAATACCGAAGTGTTGGGCTAATGCGCTTTGCAGACGAGTACTGTCCAAAGCAGCCAATGTACTTACCTGTGAGGGTTTCAGACCGGAATAAAGTAATGTAATCAGACCGGTGATATCAGCAGGATTGAAAATAACAACAACATGCTTCACATCTGGACAATAAGTACGCAAATCTTTACCGAACTGAGCTGCAATTTCAGCATTTCCTTTTAGCAAATCCTCACGCGTCATACCGGCTTTACGGGCAGCACCACCTGATGAAACAACATATTTTGCACCTCTCAACGCTTCGCTGATATCAGACGTGTATGTAATATTGGCATATTCAAAGCCGGATTGATACATCTCTGCAGCAACACCTTTCAAGGCCGGTGCAAAAGGATCGTAGAGACAAACTTCCGTGCTAAGCCCCATCATCAGAGCTGTCTGCGCCATATTAGAACCAATCATACCTGCTGCGCCTACAATTGTAAGCTTTTCGTCTGTTAATGTTTTCATACTAATTATTTTAATTGATATATTTTATTTCCAAAACATTTACCTCACAAATAAAGTTGTTATCTTAACTATAAGATTTCTTTATGGATACAAAAGTAAGGGATAGAAATTGATTATGCCAATCATTAATTTCTATCCCTTATAATTAAAAGTTATAGCTTGAAGTTCAAAAGCTCCATTCCTTTAATCCGTATTCTCTAATACGAAAATATCATCTACATGCTTATCGAATATTTTTGCCATTTTCAATGCTAAAACGGTAGAAGGCACATACTTACCAGATTCAATTGCATTTATAGTCTGGCGGCTCACTCCTATCGCCTCGGCTAATTGCTGTTGAGTCATCTTCATAACAGCTCTCTCTACCCGAATTGTGTTATTCATCTTCCAAAGTATTTTTCCTGAATCGGTTCAATTCCCACTTATATTTTGCAATAAAGAAAATCAGCACCGTAAACATACCGACGAATGCAACACTCAAATAAGCCACTTCATATATAAATAAAGTTGCGAGGATCAGTAGCAAATAATTAACCAATATTGCCCACACTAATGAATTCATACGGATTTTCGCAATACATTCATCTTCGTCTTTTTCTTTTGAAAAACCAACAAGCAGCAGGGATATAGCTAATCCTATCGTCGCTATTTCATCTAAGGCACTTCCCGCTCCCACACCAAGAAATTTAGGAAGAAACAAGATTGCTTTGGATGAAACCTGGACGGGATTCATTCCCTCATAATTAAACTCAAATAAACAATAAATGCTGAGTAAACCGAACGGGATCAGCAAAATCCAACCAATCTTTTTACAGATTGCAGGAAAAAGATAATTCATTTCCATCTTGATAAATTTTAAGTTACGCAGCAAAAGTAAAGTAAACTTTACAAACAAACAAATAAACAAGACAAAAAGTAAAATAAACTTTACACAATTAAGATGTTCATTATCGAATATATCAGCATATATCCAAACATTAGATATATAATTTGTACTTTTGCAGTATGAATACATACAAACTGTCGGACTGGTTGCCAACTACTAAAAAAGAAGTTGAAATTCGTGGATGGGACTATCTAGATGTTATTTTTTTTAGTGGAGATGCTTATGTGGACCACCCTTCGTTTGGGGCTGCCGTTATCGGTCGTACTCTCGAATCGATGGGTCTGCGTGTAGCTATTGTACCTCAACCGGACTGGCGGGGTGATTATCGCGATTTCAAAAAACTGGGAGTTCCTCGTCTCTTTTTCGGTGTCTCCGCCGGAGCGATGGATTCGATGATTAATCATTATACAGCCAACAAACGATTACGTAGCGATGATGCTTATACACCGGATCGCCGGGCCGGTATGCGCCCTGATTACCCCAGTATTGTCTATACCCGGATATTAAAAGAAATATATCCTGAAGTTCCTGTTGTGCTAGGTGGTATTGAGGCATCCTTGCGACGTCTGACACATTATGATTACTGGCAGGATAAACTGTTACCCGGAATTTTGGTCGATAGCCAAGCTGATTTACTGATATACGGGATGGGAGAACTACCCATCAAAGAGCTGGTAACCCGTTTGCAGGCCGGCATTCCGTTTCACAAGATAACCAATATATGCCAGACAGCCTACCTGGCTGATAAAATAGAAGTTACCTCCGAAGATATTGAACTTTTCCCCCACGAAGAATGTCTGCGTGATAAGCTCAAACAAGCAAAGAATTTTCGGCATATAGAAGAGGAATCAAACAAATATAACGCTTCCCGTATCCTACAGCGGGTTGGTAAAAAGATTATTGTAGTCAATCCCCCCTTTCCCCCTATGTCGGAAAAAGAGATTGATACTTCTTTTGATTTACCTTACACCCGTCTGCCGCATCCCAAATATAAAGGAAAGGTGATACCAGCATTTGAGATGATTAAGTTTTCAGTCAATGTACATCGGGGATGTTTCGGAGGTTGTGCCTTTTGTACAATTTCCGCACACCAAGGTAAGTTTATTGCTTCACGGAGTAAAGAGTCTATCCTCAAAGAAGTAAAGGCTATAACTAAAATGCCTGATTTTAAGGGATATTTGAGTGATTTAGGCGGACCATCTGCCAATATGTACCGAATGAAAGGAAAAGAACAGTCCATTTGTGCCAAATGTAAAAAACCTTCATGTATTTCGCCTGTAGTCTGCAAAAATTTGAATGCCGATCATACTCCGTTGCTGGATATTTATAAAGAAGTGGATAGTCTGCCGGAAATCAAACGTTCGTTTATTGGAAGTGGCGTCCGTTATGATTTGCTGCTGCACCGTTATGAGGATGAAAATCTAAATAAAGCGACTCACATTTATATGGAAGAACTAATAGCCCACCATGTTTCCGGGCGTCTGAAAGTAGCACCTGAACATACGGAAAACAATGTCCTGAAAATGATGCGTAAACCTCCGTTTGAGCAATTCGGTCAGTTTAAGAAAGTTTTTGATCGTGTGAATAAGCAGTATAAACTCAACCAGCAACTTATCCCCTATTTTATTTCCAGCCATCCCGGATGTACGGAAGTCGATATGGCGAATTTGGCTATCCAAACAAAACAACTGCATTTCCAGTTGGAACAAGTACAGGATTTTACTCCGACTCCTATGACCTTAGCTACAGAAATATATTATACAGGTTATCATCCTTACACTCTCGAAAAAGTCTATACTGCACGTACGAAAGAACAAAAGCTGGCACAAAGGCAATTCTTCTTCTGGTACAAACCGGAGTTCCGTAAGCAAATAACACAGGCATTACAAAAAATCGGAAAGAAAGATTTAATTAACAAACTATTCGGACGATAGTTAAACGGAGTAATCTGAAAATTTAAAATACATCTTCCCCGTCCTGTATACTGGGCTTATTTATATCTCATCAAGTACGCTTCTTTTGTTTTACGAACGTGAAATAATAAATGAAGAACGAGGAATGAAAAAACAGGTTCGTCGTTTATACATTTCACATTCGTAGAACGAAGCATAGATAATATCCTTTTCAAGGAGCATTATCTATGCTTTTACAGCAATAACTTCTATTTCTACCAAACCATTCTTCGGTAATGTTTTTACTGCAACAGCCGAACGAGCCGGAAAAGCACCGTCAAACTGAGAAGCATACACTTCATTCATCGTTGCAAAATCACCCATATCCGAAAGAAATACAGTTGTTTTTACAACATCCGCAATACTGTATCCGGCTTCTGCCAGAATAGCATGAACATTTTTTAAAGCTTGTACAGTCTGTTCTTTGACTCCGCCTGGTACAAAATCACCGGTTACCGGGTCAATTCCTAATTGACCGGAAGCGAAAAGCATATTACCAACTTGTACTGCCTGGCTGTAAGGACCGATAGCGGCTGGTGCATTTTTTGTTGCGATAACTTTTTTCATTTTATATACATTTATTATATTGTGATTACGCTTGTTCGTTCATACGTTGCCGGACCACTTCGTATACCAAGACAGAAGTAGCAACCGAAACATTCAACGAACCGATAGTTCCAAATTGCGGTATCTTCACCATACTATCACAAATACGAAGATTATCCATAGAAACACCGTTATCTTCCGCACCCATTACGATTGCAACAGGGCCGTCATAATTGATTGCCGTATAATTTTCGACCGCCTTTTCACTTGCAGCATATACTTTCACTCCGCTCGCCTGTAAAAAACGAATGGCATCCGTTATATTCCTTTCTTTGCAGACAGGCAATACATGAAGTGCACCCGCCGATGTTTTAATGGCATCCGCATTAACAGTTACACTTCCTTTGGACGGAATCACAATAGCATCCACTCCTGCACATTCGCAAGTGCGAGCAATTGCACCAAAGTTCCTCACATCGGTAATACCATCTAGCAATACGATAAAAGGGTTCTTTCCCTCTTCATACAGAAATGGGATAATATCCTCCAAACGTTGATAAGTGATAGCCGGAATGAAAGCAATTACTCCTTGATGATTTTTGCGGGTCAAACGGTCCAAACGTTCTGTCGGGACACGCTGCACAGGAATATCACGTCCGCGAAGCACTTCGAAAAGCTCGCGGGATAAATCACCCTGCAATTCTCGTTTCACCAATATTTTATCAATCTCTTTATCAGCCTGAATAGCCTCTATAACGGCACGTATGCCAAATACCATTTCGTTTTCTTTCATTTCGTTTTATATCATTACTGCATTTCTCCGGCTCGCATGTAATCACTTCCAAGCTCTTTTTACAAATCAACCGAACTATAAAATCTAATTATTCTACAAAAATAGTGATAATACCCCGTTAGATAAATTAATTTGTTTCCTATTTTACAAACCTGAACGAATCCAAGCGACATCCGGCATCTTTTATTCCTTCATCCATTCATTAATTCCTTTTTCATCTTAAAACTTTGGCGGAGAAACAATACACCGGTAATAATCAAAGCAGAAGACAACCCCGTATAAAAGACGGAAATAAATGAATTAGGCAACAAATGGAAACGTCTGGCCGTTACACCAAATGTTATCATAACAATCATAACAATCCAACCTTTGACATCAAAAAAAGAAAACGGGCAGTTTTTTTCTCCTTTACGGGAAATGCGAGTTGTATGCTTATCAAACAAACGACGAAATACAAAATTGAAAAAAAGCAGAAAGACGATAATTGCTTCTCCAACTTTAAACATCCAGTAATGGGCATCATGTATCCAAGTGATAATGCCGATGCGCAGGATATTCGCTCCCGCTATTATCCAGACGCATCCCGCTATCAAAAGCAAAGCCTTTTTACTGACCCGAAATCCCATATCAACCTTTTAGTTTCTCCGTCTTTCCCTATCACGTTCTTTTCTATTTCTGTCTCTCTCCCTGTCACGTCCATTATTGTTAGGGCGAGATGGCGTACCGGGACGATAATGTCCGTTGTTATTGGGATGCGGACGGTCATATTTACCTGGATACCATCTACTTTCGTCAAAACGGTCGACCCATCTTTTACCAGCATATTCCCATTGACAATGCCAGTAATGATCCTCATACCGATAACATACGTTCGAAGGACGGTAATGTGAATATCGCGGATTATTAAACCATCCCTGCCAATCATGGATACGTGTCGGTTCTTCACGAACAAAGCGAACATATAAACGAAATTGCTCAGGATTTAGAATGCGTTGTAGTTTTCTGTCCCGTTCCATGCGCAACCGATAGATATTTTTAGCAGATTGGTCCCAATAACGATAATGTTTTTGAGCTTCTTTTTCTATTTTCTGTCCATATTTATGAATGATTTTATGATACTCGGCAGCTTGCCTATTCGTCATGCGGATGGCTTGTTCCATCCAAAGACAATTCTGGCAATGAGGTTCATTCCAACCGAAGCTAATCCAGAATTGTGCGTGTCCCTGCAAACTGCATAAAAGGACTAACATTACTATAATACTCACTCTCTTCATGTCTTTCAGTTTTTAAATTAACAATTAAGTGATGTTGATTCTATGACCCGGCAAAAATGCAAAGGTTTAATCTTTCGTTTTCAAAAGTTCTTTCGCATTTGCAATAGATGCACTGGTCAAAGAAGCACCGCTTAACATACGCGCAATCTCTTTTACACGTTCTTCCTTACTTAGTTTTTTTATCTTGGTAACAGTACGTTCCGGCGTATCTTCTTTGTACACAAAAAAATGTTCTTTCCCTTTAGCTGCAATCTGCGGTAAATGAGTAATCGTGACCACCTGCATTTTCCGGCCAAGTTCCTGCATAATATCCCCCATTTTATCAGCAATATCACCAGAAACTCCTGTATCCACTTCATCAAAAATGATTGCAGGCAAAGCTGTAAAACCAGCTATCATAGCCTTTATACATAACATCAAACGAGAAATTTCACCACCCGATGCTGTTTGTGCAACAGGTTGAAGTTCTCCACTCTTATTAGCAGAAAACATAAATCGAATTTCGTCCATTCCATCGCTTTCCGGCTCCTGTTTAGCGACGAAATCTATTTCAAAACGAATATTCGGCATTCCCAAAGGTAACACCATCTCCACCAACTGGGATTCGACTGTTTTCGACGCAATCTTACGATGTCCGCTTAATACGGCTGCTTGCCGGAGCAATTCTTTATATGAGAGGGTTACTTGTTCCTTAAGTCGCTCGATTTGTTCGTCAAAAGAGTCCATCTCTCTTAACTGTTCCGTATATTTATGTTGCAACTCCATTAATTCTTCGACTGTTGAAACACGATGTTTCTGTTCCAACGAATAGAGAATATTTAATCGTTCATTTACCCAATCCAACCGTTCCGGATTAAATTCTATATCTTCTTTTTGTACATCTGTCTCTGAGGCCAAATCATTCAAATCCAAGAAAGCAGAACGAAGACGTTCCGCTATTTCCTTTGCTTTCGGGTAATAACGTTCCAGCCCGTCTGCTGCAGAAAGAGACTCTTTGATAAGTTGTACAGCCCCTTGCTCCTCTCCATCCAGCAATTGAGTAATTTTATAAAGAGAACTTTTTATTTCTTCAGCGTGCGATAAAGTTTCCAGTTCTTGCTCCAACTCAACCTGTTCACCGGCAAACAAACCGGCCTCCGTCAATTGTTCAAGCTGAAAACGGACATAATCTTCTTCTTGTTTGTTTTGTACCGATTTTTCAGTTAGTTCTTTCAGTTCTCTTTTCAGAGACTGATAACGACTATATTCTTTTCTGTACAAAATCAACAAAACCTCATTTTCAGCCATTACATCAATTACTTTCAACTGAAAACGATTATCGCCTAATAATAAGTTCTGATGTTGCGAATGAATATCAATCAAACGTCCACCAAGCTCTTTCATCACAGTCAACGATACCGGAGAGTCATTTACAAAAGCACGTGATTTACCGGAAGCATACAATTCACGACGAAGAATACAAATCGCGGAATCATATTCTAAATCATTCACCTGAAAAAATTCTTCTAACCTATATTCAGAGATATCAAATACCGCCTCTATCACACATTTATCGGCACCACTTTTTATACTTTTTCCATCGGCACGCTGTCCTAACACCAACGACAAAGCCCCCAATATAATAGACTTTCCCGCCCCTGTTTCGCCGGTTATAACAGAAAAACCTTTATCAAACCGAATGTCCAGACTGTCTATTAAAACAAAATTCTGTATAAATAACGATTTCAACATACTTGTCTGATTTACTTTTTTAGTGGCTCCAGGCGGGTACTCAAAGCCGGATATAGATTTGATAATTCTTTATAGCCTTCTTGTTTCTCCTGAGTAGTGGCTTTTGAATAAATACTGACTACTTCGTCAAGTTTAGAGTCGGCAAACAATTGTAATAACGGAGAGGTAGGACGGGCACTCTTTATCTGATTCAATGTTGGTAATAAAGAAATGATTGTCGTACGTCCCCGATCCGGATTTGCAGCCATTTCATCGAGTCCTTTACGATGATAGTTGTACCACATTTCACGAAACATTGCAGAAGTATTATCCGTTAAAGCCGTAGACAAAGCATGCCGGTTCCGGTCATTCTCAAAAGCTTTCCAGCCATTCCAGGAAGGTTGTGCCTGAGCAAGACTTACAATCTGTTGTGCCTGTTGCAAGAAACTATTTCCCCCGTTCGGAGCAAAACTATCGAAATCGAGTCCGAGAATTGTATAAATATAAAAGACAACAGTTGCTATCAAATTACTATTTAATGTATTTTCCGTATATTCCAACGGTTCGAACTCCGTATAATCAAAATCCAATTGTGTATCACGATAATTAAATAAGGTTGTCGTATAGCTTGAATTGTAGACCGGGCGACGGGCCTGGACTTGTATTTCCGACTTAAAACTGTTATCCGAAGGCATTTCGTTCACAATAATCGTCATTGAACAATCAATACGTTCATTAACAGCAAAAGTAGCATCTGTCCACTTTTTATTGTTTACAAATTCATTAAGAGCATTTTGTAAAGTAGTAAATACCTGTTTGTTGGTAGCTTGCACCTTATCACTATTAATCGTGATACGCGCATTCAACTCCTGCGCTTTCCCCCAGAAAGGAGTAGCCCCCAATAAACAGATAAACAATAATCTTTTAATCATTCTCATTTCAGTAATGTTGCCAACTTATTTACAATATCGATAGCTACTCCTTGTTTACTCTTCAAAGGAAAAACGCGGACTTCTCCTTCTTTGTCTATAATGGAAATCTTATTGGTGTCGCAACGAAATCCGGCTCCGGCGTCACGCAAAGAGTTAAGAACGATGAAATCGAGATTTTTTCGCTTTAACTTACTTTCTGCGTGTGCAGCTTCGTCGTTTGTTTCAAGGGCAAAACCGACCAATACCTGTCCATCCCGTTTAATGGCCCCCAAAGAGGCTGCGATGTCTTTATTTGAAACAAGCTTCAAGGTCATTTCGCCTTTAGTTTCACGTTTGATTTTCTCCGAAGCCTGAACTTCCGGACGATAATCGGCCACCGCCGCACATAAAATCGCAGCATCCGAAACCGGAAAAGCTTTCATTGCAGCCTGATACATTTCCTCTGCCGACTCCACATCTATTCGCTTAATATTCGGATGATTCGTCTTTAATGACACAGGGCCGGCAATTAATGTAACTTCCGCACCTTGTCCGGCACATGCTTCAGCTAATGCAAATCCCATCTTTCCGGAGGAATAGTTTCCTATAAAACGTACAGGATCTATCTTTTCATATGTCGGACCGGCAGTTATTACAATCTTTTTTTTTTGAAGCTGTGTTTGCGAGGTAAAAAAATCACTCAAAACCTCAATAATTTTGTCCGGCTCTTCCATGCGTCCTTTGCCAACCAGATGACTGGCCAACTCTCCTTCACCTGGTTCTATAATATGGTTGCCGAATGAACGAAGACGTTCCAGATTTTGCTGAGTCGTCGGATGAGCAAACATGTCCAAATCCATTGCCGGAGCAACAAATACAGGAGCCTTGCAAGAAAGATAAGTCGTTACCAACATATTATCGGCTATACCATTTGCCATTTTCCCGATAGTAGAAGCTGTAGCTGGCGCTACCAACATGGCATCCGCCCAAAGTCCCAAATCAACATGACTATGCCAAGAGCCGTCTCGATTGGAAAAAAACTCACTGATAACCGGATTACTACTCAACGTAGACAAGGTTAGCGGAGTAATAAACTCTTTTCCGGCAGGTGTAATAACGACCTGTACCTCCGCTCCTTTCTTCACCAACCCCCGAATAATATAAGCAGCTTTATAAGCAGCTATACTCCCCGTTATTCCTAAGATGATATGTTTACCTTCGAGCATATATTTCTAATCATTTTGCCCTGTTTTTCAGTCATCCATGTTAAATATTTGAGAACATCGATGTTAAAAAAACAGGGCTATATTTATTCTAAAAACATTACAAACGGAGCATCATGATTTCGCGCGTCACGCGACTGTCTATGTTATGGTGTTCACCCAGTTTCCAACTTTGCTTATCGACCGGAGCGGCCAATGCATCCAAATCTTTCTCTGTAATACCACATTCCCCAAGCCGGGTTTTCAATCCCATCCGACGGAAGAAATCTTCACAAGCTATAATCGTCTGACGGGCACGCTCTTCTTCCGTACCTTCGGTGATGCCAAAAACAACTTCACCCATACGTGCCAGCTTGGCTTGTTTTTCTTTAAACATATATGTCATCACACCCGGTAAAAGTATAGCCAAAGTCTGAGCATGATCCAAACCGAATAAAGCTGTCAGCGAATATCCCATCCGATGTGACGACCAATCCTGCGGGACTCCTTGTCCTATCCAGACGTTCAAAGCATTGGTAGCTGCCCACATCAAATTGGCACGAATATCATAATCATAGGGATTATCCAGAACTTTCAAACCTTCTTCATGAATCACTTTCAACAACCCCTCGGAGAATGCATCTTGTACTTTAGCATTTACCGGATAAGTCAAATATTGTTCGATAACATGAATAAAAGAGTCCACCACTCCATTCGCAACCTGCCGGGCCGGCAACGAATAAGTTACTTCCGGATCGAGAATTGCAAACTTCGGAAATATCAAAGGATTGGCAAAGTTCAGCTTTTCACGCGTGGAAACACGTGAAATAACAGAGCGTTCATTCATTTCCGAACCTGTAGCAGCCAAAGTCAAAACAACACCTAAAGGCAACGCTTTCCGAATGATGCCGCCTTTCGACAAAATATCCCAAGGCTCACCTTCAAAATCGACAGCCACAGATATAAATTTTGTAGCATCAATTACAGAACCTCCTCCGACAGCCAAAAGGAAATCTATATTCTTCTCCTTCACGACCTCCACTGCTTTCATGCATGTTTCATAATGAGGATTAGCCTCTATACCAGAAAATTCAGTCACATCGAAGTCTTTCAATGCCGCCATTACCTGATTGTAAATGCCGTTTTTCTTTATACTACCGCCACCATAAACCATTAACACCTTACTTCCATTCGGAATCAAAGCCGACAAACGGGCAATAGAACCTTTACCGAAAACAACCTTTACCGGGTTGCTAAACTCAAAATTATTCATCTTGCTTATTTTGAATTAAAACCTCTCAATTTGATTTCGGTCAACATTTTCTTTGTGTTCAACGGGAAATCTCCATTCATAATCCATGAATAGTAACCGGGATCATTTTTCAACACTTCCGAAACCAATTGACCTTTATATTTACCAAAATTAATCACCTCTTCCCCTTTATCATTATAAATCATACGACCGGCAAAATCCACATTATTACTGAAGCTGGAGTATTGGGATAGGAAATTAATATCATTTTTCAGTTCCGGATATCTATCTAATTGTGCCTTCAACACCTCATAAGTAGCCATTGTATCGGCTTCTGCCGTATGCGCATTTTCCAGACTTTTATCGCAATAAAATTTATATGCGGCCGAAAGCGTACGTTGTTCCATCTTATGGAAAATAGTCTGAACATCTACAAATTTGCGTTTATTCAAATCTATATCCACGCCTGCGCGGAGAAATTCCTCTGCCAACAAAGGAATGTCAAAGCGGTTCGAATTATATCCGGCTAAATCGCATCCTTCAATTTGGGCAGCAAGCGATTTGGCTATTTCTTTAAAAGTAGGACAATCTTTTACGTCCTCGTCCGTAATACCGTGAATGGCCGTTGCTTCCGCCGGAATTGGCATTTCCGGATTGATACGTCTTGTTTTGGACTCCTCTTTTCCATTAGGATGAACCTTCACAAAGGAAATTTCAACAATACGATCTTTCACTATATTAATACCAGTAGTCTCCAGGTCAAAAAAGACTAACGGGTTCTTCAGGTCTAACTGCATTTTTTTATATATTAATCATTCAACATCATCGGCATCAGCAACATCAGCAAGTCCTCATTCTCCTCATTTTCAGAAGGTATAATAAGACCGGCACGGGAGGGGTCCGCCAATTCCAATATGACCTCTTCCGAATTTATATTACTCAATATTTCAATCAGGTAAGTCGCTTTAAAACCAATGCTAAGCTCGCTTCCATCAAAATTACACATAATCTTTTCTTCTGCAGATGTAGAAAAGTCTATATCCTGGGCAGAAACAAGCATTTCACTGTCTTTCAACTGCAATTTAACCAGACTACTTGCCGGATTGGAAAATACGGAAACACGTTTAAGGGCATTCAGAAACGATACACGATCAATTGTCACTTTATAAGGATTTTCCTGAGGAATGACACTGTTGTAATTCGGATAACGTCCTTCAATCAGACGGCAAATCATCTCAAAATTAGAGCAATTTAGATAAGCATTGTTTTCGTCAAATCTAACACTGACATTCTCCGTTTCTTTTGCCAGCAAGCCTTTCAATAAATTAGCCGGCTTTTTAGGTAAGATAAAAGAAGCTCTTTCCGGTGATTTTACTGCAAGATTACGTAGTCGAACCAATTTATGCCCGTCGGAAGCGACAAACGTCAAATCGTCAGTATGGATATCAAAATAAACACCATTCATCACCGGGCGTAACTCATCGTCGGCTGTAGCAAACAACGAACGGCTAATTCCATTCAATAACATTTGTGCATCCATTACAATCGATATCGCATTATCGTTCAATGGCTTCTGCTGCGGATAAGTATCTCCTTTCTGTCCAATAAAATTATATTTACCATTTTGGAAATGAATAAAAATTTCCAGGTTTTCATCATTGATATCGAAAGTCAACGGCTGTTCGGGTAATTCTTTCAACGGATCGAGCAGAATTTTTGCAGAAACAGCGAACAAACCTGTACCTTGCGCATTCATCACTTCAACGGAAGTAACCAAACGCGTCTCAGCATCCGAAGCTGTTATGGTTAGTTTGTTTCCTTCCAGATTGAACAGGAAACTGTCCAAAATAGGTAATGAGTTCTTAGAAGCGATAACTTTGCTAATAGACTGCAAACGCGACAACAGCGCAGTACTGGATACATCAAATCTCATGGTTCTTAATTATTTATATTGTTTTCTATTTATTATTCACGGATTTAAACAGCATTTTTCCGACAAACGTTTTCAGCCGGTTCAACGCCCGAACAAAATTAAGAAATTATTTTATTCAGCCACGCAAAATCCTACACAAAAAAAGAGGTCCTCCTCCAACTTGAGAAGAACCTCTTATCTATTTTATTATATACACTATCTTATTTAGCGAAATAATCTTTTACAGCTTCATTCGGAATCATTTCTTCCTGGAAGATGTAAGCACCAGTCTTCGGGGACTTAACCATCTTGATTACTTTAGAATAGGTACGACCGTCACCTTTCTTAAATGTTGCAACCGCTTTCTTTGCCATTGTTTAATCTCCTATTACTTAATTTCTTTGTGTAAAGTCATCTTCTTCAGGATAGGATTATATTTCATTAATTCCAATCTCTGAGTTGTATTCTTTCTGTTCTTTGTAGTGATATATCTTGAAGTACCCGGCATACCACTTTCTTTATGCTCGGTACATTCCAGAATAACCTGAACTCTGTTACCTTTTGCTTTCTTTGCCATTTCTTATTTCCTCCTCAAATTAAGCGTTTAAATAACCTTTTTCAGCGGCTTTTTTAATTGCTGCATCCAAGCCTAACTTATTGATAGTACGTAAGCCTGCTGCTGAAATATTCAGGCTAACCCAACAATCCTGCTCTACCCAGTAGAACTTCTTAGTAAACAGGTTAACATTAAACTTACGCTTCGTTCTTCTTTTAGAGTGAGAAACGTTGTTGCCAACCATTGCTTTCTTTCCGGTAATTTGACAAATCTTAGACATTGCTATCTTTCTTTTTTTGTTAATTTAGAAAATTAGTCAACTCCTGCTATGTGTCTTCCTTTTTCTGAACTAGCATCAAGAACAAAAACGAAGATTCTAATAGAGTTTCTCTCTTTACGAGGCGCAAAGGTATAAATTATTTTCAATTAAACCACAAAAACTCTGAAATAAATGTAGAAATTAAATTTTAAATTTCCGCAAAACACGATTTCATCGCATTTTGCCTTTAATATTCTTATTCAGAAAACAGATAAATCCGGCAGCCGCATAAACAGTTATCAAAAACATATAAGGGTAATGATAACGGGATGTAATCACAAAGAGAAGAGTAACAGCCGTACCAAAAAGAGGAATCAACAAAAACACATGTTCACGACGAATGAGTGTCCGGCGATTCGTCCACAGATAATAAACGAAGAGTAACAATAAGCCATAATAAACAAGACTTTTCAAAAAAAGTACAGCTCCTACTTCTACAAGAGCCATTTTATCATTTCTTGCCTTTTCAAGGACTACCCGAAATCCCATATCTGGTTTAACACGTTCCGTCCAAGTATCTTCACAATATAAAGCGGCTAATTTAACAGGAATTTGAGACAGATATTTTCCCGGATTTTCCCTTATCCACCGGATAGCTCCTTCTTTCAGATAACAATCGCACTCCATATAATCAAATGCAACGGGACGTTTCAGATAAATATAAGTAGTGCTATCACCAAAACCGCTGAAATTGACTAAACCGTTGGCCCCGTCAAACGAACTCATTGCCAGATTATATCCGCCGGAAACAGCTTGGTAAACAAAATATCCGGTTCTTGCCTTTGCAGATTGTCCAATCAGGAAAACAGTCAGCAGAAGTGGCAACACCAATGCCGCATAATATTTCCAGACTCTTTTATTAATTAAAAAATACAGCAATAGGACAAATAAGAAAACGAAAGCCAACGGTCTGAACCAATTAGCCACGGCAATTAATATTCCGGCTACCAGAACCGGAAGGATTTTCTTCTCCATGCAAAGCAATAAGGCTGTTAACAAAAGAAAAGTAAACGGCAAATCTGTCAGCATGGCGATAGGAAGATACAAATTGGAGAAGGTCAGCATATACAAGATGGCCGCCAGATATGCGGTATTTTTATCAAACAACCTGTGGGCCAGCACAAAAACCTCAACCAACATTAGTATATTCAGTATAAAATTCAGTAAACGAACTACATAAAAAGTACCGAATAAGTGATGAAACAAAACCAGCAGATTAACATATCCCGGGCCAAAAATAAAAGTATCGTGTGCATTCTGAACATCCGGATACCATGTTCCCCTATCGACACATTCCTGCGCAAGCTCCTGATAAGCAAGGGCATCATCATGATTCGGCATATCCCAATAAAGAAGCAACAAAACCAACTGGATGCCAACCCACAAACAGAACACAACTCCTGCAATCACAGGCAACTTCGACAGAAATTTATTCATAAAAGAACGCTGATTGATATTTATTTGAGTTCTGCAAAAATATAATTAAAAACCTTATAAACAAAAGGACATGCAAGATGGTTTTATAAATAAGATAATTAAAAACAATAAAATAAAACTTCACAACATGACACGAAATTTTAAAGAAGCATTGAAGCACCGCAGGACTTATTACCATATCAGTAATAGCTCCCCGATATCCGATAACGAGATTAAAGAAATTATCGACTTCGCTGTAGAAAACGTACCTTCCGCATTCAACTCTCAGTCAACCAGGGTCGTACTTTTACTGGGACAGAACCATAAAAGACTCTGGGATATAACCAAAGAAACATTGAAAAGAATCGTTTCAGCCGAAGTATTCAAAGGCACAGAAGCGAAAATAGACAAGAGCCTTGCCGCCGGTTACGGTACCATTCTGTTTTTCGAAGATAATGCTGTTGTTGAACAATTGCAGAACTCTTTCCCAACCTATTATGACAAGTTTCCTATCTGGGCACAACAAACTTCAGCCATGCATCAGTTGGCTATTTGGACTATGCTGGAAGATGCGGGATTGGGAGCCTCTTTGCAACATTACAACCCATTAATCGATGAAACAGTTTGTGTAGAATGGCACATCGATCCGAAATGGGAACTAGTAGCGCAAATGCCTTTCGGAGCGCCGACCGAACAACCGGGCCCAAAAGAAATCAAGCCTTTAAACGAAAGAGTGCTTGTGTTTAAATAAAACACAAGCACCCCTTGTTATATGTGCGTAGGATGAGACTCGAACTCACACGCCGGAACCGGCACTACCCCCTCAAAGTAGCGTGTATACCAATTTCACCACCTACGCAAAAAGTGCCCAGAACAGGACTCGAACCTGCATGCCTCTCGACACACGCACCTGAACCGTGCGCGTCTACCAATTCCGCCACCTGGGCAATTTTCATTACATTAAAAAAGCGGCCTCATACCGCATTTCTGTTGGAGCGGAAGACGGGACTCGAACCCGCGACCCTAACCTTGGCAAGGTTATGCTCTACCAACTGAGCTACTTCCGCGATAACGGGTGCAAAGATAGAGCTATTTTTCAATTCTCCAAAACCTGAATGCACTTTTTTTGCCCTATTTTTTACCCTTACTCCCGTATAAAATTCAAATCACAGCTATCAATTCCTTGAATAAAGTACTCATTACCACAGCAGCTTTATTCGCAGCAACGATAACATCAGCCCCATCGTTTACAAAATCATCCGCAAAATGATAACCTTCGTTCGTTATGACAGACATGCCAAACACCCGCAAACCGGCATGACGAGCAACTATAACCTCCGGAACCGTACTCATCCCTATCGCATCCCCTCCTACTTTTCCGTAAAAAGCATATTCGGAAGGTGTTTCGAAAGAAGGTCCGGTCAGTCCGACATATACCCCTTTTTTCAACGGGATATTCAGAGAACCGGCAATCTCTTCAACAGTACGGATAAACGAACGGTCGTAAGCGCGAGTCATATCCGGAAAACGAGTCCCGAACATTTCATTATTCGGCCCAATCAACGGATTTGGCATCATGTTAATATGGTCGCGGATAATCATCAAATCACCAACCTTAAATGTATTATTAATGCCTCCGGCCGCGTTTGAGACCAATAAATTCCGGATACCCAGTAATTTCATCACACGAACCGGAAATGTTACCTGCTGCATCGTATATCCTTCATAATAGTGGAAACGTCCTTGCATGGCCAATACTTGTTTATTGCCCAAACGTCCACAAATAAAATTCCCCTTATGCCCGGCAGCCGTCGAATGTACAAAATGCGGAATTTCCCGATAAGGAATCACCACCGCATCTTCAATCTGATCAGCCAACGCCCCTAAACCACTACCTAAAATAATAGCGGTTTCCGGATTACCCTTGATACGGCTTGTCAAATAAGCGGCAGCTTCCCGGTATTGTTTGTTTATTTCATCCATATTCATCTTCTTACTAATTAACGATTAATCAAATTATATGCAATTTCCGCCGTCCTTTCCATAATTTCCTCTTCTCCCGGCACTTTTTTGTTTTGCATCAGTACCTTGCCGTCACAAATAACCGTATCCACGCAACTTCCATTAGCCGCATAGACCAAGTTTGAAATAAAATTATGATTCGGAGTAAAAGCCGGAATATTCAAGTCAATCAAACAAATATCAGCCAAGTATCCTTCGGCAATCCGTCCGGCTTTCAACCCGATAGCTGAGGCTCCCGCTTCCGTTGCCGCCCGGAATATTTCATCCGCCGGAATGGCTTCCGGATTCTTACGCCAGACTTTTCCTAACAACGAAGCTAGTTTCATTGCTTCTACCATGTCCAGGTTGTTGGACGATGAACAACCGTCCGTCCCCAAAGCAACTGTAATCCCCGCATTTCTCATCTCACAAAACTTAAACTGAAAACCGGAAGCCAACTTCATGTTAGAAGCCGGATTATGAACCACTTTCACGTTATAATCCGCCAACATGCGTATTTCGTCATCATCCACATAAATACCATGAGCTATAACCAACCGAGGAGATAAAACGCCCAATTTGTAAAGATAACGGACAGGGCTTAAACCGAACTGCTTAATCGAATTCTGCACTTCCCCTTCCGTCTCCGCCAAATGAAGATGGACAGGAACCGAATGCTCATTGGAAAAAGCATGTATCCATTGCAGCAACTCACCGGAAACCGTATAAATAGCATGCGGTCCGACAGCATATTGTATCCGTTTGCTATAACCATCCATTTCCATCACCAATTGCTCATTATACCGTTTGCATTTCTCAGCCAGTTCCGGTTGAAAATGGTCGAAACAAACACCGGACAACAAACCACGCAAGCCCATTTCCTCCACAGCATCGGCTGTGGCATGAAACTTGTGATACATATCAAAGAAAGTCGTCGTTCCGCTTTTTATCATTTCCAGGCATGCAAGTTTCGTTCCCCAGTAAATATCCTCCCGGGTTAATTTAGCTTCATTCGGCCATATCTTCTCTTCCAGCCAGGGCATCAACGGCATGTCGTCGCCAAAACCACGGAAAAGCGTCATGGCTGCATGGGTGTGCGCATTCACAAATCCCGGAATAATCGCCTTACGGCGCCCGTCTATCACTTGTTCCGCCTGTACGGATAAGTGGGGAGCTATTTGTTTTATCCGCTTGTTCTCGATATAAACGTCGGTTACGACGTCATTCAATAAAACATCTTTTATTAACAGACTCATATAAATTTCGCTTTCATATTTTTAATCTTCTCATCCCGGATACGTTCCAGCAAAGCGGATAGCTTATTCCGTTTTACAGCGGCAAACGAGCAACTTTCTTTTACTTCGACAATACCCAGTTCATCTTTCTCCAAACCACCTTTCTGAAACAAAAAGCCAACCACATCTTTCTTGCTCAACTTATCGCGCTTTCCCCGGTTGATGGTGAGCGTCACCCATTCCGGACGAAGCGGCTTCCGGGCCACCTCCGGTAAGAAAAATTCCTTCGGTTCGCGGGTAATATACTCAGGTACGGTTTCCACCTCATTCAATATCAAGAAAGCATTTCCCTCTGCATTCATACGGGCTGTACGTCCGTTTCGATGAACATACGCCTCCTCATTCACCGGCAAATGATAATGAATGACATGCTGCACTTCCGGAATATCAAGCCCACGAGAGGCTAAATCGGTCGAAATAAAAACAGTGGCACTCCCATTTCGAAAATGGGATAAAGCCCGTTCACGTTCAGGCTGCTCCATTCCTCCATGAAAATATTCATTGTCCACTCCCATCTCTGTCAGATAACTACTTACCCGTTCCACCGTTTCACGGAAATTGCAAAAAATCAAAGCAGACTCACCATTCAGTTCGCCCAACAATTTATATAACGTTTCCAATTTATCTTTCACCGGCGACTTTACAATACGCAATGTCAAACCTTTCGCTTCTTTTACATCTTTCAGAAACGACAATCGTACAGGAGCCGCCATACCGATGAAATCGGGAATATCGACTGCGGCAGTAGCGGAAGTCAACACACGACGCCGTACCCCCGGAAGATGAGAAAGTATCTCCTTCATTTCTTTCAGAAAACCTAATTCAAGGGATTTGTCGAACTCATCTAAAATCAATGTACGAACAGTATCCAAATCGATTGTCCCTCTATCCAGATGGTCGACAATACGGCCGGGTGTTCCTATCAGAACAGCTGGCGGATACTCCAGACTCTTCTTTTCCATACGTATAGGATGTCCGCCATAACAACAATACACTTTATAGCCGGCTCCCAGCGAACGGAACACCGTCTCTATCTGCAAGGCTAACTCGCGGGAAGGAGCGATAATCAAAGCTTGTATTCGTTCCTCTCCGGGCGTAAGTGTTGTCAACAGCGGCAAAAGAAATGCAAGCGTTTTCCCGGAACCGGTCGGACTCAATAACAACATATCCTTCGTTGTTCCGGCATCCAGCACAGCTTGCTGCATCTCATTCAACTTCTCAATACCCGTATTAGCAAGCGCACGGGCTATTATTTCATTATTCATATTATTTGTATCGTCTATAAAATTCAGCAACCGATTCTATTCCTTTATAAAAGAAATCGAGCATACAGCTTTCATTTGGCGAATGGATTGCATTTTGTTCAAGTCCAAATCCCATTAATACCGTCTTAATCCCCAATACTTGCTCGAATGTGGAAATAATGGGGATACTTCCTCCCCTGCGCACAGCAAGCGGTTTCTTTCCGAAAGCCACTTCCACAGCCTCTTCCGCCGCCCGATAAGCCGGCATATCTATCGGGCAAACATAACCTTCGCCACCGTGGCTGGGCGTAACCTTCACCTTTACAGAAGCAGGCGCCACTGATGTTATATAATCCTCGAACAATTTTGATATTTTAGCGTGATTCTGATGCGGAACCAATCGACAGGAAACTTTTGCATAAGCTTTGGAAGGCAAGACCGTTTTACTCCCTTCTCCTGTATAACCGCCCCAGATACCGCATATATCAAACGATGGACGGCAACTGTTGCGTTCCAGTGTGGAATACCCCTTTTCACCGAATAATTCATCAACCCCGATAGCTGCTTTGTATTTCTCCTCGTCGAAAGGAATCCTGGCAATCATTTCACGTTCTGCTTTCGAAACGACCTCGACATCCTCATAAAAGCCAGGAATGGTAATACGCCCGTCGTCATCCGTAATGTCAGCCATTAATTTACAAAGGATATTTACAGGATTCGCTACAGCCCCGCCAAAATGGCCCGAATGCAAATCGCGGTTTGGTCCCGTCACTTCCAACTCCCAGTAAGCAAGCCCCCGAAGTCCGGTAGTCAGCGAGGGTGTTTCGGCACTCACCATACTGGTATCGGATACGACTATTACATCCGCCTTCAACAAATCCTTATGAGCAAGACAAAAAGCTTCCAGATTCGTAGAACCAATTTCCTCTTCACCTTCAAAAATAAATTTCACATTACAGCCCAGCAACTCCTGCTTAAGAGCCGTTTCGAAACCCTTCACCTGCATCATGGCCTGTCCCTTATCATCATCGGCACCACGTGCCCAGATACGCCCCTCCCGTATTTCCGGTTCGAAAGGCTTACTTTTCCAAAGCTCGAGCGGTTCGGCCGGCATTACATCATAATGGGCATAAACAAGCACCGTCTTTGCTTCAGGTGAAAGTATCTTTTCCCCATAAACAACCGGATTGCCGGCTGTCGGCATAACCTCCGCTTTATCAGCACCTGAAGCTAAAAGCAGCTCTACCCAACGTGCGGCACAAGCTGCCATATCCTGCTTATTCTCCTGTTTGGCGCTCACCGACGGGATACGAATGAGCGAAAACAGTTCTTCTATGAAACGGTCCTTATTGGACTCGATATACATTTTTACGGACATACTATTTCTTTTTAATTTCTATACCTGTATTCTTTGTTTCAGGATACAAGTATACAAATTAAAAAGGAGGAAGCCAAATAAAAAGAAATCAATACTCCTCAAAAATATCACCTTTGATATTTCCAAAACCAACCTATCTTCTTCTATTTTCGTACTAAGCATTTTTACTTTCAACATATATGGAAAGTAAAAAGCACATATGTCTACTTACATTTCAACAATTGTATAAATCTATTTCATCATTCATATAAACCAAAATCGCACGGGAGAAAATCGGAGAAAGCATGTTTCCTTTCCCGAAAAAGGAAATATTGAACAGAGAAATTCGATATTATCTCTTCAAAGCCCGTCTCAACCTGTCCAAACCTTCTTTCAACAATTCACGTGGACAGGCTATATTGATGCGGATAAACCCCTCGCCCGCCTCACCATACAGGCTTCCTTCATTTACCCACAACTTTTCCTTTTCCAGTAGCCTGCCGGCAATCTCTTCGGAAGATTGTTGCAAAGCCCTGCAATCCACCCAGACTAAATAAGTACCTTCCAGCAGGGTTACAGTCAGGTGAGGAAGATGTTCCTGAAAATAAATCCGCAAATAGTTATAATTATGCAAAAGATAATGTTTCAACTCTTCCAACCATTCCTCTCCCTCCTTGTAAGCTGCCATTAAAGCCTCGACACCAAACGGATTCACATCACATACTTCATTGATATTTATGGCTCTGTCTATTTTCTTACGTACCTCCTCATCTACAGATACGATATTGGCAATCTGCAGTCCCGCCAAATTGAATGCCTTACTCGGAGATATACAGGTTACCGAATTTGCCAGGAATTCGTCCGATATTGAAGCAAAAGGGATATAAGTATGTCCCGGATAAACCAGCTCGCAATGGATTTCGTCTGCTATCACCCTTACATTGTTTTGTAAGCAAATCTCTCCGATACGGACCAGCTCCGGTCGTGTCCATACCCTCCCTGCCGGATTATGCGGATTACACAACAATAATAGTTTGACCTTTGGGTCGGCGACCTTCCTTTCCAAATCATCAAAATCAATCTGATACGTATCATTCCCGTAAAGGAGTGGATTCGAGACAATTTCGCAGCCATTATTACGGATGGAAGAGAAAAAACAATTATATACGGGCGTCTGCACCAATATGCAATCGCCCGGAACAGTCAACGCTTTGATTACAGCCGACAGGGCCGGAACGACCCCTGAAGTATAGAGAATCCAGTCCGGTTCTATCTGCCAGCTATGCCGGTGAGAAAACCAGTCTACCACAGCCTCATAATAAGCAGGCGGCACTCTCGTATAACCGAAAATACCGTGTTCCACCCGTTTACGCAACGCCTCAATCACAGGAGGAGCCGTACGGAAATCCATATCGGCTACCCACATGGGCAGAACCTCCTCCTCTTTTGCAGAATCCCATTTATAAGAATTGGTTCCGCGACGGGGTATTATTTCATCAAAATTGTATTTCATTGGTTGAAACAAGTTTGGTTATCCCACAACTTCAATTCACAATTACCCGGTTCTTTGATATGCTCATCGAGGATAATCTTGCCGTAGCTTTCGGCTGTAATACTTCCCGTGCGCGGATTTTTCACACTATGCACGGGACTATTAATAGTAGCCTGCACGCTACTGTATTCGAAACATAAGTCAGCATCGTCGGCCATTGTACAATTTTCCATCACCAAGTCGTGGGCATAACAAAGGGATTGCGTACCCGAAATCTTACAATTCACTAAGCGCAGGTTATGGGAATGCCACCCCAGGTATTCACCATTCAGTTCCGAGTCATATACCGTTACATTTTCAGTATTCCAGAAAGCATCTTTCGAATTGATAATCGCATTGCGGATTTCCACATTTTTACAGTACTGAAATGAATAATTGCCATCCTGACGATAGTTTTCAATGCGGATATTTTCTCCATTCATAAAGACATAGTCCGCTTTTTCTATCCGTACATTTTTCAGTTCCACATTACGGCAATTCCAGAAAGTTTCCAAAGCGTTAGGTAACTGTACGTTTTCCAATTTAATCCCATCCATTTCGCGAAACATTTTCGGAGCTTCCACCACTGTATCCGTCATCAGTAAATCCTTAGAATACCACAAAGCAGCACGCGCTCCCTCCGTAAAGAAACAGTTTTTTATGATAAAACCATCGGTATGCCAGAAAGGATACTTGCCTTCAAAACGACAGTTTACGGCAATAATGTTACTACATTCCTTCAACGCGGACTCACCCGCATGAATGGTTACATCTTCCAGTAGTAAGTCACGTGTCGCAAACAAAGGACGTTCGCCTCCGTATTCCCTGTTTTTAATCTGTTCCATAATTCAATTACTTTATTTTAATATTTATTTCATTTTCATTTTAAAAGTTTAAGCCGTTTTCCATAAGTCAGCATGCGCCAAATCCATTCCAACGGACCAAACCGGAAATAAGACAGCCAAAAATAGCTGAAGAGCATTTCAACAAAATATACGACGGTCGCAATCAACAGAACATAAACAAGCCCTGTATTAGCCCCTAATCCAAAACCAATACCATAAAAAATGACTATCCCCCAGACAGACTGTCCGATATAATTTGTCAGCGCCATCCGTCCCGGAGCTGCCAACGCCCGGAAAAAACAGTTTTCACCCATACGAAGATACAGCAGGCAAATGCCACTCATATAGGCCAGCCCCATCGGAAACACACTGAACGTATAGAAAACGGAATGCCCTGCCAATCCCCAAGGGTGAACGTTCATTGCACTCCAAGCATATAGCAGAGAGAAAGGCAAACCGACAAAACAGCCATACAAAAATACTCGTTTCAGCAAGGACCTATGTTCATTGAGCCCGGCAAACAAGCGGTTTCTGCCAATATAAAACCCCAGCAAGAATAATCCCATTACTTTGAAAAAACGATTGCCGTCTATAAATTCCTGCATTCTGACAAATGCACCCTGTACCAGAAATTGAAACACTTCGGTATAACTATTCCCCATTTTTAACCAATAGCCGAAATTATCGTCAGTGATGCCATACTTCACGCAATAATATTGTTGCATCCGAATAACCGGTGCGGAAGGACTAACACCGGACAAGGAAATAAAAATATCTATCCCTATCGGCAACAACAACAATACAGCCGCACTCACCAGCAATCCCCTATCAGACATATTCCGGAACAACGGCAGGAACAATCCGGCCAGTGCATAAAGCATCAGGATATCGCCACTCCAAAGAAACATCAGATGCACAAAGCCGATAACTAGCAAAATACCCATCCGTCGATAAAAAACGCGAAAACCGTCAGCCTGCTTCCGCACCGCATTCGAGAGAATAATCGAAAAACCGATACCGAACAACAGAGAAAACAGGGTATAGAACTTGCCGTCTATAAATATATACTGCAAATACCGGATAATCCGGTCAATCCCTGCCGTAGGCATATTGCTTACCACCTCGCTTTTCAAAAAGGTATAAAGGGAAAATTCGGGAAAGTTTGCCAAGCAAATTCCGAACAAGGCAAGCCCCCGCAAAGCATCCAGAATAATATAACGTTCTTGCTGTCCGACCGGACTCAGATTCTTTATATCCATTGTTTTCTTTGTTGTACTATGATTCCATATTTATTATTTTTCCGGATATGATTAGGTATTTTTCCGAAAATCAGGCCTAAATACATCTGTAAAAATAGGAAAATAATCTGTAATACCTAACATTTCAGCCACTTATACTCGGAAATTCGTGGATAAGAATCTTTGAAGTCTGCAAATTTGTTTTTATCCCAAACTTGATAATCATACATCCTGCGCCACAGCTTGGGCATAATCTTCATCACTAACCCGTTCCAACCAAGTATTCTTATTATTCTGCGGATTACATTCTACAGCAATATGCGAAAACCAGCTGTCGGGTGCAGCTCCATGCCAATGTTCCACATCATTTCCAACCGAGAATTCACTAATTTTAGGTACTTCTGTTTTCATTTTCTGCGCATTTATACTACCTATGCCGAAAAATACCAACGACATGGCAATGATTATTAAAATCTGATTCCTGCAATTCACTATCGTTTAATTTTTAAATTATTATTCGATAGCAAAAGTACCTTGGAGACAAACGTGGTCGTGTATACAAATTACGGATGTTTGTAACTCTATTACGGTTTTCACCTAAAGCCATGAAGTTTCTATTGTTAGATTATTTATCTTTGAAACAAATTAATAAATGAAGCGATATGGAAGAGGTTATAAAATTAGATGCTGTAGACCAGTATAACAAATTGTTCGGGCTGGAAACTTTACATCCTTTGGTAAGTGTCGTTGACTTATCAAAAGCAACATTGTTCACCCCTCATCACCGTATTAATTATGGTATATATGCTCTTTTTTTAAAAGAGACAAAATGTGGTGATATCCGGTATGGACGACAAAATTATGATTATCAGGAAGGAACCGTGGTAGGTTTTGCCCCCGGACAAATCGTGACTACTGAAAGAAAGAAAAATACGAAATTAACTGCACGTGGAATTTTATTCCATCCCGACCTGATTCGCGGAACAGCTTTGGGACGGGACATCAAACGATATTCCTTTTTTTCGTATGAATCCACTGAAGCTCTTCACCTTTCAGAACAGGAGAAAGGAATCGTTATGGATTGCCTTGATAAAATCCAGATAGAACTGGAACATGCTATCGACAAACACAGCAAACGCCTGATATGTATGAATATCGAATTGCTTCTTGACTATTGCATGCGCTTTTACGAACGACAGTTTACCACCCGTTCGGAGGTAAATAAGGATGTATTGGTAAAATTTGAACAATTGTTGGACGAATACCTGCTAAGTGATCTTCCGGGACAAAAAGGCTTGCCTACAGTCAAATATTTTGCGGATAAGATATGTTTGTCACCCAACTATTTCGGCGACTTGATAAAAAAAGAGACGGGAAAAACGGCACAGGAATATATCCAGAACAAAATCCTTGGTTTGGCTAAGGAATGGATACTGGGCACAAATAAGACTGTCAGTCAGATTGCTTACGATCTTGGGTTCCAATATTCCCAACATTTTAGCCGTCTATTTAAGAAAAATGTAGGCTATACTCCAAACGAATATAGAAAATTACAAGCATAAAGAAATAAACCCAATAATAAAAAACACGACAGTGTATAATAAGATGGGAAAAAATATTTTGAATTTAGAAACAGTCCACCAATGTAATTGCTTTCTGGGGGAGAAAACCTTTCATCCCCTGGTAAGCATTATCGACTTATCTAAAGCCGGGTGGCAACAACAACGTCATCTTAAACTCGGATTTTATGCTGTATTGTTGGAGGAACACACATGTGATTGTTTTCTCCATGGACGCAAAGATTATGATTTCTCGGACGGGACTCTTCTTTTCCTTTCGCCGGGCGAAACGATTGAGATAGGAGAAAAACATGAAATGTTCAATATCAAAGGATGGCTACTGACATTCCATCCCGAATTTATTATCAACACGCCACTTGGACAGAATATCGGACAGTATACTTTCTTTTATTACCGGAAAGAAGAAGCATTACATATTTCATTACGTGAAAAAAGGATTATCTGTCAATCTTTTGAAAATATCAGTGATGAACTTCATCACTCCATAGATGAGTATAGCAAAACATTAATATCAAAACAGATTGAATTGCTTCTGGATTATTGTACCCGTTTCTATACCCGTCAGTTCATTACACGCTGTGAGGCGAATAAAAAGATAATAGAAAAAACAGGATGTATAGCAGATCGTTTCTTTATAGCAAATCAAACCTGCCTTACAGGTCTTCCAACTACTAAACAATGCGCACATCAGCTCCAACTCTCTCCTGCCTATCTGGAAAACTTATTCAAACATGAAACAGGCAAGACCATATATGAGTATATGCAGTTCAAACGTATAGAAATAGCTCGAAAGTGGTTGCGGGAAACAGACAAGACAATCGGCATGATTGCAAAGGAACTGGGTTTCTCATCTACACAATACTTTAGTTCACTATTCAAAAGAATAACAGGAAGCTCCCCGTGTGAATACCGGTTGTACCAAAAAATAAATGTAAGTTTGTAACCTGTAAAACTTGCACACTCCCGATAGGAGATTATGTGACTGGGATAAAAAAACGTTAACATACACGGGGAAGTTCAGTGCCATCTTAGTGGCACAGCAGTGCCGTCGGCATGGCACTCCAGTGCCACTAGGGTGGCACTATTAAAAGCCCACAAGCATACACATACGCTTCGGATTACTTCTTATTAAAGAAATTCTTAAAGAAAAGTATTTGATAGTCTATGGAATTTCTCCAATAATTGCCATCATGGCCTCCGGGACGTACCAGGAAATCGTGGTCTATTTTATATTTCAATAATTTTTCATGGAAATCGTTATTCACTTCAAAAAAGAAGTCGCTATAACCACAGTCTATGATTAAAGCCAATTCGCCGTTTTTGACGCGGTCTATCTGGTTTATAGCGGTATGTTTATCCCAAATCTCCTGATTTTCATTTTCAGCTCCCAATAGTTTACTCATTTCCCAGTTGTTAGGAAAAGGACGAATATCCAAACCTCCGCTTGTACTGCCGGCTGCACCAAATACATCTTTATGACGGAAAGCCAACCACATAGCGCCATGTCCCCCCATACTTAATCCTGTGATAGCACGCGCTTTACGGTCTTTCACTGTCGGATATTTAGCATCTATATATTGTATCAATTCATTGGAAACGAATGTTTCATAGCGGAAAGACGGATCTTTCGGACTGTCCCAATACCAGCTGTTATTACCATCCGGACAAACGAACATCAGGTCTTCACGGTCCGCTATCTCTTTTAGTTCCGGCTTCATGGAAATCCAACTTTTCGCATCGCCACTGTAACCATTCAACAAATAAATGACAGGCTTTTTTGACGATTGGGTATTTTGTGGCGAAACTACTACCACTTGTACATTTTTCTTCATTGCATTACTGTAGACTGCCAATGTATCGACAACTGCCGCTTGCAAAGAACAAGCAACAACAACAAAACCAGTAAGGAAAAACAACCTTAAACTCTTCATCTTTTTCACATTTAAAATTAACTGACAGCAAATGTAAACAAAAAAACATTAATCCGGCAGATACCCGTCTGTTAAGGTATGTAGGAAAGCGACGATGGCAGCTTCTTCTTGTTCTGAAAGTTTCAAATTACCTAATTCGTCTTTGTTGACTGTTTCAGCATATTCGGGAGCCGGATAATCTTCCACATCCCGGACATTATAGAAATGGACTATTTCTTCAAGTGTCTTGAAATAACCGTTATGCCCGTAAGGAGCAGTCAAAACGATATTTCGTAAAGTCGGTACACGGAATTTACCATATTCGGCACTATCTTGCAAAAAGGCCCCTAATCCCATATCCATAGTATCACGCCCACATGTATTATAAGGTGGTTGTACATTGAAATATGGATTCTCCGGATTAGACGGAATACCTAAATTATCGTATGTATGGTCGGTAAACAAAACGCGTCCTGCCCGTTCGTCTTTCTCTAAAATATGGCATTCGGCACAAAGTCCTTTTTCTTTAAATAGTTTCAAGCCTTCCTTTTCCTGTTTAGTGAACTTATATTTGCCATCTTCCCAAGCATCATATTTGGATGTAAAAGGATTGACTTCCACTGAACGTTCATAAGTTGCTAAAGCATCAAGCACATAAGAAAATATAGAATCGGTAGAAGTAGTTTCACCGTATATTTTTATCAACTCCGGATAATAAGCAGCTTTCCGGATTTTCTCCACAACCCTTTCATTGCTCTCGTTTCCCATCTCTAAAGGGTTCACAAAAGGCTGTGCTGCCTGTTCTTCCAACGAATTGACACGTCCGTCCCAGAAAAGCCCACCTACAAAAGTCTCTTCTTCTTCATCATAATACAATGCCGGAACGTATGCTGCATATGAGCAGGTCATGGAATTCCGGTTGCTGAACCGTCCTTTTACAGCTCCTTCCGAGGTGATGCGCGAGTATTTATCCGCAAATCCTTTTTCCGGTGTGTGGCATATCGCACACGATTCACCCATAGGTTCAGACAAGGTTTCATCAAAAAATATTTGCTTGCCTAACAACTCTTTATCATTCATTCCTGCTCTCTTTTCCTTCGGAGTACAAGATATCATACAGTACAGGCCTATACAAATAAGACCAACAATCATCTCTCTTTTCGTACAACTATTCATACACAACGTCTTTAATCAGAAAACGAAAATACAATAAATCGGGTATATTCGCAAATCTTAACACTATTGTAATATATATTTCACGAAAGTGAAATAAGAATCGGCGTCCTTTGCCGAAAATAATTATATTTGTAATGGATAATTTTGGGAAAAAAGTTATGGATGTACCTAAGATATTAGTAGTTGACGATGAAGAGGATTTATGTGAAATACTTAAATTCAATCTTGAAATAGAAGGTTACGAAGTAGATACTGCATTTAGTGCCGAAGAAGCCCTGAAAATGAATATCCCCTCTTATCAATTATTGTTGTTGGATGTGATGATGGGTGAAATATCCGGTTTCAAAATGGCCAGTATATTACGGAAAAGCGAAGACACGGCCAACATTCCGATTATTTTCCTGACTGCTAAAGATACAGAAAATGACATGCTGACCGGTTTCAATCTGGGTGCCGACGATTATATATCAAAACCATTTTCTATCCGCCAGGTTGTTGCACGCGTGAAGGCTGTATTAAGAAGAACTACCGATAAAGAAAAAAATGCGGAAAACGATTTGCTGGTGTATGAGACATTATCGTTGGATACAAAACGCATTAAAGCTTCAGTCGATGGTAAAGAGGTTCCTCTTACTAAAAAAGAATTTGAAATACTGAAACTTTTACTCGAAAACAAAGGGAACGTATTTTCACGCGAAGAAATCCTGTCGCGTATATGGAAAGACGAGGTCTATGTGCTGGACCGTACAATAGATGTCAACATCACCCGGTTACGTAAAAAGATTGGCGTATATGGAAAGAATATTGTAACTCGCTTGGGATTCGGTTATTGTTTTGAAAGCTAACAGACAAATAAGAGAATGGTTAAGGTAGAAGCTGAAAATAGGAATCGTATACCGTTCAGTCAACGACTCTTCTGGTCGATTTTTGCAATGTTTCTGGGATTTACGGTCTGTTTCCTATTGTTCCAGTATCAACGGGAACGGGAGTTCGCCCAAGACAAACTGAATAATGTATTGGGTAATTACAATTACCAACTTTTCCGTCGCACCCAACAAACAAATGATATCAATAAAGTTGTCAATCAGTTTATTGAGGATATTCCTCAAAAAGATTTACGTGTCACTATTATCGACCCGAGTGGCAAGGTTTTGTTTGATAATAGCGGCATCGAAGAATTCAACAACCATAACGACCGTAGCGAGGTACGCAAAGCCCGATTATATAATGAAGGATTTGCTATCCGTTCTTCCGGTTCCACAGGGAAAAGATATTTTTATTCGGCAACGAACATCGGGGGGTATATTTATCGTTCGTCTCTCCCTTGGGACCCCTATACACAACGTGTATTGACTATCAACAAGGATTTTATATATTTCATGGCTTTGATGACGTTGATTTTCTTTTTTGTCCTCTCCCGATTTACGTTCAGTATCGGACGGACCATTTCTAAATTACGCGATTTTGCCTTGAATGTAGAAAACGACCGTATTCCGCAAAACGAATATGTTTTTCCAAATGACGAATTAGGCGACATATCCAAAAATATTGTGACCCTTTATCATCGTCAGCGAAAAGCAAAAGACGAACTCTCTATGGAACGCGAAAAACTGATAAAGCATTTTCAATATGCTAAAGAAGGTTTTGCCATGTTCACAGCCGAAGGGCGGGAAATACTGTCGAATATTCTTTTTGTTCAGTTTGTAAATGTTATATCAGATAATCAAATCCGTCAATCTGAAGATGTAATGGAGGTAAAAGAACTTGAACCTATCCGTCTGTTTCTGAATAAAAACATTCCGAATAGCAACCGGAAACGAAAAGTACTGCGCGAATCGGTTACAGTTGATAAAAACGGTAAAATATTCCTGATAGAATGTATTCTCTTTCTCGATAACAGTTACGAGATATCCATTAATGATATTTCCCGTCAGGAAGAAGAAAGCCGGATGAAACGTCAACTGACTCAAAATGTAGCACATGAATTAAAAACCCCCGTAAGCAGTATACAAGGATATTTGGAAACTATCATCAGCAATCCGGAACTAACGGATGAAAAACGACAGTTCTTCCTCGAACGTTGTTATTCACAGAGTACGCGCCTAACCGGTTTGCTACGCGATATTTCTGTCTTGAACCGTCTTGACGAAGCTTCGGAAATGTTTGATTTGGCTGAAGTCAATATTCCCAAATTAATCGGTGAAATAGAAAAAGAATGTTCCAAAGATATGGAAGAAAAAAAGATTTCTTCGGAAATAATACTACCGGGTAATCCAACAATATATGGCAATTATTCATTGCTTTACTCCATCTTCCGGAACTTGTACGACAATACGATTGCATATGCCGGCGAAGGAATAAAAATCACCGTCAATTGTTACAAAGAGGACCCGAAATATTATTATTTCAGCTTTTCAGACAATGGTGTAGGCATTTCGGAAGAACATATCAATCGTATCTTCGAACGTTTCTACCGGGTAGACAAAGGCCGAAGCCGTAAAGTTGGCGGAACAGGATTAGGGCTATCTATTGTAAAGAATGGTGTCAATTTCCATAAAGGACAGATATCTGCCAAGAGTAGTCCGGGCAAAGGCATGACTTTCTTCTTTACATTGAAGAAAAAGATATAGAAATCCTAATTCTCTTCGGCTGGTTGGTACAAATAACGTTTGATGCTCCGCTTCGGTGTTTTCTCAAACTCTTCCTGATACAATTTGAAGCAAGTCACCTTGCTGTAGCCGGGCATTTCAGTATTCAGTTGGTCGATGTTTTGTTGCATGAGAGCTTCTATCTCGGAGTGTTGGATACCGGCTTTATCGACCTGTTCCCAGTCTGGATAGATAAGAGCTATTAGTTTTCCGTTTTGTGAAATAACTAGCGACTCTGCAACATAAAGCATATTGTTCAAACGGTCTTCTATCTCTTCCGGGTAAATATTTTGTCCGTTCGAACTCAATATCATACTTTTACTTCGGCCTCGAATATAGAGAGAACCGTCGGCATCCATTGTCCCTAAGTCACCTGTACGTAACCAACCATCCGGCATCATGACCGCTTGGGTTGCTTCCGGATTTTTATAGTAACCCAACATTACATTCATACCACGAACAAGTATTTCACCGACTTCATGTTCCGGATCGTCCGAGTCAATACGGATTTCCATCCGGTCGACTACACGCCCTACAGAACCCTGCTTGAATACATCCCACTGGGCATACGATACCAACGGGCCGCATTCGGTCATGCCATATCCAATCGTGTAACGGAAATTGATGGATTTCAGGAAAGTTTCCACCTCCTTATTAATAGCAGCTCCTCCAATAACAATCTCACCAAAATTACCTCCAAATGAGGCGTCTAGTTTTTGAGCAATCGTATTCCGGACTTTCTGGTCGACATAGGGGACTTTCAATAATAATTTAATCAACGGCTTTTCCAACTCCGGGAATACCTTATTCTTGATAATTTTCTCAATAATAAGCGGAACTGCGAGGATAAGTGCCGGTTTTACTGTGGCAAAGGCCTCTGCTATAATCTTCGGACTGGGGGTGCGGGTCAGAAAATGTATATGACAACCCTTATTAACTCCGTTAAGTACTTCGAAAGCTAAACCATACATATGCGCCATCGGCAACATACAGACAAAATTATCTCCCGGATGTATGAATGGGAGATTATCGTAAGCAAATTGCGTATTACTCCACAAGCTACGGTAGGGTATCATCACACCTTTTGAAAAACTGGTCGTACCGGATGTATAATTCAAAACAGCCAATTCTTCCGGCTTCTCTACATGATATTTCACATCGTTGGCTGTAAAGGAACGGGGATATTTCTTTCCGAAATATTCATTTATACGCTCACGTACAGAATAGACATCTTTACTTTTACTGTCGATGATGGAGAAATCATCCAACATCATGAATAGACGGACATCCGGCATTTTCTTTTCATTCATATTTTCCCAGTTGCTGGAACCTGCCAGAACAGCTTTCGCTTCCGAATGGTTGACGATATGATGAATGTTGTCCGGTTTGAAATCATGTAAAATAGGCACTGCCACAGCTCCGTAAGCTAATATGCCGAAAAAACAGATAGCCCAATTAGACGAATTACGTCCGACAAGAGCTACTTTATCACCCGGTTTGATGCCTGCATGTTCCAAAATGATATGAAACTTCTCTATCCGGCGGGCCACATCTTTATAATGGTATGTATGTCCGTTATAATCTGAGAACGCTGGCAAATCCCAATGTTCTTTGATGCTTTTCTCTATAAGGCCTAAGAAACGATTATCCATAATAAATATAATTTATAAAAGAACCGGATAGTCCGGGAGAATGTTGCAAATATAATGAATTCCCCGAGTAAAAGAAATGGCATATACTACTATTATTCAATTATGCTGATTGAAGATATCATGCCAAAAGTTTCATTATTGTTAATGCTCCAGACCATACGTCCCATACCATCTAATTCAAGAAGTTGAGGGCTGTTGGCTTCTATAGCACTTTTATCGTGCCCTTGCCAGTTACAGACATATAGTCCATCGCCATACGAGGGTAGCAATTGGGCAACAAAGAAAAGACGAGCGTTCTTAATATCGTTTTCACCATAACGACGTACAATTTCACCACTATCCAGATTCATTTCCATTAAAGAGTGACCATCACCACATGCCACCCAGTAATTGCCGTTACTCAAAGCGAATGTACTGAAAGGAGTGCCTTCTGTTATTGTCGTGTTTACGAGTTCACCTTGGGGAGTTACTTCACGAATATCGGAAGTTGCAAAAAGAGGTATTAAATAGTTACCGCGTTTATTCTTGTTGACCTGACGGAATTGGGAATGCGTGTTGAGAATACCGGTCTCATATTCTGTTCGGGAGAGGATATCTCCTTTGGGGCTGACTTCCATAATAACAGCCGGATGACCGCACCAGGCTAATAGATAATTGCCATCGGGCAAGACACGTGCAGTCTGCATTTCACCATTATCGGGAGCTGGAATATCCCAGACTTCCTTGTGTTCGCGGGTGATGACTTTAGCCCCCCGAGCATAGGAGAAAAGGATGTTGCCGTCGGGTGTTGCAGCTACAGAATTGCATTCCCAGCCTTTCTCAAGAGGATGCTCCCATTCTATTTGTTTTGTTTTCTTATCGATAATCACGATTTTATTCCATCCGGAACCACCCAATAACAGTTTCATGGCTTTTTGCTGACATGAGGTAAGCGAAGAAAGGAGTAAAACAGAGCAAAAGAAAGTTATTATTTTCTTCATAATAATTGATTTATGTATATGATTTGTCCTGTGGGCTTAATTAAATAGTTCAAGGCCGGGCAGCCTTGAACTATTTACTGTTTTAAGAGTGAAGTAATGATTGATATAACTCAAACCCTTGTTCGGGCGTTAATCCTTCGTGGACTACGGCATGAACAGCTTGTATCATGGCAGCAGGAGAGTCACTCTGGAAAACGTTACGTCCCATATCGACTCCGGCAGCACCGTCGTTGATAGCATTGTAGCAAAGTTCGAGCGCTTCCTTTTCAGGAAGTTTCTTTCCTCCGGCAATGACAACGGGAACCGGACAGGAGGCTGCTACTTTTTCAAAACCGTCGCAATAATAAGTCTTGACGATAGAAGCTCCATTTTCGGCACAAACACGGGAAGCCAATGCAAAATAGCGGGCATCGCGTGCCATTTGTTTTCCGACGGCAGTCACACCCATAACCGGGATACCATAGCGGTTGCCCAAGTCGACAGCCTTCACCAAATTGGCAGCCGTGATAGCTTCCTGTTCACCGTCACCGGCAGAGAACATTACAGCCATAGCCGAAGCATTAAAGCGGATAGCATCTTCCACATCAATCAACAGATTGCGGTTCAGTTCAGTCAAAATTGTAGAACCGGCATCCGAACGGAGGCAAATCGGCTTGTTGACATTAGCCGGGATTGACGTTTGCAGGATACCCCGTGTACACATCAAGCAATCGGCATACTGTGTCAGGGGAACGATAGTCAGGTCTATACGCTCCAACCCGGATGTAGGCCCCATGATGAAACCATGGTCGAAAGCCAGCATAACGGCACGGCCTGTCTTCGGGTTAAAAATACGGGAGAGGCGGTCCTTCATTCCCCAAGGCATATTTGAAGCACCTTTCACATGAAAATTATCTGATAGAGAAGCTTGGCCGAATCCGAAACTGTTTGCTTCCCTAAAACCATCCATATCTGGCATAATTCTATTCCTTTCTTTTAAAGTTATTTGATCCTACTCTTATAAAGCCTCTGCAAATGCCGCAAACATACAACTCCAGGAAGAGGCTCCACTATCGGCATAACCGATGGAACGCTCTCCATAATTACGGGCACGGCCGAAATTTGCTTTCATATCGACTGTAGCGGCAGTGCCGTCGAGAGCGGCTTTTGCTCCGGCTTCAAGAATTTCCTTGATGTCGGCGGAGTCGCTGTTTTCGATAGCTTCGACTGCCGGGATAAGCGCATCCATCATGGTCTTATCTCCTTTTCCGGCTTTCGTCTGCTTTTGTACATTGGCAAGACCGCCGGCAAACATGGCTTTTACAGCAACGGCATCCAGTTCCGTTCCCGAAACTGTATCGCTCATGCCGAGGAAAAAGGCTCCCAATAGCGTGCTGGTCGAACCGCTCACCTGAAGCATCACATCAAATCCCATATCATTCAACATTGCCTTGAACTCCGTTCCTTTTTGAGCCGTCGCGACAATAGCCGACATAGCCGTCACGATGGCTTGTCCATGATCGCCGTCGCCGATGACTGCATCCAGTTTGGAAAATTCCTCTTCGCGCTCTTTAATATGCCTTAGCGCGTTGTTCAGCATAATTTTGAAATTGTCGATAGTCAGTGTTTTCATACGTTGAAGTTATTATTTACCGATAGTTGTCCAATACGGAGCATCCGAGCGCTTGTTTTTCAAATAATCGATATGGTCATCATCGAGGATTGCCATAATCATCTGGAAGCCGGCCTGTTCCTGTACGGTCAGGATTTCCTGGATACGGCTGAAAGCGACCTGCAGACCACGTTCCTTCAGCTCCATATAGGCTTTCCGGAAGATGATATTCAGCTCCATATGGGTAGTAGCCCCTACTCCGTTGATGATAAGCATCATCTTGTCTCCCTCTTTCGGTTGGAGTTGCCGGCAGAGCAGGTCGACCATTTCAGCAGCTGTTTCGTCGGCAGATACCAGCGGTTTCTGTCCGCCTCCACCTTCACCGTGCTGCCCCATGCCGATTTCCATAATACCGGCCGGCAAGTCGGTGATGACTCCTCCGTTTTGCGGATGTGTGCATGAACGCATGGCAACGGCCAATGTAGCCAACTGCTTATTAAAACGTTCGCCTATTTCAATCAATTCGTCCAGCGATTTGCCCTCTTCGGCGGCAGCTCCCAATATCTTATACAAGGGGACGCAACCGGCCAAGCCGCGACGGTCGTCATTGTTGGCTCCGATACCGGCACTGATGTCGTCGTGTGTCAGGATTTGCTTGACTTTGATACCGACACGTTCGGCCAGTTGGCAGGCCATGTTGGCACTCATCACATCACCGGAATGGTTCAGTACGACAAGCAGAATACCGGCTTCGCGCTTCATCAGTTGCAAGGCCTGAAACAGACGCTGTGCCCCGGGAGCGGCAAAGATATCTCCGACAACGGAGCAGTCCAGCATTCCTTCGCCTACAAAGCCGCTTAGAGCCGGTTCGTGGCCGGAACCTCCTAAGGTAACGATTGCTACTTTGTCCTCGCTTTTCGGGTTCGCACGGACTACAATATTCTCGCCGCCCAATTTCACCTGGTCCGGATAAGCCAATACATAACCTTCCAACAGTTCGGGAGTCACTTGTTCGGGATTATTTATGAATTTTGTTTTAATGTCTGACATGGTATTTTCCTCCTTATGTTTGTTATTATTTAATTTCCATAATCTCGATGGCAATGCCTTCTTCCTCGATAAACGCGATAGTCAAATGTTCGTCGCAGGGAGCCGGGCCGAAAATAACCTTTTTGCCTTTCAGTTCTTCTTCAATCGAGGGGACGGTGTAAGCAATATGTCCCTGTGTTTGTACCAGTTCGGGCAGACAACTGCCTGCTTCAAACTTCAGAAATTCGATACGGTTCGGGCTCTGATTGTAATCGGTCAGCCAGACATTCAAACCTTCGTTCAAAATAGCGCCTTCTTTCTTTTCGGTAGTTACGATACCGATGTGATTAAATGTTCTCATAAGTAATCAATTTTAAGTTTATAAATATTCATTGTTTATTTCAGTTTTCAATCTTCCGTCTTCCGGCAAAACCCTCGGGAAGAGCTAAGAGATGCTTTTGCTTCCAAACGAAAGCATCCCTTATCACAATTTCTTCCATTTCCTTCCGGAAATACAAGCCAAGACAATCACCACCCCGAAAGTGACATAGAGATATGTAAATATCCCGTGAACATTATCGTTTTGTCCATACGAATGCATACCGCTCAGGAAATAATTCACCCCGAAAAAGGTCATCAATACCGAAGCAAAGGCTACGACCGAGGTAAAATTGAACAACCACGGATTGTTCCAACGTTTCACCAAGTGAAGGTGTGTCACAACGGCATACACGACCATTGTAATCAGCGCCCAAGTCTCTTTCGGGTCCCACCCCCAGTAGCGTCCCCACGATTCGTTTGCCCAAACAGCACCGAGAAATGTCCCGACCGTCATCAGTGCCAGTCCCACCAGCAACGACATTTCGTTTACAATACTCAATTCCCGGATACGGGCTTTCAGGATAACTGCATTTTTCTTTCCGGAGATGCTCATCATCAGCATATTTGTCAAACCAATCAGGCAACTGATACCGAAAAAGCCGTAAGCCGCCACGATAACGGCCACATGAAACATCAACCACGGTGATTTCAGCACCGGGACAAGCGGATTAATCTCCGGGTCCATCCAATTCAAGCCGGACACAAAAAGAATGATGCCTCCGAACAGCGTAGCCAATGCCAACGTAATGCGGCTGCGACGCACAAACAGCAATCCAGCCAGTACCGTTGCCCATGCCACATAAACCATTATCTCATACGAATTGCTCCACGGTGCATAGCCTCCGATATACCAGCGTATTCCCATTCCGAACATGTGGAAATGGAATACCACCAATATACCGATTCCCAGCAGCCATGCCGTTATCTTTGTCCAACGTTGTTGACTGAACAACATAATAAAAGAGAAGATAAGCAGTAATCCGCCTAAAATCAGATAGCCAATCTTACAATAGCGAAATACATCCATCCGGTTGTATTTTAATTCCGCCTGGATGCGTTTGGGACTAATATCGAGTGTTTTGTTTTTAGCCTGTTGATAGGTCGAAATCATGCCGGCCACTTCATCAGCCTTGCTCCAGTCTCCCTTTTTTAAAGCAGTTTGCACCTCAGACAGATACCAATCCATAATATGAGAAACGAATATCGAATCTTTGCCGCTGAAGCCGGACAAATCGTCGCCCGGCGCATACCATTTGTGATTCGGGTCATCCTCCTTCGGGAAGAGGTTTAGCATTTGATGGCTGATGAGCAGATGGAAGATATTGATTTGCTCGTCCAGTTTCATCAAATCTTTGTCGAAACGAGTACGTTGGGCAGGCATTTTATTATAAGCCTCTTCCAACTTTTGTTGCAATTTGTAATTACCGTTTGCGTCGATTACCTGGATATAGGCGCATTCGCCATCCGTCAGGTCGAAATAATTAGCCAGTTCGGGGTTGGAAAGAGCGATAAACGGAACACGCATCCACATGTCCGGCATCGCCAAAAGGCTCAAAAGGAACTGGTCGGAATTGAGTGTGCCTATCTTATCAGACTTATGCAATTTACGAAGCACTTCGGACGAGAAAGTGTTGATTGGCATCATACGTCCCTTGCTCGATTGTATAGGCAGCGCACCAAAACGGGCTGCATGCTCCGGATTTATCTGATACTTCTGTATGACATCCAGCATGGGCGATGTCTTTTCTTTCGCTCCTGCTTCCATCGACAAGGCAAGCAAAACGAGAACGATGGCAGTTGTACCTGTTGCCGCCCGCAGTTCTTTCAACCGACGACTCAGACGCATGAAACGGGAGTCTTTCCCGATGAGACTTAGAATAAGGCCAATCACCAAAAGCAGATAGCCTGTATAAGTTATACTCCGTCCGGCCAAATCACGGCTGACGGAAAGAATAGTACCCTGTTCGTCCTTGTCATACGAAGCCTGGAAGAAACGGTAACCTTTTACATCCAATACGTTATTCATATATATCCGTTCACGATGGGTCTGGCCGTCCACATGGACCAACACTTCGCTTTCATAAGCCGAAGGACTGGTTGAACCGGGATAACGGGTTAAAGTAAATTTCACAAGTTCTACGGAAAAGGGTAAGGTATGAAAATAAGAGTTATCGGAAGTACGGACGGCAATACGATTGCTCGTTTCACCTTCACGGAGGTGCAAGATGCCTTCTTCGCCGAAAAGGAATGAGGTGAGGGCGCCGAGAAGGATAATGATAAATGCACCATGCACAAGCATCAGTCCCCATTTACCACGTCGAAGGTATTGGTGTTTGATTGTTGCGGCAATAAAATTGACTACCAGCAGGAACTGGAGCAGGAAAAATAGCGGGGAATAATAAATCATCGCTTTGGCAGCTACTGTCCCGTGATACTTTTCGACGAAAGTTGCGACGGCCAGGCCAAAGGCGTAAATGAGTAACAAGACGATTGTCGTTACAAAGGAAGAGATAAATCTTTCGAGAGTTGCTTTCATTTGTTTTCTTATTAAAGAGAATATAAACATACCCGGCAGTCGGAGAATAAAGACTACACTGATGCGACAAATTTACACAGATAAATCAATTGGTGAAATACTCTGCGACAATCTTGCCACATCAGTGTTGTCTATCATTCATAAATAATATTTATATCTCCTTTTTTCATTCGTCTTCAATAATGACACGGAAGCCCACATTGAACACGGTCTGATACGGATAATAAGCCTTGCGGGTATAAGCTGTCGCGTATTTCGGACGTTCGATGTACGAACCACCGCGAACCACTTTGTACTCGGATGTTCCTTTCGCCTTTTCCGTGTAGGGATATGGCAGATAATCCGAACGGGTCCATTCGGCAACATTCCCGTGCATGTTATACAAACCGAACGGGTTGGCCTGATAACATTTTTCTCCGGTCTGAACCAGATTTCCGTCATCTACATTCTCCTCTTTCGGCAGGAAGATGTAGTATTTATACCAGAATGCAGTTTTCGGCATCGGCTGCGGATCGATACCGCTAACAGCCAACTTGAGTGTCGTTTTGTCCGCCAAATTCTCGTATTTACCGAAATCCGTATTCAGATTGCCATACCAGAAATCTTCACCGCTTCCGGCACGACAAGCCCATTCCCATTGGGCTTCGGTTGGAAGCGTAATGTTCAACCCGGTCTTTTCGCTTAGCTGTTTACAATACTCCATTGCGGAGTTATAGCTGACACGGATAACCGGCTGCTCCGGTTTATTGGCCGGATAACCTTGGTTGACATGATCTTTCCATTGCTGGTCTACGTAGCGACTGTCGTGTTCAGGGAATATTACCCGATATTGTTCGTTGGTCACTTCCATTTCACCCATCCAGAAAGCTTTGTCGATTTTTACTTTGGAAGTAGGATAACAATCCTTCTGTCCGTGATAACTACCCATGACGAACTGTCCGGCAGGGATACGAACGAAGGTCATCTTGATGCCCGGAGCCAGCTCTATCTCTTTACGAGTTGACTTTTCGTCGGCTAACATAGCTTTGATAGCTGTTGCATCGAATGGCCATCCTTTTACCTTCAGCGACTTTTCCTTTACAGGCGGCTCTTTTTCCGGCATAACCGGAGTAATCGGACCTTTCGACTTCAAGTAGTCCGCGTAGTCGGCAATTTCTTTCTTCCAGTCCACACCCGCTTCGTTCGCATATTTATCCGTCAATTCCTTACGACGAGCTATCTGGTCGAAGCCCTGATAAGGGAAATCCGTCAAAACATTGGCATTGAAATAACCTTTATCCGGAGCATTATAGTCAATCCAGTTGTAAAGTGTTTTCCATTCGGCATCCGTCAGCTTAACATTATGGTGTCCTTTCTTCAGTAAACGTACCAGTTCGCTGGTGTTCGGATGATATTCGTATGGATGGAGTACAACCATATCGCCTTCGCCTCCTTGACGATGGATATAAGGATGAAAATTCAGGTAAGAAGTACCGTATCCCAACTCGTCTTTCTTTCCGCCACGCAAATCGAATGCTTTCTCTCCGTTATGACAAGCGATACAGGCACGATCCAGAATAGGCTGTATCTCCAAATCGAAAGTGAACGAACGAACGCCTCCTTCGGGAGCTTTCAGTACATGGGGAGCTTTTTGTGAAGCCATTACGCGTTTGGGTATAGGTATTTGATTCTGGTCTTCATGGCAACCGATACACGATACGACCTCACCCGGCTGACCGGTCAACCAGCTACGCATCCATTGGATGGCAACCCCGTCTTTGTCGATTGGCTGGATGGATATCGGAGTATTAGCCGGTATCTTGAAGATAGCAGAACCGTCTTCTTCCACTGGAACCGTACCCAGTAGACGTTTGATATCCCAACCACTTTGGATACCGTGCCAGTTATGGTCGGAAGTAGTCTTTACATAAGCATATTCGTAGGCATGCAGACGAAGTTCTTTGACTGTTCCGCGGGGGATACCGCGAAGACCCTCGCCCTGATAAATATCCTGGATAAATACCGTCGCTTCTTTATCTCCCAGCTTTACACGGTCAGGAATTGCCGGCGGTGTTGTCGTTTTACGAACTGCTATCGGACTGATATATCCCTCGCCTTCCGTTTTCATCAGGCAAGTAACATTATCATAGATATCTACCAAATACAATCCCCAAAGAGATTGAGGGTCGAGCTTGGCAGCAACCAGAAAGTATTTATCGTCTAATGCCGTCGGTTTTATAAATTGCGGCCATACACCATTAACCAATTCGTCTTTTATCAGTTCGACAACCGGACGGTTGCGATGAGGTATCTCTTGCAACATACCAGCCGTACCCTTACGTGCTTTTGTCGGATCGAAAATAATCAGACGGCCGGAGCGGGCAATGCCGTGGTGTCCGGAAATAACGCCGATAAAAGCAGATGAATGTCCGGGTAAAGGTTGTACATCGAACGTACTGTTCGGAAACATCGAACCACTACCATACAAAGCTTTATTTTCCGTTCCGTCCGGATTCATGTGCATCACGATACGGGAATAGTAGTGCGTCAAGTCGGTATACTCCCAGCGAGTGTACATCACGCGACCATTATTCATAACAACAGGATTCCAGTTAGCATCCTGGTCAAATGTCAAACGGCGCAGGTCTTTTTTTTCCGGAGTATAAAGTATCATATTACCTACAGCGTCATAGCCACTTACACAGGGAACTCCCTGGTATCCAATGTTTGAGTTGGCAATAATACGACCATCAGGCAGATAAGTGCCGTCATAAAATTCCAAATCAGGTTCCTCGTTCTCCACCAATTTTTTGAAGCCGGTTCCGTCCAATTTTACTTCAAATACATTCCAGCGTTTATCCGGTTGTGTCTGAGTAAACATCATGCGATCTCCGTCCCAGTGCAAACGGAGGTCGGCTATGGAAGAACCATTAGACGGTTTATACACCTGACGCGTGTTGATATCACCACGCAGATTGGATAGTTCCACGATTTCAGCATCAAAACCTTCACGAGGTGCCGACTCTTGGTTGCTCCAGTTATTAGCCTGCGTTCCTAGTTCAGGAGCCATCGCCTGGCGAGCTTGAGAGCCCAATTTATAACGCACAGCTACCACCTTGTCCGAATCCAGTAACGGATTACCTAACAGAATAGCCCGTTTATTTTCCAAAGCCTTACGAGCATCGCCCATTGCCTGCTCATTTCCCTGGTAAATACCGTCAAAACCTTTCTGATGAAGTTGTATTAACTCATTGTATAACGGTTCATATTTGGCAACATCATACCCCTTCTGCTTTTTCATGTCAGCAAAAGCCAGTTTAATGGCATCCATATTCAACCATTCAAGTTCACTTTGAAGCTCATAGACACTCTGCATCTGTTCGAACAGTTCCAAATATTTACGGATTTGTGTATCTACATCTTTTTCAGATGCTATCTGCATAATGGTTTTCTTATAAAAATCACCGTCTTTCAGTCTGCCGGCAATTTCTTCCACTATTTGTTTTTCAACAGAAGCATCCGGTGTAATCAGCCAAGTCTCCAATCCATCCATAGATGCACTCAGCAGACTTATTTGCGGATATTTAGCTATCAACTCATCTCCTATATTTTTAGGAAATACATTCATGGCCTGAAAGAATACACTACCGGTTTGCGAGTCATCATCGATGCCTACTTCTGCTTCGAAACGTACATATTTATTATCCACGGGATAAACCAGCATACCGTCGGCATGACAGAATACACCGTGCGGATACAACTTTCCAGCAATATGCAAAGCTTTTTCATAAACATTGACATTCATCATTGGACTACCCCAACCGGCTACACCATATTCGTAAGGAATTTCATCCAACCATACGGAAGAACCATCAGCCGCTATCAAGCGTGCGTTTCCCCATACAGCATGGTCGTAGCTAGAGCCATCGGGTCCTCCGGATGTGATAAGTACAAGCTTCTCAACACCTTTCAGGTCAACCACAAACGGTTCTGCTTTGTCTTTATGCTTCATATATTTGGAAATGACCGGCATTCCCGCTTTCTGAAGTTCGGACCGCAATTCCGATTTAGCTTTAACCGATGCATCAATCCATGTTTCCACCTTTTTCTGCTTTGGCCCTGCCAGCATCAAAACAGAGGAAGAAATGAAGAATGAAACGATTAATAAGTATTTATTCATGGGAGTTGTTTATTATTAAAGCGCAGCTTTCTTGTTCGTGAAACGTAATCCATCGTTATCATGATAACAAGCCCATTCATCCACGATAGCACCTTCCGGTCCAGCCATCATAAAATGGAATGTCTCAAGTTTTTTCAAACGCAGAATGTCACCGACTTTCTGTACTGCGAAATTCTTACTCTTAATCGGTCCGTGACTGGCAGGAATAGCCGGTGCATTCGGAGTTTCATCACCTATTTCCGAGAAGTTATAAACCCAGCCTTTTTCTACCATCCATGATTCATGTTTAGCAGGGAATTTGGTCTTCACATGCGCATGTTCAGGAATCATTTGTCCCGGCAACAAATAGATGGCGTGAGCAAAGTAACCATATTCAGCATCGTTTATCCAGAAAACGCCTCCCATACCTACATTTTCAAAATCGCCCAGACCGAAATCTGTTACCCACATTTCTTTACCCATAAATTCGGTAAAAGGAACACCATAAAAATCAAACATGTCTTTCATTGCCTTCATGGCAACATCTTGTTGAAACTTGCCGTCCTTATAGAAATCGGCATTTGTGTACTTTTTAGAATAAGTCATTTCTTTATTAATTTTACAGTTAGTTTTTTTATTACATTCATTTCCGCAATCACTGCCACATTGCTCGGTACATTGTCCTTTCCCAGCAGCAGCACAACAAGTTGCATCTCCCGAAGTAGATGTTTTTCCGGTACAGGCCACCATCGAGCACAAAAGCATTGCCACGGCAGCCGATTTGAAATTGAGTCCTTTTTTCATTTTTATTTTATCATATAAATTAGTAATATTCGTTTCTTCTTTTGAGTGAGACCGATCATTCGATTGCTATACCTTCAATCTCAACCAGCAATTCATCCCGACAAACATCCGCCCACATATAGGAAATGGGTATATTCAGTTTATAATCTTCTAATAATTCACGAGCTTCTTCATAAAAAGACTTTTCTTTCAGGTAAACTCGAAGCATCTTTAGCTTAGCTTTACCTGTCAACTGTGCGATATTTTCCATCGTGATATGAAGTTGTCGTTCCAATCCCACACCTATCAACGTTTCTTCTCCCCGAATAGCAGCCGTCCCGGAAATGTAGACAAGTCGTCGGTTATCGAATGTCATACTTTTGGCCCGCTCGAACTTCGGTGTTGTTTTTTTCTGTCCGGCCATTTCCAATACTTGCTCAGAATAAGCATGCGCGGCCACTTGCAGTTTATTATCTATCGGTGTGGCAAAACAACGGGACGAAGTAAACTGAACCGCATCTATATCTACCAGAACACCTCCTAAATTAGCCCCGATACCGGTCGCAGCCGGATAACCATTATTCCATTCTGTCTGGCTGTAAAAATCACTACGAGCATTATTAAATATCTGATAATGCTGGTCAGGACCATCGAACTTCGTTATCTGCTCAAGATAATTCCACTGACGAATGATACTCTCTACCGGAAATTCTTCTCTACGCATCACCTCTCCTATGAGTCGGAACACCTCATCAGATTGCTGGCGGATACCGGATTTAATAACACTACCATGAAATCCTCCGGCAAACAGAAAACGTCCATCCCCGTTTTCCAACAGGACATAAGGGAAGTCACCAAAATGTCGATAGCTCAATTTGTCGCAATCTTCTGCCCTGTAGCTATGCACTTCTACTATTAATCCTCCATTTAGAGGAGGTTGGGATACATAACTTAACACAGGATTACAGTCTCCAGTAAATTTTCGGACTTTTTCATTCAACAAAATCCGACGCGAAACATATTCTTCATTATCCGCCGGCATACCGAAAAAAGCAAGTCGGAAAATAGCTTCGTCTTTCGGTAATTGTGCCAACAATGCATCGACCATTTCTTCGAAAGAAAAAGCTTTTTCCGTCGTATAGATTGTATAGTGTATTTTATCGCAATAATTCATGTTATTTATTGAATGTTATTCTCATTTTTTTACAAGGAATTTACATATTCCGTAAGAGCATCTATCTCTTTTTTAGAGATTTTCTTCTTAATGCCATGTTTATAAACATCAAAAACCTCTTCCATTGTAGCAGCACGGCCGTTAAACAGATAAGGAGCTGTACGCCATACTTCACGCAAAGTCGGAGTATCCCATCCTTGTTCAAATTCAATATTTTCGCCGATACGATGCATCTTCATATCGGTAAAATAAGGACCGGAATGACATTCACTGCATTTCAGTTTTTCAAATACTTTGCGTCCCTCTTTGGCAAGCTCAGATAATTCTCCATTCACCAAATACGGACTAGGTACGGGTTGAAGTGATTTTAAATAAGCGTCCACACATGCAGCATCTTCTTCCGTAATATCAAAAAACTGAATAAACTTAAAGCCAGCGCGTACAGCCCATTCGGCCGTTTCCCGTATACCGGAAATCATACTGGGAGGCGTTACATGACTAAAAAGCAAACTCTTACAATTCTTTGAATTTCCAACGCCATCGTTCATCAAATCCCAATTCATTCCATCTGTCCGGGCTTCTCCGGGATGGCAACCATTGCAACTTTGCCAGTTCTGAAAACAATGGGAAGCATCATTGAAATATTTTTCACCTTTGTTTTCCGCACTTTCCTCTCGTTCAGGATTCAAATTTGTAACTGTTATCTCGCAAGTATTAATGTCCATGACATTTAATATATCGGCAAAATAAGTCGGAACAACCAACTTATCGCCAGTCAAAACCATACTTCGAGGACCGTTACCCTGTAAAGGAATGCGATTACGCAGGCCGTAAAGGAAGGTCAAGTCATAGTCCAAAGCAGCTTTATCCGAATAGTTCTCAAACTTCTCACGCATTGCTTTATGGTTGATTACACTAACTTCATGTGTACCGGAATGTGTGATGAAGATTGCATCTTCATTACAAGCAATACTCCAGATGCCAGCCGCTCCCCGTTCAGGCTCATCTACCAGAACGGCACCCACAAATTCCTGCTTCGCCACATCGATGATACTAAAAGCACTGGTATTCATCCACCCCTGCTGCAACTGCGAAGTCGGAACTGTAAAACGTCCCAGATTATGCGATACATATATATATTTACCATCCGGCGTAATACAGATTCCGCGCAAAGCATTACTACCATTTGCCAACTGTATATCTTTGATTTTTGTAAAACTTTTCAGCTCAATAACCGATACGCAAGCAGCCACATAATCCAAGTCCGCCCGTTGTGCTGGTAAAAAATTCGTCACAAACAAATATTTACCGTCTTGACTGAATACAGCCGATTTCGGTTCGCGCAAAACTTGTACATTTCGTATTACCTTATAGTTTGACAAATCAATTTCCGACACTGTATTTGTAAACTGATTACACACATACAGGTATTTTCCTTCAGGGCCGAACATTGGATGACAAGCACCTGCACCAGTTGAAACCGAAGCCTCTATCCTGCCCGATTCCAATTGCAAAACCTGTAAATGTCCACCTGTCGGACCAAACGTGGTAACGTATGCTTTCATTTCGTCTTGAACAATGCCGGTGGGAACTTCATCCATCGGATATGATTTCAACAACGTTTTCCCATCACTCGATAAAAGTACCACCCGCTTCATGCCCTTTTCCGTTATAAGCATCTCCCCTTTCTTATTCAGGACAATGTCTGTCGGAAAGAACGGCAGATTGCCCGCTGAAGCAAAAGAGATGAAGCAGGCCAAACAGGCTATCAAAGTAATTTTTAATAGATGTTTTCGTGTATTCATGGCGCATATATATTATATATCTTATAAAAATTCTCAATTCTCATTTTTTCTAAATCCTAAATCTCGTGAGATATCCTCAGCTATCTTTTTTATACATACTGCAGAACTTCGCGTCACCTCTTTCGAAAGACGGTCTTTAGGACCGGATATCCAAATGGCTCCGCAAGGATAACCCGTGTAATTAAAGATAGGTGCACCAACACAAATTACCCCATTTAGCTCCTCTTCGTTATCCAGAGCATAGCCAAAATTACGTACTTTTTCAAGTTCAGCCAGATAAGCTTCACGCGTCGTAATAGTACGGGAATTGTATTGTTCAAATTTCATATACGAAAGATAACGGTCGCGCACTGTATTCGGAAGATAAGCCATAATAGCTTTGCCGGGCGCAGAACAATGTAACTCAAACGACTTTCCGGGGGACAAGATAAAACGGAAAGTATGATGTCCTTGCGCCTGTTCTATAAAAATCCCTTTTTCGTCACCCAACACTCCAAAGCAGGCTGTTTCCTTTACCTGATCGCGCAAATCACGCAACCGAGGCAATACGGTTTCCAGTAAGTTGTGTTCATTTAAGGAACGAAATCCCAGCGTCAACAGTTTTCTTGAAAGTTTATATCGTTTTGTATCTTCATCATATATGAGATAATCCAACCGAACCAATGTATTCAAAATCCGGTAAGCCGTAGTCTGTGAAATATCAAGCGCCGATTTTATACTCTGCAACGTTTCTCCTTGAAAATGAAGCGAGAGATACTCAATCACTGCAATACCTTTTTCCAGATTCGGAACCTTATAGTTTTCTTCCAGCTTTTCCATATTTGGAACAGTGTTTTTCATATTTGAAATATTGTTTCAGATTTGAACCAAATATAAGTGGCACATAATTAAAGTGACTACAAAGAATGTGAAAAGACGTTAAGTATGTCGTAAAGCATAAAGAGATGGAAGCGTTCAGAGTCAGCGTATCTCCATTATGGACATTTTATTCTTTCTGTTCCGATAAAAGCATCCAACCTCTTATTCGTTCAACGTTCGTGAAACGCAAAAGCATCGAACGTATTTTTTGCGTTCAACGTTCGTATTTTTTTCGTTCAGCGAACGTGAAACGCAAATAAGGTTGAGATAACCAGGGCAAACGCATTAGAAACAATCTGAAACTGAAGATGT
>NZ_QRMP01000010.1:0-93171 GCF_003473295.1 Parabacteroides sp. AM08-6
GCGACAGTTATCGAAAGGCCTTACCACAATTGTCGAAAGGCCTTACGATAGTTGTCGAAAGGCAAATTTGTCGCATTGAAACCATACAAACAATAAGAGCAAATATACAAAAGGGCGGAGCTTTTCAGGTTATTCCTACAAGGGCCTTTTTCAGAAGTAAACAATATAATTCCGTTTATGCAGGTGCTTGTTGAAAAAAACAATGCCCATCGAATACAAATCGATTGTTACCGTAACTTCTGAGTGAGAACAGACATTCTGCCAGAAATCACGCATCTTACGGCTAGCTTTGATACCTTCGAATACGAATATCGTATCATCGTGTACCCTTTTCAAGCATTCCTCAAAAAGCCAATGATTATTGTGTTGTTCGTATAAGGTATTGAAAAAGACAAAGTCCAGCCGTTCCATATCATTCAAGGCTTTCGGAAGTAAGTCCTTATAAACGCCTGTACGCAAATCGATTGGATTACGGGCAGCTTTCTCGAATGCTATTTTTGCAATAGAAGCTAATTCCGGAACATTTTCCAAAGCAATACATTTCAATCCTGACGCATAGGATGTCAGATAAAGCGTGGACAACCCCATAGCAGGGCCTAACTGTAAGAAATACTGCGATTTGAAATAATTAGCCAAACGAAACAAGAGAGCGCCATGCTTCGGTTTTATTGCTTCACGCTCCACTATTTCTCCGATAGGACGCCGGCGTATCCGTCCTTTCTTCTGCCGGTCCGGATAGGAAATCAGCCTGTCGCGGAAAAGCAATTGTTTACGTATCAGTTCGATATCGTAAAAACTATAATACAAGCAGCGTTCCTCTATTACCTTGGTAATCAGATTATAAACGAAAGGCGAGTGCACCCCGTATCCTCGCCGATACCGGATACCCCGGTATAAAAGAACCCCTTTTCGTATTGTATTAGTTCCCGGTATTATGCGCATCTTTTTCACGTTTAGCGATGCAAAGATACACAAAATGTACTATCAAATATTCTTCTTCATGATTAGCTGATTTTTCCCGTCCAGGCGCAAATAGGATACTTCATTCATTATGTTGCGAATGAGGAATATACCCAATCCGCCAACCGGACGTTCTTCAATCGACGAGCTGACATCAGCGCAATTTACCTGAGTCGGATCGAAAGGCTGCCCATTGTCGGTCAGCAAAAAGATAAGTTGCTGCGGTTGGTACGTAGCACTCAGCAAGATATCGTGCTGTTCCCGCTCCGGGTAAGCATACATAATAATATTAACGACCGCTTCTTCCAAAGCCAGATTTATATTCATAGTCGTTTCGGCAGACAAACCCAGTTCTTCACACAGTTCTTCCACAAACGTGCAAAGAGAAGAAACTTCTTCCAAATTATTCGTTATTCTGATTTCTTTTTCCATTTTCATAACGATATTGATTTACTAAATACTTTATTCAAAATCTATCACTAATATTGTCAAATCGTCACTGGCTTCTGCTTCCCCCACATGGTCGGCAACGGAATGAATAACAGTATTCACCATGTTGCGGACATCCTGCGAAGCATTGTCAGTTAGTGTTTTTATCAGCCGTTCATCACCGTACAATTGTTTTCTCTCATTTTCGGCTTCTACGACTCCATCAGTGTACAGGAACAATTTTGTTCCCCGTTCGAGCATATATTCTTCATCCGTATAGTCATAATTTTCCATTACGCCTACAAAAAGATGTTTTTTCAGGTTCATATAAGAAGCTTTCCCGTCAGGCAGGATAAGCGCGGGAGGGTTGTGTCCGGCATTGCAAAGTTTCAATAAACCGTTCCGCAAATCCAGTATGCCCACAATCAGCGTAACAAACATATTGGCTTCATTATTTTCAGAGAAAGCATTATTCAGCTCCGTCACAATGGAAGCCGGAGAGACAGCGTGCGGCGAGAGTGTTCGGAACAGACTGCGCGTGATTGCCATAAACAACGATGCCGGGACCCCTTTGCCGGATACGTCGCCGATAATGAAATACAGATGTTCGTCTTCTATAAAGAAATCATACAAATCACCACCAACTTCTTTGGCCGGCTGCAACAGGGCATACAGGTCCACATCCTTCCGATCCGGGAAAGGAGGGAAGATTTTCGGTATCATCCCCATTTGTATCTCCCTGGCAATGGATAATTCGCTCTCTATGCGTTCTTTAGATGCCGTTGTATCGCGCAGCTCGGTGACATAAGAGGCTAACGATTGCTGCATATAAACCAGCGAATCATGCAATGTTTTAATCTCATCCCGCGAAGTAACCTGAGGCAACTCCACATCAAAACGTCCCGTAGCAATCACCCGGGCCGAATGTGAAAACTCGGATAACGGGCGTACAACCCGGCGGATAATAAGATAAATAATAAAGAATAAAACCAACATTCCTATCAGGAACAGATAAATGATTTGCCTGGAAACCGTATACAAATCAGCTAAAATAACGCTAGCCGGGCAAATATTGCTGATTGACCAACCGATGTCAGGAATAGCTGTATAGAAGGCATACGTCTCTCGATTGTTCTGTCTTAGTTTTCTCGTCCCCGTGTGCCCTTGCAACATTTCCCTACCGATATGTTCCAAGTCGGTGTCACCCTGTTCGAAAGCCGTGGAGAAAATTGTTTCGTTCATTATCTTGCTTTCATCCTTATGCGTCAGATAACAACCGTTACGGCTCAGCAGGAATGTATAGCTCGATTCATAAGGTTTCAGCCGGTCTACCATATCTGTAAACTGGGAAAGTGAGATATTGGCGGTAAAAATAGCATAAACCTCTCCCTTGCTATCGTATAAAGGCATCGCATAAGTACTCATAATGAAGTTTCCGCCCCCTTCGTCATAATAAGGTTCGCTCCAATAACTCCGTTTCAACAATTTGGGTATCAGATACCAGTCCATGCAAGGATAATCGTAATCCTGCCCGCCCAATACCTGATAGTCTGTCCGACCGTCACGCAACGAGACGTAAGGCATAAAGTATTTTCCTTTCTCTTTATAATAATCAGGGACAAAAGCGATTCCACTACTTAGGATAAGGTCATTATTTTTCGCAACAGCCGTAATGACACGCCGAAGCGAATCCGGGTTAGCCAGATTCTCTTCAATCATCCAGACAGAATGATTCAACGTTGTCTCGACTGTCAGTAAAAGGCTGCTAATCCGGGCAGTCATATTCTGCAATTGTTCATGCGTATAGTTCACAGCATATTCCGTTACTTTATCACGGCTATACGCATAAAACAAACCCATTATCACAGTAAATACGACCAATGTGAACGAAAGCACATAAAGGCTCATCCGGGTAGCAAAAGATTTGAATTGCAGTTTTCGCATTATCTATACGGTTTGATGCATTATTTCACAAAATCCTCATAAAGGATTCTGCTTTTCTCCTTATCATCCAACAGGATGTTCGCAGCTCTCTCAAAGCCTTGACGACTGAGGTGATACGTCCTTGTATGCGTACTTTCGTCTACTTGCAGACGAAGTTGTTCTTCGAGCATTTTCCGTTGATGATAACGGTTCGTTCCTATGTTGTTACGACGTACAACTTCCATTATAATATCCAATGCCTGCTCAGGATGCTCGCCCGCCCATTTCCAACCACGGACACTGGCACGCACGATTTTTGCAACCGTATCCGAATGGCTCTGATAAAATTCGCGGGTAACATACAGCCCGTCTTCCGGCAAATTATAGCCATAATCGGAAAAACGGTATATATAAGAAGAATCGGATTGAAAACCACATTCCGCTAACTGGATATATTCGTTATAGCTCCCAACAAGGCAAATATCCACCGCACCGGAAAGGAAAAGATTGACCCCGCTGTTGAAACGTATCCATTCTACATCCAAATGGTAGTAGCGTTTCAGGCGGTCAAGCAATTCATCACTCAAATGGTTCCATATTGCCACTTTCTTATGTTGCAATGAATTTATATTCTCCAAAGGCAAACGGCTTACCAGCATCAAACTGTTCTCCTGTGAGGTTTGCATTACATTTACCAAATCCGCATCTGCCGTCAGGGCAAACGATAAGTTCATAACCGCAACCTGTGAACGCCCTTCCTGAAGTATGGAGAACGAACTCTCGGAAACTGCCGGATGTTTGACTTGCACATCCAGTCCTTCTTCTTTATAGAAGCCCATTTGTTCCGCTACATAATAACCGATAAACTGCGCCTGGGCCGTCCATTTGGGAGTAAGAATAATCTTCTGTGCCTCCGTCGTATGCACAAGAAGGCATACAACCGACAAAAAGAATATGGATTTTCGCCATTCCATCGTAGAAACAGATTAAAGAATAGTGAAAAGAGAAGAACAACCTGTCATATCAAATATTTTCCGGATTTCAGGACTCATGGCTTCCAGAATAAGATGTTCATTCCGGTTGGACATGCTTTTTTGCAAGAGGATAAAACTGCGTAATCCCGAACTGCTGATGTAAGTCAACCATTTACAATTAACAATAACGATTCTTTTTGTATTATTTACCAGCATGGGAAGTATGGTTGACTCAAATTCACGCGCATTTACTGTATCAAGGCGTCCTTCGATGGTAAGAATAATGATGTCCTCGATTTTACAGAAATTAGTCTTCATCGTTTCCTGAGGTTCATCGGTCGCTTTAATACGCTTGGTAAGCATCAGGTAATTCAGCGAATCTACTGTATGGTAAGTAACTTCATCCATCGTACGGCAAACCAAAAAGAAACTCAATCCTCCGGTCAATATCTGCCCGACAGAAGGATTGGAGGATATTTCACTTTTGAGAGTAGGGTCAAATGAAATGCCATCGTCGACTATCAGAAAGGTCAATTCCCCATTGACAAAACTCGCCCGGAGTGATATTTTGCCGGTTTTACCATCCGGATAAGCATGGCGGATGATATTCGTAACAGCCTCTTCTACCGCAAGACAGATATTTCGGGTAACATTGGGAGGCAGATATAATGAGATGCCTAAATCTTCCACAAAACGAGTAATCCCGATAACCTCGGTCAAATCATTGCTAATGACAATCTCTTTCTCCATACTTGTGTTATTGTTTTTACGTAAATGATGCTTTAACGAAGCAAAAATACATAAAAATCAACAACAATTCGTAATCGCTGATAATCTTCGCCATCCCAAAAATCAAAGAACCCAGCAAACAACAAGGTATGACACTATTTTTAGACCGTTCAATTTAGTTTTTTTCAACCCAGGCAGTAACATTTAACAAATTAATAACTTGCTTTCTCCTCGTCCGGCCCTGTGTACGTCAGGATTTGACCACTCAGCTGAAGCAAGGATATCTCGCATATTTTCGTTGAATATTCAGCGATAGACTGACGCTCTTCTGCTTCCAGCAAGCTATTTTGAGCTTCACGCAATTCGATACCGGAAAGGTCTCCCAGCTTATAACGGTCGATGGCAATACGGTAATTTTCTTGTGCGGCCACCAGGTTTTCTTTTTCCAAGCTCCATAAATCCAGATTATTACGATAAGCCATCCAGAAATTACTCAAATCCGCACGAAGCGAAAGTTCCAGTTCCTGCGTACGTAACTCCATATTTTCTACCTGAATACGTGCATTTCGCTGTTCGCGTTTACGATTAAATCCATCAAACACATTAATACCGACCGTAAGGCCATAATTCAATCCCAAACGACGCTGCAAATCAGTAGAACCGACTTCATACCAATTCGCCGTATACCCATAGCCGGCATTCAGTTTGACATAAGGATAATTGCGACTACGTATCTTTTTATAATCTAATTCTGAAATTACTTTGTTTTTTTGAGAAATCAAAAGTACGACATTGGAAGCTAAAGTGCTTTTCCATAATTCCACTTCATCCAAAAAAGGATTCGGAGTAATCAAAGAGTCTTTGATATGTATTTGTTCCTCCACATTTTCCAATGCCATCAACTGGTTCAGACGAATACGGGAAGTATGAACCTGCTCAAGTTGATTCAGCACGTTGGAGCTATCGGCATTAAAGTCCACCTGGGCCTGCTGCAAATCCAACCGGGACATCGAACCGATGTAATAACGTTCTTCCACTATACGCAAACGTTCGCGTGAAAGGTCAAGCGTGGAACGGAGGTTACGGAGACGGATTTTCTGACGAATCAGATTATAATATTCTCCGGACAAATCAGCGACAAAATCTTCGATTGTCAGTCGGGTATTCAGTTCGCCCATACGCTGTAATTCCTTCAGTTTCGCATAAGTAGCCTGAATACCCAGCCCGTCGAAAATAGTCCAGTTGACATTCAGTCCTATATCTGCAGTTTCACTATTGACGCCATTTGCCTTTTCCGTTGTTCCATCAGAGAGCTTATTACTGTTGTTATTGACACTACCGCTGACACCACCGCTCAAATCCACAGTAGGCAGATAACCGGCATTGCCCAACGTTGCATCATTATCGCTGATTTGTTGTTCGTTCCTGACAATACGAATGGAATAGTTACGCTCCAACCCAGTCTTAATGCAATCATTCAGGCTGAACACCCTCTGCGCCTGTAAGGAACAGGCCGCAGAAACAATCAATGCCATTATATAAAAGAATCGTTTCATTCCCAATCCAGTTTTCATTTTTCAATTTTCAATTTATTCTGCCTGTCAGTCGATATAAAGCTGTACATAGCCGGTACAATAAATAAGGTAAGGAAGGTAGACACAAGCATACCTCCGACAACTGCAATCCCCATGGCTATACGCCCCTGAGCTCCCTCGCCCGTCGCATAAACCAGCGGAACCAGACCTAATATAGTAGAAATACTTGTCATCAAAATCGGACGGAGGCGCTGCGTAGAGGCAGAACGAATGGCCTCAGCCATAGTCAACCCGGCAGCCTGCCGCTGATTGGCAAATTCTACAATCAGAATACCATTCTTTGCCACCAGTCCAATAAGCATAATAATACCGATTTGGCTGAATATATTCATTGTAATACCGGAATAACTCATAAATATCAAAGCTCCGGCAATCGCCAACGGCACCGTAAACATCACAACCAACGGGTCCTTAAAGCTTTCGAACTGAGCAGCCAACACCAAATAAATCATAAACAGCGCCAATATCATGGCGAACATCAAGCTTGAAGAACTCTCACGGAACTCTTTCGACTCACCCGACAAGGCCGTACGGAAACTGCCGTCCAATGTTTCAGCCGCAATACGGTCCATTTCATCCAAACCGTCACCTATCGTATATCCTTTATTCAAACCGCTGGATACCGTAGCCGACACAAAACGGTTATACCGGTATAATTGTGGCGGAGCTACATCTTCCTTCAAGCTCACCAAGTTATCCAACTGTATCATTTCTCCATGGTCGCTACGGACATAAATGGATTTCAGGTCGAGCGGCGTATTACGCTGCTGGCGGTTTATTTCGCCCAATATCTGGTATTGCTTTCCATTCATATAAAAATAGCCCATACGTTGACCACTCAACGCATATTGCAGCGTCTGTGCTATCGTACGGGTACTGACACCCAGCAAAGATGCCTTATCCCGGTTTATCTCGATACGCGCTTCCGGCTTGGTAAACTTAAGGTTCACATCCGCCATCTGGAAAACAGGACTTTCACTTACTTTTTGCATAAATGCAGGTAAATATTCCTGCAATTTATCCAAACTGGTTGCCTGCAATACATATTGTACCGGCATACCGCCACGGCGGCCACCAAAAGTAGACTGCTGTTGAACAAAAGCACGTGCCTGGGTTTCTTTCCGGACTCCTTGAGAGAGCACATCGGCAATCTCCATTTGTGAACGTTTACGCTCTTTTATATCCGGAAGTAAAACGGAAATAAAACCATTACTATTGTTGGAACGGACGGTCAATGCTTTTCGTTCCGGAGCCAATGTATCAGCCATCGCCGCTATACGGTCCGTAAAATCGCGAATAAACTCGAAAGTGGCTCCCTCCTGGGCACGAATATTAATCGAAATAGACGACCGGTCCTCCAATGGAGAAAGTTCGGAACGGATAGTTCTCCAAAAATACCCGATGGAACCGAACAAAATCACAACAATCGGAATAGCCAACCATTTACGATTCAGAAAAGCATTCAGGCTCTTTGCGTATATATTGTTCATTCCCTCAAAGAACGGTTCTGTCTTTGTATAAAGCCAACCTTTATCCTCACGCTTCTTCAATAATTTGGTGGCCAACATCGGGGTAAACGTAAGAGCGACAAAAGAGGAAATCGTCACCGAACCGGCAATCACGATACTGAATTCCTTAAACAGACGTCCGGTCATACCTTCCATAAACACAATAGGCAAGAAAACGGACACCAACGTCACCGTCGTGGAAACTACGGCAAAGAAGATTTCCGTCGACCCTTCTATACCGGCCTTTTTCGGCTCCATCCCCTGCTCGATACGGACATAGATATTTTCGGCCATCACAATCGCATCGTCCACCACCAAACCCACGGACAATACAACCGCCAACATGGTCAACACATTGATAGAGAAGCCGGAGATATACATCACAAAGAACGCACCGACCAGTGAAACCGGAATAACGACCACAGGAACCAAGGTCACACGCCAGTCGCGCAAGAACAAGAAAATAATCAATACAACCAGCAAGAATGCTACATAAATAGTTTCTTCCACTTCTTTAATAGAAGCACGGATAAAACGGGTATTATCATAAACCATCTCGATAGTCACATCCTCCGGCAAGTCTTTCTTTAATTGTTCGATACGCTTGTATGCCTCGTCTGCAATCTCAATCTGGTTGGCACCCGGTTGTGGAATAATGACATCGATAACCATCGGTTCCCCGTTTTTACGCATCGCACTACGCAAATCCTCCGGAGCAAGTTCGGCACGTCCTATATCCTGAAAACGAACGATATTTTCTCCTTCTTTCTTGACAATCAAATCGTTAAATTCTTTAGCTGTATGCATCAGACCCAGCGTACGAATAGACAAGTCGATTGTATTACCTTCAATACTACCGGAAGGAAGCTCTACATTCTCGGCATCCACCGCGTTCTTAACATCCAGTGGAGTAACACCGTAACCGGCCATCTTAATGGGGTCCAGCCATAAACGCATGGAGTAACGTTTCTGTCCCCAAATGTCCACACCACTCACATTCGAGATTGTCTGCAAACGTTCTTTCACCGTCAATTCGGCAATTTCACTTAATTCCATCAATGAGCGTTTACTGCTTCGGATACCAATCTGCATGATAGGAGTCGCATCCGCATCGGCTTTCGATACAGTCGGAGGATCGCAGTCGCGAGGCAAATAACGTTGGGCACGTGAAACCTTATCACGCACATCATTTGCCGCTGTTTCCAAATCGACTGACAATTCGAATTCGACCGTAATACGGGAACTACCCTGGCTACTGACACTGCTCAGGGAACGGATACCCGGAATACCGTTAATATTTTGTTCCAAAGGTTCGGTAATCTGATTCATGATTACTTCCGCATTGGCACCGGGATAGGATACATTGACCGAGATAATAGGATTATCCACACTGGGAAACTCACGTACACCCAGAAACTTATATCCAATCATTCCGAACAACAGGAGGACAAGCATCATCACTGTCGAAAGAACCGGCCTTTTTATGCTTATTTCAGAAATATTCGCCATGCTGATTCTTAATTCAGATTATCAATAGATACTTGCATTCCGGTACGCAACTGCATCACGCCTGAGGTGATTAGGGTATCCCCCGGACTTAGCCCTTCCAATACCTGCACGTGGCTTTCAGTACGAAGTCCCAGCTCTATTTCGACAGGTTCCGCTATACCATTTTTATATAGGTAAACTACATTTTTTCCCATTTCCGGTATTAACGCTTCATTTGGAATAGCCAACGCATCTTTTATATCCCGGCGGGTAATTTCGACGGAAGTATAACGACCGGGGATAATTGCCTCGTCTTTATTCGGATAAGTAGCCCGGACTTTCAGCGAACGAGTGGCCTCGTCTACCTTACTTTCTACAGCATAAACAGTAGCCTGATAATCCTGCATAATACCGCCGGCACTATTCATTTTAAAAATGATATGTGTCCCATCCGTTATATCCGTGGCATAACGCTCCGGTATGGAGAACTCGATTTTGAGGGGAGAAATCTTGGTCAACTTCGTCACAATAGTCGTAGGAGAAGCATAGGCACCTTCGCTGACATAACGCAAACCGATAATTCCGTCGAATGGAGCACGCAACTCTGTTTGTGCAATATTGGCTTTTACCAGTTCTATATCGGCCATCAACTTTTCATAATCGGTAGCCACTTGTTCGTAGGCCTCCTGGCTGACAGCATCTTTTTCTAACAAAGTATGCTGACGATAAACCCGGTCCTTGGCCAGTGGAATCTGGGCTTCCAGTTTTTTCAGTTCAGCCTGCAAAGGTTTGTCATTGATTTTGGCAAGCAAATCTCCGGCTTTCACATGTGTGCCTTCCGTAAAGTAAATGGCTACAATCTTTCCGGACGATTCAAAAGACAAATCCACCTCTTCATCCGGTATAGTACTGCCTGTTACAATGGCCTTATCGGTAAGAGACTGATACTTCAGCACTTCCGCATTAATGTTAAGAATTTGTTTCCGGGGCTGCGCGCCCGCCGATGGAATAATTTCGGCTGCATCCTTCGATGCTTTCAACTGTTTTTTTATCTGCGGGTAAGCAATCATCCCTGCAATCATCAGGAAAATTACGGCGGTAACGCCCCACTTCACTCTTTTAGTCATATTCTTCTCTGGTATTCAACAATACATTATTGACATGGTAAATATACGCAACTATGCAGAAATATAGACTAAGTTTGACACAAAAAGTTTAATGAACGAAACTTTTTGTGTCAAATTTTCATCAACTTGACACAACCAATTAAGAGATAAATATTTACCCAGATATTTGAAAAATAAATTAACGGCTGAAAATCAAAGCATTTTCAGCGACGCATGACACTATATCACCAAACAGCTCTCTTTATTTGCAAATATAACATAGTTTCATTCTTGTTGTTCTACATTATGATTATACAAAAGGGATTACTTCTACCTATAATGGAAATAATCCACATCCACGAAGCCACTTTCTGTTTTATCATTAAAACAATACACACCGATACGATCACCCCGATAATTCCCCCAAACCAGTTGGTAAGGCTCCCCAAAAGGCAAAAAATTATCTCCATCCAAACTATAAGCATATCGGGACTTGCCATCCAGCCCCCACTGACTTCTGAACCATATAAATTTTGACAGGATTCGTATACCTCCTGTTATTTTACCGTTCTTCCGATATTCCAAATAACAATCGCTTCCTTCTTTTACCACTCCGATGGAGGAATATTGTGACGAAAAATGACAAATACCAACCTTTTGCCCATCTTCCATATTGGAAATATCCATTCTTACCACCACATTATTATTTTGTTTTCTAAAAGTTCTTTGCGTAAGTGTATTACCAGCCTTTAGCAATTGATTGGATTCCAACGGACGGTAAGCCTTCAAACGAAGCCATCCCGGACGTTCGCTCAAAGAGAAAAAATCTTTCCTCGGTTGGTAATTCCACTGCCATTGCGGAGCTAACTGCCCATCGTCAAAATCATCACTTCTCCGAATGCTTAATTTCTCATCCGCTTTAAAAGGCATTGCTCCTTCCCATTTCATCGTACCAATATTTGAACTCAATACTTCTCCCAATATAGGCCAACCGTCTATCCATGTAACGGGCAAAAGGCTGACAATACGGCCACTCCAGTCACCAGTGCCATGATGGGTCAAGAAATACCAATTATTATCCTTCCCCAAAACAATACCCCCCTGATTAGGCTCCATAGCCTCTAATGAAGGCAACGCCAACTGTTTTTCTTCTTTATAAGGTCCTACCACCTTCTTCGAGCGTTTCGCCATAACGTAGCGGCCTATACCCGATTTATGTTCACTAAAAATCAAATAATACCATTCGCCTACCTTAATCAATTTATTGGCTTCTCTACCACTTCCGGAATTAATAAGTAGAGCCGATTTTCGATTTATACTTTTTCCGTCTTCCGACATTTTAAAAAGATAAGTCTTATACCCTTCGGCAAAATGAGTACCCACAAAATAGGCCGCTCCCTTATCATCCCAAATTGCAGAACAATCATCCCAACCCGGTTCAAGCAGAAGAGGAATCAATGGTTCCCATGGTCCTTCGGGATGTATCGCCGATGTCATAAAATAGCCTTCATCCGGCGTACCGAAAAAAAGATAAAAACGACCATCATGATAACGTAGCGTCCCGGCCCATACTCCACGGCCATAACGGTTCATGCGGGTCCAATTCAATTCTTCACCAATTTGAGTCAAATCCCCTATGGCATTCCCGCAAATTTCCCAGTTCACAAGATCCTTGGAATGCAAGATTGTCATTCCCGGAGAAAATTGAAATGTGGAAGATATAGCATAATAATCGTCCTCAACCCTGATACAATCCATATCACTATAATCAGACGGAATGATTGGATTCATATAAATACCGTTACCTTGGTCTCCCCAGATTATCCAGTGCCCCCATTCTCTTTGCTGCTGTCCTTTCAGAGCGGCACAAAGGCAAATATTAAAAATCATTAACCACAAATACCTCATCATAGCTCTTTCAATAAATATCCCATTCCCAGATTCCTGCAACACCCTCTAAAATAGAGATTCTAAGAAACCTATATTTCTTATTCAACTTATCGACATGCGGAGATTTTATTCGTATGTCTCCATGTCCCCCACACTTCTGCCATACAGTTCCGTCGCTCGAACCTTCAAGCAAATAGGCATGACCCGCTGTCGGACGTACAAAATAAACTTCACTACGTTGTATTTTCCGAACTGTCCCTAAATCTGCAATGAGCCACGGACCCTTATCCTCTGCTGTAGCCATCCATCGAGAACCATTCGCCCTGTCAACGGCAAAAGCCGGAACAAAATATTCCGTACGACGACATAAATCGTCTTTCATAGGCTCGATATATAAGGCCTCCCTCGTACTGGATGCATAAACCGTATCAGGCTTGATTTTTTTCTCTTTTTTCCTTTTCCCCAAAACTCCTACTCCATCTAGGCTAAGTTCTATCGGGCAAATCGTACCATCCTCATTAAATTCCAACCGATTCACATAAGTTTGCCGATTGGTACTGCGACGACCGAATTCCAAATAAACAAAATAAAAATGTTCATCATCTGTATTGAAAACACAACCATGTCCCGGACCAAAAACACCACGTTCGTAATTCGTAGTCGACACGATATCCTGTTCCGGACATTCATAAGGACCGAGAGGAGAAACCCTGCTCATCACATAAGCATATTGATATTTCTCATCTCCCCCGATAGTGTACAAATAATAATAGATACCTTTTCGCTTAAAGAATATAGGCCCTTCCGAATATTCTTTACGGGGGGTAGGAATGACACGAATGATAGAATCTACCGTAACCATATCTTTCGCCAATTTAGCCACATGCCTGCGTCCCCAAAACACATACGCTTGCTTGTTATCATCTACAAATACTTCCGCATCAATACCCTCTGGATCTTTTGTTTGCAATAAAGTGGAAGACGTGTAAGGTTCATAAAACTCGTCTTCTCCGCGAGCCAATTTGAACGGTCCTTCCGGATGTTCCGCAACAGCCGGGTACATGTAACCGTTAATCGTAGGATAAATGTAATATTTTCCGTTGGCATGGATTACCTTGCTAGGGGCCCAATATTTTTCTTTTGCAGCCGACGGGAAATATATACCGTCAAAACTCCAATGCACAAAATCCTTCGATTTCCATACGACAGGAGGACCGGATGTATCTAGTCCTCTTCCATATCCGTCCGTTGTGGCATAACAATAAAACACCCCATTGATTTCCTGTATGCTGGCATCCGCAATCATATCCGGAATCAAAGCATTCCCAAACGGATTCACCACTTGAGCTTCAACCATAGTAGCCACTAAAAAGGCTTGCAAAAATCCCATTACTCTTTTCCACTTCACTTTCATGATACTATATATAAAACATCACCAATAACACATAGAAGTGCTATCTCCGATTAGGGCTGTTCTCCCCATGTTACCCGTTTTTAACAGCCTATTAACTCGCTTTTACAAATTTAGTAAAAAACGCATATAATCAATAACATTCTCTCCTTTTTTCACAGTAAATCCGCTACGCTACACTCAAATTTGCGCTTCTACTATGTATTTATTTTAGATTATTCTTGGTTTGGCTTAACCAATTGATAAATAAACAATTTGCAGTGTATTAAAAAAGTGAGGTAACGATTTGGCAACTGTGCGTATTTCAGCGTTTTGCGATGTTGTACCTTCAAATAACTCTTGTGAGAACAAAAATACGAAAATATTCTTTATTGCAATCTAAAAAATAATATTTAGTTTTCAGCTACACAAAAGCAAAGTTCTCCGATTTTAAACTGTACCCTAACTATGGAATAGGCTTGTAATCGGGGGGCTATTGATTTAATTTTCGAAAACTTTAACTCACACTCCTATACTCATTCGGAGTTACACCGGCTACTTTTTTGAAAAGGCGACTTAGGTGATGTGGGTATTTAAACCCTAATATATAAGCAATCTCACTGATAGATTGCTTGCCTTGTGTGAGTAGTTCTTTTACTCGTTCTACGGTAGCCAATTGGATATACTCTTGCGCCGATTTACCTGTTTCTTTTTTAATCAGATCGCCGAAATAGTTGGCAGAGAGATGTAACTCTGCGGCACACCATGCAACAGAAGGCAAACCTAATTGCTGAGGTTTGTCCGAATTAAAATAACTACCAAGCAAATTTTCAAAACGACTTAACAAATCACGATTCACAATCTCACGAGTAATGAACTGACGGTCATAAAAACGTACACAATGATTTAGCAGTACCTCAATATTTGCCGCAACAATTTGTTTACTATGTTTGTCAATGGCATGTTCCAGCTCTTCACGAATTTCTTTGAAACAGTTGATAATAATATGTCGTTCACGCTCCGACATATGTAATGCCTCGTTTGCCCCGTATGAAAAGAATGTGTAATCTTTCATCTGCCTATCAAGTGCCGTACCTCGCAGCAGGTCAGGATGAAACATAAGAATCCATCCATGAGGATTGCGAGTTTCGCCGTTATCATTAGCACCGGCAATTTGCCCTGGAGCAACAAACACAAGAGTACCATCCTTATAATCATACTGATTGCGACCGTAAAGAAGCGGCCCGCAATCAATTTGTTTGAGAATAATGCAATAGAACCCAAAGTTTTTACGCCCATGACGAATTACATCTAATTCGGACATGTTGACAACGTTCACTAACGGATGCAATGTTTCGACCCCTAAGACCTCGTTGTAGTCCTGAATGGAATCTAATTTTATAATATCTCCCATAATAATATTATGTTGTTGAAAGTAACTTTCCACAAATATACAAAAACTCAATTGGTATTTATCCGAACATTCATAGAATCTGTAATTTTGGTTAGTGATTCCGTAAGGTGTGTTATTGTGCGGCAACCTATAAATCACAATCAGTAAAATTGGTGTTTTAAACCGTAATTCATCTATGGACGAACATCTATGCACGCTCTATCTTTGCAAAAACGATTTACGGGTGGATCATAAAGAAAATATAGCGAATGAAAAAGATTATTTTACTCATGCTTACGGCTTTCATCGTATTGTCCGTATCTGCACAATCAGCACAGGAGATGAATAAGAAAGAACAACACATCGTCTCGATTGCCTCCCTGACGGGTAAAGGCGATCTGGTTAAACTAAAACCAGCATTGAATGAGGGGCTTAATGCGGGAATGACTGTCAATGAAATAAAAGAGGTGTTGGTTCACTCCTATGCTTATTGCGGCTTTCCCAGAGCATTGAGGGGCTTGCAAACTTTCGTAGCCGTGCTTAATGAGCGTAAAACGCAAGGCATCACAGACAATAGAGGGCGTGAGGCGTTGCCTATCACAGACTCTCGCACCAAATATGAACGAGGGCGGGATATTCTTGCCGAAATATCCGGTACTCCTGCCGATGCTCCTAAAGCCGATTACGCAATACTTGCACCCGAAATTGAACGTTTTCTGAAAGAACATCTCTTTGCCGATCTCTTTGAGCGTGATGTACTGACGTATGCCGAGCGAGAGATTGCCACGCTGTCGGTTCTTGTCGCCATCGGTGGGGTAGAACCGATGATGGCAGGACATATAAATATAGCTTTACATGTTGGCGTCAGTCCTCGTCAACTTCGAGATCTTCTCTCTATTGTCGAAAGTAAAATCGGACGTAACGAAGCTGATGCCGGACGTATGGTTTTGAACGAAATTTTGCAGAACAAAATGCCACTCAGCAATTCGGCTGAGCCGACTACAATAGTGGAAAGCGGGGTGAAGATACAGAAAGTGACTTTTCATAACCGGTTTTTGATAGATGTAGTCGGCAATCTCTACTTCCCTGCGGATTATGACTCATCGAAAAAATATTCCGCCATTATCGTTGGTCATCCCTTTGGTGGAGTTAAAGAGCAGACATCAGGTTTGCATGCCCGTAAATTAGCAGAATTGGGTTATATAACACTGGCATTCGATGCCTCCTATTACGGAGAGAGCGGTGGTTATCCACGTCAGATGGAATCGCCCGAAGTGCGTGTTGAAGATTTCAGTGCAGCAGTTGATTTTCTATCCAATCATTCGGCTGTCAATGCCGGACAGATTGGCGTATTAGGCATCTGTGGTGGTGGTGGTTACTCGGTTAGCGCAGCACAAATAGACCATCGTATCAAGGCGGTTGCAACCATCAGTATGTATGATATGGGGCGAGCTCGCCGCAGAGGGGTAGGCGATGCCACTACTTACGAACAACGCATGGTAACGCTCGACCAAATAGGCACTCAGCGTACAGCCGAGTTTGGCGGGGCGGAGCGCCGTGACATTCGTGCATTGCCTGAAAAGGTGGATGCTTCTACTCCGCAATACGCCCTTGATTTTCTGGATTATTATGATACGCCACGGGGTAATCATCCCAACTCTACTGCATATTATTCATATACCAGCCTTGCACCGATGATGAATTTTTTCCCGTTTGTGCAGATTGAAACCATTTCGCCACGTCCGCTACTCTTTATTGTCGGAGAAAATGCCGTATCTGCTTATTTCAGTGAAGATGCCTATTCAAAAGCCTCTGAACCCAAAGAGTTATTCATCGTTCCCGGTGCTACGCATGTCGATTTGTATGACCGTCCGGATTATCTTAACATCACGCTTCCAAAATTGGACGCATTCTACAAACAATATTTACAGTAAAATTATATAGTCATGAGAAATATTCTATGTCTAATCGTAATCGCTTTGTTATTCAATGCGTGTTGCAGTCAAAAGAAAGAGAGTCAGGAAATGAATATACCGAAAAACGTGTTCAGCAAAGGAGCATTGATGGAGAATAGCCCTAATTTCACGGGAAATGTATGGCTCGAAAGATTCGTTACTGCCGCAGACTCGATGGACTGCACAGTAGGCAACGTTACTTTTGCGCCGGGCGTTCGCAATAGCTGGCACTCCCATCCGGGCGGACAAATATTGCTTTGCACCTCCGGCAAAGGTTACTACCAGCAGAAAGGAGAACCCATTCAAATACTTCTGCCCGGCGATGTGGTGAAGATTGCCGCAAACGTGGTTCATTGGCACGGAGCCGCTCCCGATAGCGAATTTACGCACATTGCCATCGGCACGCAACCATCTAAGGGTGCTGTTGAATGGTTTGAGCCAGTAACAGACAAAGAGTATAACAACTACAAATAATTATCAAATAGAAAATAAAAATGGAACAAAGTCAAACTATTTCATCTCCCCAAAGTCGGATTCACGTTCTGGATGCACTAAGAGGGTTTGCACTGCTTGGTGTTATTCTCATGCACATGTTACAACATTTTGGCGTTTTTTCAGACATGCTGCCCCCTGAACCTCGATTCCCAATGTTGGACACAGCTATTCAATGGCTCTCACAACATGTAATAATGGGTAAATTTATTAATATTTTCGCCTTTCTTTTCGGGTTAAGTTTCTTTATACAGATGGATCGTGGCGCTAAAAAAGGTATCGATTTTCGAAAACGTTTTATATGGCGCATGGTCGTTCTTTTTGCAATAGGTATCGTTGGAAATAGCTTTTTTACTGCTGATATTTTAACTATATATGCTGCTTTCGGAGTAATCATGGTATTACTTTTTCCTTTGAAAAATTGGGTGTTGATTGTTATTGCGGTGCTTCTGTTGATCGGCACACCCCGTATTATTTCAACAAGTTATGACCGTTTAGTAAAAACCGAGCAAACAACAAACATGTCACAAAGAGCTGTATCAAGTGAAACCGGTAGAAACAGGGCAGTATCTTCAAGAGAGACAGAGGAAAAGCCATCGTTCTTCAAGTCGGCTGAAAGAAATTTAACCACCGGATTTATAAGGAAGTTAAATTATCAATTCGGGTTAAACGGACGCGGATATATTACAATGGCTCTTTTTATATTGGGCTTGGTCGTAGGACGTTTGCGATTCTTTGAAGGAATAGAAACACATAAAAAAAGAAACATACTACTTTTTGTAGGATTTACTCTTGTTTGTGTGCTTATTAGTCTGATACCATTGCAGGAAGTTACTTTCAGGATGCTTATGTCGGGCGAAGGGTTATCTACTGTGATGTTACTATCTATGGCACTTAATGATATACATACAGTGTTTTTTTCCGGGACTTTAGCACTTGGGTTTATCATTCTATATCAGACAAATAGTGTTAGAATGTATCTGAATGTCATCATACCTTACGGACGTATGGGCTTGACTAATTATGTAACACAAAGTATTGCCGGAGGGATTCTGTTTTCCATGTGGGGATTAGGAGCAATATTCGGCAGTTGGGGAACTACTGAGGTATTTGTTTTGGGTTTGGTTGTATACATTATACAGGCTATACTCAGCACCTTTTGGTTGAAATATTATCTATATGGTCCTTTAGAGTGGTTTTGGCGCTCAGCTACCTATTTTAAAGTACAACCATTTAGAAAAAAACAATAATTATTAATTAGACAATCTGATTTATGTTAGAAAATAATATGAAATATATAGCCATATTAATAATGAGTCTTGCGTTCTTCACAGGATGCAAACAGCAATGTGATAAAAGTGATATGAATGAATTTCTCGTTATCAAAGAACAAGGCAGCTTTGCCGTTGGTGGAACGGTATTGAAACATCCGGGCGAATATGATAACAGTCAATTTGCAGGTTGGGGAAAATCAGTAGAGCAGGGGCAGAGTTTTCATGCCGATCATGCTGTTGTTGATTATCAATTACCGGTGAATGCCCATAAAATGCCTCTGATCTTCATCCACGGCTACGGACAGTCGGCACGTAGTTGGCAAACAACACCCGATGGACGAGAGGGATTCAATACCTTGATGTTGCGGCGTGGATTCGGCACATACCTGATCGATCTTCCCGGTCGCGGACGTGCCGGCCGAACTACTGCTCAAATGGAACTCAAACCACTTGCCGATGAACAGTTCTGGTTTGATATATTCCGTATCGGTCAGTGGCCGCACTTCAACAAAGGGGTACAATTTCCGACCGATTCGGCAGCTTTAGAACAATTCTTCCGCCAAATGACTCCTGACATTAGTACGCACAGCATGGAACCGGTACTATCTTCCATCAACGCCCTGATGAATAAGATAGGACAAGGAATAGTCGTCACTCATTCGGCTGGAGGTTATCCGGGTTGGATGGCAGGAATACAAAATTCGAACGTGCGAGCTATTGTTTCTTACGAACCTGGCGGCTATGTTTTTCCCGAAGATGAAGTACCCAACCCCATGCCAAGCCTTACAGGTACACTTTCAGGAACAGGGGTGCCGATGGCAGAGTTTATGAAACTTACCAAAATCCCGATTGTTCTATATTTCGGAGATTATATCCCGGAAGAGGTAACAGATAAACTCGGTAGTGAGAATTGGCGTGTTCGCCTTCAAATGGGTCGTAAATTTGTAGAAACAATCAATAGGTACGGAGGAAATGCTACCCTTATCGAACTACCCAAGATCGGGATATATGGAAACACACATTTCCCAATGTCTGACTTAAATAATGTAGTAATAGCTGATTTGTTATCCGAATGGATAAAAGAGAAAGGTATCAATAATAAGTAACGTTATGAAGAATATAGTATTAATTCTATTTATGCTGATAGCCACATATCCACTATTAGCATGTGAAAGAAAGAACGATAGCTCTATAGAGGAAAATACAATTCCTGAAGTTAGGAACCGCAAAATTCTCATTGCTTATTTCAGTTGGGGTGGTACTACTCAACAGGTTGCCGAGAATATAGCCCGCTATAGTGGTGGCACTCTTTTCAGAATAGAAACCGTAAATCCTTATCCGACCGAATATACACCATGTACCGAGGTGGCAAAAGAAGAACTGGATAAGGGCATTCGCCCTAAGTTGAAAGCTATAGTGAAGGATTTTGACCAATACGATACAATATTTGTAGGTTGCCCCGTATGGTGGCACACCGCTCCGATGGCTGTTTGGTCTTTTTTAGAGAGTGATGCCTATGATTTCTCGGGAAAAACAGTAATTCCCTTTTGCACTTACCAAGCAACATATAGGGATGAAACGTTGGCAAAAATAGTTGAGCTAACACCGAATTCGAAGCATTTAAAAGGTTTTGGAACAACTAATAAAAATACCAATTTAGATAGTTGGCTGAAGGAAATAGGTGTACAAACTGTAGATAAATAACTAATTAATAACACATACATCATGAAAAAGAAAGTATTGAAAAAGAACTATTTGATGTTGTCAATTCTTGTTTTGGGTTTATCAATAATGAGTTTGCAAAGTCTACATGCACAGCAAAAGGAAACGACCGACGAAAAGACAAAACAGGAACTTTTAAACTTATCCAAGCAAAAATGGCAGTGGATGTCAGATAAAAATGTAGATTCACTGAATGACCTATTTCACAAAGAAGCTGTTTTCGTCCATATGGGAGGTACGATGAATAAGGAACAAGAGATAAATACCATCAAAAGCGGTGGAATCCATTATAAGCACACAGAAATAAAAGAAACATCGATCCGTTTTATAGGCAATACGGCTATCATCTTAGACAGAATCCGTCTAACAGCCGTTGTCGGAGGCAACGAAGTAGTCAATCCTTTTATGGTGACGGAGGTATACATATTGATGGATGGTAAATGGAAATTAGGTTCGCTGTCGTTTACTCGACTGCTCAGAGAATAAGCGGTTATCTATTATGCAGGAAAATTTGCAATTTAGCAAAAAAAACTGTTTATCAGTGATATAAGCAGCGTTTTATTGGGATTTTAGTATGATCTAATAGTTGGTGCATCTACAATTTTCGTTGTTGTGTCCTCTCTTTTATATTTATTCCTAATGATGAAAGAAACTCCCTTTGTTTTTGCTTGAACCAATCGAATACATCCGTTCCATTGACGGTGAAGCGGATGTTTTCGGGTTTTGCCTTATCCTGTTCCAATTTCAGAGAGGCATTTTCAACTTTGAACCGCTTGCTATGCTCCTTTGAGTAGAGTTCGCCAGAGCCTACAACCGTTTCTTTATTGAATAGCCTGCGAACCATATCATCAGGTAGCCCAATGCTTCGCAAAAAGCCCTCCCAACGTAACAGTTCTTTTATATGCGGAAAGTAGTTAAAAATCTTATTCAACTGTTCCGATAGCTTGTCAGTGGCGGTTTTATGCTCAATCTCCATCGCACTAATCTTAGTGCTCAACTCTTTGATGTCATTGGAAAGATTGCAGTTCTCGGCTGTAAGGGCTTCGATTTGTTGCTGCTGTTGCTTGGTCTTTGAGCTTCCGAAGAGAGAGCCGACACCATCCAATAAAGTTGCCCCCACATCCGCAGCGGAGTTTTTCAACTTCTCCTTTTTGATGTCGGCTTTGACAGAAGATAGTTCCTGTTCCGCTTGCTCTTTCTGTTCAAGTAGCTGCGTGATATTCTCCTGTACGCTTTCGGATTGTGTAAGCAAGTCCCGATAATACTGAGAAGTGGTAACGTGTTTAGCCTGAGAACCGTCAATACCCCGTTGTAATCCATACTTCGCCATCTGTTCGGCATAAGTGTTCTGATACTCTTTCAGTCGGACACGGCTCATCACGTCATCGGCACACAGTCGGGCGGTGTCGGTGGATTTCTTTCGATACTTCTTTTTACCTGTTGTCTGCTCCGCTTTCGCCTTTCTCCGCTCGCCTGTAACGATAGGTATCATCGTGGCATGGATGTGGGGTGTGGTCTCGTCAAGATGCACCACCGCTGAAACGATATTTTCTGCTCCGTAGGTCTTCTTCAACCAATCGAGGTTATCCCGACACCAATCATCCAACTTGTCTGCTTGTTCAATCCGTTTCATGTCATCGGGGCTACCCGTAAGCAAGATGCGAACCGCCCGAACTTGATTCTTACCAATCTTGCGTTGCAACCCTGCTGTTTCCAGTCGGTGCTGAATCGCTTCGGTGCGGTTGGTGACTCCATCGGGAAACGTTATCATCTCCCAATTGAGATGCGTGCGGTTAGCATCCGCATTTTTCGGGGCGATGGTTCGCTCAATGTGTGCCGACATTCCACTATCCGAACCGACTGCTTTCTCCAGATGTAATACTGCATATCCCATTTATTTCTGATTTTATTGTTTAACTTTAAGGCTCTTTGCTTCGGCAGCCCACTGCCGATTTGGGGTGTCCAGAGGGTTGCAAACCCTTTGGCTTATTGGGGCTTTTTTAGTGAAGTGCAACGAAGCGTGAAGAAAAAGCCCTAATAAGCTATGGTATTTCTTTCGTAAATACCTGTGGGGAAAGCGTGCTGCATGTTACATACGGAAACCCCTGTTTTTCTTTTTGGGCGGTTCGGTCTGCTTGGTTGGCTGGGACAACTCTACTGACCGGGTAAGCCGTTTTCCACACAGGTAATCGTTCAAGTCTTTGTACCCTCGATAGTGTACCGATTGGTCGGACACCTTCACCCCATACCGTTGTTGTATGTCGATGGTGGTACGCATGCCTGTTTCATCATTGTCCAAGTAGCAATATATCTTCTCGTACCTTGCGAGCCTGTCCAACAGTTTGGGCGTGCTACCGGTGGAGTTCAAAATGAAGTAGTCCCTTTCCTTTATTATAGATGGGGTTGGACTGTTACGTTGTTTTAACACCATGTAGGATAGATAGTCCATAAACCCTTCGAACAGACAACACGATGTAGCACCGTTGTTCATAGCGGTTACCGCTTTGGGGGCAAAGCACCCTTTGAAATACTTATTGCGAAGCTCATACCCTCCCTGCTCATTGCCAAAGGCGATGGCGAAGTAAGGTTTGCCGTTATGCTTGTAATACACCTCTTGGCAAGCCTGCCTTGCCAATGATGTGGGTATCTGCCGTTCGGCAAGGAATTGGAGCAATGCAGCGTTACCGAGTGGCTTGACGGTTATATCCTCGAAACTGTCAAAACTCTCTCGCTGGCGAAAAGAGAAAGAGAGGGTTTTGATGTTAGGCGTGTTGCTCCCGATGGCGTTCAGTGCGTATGCTACGCTGTCCGTTCCGTGCAACCGCATCGCCAGCGACACTATATCGCCACCTTTGCCCAAACCGAAGTCGTACCACTCGTTACGGGATTGGTTCACTTTAAAGGACGGTTCGCTCTCGGTGCGAAGTGGCGAGAGATACCAAATGCTGTTACCCTGTACTCTCACGGGGGTGATGCCGCAACTTTGCAGATACTCCGCAATGGCGATGTTCTTAGCTTGTTCTATGGTCATTTGAATGATGGTTTAATGTGATTAATCTTTTTTCTTTTCGCCAGCAACCTATCTATGTGGCGAAATAACTCTCCATATAGGTTTAGTTTAGATTGTATATATAGGATACAGAATAAACTAAACCGCCACCGAACCAGCCAGTAGCACCGTTTTACTTTACTCTATTATATATATGCCCAAAATAAACTAAACCACTCTGTTAGTAGTAGAAATCGGGATTGAAGCGGTACGCCTTGTTCTCCTGTACTATCCTTGTTGATTAAGCGTTCCCTGTTTGCTGGTTGGTAGCGTAGCAGGTTGTTGATGAGTTCGACTACATCTTTTTTGAGTATCGGTTTGGGCTTGTTGTGCTTTACCTTCAATTCGATGGTACTTAAATCGTAGTCAGCGAGTAGCCGTTTTTTGTTGAGTTCCGCTACCAACTGGCTATAACAACCTAATTCCGAAACGGTTATTTTGAGTTCTTTGGTTCTTGACATAATGGGTTATTGTGATAATGGGTTATTGATGTGGTTAGTTCTTGAACTCATTATTTCGCTTACCGCAACTCACTTGAATAAACAGGGGCGGTGTCGCTGGTTTGCCGACTGTGCTTAGTCTGCTTAAAACCAACTCCCGAAACGCTTGTGCCTGTGGTGAGTGGATGCGAAAAGCGATGGCGGTTATCATATCCAGCCCGAAGTAATCGGGTAAAATGCTCTTACCAACTACTACACCACCGTGCGTATAGTCGGGAGCAACCGCCCCCGACTTTAATACCGCTTTGATAGCTGCCCTTACCGTTAGGCTATATACCCCGAATAACTCCGCTATCTCAAAATCCCTCATTAGAATCGGAGTGGTGGTTGCACCCGGTATGGTGATTATACCGTTCTCGCTGATTGTGATTATCTCTCTTTTCATGGCGCACTTTTTTAGATGGTTTTGCACAAGCTCTTTTCCAAATCTCCAATCTTACGCGATAGGATTTCCATATCTTGGCTAATCTTCTGATTGGTAATCTTCGCATAGATTTGAGTGGTTTTTATGTTCGTATGTCCGAGAATACGGCTAACGGTTTCAATAGGTATTCCATTGGATAACAGTATGGTTGTTGCCGCACTATGACGGGCAACATGAAAGGTCAGTCGGGTTTTAATACCGCATTGAGTGCCTATCTTTTTCAATTTCTCGTTGCAACTGCTATTGCTCGGAACAGGGAATAAACGGTTATCGCCTGTCATTCCCTTGTACTTCTCGATGATGTGTTTGGGTACTTCCAATAGTCGGATATTGGATTCCGTATTGGTTTTCTTTCTTCGGGAGATAATCCACATCTTGCCGTCAAAAAATGTCTGCAAGTTATCCATAGTAAGGTTCTTAACATCCGAATACGCCAAACCTGTAAAGGTCGAAAATAAAAATAGGTCTCGCACCAGTTCGTAAGTCTTATTCTTCATGGGTGCATCCATTAGTGATTGTAGTTCCTCTTTCGAGAGATAGCCTCTATCCACGCTTTCGGGGCTGTTGATATACCCTGCAAAGGGATTGAACGGCAATACGCCCGAATTTCGAGCGATGGAGATAATGTGTTTCAATACAATCATATAGCCCCATATTGTATTGGTACGGCATTTACGTTCCGTTCTGAGGTAATACTCGAAGTCGTTGATAAAGGTGAGATTTAACTCTTTCAGCGGTATATCCTTGCGGTTGTAGGTGTGGGGCAGGAACTCTCAAATATGCTTGCATACAGTGCGGTAGCGTGCGAATGTTCCCTGTGCCCTGCTGTGTCCCACCTTTTTTAAGAACTCGTCATTGTGTTGCTCAAAAAGTTTGAGCAGGGTTTCTTGTTTGATACCGATACCCAGATAGGCATCTCTTAATTTGGCAGCGGTAACGTATCCGTCCGTCTGCATCATCTCTTGATAGCGACGGTTCACGTCCACTCGGATTTTATCAACGGCATGGTTTATCTTCTGTGCTTCGATGCTTTTGCCCGAAGCCCTGCCACTCTTCACGTCCCACAGTCGGGGTGGAACATCCATTTTACAGCTGAACTGTTTGATTTCTCCGTCCACTGTCAGACGGCACATTAAAGGCACGTTTCCGTTAGGTTTCTCGCTGCCTTTCTTTAGATACATTAAAATTTTGAATGTCGAACGCATAACTCTTTTTTTGGTTACAAAATTAGTTCTCTTAGAGTTATTCGTTGATACGCAAATATACGCAAATCACTGAATAAGATACGATTACCAAACTATTTGCATTTTGTGTTTGGTAATGACTTAGTAATTCAACTCTGTCGCATATTGGCTTTAATAGCACGTGTTATTGTGCCACCCGAAGACAAAAACAGAGCGTAACGAACACTTTTACAGTTGATTCGCTACGCTCTGCTCTTTTTTGCTTTCTGCGGAGTTGTTTATTTTAATTTTATCCTAAACGTAATCTTTTCGACACAACATATAACAAAAATTTCACCACAATCTTAAAAAGTCTCACTATCTCAGATTTTATGTAGGCTCACGATTATCAAAATGTCATTATTATGGCGACTAAATAGGATTAATATGGCGGGTAAATTAAATTACCCGCACATGTAACCCTTTTTAACGTATCAATACGATTACAAAACGCTCAAATAACGAACATCCTGTCAATTGGCGAAATATTTCTTTAATCGTTTGCGTGATATACGTATTTAGTCTACCTTTGCGTGACAATTACATAGGTTAGCTGAAATTTTTAAACACAATTAAATAACTTAAATTATTATCTTATGTGGTTACTTAATTCTTCTATCGGGAAAAAGCTGATAATGAGTGTATCAGGCCTTTTTCTCGTTTTGTTCTTATTGTTCCACTTGTCAATGAATGTGGCGGCTGCTTTCTCCGGAGAGGCCTATAACATGATTTGCTCATTGTTGGGAGCTAATTGGTATGCCGTGGCTGCTACTTTAGTGCTTGCAGCAGGCGTTGTGATTCACTTTTTGTATGCGGTTATCCTGACGCTGCAGAACCGTAAGGCTCGCGGTAACGACCGTTATGCAATTAACGCTCGTCCGAAAGGCGTGGAATGGGCTTCCCAAAACATGCTGGTACTGGGTATTATCATTATCCTGTTCATGGTGTTGCACTTCAGCCAATTCTGGTATAAGATGATGTTCGCCGAACTAATGGGCAATCACATGGTTACTCTTTGCGATGGGACAACGACCGTATCTCCTCAGGATGGTGCGGCATTCATTAATTATTACTTCCAAGGCAACATCCTGAACACGGTATTGTATCTGGTATGGTATGCCGCTTTGTGGTTCCACCTGACTCACGGTTTTTGGAGTGCTATCCAGACTATCGGCTGGAACAACACAATCTGGATGAACCGTTGGATCTGTATTTCTAAGATCGTAGCAACTGTTATCTGCGCTGTATTCGCTATTATCACTATCGTATTCTATCTGAATGGCGTAGGCGGTGGACTTGTTGCTTGCCCGGGACTTTAATTTAAGGTGTAACAATAATTGAAAATAAATCATTATGACTCAAATAGATTCTAAAATCCCTCAGGGGCCGTTGGCCGAGAAGTGGAAAAATTATAAAGATCATCAGAAACTGGTGAATCCCGCAAACAAACGTCGTTTGGACGTGATTGTAGTCGGAACCGGTTTGGCCGGTGCTTCCGCTGCTGCTTCTTTAGCAGAAATGGGATTCAATGTGCTGAATTTCTGTATCCAGGACTCTCCTCGTCGTGCACACTCTATCGCTGCACAGGGTGGTATCAATGCAGCAAAGAATTATCAGAACGATGGTGACTCTGTTTACCGTTTGTTTTATGATACAATCAAAGGTGGTGACTATCGTGCCCGCGAAGCAAACGTTTATCGTCTGGCAGAAGTTTCCAACAATATCATCGACCAGTGCGTAGCACAGGGTGTACCTTTCGCACGTGAATACGGAGGTCTGTTGGACAACCGTTCATTCGGAGGTGCACAGGTATCACGTACGTTCTATGCCCGTGGACAGACCGGACAGCAGTTGTTGCTGGGTGCTTATTCCGCCCTGAGCCGTCAAATCGGTTTGAATAAAGTTAAAATGTATACCCGTCACGAAATGCTGGATGTCGTAAAAGTTGACGGCCGTGCCCGTGGTATCATTGCCCGCAACTTGATTACCGGTAAAATCGAACGTTTTTCCGCCCACGCAGTCGTAGTGGCAACCGGTGGTTATGTAAATACATTCTTCTTGTCTACCAATGCGATGGCCTCCAATGGTTCTGCAGCATGGCAGTGTTACAAGAAAGGTGCTTATTTTGCTAATCCTTGTATGGTGCAAATTCACCCGACTTGTGTTCCTGTACACGGCGATTACCAGTCTAAACTGACTTTAATGTCAGAATCTCTGCGTAACGACGGTCGTATCTGGGTCCCGAAGAAGTTGGAAGATGCAAAGGCTTTGCAGGCCGGAACAAAAAAGGGAAAAGATATTCCTGAAGCAGACCGTGATTACTATCTGGAACGTCGTTATCCGGCATTCGGAAACTTGGTACCTCGTGACGTAGCTTCACGTGCTGCAAAAGAACGTTGCGATGCCGGTTTCGGTGTAAACAATACCGGCTTAGCCGTATTCTTGGACTTCTCCGATGCCATTAACCGTCTGGGAAAAGAAGTAGTAAAACAGAAATATGGTAACTTGTTCGATATGTACGAAGAAATTACCGATGACGATCCATACGAAACTCCGATGATGATTTATCCGGCCCTGCACTACTCTATGGGTGGTCTGTGGGTAGATTACGAACTGATGACCTCTATTCCCGGCCTGTTCGCTATCGGTGAAGCCAACTTCTCCGACCATGGTGCAAACCGCCTGGGAGCATCTGCTTTGATGCAAGGATTGGCCGACGGATATTTCGTATTGCCTTATACTATCCAAAACTATCTGTCCGACCAAATCCAGGTTCCGCGCTTCAGCACAGATTTACCTGAATTTGCCGAAGCAGAAAAGGCTTTGCAGGCTCGTATCGAGAAATTGATGAGCATCAAGGGTAAAGAATCAGTTGATTCCATCCACAAGAAATTAGGTCATATCATGTGGGAACACATCGGTATGGCACGTGATGCCAAAGGATTGGAAGAAGCTATCCAGATGTTGAAAGACCTGAAAAAGGAGTTCTGGACCAACGTCCGTATCCCGGGTCAGAGCAACGACCAGAACATCGAGCTTGAAAAAGCATTGCGATTGGCTGATTTCATTGAAATCGGAACATTGATGGCTCATGATGCTTTGGACCGTGCAGAATCCTGCGGTGGTCATTTCCGTACAGAACATCAGACTGAAGAAGGCGAAGCACTTCGTCATGACGACAAATTCATGTATGTGTCTTGTTGGGAATATCAGGGTGAAGATAAAGACCCTGTTATGCTGAAAGAGCCGTTGAATTATGAATTCGTAGTACCCCAGACACGTAACTATAAGAAGTAACTACAAAAAATTTAGAATCATGGATAAAGATATAAATATCACGTTAAAAGTCTGGCGTCAAAAAGGCCCGAAAGAAAAAGGCCAGTTTGAAACTTACCAGCTTCAAAACATCAATCAGGGAACTTCTTTCCTGGAAATGCTGGATATCCTGAATGAGCAACTAATCAACGAAGGTAAAGAACCTGTTGTATTCGACCATGACTGCCGTGAAGGTATTTGCGGTATGTGTTCATTGTATGTAAACGGACATCCACACGGACCGGCTACAGGTGCTACAACCTGTCAGCTGTATATGCGTCGTTTCCACGATGGCGAAACCATCACTATCGAACCATGGCGTTCTGCCGGTTTCCCGGTCATCCGCGACTTGATGGTAGACCGCTATGCTTACGATAAAATCATTCAGGCAGGAGGTTTTGTTTCGGTAAATACCGGTGGTGTACCCGATGCAAATGCAACCGCTATCCCTAAAGCTGATGCAGATTTGGCTATGGATGCTGCTGCTTGTATCGGTTGTGGTGCCTGTGCTGCTGCTTGTAAAAACGGTTCAGCTATGCTGTTCGTTTCAGCAAAGGTAAGCCAGTTGGCCCTCCTTCCTCAAGGTAAGATTGAAGCAGCTCGCCGTGCCAAAGCGATGGTTGCCAAAATGGACGAATTGGGCTTCGGTAACTGTACCAACACACGTGCTTGCGAAATGGAATGTCCGAAGAACATTTCCGTCAGCAACATTGCCCGTCTGAACCGCGAGTTCATCAGTGCAAAGCTGAAAGACTAATACATTATATATATGTATGCAAAAAAGGCTGTTATCTTCAGGTAGCAGCCTTTTTCATTTCCACACAAGAAGATTTAGGGGAAAAAGCGCGCACAAAAAAGTCGCACTCCCTATAATTAGAATGGATGCGACTTTTTTGTTGCTTTCCAGCGAAACAATCTCCCGACTCCCCCTCCGCAAAGACTTTGTTAACCTTAGATCTAAAATACTATGAAAAAAACTCGGTACAAATATAATGTATTTTTGAGTATAAACAATACCCTTTATATCACTTTATTACAAATTTGCCACATTATCTTTAAGATTTGACACTGTATGCGTTTTCATACTTATATTATATCATTATTCAGGGACTCCGGATAAATTAGAAATCAACACTTTTTATCTAAATATCAAACTTCCCAGGTATTGAATCCAAGATATTGAAGAGTTCTTCTACTGTTTCCGCACGCAACATCGCCACACGAGTCTGTTTAAAATCTGCAATACCCTTAAATAGAGGAGTTGCCGCCAAATGACGACGAATATGAAGGATACCACGACGTTCGTCCAAACGCTCCACACTTTGCAATACCTGCTTTTTCAAAATATCCAAATACCAGGAAAAAGCTTCATCCGGCAGAAGCTCGCCGGTAGAAAGATAATGTTTGACTTCACGAAAAATCCAAGGTCGGCCGATACTACCCCGGCCTATCATCACAGCATCTACTCCATATTGCTCAAAACGCTGCTTACAAATCTCTGCAGAAGTGACATCACCATTTCCGATGATAGGAATATGCATACGCGGATTATTTTTTACTTCTCCTATCAATGTCCAGTCCGCCTCGCCCGTATACATCTGTGCCCGGGTACGTCCATGTATGGAAAGGGCGGCAATACCACAATCCTGCAATTGTTCCGCTAAGTCTACAATTATTTTGTTATCGGCATCCCAACCCAAACGCGTTTTAACCGTAACAGGGATACTGACAGCCTTCACTACCTCACGAGTTATTTCAAGCATTAAAGGGATATTACGGAGCATCCCGGCCCCTGCACCTTTCCCGGCAACTTTTTTCACCGGGCAACCAAAGTTTATATCCAACAAATCCGGGCCGGCAGCCTCGCAAATTCGGGCAGCCTCAGCCATGGAAGCCACATCCTTTCCATATATCTGAATAGCGACCGGACGCTCTTCGTCGGCAACCGTCAGCTTTTGCTGCGTTTTATTGACGCTCCTGATAAGAGCATCGCTGGAAACAAATTCGGTATAGACCATATCCGCTCCAAAACGTTTGCACATCAAGCGAAATGCAATATCCGTCACATCTTCCATCGGAGCTAAAAAAACCGGGCGTTCGCCTAAATCTATTGTACCAATTTTCATATCATGCCTTGTGTAAAAAAAGATAATCTCAAAAACAAAAAATCGTTATGGACTTACGGAAAAATCAAAATTTAAGGACACAAAGGTACTCTTTTTCCTCCAAGTAAAAGGAAAAATGGGGAACCTACTACGATTTATAGTAAAATAACTATATAATATAGTTGTACTACTAAAGAATATAGTTATATTTGGACATTCCTTTAAAAAGAAGATGTAGTATGGTCAGATTAACAACGAAAGAAGAAGAAATTTTGGGCTACTTTTGGCTTCAAGGCCCTTTATTTGTCCGCGAACTATTGGATTTGCAAGACGAGCCGAAGCCCCATTATAATACCTTGTCAACAATTGTCCGCTCCCTTGAAGAGAAAGGATACATCGGCTACAAGGTGTTCGGCAACACACACCAATATTATGCGTTGGTTTCAGAAGATGAATACCGGAGAAACTCCCTGAAACAGGTCATCACTAAATACTACGACAACTCCTATACCCGCGTGGTTTCCACGTTGATAGAGGAAGAAGCCCTGACAATTGATGAATTACAGGATTTAATCCGGCAGATTAAAAACAAATAGAATCTAAAGAACTTATGGAAACCTTCCTTCTATATATACTAAAATCCGGTATCTGTCTGGCTATATTTTATATCTGCTTCAAAGCGTTATTCAGCAATATATCAACAAGCGTTCCAATCCTCATAAAAAAGGAAACATCTTGGGGAAAATGGGCCGGTATAATCTATCTGGGCGGATATGTTTTTTTTCTGTTGACTGTCTGCTTGTCCTTTTATAAAATGTTCCGGATTATTCGAACAGGAATTAATAAAAAAGAAGGAGAATACACATTGGTTCTGACTTCCCAGCCTATTGCACCCTTTAGTTGGGGATATTACATTATTCTCTCAGAAGAAGATTACATCAATAATCCGGAAGAGATATTGACACATGAAAAAATGCATCTCCACTACCGTCATTCCTTCGATATCATTTTCATAGAAATAATTTCTATCATGCAGTGGTTCAACCCCGCCGCATGGCTTCTAAAACGCGAATTGCGGGATATTCACGAATATCAAGCAGACAAAGGCGTTTTGAATCAAGGCATCGATGCAACAAAATATCAACTGTTACTCGTGAAAAAAAGAGAAAATCAAATTCGATGTAAAATACGAGGTAATCAGAAAATAATATCAGACTTTCGACCTCATACAAAAATAGTTTATTCACGGAAATTCGTAAAATCCGGCAGTTTCATCCATGTACATTGAAACTGCCGGATTTTATTTTAAAAGTTCATTATGAATAAGCGATTGATACAATATAACAGAGAAAAAGGTGTGATAAAAATCTTTTTGGTATTTTTGCCGCATATTTTCTTTAACAAATAACATTTTAATATATGCAACGTCGTGATTTTATAAAAGGTACATCTTTTGGCTTTGGAGCATTACTCGCAGGTGTGACAGGTACAGGCTGCACCTCCGTGAAGGAAGCGGAAGAAGCTGTTAGTAAAGCCGTAGAAAAAGGAAAAAACAGAAAACAAAATTTTAATATGTGTGGATATGCAGCTCCTGCTATTCCTACTGTCCGGATTGGTTATGTAGGAATCGGTAGCCGGGGTAGTTGGGCCGTGACACGCATGATGAATGTAAAGGATGTAGAAATCACCGCGCTATGCGATCTTCGGGAAAAAGCCGTAAAGGATAATCAGAAAACGCTGGAACGTTTTAACCGTCGTCCGGCAAAAGAGTATTTCGGGGATGATTACAGTTGGAAAAAATTATGTGAACAGGAAGATATCGATTTGGTCTATATTGCCACTCCTTGGAAATGGCATACGCCAATTGCCATTTACGCAATGGAATGCGGCAAACATGTGGCAGTAGAAGTCCCGGCCGCCGGAACATTGGAAGAGTGCTGGCAATTGGTAGAGACTTCAGAACGGACTAAGAGACATTGCATGCAGTTGGAAAATTGTTGTTACGACTTCTTCGAAATCCTGACGGTCAACATGGTACAGAAAGGATTGTTCGGTGAGGTAATTCACGGTGAAGGTGCTTATATCCATGAGTTGCTGAGTGGTATGTTCGGAGAACCGCAATGGCCTACCTGGCGTTGGGATGAGAACCATAAGAGTGGAAATCCTTATCCGACACATGGATTGGGACCGGTATGCTGGGCTATGAATATCAACAGAGGTGACAAGATGGAATATATGACTTCCATGTCGACCAATGATTTTCTGATGGAAGCCAAAGCGAAAGAATTAGCTGCTCAGAATGATTATTATAAGCCGATGGCCGAAATGAAATACCGGGGAAATATGAATACTTCTACAGTCCGCACGGCAAAAGGCAAAACGATTATGATACAACATGACGTGAGTACCCCACATCCCTACGATCGTCTACATGTCCTGACCGGAACCAAAGGTTCTTGCCGTAAGTTCCCGGAACCAGGAAAAATTGCCTTCGGTGATAATTTTGTCAGCGAGGAAAAGATGCGTGAGTTGGAGGAGCAGTATACACCTGAAATGGTCAAACATATAGCAGATGTAGCAAAAGTAATCGGCGGGCATGGTGGCATGGATTTCATTATGGACTGGCGTATGATTGATTGTCTGCGCAATGGTCTGCCACTCGACATGGATGTATATGATGCTGCAACTTGGTGTAGCATTACTCCGTTAAGTTACTGGTCGGTGGCCAACCGCTCAAATTCAATCGATGTACCTGACTTCACCTGTGGTTCCTGGCAAAAAAACAAACCCGTCGATTTAACTCTGAGAGGAGGAGGAAATACAGGAGTCGTTGAACAACCGAAATGATAAAATGTAAGTAGAGATTTATTCGGGAAATTCTCCTAAACAACGTACAGAAGGAAAAATTTAGTAATTGTTTTAATGGTTGATTTTATGAAACTAAAATGTGTATTACTACTTTTGATAACCTGCCTTTCCGTTCAGGCATCCCCGATACAGGAACTTTTGGAACGTATAGACAAAGGAGCTTCTAAAAAGTTTCTGATTGAAAAGGTGAAGTCAGATCAGGATTTCTTTGAATTGGACCAGAAAGGTAAAAAAGTAGTGGTCCGAGGTAATAATTATGTGAATATTGCGACCGGCATTAATTGGTATTTAAAATATTACGCAGGCATCCATCTGTCGTGGAACGGTATGCAGGCCAAATTGCCGGCAGAACTACCCCCGGTTACCCAGAAAGAGCGTCGTGAGACATCCATGAAATATCGTTACGATTTGAATTATTGTACTTATTCTTACACAATGGCTTTCTGGGATTGGGAACGTTGGGAAAAGGAAATCGACTGGATGGCTTTGCATGGGATTAATATTCCTTTGTCCGTTGTCGGAGTTGAAACAGTGTGGTATAATGTACTGGAAAAACTTGGATATACGAAAAGTGAAATCAATGATTTTATAGCCGGTCCCGGTTTCTTAGCTTGGTGGCTGATGAACAATCTGGAAGGCTGGGGAGGTCCTAATCCCGACAACTGGTATAAACAGCAAACGGCTCTTCAACAGCGGATTGTGAAGCGAATGCGCGAATATGGCATAGAACCGGTATTTCCGGGTTATGCTGGCATTGTGCCCCATAATGCAAAAGAGAAAATCGGATTAAACGTTTCCGATCCCGGTAATTGGGGTGCTTACAAACGTCCGGCTTTCTTGCAACCGACAGACCCCCGTTTCGGTGAAATTGCCCAATTATATTATAAAGAACTGGAAAAATTGTATGGCAAGGCAAATTACTTCTCAATGGATCCGTTTCATGAGGGAGGCAGTGTGGAAGGGGTAGACCTGGATGCTGCAGGCAAAGCCATTATGCGGGAAATGAAAACAGCCAATCCGAAAGCCGTATGGGTGATGCAGGCTTGGCAGGCTTGTCCCCATCAGGCAATGATAGAGAATCTTCCCCAAGGAGATTTATTGGTACTGGATTTGTTTAGCGAAAGTCGCCCCCAATGGGGAGATCCTCAATCTACCTGGTACAGGAAAGATGGCTATGGCAAACATGACTGGTTGTATTGTATGCTTCTAAATTTCGGAGGGAATGTGGGGTTACATGGAAAAATGAATCATGTTATACAGAGTTTTTATGACGCAAAATCCGGCTCCAAAGGAGAAATGTTGAAAGGCGTGGGAATTACCATGGAAGGCTCAGAAAACAATCCTGTCATGTTCGAATTGCTTTGTGAACTTCCTTGGCGCAATGAGCGTTTTGAGAAAGACGAATGGTTGAGGAATTATACTTTTGCCCGTTATGGCACAAACGATTCTCAAATAATGGAAGCTTGGAAATTATTATCTAATTCAATCTACAATTGCCCTGACCGGTCTGTACAGGAAGGGACGACCGAATCTGTATTTTGTGCCCGTCCGGCAGAAGTAATCACTACAGTTTCCAGTTGGTCAAACTGTGAGGTTTATTACAATCCCGAAGATGTAATACAAGCTGCCCGTTTATTTCTATCGGTTGCAGATAAATACAAAGGGAATAATAACTTCGAATACGATTTAATAGATATTTTGCGGCAAGCGATAACAGAAAAAGGACGTGTTGTACAACGGGCAGTTACCGCGGCTTATCATGCCGGGAATATAAAAGCATTTAAGATGTTGTCCACCCAATATTTACATCTGATAGATTGTCAGGATGAATTGTTGGGGACCCGCCCTGAATTCAAGGTTGGCTCATGGATTAATAAAGCCCGCAAATTAGGGCAAACACAAGATGAAAAAGATTTGTATGAATGGAACGCCCGTGTGCAGATTACAACTTGGGGAAACCGGCAAGCGGCAGAAGGTGGATTGCGCGATTATGCTCATAGGGAATGGAATGGTCTATTGAAAGATTTCTATCGCTATCGCTGGAGCACCTATTTCAATTATCTGGAAGCAAAAATGCGAGGTGAAAATCCAAAAGAAATCGATTTTTACAGCATAGAAGAACCCTGGACATTACAGCATAATACGTATTCCGATTCTCCTCAGGGAGATGTGGTTATAACCGCTAAAAGAATATGGAAAGAGGTCGGGCTCTAATTTGACTAATTGATATATCAATCCGGCTATATGAAATATCTTCTCTGAAAAGTCACAGCAATAAATTTCCCCGATTATCAAAATGTCACTATCATAGCGACTAAATCGGATTAGCATGGCGGGTAAAATAAATTACCCGCACATGTAACCCTTTTTAACGTATCAAACAGATTGCAAAACACAAAAATGATGAACATTCTGTCACTTACGGTTGATTCACAAAATGGATGAGAAATTCCATTTCCTTTTGAAACCCGAAAGTTTTATATCGTATATTTTCTACATCGTATTGTGAAGCCATCCCCTCCCCGGGCGGTGATTCAGATATTATTTCTAACTTTGTGGTTGAAATACATAAATGTAGAATATCTTGAACGAAAAAGAATTTGAAATAATGGCACCTGTGGGTTCGTATGAATCTCTGATGGCAGCTATCCAGGGAGGAGCCGATTCAATTTATTTCGGTATCGAAGGATTGAATATGCGCTCACGTTCTTCCAATAATTTTACAACGGACGATTTGCGCAAGATTGTCGCCATTTGCCGGGAACAGGGTATTAAAAGCTACCTTACGGTCAATACGGTTATTTATGGGGAAGATTTACCTTTGATGCGCGAAATCATTGATGCAGCCAAGGCTGCAGAAGTCTCCGCCATCATTGCTGCCGATGTAGCTGCAATGAATTATGCGCATAGCATCGGGCAGGAAGTGCACCTTTCCACACAATTGAACATTTCCAATGCGGAAGCACTGAAATTTTACGCTCGCTTTGCAGATGTGGTCGTTTTGGCCCGTGAACTGAACTTGAAACAGGTACACGAAATTTATCAGCAAATTGTCGAACAACAAATAACAGGTCCCCGGGGTGAACTTATCCGCATTGAAATGTTTGCCCACGGAGCTTTATGTATGGCCGTTTCGGGAAAATGCTACCTCAGCCTGCACGAAATGAATGCATCTGCCAACCGAGGTGCTTGTATGCAGATATGCCGGCGCGCCTACACGGTAAAAGATAAGGACAGCAACATCGAACTTGACATAGAGAACCAGTACATTATGTCTCCGAAAGACCTGAAAACCATTCACTTTATGAATAAGATGATGGATGCAGGCGTACGTGTATTTAAAATTGAAGGACGTGCCCGTGGGCCGGAATATGTGCGTCTTGTGACGGAATGCTACAAAGAAGCGGTACGTGCCTATTGTAACGGGACTTTTAACGAAGAAAAAGTGGCCATCTGGGACGAACGTCTGCGCAGTGTCTTCAACCGTGGTTTCTGGGACGGGTATTATTTAGGGCAGCGCCTTGGCGAATGGAGTAGTAAATATGGTTCGGGAGCCACCAAAAAGAAAGTATATGTAGCAAAAGGCATTAAATATTTCGACAAAATAGGTGTCGCCGAATTTGAAATGGAATCCGGTTCGCTGAAAGTAGGTGACGAAATATTAATCACAGGTCCGACAACAGGAGCGGTGATGCAGACTATCGACGAAATTCGCGTGGATTTAAAACCGGTAGAAGAGACGCTCAAAGGCGAACGCTTTTCCTTTAAGGTGTGCGAGAAAATTCGCCCGTCCGACCGGTTATACAAAATGGAACCCAATCGTATCACTAAAGAATTGATATAATGAAAGAATACCTTTTTAAACTGACAGACAAAGTCCGCGACTACGAATGTGACCTGCAAGGGGTGGTAAACAATTCCAATTATCAGCATTATATGGAACATACGCGCCATGAATTCTTGGAGTCTCTTGGTGAAAATTTCGGGAAAATGCACGAAAAAGGGGTGGATGGCTTCGTATCACGCGTAGAAATCCAGTATAAAAATTCTTTGCGAAGCGGCGATAGCTATACCTCTTGCCTGAATGTTTACAAAAAAGGGGTGAAACTGGTATTTGAACAGGATATTTATAGAGTTTCGGACGGTGCTCTCGCAACCAAAGGTATTGTAGAATCTGTTATCGTCGAAAACGGGAAATTAACAAGAGGAGAATATTTCGATGAAATGCTAAAAAGAATAGAATAAATGACTAACAAACTGATTTACCAAATTGGCCTGACTATGATTAACGGTGTAGGAGACATCCTGGCCCGTCAACTGCTACAAACCTTAGGCGACGCAGAGGCCGTATTTGCTGAAAAGCAACAATTATTGGAACGTATTCCGGGAATCGGAAGTTTCACTGCTGCCGAGATTAAACGCCCGGAAGTGCTTCTACGTGCAGAAAAAGAACTTTCCTTCATCGAAAAGAATCAGATTTCCTGCTATTTCATGACCGAAGAGGATTATCCGACCCGATTGAGAGAATGTCCGGATGCTCCTGTCCTTTTTTATTTCAAAGGAAATGCAGATTTAAATGCAGCCCGTATCATCAGTATTGTGGGGACACGCAATGCAACGGATTACGGACGAGACCTGACCGAAACACTTATCCGGGAACTGGCTGCTATTTATCCGGATTTACTTGTTATAAGCGGATTAGCCTATGGTATCGATGTTTGTGCCCATCGAAACGCTTTACGAAATCAATTGCCTACAATTGGCGTATTAGCGCATGGCCTGGACCGCATATATCCATCAGCCCATCGGAATACTGCCATTGAAATGCTTGAACGAGGAGGATTGCTGACAGATTTCGCCAGTGGGACAGATCCGGACAAGCCTAATTTCATCAAAAGGAACCGCATTGTAGCAGGCATGGCGGATGCAACCGTTGTTATCGAATCTGCCGAGAAAGGTGGCTCTCTCATCACAGCCGACATTGCCTTTTCGTATGGACGAGATGTTTATTGCTTTCCAGGACGTGTAAACGATTCTCATTCCAAGGGCTGTAACAACCTAATACGACAAAACAAAGCCGGGCTTATAACTTCAGCTTCCGACCTTATTTCAGCTTTATGCTGGGAGATGACAACTTCGACAAAACCGGATGCAATACAAACAGAACTACTTTTTCCTGAAAACGACCAACATGCCCGGATAACCGCAATCTTGCGTGAAAAAGGAGAAATACATATCAATGAACTGGTTCGCGCTCTCGATATGCCTGTACATATAATTTCAACAATGTTATTTGAAATGGAAATGAATGGAGTTGTGAAAGGAATGCCTGGGAACATTTACAAACTTCTATAAATAATTAAAGGCTGTCTCACGACAACCCCTAACCAAACTTTGTTAACCTTAAATCTAATACTATTATGAAAAAACCACGATGCAAAGATACAGTTGCCAAACCCTTTTGTCAAGTCTTTTTCGGCTAATAATTGTTAATGCCACACATAAAAACAGACAAAAGAGTTTAACTGCCCCTAAAGAGTCTTGAAATCAGACTTACTTAGCCAGATTCAATCCTTTAAACAGATAAGGATAATCTGTTTCTATCACATCCGGTTTAGTTTTAATCTCCATTTTATAACCGTCAACTTTCACTGTCTCGCTTTCGGCTCTATCATGTGTCGGAGCGACTGAAATCATGCACATCACACCATTACGATGCAAAGCATCATACAAAGGCTGTTGTTCGGGTTTCATTTTCGGACCGACATAAGCCATTACCTGCTTCCAGGGAATACCGGCTTTCTCGTAGTTATCAAATTCTTCCTTATTTTTACACCAGCAGGAAAACATAGCCTGCTTATCCCGGTCAAGATAATACTGGGCTTGTTTGGGATTATGAACAGTGTACATTACATTCACAGGTTTCACCTCTTCGATAAAATCCGCCATAACCTCCAAAGGAACATCTTTAATATCCAGATTCAGAATTGTTTTTCCCCGGCTCCATTCGATACATTCTTTCAAAGTCGGAATTTTATAAGGAGTCACATTCCCATTCCGGTCTTTCAGATTGAAAGCCTGCAATTCGGCGTAAGTATAATCCGAAACACGTCCTTTCCCGGTTGTCGTACGATCGATTGTTTCGTCATGCATCAACACAATCACACCATCTTTTGTCAATCGCGGATCGATTTCAAAAAAGGATTCCATAAAAGACAAGGTCTTTTCAAAAGATTCGATACAATTTTCAGGGTATCCTTCCAACATTCCGCCACGATGACCGCTTATCACAATCGGGCGGTCAGGGGAGTATCGAAAATAGTTATGTAATTGCTCACTATTCCCTATCGAGATGTAGTGAGGTTCTGTCCGGGAAGAATCTGCGGCCCACCCATTTATCACCAATAAAAAGGCGCCCAGAAAAAAAAGAGGCAAATGAAGAAGTTTCATCATACAGATTTTTTATTTGTTTCAATTTAGATTATCTTGTTTGTTAGCACGTTACAAATATAGAAAACAATTGAAATATATTAACTGACTTTCAAGAGAAACACAACCGGATTATTTTCTCCGGTATTTCTATTTGGAAATTTCTCTTCTATCATCATTCTCAATCTATCGGCCTTTTCCATATTCAGTACCCCTTCATCTATCCAAGAGTTAAATCCTACATCTATAGCACTTTGAAGGTCATCTTGGTCAAGGATAGAGATTAAACAATCTTTATATTGACCAATAGGATGATTAGTTGCTATGAATAATAGATCATCCAGAAAATACTGAAAAACATTTGTTTCCTTTGTTGTTTTATCATAAACACAGAACATAGGTATTATCACATTTACGAATTTAATAAAGACCTTATCGTTTATTTCAAATACATCAGTAATGCCTGCTATAGTTTTCTTTTCCAGAAGAACATTTATTGCCGGCCTGATATCTTTTCGAATATCCTCCCTATCTTCAAGACTCATCTTCTTTGCCCCATAATCAATGTAATATATCGGATTCATTCTTTCATTTGTCAAAGAGAATATGGAATCATTCATATGTTGTGCAAATAGTATGTTCTTTTCGGTTTTTCTAAATATACATTTGTGTATCAGAGGCGAATCATTCAAAGAAGGGTAATATTTACCAACAGTTTTCCCATTTTTGTCTTTTACCACCAATGAATATAAAGGATCTCCAAAGCTTGGATTTTCTCTATACAAATAAAAAAGCCCATTCTGATATTCAAATTTATCAGCAAAATAGTTCATCTGCACTTCACCTACAAATTGATTCTGGAAAGAGAACGTTAATATCTTTTTTCTTTGAAGATCATATAGATAAACTAATTTTTCTTCTTCGTTCAAAGAGAAATCCGACAAATCTATAAATTCTTTTGGTCCTTGTCCGCGAGTGCCTATCCGATACAAGAAATTTCCTTTACGATTGAAAACATATATACCTTTTTGATTTGACTTTTCCATCACAAAAACATAATCATCCGAAATTACTATTTTTTTTATTTCAGACAATATTGATTCATCGGTAAATTCTAATGAAATCATTTCGATTTCTTTCACAAAAGAAGAGAGTTTTCCATATGTAGTCTCTAAATCCGAAATATTTATCGGAGTAGTCATTTCTGCCTCCGAAGAAGTATTGTCTTGCTTTTTTCTACATGACAAAATAGATATTGTGATTAATAGCAGGATGAAACATGCAGTTATCAATCTTATAATTTTCATAATTGTTATATTTTCCCCAAAGATATGTATATTCTTTCAAGAGAAATCAATTTCTTCAGACAAAAACCCTATAAAACAATTAAGGATTGTCTCACGACAACCCCTAACCAACTTTGTTAACCTTAAATCTAATACTATTATGAAAAAACCACAATGCAAATATACAGCCGTCAAAGCCCTTTGTCAAGCTTTTCCGAGACAATATATGTTAAGCTGCGACAGCTTTTTCACTAAAATGTGTTAGCTAATTCAAATCTATATACAATACATGCAAATTCTGCTAAATTTAACACTTTCCCGCGTGATTTTAAAGTACCTGTTCGCTAAATAATCTTTGCAACGTTTCATCCAAATCGTCCGAGAAACCAGGATGTGGACGCGAAGTCTGAATCGAAGCGCTCCGAACAGCGGTCAACCACCTGAAACGCTCGGGAATATCCAATGCGGCTATCGGTCCCCCATCATTTTTACCTGCACATATTTTACCGAAAACCTTTAAATTCCCATAGAGCGACTCCCTCTCCAACTCAGTTGCAAAAAGGTCAAGTTTCCGCTCGTCTACTTTATAGACAGCTTTCAGGTATTTTGCCTTTTTTGAGAACAAAATAATTCCCACATTGATGAACTCTTCCCGTTCTACCTTAGGGACAACGCGGATAACGGCATATTCATATAAGTGCTTTCCTTGCATGTTGTGCTTCTTTAATAAACAGTTCGGAATGGGCCAATCTCTTTAAAAGGAAACGGACATAGACATCTCTTATTTCATCCGGAGTACCCGGACTATCGTTCCAATGCAACCAGTCATCCGGAATTAAAGCGATTATGGCACGTATCTTATCCTCAGTCAACAATTGTTTAAACTCCTTATCTGCCTCTTCAAGCAAAGAGGCCTCAGGAAGCAACACGTGGTCCTTTATCTGTATAAAGGGACTAATGGCATGTTTTTCCCAGTTCACCCACGAATAATGGAAAAAGAAGGAAGCACCGTGGTCAATAAGCCACAATTCGTTATGCCACATCAACATATTAGTATTACGGAACGTACGGTCTACGTTTGTAAGAAATGCATCCAGCCAAACTATTCGTGAAGCCGTTTTCGCATCTATTTTCGTCACCACCGGATCGAAAGTCAAAGCTCCGGAAAGAAAATGTAGTCCCAAGTTAAGCCCACGACTATTCTGTAGCAAATCCTGAATCTCCTCATCTCCTTCCGTGCGGCCAAAAGCCTCATCCAAATTCAGAAAAACCAGTTCGGGGACGCGAAACCCTAACACACGGGCAACCTCCCCTCCTACAAGTTCGGCAATCAACGCCTTCGTTCCATGACCGGCTCCACGAAACTTCACGACATATTTGAAGCCATCATCGGCTTCGGCCAATGCCGGCAACGAACCGCCTTCCCTAAGAGGCATAATATACCGCATTACATCTGCTATCCGTAATTCCATTTCTTCCATATTAATCGGGGATAAAGATACAAGTCCTTTTTAAAAAACAAAACCTCTATAAACAATTAAAGGCTGTCTCACGACAACCCCTAACCAACTTTGTTAACCTTAAATCTAATACTATTATGAAAAAACCACAATGCAAATATACAACCGTAGAAACTACTTGCCAAGGACTTTGCGAATAATATTTGTTAAACGAATAAGCCCATTCCGACAAAAAGTGTCAAGAAAGGCGAAACTATACATATTGCGGTCAAAAACTGCTAAATTTAACATTTAAAGCAGTCAGATTAGAGAGATAAACGCTCCTTCAGCAGGCGGTATCCGTTCAAACTTGCCCGCAAACAAACACCATTTTTCAACCTTACCTGATAATTTTCCTTTCCGAACAACTCCACCCGCACAATCTGTTCCGCGTTCACAATACAGGAACGATGGATGCGAATAAATAAAGCGGAAGAAAGATGTGTTTCAAAATATTTCATTGTTTGTTCTTTTACATACTGCCCGGTAGAGGTGAACAATGTTACATAATCCCCACTTGCTTGTATATACAACAGGTCGTCTATATGAATAATATGTATGCGTGTGCCGTCTTTCACAGAAATACGGTCCAATAGAGCATCTTCAGTTTCTATGATTTCCATTTCCGGCCCACCTTTCTTTTCATCCTTCTCAACAGGCTCTTCAAGTTGTTGTTCATAAATCCGGTTTATCCGATACCATTGCAATAAAATAATCCAACATAAAGCCCCGAATACTACACGCAACGGAATACTATCGATAAAATCAGGAATTGCCTCCCGCACCAGCAATATCTGAAGCTCGAAAGCTCCTGCCAAACTTATGCCCAAAGCCAGGATAGCCGAAAGTACTTGCACTTGCAAGGCGTGCAGCGTCCCATCGATATATCCGTAAAGAAACCCTGCCACAGCCAACAAACCAATCGAGACCAAGCTATCTGCAGCAGCAATCCATCCGCTTTCCTGCCCATACCTGTATAACAGCCCTGTATAAACCAGAAATGCGACCACAGTCAATGCAATTCCCGCAACACGGTTGGCAACCGATTCGATAAATGGATGCGTCTGCATACTTTAATTCTTAAATTCGATTCCGCCAAAAGTGACACTTCCCCGTACAATCAAGAGATGCTCCTGATCTACTTCAGATAGACCATAGCGCTTGTCATCGCATCCTCCGATAACCGCGTTTATTTGGGATTGTAAATTCCAGTCGGAAGGCAAATAGATTTCAATGCCTCCAAAAGCGCATTCCACATCAATATAAGTCTGCCGAGCTTCCAATTTCGTCCGCCTCAAATCGAGAATCGTTCCGCCAAAAGTATTCCGGATACGAGCTCCTTTAAACACCGGATCCAACACTATTTGCTTGATTGAGCCAAACGTATTGTCCGAAACGACAAATCCGTCATTCGACGTACAACTTTCTTGCTGATATTCCGTCTTCCAATCACTACTCCACTTCTTGCGTGACCTTCTCTTAAACAAAATAGACACCCCTATGATAATAAAAATCAGTGGCCAGAAAGTATTCACCCAACTAGTATCCACCTCGATTATCTTCGGCAACAAAAATACCGTACCAATAGCAAGAACCGTAAAACCTCCCCAATAATTACATTTAATCAGCTGCGTGAGCCCGATTACCATCAAAAGCATTTGCCAAGAAATAATCAAATGAAAATAATAATCATCGATTATGCCCAAATTCCGTCCGATAAACATCAGACCTACTACAATAAATACAATTGCAGTCACAAACGAATTCAATTTACGATGGCCGAAATAAACTTCCCGTTGATTTGTTCTCATGATTATTCAATTTTAAATTTTGGTACAAAACTATTGTAACAAGGCTTGTTGCACAATAAAAAAACGGTCATTCACCGATAGTTCCCGACGAATACCGGATTATTCTCGGTAAAATACCATACTTTTGTAATAAAAAATGGGCTTCTGACATTCAGAAACCCTTATAAACAATTAAAGGCTGTCTCACGACAACCCCTAACCAAACTTTGTTAACCTTAAATCTAATACTATTATGAAAAAACCACGATGCAAAGATACGACCTCTCCTCGGTTTGTCAATAGTTAAAATGCTAATTTATGTTGTAAAGCATCTAATAAAAATTAACGACATTCAAAAACCTTGTTGTTTGCTCCCAGAATATTAAAATCAAAAAGTTTTCCTCTTTTTTTACTTTTTTCATCCCGATATGCAACCTATTCCGAAACAGCTCGTCTATTAAAATGAAGATTAAACAAAAAAAATATGAATACAAAACTTTTCATCCTGATTAGCTGCCTGTTGTTGATAGCAACAAGTAGTTTTGCTAAATCCAGAACAGTTAAAGGAAACGGCAACCTCGTAAATAAAGAAATCTCAATAAAAGATTATGATGCCATCGAAGCCTTAGGTGGAGTAACTATCGAATACGAGCAGTCTTCTGCAAGTCCCTATTTACAACTTACTATAGACGAAAATATTCTGCCTTACTTGGATATCCGTGTAAAAGGAAAGACACTCTCTATCGGTTTCAAAGATGAAAGCGACGACTACTACGACGATGACGATGATGAATCAATACAAATAAACAATGGGGAAGTAAAGTACCGGAGCGGCCTCAGCATAAGCGCGACCAAATACATTATTACCACCAATTCCGAAACCTTGAAAGACATCAACCTTGTAGGCGGTTGCCACATGAATATAAACAGTAAATTCAAAGCGGAACGGTTCAATGCCAATATTGCGGGAAGTGGAAGTATCAATTTCAGCAAACCGACCGATATCCATAAAGGAGATTTTAGCATTGCCGGTTCAGGTGAAATCAACCTGAGGACATTCAGAATGACCAATCTAAACTGCAGCATAGCCGGAGGTGGTGAAATCAACCTAAACGGGAAGGCGGATAAAGCAGACTACAGTGTAGCAGGAGGAGGTAACATCTATGGCTACAACTGCAATGTAAAAAAAGCAGAATGTAGCGTAGCAGGGGGAGGAAGCATACAAGTGTATGCAACCGAGCAGCTGGATGCCAGCACTGCAGGAGGAGGAAAAATTCGATATAAAGGGAACCCGACCATCAGCGAAGATGTTGTTGCCGGTGGCTCCATCAAAAGATACGAAGAGTAACAAACAAATAAAAATAGCATCAAGATGAAAACAAGACTACTCGCATTAATTGCTCTGCTCACACTGTGCGCAGCAACAGGAAAAGCCGAGAAAATCAAAGGAGACGGAAACGTCATTACGAAAGAAATCAACATCTCCGATTACAATTCATTGGAAATAACAGGAAACATATCACAGAATCAAAGCCTCTCCAAGCTAAAAAATAACGAAATTCCGACTTTCAACTATTCACAGAAATCAGGTAGCCCATCCCTGACTATCACCATCGATAAGAACCTATTACCTTTATTAATCATTGAATCTTCTAATGGTAAATTATCAATCCGGGTAGAAAAAAACAAACATTTATTTCCTACCCAAATGATTATAAGCAGTAATTCCACGCAACTGGAAAACTTAAGGGTATCCGGTTCGTTTTATTTCAAATCGCAAACACCTCTGAACGGCAATCGACTCAAAGTAATGGCATCAGGAGCTAGCGATGTTTATTTAAAACAGGCTATCCATGTGGACCAATGTGAATTATCCGCCAGCGGAGCCAGTGATATGGACATCAGTAATTTGATTTGCAACGGAATAACCGTAAACGCTTCAGGCTCATCCGACATTGAGATGAAAGGAAAAGCCTACACGGGTGAAATCAATGCATCCGGCAGTAGCGATATTGACGCATTCGGTTTTATTATAAAAGAACTGGCCTGTAAAGCAAGCGGAAGCAGTGATATCAATATCCATGCCACTGAAAGTCTAGACGTAAAAGCATCCGGTAGTTCAGATGTTACTTACAAGGGCAATCCGCGTACAAATTCAATCCATAGTTCCGGTTCCGCAGATATTGAGAAAGCAAGATAATTTTTTTAATTTATAGACATGATTCCAACCGTAGATATTTTATCAATAACAAGAATCATGCACTTCTAATAACTTTGGACTACTTGAGAAAGTAATCATAGACACATCTTTATATAAGGGAGGTGGGGCTTTGCTCCATCCCCCTTTTTTCTTTATAGGACCCTCCCAAGAAAGCTTTTTCTTTAGTTTTAACTGATAATATCATAAGTAAAGTACGATTCGGCAATTAAATTCGTTCTATTTTTGTAGTTACTCGGCAAACGGCGCATTAAATAATAAAACAAGATAGAGATACAAGTATGAAAACAAAAAGTTTATTCGTAATAATCCTCCTGCTGGGAACAGTTTTTTCCATGCAGGCAGCAGACCATGTAAAAGGAAACGGCAAGCTTTCTACCAAGAAAATAAATGTAGCTGAATATAACGCTATTAAGGTAGACGGAGTTATCGACTTCAATTATGAACAATCGGATGCCGAACCGTATGTGGAAGTAACGGTAGACGAAAACCTGCATCCTTATATAGTCATCGAAATAAAGGAGCGTGAATTAAGTATCGGTTTTAAAGGAGCAAAAGTAGACCACTATACCAAGTTTATTGTCAAAACCAATTCCAAATGGTTGAAGCAAGTTAAAGCTTCCGGAAATGCCAATTTTATGCTAAACAGCCAATTAGTAGGAGATGAACTTAAGATAAACGCAAATTCCAACTGCCTCATTCAACTAAAACAGCCTATTAAAACCGGGAAATTGGATTTGAATGTCTCCGGTAGTGCCAATATGGTTGTCAATGAACTGGAAACCGATAAACTCGAATGTAGCATCAACGGTTCAGGCACAATCAACCTGAAGAAAGGAAAAGCAAGTGAGGCGGATTATGGCATCACGACAGACGGCGAAATTATGGCTTTCGGAGTTGCCGTTCCGGAAGTAAATTGCAAAATAACAGGGAAAGGTTCGGCACAAGTCCATCCGACAAACAACCTGAAAGCATCCGTTGTCGGAAAAGGCAGTATTCGCTATAAAGGGCCGACAGCCGTTCAACAGAAAATACTGGGAAAAGGGACCATCGAAGAAGTAAAAGAATAGCCAATGGGAGCGGAAGCCGGCAGATTCACAGCCAGCCCTCTTTCCGGTACCATGCAATACTTTCCTCCAAGCCGCGACGCAGCGGATAAGCAGGAATAAAGCCCAATTCATCCTGAAGCGGAGCAACATCACAAATCCAGTTGCGCTGTTTCAGGATAATATATTTATCCGTATTCAAAGTCACGCTCTTCTTCAGCAGTTTGCCTATCCATTCCAAACAATGGCAGGCTATATAAACCAACCCCATCGGAATACGTGCATGTAAGACATGTTTTTTCCGTAAAATCTCCTGTATCAAACGAGCAAATTCCTCATCTGTATAAACATCTCCATCTGCAACAAAATATTCACGGTTCCAAACCGCAGTATTTTCCAAAGCCAAAAAAGCAACTGTTGCCAAATCTTTCACATAAATGAAAGTAATCCTTTGCGGAACAAAACCGACTGTAAAGTCAAAACCGGACTTTACACTTTGGATTTCTACAAAATAGTCCTTTTCACCGGGTCCATACACACCTGTCGGACGCAAAATAACATAAGGGAAATATACCTGCCGACGCAAATAATTTTCCGCTTGCAATTTACTTTTTCCATAAACTGTATCCGGACACTGCGGGTCATCCAAGCGAATCGGACGGAACGACTTTTCGTCGCCGGGGCCATAGCTACTCAAACTGCTCATCAAAAGGAATTTCTCCGGTTTACAATTTGCCGCAGCAAGCGCTTCAATAAAATTCCGGGTATTCTCTGCATTAACACGGTAAAAATTATTCTTATCCGGAGTTTTAGTAAGTCCTGCATTATGAATAATATAATTCCAAGGTCCCTCTTTGCGAACGAAATCCGTTAATTGAGCCGTCAGAATATCCAAGTTATCATACTTCAAGTCGATAAAGCGAATGCGTTCATCCTGCAAATTTGCCCGGCTGCTCGAAGAACGAATCCCTGCCCAAGTTTCGTATCCCCTGCTTAAGGCCTCTTTTACAAGAAAGCTCCCGATAAAACCACTAGCTCCGGTAATTAATATTTTCATAATCTTACTCTTTATCTTTCATATAATAGACATAATAATACCATAATAACCCTATCCAGTTCAGGACGACAATTGTCAGCATCCAAAGTATTTTCTGTCCACGGCTGATAAACGGATTCTGCGACACAGCCTTACAACCGAACAGGATTACGGCAACACCGGCAATCACCCCAATCTCAGGTAAGCTAATCCAACAAAGTGTGTGTGGTAACATATCTAAATCAAAAATTAATGTTCATGTTTTTTCAATACCCGGTGCGGCAGGTCGCCATGCCCAATCAACTCAATCGGACAAGCATACTTCTCACCCAACCATTCTTCGGAAACATCAGCCCCCGGATGGTAATGTAATGTTTCGTTTACACAGGCTATATTTTTCACCATTGTCAGAACTGTTCCGATATCGTGCGAAACAAGAATAATGGCACTTTCCTTATTGATTTCTACCAACAATTGATAGAAACGCGACTCAAACCGTTTATCCACATACGAATTAGGTTCATCCAAAATCAACAACTGCGGCCGTGAAACGATGGACCGTCCCAACAACACTCGTTGCAACTGCCCGCCGGACAGTTCACCTATCGCACGTCCGGACAACTCCTCCAGCCCCATTTGAACAATCACCTCACTAACCCTCTCCTGCTGTTTCATGTTAAACGAACGAAACAAAGGCTTTTCGGCAGCCAAGCCGGAAGCAATCACTTCCCTGACCGAAATAGGGAATTTCTTATCAATATTATTCAACTGAGGCAAATAGCCGATTTTTAGTGAAGAAACCGATTTTCCATCCCGGAAAAAACGAATAGAGCCGGACACCGGAGACAATAATCCGAGAATAACCTTCAGCAAAGTTGTTTTACCTCCCCCGTTCGGGCCGATAATACCGAGAAAATCATCCTTATACACGGTCAGGGAAACATCCTTCAGAACAGTTTTATTTCCATATCCGGCCGTTACATTTTCCAATTCAATCAGTTTGTCCATCAGCAAGTGCTTTAGCTATATGTATCAGTTCCTTATCCCAATGATAGTCCAGCGGGTTGATAACCACCAAACGACAGCCTGTTTCTTTTGCTATCAATTCAGCATTTTTCCGGTCAAACTCCTGCTGGATAAAGACCACACGGGCATGATTTTCCCTCGCGGTCTCTACCAACTTTTTCAACTGTGCAGGTGAAGGTTCTTTTCCGTCCATCTCGATGCAAAGTTGTGTCAGATTAAATTCTTCCGCGAAATAGGTCAAAGCCGGATGATAAATAATAAAGGTCCGCACAGTCAGCGGAGCAAGTAATTGCTTGATGGCTACCTCCGTTTTATCTATTTCGCCCAACAAAGCATTATAATTCTTCCAATAATATTCCGTATTTTCCTTATCCAACTCGATAAAGGCATTCAATGTATTCCAGGCAATCACCTTTGCTCCTTCGATAGAACTCCAGATATGCGGGTCAACACCTCCCGAATGAGAGTGATGATGTGTTTTTTCACCTTCATGGTCATGTTCTTCTTCCGTTTCGTTCAGAAACTTCATGCCTTCGGATACATCAAAAACTTTCAGTTCGGGGTTGTTATCCTTTATCTTTTGCATCCAGACCTGTTCAAAACCAATGTAACCGATACGCAGATAAGCTTCGCTCTTTCCAATCTCTACCATTTGTCTCGGAGTCGGGTCATACGTTTCAGGACTTTGCCCGGAAGGTACGACACAATGGATGGCGAATTTATCCCCTGCAATCTTCTCAGCAAAGAAGCGTTGCGGTTCAATCGTCACCGTCACCACTTTCCCGTCAGCTCGTTTCCCACTACAAGCTGTCAGCAAAAGCAAAAAGGTCAGTATGATATACAATCCGGAATATTTCATTTCTTCGTTTTTTTGACAAAGATACAAATGTACATGATAATTTTCAGGTACACACTCTAAGAAATAAAAATGTGCAAATCACCTCTGCCCATTTTTACAAAGACATGGTTTAAAGGCTAAAAACCAAAATATTTCTTGGCCATTGGTTGATTTATTTTTCTAACTATGGCAATAACAGCCATAGACAACAGAATTGTTACCGGAGTCTCAATTAGCCATGACAGGTCGGGAAATATCGTCTTGACGACAAACAACAAAAAGAATAGATGTATAAGATATATACCATAGGAATATTCTCCGGCAACACTTAAAAAAGTAGTCACCTTATTTGCTTTAAAATCTTTCGCATATTCAAACATCGCAATCAAAACGAATGTGCAATAAACTATCCATGAGAACTTACGGTTACCCATAGCCGCCGGAAGATTATATCCCTTATCGATTACCATATAATAGGTCTCGGCATACATTATCGGAATGAAGATTATTGCCAGTATTAAGGCTGTTTTCCAAGACATATTCAATCTATACCCACGGCCATAATAGACACCTATCAAATAATAGAGTACCCAGAAAGGAAACAGCCCCCCGTATATAATCAGAATAAGGTTTATGTTTTGAATATATGCTATGTAATACAATATAATTGTTGTAAGTAACGAGATTAATGCACCGATGAGCAACCCCTTAATCTTTAACTCAGCCAACTTTTGCATGAGAGGAAGCAAAACATAAAATTGAATTATTACTGCGACAAAATAAAATACACTTTCGGCACACACCAAGTAATACAATACATTCTCTATGAGATTGCCATCCTTACACATCAAAGTGCGATTGTAGCACACCTTTGTAAAATAATTGCTGTCACCAAAATAATGCTGCAATCCCCATATAAGAAAAGGAATTGAAAAAATAAGACACGGTATATAAACTCTTAGCACCTGCTTTTTCAAAAATTTAGTGTACAGGCTAAAAGTCGAAAGATCTTTATTTGCCAAAAAGAATCCCGATAACGCCAAGAACATAGGTACGCAACAGCCTATCAGTTGCCTGATAAAAATATTAAAATCGACCTTGCTCATCGGGTTTGTTATAAGATAGTCTTGATAAGACCAAAAAGCATGAATACCAACCACACCGATAATTGCTAATCCCCTTAGCATATCGTAGTAAACCACCCTCTTCTCCATTGTTAACATGTATTAGTGCCACAAATATAGCATCTTTACCTTTATTTTGTTATTATGCACTGTAGCTTTTTAGCTAAAACTACGTACCTTTTTGTATTTTTCTCCTTTGCAAATATTCTTTCTACATATATAGAAATGAAAAACATCAATTGTTGAAATATATAAATACAATTGTCTTTTTTACTTTCAACATATATTGAAAGAATATTTGCAAAGGTGAAAAATCAGATTTGCACAGGTGTTTTTTCCAAACGGTCATAAGGGAACGAGAAAAAGGAAAAAAGCTTTCGAAGATGATTTTGAACGCCTTATCAATTAAAATGATTATATTTGTAAATTATTGACTTAAATATGATTTGCCATGGGAACTTTAGGTTGTATAAACGATATGCTCCAACGAGACAAAGAAAATCGGGAGCTTCGTAAAATAGGCAGGGAACGTTTACACGATACCCGGAAGCGTCTATTGGATTCAGAGCAAAAATCCCAATTACCGGACATTTCATTAGAGGAATTCGAAGAAATCAAAAAGAAAATCCAGGAGAAAGAGGAAGCTGATTTAAACTCTTCCATCAAAATGACTTTGATTTTCGGATGTTCTGTTCTCATTATTGCTTTACTAAGCTGGTTTATTTTTTCATTTTTCAATTAGACGACAGACAAAAGTTATAACGCTTGTAAACTTCAGTCTCATAGCTGTACTACTCCTATCTGCACCATATACAACTACAAATTCGGGTGGTATATTTGGATTCAGCACTCTTTTCAATTCTTGTATCTCTTCTTTTCTATCTAAAAGGTCCGAAGGTCATAAATTATTGTCCACAGAAATAATTCTTCAACAAAATAATCATAAAGAGCAAAATTTACACGCATATTAAAATACAAGAGCCAAATTATCGATAAAAGTAAAAAAATCTCGATTCCTTTTAAACGAAAATGAATACCTACCACTCATATATTATATAGAAGAGAAAATATGCAAGAAAAAAATAAAATAGAGTTGTTAAGCCAGGGACTTTTGCACGACACAGAGCCGGAGGAAGGGGATGCCTTGGAAAGATGGAAAGTTGAAACAGAAGACAACCGGAAGTTGTACAAACTTTTGGAATCTGTCCGGACCTCTCCTTCCGTTACACAATATGCAGAAGAAGTACGCGATACTATTTTCAAAGAGCTCAATTCTAAAATCGACAAATCAATAACCCGGCTACGGTGGCTCAGGGTATCGGCTGCGGCAGCTGTTGCTTTTATATTATTAGGACTGACCGGCTATTTGAGTTATGATGCCGGTTATCAAAGACAGAGCAGCCAACTTATCACACTGGAGAATCCGTTAGGCATGAAAAGCTCGGTTATTTTGCCGGATGGTAGTAAAGTTACATTAAACGCGGGTTCCACATTGACCTATCCCTCCGCTTTCATTACCGGTGAAAGAAAAGTAAGTATTCAGGGGGAAGGTTTTTTTGAAGTGACACACGATACGGAGCACCCGTTTATCGTCACAGCAAATGATATTCAGGTGAAAGTGCTGGGAACAAAATTCAATGTAAAAGCATATTGTGATGAAGATAATATAGAAGTGACACTCAGCGAAGGAAGGGTTTGTACCGGACTGGCAGAGGAAGCACCCTATATCATGATGGAACCCAAACAACAAGTCCGCTTCGATAAAACCAAAAGGTTATTCTCAAAACGAATTGTAAATCTGGATAACTACATGGCTTGGAAAGATGGAAAATTTTATTTCAACAGTGTGACTTTCCAGAATATTGCCCGGCAACTGGAACGGAAATTTAATGTCCATATTCATATCGCTTCCGATGATTTACGAAATACAGTATTTACCGGCGATTTTGTTCGGGGAGAAAATCTGGAACAGATACTGAGAGTAATGACAAGGGACAAACGAATCAAATACAATATAGATGGAGACCAGATATCTATCAAATAAGGACAAACTTAGTTAATCATTTAATATTCAATCCTATGACAAACACAACGTAACAAAAGAAAAATCGGAAAATGCTACCAACATCTTCCGATTTTAAGAGACTTTAGTCTGAAATTTTTAGCAACACAATTACAAACCTAAAATCATTACAAAAGTATGAATTTATCTTTAAACAACGGGCAGGCCGTACCAATAAGTCTGCTAAAAAAAGTCATTAATATTATGAGAATTACCGTAGTTCTATGCTTGTTGACCACTTTCTGCACATTTGCATCGGTTAGTTACTCACAAACAGCCGAGATATCGCTCGATTTGGAGGGTGTTACTTTAGGCGAGGCATTCGATGCAGTAAAGAAACAAAGTGACTTTTCATTCTGGTACAGAAATGAAGAAGTAAATCTATCAAAAAAAGTATCCGTAAAAGCGGATAGAATGCGCATCGACAACATTATGTCGCAACTGTTAGCCGGACAAAACTTATCTTACACGATTGATGAAAAACATATTATCATTTATAAAAAGAATGATAATAACGGAGTAAATCAGCAGAGACATCGTATATCCGGTATTATTAAAGATGAATTAGGAGAGCCTATTGCGGGTGCCAATGTTTTCGTGAAAGGAACAACTATAGGAACAATGACGGACAGTAATGGTCTATTTGATTTGGAAATTGAAAAAACGAATATCCCTTTGGTCGTTTCATATATTGGTTACAACACACAGGAAATAGCCATCGGTAACCAGACTAATTTCAACATCCAATTATCACAAAACACACAAAATCTGGATGAAGTCGTAGTTGTCGGATACGGTAGTGTGGCGAAAAAAGAATTGACATCTGCTATTTCGCACGTTTCAAGCAAAGATTTTCTCAGTGTCAGTAATGTAGACCCTTCTATGATGATTCAGGGAAAAGTGGCAGGTGTATCTGTAACTAATACAGGTATGGGCGACCCCAACAACCAGGCAAATATCCAGATTCGAGGTATTTCTTCCCGTGCAGCAGGATTAGGTCCGCTCATTGTAATCGATGGAGTGCCCGGCGGAAACTTAACAAACATCAATCCGCACGACATCGAATCGATGGACATCCTGAAGGATGGTGCCGCATCGGCTATTTACGGTACACGAGGCAGTAACGGTGTCTTATTAATTACGACAAAGAAAGGGAATCGTGACGGACAATTACATGCTTCTTATACCGGAACTGTAAGTGCAAACTTTATGGTACATGATTTGGAACCATTGGATGCTGAAGAATTCCGTAAATATCGTGTGCCGAACAATCAGGGAGTAGATCAAGGAGGAAACACGAATTGGTTGGATGAAATCACCCGTACCGGTTTCGCCCATCAGCATACGTTAACCCTTTCCGGAGGTGATTCCAGAAGTAATTATCGTGCCAGTATCGATTTTAAAGATGCTACCGGTATTGATATCCGTTCGGACCGTAAAGAATATGGAGCACGTTTTTCTCTTAACCATACAACGAAAAGCGGATTACTGAATTTCTCCGCAAATATAAGCCCGCGTTTCGTTTATCGGAATAATTCGGACTGGAGCGTATTTAAAGCTGCATTGGAAGCGAATCCCACAACTCCGGTTTTCGACCCGAAAGTACCCGGACAATATTCCAACTTTAACGGACAGGCAGCCGATATGAATCCGGTTGAGTTATTGAAATTAGACGAAAGCGGCGGTGAAACCAAGTTATTGGACTGGGATGCTACGATGAAATTGAATTTATTGCCACTGTTGGCTAAAGACGGAGCATCCATTCATTCTTTAAATACCCAGGTTACATTAGCTCAGCAGCAAAATGACAACTTTAATTTCTGGTTCCGTCCAGCTATCAGCACGATGGCACAAAACAACGGGCGTTCAGGAGAAGCCAGCCGTGATTATGGCAAATCACGCCAGGAAAGTTTGGAATGGTTGATAAACTACGCCATGGAAAAGAATGAACACCGGCTGAAAGTCATGGGTGGTTATTCTTATCAGTATTTCCAAAATTCAGGAATGTCGGCAGCCAACAAAGATTTTCCTTCCGATATCCTCAGCTACAACAACCTTTCACAAGGTGAATGGGCAAAAGAAGAAGGTCGCAATGAAATGGGAAGCTATAAGAATGATTCCAAGTTAATCGCATTCTTCGGCCGTGTCAATTACGACTACAAAGGACGTTACCTGTTCACCGCTTCTTACAGGTACGAAGGTTCTTCCAAATTCGGAAAGAACAACAAGTGGGGAAGTTTTCCTGCCGTATCTGCCGGTTGGCGTATAAGCGATGAAAGCTTTATGAAAAATCTTACCTGGATTAACGACTTGAAAATACGTGGCGACTTTGGTGTTACCGGTAACCAGAATTTCGACAGTTACAAATCGCTGGCAACTATGCAAGGATTTGGTAGTTACTATTATGAAGGTTCGTACTTCACGGTATGGGGTCCGGCAAAGAATCCGAATTATAACCTAAAATGGGAAAAAGGACTCAACTGGAATGTCGGGGTGGACTTTACTTTGTTCAGCAACAAGGTATATGGTTCATTAAACTACTATAGTCGCAAACAACAGGATCTTCTGGGTGATTATAATGTTCCTGTTCCTCCCTATTTGTTTGCTAATACATTCGTAAACGTAGGAACAATGCGGAATAAAGGTATTGAAATCGATTTGAATGTACAGGCTGTGAAAACAAAAGATTTCAGTTACAACATCGGTTTTGTCGGTTCGACAAACAATAATAAATTCCTGCATTTCTCCAATAATGAATTTACAGGACAAGCATATCAGGATGTCTGTAACATGGAATCACCGGGAAATCCAGGAAGTCTTCAACGAATGGAAGAAGGACAGCGCTTAGGTAATTATAATACTTGGGCATACGCCGGTATTGATGAAAATGGAAACTGGTTGGTTTGGAATAAAGATAATACGGAAAAAATACCTATTGACAAAGCACTCCCTGAAGATAAGCGGATTACCGGCAACGGATTACCTAAATTCACAGCTTCTTTAAGCAATACTTTTACTTATAAAAACTGGGATTTGACAGTTTATCTGCGCGGAGCTTTCGGTTATGATTTATTCAATGTACATGACCTTTATTATGGGTTACAAAGTGCTCCTGGAAATGTCCTGAAAAAAGCTTATGACAAAAATGTCGCTATAACTTCGGGACAAAATGTATTGACAGACTACTTCCTGGAAAAAGGTGATTATGTAAAATTGGATGTTCTAACATTAGGATATCGTTTCAATATCAATAATAAATGGCTGGATAGTATCCGGCTGTATGCAACAGGTAAGAATCTGGCTACTATTACAGGTTTCAGTGGTGTAGACCCTGCAAGTTATCAAATGAACGGTTTGACTCCCGGCACAAACAACGGTACCAGAAATTATTATCCGACAACAGCTCAATTACTGTTCGGTTTACAATTGGATTTCTAATGTTCAACCTTAAAAAATCAGATTTTATGAAATACAAAAATATTATAAGCTATGTGGGAGGTATCCTTTTGTCGACTGTTGCATTTTCATGTACCGACCTGACAGAAAATGTATATGACCAGATAGTTACAGAGAACTATTATAATACAAAAGACGATGTTATCCGTGCTACATTCCGACCTTTCGAACACGCTTTTTGGAGCATCGGAACACGTTTCACCATTAATGAAGAAACAACAGACCAGTTAGGGACATGGAATCGTGACGGTTGGTGGGTTGACGGTCAGGTATGGCAGCGTTATCATTATCATACATGGACCATTGAAGATGATATCAGCGAATGGGATGCCTGTTTCACCGGTATTATGCAATCTTGTTCCGTATTGGATGACTTTAAGGAACTCGACCCGGAGCGATTTAAAATGAGTCAGGAAGAATTTGACGCTTTCTCCGCGCAAATCCGGACATTACGAGCCTGGTTCTATATTCGTTTGCTGGACGCATACAGGAACATTCCTTTAGCAATCAGCAAAGATGCCAGTCTGAACTCACAAGGGCAAGTTTCACCGGAAGTTATATTCAATTTCATCGAAACAGAATTAACCGAAAGCATCAATCTGCTACCTCAAAAACAAGGTTCAAACGGGAATGGAGGAAATCAGGGACAATGGAATCAGGCAGGTGCTGCGGCTTTATTGGTCCGCCTCTATCTAAATGCAGAAAAATGGATAGGTAAACCCATGTATGACGAATGTGCAAACTATGCGCAAAAAATTATCAACGGCGATTATGGTTTTTATGAAATAGCCAGTCGGTGGGATGCACCGTATGACTGGAATAACGAAACCTGCAATGAAGTTATCTTCGGTTTTCCGGGAAGCTACGGACGTAGCCACTGGCACTACGAAACAGATGTTTACAGATGGTGCTTACCGGCGAATGCCCAATATTATCTGGGAACAATAAAACAAGGAGGTTTTAATCCGAAATATGCTTTACAACCCAGCCACGATATTGAAGGAAATCTTTATAATTTCACTTTAGGTATGCCGGCCCATAAATTCCAGAAATATCCGGAAGATTGTCGTTTGAAGAAATACAGAAATCTGGGGAACAACACGCGTGAGGGAATGTTCCTTTACGGCTATCTGGAATATGAAGAAGGAGGAAAAACTAAAAAAGTAACATCTCCGTCAAATGGCTTACCCCTATATATACGTGACCAGGTCGGTGTATTCCACGGGATAGCTCCGGGAGAAATTCCGGAAAATAAAGTCTCCGATATGAAAAACGGCGACCATAATTCAGGTTGGCATTTTGCAAAATACCCGTTCTACAAAGACGAAGACGAAGGTAAACAGGAAGCGGATTATTCAGAAATCAGGCTGGCGGAAATTTATTACTCGCTGGCGGAATGCAAGTTCCGATCGGGAGATACTGAAGGAGCCGGAAGATTATTAAACCAGGTCCGTAAACGTTATTACCCGACCGAGAAATATCAAGAATACCTATATGCTCCGGAAGGAAATGCACAACTGACAGAAAATGAATTGATTGATGAATGGGGACGTGAGTTTTTCGCCGAAGGACGCCGTCGTACGGATTTATGTCGCTGGAATAAGTTTACAACCGGTACTTGGTGGGACAAGCAACCGGATGCCGACAATCATACCGACATCTTTCCCATCAAGCGGACAACCTTAGGTTCCAATCCGCATCTTGAACAAAATCCGGGATACGACGATATATCTCGTTAATATTTATGTGAGGAAAGATATTTATTCGTATCTTTCCTCACTAAAACTTAAATTTAATATCATGATATCAAGAAGAAATTTTATTCGCAATTCGGCATCCGCTATTGCCGCAGGACTGGTTATGCCGTCCATTCTAAATGAAAGCAGCATGTTTGCCCATGCTGTCGGAGCTAACGATAAAATAAATGTAGCATTAATCGGATGCAAAAGTATGGGATGGGCTGATTTATCGGATTTTCTAATTCATCCGGAAGTGGATTGTGTCGCTTTATGCGACATTGACAAAGGTGTTCTGGAAGGAAGAGCTGCCGAAGTCGAAAAAATGAGGAACAAAAAACCTGTACTTTATGGCGATTACAGGAAAGTGCTGGAAAGAAAAGATATAGATGCCGTAATTATAGGAACACCGGACCATTGGCATTGTTTGCCGATGGTGGACGCATGTGCAGCCGGAAAAGATGTATATGTAGAAAAACCGATTGCAAACTCGATTGCGGAATGTGATGTAATGGTGGCCGCCGCTAAAAAATACAATCGTGTCGTTCAAGTGGGACAACAGCAACGAAGCGGTAATCACTGGCACGAAATGAAGAAATATATCGATAGTGGGAAATTAGGAAAAATCGCCCGTGTAAATGTCTGGGCTAATTTCAATTATGCCGCCATACTCAACCCTGTACCGGACGGTCCCGTACCTGCAGGAGTTGATTTCGAAACTTGGCTGGGTCCGGCTCCCAAAAGAACTTTCAACGAACGAAGATTTCATGGACTGTGGAGAATGTTCTGGGATTACGGAGGCGGACTTTTGACAGACTGGGGAGTCCATCTTTTAGACATGGCTCTCTGGGGTATGAATGTAAAAGGTATGCCGAACCGTATACTCAGTTCGGGTGGCAATTTTGCTTATCCGGATGATTATGCGGAAACATTCGATACCTTGTCCGTTATCTACGAATATGATGATTTTATCATTCAATGGAGTAATGTAGCCGGAACGGAAAGCGGTCCTTACGGACGAAATTACGGTCTTGAATTTAAAGGGACGAACGGCACATTGATTGCAAACCGTGAAAGTTGGGAAGTTCTTCCGGAACAAAATAAGATAGAGGCTATAAAAAGTATGCCGAATTTCCAGGACCACAAAGACCATGTCACCAATTTCCTGAATTGCATGAAAAGCCGGGATATGAACACAGCTTGCACCATAGATAACGGTAGTTTATGTGCCAAATATGCTCATCTGGGAAATATCTCTGCACGCGTCAAATCTGCGCTTGTATATGACGATGCAAAGAAAAAGTTCGATAATGCCGAGGCCAATAAATTAATTAAGCCCAACTATCGTAAACCGTGGAAATTCCCGGAATTATAATCTTTAATGATTGAAATAAATGCAGAATATCAAAATTTCGAGAAGGAAAATGTTGATTAGTTCAAGTTTGGCTCTGTTAGGAGTCAAACTTGGAACTGCTGCCCCGGCAATTTGTTCCACATCATCTCCTAAGAGAATGCCTTTCCGGATAAGTCTCAATACTTCTACTATTTCCGGATATAATCTGCCTGTCGAACAACAAATTGAATATTGTGCCGAAGCAGGCTTCGAGGGTATTGAACTTTGGACAAAAGATATAGAAGCCTATGTCGAAAAAGGGGGAAGCTATCGACAACTTGCCGGCAAGCTTCAGGCTGCACATCTCATACTCGAAAATATCATCGGATTTTCGCCCTGGATTGCAGGAGGAAAAGGAATGGACGAAATGCTGAAAGAGATGGATATGGCTGCCGCTTTAGGAAGCCGTTGCATCGCTGCTACAGCTTTAGGTATCGACCAATTAGACCGGAACGATTTCGAGAGATATTCCGATAATTACCGCAAGATATTAGAGTATGGAGAGACTATCAATGTACGCCCGTTATTGGAAGTATGGGGCTCCGGGGCTTTAAACCAAGTGGCTGACGCCGCCCGGATTGCTTTAGGAACCGGACATCCGAAAGCCTCAATGCTTCTGGATTTCTATCATCTTTACCGGGGTAATAATTCTTTTGACAGTCTACATCTAATTAATGGAGCGGAACTTCCTGTTTTTCATATTAATGATTATCCTGCTACCCCTGCCCGAACCGAATTGTCGGATGCGGACCGGGTTTATCCGGGGGACGGTATTTGCCCGTTCGATAAACTGTTGCCCCTTTTATATGAAACCGGGTTCCGGGGAGCATTATCACTCGAACTTTTTAATCCTGCATACTGGACAGGAAAAGGTGTAAAGAAAGCATTGGAAACAGGATATAAAAAAGTTTCGACAGTCATTGCACAAGCAATGAAATAAGTTGTATTTTTAACGAATAAATAACTTCATGACATGAAAAACTATTTTTTGCTTTTCTCTTTATTACTCTGCATCGCTTGCAGTAACAACAGAACAAACGGAGCGGTTAATCTGATTTTCGATACCGATATGGCACCGGATTACGATGATGTCGGAGCTTTAGCTTTGCTGCATGCACTGGCAGACTCGGGAGAAGTGAACATTCTGGCAACTGTCTCTTCCAATAAATGTCCAACGGCTGTTCCTTGTATCGAAGTAATTAATACTTATTTCGGACGACCGGATATTCCAACAGCTGCCGTACGTGGAGAAGCGGCAGATCGCACGACATGGCATAGCGGATTACGCTGGACGGAAGAATTACCTAAAAAATATCCGCACCGGACAAAAGCGACGGCAGACAGCGAAGATGCCTTGAAGCTCTATCGCCGTATTCTGAGTCAGCAACCGGACAAAAGCGTAACAATCGTCACGGTCGGTTTCTTCTCCAATTTACAAAATCTGCTCTTGTCTCAGGCAGATGAAATTTCCCCATTATCCGGAAAAGAACTAATCGATAAGAAAGTAAAACAATTAGTATCGATGGCCGGAGCTTTTCCTGAAGGAAAGGAATTTAATGTCTATGTAGATGCAAAAGCGTCCCAATATATTATGAAAGAATGGCCGACCCCTATTCTGTTCAGTGGTTTTGAAATCGGTTCTCAAATATTTACAGGCAAACGACTGGTCGAGAGTGGCATCAAAAACAATCCGATTGTGGACACTTATACCATGTGTCTGCAGCAGGATGATCCCAAAGGGCGGGATAGCTGGGATCAGACTGCTACATTGGTGGCTGTCCGTGGAGCTTCTAAATATTTTGATGTGGAATATGGTACAATTACAGTCAATGACGATGGCAGCAATACTTGGAAAAAAGACCCGAACGGCCAACATGCTCATCTGATTTTTAAAATGCCTAAAGAACAATTGACTGCTGAAATCGAGCATTTAATGATGCATTTGCCTCAAAAGAAGTAATATCCCGTATAGTTTGTGTTTTAATTTAATATAGTATCTCATGAAAAAACACCTGTTGATTTTAATTGGAATTTTAAGTACATGCTCCCTTTCCTGTTTTGCCCAAAGCAAATATTACAAGGCGAGTAAAGAATGGTTGCAAAAAAGCGAAGCCAGCAAACCTGCGCTCATTTATAAGGAACATCATCCTTTGAGAATTGTCAACTCTGTAAAAGACGCAAATGCATATCAGGGTTGGAGAATGGAAGAAGTCGGCAGTATCGACCCGCTATTCAGAGAATCGTTGAAAAAACATTCCGGAGTAATCCTTGATTTCGGTGAACACCTTACCGGCGATTTTACGTTTTCGCTAAAATTATTAAGTAAAGCCGTGTCAGATGCTCCTGTCCGCCTGAAATTCACATTCGCAGAGGTTCCGGGAGAACTGAACACTCCGTTCGACCCATATCCGGGAGGCTTATCCCGTGCCTGGTTGCAGGATGAGGTCATCACCCTCATGACGGTTCCTATTGAGGCAAGTATTCCGCGAAGGGTTTCTTTCCGTTATCTTAAAATTGACGTATTGGGTTCTTCTTCCTTCGATTTCGCTTTCGACAAAATGTCGTTCAAAGCACAAAGCGCAGTAGAACCCATACGCATGGATTTAGCCTCTACAACAGATCCGCTCATTAAACAAATCAATGAAGTAGGTTTATCTACGCTGAAAGAATGTATGCAAACTGTTTATGAAGATGGTCCGAAGCGCGACCGTCGTTTGTGGATTGGCGACCTTTATCTGGAAGCGTTAGCAAATGCTTATTCTTACAAAAATCATGCATTGACAAAGCGCTGTCTGTATTTGCTTGCAGCTCTTTCCAACGATGAAGGGCTTCTGCATGCAACCGTTATGGAAGACCCGCAACCGCATCCGCAGGAAGGACAACATTGCCTGGATTATGCATTAATCTACAATGTGGCATTATTGGAATACCTGAAAGCAACCGGAGATAGGGAAACGGCCAACGATTTATGGCCGGTGGCAATTCGCCAAATCGAGATGGCACTCCGCCAATTCTCTCCCGAAATGATTTATGATATGCAAAAACCTCCGATTTACTGGCTGGTATTCGATTGGAAGGACAATTATGACCGGCAAGCTTCTATGCAGGGATTGACAATTTGGGCACTCCTGCATAGTTATGAGCTTGCAAAAATGTTGGGTAAGGAAAAAGAAGTAAAAGAGTGGCCGGCATTAGCCGTACAGATGAAAAAAGCTGCCCGGAAATACTTCTATGACAAGAAACAAGGTGTCATTGTCAGCGGAGAAACCAAGCAAGTATCTTACCTTTCGCAAGTATGGATGATTTTGTCTGAAACACTGACCTTGAAAGAGGGAGCACGGGCAATGAAAACAGCAATGTCGATGCCGGATGCTTGTTACCCGGGTTGTCCGTACGCTTACCATTATGTCGTAGAAGCTTTATTAAAATGCGGCATGAATGATGAGGCTAAAAAACTACTTGTCGACTATTGGGGCGGCATGGTAAAAAAAGGAGCGGATACTTTCTGGGAAGTTTATGACCCGAACAACGATGAGTTGTCTCCTTACGGATTTTTCCCAATAAACAGCTACTGTCACGCATGGAGTTGTACGCCAGTCTATTTTATCAACAAATATCCTGATATATTCCAGTAAAAAAGCCAAAAAGTACCGTCAGTGTCAAATCCGGGAAATGCGGACGAATCTTTTCAATAATCTTTTCAACCGCAATTTTCATTTGGACACGGACGGTACTTTCGCTAATAGATAAAATCTTTCCGATTTCTTTAGGCTTAAGCCCTTCCTGACGAGCCATCAGAAAAATCAGACGGCATTTATCAGGCAATTCGTTTATGATTTGCGTAAGTAAAGTTTCTATTTCCTTATCAATAAGTTGCCCATCCGGAGATGATGCCTCCAGGTCTTCCAATTCAATCGGAAAATCATCTAAGGAGAGCTTTTCATATTCATTCTTTCTATTGAGGTAACGCATCGCCTCATTTTTCGTGACAATATAAAAATAAGCTTCCAGATTTGTTATCTCTTTCAGCTTCTTACGAGACTGCCAGATTGAGAAAAAAACATCCGACACCACTTCGCGGCATGCCTCCTTATCTCTCAAAAAATAATAGGAAAAACGAAACACATTTTCATAATATACTTGATAAAGCATATTAAATGCACTTCTATTGTCCTCGGAAACAGAACGAGCAAGATGATCGATATCTATTTTTACTGTTTTCAACGAAATAAATAAATACACAAACTTAAGAATATAATCTTAATTTTCAATCACTCGCCCTTCCTTATTTCCAAGAAAACAAAAAAACTCGTATGTTTGTAAATAAAAACTCAAAACGATAAAATGAAAACGTTAGTACATACTGATAAAGAACAGATTGAAGCGATTATAAAGAAATGCGATATCTGCTATGTAGGATTAGCCGACACGGATGGAACTCCTTATGTTTTGCCTATGAACTTCGGATATCGTGAAGGCGTTATATATTTACATTCCGCACAAGAAGGACGCAGCATATCGATACTAGAACGGAACCCTCGGGCGTGTATCACGTTTAGTACAGACCACGACTTAGTGTTTCAGCACCCCGAAGTGGCATGCAGTTACCGGATGCGTTCCAAAAGTGTGATTTGCTGGGGAAGGGTAGTTTTTGAGGAAAACTTTGAAAAGAAAGTAGAGGCGTTGGACATTATTATGAAACAATATTCGGATAAAAGCTTTACCTATAGCAATCCTGCTGTTGTCAATGTAAAAATATGGAAAGTAGAAATAGACGAAGTCAGTTGTAAAGAGTTCGGCGCTCCGCATAAAAAAACAATGCCTATTTGAACATTCTTTATAGAAAAGACTTTTATAGGATAAGATATTCAAATATTTGACTAATTTTGTCGAATACGCATCTAAAATAAACATAAAATGAAAAGATTTCTGTTATTATTGTTTCTGACGCTAACGGTATTTACTGCTTGTGAAGGACCTTCCGGCCCTCCGGGACGAGACGGACAAGATGGACAAGATGGAAATAGCATGTATTGGTTTGTAAAAACATATACGATACACGAAAAGGACTGGGAATTATATACTGACGAAGACGGGCTTAATCCATACTATATGTGTGAAGTTCCAATAAAAGAACTGTCTGACGACATCTATTATGACGGAAATGTGTTTGCTTACCTAATCATGAACTTCGACCAACAAAATGAGGTACAGACTCCTCTGCCTTATACACACCCGGCGGAAAATGTGCAGGGACAAGAATGGTCGGAAATCGTACATTTTGACTACATGCCTGGCTCCATTGCCTTTTATGTTACTTACAGTGATTTTGCGACAAATGTATGGCCCGGAGATTTACATTTCAGAGTCGTTATGAACTACTAATTGGAAAAATAATGTACTTTTGTCCAATTAAAGAATATTCTGAAAATAATGGATTTGCAGAAGCATAGCGAGGTACTGGATAAGACAGTAGAAAAGCTTTCAGATGAAGCATCTTACAGGCAGTTGTTTCATGCGTATCGCGATGAAGAAGCTTTGCCTTCCGGTGAAGTGCTGAAAGAAATTATAGATTTATGCCGGGCAATCCTTTTCCCCGGCTATTACGGAAACGCACGCATCAGCAAACAAACAATCCGCTTTCACACCGGAGTGAATATCGAGACATTGCATAGTTTACTTACGCGACAGATATATGCAGGGCTTTGTTTCAGCGACACTAATTGCTCAACTTGTCCTGAAGAGCGGATTTATACGGAAGCGGAAAAACTATCGGAAGCTTTTATTGCAACACTTCCCGACATACGTATCCAATTGGGGACAGATGTAGAAGCAGCCTTCAACGGAGATCCTGCCGCACAAAATATCAATGAGGTTATTTTCTGCTATCCGGGTTTTCGGGCTATTTGTAATTATCGTATCGCTCACCAGCTATACATGTTGGGAGTTCCTTTCATTCCACGTATGATAACCGAAATGGCACACTCGGAAACAGGTATTGATATTCATCCGGGTGCGCAAATCGGAAATTTCTTCTCTATCGACCATGGAACAGGAACCGTTATCGGTGAAACCAGTGTAATCGGTAATCATGTCCGTATCTTCCAAGGAGTGAGTCTTGCCGGAGAAAAATTGCCGCCCGACGAAAATGGAAATGCCATTCGCGGAATTGCCCGCCATCCGATACTGGACAATCATGTAACGATTTACTCCAACGCAACCCTGCTCGGCAGGATACATATCGGCGAAGGGGCAACCATTTGTGGAAACGTCTGGATTACCCAGGATGTTCCTGCCGGGACAATCGTTTCCCAATTGACGGTCGATAAAACGGTCGATATGAGAAATTCAACAACAAAGGATTAACAATTAATATAAGAATTACTAATAAACAATGGAAAAAGCAGCAGACACAACATTGTCAACTGTCAACCGTCAATCACCAACTTTCGAGATGGTGGCCAAGACCCTTTACGGGTTAGAAGAAATACTGGCTGGTGAGTTATTATCGTTAGGAGCCAACGACATTCAAATTGGTCGCCGGATGGTTCCCTTTACCGGAGATAAGGAAGTGCTTTACAAAGCAAATTTTTATTGCCGTACGGCACTCCGTATCCTGAAACCCATTTATCACTTCAAAGCGAAAGACGCCGACACTGTATACAAAGAAGCGAAAAAAGTGATGTGGGAAAACTATATGTCGCTGGATAAAACTTTCGCAATCGATTCCGTTATTTATTCCGACGATTTCAACCATTCCAAGTTCGTAGCCTACCGCACAAAAGATGCTATAGCAGACTACTTCATGGAAAAATATGAAAAACGCCCGTCTGTACGGGTAAATAATCCGGATTTATACATTAACATCCATATTTCACACAACGATTGTACCTTGTCTATCGACAGTTCCGGCGAAAGTCTTCACAAACGCGGATATCGTGTAGAGCAGACTGAAGCACCGTTGAACGAAGTGCTGGCTGCCGGTATGATTTTAAAAACCGGCTGGAAAGGTGAATCCAATTTCGTAGATCCGATGTGTGGCTCAGGTACGTTACTGATAGAAGCCGCGATGATTGCCCTTAATATCGCCCCGGGTATACACCGGAAAGAATTTGCTTTTGAGAAATGGATAGATTTCGACCAAGAACTGTTCGACCGTATCTACAACGACGAAAGCCAGGAACGTGACTTTAAATTTAAATGTTACGGTTCTGATATTAGCCCTGCCGCTATCGAAATCGCTGAAAAAAATATCCGTAGTGCCGGCTTGATGAAATACATCGACTTAAAAGTATTGCCTTTCCAGCAGTTTACGGAAGCGCCTCAACCGGGTATCATGGTCACTAATCCCCCTTACGGCGAACGTATCTCTACCCGCGATTTATTGGGCTTATACAATATGATAGGTGAACGCATCAAGCATGTATTCACCGGTTACAATGTCTGGATTTTAAGTTACAAAGACGAATGTTTCGACAAAATCGGACTGAAACCGAATGAACGGATGAAGCTAATCAATGGCTCATTAGACTGCGAATATCGTTGTTATCAAATTTTCGAAGGGAAAAACAAAGATTATAAAAAGGCTTTAAGCGAAAGTGGAGAAGAAAGCCTTTCGCGCCCTGTCATACGAGAGAAAAGTTCGTTTGAACGCAGACCGGACAGGCCTTCACGCCCAAACTTCAAAACAGACCGTATGGATCGTCCCGAACGTCGCTTTGCAGCCGCCCACAGTGAAGATGATAGCGAAGGGGCTACATTTATCCCCGGCAAACGTTTCTTAGAAGACCGTCCGTTCAGGAAGGATTCTGAAAGTAAACGTCCTATCAAGAAACGCTTTAAAGATGATGATGATTTCAGAGGAAAAAAACATTTCGGAGATAAAAAGAACAGTGAACATTCGTTTAAAAAACCATTCAAAAGAAAAGGGAAAAACAATTATGACGATTAAGAGCAGATTGTTGCTTTGTATATTTTCATTTTCAACTATTTTGTCGGTAATGGCACAGGAGAAACAATTTACCTTACACGACCTGATACCGGGAGGTAAGAATTATAGTCGTTTTGTTCCACGCAACCTGAAACAGCTGATGTGGTGCGGCGACACTTACCTGTATGCCAAAGGCGACAGTATGTTAAGTGGGGAAGCTACTAAAAATGAAAGAGTAGCATTCACTCGCCAACAACTTAACGAGGCCCTGACAAAAGCCGGATTACAAACGGTAGGTAGTCTGCCTGCCTTTTCCGTTCCTTACAAAGAACAACCGGTTCTGTCTTTTATTTCCAAACGTCACCGTATTCATTATAACTACCTTGAGAACAAGGTAGTGGCCGATTACCAGCTAACAGATACATGGACAAACTATGATTTCTGTCCGGCAAATGGTTATCTGGCTTTCACGGAAGGGAACAATATACAAATCCTTTCACCGGATAATACCGTAAAAGTCGTTACCCAAGAAACTGGTAACGGTATTGTATGCGGTAAGTCGGTACATCAGAATGAATTTGGCATTCATAAAGGCACTTTCTGGTCTCCGAACGGCTCAGCCTTGGCTTTCTATCGTATGGATGAAAGTATGGTAACAGATTATCCGTTCGTCAATATCGATAACCGTTGTGCCAAAGCCGAACCGCACAAATATCCGATGGCGGGCATGAAAAGTCATGAAGTAACGGTAGGCGTATACAATCTTTCTTCCGGAAAAACCATTTGGTTGAAAACCGGTTTGCCCAAAGAAAAGTATCTGACAAACATCGCTTGGAGTCCCGACGAAAAGAGTCTTTATATCGCAGAGCTGAACCGCGAACAGAATGAAATGCATCTGGTTCGTTATTCCGCCCTGACCGGAGAAAAGGAAGCCGATTTGTTTACCGAAACGGACGAACATTACGTAGAACCGCAGCATCCGGTCCTCTTTCTCCCGAACAATCCGGATAAATTTATCTGGCAAAGTGAACGGGACGGCTACAATCACCTATATCTGTATAATACAAAAGGGGAATTATTGAAACAGCTCACAAAAGGCGAATGGGTGGTACTGGATGTATTAGGCTTCGATGCAAAAGCAGAGAATCTCTTCCTTTCATCAACCCAACCACATCTTTTAAGTTCGTTCCACTACGGTACACCCCTGAATATCAACACATGGAAAGTTTCTTTGAAAAAAGGAAATACCCTTTGTTTAAGCGGACATGCCACCTTGACCGGAGTACACAACACACAACTCAGTACTTCAGGAAGATACTTGCTCGACAATTACTCCTCACCTTCCACTCCCCGCATAATCGAACTGATTGATACGAAAAAAGGAGAAACCCTGCGTACGTTGCTGACAGCAAAAGATCCATACGCCGGGTATGCCATGCCGGAAATTGTCACAGGAACCATCAAGGCCGCTGATGGCATAACCGATTTGAATTTTCGTCTGGTAAAACCTGTCGGTCTGGACGAAACAAAGAAATACCCGACTATCGTTTATGTTTACGGCGGTCCACATGCGCAATTAGTTACGGGAGGCTGGAAAAACGGAGTTGGCGGTTGGGATATTTACATGGCACAACGCGGATATGTGATATTCACAATAGACAGTCGCGGTTCGGCTAATCGCGGACATGCTTTCGAAAGTGTTATCCATCGCAATTTAGGAGTAAACGAAATGGCCGACCAAGTAAAAGGTGTCGAGTTTCTGAAGTCTTTACCTTATGTAGATACAGACCGCATTGGTGTACATGGATGGAGCTACGGTGGCTTCATGACCACCAACCTGATGTGTTCGTATCCTGAAATCTTCAAAGTAGGAGTAGCCGGCGGACCTGTTATCGACTGGAGTAATTACGAAATCATGTACGGAGAGCGTTATATGGACCGTCCTCAAGACAACCCGGATGGATACAAAAACGCTAATCTGAAGTTGAAAGCAAAAGACCTAAAAGGCCATCTGCTCCTTATACACGGCGACATCGACCCGGTTGTGGTATGGCAGCATAGCCTCGGCTTCCTAAAAGCCTGTGTAGACGCAGATACTTATCCGGACTATTTTGTCTATCCACGTCATGAGCACAATGTCATTGGTAAAGACCGGCCCCACCTGTACGAAAAGATTACCCGGTACTTCGACGATTATCTGAAAAATACAAACAAAGAATAAAATATAATTATATGAATATCTTATTATTAGGCTCAGGCGGCCGCGAACATGCAATAGCCTGGAAAATAGCTCAAAGCCCGAAAGTGGACCGGTTATTTATCGCCCCCGGTAATGCGGGAACTGCATTGACCGGCACGAACATCGCGATAAAAGCCGACGATTTTCCCGCTATCAGGGAATTTGTATTGGCCAACAACATCCATATGGTTGTGGTCGGTCCGGAAGACCCTTTGGTAAAAGGTGTTTACGATTTCTTCAAGAATGACGCAGCACTGGCCAATATACCTGTTATCGGTCCGTCCAAGGCCGGTGCACAACTGGAAGGAAGTAAAGACTTTGCCAAAGCATTTATGATGCGTCATAACATCCCGACAGCCCGGTATAAAAGCATTTCAGCCGACAACCTTCAAGAAGGATATACCTTTCTTGAGGAGTTGGAAGCCCCTTACGTGCTGAAAGCTGACGGTTTAGCCGCCGGTAAAGGCGTACTCATACTGGACACACTGGAAGAAGCAAAAAAAGAACTGGGTGACATGCTGGGTGGTATGTTCGGTGATGCCAGTAAAACGGTGGTAATCGAAGAATTTCTGGACGGTATCGAATGCTCCGTATTTGTTATGACAGACGGCAAAGATTATAAAGTTCTTCCTGTTGCCAAAGATTACAAACGTATCGGCGAAGGGAATACAGGTTTGAATACCGGCGGCATGGGAGCCGTATCTCCCGTTCCGTTTGCAGATGAGACGTTTATGGAAAAAGTAGACAAACGGATTATCCGTCCTACCATCGAAGGCCTGAAAGCGGAAAACATAGACTATAAAGGCTTCATTTTCCTCGGACTTATCAACGTAAAAAATGAACCGATGGTAATCGAATACAATTGCCGTATGGGAGACCCGGAAACAGAAGTTGTCATGCTCCGTATCCAAAGTGACCTCGTAGAATTGCTGGAAGGCGTGGCCGAAGGTAATTTAGGCAATCGTACGTTGACACACGACCCGCGTGCCGCCGTTACAGTCATGTTGGTTAGTGGCGGATATCCCGAAGCTTACGAAAAAGGAAAACTCATCAGTGGTCTGGATAAAATATCATCCGAAAACATTATTTTCCATGCCGGAACCAAAGAAGCCGACGGACAAATCCTAACGAACGGCGGACGCGTCATTGCCGTAAGCTCTTACGGGGCTAACAAGGAAGAAGCACTCGCACAATCGTTTGCCGGAGCTAAAACCATCGACTTCGACAAGAAGTATTTCCGTAGCGACATAGGTTTCGATTTATAAGTATGTGACTTGCCAGTTACCTTTTTAGAAGAAAAGTAACTGGCAAATAATTCTGATATGAGAGGTACATATAATACATATTCCCGAAAATTCAGTTTCTCTGCCCCGCAAACATTCATACCAGTCCTATTGGCCTGCATCATTTGTTGGATAGTGAGCTACTGGTATTCCGTTGGTTATCCTGTTTACGGAGAAGTTTCGGCCACCCCTCTATGGAATTTCATCTGCCAGGTATTACCGGGAAAAGAATTTACTTACATCATCGGGATGATATTGATGTTCGGCGGTGCTTTCCTTTTGCACAGAGCCAATTACGCACTTGCGCTGATACGAGAAAAGACAATATTGCCGTTTCTCTTCTATGTACTTTTTATCAGCACAAACCCGGACTTCTTCCCTTTGAAATCCACCTCTGTCGGTGTGTTCTGCCTGATATTGGCTATCTATCAATTATTCATTTCCTATCACGATCCGGAAGCAAGAAGCAAAGCCTACAATACCGCATTGCTTATCGGAATCGGAAGTCTGTTATGGATACATTTATTATGGTTCCTACCCTTATTCTGGATTGGAATGTACAGTTTTCGTTCGCTCACCCCCCGCACATTTGCAGCCTCTTTGCTGGGAGTCGGAACCATTTATTGGTTCTTGTTAGGATGGTGTGCATGGGAAGGGAATTTCGCTCCATTTACGCAATCCTTCAGTGTTTTATTCAAAATACGCCTGTTAAGTATAGGAGAGATTGTCTTGTTGGACTGGATAGGTATTTTCGCGATTGCCCTGCTTACGTTGGCGGCTTCAATCAACATTATCACCCATGACTATGAAGATACGCTGCGTTCCCGTCAATTCCTTTCTTTTCTGATTATGATGGCGGTATGGGCATTTTGTCTCTATCTATTGTATGAACAGGTATCCGAAGAATTTCTGGAAACAGCTTGCGTGCCATCGGCTATCCTGATTGCTCATTTCTTTACGGTAATGCGGGGAAAATTCATTATCGGATTGTTCTATATTACATTAGTATTACTGATAGCACTTTTATTTATTCGCCTATGGAATTTCTTATAGAATATGGGTATATCGGCGTATTCATCGCCTCTTTTCTGGCAGCTACTATTCTGCCTTTCAGCAGCGAAGTGGTTCTAACCGGAGTTTTATTGGCGGGAGCAGCCTACTGGCCTTGTATGGTTGCGGCGACTATCGGTAACTTTTTGGGCGGGATGAGTTGTTATTGGCTCGGAATGCTCGGTAAAGTAGAATGGATAGAAAAGTATTTGAAATTAGACCCAGTTAAACTCCAAAAAGTACAAAACTGGATAAAAGACAAAGGTTCGTGGATGGCCTTCTTTGTATTCTTGCCGGGTATAGGCGATTTCATCGCGGTTGCTCTCGGTTTCCTGCGTGCAAATATCTGGATTGTAGCCATCTCCATGTTCATGGGTAAAGCCATCCGCTATTGGGTATGGATGGAATTTGTCTATAAAGTACAAGAAATGATATAGACCAATTACATCAAATAAGTTCGAAACTCTATAAAATAATCCGGAATGCCCTAATAAGGCACAAAAAAACGTAAGTCTTTTTCCTAAAATACTTACATATTCAGAGAAAAACACTTACGTTTTGTACCAACTTCCTCAGTTTATACGTCACAGATACGAATACATTTTTCTAAAGAAGCGATTTTATCGGCTTGCCGCGGAACAAACTCCTGTCCTACAAAGCCCTTATAACCTGTTTCTACGATTGCCCGCATAATGGCCGGATAATACAGTTCCTGTGTTTCATCGATTTCGGCACGGCCGGGATTACCGCCTGTATGGATATGAGAGAAATATTCATGGTATTTCTGTATATGCTCGATGATATTCCCTTCCATGATTTGCATGTGATAGATATCATACAAGAGTTTAAAATTCGGAGAGCCTACACGACGGCATAATTCCGCCCCCCAAACGGTATGATCGCAAAGATAATCTTTATGACCGACACTATTAAGCAGCTCCATTGTCAGCACCACTTTATACTTCTCGGCTGTCGGCATCAAACGCTTCAAGCCTTTCGCGCAATTTTCCCACCCTTGCAGGTCGGTCACTCCGTTACGGCGTCCGGAAAAACAGATTAAATTAGTCAGTCCGGCTTCGGCTACCATCGGAATCACCTTTTCATAGCTGGCTACCAATTCATCATGCAAGTTCGGGTCGTTAAAACCCCGGTCGATACCCAACCCGGCTCCCTGTGCCATCGCTACAGTCAAGCCATGTTGTTGTACGACAGGCCAATCCTTCGGGTCAAGCAACTCAACGGATTCGATTCCTATCTTCTTGCATATTTCGCAAAATTCACCCAGTTCGTAATCGCCAAAGCACCATTTACTCACGGAATGACGGATATTACCTTTCAAAGGTTCGGGAGTTTCCACTTTTTTCTTTTTCACGGTTGTTGCTGCTTCCATACCGGATACGGCCATCGCCGCGCCACCAGCCAACACGGTTTTAAGAGCAGTTCTTCTCGAAATGTTTTTCATGTTATTCTTCTTTACTTGTTTAATAATTATTTTTCTAATACTTTATGATGGATAAGCCACTTCAATATTAGTTCTTTTACATCCTCCTTATACGTGAACCACGGCTGGGTTCCCCACCCGTGGTCGCCGTCGGGAAAGATATAAATAGAAGCCGGAATATGTTTTTTATTCAAAGCGGTATAATAAAGGATGCTGTTTTCCGGAGGGACTAATTTATCATCATCACTGAGCAATAACAAGGTTTTAGGTGTTTTATCATTCACCTGTTTGTCCAGACAATAACGTTCTACCAAAGCCTGGTCTTCGATATTTTTACCTAATAAGTTTTGTTTGGAACCGCTATGTGTTACCTTATCATCAAAACTGATTACCGGATAATACAAAATAGCGAAAGCCGGACGGTTCTCGTCGGCTGCCAACGTACTGACAGAAGCAGCCAAATGTCCTCCGGCAGAAGAACCGGCAATTCCGATACATTTAGTATCCACATTCCATTTAGCGGCATTCGCACGTATCGTCTCCATCGCTTTCTCGGCATCGCTCAACGGGATGGTATGTACTCCGTTCGGCATCCTGTATTTCAGGACAACCGACAATAAGCCGCGTGAAGAATACCAACGTGCCATATTATGACCTTCGTTGTCAATAGCCAGTCCCGCATATCCCCCGCCCGGACAAATCAAGATAGCCGGAGTCGGCTTCTCACTTTTAGCAGGATGATAAACATAAATTTCAGCTTCCGCAGCATCCGGATTATCGGGCCACAATTTGAATTGTTCTACCCGCTGGGCAAAAAGAGCGGGAGTAAGAACAACAAAAAGGAACAAAAGAATGTGTCTCATAAGGTATTAATTTATTTATTGAACGATATAAACCGACAATGAATCTTTAATTATTGCTGCTAAAGTAGCAAAAAAAATGGGTTCATTCGAGAAATCGCATACGTTTTTCCCCGAACAAACCCAATTATCACACTAATCAATCAATCCGCCCGGAAAGTGTAGTTGCCGGAACCCACTTTAAACCAAGCATATCCTTCCTTATATCCTAAGGGCTCTATACCTTTTACTTCCGATACCGGCTTACCGCTTTCCCTAATCTTCGCGGACTGAGAAGCAGGAATGCAAACGGTAGCTTTCGTATTCACCGGAACTTGCACCTGCAAGGTAAAAGTCCCATTTTCCGATTTCCAATTACTTACAATCTCTCCATTCACGGAATTATACCGGCAATTTACCCAATTCAAGTCCCCGGCTGGTTGCGGTTTAATCATGAATTCGCTAAATCCGGGAGCCGTAGCATTAATTCCGCCAAGCGACTGATACATCCATTCTCCTACACTACCGAACATCGGATGGTTATGCGAATAGACATTATCCGAATATTTCCATGTTTCCCATAATGTCGTGGCTCCCGACACAAGCATGTGTCCCCAGCCGGGGAAAGTTTTCTCCGTCACCATTTTATAGGCAATATCATTCCGGTTGTATTCGCGCAGAACATTCAATATGGCCGGCACTCCGAAAATGCCGGAAGCAATATGTCCGCCCTGTTTCTCTATCGCCCGTAATAGTCCGTCGAAAGCAGCCTCTTTTTCAGTTTCCGGAAGTAGATTATAATAAAGGGCAAATGCTTGAGCCGATTGGGTTTCATTTCCCACTTTACCATCCCTCGAATGCACAAAATTCTTGATAAAAGCATCACGGATTTCTCCGGCAAGAGTGGTGTACGTCTTTGCTTCTTCTCTTTTCCCCAACAGGGTTGCAAACTCAGACAAAAGCTGCACATGATGATAATAATGGGCGGTTGCAAACAAGGCCGGAATACGCGGTTCCAGGCTTTCATGGTCGTTAATACAAGTCTCTATCAAATTCTCTTTCGCTTGCGAACGAAGGAATTCCACTTGTTTCAACAAAGTCGGATAATAATTCCGTATTGTTCCCAAATCACCATAATATTCATATAGTTGTTTTTGCATATAAGCAAATGCCAGTTGCCAGCCAATCGGACCGGAACCTTCTCCCAGACCATTGTCGGCTATGCCGTTGTAAGGAGCAGTCTCAGTCATACCACCGGACGGACGCTGGTCGTTAGCATAATCGCGGATTGCTTTCCGGTAGAAGTTTTCCATATCGTAAAACCAGCAGAAAGTACGTGCCACTCCTACAATATCGCCTCCATAGCCGAACTTCTCACGGGCCGGACAATCAGACTGAACACTGAACACATTGCTTAGGAAAGTATAGTCCAAAACCGTATGCAACTGATTTAACATCGGCTCCGAACACTCAAAAGAACCGGTTCTCCGCAAATCGGCATTTAAACGAACCCCTTCTATATCGTCCAACGAAGGACGTCCCGGCCATCCGGTTATTTCCACATACCGGAACCCATGGAAAGTAAAACGAGGCGACCAAACTTCCACACCTTCTCCTTTCAACGTATACCGGTCTTCCTGCCAAGCTGTTTGCGGTTGTCCGGGTTGTGACCAGTCCGCATCCCATATTCTCTTCTGCTGTCCGGCAACAGAAGTCATGACATTCAGGCTTCCGTCGGAATAAATATCTTCCCCATACCGTACTTTTATGGTAGTACCTTTTGGTCCTTTCACTTTCAGACGAACCACACCGGCAAAATTCTGTCCCATATCAAAGACAAATTCACCGGGACGAACCTCTGCCATCCGAGTCGGTTTAAATACTTTTGTAGCCCGGATAGACGGTTGCATCTGAGCCGTGAGAACACCGGAGGGGGGAATATCCAACAAAACAGAGTTCTTCCAATTTCCATCATCGAAAGAGACTTTATCCCAATCTTTTATTTCATGCCGTGCATCATAATGTTCTCCCAGATACACGTTATTACGAAGTATCGGCCCTTGTGCCGTTTTCCAACTATCATCCGTAACTATATTTTCCACCGAACCATCCTTATATACAATCCGAAGCTGTGCTTTCAAACAAGGACGGCCGATAGACAGAAACTCCCGTAATGGTCTGAATATTCGCATAGGCAAAGGATTAAAGAAACCATTTCCCAACACGACACCAATTACATTCTCTCCATTTTGCAGTTGAGAAGTCACATCATGAGTCGTATATAATATCTGTTTCCCGAAATTCGTCCATCCCGGTTCCAGCAAATGGTCTCCTACTTTACTTCCATTAATAGTTGCTTCAAAATAGCCAAGGCCTACTATATAAAGACGAGCAGTCTGAACCGGTTTACGGGCAGTAAATTCCTTGCGGAACAGAGGAGCCGGATCATCGTTATAGAAATCCACTTCCTTTTCCGGAGCAACCGAGCCATCTCCTATCCATTGGGCTTTCCAATCTGCCGGTTTCAGCATGGCTGTTTCCCAATAAGCAGGTTCGCTCCAATCCGAAACATTTCCATCCTGATTATAAACACGAACTTTCCAATAGTAACGGGTAAAAGGTTTCAACTTTGCTCCGTTATACCGCACATCAACATTCTTCGAGCTTTTTATTTTACCACTTTTCCAGACCAGTTTCTTTCCGGCAAGCAAATCCTCTTCATTAGTTGCAACAACAATTTCATAAGCAGATTGAAACTGTCCCCTTTCCGATGCTGTTATTTTCCATCCCAATACCGGAGATGTCGCATCTATACCTACTGGATTCTCGACATATTCACAAGTTAAATCTGCCAGCTTTAACAACTGTGCACTTGTTGTAAGAGATATCCCTATCCAGAAAAAAACAAGAAGTAGAACTCGCTTCATAATAATTTATATTTGAGGTTATTGGGCAAAAATAGCAACTTTTAGAAAAGGCACTACTTTCAAAAATGACATCTCTCTTATCATTTTTGGAAATAATGCCTCCCCTCAAATTCCATTTTACAGGAAATAGACCGGTTAATTCTTAAAAAGCAAAACTATTTTATTATGGGCAGGTTCTATCTTGAATACGCTACTCCCCGCCTCTTTTCGTAAATCAACAAAACGACCTGTTTTGCAAGATACTTGATAATTAAAGTCCTTCTGGGAAGCAGATACTTTTTTATCCGTAATAGTCGTAAAAGGCAATGGAGCACCCGGCAAGGCTGTCAGTTCCAAATCCCAAACAAAGTCTTTCTCTTTCGAATCGCAAAGAAGTTCCATACAATCTTCCTTAAAAGTAATTTGCAAGACAGCCTTTTTACTTTCAAGTGGCCATTTAACCCGTAATTCTTGTCCTTTTTCCTCAACTGTAGGAATTCCTCCTTTTGCTTCTATCATTTCCCCAGAAGCATCTTTATAATTCAGACGCAAGCCGGCCAATTGCTCAACGGAACTCCACAGACAACCATCCACAAAAGGCAAAGTTGTATAAACACACTGATTGGATGTTCCGGCTTGCGACAAATAATCAGAAGCGTACGCCTCATCGAAAAGATGAATATCACGGAAACGGAAAGAAGAACCTTCCCATAATAAATTAGTCCGGTAGAAACGGCTATTATACCAAACCGTTTTCCGGTCATTGCCTCTATTATCCACAAGAGTCGTAACGGCTGTCGATGGAGTTACGGTGAACTGTTCCTTAAACCATTCGCCTGCTTCTGTCAAAGTCTCCACTCTTATCTTCTTTTCTTTTTGCAAAGTTTCCAATAGAGGTATCTGAATTTCCAGACCTTGTTTCATGGCGTCCCATGTAAAAGAATTCTCCTGTCCTACTTGGGTATATGCAAACGACAGACACGGTTCTTCAAACATCGACTTAAAGAACCATTCCACCCATGTACGGGAACCACCTCCTTCTTTATAAACAGGTTCCAACGATACGACAGATTGAGTAGAACCACCCAAACCGCTATCATACTGATAAATGGGATCACTTCCCAACATTCGGAAAATAGGGACCGGTATTTGGCCTTTTACCGTCTGTGCCGGCATATAAGCATTTTGTCGGCTTGGATAATAAGCCTGGTTCCAATAGCCACCCCACAAAGTATAACCGTCAGTTCCTACTTGGTCTTTACAATTACAGGATGCTACAATATGATATTTATCATACATATAACCCAACGTATGAGCATCTATAAACCAAGAACCGATAGCTGTCGGGTATTTACCGAACACGGATTTAAATTTCTCCATATATACATCTACCAGCTTCTCCCTTTCTTCCGGTGTATAACCGGTAGCGAAACCAACATCGGCATGCCAATCCCAAGGATAACGTCCTCTCCATTTCAGTCCGGCAGCTTCTACGTGCGGCTGCGTGATTTCCCACCAACCTCCGACTTCGGAACCAGGATACAATTCGTTTTTCAACAAATCCTGATATTTAGGATTTATCAATGCATCATATTGTAACAGGAAAGTTCCTTTCAACTGATGTCTATTCAATTGTTTCACTTGCTCCACAACTGTCTGGTACAATACTTCATCTGTTATCTCTTCAATACGAGGTTCAGTCTGACGGATAAAGTTAATGATATTGACAATGCGGGGAGCCGCCTCCTTTTCAGTGTTTTCTGTCTGACATGAAACAATTCCCAGACAGACAAACAGAGTTAAAACATACTTAAAAATATTCCTTCCTGATTTCATCGATATTAAGATTTAATTTTTACAAAATCATATCATTTACTTACGGCAAAAACAGAACTTACAGGCTCCAAATGTAAGCGGAAACGAGTAAATGTTTCTCCGGAAGCATTTTTTTGATATTCAGTATCCTTCCATTTCGCGATACTGCCGGTATGAGGATTCCATTTTTCCAGACATAAACGACCTCTTAAAGTAACCCAGGTATCTACAGTCTTGTCCGATGAGTTCGCAAACAGGTAAATGTCCTGTCCCTCTTTCTGTTTATGGATATAAGACAACATTCCCAACTTTTCAGAAGGAAGGTTTCTATACTCATCCACCCCTAAAAGTGGACAAGTCAAGGCATCCGGTTGATTCAAAGCCTCTACGGCATCAATCCGGACATCCGGCTCCGGCAACAATGTATCGACAGCCTTTTCTAACGCATCCTTTTCCGCAAGAGGCAAAAACATGGACTGTCCTCCTTTTCCATTGATTACAGAAATAGATTCCGCAGGCATTGGGTCTCTTGAATCGATATGGAATATTTCCTTTACCAAAGCTACGACTTCATCGTCACGTCCAAATTCTGCGGATTTGGACGGTAATAAATTGGTTGCTAAAATCTTTCCTCCTGCGTTATAAAAATCACGAATCCTTTTCAATGTCTCTACAGAAAGGATTTTCGAAGAGGGCATTATCAATAATTTATACGCCTGATGCGTCTGTTTGGTATCCAAAAAAATCTGGCCGTCCTGTATCCGGTATTTATCTTTCAATAACTCTTCCGGATGAACGAAAGTAAAGTCTTTCCGTAATTGCCCGGTCAACATATCGCTTATCCGGTTGTAATCGGTATGAGGAGGTACATCTTTTCCACAAACCGGTCGACTCGGATTTTCCTGTTCAAACCAAGCTTCCAACGCTTCTATCGGGTAAAGCAAAGCAATATCTGCAACTCGGTTCCCGTTTTCCAACAAAGAGATTGAACGTCCTACATAATCACTATATCGGTGCAAAGCCGGTCCCAGCAACTTACTGTAATGTGCTATCAGAGGTGGGATTTTTACCAGATTCGGGTCATACCACATCCCATGAGGAACCAGGAAATTTGCTCCGCGCACCATGATTTCCATTGCTCCTCGATATAGCATAAAAGAGTCCATCTCCGCTATATAGTTGCCATAAATCTCGACCGCCACATTCGGCCGGTCCATCGCTTCGGCTACCGAACTTATCAATTTAAATCCCGGACGCCCGTATGGATAACCATGAATAGCATCCATCAAAGGGACCGGAGTATGACGATAATATTTAAACGGATCACCATACATATCTACAGATGTCGGTTCATAGTTTCCGGGTGGATGTCCCATACTCAGCAAGCCATTATCGGTACTCCACTCACCTACTTTCTTCGGAAAGCCCTCTCCAACCATTTCAGCCCGCAAACCATAAAAAGCCACACGGGTCGCCTCTGTTTCCGGACCAATATTATACCACAAAGCCGGATAATACAAAACTGCTTTCTTATTATAACGTTTTTCAAAATTCCGTGTCAACGCCAAATTCCAAAAACGTGAGTTACCAAGATAACCGACATCATCAAAAAAAGTCCTTCGGATTGTCTTTCCGAAATAATCCTGAAAACGGGACTTATACTGTTCGTAGGTCATCGAAATAAACTGCTCGACAGCTTCCGAATCCATATAATCCAAACGCGCATCCACATTATACTCCAGATAAAATGACATGACTTTCCATTTTCCGGCTGGTGCATCCCATTTCAATACATCATCCGACACATTATCTGTCAGGTCTACACGTTCCAATGTTTCCATATTCATAGCCATCGCTCCCATAAAAGCATCCTTCACCTGAACTTTCTCAATGATTTTTCTCGGACCGACAATATCCGCTTCCTGTTTGGATAAACGCTTTTGCGTATACTGTGGATATTCTTTCGTCATTTTTCCACCCATCACTCCGCTGGGGAAATCCACATCGTCATATAAGATGACCTCTGTTCCCAATTGATGCGAACATTCCAGAATATCCCGGTATCTGTCGAAATAACCATCTGATAAGTATGCCGGAGTCGTACCCGGACAAACACCATTTCCTCCCCACATCGTAGCCGGAGTCAACGGCAAAACAGATACACCTCCGAAACCATCCTTTTTACAGGCATCCGTTAGCTGTTCGTAAATACCTTCTTTTGTCAACTCTCCATTTATATGCCAAAAAGGCTGTGGCCGGTATTTGTTAGGAGGACTGATAAAATTTGCTTTCATCTCTTTCCTGCTTTTAACAGCAGAATCATTACAGCCCACATGCCCCAAGAACAGCACACACACGCCCAACACAATTCCCAGTTTTTTCATATCATTCATACATTAAGCAATAGGAAACATTTGAGATTCAAAGTTATCAAAATATTTCTTCCTCACAGATGTTTCCTCTCTAATTTTTAGTTTCTATGCTCAAAAACAAGCGAATCTGCCCTTTTTCCCAATTTCTCTCAATTTTCCAAGAAAAATAGAGACAAAAAACAATCGAATGTCGTAAATTTGTCATTGAACAAAGAGACTAAACATCTCTCGTTTTTTCTCATTTTCCTCCCGATAAAAATTCTTTCAACAATTGTATATTTTGCTTTCAACATATATGGAAAGAAAAAAAGATAATTATGCTTTTTACTTTCAACATATATGGAAAGTATATTTGCTTGAGACAAAATGGAACAAAGGATAGAAGAAAACTCTCCATACCACCCATCCTTTCTTTATCTGTAAGTAATCCTTTTTTAGATGGTTCATTAACGCTGACAAAAAAACTCCGTAATCTTTCTTTCCCATCATGTATCAATACCAATTGTTCAAATGTCAAACTCCTACGTCTGTTACAAAAGCAAAAGCAACGTGATTGTAATACTTTTGTTTCAAGACATTAACATCTCTGTTATTTTTTAGAAATATAGCACTTCTACTTTTGTGGCAAAAAGCAAAGACAGTGTAGATATGAGAAAAGGATTATTTTTACTGCTATTATTGTTAAGCGTAACTGGAATAGAAGCAAAAGTAGTAAAAGGCAAAGTAAAAGACCGCCAATCGGGTGAAGAAATTATTGGAGCCACTATCGTCGTCAAAGAAGACCCATCCAAAGGAACTGTTTCCGGCTTAGATGGAAGTTTTACTCTTACACTAAAAGATAATGCAGGTACATTAATATGCTCGTATATTGGTTACAAAAATGCAGAATACAAACTGAGTGGAAAGGAACACGATCACGACATTGAAATCATATTGGATAGTGTTATCGAAGAATTAAATGAAATCGTTGTGACAGGTATCAACCACGGACGAACGGAAAACGCAGCACGAGATATTGAAAAACGTGCCATGAACGTGGTAAATGTGATGAGCGCAAAAGCTATTGAACTATCTCCCGATTTAACCGTTGCCAATGTCATCCAGCGCATGTCGGGAGTGACAGTAGAACGCAGCAGCACCGGAGAAGGACAATATGCCATTCTTCGCGGAATGGATAAACGATATAATTATACATTGGTTAACGGTGTTAAAATTCCTAGTCCTGACAATAAAAACCGCTTTGTTCCTCTGGATATTTTTCCTTCGGAACTGTTAGACCGGTTGGAAGTAACAAAATCACTCACAGCCAATATGGAAGGTGACGGAATCGGTGGAGCAGTCAATCTAATTATGAAAGATGCTCCCAATGAACGGAAATTCTCTATCAATTTATCTACCGGATATAACTCACTTTTTTTTGACCGAGATTTCCTCTCATTCAATCACTCAGCAATCACAAAAAAATCTCCGAACGAGATTCATGGAACGGATTATGCCGTCACAATGGATGACTTTACATCTGCCAACTTGCACATGAAGTCTAAAACAGCACTACCCGATTTAGTTGCCGGCATTTCTTATGGAGACCGTTTCTTCTACGATAAATTAGGAATAATTCTTGCTGGCAATTTCCAAAATAATAAACGAGGAAAAGAAAGTGATATTTACTATCAACCTGGAAGCAACTATACCGGAATCACAGACCGTTTCTTCTCCGAAGTGCAAACACGGCTCGGAGCACATGCTAAATTCGATTATCACATCAACAGCCGGAATAAGCTGATGTGGTACAATGGATACATCAATATGAGAAGTTCACAAATCCGTGATGCTGTTAACCCTGAATGGGAAACAATCCGCATGCGTTATAATAGACAATACATTGTCAGTTCCACTTTGAAAGGAGAACATAGCCTACTAAGAAGCAATGCTCTAAAACTGAACTGGTCTGCCATACTGTCCAAAGCATATAACGAAACACCGGATAATGCGGAAATTGAACTAACCACTGCTCAAAGCGGGTTACAGACAGTTGCTATCAATCATGGTGCTACCCGACGTTGGGAACATAACTCCGACCGTGATAAAGCAGGATACCTTGACTTGTCTTATCACTGGAACTTGTGCAACCATTCCTCGCTCGATATTTCCACTGGTGGTATGTACAGAAACAAGAAACGGGACAGTTACTTCAATTCTTATACATTCAAACCTATTGCCGACCAGCGAACACAAGTCAGAGGAGAGGATTGGACGAATTTTGACGAGATTAAGTTTGAAGTTAAAAGATTCGGTAATCTAAGCGACCCGCTAAACTATGATGCGACAGAAAAGATTGGTGCCGGATACGGAATGGCCAAATATACATACGGAAAATTAGAACTTATAACCGGAGTACGTGTAGAACATACCAATCAAGGATATGAACTTAAATTCACAACCGAAGGAGCACGTAACATCGGAAATCAAAAATACGTAGACGTATTACCTGATTTTCACCTGAAATATACGGTTCACAAGAATGCCAATCTGCGATTCTCATACGCAAGAGCCATTAACCGCCCTAGTTTCTTTGAAATCGTACCATACAATATCATTAATGAAGAATATAAAGAAAAGGGTAATCCGGATTTACAACGTACTATTTCCGACAATATTGACTTACGCTACGAATACTTTCCTCGTTCATCAGAGCAGTTTATGATTGGAGCTTTTTACAAGCGAATCCAAGACCCCATCGAATACGGGCTGAAAATCAGCGGACAAGATGTGTACTATATGCCGGATAACTTCGGAACTGCACACAACTCAGGAGTCGAAGTAGACGTGATGAAGTATTTCAATTGGATAGGTATCAAGGCAAATTACACTTATACCCATTCCAGAATCAAAACTCCTAAAACACTGTTAATCCCTAATCCAGACCCGAATGCGGAAACAAATACAGTAACGACAACTGTTGAACAGAAACGTCCATTATTCGGACAAGCGGCACATGTAGCCAATTTTTCCTTATTATTTAAAGAAACAAAACATGGTTGGGACGGGCAGATTGCATTCGGATATACCGGTAAAAGAATGGTTAGTATATCCCGCTATTATAATAATGATATTTGGGAAGACGGTTATGTCAAATTAGATACTTCCATTGAGAAATCGTTCAAATGTGGCCTCTGCCTATTTGCCAAAGCATCCAATTTACTAAATACCCCGCTGATACGCTATACACCATGCAACCAGCAAAATGAAACTCTTTCGAAAGAAATCGAACGCCACAAAAGCGGAGTCACCGAGCGCAAGGAGCATTACGGACAATCCATATTGGTGGGAGTGAGATTTAAACTTTAATAGAAAAGAAACATTTTTACAATATAATATCATAAAGAATATGAAAATTAAAAGTTTTTTAATGAGTGTTTTTACGCTGTCCATGATGTTAACAGCGTGTAGTGACGACGACAACATCAACATTGATGGAGGAGATACAGGAGAAGAAGAAACTGTAACAGGTGAAGTTTCAGGTATATGGGAGAGAAATTCAACCATCAATGTTGACGGACACCTCACCATTCCTCAAGGAAAGAGCTTAACCATCGAAGAAGGTGTAAAAATTATAGTTAACACAGACGGGGTAGGAGTCAATCATACCCCTATCGAAATTATTGTAGACGGAAGCTTATATTGCAAAGGGACAGAGGAGAATCCAATACTATTTAGCATCCCTGAAGCAGAACGTACTAGTACAAATACTTTTAAGGGACTTTGGGGAGGCATCGTTGCGACCAACAATTGCCCGGAAATGTTAATTAATCATACAGTTATCGAATATACCGGAGGAGAGGTACTTACAGACTCTCCATCTGCACTAAAAGAAATATATACTCCTGGAGATGATAATGTTCCGCAAATCACAACAAACAACGTGAACGGACAATACGTCATCATAAACTCTACTCTCAGAAACGGAGTATCTGATGCCATCTACATGATGGGAGGAAAAGGCATCATCGCCAATAATTTGTTTGTGGCAAACGGAGAAACAGGAGGAGAAGCTATTAACGTCAAAGCCGGTTGCAAAGTAGAAGCTGCCTTTAACGTGATATATAGTCCGAACACCAACGGTTTGAAACTCTCCAGTTCAGGACAGAACGATGAGGCCGGACGTTATCAGGCATTAATCAATGCTTACAACAATACAATTATTAATGCCGGATGGAGACGCGATGGTACTAAAGGAGGCTCCGCTTACATTGAAAAAAATGCGTTAGTCAATGTTTTTAATAATTTAATGGTTAACTGTAAATTCAAAGCAATGGTGCCCAGTTGGGGAACTCCAGCACCGGATGCTGGCTGTGACAATAATTCTATTATTAATTACAACTACTATGCTTCCGGCTCTCAACAAAGCTCTTTGACACAAGATATCGAAAACGGTACTATCACCGCTTATGCCGGCTATACATTAAAAAATAAAAATTACAATGATGCTATTGATCAGAACAGCATCATTAGTGCTTTCGCTGGAGATGACGCTACCAATCCAAAATTCATAAACTTCCCCTATAATACCAATGAGCTAAACAGTTACACGTATGACAACTCATGGAATTTTCATGTAACTGCAGATAGTCCGGTATTAAGCGGAGCATGCAGTGACTTTAGCGGAAAAACATTCTTCAATACCAATGGACTTACCATAAACGGGCAATCATATACAACCCCAACACCACAAGCACGTTTTGGAGCATATGGAACAAATTAAAATAATATTTGTACAATATGAGATTTAAAAGCTTATTTCTATTTATATTTATTACAGTCAGCACGGCTATTCAAGCCCAGCTGACTGATTACGCTATATTTGACAAAAAGTTTAATTTCTATATTGCTAATGACTTGGGGCGTAACGGTTATTACGACCAAAAGAATATAGCCGAACTTATGGGAACAATGGCAGAAGAAATCGGTCCCGAGTTTATTCTTGCCACAGGAGACGTTCATCATTTCGAAGGTGTCCAAAGTGTAAACGATCCTTTATGGATGACAAACTACGAACTTATTTACACACATCCAGAACTTATGATTGACTGGTTTCCTGTTTTGGGAAATCACGAATATCGTGGAAATACTCAAGCAGTATTAGATTATACGAATATAAGTCGCCGCTGGTCTATGCCCGAGCGTTATTATACCAAAGTATTTGAAGAAAAAGGTATCACTATTCGCATTATCTGGATAGATACAACTCCTCTGATTGACAAATATCGTACTGAAAACGATAAATACCCCGATGCTTGTAAACAAGATATCAATAAACAATTATCATGGTTAGAATCTGTTTTATCCGATGCAAAAGAAAATTGGATTATCGTAGCCGGTCATCACCCTATCCACGCATACACATCAAAAGAAGAGAGTGAACGTCTCAACATGCAAAAACGTGTAGATTCTATTTTACAAAAATATAAAGTAGATATGTATATCTGTGGTCATATCCATAACTTCCAGCATATCCGTATTCCGGGAAATAACATAGACTACATTGTCAATTCTTCCGCTTCACTGGCACGTGAAGTAAAGCCCATTGAAGGAACAAAGTTTTGTAGTTCTGAACCGGGATTCTCAGTTTGTTCCATTGATAAAAAAGAACTGATTCTACGCATGATAGACAAAACAGGGAAAATACTTCATACCATAACCCGAAAGAAGTAGAGTTTCTCTTATCAACAAAAATAAATTCTACTCTCTATAAATATAGACAATGCGAGGTGTCTCTTTTATCACAAAAGGGGCACCTTTCTTTTATCACAAAATCTTATCAGATATACTTATAAGAATATTTTCACCTTGTTGAACAAATATGGTCAATTTTCAGTAGCTATGCTCTTCTATTCTGTCTTTCAAAATATATTTCTTTTGTCATTTGTTAAATTCTTAGGAGAAAACACCTGACAAACAATAAAGTTGCGTAACTTTGTCTTAATAAGCATTGTATCAAACAGAAACTATTCATGAAAAAAAAACTAGTTGCATTCATAATCACTCTTTTTTTCGTGTCGGGAGGGGTTGATGCCCAACAAGCCTATTTTATCGATGGATACCATGGAGGTATTTACGGACATTACCCGGTAGGACAGACATCCTTTATAGCTTTGAAACTACGTCAAAATCCGGACTGGCGTGTGAACATCGAGATTGAGCCTGAGTCGTGGAATGTTGTAAAGCTACGTGACCCGGAAGGATATGCCGCCTTTAAACGATTATTTAAAGATCAGTCAGTAGAAACGGGACGGATTGAATACATTAATCCGACTTATGCGCAAAGTTATTTTTTCGGAACTTCAGGCGAAAGCGCTATCCGGCAGTTTGAATACGGGATGCGTCTGATACGGAAACATTTTCCGGAGGCTGTCTTTTCCACTTATTCGGCAGAAGAACCTTGCTTTACAAGTTGTTTGCCTACCATTTTGAAATCTTTTGGTTTCTCGTATGCTTCAACCAAAAACCCGAACACAATGTGGGGAGGATACGTAAATGCTTATGGAGGAGAATTAGTAAATTGGATGGGACCGGACGGTACAAAGCTACTTACTGTGCCACGATATGCTTGTGAGGATTTGTCGCCCAATTCTACCTGGACATCCATCGCAAGCTACAATTCAAAAGAATATATACACAAATGCTTGGAGGCAGGTATAAAAAATCCGGTAGGTATGTGCATTCAAGATGCCGCCTGGAGTCACGGTTGGGATAAAGGCCCTTGGTTAGGACAAGACACTTCCGGTTATTATACACCTACCGCTTATAAAACTTGGCGTGATTATATTCAGAATAGTTCTGTTGCAACAACACAAGATGACTGGCATGCTACACAGGAGGATATATTGCCCGGATTAATGTGGGGGACACAGGTCATGCAACGCTTGTCTACTGAAGTACGTGCCTCAGAAAATGCAATCGTGCAAGCTGAGAAAATGGCCGTTTATGCTCGTTTGTATAAGGGAATGGACTGGCCTGCCAGTGTGATTGACGAAGGATGGAGGACACTTTTATTATCACAACACCACGATTGTTGGATAGTTCCCTACAACAACTTAATGGAGGGAAAAAACTGGGCTGAGACCGTTACTGACTGGACAACGGCGACAAACCTAAACAGTCAAAAAGTTATTCATCACGCACTCGATTTATTGACAGAAAAAGGGCAATCAACCGTACGTATCTATAATACATTAGCCATAGACCGCGATGAGCTTGTATCCGTAGAGGTTCCGGAGGCCTGGACAAACTCTGAATGGATGGTTGCAGACAGAAAAGGGAAAACGTATCCTACACAATTAGTTTCGGAAAAGGGAAATACCCGAATGTTTTTCCGGGCAAAAGTTCCTTCAACCGGCCATGCATCCTACACTCTTCACAAAGCGGATAAAACAAAAAAAAATGGACCCGAAATCATAAAAAACACAGACGGAACCTATAAGTTGGAAAGCGACTTATACACATTAATCCTTGATCCTGTTCAAGGGGGAATCATACGTAGCCTCAAAGCAAAAAAAGCACGAGGATATGAATTTGTAGATCAAACGGAAGAACGTAACTTTAATGAGATACGCGGTTATTTCGTAGACGAAGGAAGATTTATATCAAGTACGGAACAACCTGCAAAAATACGAATAGTCGAACAAGGTCCGTTATTTGTAAAAATTGCGATAGAAGGAAAAATCGGTAAACATCCGTTTACACAAACAATCTGCCTGGCGCAGGGTGAGCCCCGCATAGATATGTATGTAAAACTGGATTGGATAGGTAATCCGCATATAGGTGAACCGGGAATTCCGTTCGATGCGAAAAATCCCCGCAAAGCTTTTTATGATGACCGCTATAAGCTACTGGTACATTTTCCTTCCAATATATCGAAACAACAAATTTATAAAAATGCACCTTTTGATGTTTGCGAAAGTCGTCTGGAAAACACATTCTTTAACCGTTGGGACAGTATCAAACACAATATTATCTTGAACTGGGTTGACTTGGCTAGCAAAGACAAGCCGTACGGTTTAGCTCTTTTCACAAACCATACCACCAGTTATGCACATGGACAAGATTTTCCTCTTTCCCTGAATCTCCAATATGCAGGAAAAGGACTTTGGGGAAGAGACTATAATATAACACGTCCTACAGAGATAACATACGCAATCATGCCTCATTCCGGCACATGGGAAAAGAACCATATATGGACATGGAGCGAGCGACGTAATGAACCTCTATTGGCAACCCTTACAGATGATTCTTCTTTAAATACAGGCTCTTTCTTTCACATAGAGAACAACGCCTATGAGCTGGTTTCCATGACTTACAAAGAAGATGGTTTGTATATTCGTTTATTCAATGCACAAGATAGCCAAGCACCTAAAACACTTACTTTCTCGACGGAAAACATGAAAGCCTGCTTGGTGGAACTGGATGGACGTCTGATTGAAAATTTACCTGTGTCGGCAAAAAATAATACATCTTCCATAAAGATTTCTATACCCCGATACGGAATAAGGACTTTAAAAATAAGAGACATTTCCCTTTCCCGGTAATTACAACAAAATACGTTATCATAAAAGTAAAGTGTCGCTAAAAAGAGGTTATTTAGGATTTCTCCTAAATAATCTCTTTTTTCAATTTCAACGTATCACCTGTATCTTCCAATTCATAAATATGCGCTCTTTCTGAGCCGGATGGAGAATTAGGACCATGGAAAGTAATAAACAACCGTCCATCAAAAGACTTAAATATCATACCATGTCCCCCATTCTGGTTAAACAAGGGAGTCGGTTGCTGTTTCCAAGGCCCCGCAATTCTACCTGTTACCGATTCTGCAATGCCAATCGCATAATCATCCTCCATAAAACTGGACCAAATCATTAATAATTTGCCTGTTTTGGTTCGGTAAAGAAAACAACCGTCCGTTACATAGGAGGTCGGCAGCGGTGCTTTATGGACAGAACCTGTAGACCAGTCGGCAGCAGACGCATTAAACAAAGTTAGAGAGTTACCTTCCGGAGCAGACAAATCGGAAGCCAACTTCACCAGTTCCATCGTTCCATCGGCAACCTGTACCCATTCGTGGCAATAAACCATATATGGTATGCCATTTTCTACATATAGTGTCCCATCAAGAGCCATACGGTCCATAGGGGTATGAGGAACTAAACCGAACGGCAAAAACGGTCCTTCCGGCGAATCAGAATGAAATATCTGTGTACCACGGAACGTATAATCCGGCCATCCGGCCTGACTTTTCTTCCACTGAATATCACTGTTTAAAGTAGCAAACAGATAATATTTCCCATTATAAGCATGTACTTCAGGTGCCCAAACACTTCCGGTAATCCAATTGTTTTCGGGAACTGTAAATACGCGATATGGCCCTTCCCAACTCTTTAAATCCTTACTTTTAAAAACCTCGACTCCACCGACAGACTCCCCTTTTTGATTTTTAGAGCCTGCCGAACGATACATATAATAAGTATTTGTTTTCGTATCCGTCAGAATATAAGGATCACGAATATAGATATCGGCTATATTCTGTACAGTAACAGGAGTTTGCCCCTTTAGCGGTTGGAAACCCGGAAGTCCTAACAAAATCATTAGTACAAATGTGTAGAGTGTCATTTTCATAATTCAATTTATATCTGTCATTTACTGTTATTATCGAATAGCCACAAGCTCTTTTCTGATATCAGCCACTAAGATACAAAATCGCTTAAAATAAAAAACAATTATTTCTTTTACTATTTACATTATCATTGGTTGACTTTATAGAATCCATCCATTCCTTCAGTATTTACGGTCCAAATAATAAAGAATTTGAATGCTGTTAGTTTTTATTAGATGCTTTACAACATAAATTAGCATTTTAACTATTGACAAACCGGGGAGAGGTCGTATCTTTGCATCGTGGTTTTTTCATAATAGTATTAGATTTAAGGTTAACAAAGTTTGGTTAGGGGTTGTCGTGAGACAGCCTTTAATTGTTTATAGGGGTTTTGAAATT
>NZ_QRMP01000010.1:93181-120859 GCF_003473295.1 Parabacteroides sp. AM08-6
GGGTTTTGAAATTAGTTTGTATCTTTAGGCGTTGAAACAAATAATAATACACATGAATAAAATTCTTTTCCTGACACTCATCTTAACCGGTTATTGCTACAACCTGCCTGCGCAGGAAATCGAATACGCACAACCCGTTAATAATCCGGAAAGTTGTACCAGCATTATGGTTGGCAAAAAGGCTTCGACGGACGGTTCGGTTATGACCAGCCATACCTGTGACGGGAACTATCGTACTTGGATGGAAATCGTTCCGGCAACTCAATACGACCATGATACAACAGTAGCCATCTACAACGGACGTATGCATACCGAATATCCATCCGACCGGACAAATATGGAATTGAGAGGGACTATTCCCGAAGTCCGCTCCACCTATCAATTCTTAAATACAGCCTATCCCTGCCTCAACGAGAAACAATTGGGAATAGGTGAAACCACGATTTCCGGACGCAAGGAGATGCAAAACAAAAAGGGAATGTTTGTGATTGAGGAACTGGAAAAGATAGCCCTTCAACGCTGTTCAACCGCCCGTGAAGCTATCCGGTTGATAGGACAATTGGTTGCTGAATACGGATATGGTGACTCCGGAGAATGTCTCACCATTGCCGACCCGAACGAGGTCTGGCATTTTGAAATATTCGGTGAAGGTCCGGATAAAATCGGAGGTGTCTGGGCAGCAGTCCGTATACCGGACGACCATGTAGGCGTTTCGGCCAATATCTCCCGTATCTCCACACTCGACCTGAAAGATAAAGACAACTATATGGCTTCCGAAAATGTCTTCTCTGTCGCCCAAAGGATGGGATTCTGGGATGGAAAAGAACCGTTTAAGTTTTGGAAAGCTTACAGTGGAGGCAACTATTTTGGAGAAAACAAATCATTCAGTATCCGGGAGTACTTCATTTTGAATTATTTAGCTCCTTCCTTAAACCTCTCTTATAATTCCGAAGAGTTACCCCTCAGCGTAAAACCGGATAAACAAGTAAGTGTAAGAGATGTTATGGCCCTGTTGCGCCAGACATACGACGGGACAGACTGGAGTACAGTTAAGAACCTGAAAGTCTCCGTGAAGAAAAAAGAAAGTAACGAAAAAGAAATCATCACCAGCCCGGCAGCTAATCCCTGGATGGTTTCGGACATGATAAATATGCTGAACGGTGTAAAAGAAGGGACAGTCGACCGTAACCGCCTCGTTGCCGTTCCCCAATGTTCATATTCGCATGTGATACAGCTCCGTAGTTGGTTGCCTGATGGAGTAGGTGGTGTAGCTTGGCTATCGTTCGACAACCCGGGGGAGAGTCCACGTATCCCTATTTTCGCAGGAACGACCTCCCTACCCGCTAGTTTCGGCATTTGCGGACAACATCACCACAGGGAAGATGCCGCCATCTGGGCATTCCGCCGGGCAAATAAGCTGGCAACAGTCCGTTGGGGACTAACAAAAGACAAAATCAACGGTTCCATCGCACATTTCGAAGAAAAAGGGCAATTTGAGATGCCGTTTGTAGAAAGCCGCTATAAGGAACTTCAAAACTCTAAAGGCGATGAAACCGCACGAGCCTTCCTTACTGGATACACAGCTGATTTTGCCGGAGCATCCATGTATCGCTGGCAAGAGATGGCCGATGAATTTTGGAAGATGTTTGCAAGAGGATTTTAAACAAATGAATTTATTTATCTTTTAATCCCATAATTCTATGAGAACACTTATTATTTCCTGCGCACTGGCATTTGCTTCCGTTAGCGCATTTGCACAAGGCTATCAGTTTACTGAAGTCGTAAAGCTTCCGGCTACTCCGGTAAAAAATCAGGCAGCGACCGGAACTTGCTGGTGTTTTGCTACAACTTCGTTCATGGAATCTGAGTTGTTGCGTATGGGGAAAGGGACTTACGACCTGTCGGAAATGTTTATTGTCCGACAAAAATACATGAATCAGCTGCAAGATAACTATCTGCGCGGCGGGAACGGAAATATTGGGCAAGGAAGCCTTTCTCACACTTTTATGAATGCCTATAAACAAGTAGGTATTGTACCGGAAGAAGTTTATACCGGCATCAATTACAATTCGGATAAGCATAACCATAGTGAAATGGTTCGCTTTATGTCCGCCATTGCCGACGTGGCCGTCAAATCGAAACAACGCAGTCCGCAATATTATGAACTGATTAATAATCTGTTCGATACGTACTTAGGTAAAGTTCCGGAAAAGTTTACATACAACGGTAAGGAATATACCCCCAAATCGTTCGCTGCTTTTCTGGGGCTGGATATGGACAATTACATAGAGTTGACAAGCTTCACCCATCATCCTTACTATCAGAAGTTTGACGTAGAAGTTCCGGACAACTGGGAACACTCTTTTATGTACAACCTTCCACTCGACGAAATGATGGAAACAGTGGATTACGCCCTCAACAACGGTTTCACCGTATGTTGGGACGGGGATGTCAGCGAAAAAGGCTTTTCCTTTCAAAACGGCGTAGCCATCAATCCGGAAGTCAAAAAGGTAGAAGACCTCTCCGATACAGACCGTGCCCGCTTTGAAAAACTCGATGAAAAGGGACGTTTGGAAGAAGTTTTTAAATTCGAACGCCCCTATCCCGAAATCAATGTAACACCTGAAGTTCGCCAACAAGGTTATGAGGCTTTCGTTACAACCGATGACCATTTGATGCATCTGACGGGAATTACCAAAGACCAAAATGGTACAAAATATTACATAACCAAAAACTCATGGGGAACAGAACGCCATAAATTTGGAGGCTATCTGAATATGTCCGAAAGTTTTGTCCGTGCCAAAACAATTTATGTAATGGTACACAAAGATGCTATCCCTAAAGCTTTAAAAGCAAAGTTAGGAATCAATTAATTAAATAGCTCCATGAAAAGAAGAAACTTTTTCCGCTCCATCGCCGCCGGAGGTATAACGGCCGCACTCTCTCCGATTGTGAAAGCTGCCGCACCGACAGGAGTGGCAAAGGAGAAGCCGGAAACCAACATAAAAGAGGCGATAGCCATCCCCCGGACTCCTCATTCAATGCCGGGAAAATATCCGGGGAAAGTAGTGAAAGCCAACCATCCCGCCTGTATCGTGGACGGAAAACCGTCGGACATCGCCGCCTACGAAATGTTGAAATCGGCCATGCTCCGCCTGACCGGACAAGAAAACCTGAAGGAAGCTTGGTTGCAACTGGTCGGACCGGACGACATCATCGGTCTGAAGGTAAACCCGATAGCCGGAAAACTGTTGTCTACTTCACATGCCGTCACCCGGGCGATTATCCGGCAACTGGAAGAAGCCGGTATCCGGCGAGACCATCTGCTGATATGGGATCGGCGCGAAGCCGACCTGAAAGAGTCCGGTTTCACCGCAGAAAACTACCCTGATATCCCGATTATGGGGACAGAATACCAAGATGAAAACGGCAGTTACATCAATGCGGAAGGTAAATTCTACGGGGAAGAACGTGTGGACAAAAAACATTATTTCTACGTAGACTTGGAAGGCGAATATGATGCCTATACCCTGCCATACATGATAAATGGCGGAAAGTATTCGTACTTCACGAAGATATGTACGGAAAAAATAACTAAAATCATCAACGTTCCGGTAATAAAGAATGCAGGAACCACCATCACAGTCTGCATGAAAAACCTAGCGTTCGGGTCTATCACAAACACAGCCCGTCTGCATGGACCGATGTGGCACGACACATGTGCCTGCGCCTGCGCTTTCCCCCCTTTACGCGATAAAGTCGTTTTGAATATTGCCGACGGACTAACCGGCTGTTTCGACGGAGGCCCGTCAGCCAACCCGCAATTTATCTGCCATTACAACACACTGGTAATAGGAACGGACCCGGTTGCCGTAGACCGTATTTGCTATGATATCGTTATCAACAAACGAATCCTAGAGGGCTTGCAGGAAAAGGAAAAAGACGGAGCACGTACTTTTATGGATATGGCACAAGAACTGAAATTGGGCGTAGCTGATAAGGATAAAATAGAATTAACCGAAATAAACTTACAGGCATGAGACATTATTTTCCGGGAATCTTACTTTTGTTCCTTTTTCCTTTTTTTCTGTTTGCGGAAGAACCGGAGGTGAAACGCGAACGTATATTTACCGGAGAAGGATTGTATGGCTTTATGAATGGAGGCGCCGAGCAATTTCTCGAATATGGGGTAACCCGGCTGGTTACGCGCGACCTGACGTATAAAGACGAAGAATATACAATCGATATTTATGATATGCCCACGCCGGAAGATGCGTTCGGCATTTATTCGCTTCACATATTCAAATGTACACGAGCAGATACGGATGGTTGCATGGACTGCCTGTCTCCCTATCAGTTGCAAGCAGTAGCCGGCAACAATTATATTTCTGTTGTTTTTCCAAGTGGCTCGGAGGCTGCCAAAAGCCATGTGGACGAATTGCTCCGTCTTTATATTCCGATGGATGGCAAAAAGAATCCGCGGATACCGGACATTTTGAAACTTACCCCTCCCTATTCCGGACAGCTAAAGTTTTTACGTGGTCCTATATCCGTGTCCGGAGTCAGTACTTCACTATCCAAATTACTGGAAAATATCCCTTATACCGGTATCTGGTTCATCGCCGACAAACCGGGAAAAAGATACAAAGCCCTGATTTATCTGAAAGATAAAGAGGTAACCGGAAAACTCAAAGCAAAACTTTCGGAGGCAGCCGTGATACAAGCCGGGAACAACTTTATTTATATGAAAGGAGAAGAGGCTGAAAAAGAAGAGAACGACCAAGGGGATTTCGGCTTTTGAAAAAATATTTTGTGTCTATATAACAGACTAATGATTGAAAGACAATGAATAATAGAGGAGAAACTTACCGGACTATTTTTACAAAGAAGCTGCATTTCATGCTTTTGCTCTTTGTTATATCATTTAATAGTTGCACCGCGGATAAAGAGGATACACAAGTTATCACATTACTGGACATGCGTTATACACTTGCCGCAAACTTAGATGACCCGCAACAAGTAAAAAAGGTATGGGACCACCTGCATACAATTGCTACTTTGCAAGGTATTGTAAATCGGGATACATCCCGACTATATATTCAATATATCCAGGAAGGAGAAAACCCGATTGACGAATATTGGTGGAATAAATACCGGCAACCGGGAGAATGGTTGGCCGGCCGGGATACGATGGAATTGCAGGATATCATTGAAGCAATCCGCTATTACAAAAAGGGTATTAAAGGCCTTGTCGTATACGATTCCAATGTTCCCTCAACCAGCAATGTCGCATCGGCAATTTCCGGTATCGATAATTTAATCGCAGTCCGCTATGATACAGACCCGGAAAGTCTCTACACAAAAATCAGAAAAGAGCTTAAACTGCCTGTAAAAGTATGGTTGGTAAACAAAGACGGAACATCCCTTTTCACCGCCAAAGGCAATCTTCCCGGGAGTGATACGCCGACAACCGGTTCACTGAAAAACGACCCTTACCGTTGGTTTATAGAGAAATATATGAAAACCGGCAAATGCAATACGGAATATGCAGCTTACTATATCGACCAGTATTGGAGGCAAAAACCAAAAGCGACAGTTCCTAACCATCACACATTAACCAATCATGATTTCTTCGTCAGCAAGAAAGCTTTTTTCTTTGATTTGTCCCCTTGGGGGGACGAACCGGCAACAGACGATACGACACAGCCTACAGGGACCGATTTAGAGACGTTGAGAGAAATGTTACTGCTGGCATACAAACAGAATAAGGGCAAGAAAATGTGTTACATCGGAGGGTTTCCTTCCTGGGCATTCAAATATACGAAACATGCAGGAGGCATACACGATGATGTTCCGACCGAATGGGAATTTTCACGCATCATCAGTGCATATAATGCTTTTAAAGACGCAGATGCCATCGGATACGGAGCATTGGCCAATGCCTCTTTCTGGCAGCATTTCCCATTGGAAAAGAAATACAAACAGGATTGGGTAAGCCGGGAAGAACTGAAACAACGAGGTTTCTTGAACGAAAAGGGAGAAGTAATATTAAAAAATCGCGATTTCATCGTCTTTTATGTCGGCGATTACGATGCATCTTCCTGGATTACCCAGCGTACTCCTAGCATTTGGGACGACCCCAACCGGGGTAAACTTCCTTTGATGTGGTGTATAAGTCCGGTTTTGCAGGAAAGAGTTCCAATGGTTTTACATAATTTCCGCAAAACGGCAAGTCCGAACGATTATTTTGCAGCAGCAGACAATGGAGCCGGATATCTGATGCCCGGTATGCTTCAAGCACCCCGCCCATTGTCCGGATTGCCCTCCGGACTAGAGACTTGGGCCGAACACTGCAAAAAATATTACGACAAATGGGGACTCAGTATCACCGGATTTGTCATAGACGGAGAAGCGCCGGGATTGAACGAAGAGGGATTGGACTGCTATGCCTCTTTCAGCCCCAACGGTATTGTTCCGCAAAAAATACCTCTTACACTCTTGCATAAAGGAATGCCTGTCATCCGAGCCGATTACGACATAAACGACGGAAATCCGAAAAAAGCGGCGGATATGATTACAGAACGCGTTTCCAAACGTCCGATACCCTTCCATTGGTTCCGGAATATTCTGAAAACTCCGACTTGGTATGTCCAGGTTATGGAAGAAGTACATAAGCAAAATCCCAATATCGAACTTTTGGACGCTCCTACTTTTTTCGAATTATACCGGATTTATCTAGAACAAAATCCGGCTGCAGCCGAAGGGAAAATTGATTAACCAGTCAATTCCCTTCCTTGCACAACACATCTATAGCTTTTTCCAATACCAGAGAAAGCCATAAATCTGTTATCTCAGACTTTAGCAAGTGCCTGCTGCAAGTCGGCGAGCAAATCTTCAATATGTTCCGTACCAATGGACAACCGAACCGTTCCCGGATAAATTTCCTGTTCGGCAAGTTCTTCTGCATTAAGTTGTGAGTGAGTCGTACTAGCCGGATGGATAACCAAAGATTTCACATCGGCAACATTCGCCAGCAGAGAAAATATCTCAAGACTGTCTATAAAACGAAAAGCTTCTTCTTGACCACCTTTCAATTCAAAAGTAAATATAGGGCCCGCCCCATTCGAAAAATAACGTTGGTAAAGAGCATGGTCCGGGTGATTGGGCAATGACGGATGGTTCACTTTCTTCACTTTCGGATGATTTTTCAGGAAATCGACGACTTTCAAGGCATTTGCCACATGGCGCTCTACACGTAATGAAAGAGTTTCCAAACCCTGTAATAAGATAAAAGCATTAAAAGGACTGATAGTCGCTCCTGTATCCCGCAGTAAAATAGCACGGATACGAATGGCATAGGCAGCCGGACCTGCAGCATCTACAAAACGAACTCCATGGTAACAAGGATTGGGTTCGGTCAATTGAGGAAATTTGCCGGAAGCCACCCAGTCGAATTTACCGGAATCTACAATAACGCCTCCTAAAGAAGAACCGTGGCCACCGATAAATTTGGTAGCAGAATGTACCACAATATCAGCACCATGTTCAATGGGACGAATCAAATAAGGAGTACCGAATGTATTATCAATGATTAAAGGGATTTTATGACGATGAGCGATTTCCGCAACAACTTCTATATCAATAATATTTGAATTTGGGTTGCCCAACGTTTCAATAAAAACAGCCTTCGTATTCTCCTGAATAGCCCTTTCAAAATTAGACAAATCAGTCGGATCTACAAAAGTCGTCGTAACTCCATAAGCAGGTAAAGTATGTGCCAGAAGATTATAACTACCTCCATAAATGGTTTTTGCCGCCACGATATGGTCGCCCGCACGGGTGATATTCTCAAAAGCATAAGTAATAGCAGCAGCTCCCGAAGCAACGGCCAACCCCGCCACACCTCCTTCAAGGGCGGCTACACGTTGTTCAAAAACTCCTTGTGTGGAATTGGTCAAACGCCCATATATATTCCCCGGCTCCTGCAAACCGAAACGAGCTGCTGCATGAGCCGAATTTCGAAATACATAAGACGTAGTCTGATAAATAGGCACAGCACGGGCATCTGTTGCCGGATCCGGTTGTTCCTGTCCTACATGAATTTGCAAAGTCTCAAAATGCAATTTTCTTGTTGCCATAATCGTATTCTTCTTAAATGATTATTATTCGAATTATTTTCCAGCAAAATTAAATTACTAAGAAATATCAAACAATATTTGCTCAATATATAGAAAATAACTCTATTTTTGTGGCAGTTTATAGAAAAACAGAATTGACTAATAAAGCATATCCACCCTTTAAAAGAATATTATTCTATGAATACATTAGATAAGCTCGATAAAGTAGATTTGCAAATCCTCCGCATCCTGCAAAAGAATGCCCGGCTGACAACAAAAGAATTGGCAGCCCAGGTCAGTCTTTCATCTACTCCGGTTTTTGAGCGTCTTAAGCGTCTCGAAAACGGCGGATATATAAAAAAATACGTTGCCGTATTGGACGCAGAGAAACTAAACCAGGGTTTCGTCGTATTTTGCAGTGTGAAACTCAGAAGATTGAACCGTGACATTGCCACTGAATTTACAGAAACGATACAAAATATCCCTGAAGTGACCGAATGTTATAATATTTCGGGAAGTTTCGACTATCTGTTAAAGATACATGCTCCGAACATGAGGTATTATCAGGAATTTATTCTCAATGTATTGGGAACGATTAACAGTCTCGGTTCATTGGAAAGTACGTTTGTTATGAATGAAGTAAAACATGAATATGGTATACATATTTAAGAAGAGCGAAAAATTGTTCAAAATGCAAGAAGGCATTGCAAAACTTCAATTACAATGCCTTCTTCCCTATTCTGATTTGCTACGTTTTATTTAACCAGCTTCAATTCATTAATTAGACGCGGGCATTTACCCCATTTATCAATCATGTACAAGACATAACGAATATCTACGCCGATACAACGCTGCAATTCAGGCTCAAAAGCAATATCACCACTCATTGCTTCCCAGTTTCCATCGAAAGCAAGACCGATTAAACGGGCATTTTTATCAAATACCGGGCTACCGGAGTTACCCCCCGTAATGTCGTTGTTGGAGAGGAAACAAAGCTGTAATTCGCCCTTTTCGTTCGCATATTGTCCAAAATCATTACTGCGAATTAAATCTAAAATTTCAGGTTGCACCCAAAATTCATCATTTTCCGGGTCTTCTTTTTCCAAAATACCCTTCTGCGTAGTATAATAATCGTATGAAGTTGCATCAAAAGGACGATAACCACCGATGGAACCGTAACTTACACGCATAGTAAAGTTTGCATCCGACGAAAGAGCCTTGTCCGGATACATTTCCTTCAGACCGGCAAAGTACAAACGTTCGCCTTTCTCTATGTCAAAATAAGAGTTTCCCGCCAACTGTTGTAATTCAAACAAAGAAATCAAGACGGACAAGCTCAGTTCGGCAGCCGGGTCTTTCTTCAGTTTGGCATATTGCCTTGAATCCTTTAGCATTTTCTCAACATTATCATACGAGAGAATCGATGTTTTTTTGAATACATCGGCTGCATATTCAGCATAATCGCCTTTATATTTTTTATCCACCTTTTGATAAATATCAGGAAGATGCTCGGCCGGGACACGTTCTTTAACCACTTGCATCATAGCTGCCAGCACTTTTTGGTCTAATGAAGGCTCATAATCCTTGAAAAAAGATTTCACATTATTTTCCAGAAAAATGTCAATTTCCTGGGGAGTAGAACCTTTTACATCCACACTCTGTATCATACGCGCCAAACGGATAATCTCGGCACCGCTTACAAAAGCTTCACCCAGATAAGTCGAGATATTCTTATATTTGTTCGCTGAGGTATACCCTTTTTCCAATAAACTCAATACCTCACCGTATTTTTCCTGACGGGCCGGGTTCTGTGCCACCCAAGCGGCAAAGGCAGCTTCTTCTTCACGCTTACGGTCAATAACGTTCAGGTTGGCAAGACCTTTATTCATACCGATAGAATTCTTCCAATAATTAGAACTCCCGGCATATTTGGAAGCATACTTGATACGGACTGCATCACTTGCCTGCATCGCCTCTTTCCAAATAGCCTGCTTGACACCACGTACCTCGATACGGGGCTTATTTATATTTTCTATACGCTGCTGGACACCCCATGAGCAAAGATAACGGTCCGTACTGCCGGGGAAACCGATAGTCATCGCATAATCTTTATCCTGATAGCCTTGCAGAGATACTTCCGCTACATATTTCGGCAGATAAGGTTTATTTTCTTTATCATATACAGCCGGTTTGTTTTCAGCGTCGGCATAAACACGAAAAATGGAAAAGTCGCCCGTATGACGCGGCCACATCCAGTTGTCGGTATCTCCCCCGAACTTACCTACGGAACTAGGCGGTGCAAATACCATACGCACGTCATTGAATACATCATAGACAACCAGAAAATACTTGTTATTATTATAGAAAGGAATCACGTCGGCAGACAGAAATTCATTACGTCCAACCGAATCGGCTATTACACGACCGATGGAATCGGCTGCAGCCAAACGCAGACGTTCTTCCTTGATAGAAGTTATTTGGGAATTAATCCGGTCGCTGACATCCACTGTTTCGCGTAGATAACGGACAGTCAGACCCGGAACAGGCAACTCATCTTCTTTACTTTGCGATATAAATCCATCTTTCAGGTAATCGTGTTCCACACTACTCAACTGTTGGATTGCACCGAAACCGCAGTGATGGTTCGTAAAAACAAGACCTTCATTCGAGACCGTAATACCGGTACATCCACCACCGAATATGACAACAGCATTGGCAACACAAGGGTCAGTCTCGCTGTATAACTGCTTATAAGACGGAACAAATCCCAGTTCCTTCATTCTCTCCAGGTTCTGTTTATTCAATTCTTTCAGCACCCACATGCCTTCATCAGCATACACTTGGCCTGCAACAACGAGAAACAGTAAAACTGCCCACAACTTCTTCATAAAATACATTCTTAATTTATTATTCGATTATTAATTTGATTTTTTTCGATTCAACACGGGCTGAAAGCCAATCTTTTATTTTTTCCTGCTCAGCTTCAAGTACTTTTTCTTTACTCTTCAAATAGACCAGTAAAACCGTATCCGGTGTAGCACTATCTATATTCATCAAATAGGTATGCGAACAAGAAACTTCTTGCACATAAGGGAACAGGACTTTCATTTCCGGCATCAATTCGGATGTCAAGCGGTTATAACTATGATATTTGCTCAAATCACGTTTTAAGGAGTCAATCTGTATCGATTGTGCACGAAGCACCTCTTCGCTATTCTTATACAAATCCTGCATCAACAAACTTTTCAGTTCATGGATATCCGTCGCTTCTTGGCCGAAGCCCTGCTGCACAACTAATGAAACATCTTTCAGACCATATTTTTTCATTTTAGACCGCGCGTTGGATATCATCGTTTCCGGTACGTTTTCACCAATAAGAACCACTTTCACCTCTTTCGTATCGCTGGTATTTGTTATCGTTTTATTCAAAATCTGAGTATTGGGAAAAGCTAACTCTTCATTTACGAAATTCCGTACCCGATCATTAAAATAGCTGGCCCGAATCAAATTATAACTGAGGAAAAGACTGGGTACAATAGTGAAAAACACGATTACACCGACATAGCGAGTGACAATTTTCTCACGTTGTTTATCCAAAAAGACCTTTTTGGGATATTTCAGCAACCGCACGACCAGATAAGTTGCCAGACTAATAAATACAGTATTAATAAAATACAGATAAAAAGCACCGAAAAAGTAATACAAATTTCCACTTGCCAACCCAAATCCGGCCGTACAAAGAGGTGGCATCAAAGCTGTTGCAATAGCCACACCGGGAATAACATTCCCCTTACTTTTCGTCGAACTGGCTACTATTCCGGCCAATCCACCGAAGAAAGCAATCAAAACATCATACACGGTCGGTTGCGTACGAGCTAACAATTCGCTCTGCGCTTCACTGATAGGTGATATCAAAAAGAATAAAGTGGACGTAATCACACTGAACACTGTCGCCGTAGCAAAATTACGAAACGAACGTTTAATCAATTCGAAATCCGAAATACCCAATCCCAAGCCAAATCCCATGATAGGCCCCATCAAAGGAGAAATAAGCATTGCTCCGATAATTACCGCGGTAGAATTCGTATTCAATCCCAACGAAGCGACAAACGTAGCAAAAATAAGAACCCAGAGGTTCGTACCTTTAAACTCTATCCCTTTTCTTATAGACTCGATAGTTTCAAGCTCATCTTCCTTCTCTTGGCGAACATCGAAATTACGGACAAAAAAATCCCTAATCTGCTTATGCAACAACCCCTTTTCCATATCTAAATTACTGTACTTTATAATCTACTCCCGGTCAAACGACATGTAAATGGGCTTAACTATGCTAACACCTAATAAATACACCGCCTAACCCGCGCAAAGATAGAAATTGTATCGCGAAATAAAAAATAAGGAGAAAGAACATGAAATAAGTTCCTATTTTTCTCTTGAATTATTGATTTTCAATTAACTTTGTCTTGGAAAATGCATAAAATACAACTTAATATCACATAAAAGCTATAAAATGAAATGAAACGTTACCTGTTCATCTTATCTATTTTAACAATTTCTTTTATGGCAACGGCTAATAATGCTACAAAAGACTCACTTATTACCGCTTTAAAATCAGCCACATCTGCTGAAAAAAAGCTGGAAACCCTAACCAATCTGATGGACATCTCCCGCCAGCAAGAACAAGTGGACTACGCAAAACAACTTTATAAAGAGGCTTTGGAACAAGATAATGATTATTATAAAGAAGCAGCCCTCACCGAAATCCTTCGATATTATGTCAATAACGACATCAAAGACAGTGCCCAAGTATACCTGACGGAAACGGAACGCGAACTAAAAGGGAAAAGCCGGGATTTTTTGCTTACTTACATGAAAACAATCATGGATGTCCGAGTTGTTTTTTACACCGAAGGAGAAGAAAGAATGAGCCTGATAGAAAAATACAAAATCAAACTGGAAACGGAGAAAAATTTATCTGCCTTAGATAGAATATCTATTAATTACGTGTTGGGAATGGCCTATAGTAACCGGGTAGATCCGGGAAATGAGGAAACTTTACATAACACAATCTGTAGCTATTTTAAAAATGTGATTGATTTATCGACTGACATACCGCTTAAATACTCCTATTTGTTCCGGTTAAATTCCTTCAACATACTTAGCCTCTATAGTTTAGATCCTGAGCAACAGACTCATTATACCTTACGTTATCTGAACATGCAGAAAGAGTATGCCAAAACCAGTGAGATGGAGAAGCGTCCTTTTATTTCGAAAAGACATCTGCTCAATGCATACTCGGTATTAGCCACTTCCGCAAAAACACTAGGAAAAGACATAGCTACATCTTATTTCCAACAATTTCTGGAACTAAACAAAAAATACCCTGAAGATGCTGCATTTTCAGCTGATTATGATCGACTTTTTACCATTCTCAACTACTATAAAAACCTTGAAAACTACAAAAAAGCCACTGAATACAGCGATTCCATCATCTATTATTTCCGCCATGCAAACTTTAAAGCAGATTTAAGTGAGTATGTTATCGAAACCTTAAAAGAAAAAATAAATTTTCTGGACAGTATCGGTGATTACAAAGAGGCTTACAATGCCTATAAGGAATATGTAATCCTTTTAGACTCTGCACGATTAAAAAACATGGAGAATAAAATAGAGGATTTGGAAGTACAGAAGCGTGTAGACGAATTAGTCGTTGAGAAAAAAGCATTAGAGTTGGATTTGCAAAAAAGCCGGGGACAACTTTACTTATTCTTCTCTCTCTTTATTTTGGCCCTTTGTACAGGGGTTTACGTATTTTTCCGATTGGGAAAAGTTAAAAACTTATATAAAGAATTACAAGAATCGAACCGCCTCGTCATCATTGCCAGTGAGAAAGCGCAAGAAAGCGAACGAATGAAAAATGCATTCATCAAAAACATGTGCCACGAAGTCCGCACACCATTAAATGCCATTAATGGTTTTGCCGAATTAATCACCAGCGAAGATGTGAGCAATGAAGAAAAACAGGAATTCAGTAAAATTATCTATGCCAATTGTACCAATATCACCTCCATGATGAATGATATTCTGGTAATCGCACAATTAGATAGCAATGACAACACACTACCGCTCGAACCTACCAATATCAATCTACTTTGTCTGCATGAAATGGAGATGCTGAAAAAACAGCATCAGAAACCAAATATTGAATACAAAGTGGAAGGAAACCAAAAGAAAGACCTTGTTTATACAGATCCGACACATTTGAACCTGATAATTGCGCATCTTCTGAACAATGCCAATAAATTCACGGAACAAGGAAGCATCATTTTGGCTTATCAGCCCGATGAAAGCGGCAAAATGATGTGCATAAGCGTAACAGATACCGGTTGCGGTATTCCTGCCGACAAGAGCGAATGGGTATTCGAACGTTTCACTAAAAACGACGATTTTATACCGGGTTCAGGTCTGGGACTCTATCTTTGTCGCTTAGTTGCCCAACGTTTGAACGGAACAATCATTCTCGACACTTCTTATACGGATGGAGCCCGGTTTATATTAAAATTACCTATCAATCCATACAAAACTGTTTAATAAAATATCAGAGAGAACTTTCTTACATTTTACCCGCCTTGAACTTGTTCCCGATATAGGGCAATTCGCTTAATGGCAAATCCTTCTTTATTATGATTCCTACGAATACAAGAAGAAGTATTGTGCGATAAGTCAATCGCAAGAATTCCGATTCTATTTGCGGCAAAATACCGGCAACATAAAAGACTGCAGCAAGTACTCCATAGAACACTGCCGATTTAATATCATACTGTATAGGGAATCTTTTCTGCCCAATCACATACGACAATATCATCATCAATAAATTGCTGGCAAATGAAGCCCAGGCACAAGCCATATAGCCATAAACAGGAGCCAACAGAACAATAATCAAAACCGTTACGACACAGCCGATTGTCGAAAAATAAGCTCCCCACTGAGTCTGGTCTATAAGTTTATACCAGAAAGAAAGATTAAAATAAATACCAAAAAACAATTCGCCCAGCATGACAATTGGTACTACACGAAGTCCCGGATAATATTCGGAAGCTACAAAATACTTCAAAATATCCAGATAAAACATGACACCCAGGAAGATTATCAAAGAAAAGATAATGAAATATTTCATCGCTTCAGAATAAGCTTTTGTATTATTGTCACTTTTATTTTTCGCAAAAATAAAAGGCTCGTAAGCATAACGGAAGGCCTGAATAAACATCACCATTACTACCGCCACTTTGAAACAAGCGCCATAAATACCTAACTGCGTAGTCGCATAATCCTTATCCTCAAAGAGGAATGGGAAAAGTATTTTATCCGCCGTCTGATTAAAAATACCGGCAATACCTAAAATTAAAATGGGAAAAGAATATTTAAGCATCTGTTTCAGCAAAGACAAGCTGACTTTTTCGCGTAATCCAGGAATCATATCAGGTATCAACAGGATAAAAGTAACCAGTGATGTCAGCACATTGGCAATAAAGATATAGCCGACTTGATAGTCAGGTTTGAAAAACCAGCCGACCAGTTCCGGCGCCTGCTCATACAACCAAGGGCAAACAATCAGGAAGAAAATAACCAATATAATATTCAGAAAGATATTCAGCAACTTGATTCCGGCAAAACGGACTGCCTTTCCCTGATAGCGAAGGAAAGCAAACGGAATACAACAAAAAGCATCCACAGCCACAATCCCGCCCATCATTCCGATATATTCCGGATGCGCACCATAGCCCAACGAATGACTGATGGGATTGAGCGCACTGAACACGAAAACCATAAACAAAATAGAAGTAAAGGCAAGGCTAAATAATGTAGTCGTATATACACGCATCGGAAGCGTAATTTCTCTCTTATTCATAAAACGGAAAAAGCCTGTTTCCATCCCATAAGTAAGAATAACCATTAATAAGGCTGTCCAGGCATACAGATTTGTAACAATCCCGAAATCGCTTTCTGTAGCCAAAACACGCGTATACATCGGGACCAACATCCAGTTCAGAAACTTTCCGACAATACTGCTCACACCATAAATTGCGGTTTCACCGGCAAGCCGCTTCATTCCCCCTGCCATAACTCTTCTATTTTAAATTAAACTCCTATCACAGGAACAACTAAAAGTCTCATTTGATTATCTCCACAACAATAGGATGGTCTGTCATTGTCAAGGTGACTGCATCCGTTTTATGAAAAGTTTCCACTACCTCTGAACCGATTGTCGGGTCATAAAGACGAATCTGTTTGTGAGGACGGTCAAAACTTACCCGAACCTCTTTCGCTCCTCCGGTATATAACTCACCCCATAAAACTAATTCAAACTTGCCATCACTTTTCTGCAACAACAGATGGTGAACAGTCTCAGGTTCATTTTCCACCTCAAAAGCCAAAGTCTCTGTTGTAGGCTTCGTTTTCGTATCCGCCAAAATAGTCGTCAGATTATGTAAATAATGGGCAGCCAGTTTGGGCGAACCATCCAGATTGAAAAATGAGAAAACTTCGTGAGCCGCCTCATCCGAACGAGTCCTCAGCAGATAAACCGCCGTATATTTCCACCCTCTTTTAAATTGGCTCAAGTACAGATTTACGTACATACATGCTTGCAATTTCTCCGTAATTCCATCCTTTTCATCGATAGCAATGCCGGTTTCCGTAGTAACACGGGGTAATGTTTGTAACTCCTCTTCCGAATAGCCGGAAAAATGTTTGCCCCAGGTAGAACCGTAATTACCATACAATCCGTCAACCGGGCAAGCCCGTCCGGGGTCGGCACTCAACCAAGTCTGATTATCATGTACGCCAGACCAGGAAGGATGCGAAACATAATTATGACAATTCGCATAATCAGCATAACGGGTACCGGCAGGCATCAAAGTCCCTGCCCCTTCAGGTATTTCAATAAACTGCAAACCGGCATTATCCGTCTGCGCACCGTTTTCGGTAAGATGAAAAACCGGATAATTTTTAAGTACCGGGTCTTTTTTTACAGCCTGGTATAAATCGCGCTGCAAACGAGCGATAGGCAACCAGCTATTTCGAGCTCCACCATCCTCTCCCTGATACGAAATCCCCCAATTATTCGGTTCATTCGGACCTTCTATAGCCAGCAAAGCACCCTCGGAAGCCAAAAATGTAGCATCCTTCATCAGACGTGCAATATCATTTCCACCACTTAACAGGCCGTAACTGAAACGGGCATTCGTGGCCTTATGCAAACGCTTCAGGTCATCCAGGCTCACATTATCCTCATAACCGGTACGGAACCAGCGGACACCTAAATATTTTACATACTCGATTGTGTGCTGCAAATCCTCCCCTCGTTTACTTATTGAGGAATTAACCCCGATACTGTTCAGGAACTCGTTGGCAGAAACAGCTTCTTCTGCCTTCACTTTTTGTTTTTCTCCCTTTTCGGATACAGCCACTCCTTTGAAAGGAGCTATAAGCATAAATAGTATCCCAATAATAAATGTCTTTCTCATAAGCTAGATTAATCAAATAAAAAACCTTGTTCACTTCCTTTGTTACGACCCAGATGCGTATAGGCCAGTTCCGTTACCTCCCGTCCGCGGGGGGTCCGTTTGATAAACCCTTCTTTTATCAGGAAAGGTTCGTAAACTTCTTCCAGTGTACCGGGGTCTTCCCCCAGTGCCGTAGCAATGGTAGTAAGGCCGACCGGACCACCGTTAAACTTATCTATAATCGTAGTAAGCAATTTATTATCAATCTGGTCGAGACCATACCGGTCAATGTTAAGAGCTTCCAGTGCATAACAGGAAATAGCCTTATCGATTTCGCCGGAACCTTTCACCTGGGCAAAGTCACGTACACGGCGTAACAAAGCATTCGCGATACGGGGTGTTCCCCGGCTGCGTGAAGCAATTTCGCGGGCAGCATTCAGTTCACATTTTACCTGCAAGATATCGGCACTACGAAGTATAATCTTTGTCAGTGTCTCCATTTCATAATATTCGAGATGCAGATTAATACCGAATCGAGCACGTAACGGGCTGGTCAGCAACCCACTACGAGTCGTTGCTCCTACCAAGGTAAACGGGGCCAAATCTATTTGGATGGAACGGGCACTCGGCCCTTTATCTATCATGATATCTATCCGGTAATCCTCCATTGCGGAGTAAAGATATTCCTCCACAATCGGACTCAACCGGTGGATTTCATCGATGAAAAGGACATCATTCTTTTCTAATGAAGTCAATACCCCCGCCAAATCGCCGGGCTTATCCAATACTGGACCGGAAGTAACCTTAAAACCCACTCCCAGTTCATTTGCAATAATATTCGATAATGTAGTTTTTCCCAGTCCGGGGGGACCATGCAGCAGCACATGGTCCAGCGCCTCTTTGCGCATACGGGCAGCCATCACAAAAATCTTCAGATTTTCAACCACTTTAGCCTGTCCGCTGAAATCATGAAACGAAAGCGGACGCAGCGCATTTTCGTACTCCCGCTCGCTTTCCGGCATCTGCACATCTCGTATATCAAAGTCGTCTTCCATATTTTTCATCTTTGACAGGCAAAGATAACTAATAATACAGAAGCAGCCATCTGTTTACATACTTTTCCTACAACCTTATCAAGCTATTTTCCCTTCACCTTTTATGAATAAAGGAAAATATACAACTACACAAGAAAAAACGATTATCAAAATGTCATTACCATAGCGGGTAAAAGGGATTAATATGGCGGGTAAAATGAATTACCCGCACATGTAACTCTTTTTGACATATCAATTCGATTACAAAACACTCAAATGATGAACATTTTAATATTTCCGGTACGCGCAACAAAACCATCTTCTTTTGTAGATTTTAAACCGGAGAGCTCAAAAAATATTTATTTTCAGAAGCCAACATTTGAAAATATTTTATTTACATTTGTCCCACATCATTCAACACACAACGACCATGAGCACAAAATTCCTGATATCATCAGATAATAACAACAGGAGCGAAGTCCTGAAAAAGAAAATTATCCATTACTATATAGCCAATGGCGACGGTACAATTGCCGATTTGGGACGCGAGATGGATCTCAGCATTCCGACCGTTACAAAATTAATTACGGAATTGCAGGAAGACGGGTACATCCTGGATTTCGGCAAGCAAGATACAAACGGAGGAAGAAAACCGAATATATACGGGCTGAATCCGGTTTCCGGCTATTTTGTCGGAGTGGACATACTCAAAGACAAGCTGAACCTCGGGGCTGTCGATTTTAAAGGAGATACGGTGGTGTTGGAAGAAAACATTCCATACAAAATGGAAAACACGCCGGCTTCATTGGAAGAACTTTGCCGGCTAACGAACACATTTATAGACAAACTGCCGGTGGAACGGGATAAAATACTGGCTGCATGCGTCAATATTTCAGGACGGGTGAACCCAACCTCCGGATATAGTTACAGTATATTCTATTTTGAAGAGAAACCGCTGGCCCAGATACTGGAGGAAAAACTGAAAACAAAAGTATTCATCGAAAACGACACCCGTGCCATGACATACGGCGAATACATGCGGGGCGTGGTGAAGGGTGAAAAAAATATCCTGTTTATTAATATGACCTGGGGACTGGGGGTCGGTATTATTATCGACGGAAATCTTTATTACGGAAAATCCGGTTTTTCAGGTGAATTCGGGCATTTCCGATTTTTCGACAGCGAAGTAATCTGCCACTGCGGTAAAAAAGGTTGTCTCGAAACCGGCGCTTCCGGCTCAGCCCTACAACGCATCCTGCTGGAACGGTATAAGGAAGGTAGCAGCACGATTTTAGCAAGTAAAATAGATAATGGAAAATACATCTCCTTCGACGATTTGATTGAAGCAATCCGCAAAGAAGACATCCTCTGTATCGACATACTGGAAGAAATCGGACTAAATCTCGGAAAAGGAATAGCCGGACTTATAAACCTTTTCAACCCGGAATTGGTCGTGTTGGGAGGTCCTTTGTCGCTGACCGGCGAATATATCAGCCTTCCGATAAAAAGCGCCATTCGCAAATATTCGCTCAACCTCGTCAACCAAGACACCGAGATAAGAATCTCCCGTTTGGGCGAAAGAGCCGGCGTATTAGGAGCTTGCCTTTTATCCAGAAGCAAACTGCTTGGAGTGATACATGCTTGATATAGAATGCCTCCCTTGTAAAATATTTTCAAACAACCTGCCTATTATTAAAATATTTTATTTATATTTGCCGCATATTTAAAATACCGGATAAACACGATGGCAATGCAAGCAATGGAAAAAATTATAGGTCTGATTGACGCTCCTTTCACTCCGTTCGATGGAAACGGAGAAGTAAACTACGAACCTATAGAAGCATATGCCGGACTTCTTGCCAAAAACGGGCTAAAAGGTGTATTCATCAACGGTTCATCCGGCGAGGGATACATGCTGACGGAAGAAGAGCGAATGAAACTTGCCGAAAAATGGATGGAAGTTGCGCCGAAAGGATTTAAAGTAATCGTACACGTAGGAAGCACTTGCGTAAAGTCGAGCCGCAATCTGGCTGCTCATGCGCAGCAAATCGGAGCTTGGGGTATCGGGGCAATGGCTTCACCGTTTCCGAAAGTAAACCGGGTGGAAGAATTAGTGGAATATTGCGAAGAGATAGCCTGTGGTGCTCCCGAGTTACCTTTCTATTATTATCATATCCCGGCCTTTAACGGGGCTTTTCTTTCCATGGTCGATTTCTTGAAAGCGGTAGACGGACGCATTCCGAACTTCGCCGGTATCAAATATACGTATGAAAGCCTGTATGAATACAATCAATGCCGACTTTATAAAAACGGCAAATTCGATATGCTGCACGGACAGGACGAAACAATCCTCCCCTGTCTGGCCATGGGTGGCGCACAAGGCGGCATAGGTGGCACTACCAATTATAATGGAAAAGAGTTGACCGGTATTTTAGAGGCCTGGGCTGCCGGAGACTTGGAAGCAGCACGCGAAAAACAAAACTTCTCACAAGAAGTTATCAATGTAATTTGCCGCTATCGTGGAAATATAGTGGGAGGAAAACGAATCATGAAACTAATCGGTCTGGACCTGGGAAAGAACCGTACGCCGTTCCGGAACATGACAGATGCCGAAGAAGCTGCCATGAAAGCAGAACTGGAAGCCATCGGCTTCTTTGAAAGATGCAACAAATTCTAAACAGTCGAAACACAATCTAAATACCATGAACACACCGACTAATATCACTCAGCCCGTTGAATATCTGAATTATTGGGCAGAAGTCTACAAAAAAGACCTGCTTACGGATATTCTGCCTTTCTGGTTGAAATATGGGACAGACAAAGAAAACGGTGGTTATTTCACCTGCCTGAACCGAGACGGTTCCCTGATGGATTCAAACAAATCCGTGTGGTTCCAGGGACGTTTCGCATTCATCTTAGCCTATGCCTACAACCAGTTGGAAAAAAACGAAGAATGGTTGCGCGCCTGTAAAAACGGTATCGATTTTATTGAGAAATACTGTTTCGATACCGATGGCCGGATGTTCTACGAAGTAACCAAGACGGGCCTCCCTGTACGTAAACGCCGATACGTATTTTCTGAAACATTTGCTGCTATCGCCATGGCACAATATTCGATTGCCTCGGGCGATAAGAGCTATGCTGAAAAAGCCGTAAGACTATTTAAACAAATCCTTTACTACAAAAACACTCCGGAAGTACTCGAACCAAAGTTCCGTGAAGGTTTTGTAGCCAAAGGACATTCGCTTTGTATGATTTTGATTGATACCGCCGCCCGTATCCGGGAAGCGGTCGATGATGAAATCCTTACCCGCCAGATTGACGAGTCGATAGCCGAACTCCGCCGCGACTTTATGAAGCCGGAGTTCGGTGCTATCCTCGAAACGGTAGGGCCTGATGGAGAATTTATAGACTCCATTCCGGGCCGTACCATCAATCCGGGCCATTCCATCGAGACAGCTTGGTTTATCTTGGAAGAAGCCAAGCATCGAGACTGGGACCCGCAATTAAAAGAGATGGGGCTTACCATCCTCGATTGGTCGTGGGAATGGGGTTGGGATAAACAGTATGGCGGCATCAGCTATTTCAAGGATTGCAAGAACCTGCCTCAGCAGGAATACTGGCACGACATGAAATTCTGGTGGCCGCAATGCGAAGCGATTATCGCGACACTTTACGCGTATGAAGCAACAGGTGATAATAAATACCTTGAAATGCACAAACAAATCAACGAATATACATACTCCCGTTTCCCGGACAAGGAATATGGCGAATGGTTCGGTTATTTCCATTACGACGGAACTTTGTCGCAACCCGCCAAAGGGAACATGTATAAAGGACCGTTCCACATCCCCCGGATGCTTCTGAAATCACATTTGCTCTGCAAAGAAATTCTTTCGAAGTAGTCATAAACTCTCGTTTTCCTGGATATCTAAAAGGAATGAATAATAAAAAGATTTATCCCTGGGTGGTGGTCGGATTGCTTTGGGGCGTCGCATTGTTGAATTACATGGACCGGCAGATGCTTTCGACAATGAAGTCGGCCATGATGATTGACATTACCGAATTGGAGTCTGCCACAAACTTCGGCCGGCTGATGGCTGTATTCCTCTGGATATACGGTTTTATGAGTCCGGTAGCCGGGATGATAGCCGACCGGGTAAACCGAAAATGGCTGATTGTAGGCAGTTTATTTGTCTGGTCGTTCGTTACCTTAATGATGGGGTATTCCACAGATTATCACCAAATTTACATACTCAGGGCCATAATGGGAGTAAGCGAAGCCTTATATATACCCGCCGGCTTGTCCCTGATTACGGATTATCATCAGGAAAAGACGCGTTCGCTGGCTGTCGGCATTCACATGACCGGCCTGTACACCGGTCAGGCATTAGGGGGATTTGGGGCAACCATTGCCGGAGCGTATAGTTGGGAAACGACCTTTCATTGGTTCGGTATCGTGGGAATCGCCTACAGTATTATTTTGATACTGTTACTACGGGATAAAAAGGACCATACCGTTGCCCGGCCGAAAGAGGAAACAGGAGCAAAAGAAAACCCGGTCTCCGCCGCAATAAAAGGGATGGCAATGCTGTTCGTCAACCTCTCTTTCTGGATTATCCTGCTTTATTTCGCGACTTCAAGCTTGCCGGGATGGGCCACTAAGAACTGGTTGCCGACATTATTTGCGGAAAATCTCTCCATCGAGATGTCGGAAGCCGGACCATTGGCTACCTTTACCATCGCAATATCGTCGTTTATCGGAGTCATAGCGGGTGGTATTTTATCCGACAAATGGATACAAAAGAATGTACGCGGACGCGTTTATACCGGTTCCATCGGTTTGGCACTGACTATTCCGGCATTACTCTTGTTGGGATACGGGCATAGTTTCCTGATGATTATCGGAGGAGGACTTTGTTTCGGTATCGGTTTCGGTATATTCGATGCCAACAACATGCCTATTCTCTGCCAATTCGTTTCACCCCGCTACCGGGCAACGGCTTATGGCATCATGAATATGACGGGAGTATTTGCCGGGGCAGCCATCACTTCCTTGTTAGGAGAATCGACTGACGCAGGAAACCTGGGACATGATTTTGCCATGATGGCAGGACTGGTATTCATCGCTTTACTGGTAGAAGTCCTCTTCTTACGCCCTAAAACGGTGAATAAGACAAATGAATAATTAACAAACAAAGATACCATGAGAAAGAGTCTTTTTTATTTTTGCCTTCTTCTGATTACAGAAACTATCTTCGCGGCAGACAGTCTATATGTACGGGAACCGCAAATTCCTATCCTCACGGACCGTATGGATAATGTGTTGCTGCAGATACGCATACCTGCCCAAAAAGGGGACATCCTCAATAAAATCACCCTTCAATTCGGTAAGGAAACCAATATTTCCGAGATAAAAGCAGTCCGCTTGTTTTATAGCGGTACGGAAGCGCCATCGAGGAAAGGAGAGTATTTCAGCCCGGCCACTTACATATCCAGCCATACACCGGGTAAAACACGTGAGGCAAACCCTGCCTATTCCGTGAAACAAGACGAACAGGCTCTCGCAGGACAAACGGTAACACTTACCAGCAAGCAACCGATGGTGAAAGGAGTAAATTACTACTGGATAAGTATCCGGATGGACCATCAAACAGCTCTTTCCTCGAAACTATCAGTGGACATACAGGAGGCTTTTATCAACGATAAACCGGCGGTTCTGAGCTGGGACGGAAAAGCGGAAGTGCGCAGAGTCGGTATCGGCGTACGTCAAGCCGGAGACGACGGTTCCGCTGCTTTCCGCATACCAGGATTAGTAACGACTAACAAAGGCACTTTATTAGGTGTTTACGACATCCGTTACAACAGCAGTGTAGACTTGCAGGAGATGGTGGACATCGGTGTCAGCCGCAGCATGGACAAGGGACAGACTTGGGAACCGATGCGCGTAGCGATGACATTCGGTGAAACCGGTGGTTTGCCTCATGCACAAAACGGAGTAGGCGACCCTTCCATCCTGGTAGACGAAAAAACAAATACAATCTGGATTGTAGCCGCATGGACACACGGCATGGGTAACGAACGGGCTTGGTGGAACTCCATGCCGGGTATGACGCCCGATGAAACCGCCCAATTAATGCTTGTAAAGAGCGAAGATGACGGCAAAACCTGGAGCGACCCCATCAACATTACCGCACAAGTAAAAGACCCTTCTTGGTACTTCCTGCTGCAAGGGCCGGGCCGGGGCATCACGATGAAGGACGGCACATTGGTATTTCCTATCCAATTCATCGATGCGACACGTGTCCCGAATGCCGGAATCATGTACAGCAAAGACCGGGGAAAAACTTGGCATTTACATAATCTGGCCCGTACTAATACGACCGAAGCGCAGGTAGTCGAGGTTGAACCGGGTGTGCTCATGCTGAACATGCGTGATAACCGGGGAAGAAGCCGTGCCGTAGCTATCACCAAAGATTTGGGCAAAACATGGACGGAACACCCTTCCAGCCGCAAAGCCTTGCAAGAACCGGTCTGCATGGCTAGCCTGATAAAAGTGGACGCAAAAGATAATATTACCGGCAAGAAGTTGTTGCTGTTCTCCAACCCGAACACAACCAAAGGACGCAACCATATCACCATAAAAGCCAGCTTAGACGGAGGATTGACCTGGCCCGCCGAATATCAGGTAATGTTGGACGAAGGCGAAGGCTGGGGATACAGTTGCCTTTCCATGATAGATAAAGAAACAGTCGGTATCCTCTACGAATCGAGCGTGGCACACATGACTTTCCAAGCTGTCAAACTTACAGACCTGATAAAGTAGACATGAAAAATATACTGTTCATCTTATTGATACTATGTTTAGGGATATCGGTGGCAAAAGCTGCCGATGTCCCTTCTTTATTACCACAACCACAAATCGTAAAATGGGAGAAGGGTTATTTTACGGCCAAAGAGATTTCATTTTCTTTCTATGAAGGGAATAACATAGAACGGGAGGCTCTGAAATGGGCGCAAGAACAGCATCTGAAGGTAAATCCGGACAGCCGTAAAACGATAGCAGTCAGTTTAGTCAACAGCCTCTCGGATATCCCAGTCAATCAGGATGAAGCATACAAATTGACGGTTTCATCGGATAAAATCACGATTAAAGCTGTTACAGAGAATGGTATTTACCGAGCTTTTCAAACCCTAAACCAACTCAACAAACAGACAGAAAACAATTGCCATATCACTGCTTGTCAAATTACAGATTGGCCGGCATTCCGCATCCGCGGTTTTATGCAGGATGTCGGACGAAGTTACATATCCTTAGAAGAATTGAAACGGGAAATAGCCATCCTTTCCCGCTACAAAATAAACGTATTCCACTGGCATCTAACGGAAAATCAATCATGGCGATTGGAAAGCAAGATATTCCCGATGCTCAACGACAGCGCAAATACGACTCGTATGCCGGGGAAATATTATACATTGAAAGAAGCGCGGGAACTAACCCAATTTTGTAAGGAGCACCATGTTTTACTTATCCCCGAAATAGACATACCGGGACACAGTGCCGCATTTGTTCGTACCTTCCGTCACGATATGCAAAGTCCAGAAGGAATGAAAATACTAAAACTTCTGCTCGAAGAGGTCTGCGAAGCCTTCGACGTTCCTTACCTTCACCTCGGAACAGATGAAGTTCAATTCACCAATCCTCGTTTCGTACCGGAAATGGTTGCCTATGTCCGCTCGAAAGGGAAAAAAGTAATTTCCTGGAACCCTGGTTGGCACTATCAACCCGGTGAAATCGACATGACACACCTATGGAGCTACAGGGGTAAAGCTCAACCGGGTATCCCAGCCATCGATTCCCGTTTTCATTACCTGAACCACTTCGACACCTTCGGCGATATCATCGCACTTTATAATAGTCGCATTTACAACGTACCACAAGGTAATGCCGATGTCGCAGGCGTTATCCTAGCAGTCTGGAACGACCGGATGATACAACCGGAAACGGATATCATCAAACAAAACAGTTTCTACCCGAATATGCTTGCTATCGCCGAACGCGCTTGGAAAGGAGGAGGCTATGAATATTTCGACCAGAACGGGACCATCCTACCGCCGGAAGAAAACGAGGAATTTCAAGCCTTCGCCGATTTCGAAAAACGGATGTTGTACCACAAAGAAAAATACTTCCGCGGATATCCTTTTGCCTACGTCAAACAAACAAACGTAAAATGGCGCATAACCGATGCTTTTCCCAACAAAGGGAACTTAAAAAAGGCCTTTCCTCCGGAAAAATCCTTCGAAAAAAGTTATCTATACGAAGGAGAAACATACAAGACGCACGATGTCACGGGAGCCGGAATTTATCTCCGCCATGTATGGGGGACACTTGTCCCTGCCCTATATAAAGAGCCGGAAACAGACCACACCGCCTATGCCTGGACCTGGGTATATTCGCCCAAAGAACAGGAAACCGGCGTCTGGATAGAGTTTCAGAACTACAGCCGTTCGGAAGCAGACTTGCCACCCCTACCAGGTACATGGGACTACAAAGGCAGTCGTATTTGGCTGAACGACCAAGAAATAGAACCTCCGGTATGGACAGCGACACACCGTTCAAAATCGAATGAAATACCTTTAGGCAACGAAAACTGTGCGGTCAGACCACCCCTACCGGTCCATCTACAGAAAGGATGGAACAAAGTATTCCTGAAATTGCCTATCGGTAAATTTTCGACCCCGGAAATACGCTTGCAGAAATGGGCTTTCACGTTTGTCCTCGTCACACCCGACGGCGAAAGAGCTGTTGACGGGCTCGTTTACTCCCCTGACAAAATACGCTAAAGAGATAAAAAAGAGCTGTTTATTTATCATCTTTCCCTGTATTGCAATACTTCCGGTAAAAAAACACTATGTAGCTTACAAAGATAGCGACAACAGCAAAAGAGACCTTTCTCCCTTCAGTTTACACATAAGGTTATTACAGGGCAAACGCATTAGAAACAATCTGAAACTGAAGAT
>NZ_QRMP01000011.1 GCF_003473295.1 Parabacteroides sp. AM08-6
GGGGATTTTATTCTAAAAGTCTAATTTAATAATCTCTCCATATGAAGGAATGTTGTTGAATGCTTCTTTCAAGCTATATGCTCCGGCATAGACACGTGCACAAGTCAATACGCCACCATGGGCAAAAACACAGACTTTTTGATAATGGCTATTTCTTACTTCATCCAGAAGCGACATCTTTGGTGGCTATGCTGATTATTCCACATAGGATGGAATTGTTTTTTCTATAGGTCTTTTTAGAGAATAAAAGCTTCTGTAGGTTTTCTCGCTTAATTATATTGGAATAATCAAATAAGATATATATCTTCGTTACCAAAATATGGTGATATTGGAAGGTCGTAAGTCTGGAAAGAGGACCTTTTCTTGTAATCATGACAGGGTGTAAGTACTATGATAAGTTCTATGCCAAAGAAGGAAATTATTTTTATGGCTAAACGTGTTTACAGTCCGAATTTCCCTGGAACGAAATGATACGTATAATTATTCATTAAACGATGTGTTGTATGATAAGAAAATGGAAACTCCTTTTTGTTGGAGTAAGTTGTTTGATGGGGACAGCTATGGCACAAGAAAATCCCATTCTCCTTTTTCCTAAAGGGGCACCTGGCGAAACAGTTAAGCTAATTGAAAAAGCCGACTCAGATGGTGGGAAGACTGGAGGTGAAACTGTTTTACGCATAACAAATGTCAGTGAGCCAACCATCACGATTTATCCTGCTCCGGACGAATCGGCTGGTGGTGCCGCAATGGTTGTTTGCCCTGGTGGTGGTTATAATATCTTAGCTTATGATTTGGAAGGTGATGAAGTATGCGAATGGCTCAATAACCTTGGTATTACAGCTGTTTTGCTGAAATATCGTGTTCCTCGCCGTGAAGGACGTGAGAAGCATGAAGCTCCTTTGCAGGATGTGCAACGTGCTATTGGTTATGTTCGTGCAAATGCTGAAAAACTGAATATTGACCCTCAACGTATAGGTGTTATGGGATTTTCAGCGGGTGGGCATCTTTCAGCTATGGCCAGTAATAACTTCGAGAAACGTGCTTATCCAACAGTAGATGCTGCAGATAAAGTGAGTTGCCGGCCTGATTTTTGTTTGCTGGTTTATCCTGCTTATCTTGATGGGGAGAATTTTCAACTTGCACCGGAATTGAAAGTAACTTCAGCCACTCCGCCTACTTTATTGATCCAGGCTGAAGATGACGATGCGTATATTAATAGTAGTCTTTTTTATTATTATGCTTTAAAAGAAGCTGGAGTTCCGGCTTGGATGCATTTATATAGTAAAGGAGGTCATGGTTATGGTTTGCGTGATACCGGTGCTGCCGTTAATGAATGGCCGGATCGTGCTGAAGACTGGTTTCGTGAAATAGGTGTGATTGAATAAAAAAATAAAAGGAGTATGAAGAAGCTTAATTTTTTGTATCTTTGTACCCACGAATCATGGGGCTGACCGGTTTTGACAGCGGGCAGAAGTGGTTTGTAAGCATGTAGTGCGTGGTCGGCTTGCACTTAAATCTCAGACGGCAAACAATTAACTGGCGAAAACAATTACGCTCTCGCTGCTTAATCGAAGTATAGTAGATTGAAGCTTAATCCCTGCAAAAGTTGCGGGGACGTGACATCACCCGGATGCTGTGGCTCCGAAGCGTTCCGATCAGGTGGTGCAGCAATATCGGAGATAGTCTGAAACAAGCCTCGGGTTTTAGGCGAAACTTTAGAGGATAAGGTTTAAGTGGGTGGCTTCGGTCTTGCTTAATCCCGACAATGAAGGCGAAGATAAACATGTAGAAAGCAGATTAGTTCCTCGTTTGGACGAGAGTTCGAATCTCTCCAGCTCCACAAAAGAACAGGTTATCAATTGATAATCTGTTCTTTTTTTATTGTGTAATATCAAATATAATAAAACCGGGGTGGAATGCCCCGGTTTATTAATATAGTTTCTATCTAAATGCTGTCTTTATTTGTACTTGATAGTTACAATTCTCATTTCCATAGCTTCTTTATCAATACGCAATTTAACTCCTGACGGTTTCAAGTAGTTATTGATGGCTGTCGTATAAGAGCTTGTCTGTCCCCAATAATTCGAACTTTCTCCTTTTCTGCGTTCTACTGGAATTACACTGATTCTCAAGTCCGTGCCAGGAGCTTTCTCCAAATGGTTTTTAAGCATATTGGATATGTTTCCAAATGAATAAGTACGTGTTGATGCTACATAATCTCCACGAAAAGAGGTAATATTGTTTTCAATCATATTATTCTTAAAGAAAGTATCAACAGAGTCACTTGGAAGTATCAATATATTAGCGGGAGCCTCAAAAGCATATACCCAATTTTCTTGCGGAAGTGCTTTTAATGTAAGAGACATAGTGCTGAGAATACGATCTTCAACAAGAGGTGCTAATTCTTTAGCCGGAATAGTCAACTCAGTATAAACACCAGCCGGACTCTTGAGATAAGCAATACTATCGTTAGGTTTCAGTAAATCATCCATGTCCGTATTCTTAAAGCGATTCAACTGAATAACTTCAGTCGTTACACTGAAATATTCACTGGCTTTGACAATAGAGTCCTGACCGGCAGAGCCTTCTACTGTGTATTTATAATAGATAGACATTCCGGATGCGTCTATGTTTAAAATATTCCCCGTACCAAATGTGTTTGTAACATAAATACCGGGAAAGAACTGGTTGAATGCATTCTGGTCTTTAAAAGAAGCCGGGTTATTGATAGTTTCCTCGTAGAAACGTTGCCCTAATTCTTTCGGCATTCGGATTCTGACACTTGGCTGGAATACGTAGACATTATTTATCTTTTCATATCTGACTGAGTCAGGTACAGTCATATCGAAAGAAGTATAAGTCTGTGTACCCAATGTCGTCTGCATATCGCAATATTTCAGCGGATCTACGTTTGTATAAAAATCTCTTGGCAGTGCTTCGGTGATTTTATATAATTGTACGCGCATCGGTGTTAATGAGTCACCTGTCCAGCTACTGTACAGAATCTTAAAATCTACCGAGTCGATTTTCCCATCAAGAGGAGTATGTTTAAACGTGAATCCTTCGGGGCAATAGAATTGGCAGAGGTAGTCTGATTTCAAATTACCGTATAGAGGATCGTATATTTCACCCAGTGAACCGTAAGTTGTTCTAGCATAAACAGAATCGGTCTTTAGGGTTCTGGCTTTCATATAAAATGTATCGGCACGGACATTAACTCCGTCTGTATCAGGCATGGTATTGATTCCTACCTGTGTCAATTCATCATTACACCCGCTCAGAATAGATATTCCGAGACTCAGGCCAAGTACAAAAAGCTTGATTTTCATTTCTCTAAATTTATTTTGAACCTAATACGACATCGTAAAACTTATTAAATTCGTCCATATAAACATCCGGCGATTGGTAAGGTAAGAACGGTGTGTTCTTTTTAGTTGCAATATAATCCAGTATATCCTGATTAATTGTTTCACTGCCTTGTATGACACCATCAGCAAAATCGACGGCTAATTTGGTTAGTCCTATAAAGCTGGTATCAGCTTTTATACCTTTCAAATCGCTGTCTTTGGCTCCATCCATCTTTAACTTACCGGCAAATTCTTTTCGAAACGGAGTTTTAAAATCGTCGTTATAAATAGAATAGACAATTTTAGCATTACGCAAACAAGGGTCGTCTGCATACATTCGCTTGATATAAAGAGCTGTTAACGCTGACATCCATCCATGACAATGAATCACATCCGGTATCCAACGTAATTTCTTTACTGTTTCCAATACGCCGCGGACATAGAAAATAGAACGATCATCATTATCTTCGTATTCGTTCCCTTCTTCATCGCTAATACAGTGTTTTCTCTGGAAAAAATCTTCATTATCGATGAAATACACTTGCATGCGTGCCGCCTGAATGGATGCTACCTTAATGATAAGCGGATGATCTGTGTCGTCAATAATAAGATTCATGCCGGAAAGACGGATTACTTCGTGTAATTGATTACGTCGTTCGTTGATGCTTCCGAATTTTGGCATAAATGTTCTGATTTCTCGACCACGCTCTTGTATGCCTTGCGGCAAATTTCTGCATATCGTTGCAATCTCAGATTCGGGAAGGTAGGGTGTTATTTCTTGGGCTATAAACAAGATTTTTTTTGCATCCATTCTGTAAATTAGTTTTATAAAGACGCTACAAAGATAATAAATTTCTTTCATTTACGGTAATTATTTAGTTGCTTTGCACCGTCAATAAGCATCTAAGGGATGAAAATAGTAAATAGCATTAAGGAATTGAAGCGTTATCTTGCTGAAGAAAAGCAGAATAACAAGCAAATAGGCTTAGTCCCCACTATGGGAGCACTACACGAAGGACATTTGAGCCTGGTAAAACGTTGTGTGTCGGAAAACGATGTCTGTGTAGTCAGTATCTTTGTGAATCCGACTCAGTTTAATGATAAAAATGATTTGGCTACGTATCCGCGCACGTTGGAAAAAGATTGTGCATTGTTGGAACCTGCTGGTTGTACCTATGTATTTGCCCCTACGGAACAGGAAATGTATCCGGAACCGGATACTCGTACTTTTGATTTCGGTATCGTTTCGGCTGTTATGGAAGGTGCACGGCGTCCCGGTCATTTTAATGGAGTAGCTCAGATTGTAAGTAAGCTTTTTTATGCGGTAGAGCCGGACAATGCTTATTTCGGTGAAAAAGATTTTCAGCAAATTGCTGTTATTCGTGCAATGGTAAAACAATTGAATATACCGGTTAGAATCAAGGATTGTCCGATTTTGAGGGAAGCTGACGGCTTGGCTCTTAGTAGCCGGAATGTTCGTTTGACCCCAGAGCAACGTCAAAAAGCACCTTTGATTGCTCGTACGTTGAAAGAAAGTACTAACTTTGTCCCCGAAAAGAGTGTACAGGAGGTGATAGATTATGTTGTGAATACAATAAATTCTGATTCTGTCATGCGTGTCGAATATTTTGAAATCGTGGATGGCAACACAATGGAGTCTATTCGTGATTGGTCGGATACCGCTTACCCGGTAGGTTGTATTACTGTTTATTGTGGAGAAGTTCGTTTGATAGACAATATAAAGTATAACAGATAAACTATGAATTATGGATTGTGAGTTATTCTCAACCTATTCATAATTATAAATTTATAATATCGTATGTTTATAGAAGTAGTAAAATCAAAGATTCATCGTGTTACGGTAACAGAGGCCAATCTGAATTATATCGGCAGTATTACTGTGGACGAGGATTTACTTGATGCCGCAAACCTTATTGCTAACGAAAAGGTCGCTATTGTGAATAACAATAACGGTGAACGTTTTGAAACCTATATCATTAAAGGGAAACGGGGCTCCGGTGTAGTCTGTTTAAATGGTGCAGCTGCGCGTAAGGTTCAGCCTGGTGATATAATCATCATTATGTCGTATGCGTTGATGGATTTTGAAGAGGCTAAAACATTTAAGCCCTCTGTTGTGTTTCCTGATACGGCGACGAATAAACTGATATGAAGCATCGATAGCTCAGAAATCTAATAGAATAGAAGTTGAAAAGCTCGTCAGATGTGGCGGGCTTTTTTTCATTGTCACTTACCTGTCTGTAAAGAATGATATTTATGTATACAAACAAGCAAATCTGGAATGTAAGTTATCCTATTTTTTTGAGTCTTTTGGCTCAAAATATTATAAACGTGACTGATACGGCTTTTCTGGGAAGGGTCGGCGAAGTAGAGTTGGGTGCTTCTGCAATGGGAGGGCTTTATTATATTTGTGCTTTTACAATAGCTTTCGGATTTAGTACCGGTTCTCAGATTGTGATAGCTCGCCGTAACGGGGAACAAAGTTATAAGGATGTGGGCCCTGTGATGATTCAAGGGGTAGTGTTTTTGTTGGTACTGGCTGCTGTACTATTTGTCTTTTCCCGTTTTTTTGCAGGCGATATTATGAGACTCTTGATTTCTTCGGATGCTATTTTGAATGCTACAGAAGAATTTTTAGATTGGCGTGTATTTGGCTTTTTCTTTTCGTTCATGAGTGTGATGTTCCGCGCTTTATTTATTGGAATAACACGGACGAAAGTGCTGACTTTGAATGCGATTGTGATGGCTTTGACAAATGTGTTGCTGGATTATCTGTTGATATTCGGGCATGCTGGATTTCCGGAAATGGGAATTAAGGGTGCTGCCATCGCTTCGGTAATTGCAGAAGCTGTCTCGATAGTTTTTTATCTGGTTTATACACGTTTGACAGTGGATATAAAGAAATATGCGCTGAACCAACTGCGCTCGTTTGATTTGAAGTTATTGAAACGGGTTTTGGACATCTCTGTTTTTACGATGTTGCAGTATTTTATCTCGTTGAGCACATATTTTATGTTGTTTGTGGCTGTTGAACATTTGGGGCAGCGGGAACTGGCAATCGCCAACATCGTACGAAGTGTTTATATTGTAATGTTGATACCGATAAATTCGTTATCTACAGCAACCAATACGTTTGTGAGTAATAGTATCGGTGCCGGTCATAAGGAACAAGTAATCCCGATTATCCGGCGGATAGTTTGGATTTCCATGAGCATAATGGTTGTATTTGTGTTGTTGCTCTGTTTGGCACCAGCCTCTATTTTGTCGGTTTATACGAATGATACTTCTTTGATACAGGCTTCTATCCCCTCTCTTTATGTTATTTCAGGGGCATTATTGATAGGGGCGGCTGCCAATATTGTATTTAATGGTGTGACTGGAACCGGGAATACCCGTGCGGCATTTACGATGGAACTGGTTACATTGGTATTTTATACTCTTTTTATATATATCGCAGGAATGCGTTTACACATGCCGGTTGCTATATGTTTCCTGACGGAGATTGTTTATTATACTGGATTATTGGTTTCCAGTATTATTTATTTGAAGAAGGCTTCTTGGCAAAATAAAAAGATTTGAGTAACTATTGGTTATGTAAAATAGCTTGATAGGCAAATATTCATCTCTTTTTTGTACATTTGCACCTTATTAAAAAAGTAGAAGATAAAATAAATACACATACGAATTATGTTTGAGAATTTAAGCGAAAGGTTAGACAGGTCGTTTAAACTGTTGAAAGGCGAAGGTAAGATTACCGAAATCAATGTGGCGGAAACATTGAAAGATGTACGAAAAGCATTACTGGATGCCGATGTAAACTATAAAGTGGCTAAAAACTTTACCGACACGGTGAAGGAAAAGGCTTTAGGACAAAATGTGCTTACTTCTGTTAAACCCAGCCAGCTGATGGTTAAGATTGTTCACGACGAACTTGCCAGCTTGATGGGGGGTACAGCGATAGAGTTGGAATTGAAAGGCGCTCCGGCAATCATCTTGATGTCTGGTTTGCAAGGTTCCGGTAAGACAACATTCTCCGGTAAACTGGCTAATCTGCTGAAAACAAAGAAAAATAAAAAACCGATGCTGGCAGCTTGCGACGTTTACCGTCCGGCAGCTATCGAGCAGTTGCGTGTAGTCGGTGAACAAGTAGGTGTTCCTGTCTACATGGAACTGGAAAATAAAAATCCGGTGGAGATTGCCATGAATGCTATCCGCGAAGCACGTGTCAAAGGTTGCGATGTCCTGATTGTCGATACTGCCGGCCGTCTGGCTATCGACGAGCAGATGATGAAGGAAATCGCAGCAATCAAGAGTGCGATTCAGCCGGATGAAACGTTGTTTGTCGTAGACGCGATGACAGGTCAGGATGCCGTAAATACGGCAAAGGAGTTTAATGAACGTCTGAACTTTGATGGTGTTGTTCTGACAAAACTGGATGGTGATACTCGCGGTGGTGCCGCTCTTTCTATCCGTACGGTTGTAGACAAACCGATTAAGTTTGTCGGTACGGGAGAAAAGATGGATGCACTGGATGTTTTCCATCCGGAACGTATGGCCGACCGTATTTTAGGCATGGGCGATATTGTTTCGTTGGTAGAACGTGCACAGGAACAATACGATGAAGAAGAAGCGAAACGTCTACAAAAGAAAATTGCCAAGAACCAGTTCGACTTCAACGACTTCATTTCCCAGATACAGCAAATCAAGAAGATGGGTAACCTGAAAGAGTTGGCCTCTATGATACCAGGCGTAGGAAAAGCCCTGAAGGATGTGGATATCGATGATAATGCATTCAAAAGTATTGAAGCTATCATCTATTCAATGACTCCGGTAGAACGTTCTAATCCGGCTATACTGAATGGCTCGCGTCGTCAGCGTATAGCTAAGGGAAGTGGTACAACCATTCAAGAAGTAAATAAACTTATCAAGCAGTTTGACGAAACACGTAAGATGATGCGTATGTTGACGGCTGCAAAACCGGGAAGTAAGAAATTCCCTTCATTCAAAAGATAAACCAGGGAGGAAAGATATGGAAGAACAACAGTATCAATTATTGGACGGAAAAGCTGTTTCTGCCCAGATGAAGAAAGAAATGGCTGAAGAGGTGGCACAGATTAAAGCTGCGGGTGGTAAAATTCCTCATCTGGCTGCTATTTTGGTCGGCCACGATGGTGGTAGCGAAACTTATGTTGCCAGCAAAGTAAAAACTTGTAACGAAATTGGTTTCAAATCCACTTTGATTCGTTATGAAGACGATGTTACAGAGGAAGAACTTCTTCGTAAAGTAGATGAACTGAACAATGATGCGGATGTAGATGGCTTTATTGTACAGCTCCCGCTTCCGAAGCATATCTCCGAACAGAAAATTATTGAAGCAATCGATTACCGGAAAGATGTGGATGGTTTCCACCCGATTAACGTAGGACGTATGTCTATTGGCCTTCCTTGTTTTGTTTCGGCTACTCCTGCCGGTATTCTCGAATTGTTAAAACGTTATGAAATTCCGACACGCGGTAAGCATTGTGTCGTATTGGGACGTAGTAATATCGTGGGTAAGCCAATGGCTACTTTGATGATGCAGAAATCTTATCCGGGCGATTGTACGGTAACTGTATGTCATAGCCGTTCTGAAAACTTGAAAGAAATGTGCTTGAGTGCAGATATCATTATTGTAGCTTTAGGAGTTCCCGAATTCCTGAAAGCAGATATGGTGAAGAAAGGTGCTGTAATTGTGGATGTCGGAACAACCCGTATGCCGAGCAGCGTAACCAAAAGTGGCTTTAAGTTGACTGGCGATGTGAAATTTGATGAAGTTGCACCGAAGTGTTCTTATATAACTCCTGTTCCGGGGGGAGTAGGTCCGATGACAATTATTTCATTGATGCGGAATACTCTTTTAGCCGGAAAGAAAGCTATTTATAAATAAGAACCCGTTAATAATATAGAGACATATGCCAATGTGCCAGTCTTGGAAATATACATTCTTCAGAAACTTAATGCATAATCCGATTGGCAGATTGGCATTTTGTTTGGTAGGACTATTATTGTCCGCCTCTTTGTCCGCTCAGGGTAATGATACGTTGACAATCCTTTTTGCCGGTGATGCTATTATGCATCAGACCCAAATTGATAATACCCGCCGGGGAGACACTTTTGACTTGAGCGGCTATTTTCCTCTTCTTGAGCGTGAAATAAAAGCTGCTGATATTTCTGTTGTAAATATGGAGGTTCCTTTGGGGGGGAAGCCTTACAGTGGTTATCCGGTTTTCAGTGCTCCTACTGATTTTGCTGTTGCTTTGCAAAGAGCAGGGTTTAATTTTTTTCTTTTGGCTAACAATCATTGTCTCGATAAAAGGACGAATGGTCTTGTCCGTACCATTCAGATATTAGACTCGCTTGGTATCCGCCATACCGGTACTTATCTCGACCAAGCTCATCGCGCTCATACTTATCCGATGTTACTGCGTAAGAATGGTTTTCGTATAATCATGCTGAATTACACATACAGTACCAACGGGTTTCAGGTAGAAGCCCCTCGGATTGTGAACTATATTGATAAGAAACAGATGGAGATTGATATTGCTGAAGCTAAACTTTTTAATCCCGATTTTATTATTGCGAATATGCATTGGGGGGTGGAATACAACCAATTACCTTCCGCCGAACAACGAGATTTAGCTGATTGGCTGATAGAACAGGGCGTGGATTTGGTAATGGGGGGTCATCCACATGTCATTCAACCGATGGAAATCAGGAAAGACAAAGATGGGACACCTACTCACCTTGTTGTCTATTCATTGGGGAATTTAGTTTCGAATATGAGTTTGATAAATACGGATGGAGGGGCTTTGCTTAAGGTTACTTTGGCACGGAAAGGCTTGAAAAGATATATTGTTTCGGCAGAATACGCCCTTGTTTTTAACGAGCGGTATCAAAATGATCGGGGCAAAAAGGATATGCATATTCTTCCTGCTCCTAGACCGGTTGACGGAACGGGTAATATATTGCCAGTTCATAACCCTGTTTGGGAACGCTTTTTGAAAAGCTCCCGCTCTTTATTGCAAAAGCATAATATAGGGGTGGAAGAATATTTTATAGAATAGTATTGTATAAAAATGTGTGCAAAATATTTGCAAGATAAAAGAAAATATCTATCTTTGCACCGTCTTAAAGAAAACGATATTCGATAAGGCTTACATGGTGAATGTAGCTCAGTTGGTTAGAGCATTGGATTGTGGTTCCAAGGGTCGTGGGTTCGAACCCCATCTTTCACCCTAAAAAAGGTCATCTAAGTAATTGGATGACCTTTTTTAGTATACAGTATTGAACATAAGTTCCTTGAATACAGCAATAGTGAAGTGCAACCTTTTGACTTTTAAAGTCAAAAAATCGTTATTATAATAAGCATTGGATGTCAATACATGTCGTATGCTTTTCGGAAATTTCCGGCAGTAAGATGATGCCTGTGTCCGGAAAATCTTTTTTCAGGTATTGAGTCAGATACTCCATTGTATTGACTGTAATCAATTCATCTGTAGGAGGATAAAGATTATAAATAATAGCTTTTACCTGTATGCCGTACTGTTTGCAAGCATACAGGCTGAGCAATGTATGGTTGATACTTCCTAATTCCCCGGAAGTAACAAGTAAAACCGGATAAGTTTGTTCCCGAATGTAATCGATGGTAAGGGAGTTGAAATCGTTCGGAACCATCAGCCCTCCGGCTCCTTCCAATAAGATGTATTCGTATTTTTCCTGTAATTGACGGGTGGCCTTGCTGATAACGGAGAGGTCGATGGTACGCCCGTCTTTTTCAGCAGCCATATGCGGGGAGCAAGGATAGGTAAAAATGTAGGGACAAGTCAATCCGGCTTTATCCTCTTCCGTAAATGGAATACCTTGAAGTTTGCGGTGCATCTCAATATCTTCCGAAACTTCTTCGCATCCGGTTTGTATCATCTTTTGGGTGATAACCTTTTTCCCATTTTCAGCCAATGCACGTGCCAGAATACCAGTTGCAAAAGTCTTTCCGATATTTGTATCGATACCGGTGATAAATAATACTTTACTTTTCATATTTGTTTATTTTTTTATTGCCAGCATATAAAGCGGGCGATAGGTGAGTTTTACTTGTTTTTTGCCGGTTGAGAATAACAATGTATAACGGTTGCAAAACTCTTCCTGCATGCCACGTGTCCAAGTATTTCCTCCGGTAGCTGTCACACCTGTTGCTTTCAGATGCCTTAAAACATCCAGCGGACCGGTAAAGGTGAGTACTATTTCCTCTTCTTCACAGTGAAGTAGACGGAAATCGGAAGAAAGCCATTCCTGTATTTTTGTGGCGGGGGGATAGTCGAGTCCTCTATTTGTCAGTTCCCTTATTTCGTACAGGTTTCCAGGTGCAAAAGTACTGAACAGGAGTGTTCCTTGCGGGACCAACAATCCGGCAAGTTTACGATAGAATGTTTCCGGCTGTTTTATCCACTGAAAGACGGAGGCCGAGGCTATTAAATCGAACTTACCTGCAAAAGTAATTTGTTCGGCATCGCCGATAATAAAAGTCGGAAACTGCTCCGGGAAAAGTTTATTTACCGGTTTTTTACAAACTTCGCACAAATCGTTTAAGGTCCAGTCACGGATACGGCAGGAACTTTTCAGACAGCTTGTGAACCCTCCCGTACCACAACCGATTTCCAAGGCCCGGTCATAATGAGTGCCGGTGTAGCGAGGAAGCAGGGAAATCAGTTTCCGGCTGATACGATGTTGAGCATCAGCATTTTTGTCGTAACTGGATAATGCACGTGTGAAGCAGTTACGGATACGTTCGGTTTCTATCATTCCCATATTTCGTTCCATTGTTTCCATAGATAAAAAGGATAATGCGGTGCATTTATTTCTTTTACCGGACAGCGTCCGGACCAATACCTTTTCAGATTTTCAGAAGGAAAGATACGGTCCGAAACCGAGAGAATAGCCTGTGTCCAAAAGTCGGATACCGGAGTTCTGGAAAGAATTTCCTGATACAAATATTGCAGTTCTTTCCGGATTTCTTCCAAAGGGCGGGCCGGATATTTTTCATGTATGCGAAGTATTTCCCTGCTTCCGTACATTCGGCGGTTAAAGCGAGACATCCCTTCTTCCGTTACATTTTCCAGTGTCCCCCGGAAAGTGGCTTCCGGAATGCCTTCCAAGTCATGGACAGGAGAGGGAGTCCCGTTGATTGCAATTGCTCGGGCCGGTGTGAAAAGTTTTTCTTTTTCAGTCAGCAATACGGAAGCTACCCATACTCCTAACGACCAGGCTATCAGGTCGATTTCCTGATATGTACCTGTCTGTTCCTTGAATTCCAAGCCTCTGTAATCATAACAAATCCACAAATCATAGTCTTTTCCCGGTTGGATAGTCCGGAACCATTCGGGAGAAGCGGACCATCCGGCAAAGAAAAGAATTAATTTGCGGTTATTGTTGTTTACCAATTTATAGATTTTCATTCTTTTGTTTTTAAAGTAGCATGATTAATTCGTTTATTTCTTCGTCTGTAATATTGGCTGTCAGCGAGAAACGTATTCGGGAAGTCCCTTTTGGAACTGTTGGAGGGCGTACCGGCAGGCAATAAAATCCTTTTCGTTGTAGTTCGAGCGCCTTTTGAATACATGCTTCGTTTTCTCCGATAATAAAGGGAATGATATGGCTATTGCTGATTTCTCCACCTTTCCCGTTCAGCTTTTCAGAAAGCTTACGGCTTTTCCGGAAAAGTTGCCGACGTTCTGACGAAAAGTCTGGCAGCTTTTCGAAAAGAAACCGACTCCATGCTATTTGAACCGGCGGTAAGGCGGTACTGAAAATGAGCGGACGCATGGTATTAATCAGGTAATCCCGGATTACCCGGCTGCACAACAGGTAGGCTCCCATTGATGCCAATGCTTTTCCGAAAGTTCCGACCAGCAGGTCGATGTCGCCGATACAATGCTGTTCTTCTGCAATACCTAATCCGTCAGACCCATAAACGCCAATGGCATGAGCTTCATCCACATAGAGTAAAGTGTCTTTGTATTTCTTTTTCAGAGCGACTAAATGCGGGAGGTCTGCAACGTCCCCATCCATACTGAATACGCTCTCTGTTACGATAATAACCTGTTCATATTGTCCGGATGCTTTTGCCAATAGTCGTTCCAGTTGCTCATAATCATTATGCTTGTAACGGGTAAAAGGCGCCCCGCTTAGCAGAATACCGTCTATGATGCTGGCATGGACTAGTTTATCTGCGATAATCAGTGTCTGTTTGTCGGCAAGAGCCGGAAGAATACCGGTATTTGCATGGTAACCGCTGTTGAATAATAGCGCACTTTCTCGTCCGAAACGTTCCGATATAAGTTTCTCCAAGTCCTTGTAAATAGCAAAATTACCGGTGAGAAGACGGGAGGAGGAGGAGGAAAACGGCAAGTCTGTATCGGCCAATTGCTCCATAAAAGTTGCTCGTAAATCCTGACGGGTTGCCAATCCCAGATAGTCGTTCGAGGATAGGTTGAGCATTCGGTGTCCCTCTTTTTCTATCCATTTCCCGGAATGGGTGACTTCCGGAAATTGGCGGAAATTGCCGTTTATTTTCAGTTCTTCTAATAAGCAGGTATAGTCTTTCATCTTTCTTTCAGTATTTTGAGCAAGCTACCGGTTAATTTTGAAAGTTCTTGCGAGGTGATGATAAATGGGGGCATCAGATAAACCAGACGGCCGAATGGACGAACCCAGATACCCTCTTCTACAAAACGTTTTTGGAGAAAAGCCATCCGGACTGGTTCTTTCATTTCGATAACTCCGATAGCTCCTAAAACCCGTACTTCTTTTACTGTCTCGAAAGTGGTAGCCGGAGCCAGCTCTTCGGACAATTGTTTTTCAATTTTCTTCACCTTTTCTTGCCATCCGCTTTCCAGAAGCAGGGAGACGGACGCCGAGGCGATTGCACAAGCTAACGGGTTTCCCATAAAAGTAGGGCCGTGCATAAAACAACCGGCTTCACCGGAACAGATTATATCGGCAATTCGGGTATGCGTGATTGTTGCGGAAAGTGTCAGGTAGCCTCCGGTCAAGGCTTTGCCGATACACATAATATCGGGGATTGTTCCGGTATGTTCCCAGGCAAAGAGCTTTCCTGTACGTCCGAATCCGGTTGCAATTTCATCGAAAATCAATAAAACATGATACCGATTGCACAGTTCGCGTGCCCGGACCAGAAAGTCCGGTGAGTAGAAATACATGCCACCGGCTCCCTGAACTATTGGCTCCAATATCAAGGCTGCTATTTCATCCGCCTGTTTTTCTAATAACTCATGGAGTGGTATTATGGCTTCTTCCTTCCATTCTTCTCCGAATTTGACGGAGGGCTGAGGTATGAAATATTGTACCGGAAGGCTACCGGAGAATATTCCGTGCATCCCGGTTTCAGGGTCACATACCGACATGGCATGCCAGGTATCTCCGTGGTAGCCGCTACGGATGGTTGCGAATTTACATTTCTTCGGCTTTTTCTGCGACTGCCAATACTGGATAGCCATTTTCAGGGCTACTTCTACGGCCACGGAACCACTGTCGGCAAAGAATATTTTCTCCATGCCGGGAGGAAGGAGCGGGAGCAGTTTGACTGCCAGTTCTACTGCCGGTTCGTGTGTGAAACCGCCGAACATGATATGGCTCATTTTGTTTAATTGTTCCTTTGCCGCTGCATTTAATACCGGATGGTTGTATCCATGTACGGCTGCCCACCAGGACGACATGCCGTCAATCAACTTACGTCCGTCTTTTAATGTGATGGTGACACCTTCGGCATTGGCTACCGGATACACCGGAAGCGGGTCGATTGTTGATGTATAAGGATGCCAGATATGCTCCCTGTCGTATTGTAAAAGTTCTGTTGTTGTCATTTTTCCCAATCTGTATTTTCCGTTAATGAATATCCTTCCGAGGTGAATAGTATTTTATCTTCGGCTACACGGCTGCCGATTGTAGTCAGCAAATCACCGATAATAGCAGAATTGATACCGATATATAAGGCTTTTTGTTGAGCCGTTTCGCTTAGTTGGGCACGACCGCCTGAGAAACGCAAAAAAGCGTTCGGGTTGATAAAGCGGAACAGGGCGATTGTTGTTAAAAACTCTTCTTCCGAAAGTGGGGGTGTTTCACTTAAAGGTGTACCGGGAATGGGTTGCAGCAGGTTTAACGGGATGGAGAGTATGCCTTCTTTTTGTAGGAACAAAGCCATTTCAATCCGTTGTTCCATGGTTTCCCCCATACCGATAATACCGCCGGAACAGATACGGAAACCGATTTCGCGTGCGGTCCGGATGGTTTGTACCTTTTCTTCCGTTGTATGAGTGGTACAGAGTGTGCGGAAATAGGAGGGAGCGGTTTCTATATTGCAATGGTAATTTTCCACTCCGCTGTCGTAAAGTGCTTGTAGTTGTTTCCGGTCGAGCAGGCCCATTGAAGCACAACATTTGATACCACATGCTTGCTTGATGCCGCGTATGATTTCTGTTATTTCCGTCATATCTTGGTTCGACACCTTTTTTCCGCTGGTTACTAAGGCAAAACGGCCGATGCCTTGTTGATAGTTGTGCTTTGCATGGCGGATACATTCTTCGGCAGGAAGTAACGGATAAAGTGTCACATTGGTGTTATAGTGGCCTGATTGTGCACACCATTTACAATTCTCACTGCAATTTCCGCTTTTGGCATTGATTATCGAACAGGTGTCAAACTTATTTCCCATAAAATGTCGGGTGATTTCATGGGCTGCTTTGTATAAAGCCTCCTTGTCCGATGTATAAGCTAGTTTTCTTGCTTGTTCTTCAGTAATTAATTCTCCGGCAAGAACCTGTTGTTTAAGTGTTTCAACCATTTTTTGAATTATATTATGCTGTTAAAATGAAAAAGCGGAAGGACTCAGCATTATACTGAATCCTTCCGCTTTTTCGGAGATATTATTTTTATATATGTATAGATGTGCGGCTACAACCGGCTGTTGAACGGTCGGAATAAGCCATGATGCGGACAATAGGGGGTGCGGAATATCCGTATTTAGCCAATTGTCGGGCTTCGCTTCCTCTTCGCATTCGTCCTTTTCTCCCTGTTCGGATAGTAGGACGCGTGCATGTGTCGAGCCATTTTTTATCTGGAACCGTTCGGACACATTTGCCGACAGGTTCCCGATGGTTACAGCCTGTTTTATGCTGATAAAAGCAGCATACTTCTTCCGGCTCCATCTTTTAAAACGGAGTACAACCGGTTTGTATGTATACTGCTTTTTCATTTATTTTATGCTACTTTTTCCAGTTTCTTCATGACTGAGAATATGAATATAGCAGAAACCAAACATACTCCGACCAATACTCCCCATACAATCCATAGAGGCATATCACCCCAAATCCATGCTGCTACGGCCGTCAAGTAATTACCGATAGCAGTAGCCACAAACCATCCTCCCATCATCATACCTTTATATTTTGGAGGAGCTACTTTGGAAACAAAAGAAATACCCATCGGTGAAAGCAATAATTCTCCGAATGTCAGCACTAGGTAGGTTGAAACTAACCAGTTTGGGGAAACGAAAGAGGCACTTCCGGCCTTGACAGCTTCTGCTTGTGCATCTGGAGTTAGCAAACCAAATGATGAAAACATCATTATAATAAAACCGCAAGCTGCGACTAACATTCCAATACCAATTTTGCGGGGAGCGGATGGCTCTTTTCCTTTTCGTGCCAAAGCTCCAAAGATAGCCATGGATACAGGGGTTAAAGCTACTACAAAGAAAGGATTAAATTGTTGAAAAATAGGAGCGTTGATTGCTATGGAATTATCAAGTGTTGTATATCGATATCCTAAAAAGGCAAGTGCAAGTAGTATTACGATACCTCCAATAGCTTTTCCTTTACCGGATACAGATTGGAATAGTGAGAAAGAACCGTAAACGATAAAGATGATGGCTACCAGATTCCAAACATCAAACATCATACTCTCTAAGCCGCTAGAACTTTTTGCAGTGAATTCATCAGCGAAATAGGTTAGCGTTAGTCCGTTCTGGTGGAAAGCCATCCAAAAAAAGATAACAACAGCAAATACTAAGCATAGTGCAACAATACGGTCTTTTGTTTCGCGTGAAGAAAGCTCTTCTACTGCAACTGTTGTTTTATTGTCATTGGTCAGTTTTGTATTTCCTTCAACGTGTTTGAATGTGCGACGAAAACTATAATAAATAACCATTGAAACAATCAGCGATATACAGGCCACGGCAAATGCAAAATGATAAGAGTCATTTACGCTTACACCGAATCGAGTTTGTGCATATTCCATAATTGTGACAGCAGCTGTAGGAGCAAATAATGCTCCGATATTGATTGCCATGTAAAAAATACTAAATGCGGAATTACGCTTGGATGCATATTCAGGTGTATCGTATAAGTTACCTACCATTACTTGCAAATTCCCTTTAAAAAGCCCTGTACCTGTACTTATCACAAATAATGCTAAAAACATACAAGCCAAGGCAATCGTTCCGCTACCTAATGGTAACGCAAGCAATACATAGCCAAAGAACATGGCAATAATACCTATGGTGACCATCTTTCCATATCCGAATTTATCAGCCAAGATACCGCCAATGAATGGTAAAAAATAGACAAAGGCTAAGAAGGTAGAGTAAATAGTACCTGCAAAACCTGGAGATAAGCCAAAATTCGCTTTTAAGAAAAGCACAAAAATCGCGAGCATGGTATAATAACCGAAACGCTCGCCGGTATTCGCTAAGGCTAACGCATATAAACCTTTAGGTTGTCCTTCAAACATAAAAATTAGAATAATATAGATTAGTAATTATTGAATTATCTGCTTTATAGCACCTGTCTCAGGATAGAATAAAACTTTCACCGGTGCTTTCTTATCTTCAAACATCACAGGGGCCAGTCCTTCACGTGAACCGAATTGTGTAATTTGGACTTCTCCTTTATAGAGTGATTTCTTATTCATGCTGATTTCGATACTAGCTTTCCCCGGAACATTATAGACAATGCCTTTCATCATTTTTTCTTTCTTTTCGGCTTCTTTCGGGTCCAGCTCAGGCGCGCGTTCTGTAGCTTTCAGGTCCATATAAACCGGAGCACCACCCAAATCATCGGCGTCAACTATTCCCAATTGGTCGGAGAAGCGGAACAGAACTTCTTTTTCGAGATTGTCAAAGGGCACGAGTGAGACCTCATAATCGCTTGTTTCTTTAGTTTTTACACCAACGAAAAGATTGGTTAATGCTTTTTCCTGTTCTTCCAGTTGTTGGATAACAAGTTTCATTGCTTCACCGTCGGGAGGAAGATTATCCGCTTCACCGGTAAGTATGTTCAATCGACTTTCACGGATACGATAGATTTGTTTTGCGGCAACTTCCGCTTGTTTGGCAGTGGAACCGGCCATCAATAATTCTTCGGAGAATACGGATGCGTCTGTTGCCTTAGCTGGAGCTTGTCCCTTTTTTCTGGCGGCTTCGGTGGCCGACTCTTCCGGAGTATATTCTGCATTAATGGAACAAAGCAATCCCTCTTCTGTCAAATAAGCATAAGGAGCTACCGTACCACCTTTGAATTCAACGATGTACGTGTTGTCTGTATCGGGTATTCCTTTGTTATCAAGTGTGATTTTACCTAACTCATAATATACTTTATCTTCTGTGATAACGTCTTTCACGCCCAGATACTTTTCAGCGTATTTATAGTAGGGACCTGCTTTACAAGTAACTTTGGTTACTTCAGCATTGATTATTAGAGACGTTTTAGGAAGAGAGTAAGTAATGCCGAAATTATTAGCTTTGACGGCATTTTTCTTTACAACTTTTGTCTGAGCCAAGATTGGAAGGCTGAGCAGCAGACTTGCTATAATGATTAAATTCTTCATATTCTATATTTAGGTTTAATCTACTAAATGATTGCACAAAACTATGAAATATTTTGTTAGAAACCAACCGGAAACTACTCTTTTACCTAAGTAAGAACAAAGAAGATAATAAAAACAGCAATCCATAGGTGATGGAAAAGGAGATCGAGATATTTGGGTCTGGTTAAATCATCACCCAGGATTGCTCTCTCTGGTCACGTATACAAATTCGCGTACCTAATTAACTATTCTATAGTAAAGATACCTGTTAAATATCCTAACGCGTGAGTAAATGTTAATGTGTAGTTCCCATTTTCCACATTACTCAATGTGATTGGATAGTTAGCAGCTGTAGCAGAAGATATAGTTTCGTTATAAATAACTTGACCTGTTTGATTGTCTGTTATCTGAACTGTCAGGTCAGCTAGAGGATTAATAAAATGAACTGTTAAAACATTTCCTTCAATGGATGCCTTAGGGGGTGCGGGTACAAAAGAACGTACATCTTGTGTACTCCATTGTCCTTTTGTTAACACATAGTCTGCAAAAATCATTTGTGAGCAAAACATGCCACACATAACTAAAATTAAAGTACAAGTAAAATGTCTCATAATATTAAATAAAAAGTTTATACTAAAAAGTCAAAATTGAGATTTCGACAAAGGTAGTATTCCTCTTACCCTTTGTGAGACATTTTTTGTTGACAATTTGTTGACAATTTATAAGTATCTAAAAATCAGCTATAAATTTGTCGAAATTCTCAGTGCTTTCAGGCTCATTTGTGAATTTCTTATATAATCTGCGGCGACATTGAGAAACCCCTGAAACTGAAATGTGCATGATAGAAGATATTTTTTTGCAGGGAACTTTCATTTTTACGAGATAGCAGATGCGTATTTCATCAATAGTGATTTTATTGTATTCTTTGATAAGTCGGCTGGTGAAACCGGAATAGGTGGAATCTATCAAATTTTGAAGTTCAACCCATTCTCCAGATGTTAATTGAATGTTTTCTTCTCGATGTATTCTTAAATAGAGATTTGAGTTCTGGAAATCTTTTTCCAATACTTGAATAACTCCCTGTTTTTGGATGATTTGTATGTTTTCTATTTCGAGCATGGCTTTCCTTGCCTCGAATAGTTGTTTGGTGACTTCATCTTTTTGAACTTGTTCTGAGGAAAGATTTTTCTCTAGTTGAGCTATTTGTCGTTTATTGTCCTCAATGTATTGTTGACTTCTTTTGTATTGTTGTCCTTTTACTTCTAATTGCCGTTTCTTTCTCTTTTGTTCTCTTTTAAAAAAGATGATACAGATGATAAATATTATTACAGAAAAAATTGTTATTTGATAAATAAGAATCTTTCTTTCAGAAGCTTTTTTCTCATACATGTTTCTCTCTTTAGCTATACGTTGATAGTCAAACATGCTTTGAGTTATTCGGATATTTTCAAAATGAGAACAATTAATTATAGAGTCTCGTAGTGCTTCATGTTGTTCTGAGAATTTTGCATAATCAATGTATTTTTCTTCTTTTAGGGAGATTTGTGCTAGTCGGCGGAAACTCGCGGACTTTGTATAAATATTTTCACTTTGAGAACTTAATGCTAAATAGTATTTGGCTGAGTCTAATTCTCCCTTTTCTATCAGAATGCGTCCTTTGGAAAGGTAAATAGGAAGTAATGTGTTTTTTATGTTTGTTAATTTTTCCGCGTTGTTTATATACTTTTCTGCTTCAATGAAGTTGTTCTTATCATAATATAAGTTTCCAAGATCTACTAAAATAGAGGATATGTTTATTGGTACGGAGTATTTTATTGCTTTTTTATAATATAAAATGGCACTATCTAATTGTTGGGTTTGTGAGAATGTGCGTGCAATATTTCGATATATAAATGAAATATTTAAGGAATCCGGCATTTGCTCTTGTTCTGCACAACGTAGTGCCTGTTTATACATTGGCAAAGCCATGTCGTTAATATCCTGATAAGCATATAAGGTTCCTAAATTACTATAGATTTTAACAAGCAAATGATTATTCTTTGAATTTTCACCTAATTCCAAAGCCTTCAGATAGCATTCTTGAGCCTGCAACGCATCCTGCAAATCGGTGTTCACGCGTCCCATGCTGTAATAGGCAAGCATGGCGTATTCATGCTCTTTATGTTTTTCAAAATACTTTGTTGCAATTTGTATCAATGAATCCGATTGGTGAGTCACATAGTTTTTATCCTGAGCAAGAGTCAGTAACAAACAATAAAGAGCATGTTCTCTTTCTGATAATTTGTCTGGATTTTCAATTCCTTCCAGTATTATGAGTGAACTATCAGGTTTTTGTTCCATCAACTGTTCGGCCAAAGTTAGTTCCGGGGTTGTATGAAGATGAGCACAACAAGAAAGTATGATTAATATAAATACGATACTTACTTGTAATATAATTTGTTGTAAATGTCTTTTCATTTCTATCTCCTTATAATTGTACGAATATACTTATTTTTGAGAAGAATAGATAAACTTTCACTTAAAAAGTGAGTGTTTTTACTTTATTCGCGATATGCCAGTCTGTTTTAATATATATATAAATTTAGGCTGGAATAGCGGAGAAATGGAAAATCAAACGCTAAACAATAATTTTATTCATTCTCTCTTGTCGCTCAATGAAAGGTTAATATAAAACGGCTCCCTTTACCCATTTCTGAAGTTGCGGTTAAACTTCCTTTGTGCATGTGCATAATTTGTCGGGAAAGGCTTAATCCGATTCCTGAGCCGGCCGGTTTTGTCGTAAAAAATGGGACAAAGATACGTTCCAATACATCTGATGGAATGCCTGAGCCATTGTCGCTCACCTGTATGAAGGTACGGCCTTCCGAATTAATGCCGGCACTCAGTTCGATGGAGGGATAAAGAGTCTCTGATGTCGCTTCCTTTGCGTTTTTGATTAAGTTAATCAAAACTTGTTCTATTTGCCCTTTGTCGGCAATCACTTGCAGATGAACGGATATCGGCAAAACTCTCAATCCTTCAGCTTCCGTTTTCATTAATTGCAGCACACTATCGAGTAAATCCGATACAGGAATCACTTGCAGCACAGGACTGGGTATGCCTATTACTTTCCGGTAGTTTTCCACAAAACGTAATAATCCATTACTTCTCCGATGAATTGTTTCGAGCGCTTGTTGTGTCTCTTCTTTTTCCTCTTCTTCCTTATTTTCCATGTTTTTTCCTGTCCGGTAATTATCTTTCAATAATTCGGAAAGTGAAACGATTGGGGTCATCGAATTCATGATTTCATGGGTAAGTACGCGGATTAGTTTCTGCCAGGCCTCCGTCTCTTTATTTTCCAATACGGTGCGAATGTTTTTCATGCTGACTACTGTAAGCGTTTTACCTAATACGGCAAATGACATAGCCGACAATGCCAGTTGGAAACATTCATCTCCCCGCACAACTTGCAGGATGGAAATATCGCCGGGGTGCAAAGACCTTAGCCGGGCAGGCAATTCAGGATGAAAATCGACTAAATCATCAATCATCTTAGGCGCTTGTAATCCGGTTTGGAAACGGGCAGCCAAGTTCATCCATTCTATCTCTCCGTTTTTAGTCAAAACAAAGACTGAAAGGTCGATATGGTCGGCAAGTGCTTGAAAATATTGCAGTTGACTTTCTTTCTGTTGTAAATGCTTTTTGTATTGTTGCAGGGCTTTTTCCATAGTATCGGATAAATCGGAAGGATATTTTTCTTTTTCAATTGGATTGCCGGGACGGCCCACCTGAAAGTCCGAGTATTGGATAGCCCAGATGAATTGTTTCAGCCGCTTAGTATTTTTATTCATCGACCGGAACAGGTAGATTATCTGGAGGGCTAAGAGTAAAACCATCACGAAAGCCGAAATATAGAACTGATAAGCAACCAAAAAGGCAAAAAGCAGACTGGACGCTAACAGCAAAAAAATATGAATGGCTATTATCTTTGCATCTTTTTTCATAGCCCGTATTTTTCGAGTCGTCTATATAATGATGTACGCGTAATGCCTAAAAGTTCAGCAGCCTGTGTCATGTTTCCGGTGCACTGGCGCAGAACGGCTTGGATGGTTGATTTCTCTAATTCCTCCAGATTGTAGTTTTTCTTTTGCTTTTCGCGCGAAGTATCTGTTATATGCAGCATAAAGTCGTCATATTGCAGTTTGTTCTGACTGGAAAGGATAACTGCGCGTTCGATGGCATGTTGCAGTTCGCGGACATTTCCCGGCCAGCAGTATTGTTTTAATAATTGTGATGCCTCGCGTGAAAAGCCGGTTACCTCTTTTTGGTATTTTAGTGAATAGACTTTCAGAAAATAGTCGGCTAGCAGAACGATGTCGTTTCCTCTCTCTCGCAAGGGTGGAATGTGGATTTCAATCGTATTGATGCGATAAAGCAAATCCTGACGAAAGTCCCCGGTCCGGACAGCCTGATATAAATCCGTATTAGTGGCTGATATCAATCGAACATCAATCCTTCTTTCCCGGGTGGAACCTAGGCGGCAGAGACGTTGTTGTTCGATAACTGTCAGTAGTTTAGCCTGTAAGGTTGGTGACAAGTTCCCAATCTCATTTAAGAATAAGGTTCCTCCGGAAGCAATTTCAAAACGTCCGGGTTTCTCTTTCTGCGCATCGGTAAAGGCTCCTTTTTCATATCCGAACAGTTCGCTTTCAAACAGTTCGTTCGGGATACTGCCAAGGTCGATAGTTACATACGGTTCGTTAGCGCGGTTCGATTGTTGGTAAAGCATTCCCGCAATCAAATCTTTCCCGGTTCCGTTTTCACCTAAAAGAAGAATATTCGCATCTGCTCCCTGAAGTTTGTCTACTGTCTGGAAAACCGCTTGCATGGCGGGTGACTCTCCAATTATCTCTTCCTGTGTGACCGACGTGGTGAGGGCAGACTTCTGCTCTTTCAATTCTTTGATTTCCGTCCGGCTGAAACTGAGTTCCAAGGCTGAAGAAACAGTTGCCAGCATTTTTTCATTCTGCCAGGGCTTCGGAATAAAATCGGTGGCTCCGGCTTTGATGGCGCGAACTGCTTTTTCCGTATCCGAATAAGCGGTTATCAGGATAACTACAGTCTCCGGCGATATCTCCCGGATGCGTTCCATCCAATAGAAACCTTCTTTTCCGCTTACGGCATCAGCTGTGAAATTCATATCCAGTAATACTACATTATACCTGTTCCGTGAAACGAGACGGTTGATTTCCACCGGATTATTACAAGTCGTAATGCTTTCGGCCATTGGGCGCAACAGCATTTTCAACGTGAATAGAATATCCTCGTTATCATCTACTACCAGTATTTTTCCTTGCCGGATTGCCATAATAAAATGAGATTTTGAGTTCAAACATAGATAAAATACTGATAGGACGAAAAGATTTTGAAGATTAATTCGTTTCGCCGGAAAAGTTTAGCATACTAAATGCCCGACCTGTGCGAATTTGCAATATAGGTGTACGATATCGTACACTTGTTGGTCGCTTTGATGTGTTTTATAACCTTGATATTTACGTGTTTAAGAAAATGGTATGAATGTTGTTTATGATAGAACTGAAATGATTTGTATAAAGAAATAAAGATGTAACTATGTTTAAGCACTATGTGAAAGTTGCCCTCCGGTTGATAAAACGGAGTTTCTTGTTCTCTTCCATTAATATGTTCGGATTTGTGCTGGGCATGACCGCGGCCTTCCTGATTTATCTTTGGGTAATGGATGAATGGACGTTTGAGGATTTCAATAAGAATCGGGATTCGATTTATCGGGTACTTGCCGTGGAAAACAAAACTGATGGAACGGTTGAGAAGTCCGCTTCTACCGTTGCTCCACTGAGTAAAGCGTTCAGGGAAGAGTTTCCGCAGGTGGAAAATTCGACTTTTATTAAATATTTCACCAAGCTCGATTTACATTCCGGAAATAATTTGGTTGAGGTAAAATATGCCTATGTAGATACTACTTTCTTTGATGTTTTTGATTTTCCGGTTGTGGCCGGTAATCCGAAGCTGATGAAAAACGATCCGCAACAGATTGTATTATCCGAAATTATTGCAGAAAAACTATTTGGAAAAACGTCGGCTATCGGAAAAGATGTAGAATGCAGGTTTTTCGGGATGCCACTCCGGTATAAGGTTGCGGCAGTCCTGAAAGTTCCGCGTAAAAGTCATATACAGTTTGAAACATTGTTGAGTGAACAAGCTTACTTCGAGCCGATGGGCTGGGATTATCTAGAGGGCATACATGTGTATGTTCAGCTTAAGAAAGGGATGGCGCTATCGGAAAAAGAAAGGGAGGCTATGAGCCGTGTATGGACTGACCATCTGGATAAAGGAAAAACGTTGGCTTTTCAGCCTTTGGATGATATTCATTTGTACACGGATTTCAAAGATCCGGGAATTGATAATTATGGAAATATTTCCCAAATTTATTTGTTTCTGGCGCTAGCTGTCCTGATTATCTTTATGGGAGCGTTTAATTTTACGACGTTGTCTACTGCCCGTTCTTCCTTGCGTTTCAGGGAAGTGGGTGTCAGAAAAGTGACAGGGGCCAAACGTAAAGTGCTGGTAGTGCAGTTTTTGTCGGAGAGCCTTGTGCAGGCCTTTCTTTCCTTGTTGTTGGCACTTGCTATTACAGAGTTATTACTACCTTCTTTTAATACTTTTACCGGAAAAGATATTGTGCTGCGATTTGACTGGCAGACCTTATTGTTTATCTTGTTCGGAATTGTGGGAGTAGGTTGCCTGGCAGGGGCTTTCCCGGCATTTTACATGTCGTCGTTCAATCCCTTGCTGGCCTTCAAGGGAGGAAAAGTTACCGGTAAGAAAGGAACCGGTATCAAAGCAATGGTTTGTGTGCAGTTTGTAATAGCGATTACGATGATTTTCTGTACATCTGTTGTATTCCGGCAACTTCATTATTTGCAGAATGCCGATTTGGGATTTGATAAAGAGAACGTAGTGGTGGCCGAGTGCCGGTATTTTGTATATAGCGGGCTGGATGAATACAAACAGGAAATAATCAAAAATCCTTATGTACAAAAAGTGACGGCGGGTGTGGAGCTTTCGGATTTTATTCAGGGATATGAAGGGGAAGAGAGTGCATTTTCTTGGGTAAATAAAGCCGGACAGGTCGATTCTCTGCGAATGGTTGGAATTGGTGGTGACAAGGATTTTATGAATACGTTGGGACTGAAGCTTTTGCTGGGAGAAATGTTTGGTGCGGATCCGGATGCCATGGAGGCATATAGCAAAGAAAGCCCGATTGTTATCAACGAAACAGCCCGGAAGATGTTGAATATGGATAATCCGATTGGCATGATCTTGCAGAATAAAGGCTGGTTCGGTGAGACGTCCCGGATTGTCGGAGTGGTGAAAGATTTCAATTACCAGCCGTTGCGCGAGCAAATAAAACCGGCCTATCTTTTCTATGCCAATCAATTATTGAGCACTCTTTATATTCGGATTTCACCGGAAAATAAGACGGAGACATTGAAGTTTCTGAAAACGAAATATGAAGAGATGCGTCCTAACAATGTTTTTTCATATCAGTTCTTTACCGATGTGTTGAACCATAAATATGAGCGCGAACGACAGCAGAGCCGGATGTTTCTGATTTTTACGATACTGGCGATTTTGATTGCCATGATGGGAGTATTCGGGTTGGTAGCCCTCTCCACAGCCCGGCGGACAAAGGAAATAGGTGTCCGCAAAGTGAACGGGGCACATTCGGACCGGATTGTCCGGATGTTTTGCCTGGAATATATGCGATGGGTCGGGATTGCATTTGTGATAGCTTGTCCGCTTGGCTATTTGTTTATGGACAGCTGGTTAAACAATTTTGCCTATCAGACCTCGATTGGCTGGTGGATGTTACCGATAGCCGGTTTTTTAGTAGCCTTGATTACAATCCTGACGGTGGTTGTCCAGACTTGGCGTGCCGCTTCCCGCAATCCGGTTAAGTCGCTACGATATGAATAAAAATAAAAATTGCAAATAAAATGTCAGTATGCTAAAACATTACATTAAAGTAGCGTTCCGCTTAATAAAACGAAGTTTTTTGTTCTCGTCTATCAATATGCTGGGCTTTGTACTGGGGATGACTGCGGCCTTTCTGATTTATCTGTGGATTGTGGATGAATTGACATTTGAAGATTTTCATAAGAATAAAGATACTATTTATCGGGTGATAAGGGCGGAAAGTTCCACAGGTCGGATGGCAAAAGAAGTACCTTCTACTGTAACTCCGCTTAGCGCTGTGTTTCGGAAGGATTTTCCAAAGATAGAAAATGCCACTTTTATTAAATATGGTTCCCGGCTAGACCTGCATAGGGGGAATGTCTTTATAGAGGCGAAGTATAGTTATGTGGATACGACTTTCTTCGATGTCTTTAGTTTTCCGGTGGTGGAAGGCAATCCGAACCTGTTGAAACAAGACCCGCAACAAGTGGTTTTGTCGGAAGCGACAGCACGGAAGTTATTTGGCGAAACTTCGGCAATCGGTAAAGAGGTGTCTTGCCATTTTTTCCGTGAACCCCAATATTATAAAGTGGCAGCTGTTGTAAAAGTTCCACGCAAAAGTCATATTCAGTTTGATGTGTTGTTAAATTGGGAACTGTATATTTCCAGAAACAAGGAACTATTTCAGGATGGATTTTGGTCTTTTTCCGAACGGATGCATGTATATGTTCAACTGAAAAAGGGGGCTACTTTATCAGAGGCGGATAGGGTGGCTATCAGTAAAACTTGGCAGAGACATGAGGAGAAAGGACTCCGGCTGGCCTTGCAGCCTTTGACGGATATCCATCTGCATACGTCGTTTAAAGAACCGGAGGATGTTAATAATCATGGGAATATGTCGCAAATTTATCTGTTTACGGCATTGGCTGCTCTGATTATCTTTATGGGAGCCTTTAATTTCACGACTTTGTCGACTGCCCGTGCTTCCCAACGCTTCAAAGAGATTGGTGTCCGGAAAGTAACCGGGGCTAAACGAAAAGTACTGGTTGTGCAGTTCCTTTCCGAAAGTCTGGTGCAAGCCTTCTTGTCGCTTCTGTTGGCACTTGCTTTGGCGGAATTGTTGTTGCCGCTTTTCAATTCTTTTGTCGGCAAGGATATCGGATTGCAGTTCAATTGGCAAACCTTGCTGTTTGTTTTGGTTGGAATAGTCGGTGTAGGCTGTCTGGCTGGTAGCTTTCCTGCTTTTTACATGTCGTCCGTCAATCCGTTGCTGGCTTTTAAGGGAGGGCAGATAACAGGCAAGAAAGGTATGTTCATCAAAGCACTGGTTTGTGTACAGTTTGTGATTGCCATCCTCATGATTATCGCCACTACAATCGTATTCCGGCAACTTCATTATCTGCAGAATGCCCAGTTGGGGTTGGACAAGGAAAACCTGGTAGTCGTCAATGTACGCGACTGGCGCAGAGGAGTGGACGAGTTCAGGCAGGAGGTGTTCAAGAACCCGCATGTGAAAAGCCTGACGGTCGGTGTGGATGTCTCCGATTACCTTCAGGGAAGTTGGGCTGAGGAATGTATGTTCAGCTGGCAAAACGAAACGGGTGGAACCGATTCGTTGAAGATGGTGGGCATGGTAGGCGATTACGATTTTATGAATACGCTTGGACTGAAGCTGCTCAAGGGAGAAACTTTCGGGGCAAATCCGGATGGATACTGGGATGGTTCTTACAGTGAGGAGTCTCCTATCGTTATCAATGAGACCGCCTGGAAAATGCTGAAAGTGGAGAATCCGGTTGGTATGTTATTGCAAGGTGGAATGTTCGGCATACGGAATTCGAGGATAGTCGGGGTGGTAAAAGACTTCAACTTCCAACCGTTGCGCGAGAAGATAAGGCCGGCTTATCTCTATTATACTGTTCAGATGTTCGAGTATCTTTATATAAAAATAGATCCGGAAAATCAGGCCGAGACATTAAAGTTCCTGAAATCGGAGTATGAAAAGATGCGTCCGGGTATGCTTTTCAATTATCAAATGTTTACCGATGTGTTGAACTTGAAATATGCCCGTGAGCAGCAATTGGGACAGATGTTCCTGATTTTTACAATTCTGGCTATTGTCATAGCGATGATGGGGGTATTTGGTCTGGTTGCTCTCTCCACAGCCCGGCGGACAAAGGAAATAGGTGTCCGCAAAGTGAACGGGGCACATTCGGACCGGATTGTCCGGATGTTTTGCCTGGAATATATGCGTTGGGTCGGGATTGCGTTCGTGATAGCTTGTCCATTGGGCTATCTTTTTATTGATAGCTGGTTGAGTAATTTTGCCTATCAGGTATCGATAGGTTGGTGGATTTTCCCGGTGGCCGGTCTGCTTGTCCTGCTGATAACGGTACTGACGGTTATCGCCCAGACTTGGCGTGCCGCTTCCCGCAATCCGGTTAAATCGTTACGGTATGAATAAAAGAAATGACTAAATAGAAATAGATAATTATGATAAAAACGATTAATTTGACGAAAGTATTCCGTACGGAAAGTGTGGAGACGACAGCATTAAACGGTATCAACCTGGAAATAAATGAAGGTGAATTTCTTGCCATTATGGGACCTTCCGGTTGTGGAAAGTCCACCTTGCTGAATTTGTTAGGATTGTTGGATAATCCGACGGAAGGAGAACTTTGGTTTATGGAGCAGGAAGTTTCTAAATTTACGGAGAATAACCGGACAGACCTGCGTAGCGGGAATATCGGCTTTGTGTTCCAGAGTTTTAATCTGATAGACGAATTGACGGTATTCGAGAATGTTGAACTTCCGCTGCTTTATGCAGGTATTCCGGCCAAAGAGCGTGTAGAACGGGTAAATGCCGCTCTCGACCGTATGCAGATTGCGCACCGTTCGGAACATTATCCGCAACAACTTTCCGGCGGACAACAACAACGTGTTGCCATTGCCCGTGCTATCGTCACGAATCCTCATATCGTACTGGCGGATGAGCCGACCGGTAATTTGGATTCTGTCAACGGTAATGAAGTTATGAATTTGTTGTTGGAACTGAACCGGGAAGGAACAACTGTCGTAATGGTTACTCACTCCGAAGAGAATGCCCGGATGGCCGGTCGCCTAATCCGTATGATGGACGGCAGTATCCTGACGGAAAGCCGGAAAGGATAAAAGGAATAGTTTCCCATCAGATATAATTGAGTATTTTCATAGGAACGAATGTGATTTTATTAGGGTAGTAATTGTGATTCGCTCGGCTACTAATTGCCTTTCGACAATTGTGGTAAGGCCTTTCGATAACTGTCGCAAGACCTTTTGATAATTGTTGCAAGGCCTTTCGATAATTATCGTAAGGCAAATTGTTCGGTGACTTTTTGATGAAAGTCCCTGTTATTTAACCTGTTTGAATGCTTTCCCTAACATATCGGTAATGTCGCTTGCAATCATACTTTCTTCCGAACTGTAAACAGCTGCCAAGTCGCCGGCTGTTCCGTGTAGGAAAACACCGGATACAGCTGCAGTTTCCGGTTCCAGTCCTTGTGCCAGCAAACCGAGAATAATGCCGGTCAGCACATCTCCGCTTCCTGCCGTTGCCATGCCGGGATTACCGCTATCATTGAAATAGACGTTTCCGGAAGTGGTACAGGTTGCGGTATAAGCACCTTTCAGGACAATACATACTTTGTGTTCGATAGCAAAAGCCTGTGCTTTTATCAATCGTTCGTACGAGTTGTTGCTTTCTCCGGCGATACGGTCAAATTCCTTCGGATGCGGAGTCAGGATACTGCGCGACGGAATGCGAGCCAGTAAATCGTTGTTGGAGGCAATCAGGTTGAGGGCATCAGCGTCTAATACGACAGGTCTGCCGGTTGGTTGAAGTAAACGCTCCAGGGCGGCTCCCGACTCTAAATGTTGTCCCAGCCCCGGACCTACGCCGATGGCGGAATAGATAGTCGTGTCGGGAACTGTTGTGAAGTATTCCTGATGAGGGTCAAAACTAAGCATTGCCTCAGGGAAAGCGGTCTGCATGATTTGTTCGCCGCATTGGGGGATATGTACGGTAAGTAATCCGGATCCACTTCGTAAGCAGGATTTGGCAGCCAGTAAAGCCGCTCCCATCTTTCCGTGGCTTCCGGCAATTAACAATGCGTGCCCGAATGTTCCTTTATGGGCGAAACGGTCGCGGGGGTGGAATACGGCGGCAATGTCTTCTTCTGTCACTAAAGTGAATGGAGTAGGCGTGTTTTCTACGATGTATGGATGCAGTCCGATGTCCAATACTTTCCATTCTCCCACGTAGGGCGCATTTTCCGGCAACAAAAATGCCAGTTTCGGAAAGCCGAATGTCAGTGTGAGGTCGGCACGGATAATGGCATCGTTGTCATTGCTTCGATTGTCTTCACCAAACAAGCCGGAAGGAATATCGATAGCCACTACATCTGCTTCCGATTGATTGATATAATTGACCATGGCGGCAAAACCGCCGGTGAGCGGACGGTTCAGGCCGGAACCGAACAAGCCGTCTATTACGATATCGCGTTCACCGAGTACGGGCGGAACGAAGTCGGCTATCACTTCCGTAAATTCCACATTCTCCATGTCAAGCAGGCGTTGCTTGTTTAGCTCGCAATCGTATGAGAGATGCTCGGTCGGATTAAACAGATAAGTTTCTATCCGGTAACCTTCGTCTTTCAGCAGGCGGGCAATAGCCAGAGCGTCGGCTCCGTTATTCCCTTGTCCGGCAAAGATGATGATACGGGTTTGCTTGGAATAGCGTCGGCAAAATTCGTGCATGAATACCGTCGCGGCACGTTCTACTAAATCGATGGAACTGATGGGTTCATTCAAAATGGTGTATTGGTCGAGTTCCTTGACTTTGTCTGTTGCGAATATCTTAATCATAACTGTTTCCCTTTTTTGTGCATACAAATGTATAACAAACTTTGCTATCTTGCTACACTTTCTTTTATGTGCTTTTTCTTGCGCGTTTGTAAATAGATGAAATGTTCCTGATAAAACATATTTATTTGTGCTTCGCTGAAAAAGTTGTACCTTTGTTCCCTCGAAAATCAGACGGCTTTATGGATAAAATCCGATTAAATGATAAAGAATTTGAACTTTTTATCCCGGAAGAGGAAATAAAAAAGGCTATTGCGAAAATGGCTGAACAAATCAGGGAAGATGTAAAAGGTACAAACCCGTTGTTCGTGGGTATCCTGAACGGTGCTTTTATGTTTACCGCAGAATTGATGCGGCAATTGGATGAACCGTATGAAATTACTTTTGCCCGTTATTCTTCTTATAAAGGGACCAGTACGACAGGGGTTGTACGCGAGATTATGCCTGTGCAGGCCGATGTAAAAGGAAGAACGCTGATTTTGATAGAAGACATTATCGATACCGGGTTTACCATGCAATACGTTATGGATAAACTCCGTAAGGATGGTGCTGCCGATGTCAGACTGGCAACCATGTTGTTCAAACCGGATTCTTTGAAATGTGATTTGAAACCGGATTATGTAGGTATCCGGATACCGAGCGACTTTATTGTCGGTTACGGATTGGATTATGATGAAAAAGGACGTGCCTATCGGAATATTTATAAAATAATCGGAGGCTGATAGTCATAAAGAGAGTTTTAATAAATAATGTATAATACAGATGGTCGTTAGTTGAAAACAGATGTTTTTTAATTCCCGATTATCCATTAAAAAAGCAAACTTTTTTATGTTGAACGTTGTTATTTTTGGTGCTCCCGGATCAGGAAAGGGTACACAGAGCGAATTGATTATTAAGGAATATGGTTTGGACCATATTTCGACAGGTGATGTTTTGCGTGCAGAAATGAAAGCTGAGACAGAACTTGGTAAGATTGCTAAGGATTACATTGAAAAAGGCCAGTTGGTTCCGGACGAGTTGATTGTTGACATGCTTGCAAAAGTATTGGATGGCAAGAAAGATTCGAAAGGTGTTATCTTTGACGGTTTTCCTCGTACAATTCCGCAGGCCAAAGCGCTGAAAGAAATGTTGAACAAACGGGGTACGGATGTATCTGTTATGCTGAACCTGCAGGTTGAAGAGGAAGAATTGATTAAGCGTTTGTTGGAACGTGGAAAAGTTTCGGGTCGTTCGGACGATAATCTGGAGACAATCAAATCGAGATTGGATGTTTATCATACGCAGACTGCTCCTTTGGCAGACTATTATATCGGTGAAGGTAAACATGTGGGTATCGAAGGCATGGGAACAATCGAAGAAATCTTCGGCCGTATTAAAGATGCTGTAAATAGCATAAAATAAATAAGCATATTCGAATCATGAATGATACATGACTGTATTATTCATGTTCATTTTTCAACTTATAATTCAAGAAAATGGCTGAATCAAACTTTGTAGATTATGTAAAGATCTATTGCCGCTCGGGGAAGGGCGGGAGAGGGTCTTCTCACTTTCGCCGCGAGAAATATATTCCGAAAGGAGGTCCCGACGGAGGCGATGGAGGACGAGGAGGCCATGTGTATCTTCGGGGTAACCGGAATTATTGGACTCTTCTGCATCTGAAATACGAACGGCATATCATGGCTACGAACGGCGAAAGCGGAGGAGCTAAGCGCAGTTTCGGGAAAGATGGTGAAGACCGGATTATAGAAGTGCCCTGCGGAACGGTTGTATATGATGCCGATACCGGTGAATTTATTTGTGATGTAACGGAAGACGGACAGCAGGTGATGCTGCTGAAAGGAGGCCGTGGCGGTTTGGGTAACTGGAATTTTAAAACAGCTACCAATCAGGCTCCGCGTTATGCACAACCGGGTGAACCGGCTCAGGAAAGAATGGTCATTCTGCAATTGAAATTGTTGGCTGATGTCGGTCTGGTAGGTTTCCCGAATGCCGGTAAATCAACTTTATTGTCGGTTGTTTCGGCTGCCAAACCTAAAATTGCCAATTATCCGTTTACGACGCTTGAACCCAATTTGGGCATTGTAAGTTATCGCGACAATCGTTCGTTTGTGATGGCCGATATTCCCGGAATTATTGAAGGGGCCAGTGAAGGAAAAGGACTGGGGTTGCGTTTTCTCCGTCATATAGAACGAAATTCGCTGCTTCTGTTTATGGTACCGGCTGATGCGGATGATATAAAGAAGGAATATGAAATCCTACTTGGCGAATTGGTTAAATATAATCCGGAATTGCAGGATAAACATCGCGTGTTGGCTATTACCAAAAGCGATATGCTGGACGAAGAGCTGATTCAGGCTTTGTCGGAAGAGCTGCCGGAAGGTATTCCGTCAGTCTTCATCTCCTCGATAACCGGAATGGGGATTATGGAGCTAAAGGATTTGTTGTGGAAAGAATTGAATAAGGAAAATTTCCATGAGGTAGAGCGTATTGTCCATAAAAATATAGACATCAATGCCCTTCAGCTGGATGATGACGAAGATTTTGTTATCCCCGTGGAGGAAGACGATCCGGATGATGAGGAGGATTATGAGGAATATGATTGGGATGATGATGAAGATATTTCCAAATGATACAGTAAAGATGTTGCAATTTCCCGGGTTAGGAGGGGATTGCAACATCTCTCATTTTATAACGACCCGCTATGGAGGAGTCAGTACCGGGAATTATGCCTCTTTCAATCCCGGAGCATATAGCGGAGATGATTCGATTTGTATTCGAACGAACCGGGAAATCTTATCGGATGCAATCGGTATTTCTTCGGAAAAGATTTTTACGCCCTTTCAGGTGCATGGGGCGGAAGTGCGTGCGTTGACTTCTTCCTTTCTGTCGCTTACGACGGCGGAACAGGAAAAGTACATCTATGGTGCGGATGCTTTGGTGACGGATATTCCGGGTGTGTGTATAGCGGTTGCCACGGCCGACTGTGTTCCGGTGTTACTGTATGCTCCCGACAAAAAGGTTGTAGCAGTTGTACATGCCGGGTGGCGGGGAACCGTACAATATATCGTAGAGAAAACGGTTCGTTTTATAGTAGGCCGTTATAAGGCGAATCCCGCTCTAATACAGGCCGGTATAGGGCCATCTATCTGTAAAGACGCGTTTGAAGTCGGAGAAGAAGTCGTGGAGGCTTTTCGGAATGCCGGAATGGATTTGTCGCTTATTATGGAACGTGATGAAACGACCGGGAAAGCTCATATTGACCTTTGGGAGGCGAATAGAAATCAATTGTTGGTTGCCGGAGTTTTATCTGGAAATGTAGAAATGGCTGGTATTTGTACTTATAGCCAGTGTGATGATTTCTTTTCAGCTCGTCGTCTTGGAATAAATAGCGGACGTATTTTGTCCGGCATTGTAATACTTGAAAATTGAGAATTTATGATTCATGTTTCACTTTCTGAAGAAATAACAAATCTCTGTCCGGATTTGCATGTGTTGGCAATAGCCTGTGAGGTGAAGAATTCGGAATCGGATGAACAATTATGGAGAGAGATTGCGTCTGAAGAAGAAGCTGTCCGTTCTTCTATGAAGTTGGAAGAGATAAATAAATGGCCACCTATTCAGGCAACCCGTCAGGCTTATAAACGTTGTGGGAAGGATCCGAATCGCTACCGCCCTTCCGCCGAGGCACTTCGAAGGCGTATCCTTCGGGAATTACCTTTATATAAGGTCGATACTTTAGTGGATTTGATAAATCTGTTATCTATTCGCAGCGGATATTCGATAGGGGGATTTGATGCGGATAAAATTGAAGGTAATGAATTAGTCTTGGGAGTTGGCCGGGAAGGTGAGTTGTACCATGGAATTGGCCGGGGGGAATTGAATATAGCAGGGCTTCCGGTGTATCGGGATGCCGTTGGGGGAATTGGAACACCTACTAGTGACGAAGAGCGAACCAAACTGGACTTGAATACTTCTCGCCTGTTAATGATTATAAATGGTTACTCCGGGAAAGGGGGATTAGAAGTTGCCGGAGCTTTTGGTGTAGCACTTTTAAAGAGGTATGGTTCAGCTACAAATTTGGAGGCTGAACTTATTTCAGCAACAAATAGAACTGATTTATTGTTGTAATAATGTTAATTATTCTTTTGAAAGATAAAAAGTAACGATTTTTATGCTAAAAAACATCTATTCCCTTTTGTATTAATCTATTAATCTCTAAATTTGCCCCTGTTAACGAATTAACAAAACAAAAAGAAACATGATCGAATTGATTGGAACAAATGCCGGCCTTGTTTGGAATACTTTGAATGAAGGCGGTAAAATGAATGTGAAAGCAGTAAAAAAGGCGACAAAAATCAAAGCAGACAAAGATATGTATGCTGCATTTGGTTGGTTGGCTAAAGAAGGTAAGTTGGCTTTCGAAGAAGTTGAAGGTGAATTATTCGTTGCGTTAGTTTAATATACGTAACTGAGATTGTTAAAGAGGGCTGTTCGGATTTTATTTGAACGGCCTTTTGTGTATCCTGACCTTTTCTGTCAAAAAAATGGATTGACTGTTGTTTTATTCAATTCTAAAGTATACTTTTGTATAGAATTTGGCGTGAAATGACCGAAGATCATAAAAGATTGTTGGCAGTATTGGATGTCAGAGTTCGTGATTTAATAGCGTTTTGTGATAAGCAGAAGGTGAAAATCAACGGACTGGAGAGTGCTTTGGCACAAAAGGAGAGTGAACTTCAGCAGGCAATACGGAAAATTGAGGAGTTGAATGCCAAATGTGATAATATGCTGACGGCGCGTGTTATTTCTGTAAATGAAGGGGAAATGAAGAGCGCCCGGATGCGATTATCGAAGTTAGTGCGGGAAGTAGACAAGTGCATTGCACTATTAAACGAATAGAGGCGATGGACGATAAGTTTCTTATACATGTAGAAATAGCCGATAAGAGTTATGGGTTATGGATAGACCGGAAAGATGAACAGCTTGCGCGGGATGCCGCCAAACAAATCCGGACGAAAATAAACCAGTATCGGTTGAATTTTGCACAATCCGAAGTGGATGTAAAAGATTTGTTAGCCATGGTTGCTTTTCAGTTGTCCATGCATAATTTGCAACTGGAAGAAAAGAATGACACAAGTCCCTTTACTGAAAAGATACAAGAGCTGACAGTACAGCTGGAAAGCTATTTGAAGGATAAGTAGTTAATAGGATTGTAAGAATGTTTTCCGCACTGCTTTGCGTGGTTTTTCCATGTAAGGGTGGTGCTTTTTTTGTATATATAATATAATGAATTTAAACTATAAGTAAAATGGGAATGTATATAATCATATCAATAGCGACTTCCTTCATCATTGGTGGTTTGCTTACATGGTTTGTCCTGCGATTCCTTTTGAAGTCGAGGTATGACTCTGTTCTGCGTGAGGCTGAAAAAGAATCTGAAGTTATGAAGCAGAAGAAATTGCTGGAAGTTAAAGAGAAATTTCTTCATTTGAAAGCGGACTTGGAAAAACAAGTTTCAGCCCGTAATTCGAAAATCCAGTCTGTGGAGGCTAAACTGAAACAACGTGAACTCACACTGAATCAGCGCCAGGAAGACCTGCAACGGAAGAATTGTGAAGTGGATGCAGTTAAGGAAAACTTGGCTACCCAGCTTGAACTTGTCGATAAAAAGAAACAGGATTTGGAAAAACTTCATCAGAGAGAAGTCGAACATTTGGAAACTTTATCCGGTTTGTCGGCTGAAGAAGCAAAAGAGCGTTTAATCGAATCGTTGAAAGACGAAGCGAAATCGGAGGCAACTTCTTATATAAATGAAATCATGGAAGAGGCGAAGATGACGGCTAACAAAGAAGCAAAGAAAATCGTTATCCAATCTATCCAGCGTGTTGCTACCGAAACAGCTATTGAGAATTCAATTACAGTTTTCCATATCGAGTCAGACGAAATTAAAGGACGTATTATCGGACGTGAAGGTCGTAATATTCGCGCATTGGAAGCAGCTACCGGCATTGAAATTGTTGTAGACGATACGCCTGAAGCCATCGTACTTTCCGGTTTTGACCCTGTCCGTCGCGAGATAGCTCGTTTGGCTCTGCATCAGTTGGTACAGGACGGACGTATTCATCCGGCCCGTATTGAGGAAGTAGTGACGAAAGTAAGAAAACAAGTGGAAGACGAAGTCGTAGAGACGGGTAAGCGCACTGTGATAGATTTGGGTGTACATGGTCTGCATCCGGAACTTATTCGTATGATTGGTAAGATGAAATATCGTTCATCTTATGGTCAGAACCTGTTGCAGCATGCTCGTGAAACGGCAAATCTGTGTGCCGTTATGGCTTCTGAGCTGGGATTGAATCCGAAAAAAGCGAAACGTGCCGGTTTACTGCACGATATAGGCAAAGTGCCTGATGATGAACCGGAATTGCCGCACGCTATTTTGGGTATGAAGCTTTGTGAGAAATATAAGGAGAAACCGGATATTTGTAATGCAGTGGGAGCTCACCATGATGAAGTGGAGATGCAGACTTTGCTGGCTCCGATTGTGCAGGTGTGTGATGCTATTTCCGGTGCTCGTCCGGGTGCCCGTCGTGAAATTGTAGAGGCTTATATCAAACGTCTGAATGATCTTGAACAATTGGCTCTTTCTTATCCGGGGGTAGTGAAGACTTATGCTATTCAGGCCGGTCGTGAGCTGCGTGTAATTGTGGGAGCTGATAAGATTGATGATAAAGATACAGAAAACTTGTCGAATGAAATTGCAAAGAAAATACAAGATGAAATGACCTATCCAGGTCAGGTGAAGATTACAGTTATTCGTGAAACGCGTGCTGTAAGCTACGCAAAATAGGTTTTTTATGGTTTTAAAGCGGGTATGTCGTGAGGACATACCCGCTTTTTTTTATTTGTCAGTTTTTCAACTTTTGTAAGATTAGTTTTTGTCCTAGTGAAAAGATTTACCAGACCAAAGGAAATTCTGAAATTCTCAGTGTTGTACAACCATAGGGAATGAGTGTTATCTCCTCTACCGATTGATTGCTATTGTTGACAGAGAATGGTAATGGACCGGCCATTTCATTGTATGACTGCCAGGAAGGAATTTCTTTCGCTTTAGCCTTGATTTGGATTGGAGCATTTTCTACATTCCAGAAATAAGTACCTGCTTGTTTATCCTTATCGATAGTTACCTGGAAGTTTTCCTGCATTTTTCCGAGAGTGGAAGCTAATATTCCATAATTCCATTTTGTAGGGGAAGTCACTTCATAATAGTCTTTTCCAAATTGGGTGATTTCATTGCCTTTGAACTCTTTCTTTACCCAATTCTCTTCCATCTTTAGTCCATATACCAACGGACCTCGCTCTATGGCTATGGAGTTTTCATACCACCTGCTTGTACTAACTTCCATCGGCAAATGTAATACAATTTGGTCTCCGCTTTTCCATGTACGGCGAATAACGGCAACACTATTCCCTTTTGCTGTTGTTTCTGCTATGCCATTGATGGTTACAGTAGCTTCCTTGCACCATCCCGGTATGCGTAAATGGAGCGGGAATGTTACTTCTTTCACTTTTTTGTCAAGTAATTGAATAGCCAACTGGATTTTGTCATCCATCGGATAATATGTATCTTCTGTAATTTTAATCTTATTTCCATTTCCAACCAAAGCTGTTACTTCTGACGGGGAATAAACTAAAGCAGCAATACCATTATCCGGTGTAGCATACCAAAGACTTTGTACAAACTTAGGCCAGCCTTGGTGCATATTGGAAAAGCAGCAAGGGTATCCTGTCCTTGTTCCATATATAATATCTGTTTCCGCATGGCTATTATTTTCATAGAAATTATGAGCATGACGAGTTATCATAACCTGATTAGCCTGCTGAAAGTATTGTTTATCCATAAAATCATCGGTAATCTGGGTCGGGAGAGCATTGAATGCAATACGTTCCAAATGGTCTGTAAAAGCTAAATCCCCTGTTATCTCCATCATTTTTTCCAACGAATACATCAATTCGACGGCGGAACATAATTCGGAACCCTGAGTCGGGTTATTTCCATGCAGCCCTTCATCTCCACCATACATACCTTGAGGTTGTCCGTTATATTGCCGGATGTCTGCGAAGCCTTTCTTTACGGCATCGATATATTTTCTTTCCGGATTTTGTTGATAGTAAATAATAGGTTCTTTTATCCCTTGTGCCAAATTTACACAATGGATGGTATTAAAGCGAGTTAAATCGTTGCGATTGAGGAACATGTCAACAAAATCATAACTTTGTTCGTGCAATAAATTACCTAAATCAAGCAGGAAATTATCACCGGTTATATTGTACAACCAGTAAACTGCCTGAAGATTATCGCATGCACGATATTCAGCCCAGAAAGTCCAGCGACCGAGCGGGGTGGAAGGAAGTGTTTCCAATTGGTATTGAAAATAGCGGGTCATGAAATCAATCACTCGTTTGTCGCCTGTAGCCGAATAATATTGTTGCATGATTTTCAACATTACCATCCGGGGCCACCAATCGGCAGAGTTATCCCGCTGAATGCCAGGTTCGGGACCATAATCTTTAGCAGGGCCAAAGAACCCGTCTGCACGCTGACTTTTTAATGTCCATTCTATCCAGGGTTGCACTTTCTGTTTTAATTCTTTGTCGTCGAGGATATAAGCTAGTGGCAATAAACCATCTATCCAATACGGTCCTCTTTCCCATTGGTCGCCGTCACCACCTAACCAGCCGTTTCGGGGACCCATTACTTCCGGATATAAGATGTCCATTTGGCTGGAAGCTCCTTTTTTCTGCCGTTCAAGCATTTCAAGAAGCCATCCTTGGGGTTTGATGTTGCCTAATGGCAGCTCCATATAGGGCTTTTGAATTAAAGGATACCTGTTATTTGAATAAAGAGGGTTGTCGGCTGTCCCTTTTTGTGGGAAGCTGAATAAAAAGCTCATAATTAGTAGAGACAAAATGACTTTACACTTCATTGTTGTAAATTTAAAATTAAAAATATTTATTGGTCTATAAGATTACAAACATTCATTCATTTTATTTCTTAACAGTAATGGCCACAGGTCCGAGAAGTCCGCTTTCTCTTAACGGCTCATTTTTATCCGGCCATCTTAAAACCCATGTTTTCCGTTCGGCTTCAGGCTGAGCCGCATCGTAGACAAGCCGGTTGAACCAAGTACTTGTTACTTTTACGGTCAGTGAGTTTTCCCCGGATTGAACGGCCTTTGTTATGTCTACCTGATAAGGTGAAGTCCAGACTGTTTGGACCGGTTTACCGTTTAGGATTACTTCTGCAATCATATCCACTTTTCCTAAATTGAGGATGAATTGAGCATCCGGAAGCTTATCCACATTGAATGTGGAGGAATATTCTACCGTACCCGAAAATGCCTTTGCTTCTGCGGAAACATCCAACTCTTTCCACGGCTTCAATTCCGATATTTGGATACTGGCAGGTGCTCCCCATCCGGCCGGGAATTTAAGCTCCCAAGGTTGGTCGAGAGAAATTGTACCTGTGACTTTCTTCTCCATTGCGCTTTTTACCCCGTTTTCCGGTTTGTCTTTACGGAATACGACAAAGTAAGACCCCGCTTGTGGCAAGTCTATCTTAACAGAGGTACGGTCGCCTCTTTTTTCAGATATGGCAGGAGATACTTCGCCTGTCATCGGATCCCATATTTCGACTGAGCCGTTGTTACGGAAATCCAGTTCTCCCCGGAAACTTTCGTTTTGGGGAACTGTAACAAAATACCAGTCGGCATTGTTTGTTTTTCTATGTAACCATAAAGCTTTTGAACCTTTCACATCCGGTTCGATATTCAATTGTTTTAAAGCTTCCGCCAAACTGATACCGGAGACAATTCGGCCTTTTCCTACTTGGCGAATACCTGTTTTAGAAGTATTTCCCCATATACTTTTCACAGCCTTATCAAAGCGTTTTTGTGCACTTTTTCCCCCTGAAAGAGTGGCCAGTCCGAATGGAGCTTCTCCAATTACGGTAGCTCCTTCTTGGATAAGTGCTTGCAATTTCTCTATTGTTTCCGGACGCATACGCGGTACTTCCGGCAACCAAAGAACCCGGTAACGGAGACCTTCCGGTGTCACCAAATCGCCATTATCTACAGTAAGCCGGTTCAGCAATACGTCCGGATTACAATAATCATATTTAAAACCTTCCGGGAACGGAGCCTTTTGGTCCGGTTTATGATTTATTTCATCTCCCAAATACCAAAGCACATCCGATACAGGAATACCTCTTTCTTGCAGATAACTGCAACGAGCCAGGTAAGTAGTAAATTCAGGCATATATTTCCACCAAGTCTGTCCGCGTAGAAACGGTGTGCCTATTCCGGCGCCGGAAAAAGAGGTTCCGGGCTGCAGGAATCCTACCTGCGGATTATGTGTATAGGTGTGGAATACCAAATGTGTAACCCCCTCTATACAATTAATATTAGCGACCTCTTTCAACATTTGCCAATGTTCGTCCCAAGTATGATTGAAGGAGGTGAATGCTTCTGCCGCTATACGGGGTTTGCCGTATATACGAGCAGCCGAAGTTGTTGGTTTAATAGGCTTGAAATTAAGTGAACCTACGAAATTTTCCATCAAAGGTTGCCAAAACTCACACATCGGGACATCGGCAAACTTGAAATATTCCAGAATATCGGCGGGGAAAACATCTCCGGCTGCTGTTTCATACGTAATGGACAAACCATTCTCTTTCGCCAATTTCGCCATATTCCCATAAAAATTGTAGGCAAAAAGCTTATTGATAACCATGCGCCAGTCGCATAAAAAGCGGAAAGTACTTTCCTCGTCATCTACTACATAACCGAAAATAGCGGGAAGCCATTTCTGTAACGGATAGCCTGTCATTTGTTCGAATTCTTTATCCAGACCGGCAGTCCACGTCTGTGTACGGCATTCCCAACTATCCATCAGCATTCCTTTCAGCAATCCATTTGCCAGCGGACCGTTTTTGCCGGAAAGACGGCCGATATATCCGGCAAAATGAGCATTGGAGCCTTCTGTGGAAAGTTTGTTGCATTCCCATCCTGTCCCTTCGGGAGGAGCGGGGGAGTTGCGTTGACCGGTGTTGACATGTCCGATACGTAAAACCGTCCATTTACCTTTGGGCGCTTTCCATTTTAAATTCCCTTGCTTATCCATCGAGGCTGTAATATCCATCATTTGTGCCGATTTCAAGAATGTTTCGGGAGCACGTTGTCTGGAATCTCCGCTTCTTTCGATACTTCTCAAAAGCCATCCGGCTTCTGCTTCCCAGTTGTTTTTCCGCGAGGCGGTAAATAAACGAAGTGATCTAAGTGAAATATCATGTTGGTTAATAATGGAAATCTTGTATTTTTTAGCTCCTTTAGTCTCCGAACAAGCTAACGAAATCGGATAATTTTCTTGCCAGTCACTTTGAGGCAAATCCGTATTTAATATTTCCTGAATAGTTCCGTTTGCCAAATAAGCTTCCACCTTGACCCTGATTCCCGGTTCAAAACACCAAGGATGACTTGCTTCGTTGATGGAGGGAAATTCCAGTGTACGAATTGTAACTTCCTGTGGGAATTCCACTTCCAGCCAATTCGGATTTTTATCTGTAGCGGGAGACAAATGCATAGATTTGTCAGACTTCCCCAATAGGTAATTTTCCCAGTTCTCTCCCTCCTTATTGCTTTTGAATGAAACCGGTTTCAACGGTTGCTCATCATCGTCCATGGGAGTAGGGAAGGCTATGACCATTAAGTCGTTATAATCTCTCCAATCTTCATTACTGGGTTGGGGGGTAGGAAGGCTTTTACTTATTTCGCTGCCTCCCGTTATATCTGTCCGGCTCCAGACCAGATGCCGCATAGCATTGGACGGTTCTATCCAAGGCCCGCCGGACATGGCCCATCCCGGGCAATTTTGCATTGTGAATCGTAATCCTAACCGCCGGCATTCTTGCGCCGTATGTTTGACCATATCATCCCACATCGGGCTGAGACAGGCTATTTGGGGGTCGACTCCGGGCCAAGGGCCGCCAAATTGCCCGTGAAATAAATGAATTCCGGCGAATCCTGCATTGGCAATCGCCTCCAAATCGGTAGTAATACCTTTAATAGAAACGTTTCCTCCGATGTAATGGAACCAGGTTTCCGGATAGAATACTTTGCCGGGTGTCTTAAATTTGTTTATATCCGAATCATTAAAAGGACAATACAGTTCATCCTTAGAAGGGGTGATGGGTACTTGTGCTTCTAAAACTTGATTGCAGGTAACAATGCAAATCAATAATAAAGAAAATATTACGTGCTTCATGGTCTAAATAACTTATAAGTTTACAAATATAATAGGATTTTAGTGAAATGATAGATAAAACCGGAAAAATGCGTTGAATTTGTCAATTTGCCGATAAGTTCGTATAAAAAGAGAAGGGCTGCTCCTTTTTCCATTGGAACGGCCCTTCTACATAAATCCTATCAGGTTTTACTTAATAGCTATAACCTGTTTTTCCTTGTACACTACTTTCGCTATTGATGGGGATTAAAGTGAAGCCCCAGTTGTATTCGCGATTTGCCGGAAGCGAATAAGCCGGTTCCGGACGTGAGCCCCAACTGTCGTAACCGGCCAGGCCTTCTTGTTTCAAATCTACACAAACTTCAACAAAGTCGCGTGGCACGATGTCGTTTACATGATGTTGACGGCGAAGTGTGTTCTTCGCACTTTCTTCATCGTGATTGGCAACCTCAGCAGGAGAGAAATTATTCCATTGGCGCGGGAGGTTCACCTGTTCTTCATCATCGAAATCTTCGATTGAGTTGCGCAGGGCATTAAAGCCTATCACATTGTCTGCTTCGATGAGCAAACCTTTGCCTTTCCCAGCTGTTAGAGATACCCAGCGAGTGTCGCCATGATGACCGTTTTCCTGCGGACGAACGTATGGATAATACATCTCATCGGCAGTTGTTTTATAGAGGCCGACTAATGTTCCGGCTTGACGGTCCCAATAGTTCTCTTCCGGTCCGCGTCCGAAATACTGCACACTGTTCATGTTGGCAGGCAGACGGAAACGTACGCCGATACGTGGAACATTCAGCTTGGAGGCTGCTTTTCGCGCTTCTTCTTTCCCTGGTGTGAATGTTGCCATGCGGGTCGCTTCGGAAACTTCTGTTTCTGCGGCATTCATATCTGTGGAAGTGAAACGGGCTGATACGTTAACTGTGCCGTTCGGATAAATCTTATAGTTTACGATATAAAGGTTTCCTGCCGGTAACAGATAATTTACATTGATAATGGCATTATTGCCGTCCATTTGAACATTTGCGTCTGTCACATTGAAGTTCTTACTGCTCTGTTTCCAGATTTGTTCACGTTTAGGAGCACCGTTACCATAATCATTATCGGTCGGAGCACGCCAGAAGTTAGGCTGGATACCGAAACCTTCGTTGAAATATTCCGTGCCATCTACCTTGTAGGAGGTTACGATACCTGATTTTTTGTCGAATACAAAGTTCACTTTGGAAGAAGAAACTGTCAAGTTATCACCTTCTGTCGAAACATTCAGTTTCGGGCCGTTGGCCTTATAGGCTTTCTTATCGGCTGTAACAGGCAATAGGAACTGGTCGTGGGCAATATCGTATCCGGCAGGGACAACTCCTTCCGGCTTGATTGTCGTCACCGCGAAATCAACGAAATACTCAACTCCGGCCTGCGGCTTCAACCCGGCTATAGGAACGGTTATTTCGGTTGTTGCCTGTGGAGCCAAGTCGAGAGACATTTTATTGCTTTTCACAATCTTATTGTTCGCTTTGACTGTGTAGCTCAACATATAATCTTTCAAATTCAGGAAGTAGAAGCGGTTGGTTATTTTGAACACTCCTTTATCCAAGTCTACAGCCTCGAAACCCACATTTTGGTGCGCATATTTCACTTCAGCCATTGCCGGATGCGGATTACGGTCCGGATTTATGATACCGTTGCACAGGAAGTTACCATCACTCGGAGTATTGACACCGAAATCGCCTCCATAAGCCCAGAACTCGCGGCCATTCTTGTCCTTTTGCAGAATGCCTTGGTCTACCCAATCCCAGATAAATCCGCCTTGCAGGTTCGGATATTTATAGATTGCTTTCCACTGGTCCCAGAGGTTACCGTTGGAATTACCCATCGCATGTGAATATTCGGAAGGAGCTACCGGGCGGTCAGTGCCTTCTTTTCCGATTGCTTCCAACCATCCGGCACTTGGATATTGCGGAACATACATGTCGGTATTCCATTCCCAGAGTGCGCGTTCGTAATTGACCGGACGATTCATCATCGTTTTCTCTTTTTCTTTCAGGAAGAGATAAGTCTGATAGAAATTGTACCCGTTGCCGGCTTCATTACCTAATGACCAGAAGGTTACGGACGGATGGTTTTTGTTTCGTTCATACATGTTTACGGTGCGGTCCATGTGCGGTACCAGCCATTCCGGATTGTTGCCCAGCGTACCTCCTTTTCGCAAGTCGTAGTACATACCGTGCGACTCGATATTTGCCTCATCGTAGACATACAAACCGTATTCATCGCACAATTCATAGAATTTACGGTCTTGCGGATAATGGCATAAACGAACAGCATTGATGTTATTCTTCTTCATGATTTCGAAGTCTTTGCGCATCAACTCTTCTGTCATATAATGGCCGGTTTCCGGATTGTGTTCGTGGATATTCACGCCTTTAAATTTAACAGGTTGCCCATTGAACAACATGACGACATAAGGTTTGCCATTGCCGGCAATCTGGTCGATTTCTTTAATTTCCATCCGGCGGAAACCTACGTTCTGCGGGATTACTTCCGTTACTTTGCCATCTTCTTTGACTGTCATCAGAAGTTTATAAAGGTTCGGGGATTCCGCACTCCAGGCGGCAACCTCGTTCAGGTCTTTATCGAAAGAGGCTGTGGCTTGGCTGTTGGCGCTAACCCAAAGTTTGTTTTCAGCAGAAGCAACAACTTTTCCTTGTGCGTCCAGCAGTTCGTAGGAAACGTCAACGTCTTTTGCTTTGTCCGTATGGTTTTTAATATCTACAGCCAGACGGAAAATACCATTTTTGTAAGTATCGTCCAATGTAGAAACGACACGATAATCGTTGATACCTATTTTGGGTTGCGACCATAAATAAACATCGCGTTCAATTCCGCTTATCCGCCAGAAATCCTGGCATTCCAAATAAGAACCGGTACTCCAGCGGAATATTTTTAATGTAAGAACATTTTTCCCCGGTTGCAGATATTTATTAATCAGAAATTCCGCAGGGTTTTTAGAGTCCTCGCTGTAACCAACTTCTTTTCCGTTTACATATACATATAATCCGGATTTTGCTCCTGCTATGTGCAGATAGACATCGCGCCCATCCCAACCTGCCGGTACTTCAAAGTCGCGACGGTATACACCTACCGGATTTGCTTCCGGCAAAAGCGGAGGTTGCGGATTACGCGGCTTAAACTCGTAACCATGATTTGTATAGATAGCGACGCCATGACCTTGTACTTCCCAGTTTCCGGGAACAGAAATATCGTCCCACGAGGCTGTACTGACAGAAGGCTCTGTGATGTTAGCCGGAAGGTCTTTGTAGGAATCGACAAAATAGAATTTCCATGTACCGTTCAGTAAAGAATAGAACGGACTTTTTTCATATCGGGAAGAAAGTGCCGTCGCACGGTCTCCGTAAGTCATAAAAGAGGTACGGGGTAATTCTTTGTTTACCGCAACAACCTGTACATCCTGCCAGTAAGGTTTTTGAGGAGAGTTTGCCGGATTGTCGGCCAGCACTGTTCCAAGTACGAAGCAGCCCAACATTCCGGAGATTACAGTTTTTTGAATCTTGTGTTTCATATGTATTGTTTTTATTTAGATTAGCACATTGTTCGTTGAATAGTGAAGAGGATGCTGCTGATGTTTCATTAGCAACACCCTCTTTTCCCATTATTCAATATCCAATTATCTTGCTGCGTAGTATGAATAACCTTCGGCAACCTGCTTGAAAGCAAGCACACCTGCCTTGTTTAATTCTACATTCATTTCTTTGCCGTCCGGAAGGAACATTACTACTTCGTCTTTTCCGTTGAACTTCAGCAGCTTGGTTGCTTCGCCTTCTGCTTCTACACTCCAGCTTTTATCCGTTTCGTCAAATACGAGGTCGATAGCTTTTTCTTCCCCTTCTTTCTGAATATGATAACCGTCTTTCTTGGTTTCTACGGTATAGACACCGTCTTTAGTATCGATAGTCTTGACATTTCCGGCATCGGCAACAGGGTTGTCGCCGCTCCAGAACTCGATGGAGTTCAATACCAAGACATCGGCAAGTGCGGATATTTCATAAACCGGAACAATCCAGAATGCAATGAAAACTAATTCGTTCACAAATTTACTGTCAATGTTTCTATTCCAATCCAGCAATTTGTTTGTCAATCCGAAAGAACCGATACAGGAAGAGAATAAGACACTGCTGGCTAAAGTCGTAGCCACTAATAATGTTAAACTTTTTTTCTTCATAAATTATTCAATATTTGTAGTTAATCTGTGAGCGAAGATAATAACTTTTTGATAATTGATTGTTATGTTAGGACATAAAGAACAAAAAAAATACAGGTGGATGATGTTTCCCATCAGTCTCACCCGTATTTTGAATGAATATATGTAATGTAGTTTACTGTAGTTTTAAAACGCTTCTTTCGGCTGCAATCTCGGCAGTAGCCGGAGTCGACTTGCGTGTGCAATAATTAAAATCCACTGATTTGTTGCCGCTGAATGATTTCCATTTTAATTTCAGCTTGACGGTTTTGCCTTGCGTATCGGGGAGAGCGTCCAGTTTGAAAGCAACCAGTCCGTCTGCCGGCTTGCCGTATACATCCCCGTATGCATTGTGGCGGAATTCCACTTCGTAAGGATTGTTCGGGTCTTGGCTTGCCAATAAGTTGACGTAATGGGGCTTGCTGTTTTGGCCTCCCCATCTGGTTCTGAAACGGAGGGTCAGATAACCGTCTTCGGCGATAGTCACCCAATCGTTGACTATTTCCACCGGGTCGTTGCCGTATACCGAGTCGTTGTTCAAGTCCAAGTCGGGAGCAATCGTTTTTGTCAGAATACTGTCAATCCAGTTGATATGTACCGCCTTGTCGTAGCCTTCGGATGGTTCGTTTACCAATTGGCAATTCACCAAAGCTCTCACTTCCCTGTCTCCATAAGGGGAAGAGGTTACGTTTACCGGCAGCAACGTTGTGCTGTCGTCCAATTGCAAGAAGAAGGATTTGTTGTCTATCGGTTTGACGGTTACCAGCGCGTTGGGAAATACCATCGCGTAATTGTAGCCATCGTCGTCCGAACAAGACTGGAACATCATCAACCCCGCAACCATCATCACCGAGGCAAACATTTTATTGAAACTAAAAAGCCCTTTCATAAAGCGTCCTATTTTTTATTAGTTGTTTAACAGATTATTTTTGATTCACATTAATACAAATGCAATTTTAGCGGAAAAAGCTGCATACGGGAATGTTAATTAAACAAAATGATAGGGGAAATGGGCCATTTGTTCCTGAATTGTGCCTGTGAAAGCTTGTTGAGCTGACGAATGCCAATAGGGTGGCACTGGAGTGCCAATACTGTGGCACAGGAGTGTCACCTTATTGGCACTCTTGTGCCATCGGCATGGCACTATGAAGAGGCTGTATGTTAACGATTATCGTTGACTACTATCCGTCTTATATATAAGTCAGGTTGACTCGGTTAAAACTAAAACATAATAAAGGTTGACCTTTGTGTGTTAACGATTTTCGTTGACTACTTTCCGTCTTATATGTAAGGCAGGTTGACTCGGTTAAAAACCGTCAAATAAAAAAGTAAACTACCAGTCGTAATCTTCCAAGTAGGCATCAAATACCACGGGAATGCTAACGCCACACTCCCGGCAGGTGTCCGCTACAATTTGTTGTTCGGCAGGCGAGAGCAAGCGTTCTCCTTTGCGGACGCGGAAATAGGTCCGGCGATTGAAGCAGGCTATCAGGGTGTTGCTGACTTGTAGCATTTGCCTGTGCGGCAGTTTTTCCAGAAATCCGATAAAACCTTTTGCGTATTGTATTTTGTTATCGGAGCGGAAGTAGGGGCAATCGCCTTCTAAAGTGGCAAGATGCCGGGGATTGACTATGTAGCAATATGCGGTACTGTCCGGCATGTGCCGCTCGGCTATCTGTCTCAGGCAGTTAGCGGCTTTCGGACATTGTCGGTTGAGGCATAACGGGTATTGGTAGGGAACTGTAGAGAAATCAAAATCTTTTTCCATAATATGATATTCTTTGTTTTGGGGGCTAATTTAAGAATGTTCTTCGATAAAACGGTTCTTTTTCATATAAAAATTAGGCTGTAATGCTTCTGGCCCTTGCTGTAGCGGAAAAAAGGATAAGCAGTGTTAATCCCTGGATGTTATGACGAAATATGAAACGGGCGTGTGGGTGATAAACACAGGATTTTCAGAAAACATTAAAGAATATTTGGCGGATTGAAGCAGAACTGTTACGTTTGTACTCGAATTTAAAAGTACTCCGATGAGAATAAACAATTAATAGTTGGTTTTTTAATTATACCGACGCCACAAGTTTTTAAAATATATTTCGGTTTAATTGGTCTTGATATAAGACCCTTCTTATTAATTGTCTACATTATGAGTATTATCCTTAGTGGTGTATCTTATCACTACTATAATCAACAAGCATTATTTGAGTGTGTAAATCTATCTGTGGCAACAGGTGGAAAAGTATCTGTTATTGGAAATAACGGGACCGGTAAATCTACACTTTTAAAACTGATAGCCGGAGAATTAAAGGTTTCTTCGGGCAGTATCCGTTGCGCATCCACTCCTTATTATATTCCGCAACAAATAGGCATAACGGGAATATCCATAACCCAGGCATTAGGTGTGTCTGATAAGATAGAGGCATTACATGCAATTTGCAACGGTAGCGATAAGCATGAACTTTACGATATATTGGCTGATGATTGGAATATCGAATCCCGTTGCCGCATTGCCCTTGATGCTTGGGGATTGTCGGATATGGAATTGAATGCACCTATTGATTCATTGAGCGGCGGCGAGAAAACGAAATTATTTCTTGCCGGAATAGCCATTCATAATCCGGGTATTATCTTGCTTGATGAGCCGACTAATCATCTCGATTATACGAGTCGTCGGAAACTTTATGAATTTATAGCCGGTAGTAAAGCTGCAATCATAATTGTAAGTCATGATATCGCATTGTTGAATTTGCTTGAAGAGACATACGAACTCTCCCCGAAAGGTTTGAAATTATATGGAGGTAATTACGATTTCTATAAAGCACAAAAGGAGATAGAGACACAAGCCTTAATTAATCAAATCGATGCCGGAGAAACAGCATTGCGATTGGCCCGTAAAAAAGCACAAAAAGTAAAAGAAAACCAAGAGCGAAGGGTGAATCGAGGAGCAAAAGAGACTTCAGGCCAACCTCGCATCATTCTTAAAGGCAGGCAGGATAAGGGTGAAAATACAGAAGCTAAATTAAAGAGTAAGCAGGCTGATATAATCGACCGGAATTGTCGGAATTTGAATGATTTGCGCCAGAAGCAAAATGCGGAAAGTGAATTGAAATTTGATTTCAATCATGCACAATTGCATAATGGAAAGCTGTTGGTTTCGGCTCATGAAATTAATTTTAAATATGAAAGAAAGGGACTGCTTTGGCATGTTCCACTTGATGTTGAAATCCGTAGTGGTGAACGGATTCATATTATAGGTGATAACGGTAGCGGTAAGACGACACTTCTGAAACTGCTGATAGGTGAATTGTCCCCAAGCATTGGAAAGATTATAAGGAACGATTTCTCGTTTGTCTATCTTGACCAAGAGTATAGTAAAGTCAAGACTTCACAAACTGTATTGGAATTGGCACAGGAATATAATCGTTCGAATCTTTTAGACCACGAAATAAAGCTCAGGCTTCATCGGGCCTTGTTCCCGAAGCAGATGTGGGATAAGCCTTGTCATGTGTTAAGCGGAGGGGAGAGGATGAGGCTATATCTTTGTTGCTTAATGATTTCCAATCATATGCCGGATACTTTTATTCTTGATGAACCGACAAACAATCTTGATTTGTCGAGCTTCGAAATACTGGCTACCACCATTAAAAATTATCAAGGGACATTGTTGATTATTTCTCATGATAAAAGATTTATCGAAGAGGTCGATATTACAAAGGTAATATACGTAAATAACAAAGTCCCTTGATATGAATTTATAGCCCTCTATGTCTTATTCTTTTTTAGCCCACCGTTTGAGTGTCGGGAAATATTTTTTCATTTGAGCAATAGCTTCTTCTTTTGTGAATTGGGTATCGCTACCTCCGTTGAACTCGTCAAGGAACTTGATGCAATGTTCAATCATTCCGTCCATTGTACAATCTTGTACAAATTCTCCGTCTTTATAGCAATAGCAACAATATTCCTGATTGGCGGAACCGTCTTTGTTTGTCCCGAATTGTTCAGGAGTCTGCATCGGCATTCCGCAACTCTGACAATATAGGTTCATGTATTTCCCGTCTTTCATAAATTCGTTGTCAATCCAATAAGTAGTCGATTTCGGAGTGAATTTCAACACGCAGTATTCCGGGTCTTCCACTCCTCCTGGGAAATGCTCGAGCATCCAGTCGCTCCAAAGAGAACGTTTTACGGCTTCATCCGTTATAATTTCCATTTCTCCCGTATAGACAATGCTGCTACTGCCTTTCACGATAGAAACGCCGGCTTTGGGATTGGCTTTGAAGTGAGCTGTTTTTGCCGAACTCGTTCCCGTCGAAACATAAATCGCCCCGTTTTCATCTTTGAGTTTCACCATCGCCACTGGACGCGGATAACCGTTTTCGTCGATAGACGCTACTGTAATAACTTGTGCAGCAGCGACCATTTGCGCGGCTTTTTCTTCTATTGTTCGGTTCATAGGTTTATTTATTATGTTTTCTTGATTATTTCACAAAGATAAGAAAATTTGTATCGGTCTGAACTGACGCTCGGATTATTTTAATGTGAATTTCCAGCAACAGGCGCATCCCTGCTCGGTAACGTCCGGATAACAACTTATCATTTCGGTAACGATTCTTTCATCTATAACACGTGCAAATCCTTCATGTTCGATAAAACCAACCGGGGCACAAGGATGGAGCGGCATGCCTTTGGCTTTTCGGGCAGACTGTACCCTGCATTCATTTATACGATATATAAGCGTATCTCCTTCCCTAAAAATGCTGACTGAAGGATTCGACAAAGCGGAGAACCTGATGGCTAATGCTTTCTCTAAGCCTTCAAGGCCTGCCATATCCGGAAGATTCAGGAATTTCTTAATCCTTTTGGCTTCCGTACGGGTAAATTTTATCCATGCGTTCCCATCATGTAACATTGCTTTATCCATCCCGCTCTTTTCTTCCACTGATTGAAACCACACCCCGTCAAGCGCATAGATGTTTTTTGCGTATATCCTTACTAAATCTTTAAGTTCCTCTTTTGATAATAAGTCCAGTTTGTCAGTCATGATTTTTATTATGTTATCTTTTTACTTTTCTTTTATTCTATGTCTCGGTTTGCCTTAACATAACCCTCTAATAAATACAAAAATAAGAAGATTTGATGTGTTCTTTTATTTGCCGATGCAGTTAATTTACTCCTTGTTTAAATTGTTGATAATCAGTAGTTAATATTTTGTTAGATACAAATAGGATACAAGGAATATCAGCGTTAAATGTTTGATAATTAATGTTTTGTGAATTTCTACAACTTCTGGGAATTCCTAAAATGTGATAACTATATAGAATATAGTATTATGTAAACTGCTGTAAATCTATATGTTATATTTTTGAGGAAATCCATTCTTTTGTATCTCTTTTTCTCTCAAGCGCAAATGTAGTAATTAAATAGTTTGTATGCAAATTAGTTGAAAGTTAATTTGTTAAGAAGTTGAAGCGTTGTTTTTGGGAACACGATTCTCTTTGCTTTATAGGAAAGTTGGCACAATATATCGCTAGCATACAGCGTGCGGAACAACCGCCGGTCATTTTTGATTACTGAGATTCTAAAATAGAATACTCAGATAAGATGTTCAAGTAGCGGAATGATGCTAAAATAAACTCTGAAGAATTGGTCATGAAGCGGGAAGTATGAAGTTATAAAAGTGAATATATTTATTTTTATCTCTTATAAATTGCTTTAAGAGATAATTTATTTATCTTTGTGATATGAATGTGATTAACAACATAACAGGGATGTCTAACTCAGAAATTATAATGGAGTTAGGCCGACGATTTAAGGAATATAGGTTGTCGTACCAACTTACTCAGAAAGAAGTTGCTGAGAAAGCTGGCATAAGCCTTATCACAGTTCGTCAATTTGAGAATGGTAAAGCGTACAATATCACAATGGGTAACTTCTTGGCACTTCTGAGAGTGCTGGATTGCTTGGAGCAAGTAAATGGTTTGCTACCGGAGATTCCTATATCCTCTTATGTGATGGAGAAGATTATGAGAAAGAAACCTAAACGAGTGAGACATGCAAAATAATATTGTAAAAGTAATGCTTTGGGGTGATGAAGTAGGACGATTATATTGGGATGACAGAAGCAATTGCGCTATTTTCAATTATAACCCTGTTTTCGTAAAGAAGGGACTCGATATTGCTCCGCTGAAAGCTTCTATTAAAGGTCCTGCAGGGAAAGGTATGCCCGTTACCGGTAATAAAGACTCTTTGTATAAAGGTCTGCCGGAATTCCTCGCAGATTCTTTGCCTGATAGGTGGGGGAATCAACTGTTCGACTATTGGGCAGCACAAAACCATATTTCTCTCCGTAGTTTGTCGGCAGTGGACAGATTGTCATTTATTGGGAAAAGAGGTATGGGAGCGTTTGAGTTCATACCTGCTACTTCAAATTTAGACCATCCTACAGATATTCAGATTAATAGTTTATATCTGTTGGCGAAACAGATATTCGAAGAAAGAGAACAAGCCGTAGTATTACCAGAAGAGTCTCTAACGCTTCAAAGTTTATATGAAGTGGGTACATCTGCCGGAGGGCAACATCCGAAGGCGATTGTGGCTATCAATGAAGAAACCCATGATATTCGTTCAGGGCAAGTGGAGTTACCTGAGGGATACACTTACTATATCTTGAAGTTTGCCGAAGGAAATGATTTCCCATTTACAAATGTGGAAATGACCTATTATGAGATGGCGATAGAGGCTGGTATAAATATGATGCCTTCAAGGTTGATTGAGGTAGATGGTAAATTTCATTTCTTGACAGAGCGATACGACCGGGTGGGGGGAACAAAGATACATACTCAAACCCTGGCTGCCATGAATCCTGGTTCTGATAGTTATGAAGATTTATTTGAAGTATGCCGTAAATTAAATATATCTGTAACCGAACAGACGGAGTTGTTTCGTAGAGTGGTTTTTAATGTTTTGGGCGCCAACGTGGACGATCATACGAAAAATTTTTCTTTTATGATGAATAAGGATGGAGATTGGCATATAACACCTGCATATGACTTGACTTTCACTATCAATCTTGATGGAATGGCCTACGAAAATGTGCATTCGCTGACTTTATTAGGGAAAAACAAAGATATTACTGTAGCCGACCTTACTCAATTCGCTAAAATGAATAGCATTAAGAACGGGAAATCTATCATTAATCAGGTGTCTACAGCTATTAGCCACTTCCATCGTCTTGCGCAAAAATATGGTGTGAATGAGTATTGGGCTGACCGTATAGAGCAGCACTTGTCAGAACTAGTACCGGATTCTTTTTCTGAATCCATGCAAAATTATAGACCTACGGTTGTCGAGCCGTATGTCACTTCTGATAATTTCAGGGTTTCGGATGTTCATATAATTGAAACATCCAAACATGATTTTAGAATTGTAGCGACTATTGATGGCAAACAGCAGAGATATATTGCAGGCCATAAAGGTGAGTTAGCTCGTGAAATCATAGAAAAGGGAAGAAATAAGATGAATATAGAGCAGAAGAAAGAGCTTGTGGCAAGGTATCTTCTTCCATTGGTGAGAAGAGACAAATAACAGGTATTTAATAGTATTATATGGGGAAATATGATAGGGATAAATACCACAAAGAGTTAGATGAGAATTTTATAATATTTTGTTTTGTGTGTTATCGCATAACTTTGCAATTTTAATAATAAATATATGAAGATAAAGCATGTCCATATTAACGCATATAAAGTTTTTCGAGATTTTGATATAGACTTTTGTCATGATGGTAATACTCTGAATTTAGTAGTGATTATTGGTACTAATGGCACTGGTAAAACAATTATACTTAGAGATATAATTTTCGGGAATAATTTAGCTAATATAGAAGGATATATAGTTGTTGATGATAATGGAGAATCGAAAGTGATTACATTTCCTATTTCTCCCAGCGATGAAGCATACAGGGAAATATTTTCTAAGATAATTTTCTATAATACAAAGGACAAGAATACTATAAGTAATCTTCAAAAGGAAATAATTCAGTATGTTGATAATTCTGTGCGTGTACAAGGAAAAACTAGTTTTGAGGCATATCTTAATATTCAGACTTTTATTGATAACATCTTTTCGGATTTCGATATACAAATACGATTTAAAGGGATAAATGAAGATAAGCAAGTTATCTTTACTAATCTGAATAATGAAGAGTTTGGGATTGAAGGTTTGTCTAGTGGTGAACAACTGGTTTTGTCCAAGTTTTTCCCCTTTTTTATAAATAGTATGACAGGACGAGTTCTTTTGATTGATGAACCGGAGGAATCTTTGCATCCAGATTGGCAGGCTAGTTATAGTTCGGTTCTTCGTCGGTATTCCCAGAATAATAATTGTCAATTTATACTTGCAACTCACTCTCCACAGATAATATTTGCTACATATAAAGAGGAGATTCGTTCTTTTGTGCGTGACGAAAAAGGATATATTCAGGTTGAAAAATGCTGGGAAAGTCCTTATGGGTGGACTGTAGGAAAAGTATTAAGTGAGATACAAAGGGTGAGATATCAGAGATTGCCAGAAATTGAAAGTAGGCTTGCTAAATTACGTGATATGGTACTGCAGGATTTAGAAAAATCAGACGAATTTAAGATTGAATTGGCAGAGATGGAGGCTTTGTTAGGATATTCAGATTCTGATTTGATATTAATTCGAATGGAAGCTATCCGTAGGAATAGAATAGTAAAAAAACGTCTGTAAAATGGAAATATTGAATCTCTTTTTAAATCCCTTGCGCATGAGTAAATGGAAATAATCGGGGAGTCCGAATCTGGATGTTTTTTTGTTACTAACCTCTATCCTATTAGCGGCTTCTCTTTCATCAATAACATTTGGTATAGAAGATACGAGGTGTAGCTCTTCAGATATCAAGAATATTTTATTGCTGAAATACAGGGAAAATAGCAAACTACGAATAAAGGAGAATGGCATGCTTGCTCCTTCCCTTTATTCATAGTTTTAAATAGAATGAAATACTGTCTATATGCTTGATTTTATTAAATTTGTAATTAGGTTGATTATCCCATAAGCAGTATTTTAAGATACAATGGCTATATTTTATCCTTCAATAGAGAAGATACAAGAATTTAAAGTAAAGCCTACTATAGGCGAAATGACTTTACTAAACTTCTTGAAGAATGTCTTAGACGATTCGTTTGAGGTATATTTTACCCCATTTCTTAATGGAGACCGCCCAGATGTCCTAATTATGAGGAAAGATTACGGTGTTATGATTATCGAAGTAAAAGATTGGAATCTTCATAACTTCAAATTAGATAACAGAAAAAATGGATATACATTCTTAATGGATCTGTAGTTAAATCACTTATTGACCAAGTATTAAAGTATAAAAATAGTCTCTATGATTTACACGTATATAAATTTCTGGAAAAAAGATTTGTGACTTCCGCCACTTCAATATTGTTTCGTGTACAGTTTATTTTCATTGTGCAAACCAAATTTAGCTTGTTGATTGTCCCCTTTAAGGATGATAAGAAATATCAAACCATTTGGATGTTTTCCGATACTTTAAATATAGTTACCTGGAATATGTATGCGAACATTTATTTCATTTGTTCCAGTTTTACAACTTTCACCCCATTTAAACAGGAGATTTTGGGACTATAATAAAAAATAGAGTAGGGAGAGCAGGCAACAACCAGAAGGAATGGAGTTGTAATGGCAGGGGAGTAAGATATTTTTTTCAATTGTGTTTTTCGTTCATGTACGTCTGTCTATAGCTAAAATATAGTATCTTTGTTTCTACTACAATAAATCAGATACAATAGATAAATATAGAATATGGCAAGAATAAGAATAAAGAACTTTGGTCCTATTAAAGAAGGTTGTTCTGATAATGATGGTTGGATAGAAATAAGGAAGGTGTCTGTATTTATAGGTAATCAAGGAGGTGGTAAAAGCTGTATTGCTAAATTGATTTCCACCTTTACTTGGATGGAGAAGGTTTTGGTTAGGGGGGATTATGTTATAAATGATTTTTCAGCATCAAAGTTTAGGCAAACTTATTGTGGGTATCATCGCATCGAAAACTACTTCTTTAACAGAGAACATGTGGATGTAGCTGAGATTGAATATGAGGGTGGAGCTTATTCCATGCGATACGTCAAGGGGAATTTCTGGATAAAGGCGTACATGACTCAGACCTATCATCTACCACAGATTATGTATGCACCCACTGAAAGAAACTTTATCAGCGTCATTAAAGAAGTGGGGGCGTTCAAGACTTTACCGGATTCTTTATTGGAGTATCTTACGGAATTCAATAATGCCAAAGATGAGATAAAAGATGGCTTGTCATTACCGATTAATAATGCAAATATTGAGTATGATAAGCAACATGATGTGATTAATGTCAATGATAGCGATTATAAAATAGAACTATCAAAGGCATCAAGTGGTTTCCAATCGTTAGTACCCTTGTATTTGGTTTCATGGTATCTTGCTTATGTGGTAAGAAGACAGGTGGAGAATCCTCAGAAGATGAGTCATGATGAATTCCGGCGATTTAATGACGGCGTAAAATTAATCTGGGCGAATTCTAGTCTAACGAATGAGCAACGGAAAATTGCGTTATCAGCATTGTCGTCTCACTTTAGTAAGTCGGCATTTATTAATATTGTTGAAGAACCTGAGCAAAATCTGTTCCCGGTTTCTCAGCAAAATCTGTTATATAGTTTACTCGAATTTAATAATTTGTCCAGCGAAAATCAGTTGATAATTACAACACAGAGTCCATATGTCATTAATGGTTTGTCTTTGGCCATAAAAGCCGGGCAGGTAGAACAAAAGATGGAAGCTGCCGGTAAGGAGGGTGATAGGGAAGAGTTAGATAGACTCGTTCCATTGAAGTCGCTTTTGTCTAAAGATGATTGGATAATTTATGAGGTAGATAACAAGGGGGCAGTCTCTAAGCTGGTAGACTATGATGGTCTTCCTTCCGATGAAAATTGTTTGAATGAGCTGTTGGCGGAAACAGGAGGATTATTTTCCGAACTATTGCGACTGGAGGACAGATATGAAAAATAGTGTCGGAAATGTTGCCAGAAAAGAGATGGTCGGCTTGTGCGATTTCTGCCTCAAACTAGAATTTTGCTTATATTGTTGAAACGGATGATTCCAATCGGCTTGGTATTTTGCATGGAGTTACAGCCAATACATATATAACTCTGTTGAAGTTGAAAACTATTTGAGAGTGTCTCGTTTATAGATTTTTTCTAAAATTAGGTTGGGGTCTTCATCTAATAGTTTTTCAAAAAATGCTATTTTTAATAAGGAACTAAAAATAGAAAAATAACTAGCTGCAGAGTTTTGAGATAAAGAATGTTTAGTTCTGCCAATTTGATGTGCGGCTAACAAATAGTTTTTAAAATTGTTGCATAATTCGAGGTTTATATCTTCTACAGAGCAACTTCCATGCGTAAATATTTCAAAGTGTCTGTATGTAGCCATCCATTTATCATTCTTTTTTAATGCCTTCTTTTTAAAATAATTCAAGAAACTTATTCTGGTTTTGCGAGACTTAAGGAATTTGAAATCAGAATTGTTAGCAGCTTCTTCTCTTATCAATCTTATATGTTCTGCCTTATGTCTCATGTCTATATTGCTTCTCTTTTCTTCATAAGTTCTAGGTTCCTTAAATATGTATATACCCAAGAATTCTCTTCTGGTAGTTTTTTTTGTTCCGGGTATGAAAATAGGAGGATAAAAATCAAGATATAAACTTAATTTTCCATTAGCAATCTTTTTTTTCTCGTAATGTTACTTTGATAGTATTGTTTCTCATATCGATATTTGTAAAGTTTGAAAATTTGCGTAATGTATGAATAAATATTACTCGTGATTTAATATGCTAAATTGTTTATTAGATTTTAATAAATCATACAACGTGAAGTATGAATGTGAAATGATGTAAATGTGTATATTCCTTCTTTCTGCCTGAAGCTATATATAATACTTTTCGTTTTTATTTCTATATATATTTTGCATATAAATAAATTGGGCTTTGAAATATGTCTGAAAATGTTTGATATTTGAAATGTTTATTTTATTTTTAACAATCATTTTGTGAAAAGTAACTTTAGACTGAGAACGGAAATAATAGGTTTATCACCTGTCTCTTCTTTTATCCTATTCTCTTTGTAGATTAGCAAGAAGTCTCTGTTTGATGCGATAGAACATTGAATTTTTATGCGTTTGATTGTGCAAGTGGTCCTGCAATAATGTAATATGAAACGTGTAGTATATGTAAGAAAGGATTAGATATGGATTATAGGTTTCCTGTTGAATATATATTTTTTATTTCTTTGTGGTAGAAAATCTAAAAAATAGAACTATGGTGAATAATGAAAAATTTGGTAAAGTTACTTACGATAACTTACCACAAGCAGTAGAATACCTCATCAAATTAATGGAGATGCAGGTTGAGAAACAAAACAAAGATGTATCTATTGAAGAGGATGAAATGACAATTAAAGAGGTGAGTACTTTAATAAGGAAAAGTATCAGCACAATCTATCGTTATACTAGCCAGCAGAGTATTCCGCATACAAAATTGGGCAATTCCTTACGTTTTTCTCGTTCTGAAATTTTGGCATGGATGAAGATACACAAAAATACTTCTATTCAAGATTTATCTGATGAAGTAACTATGGAGTCTCTTAAGATTTTAAATCGTAGTTGATGGAGTAGATATGAATTAATGCTAAATAATAACCTAAAGTATTATAGATGATGCGGCTAATGTGCTAAAAAGTAAGGGAGTCTTCATTCTCTGTTGATATGTTCTTGCTAAAATGTGAACTATTATCGATGCATAATGTGTGGGTATTTAATTTTCTTTGCTCATAGACTGCATTGATTGTAGAATGTTATACATAGCAATATATATAGCTGATGTATATATATTGTACTTATAAGCTATAAAGTGCATCATATATATTGCTCTTGTTCTCCCGATATTAAATATGAATCATCCATTCGCCACGATCAAATACTTAAGGACACCTTCTTTGTTTTGAAAAAGAGTTAATGGAGTAAGTCAAAAGATCGAATCGAATAACTGGACGATATGCTTGTTGTTGAATTTATCTGTGTTCATTTTCCAGTTTTGATATTACTCAAAAAGCGGTGGCGACAGTAATTTCAGACAAATAAGTAAAGGCTTGTCCATATGTGGATGAATTTTAAGGATGGATTAATAACTTTACTTATAATAGCCAAGGTTTGCGTACTGTTCGTCTTATTTCTAATAATTGAGGTGAGTTAGTAAAAGCTATATTTTCGACTTCTTTTTTGTTATAGGAAGCCTTCCAATATAGGTTGTTTCATAACTGTCTAATAAAAGGAATCCTCTCTGTTATTTCTTTTTGTGATTTTGATTAAAGCATATTCTTAAATTATTTATCATTTCTTTGTCACATGGCTAAATGGATCTCACCTTGGTGCATCTAGTTTCCGATTTTATTTTTTTATTATGCATCGGGAAATTTTCGATGCTGGCTTATAGAGGAAAGATGCCATTGAACTGATATCTTTCGATGTAGTGTATGCATATATTTGATTATCAGTGAGATTGTATTCTGAATGGCATAATCTATAAGTCGGAAAGTATTTTATAATGTGTAAATTAGTGATTTTTAGCACTATTCTCGACTTGTACCTCCATTTTGGAAAGTAAATGGTATTTGTAATTTACTGAATATCAAAATGTAGAGCGCAAAAACGTGCAAAAATGTCGATTTTTAGCAAGAAAAGATACAAAAATGGGGGTATTGACGGCGATTGAAGGTAGAGCCTAAATTCTGATGGCCTTGTTTACCTGCTTTTAGTGGTAACAGCTACAGACTAATTGCATTTTATATTATCGCTACACTGAATGTTATTGGATATTATAATGTTACTTCTTCTTATAAGTTTTTCTTTTAAGGCATAAGTTTAGTCGTTTTCTTATGCATAATATTTGAAATCAATATGTTTTCATTATATTTGCATTGTTTTCATGCAGGATGAAAATGGAGCATATACATTGAAAATATACAAATTCGAAAAGAGATGGATCCAAAAGAAATTATTATAGCCGGACAGGTAATTCCTTTACATCCATTGGATAAAAGAGAATTGAAGGGTATTTATACGGATGCCCTGATAAGATATGCTTTTTATGAAGCAGAGTTCCAAGGAAATAGTTTTCTGGTGCTTGAATCAAAAAGAAGCGTACGGCAGACTCCTTTACAATACAAAGTAACGGCAGATATTATACAAGCCAAGAAAAATATGCCATGCGTATTCATTTTTGATACTTTGGCATATTATGAACGGAATAGGTTGATTGAACGGGGCGTGTATTTTATTGTCAGTGACAAATTTGTTTTCCTTCCATATTTACTAATAAATGCAAAGGCTGGTACTGAAGTGAATACGGAGAGGTTGGCAATAACAGCACAGTATATTCTTCTTTATCATTTGCAATGCAAATGCCTTGATGGATATACTCTTACGATACTGGAAAAGGAGTTACCTTATAAATATGTTACTCTCAGTCGGGCTGTCCGCCAGTTGGAAGCTATGTCTTTAATACGGGTGAGTATAAATGATGGTGGAACAAAGGTTATTCATTTTGAAGAAGGTAAGGTATCGTTGTGGAAAAAAATAGAGCCTTTGCTCCAGACACCGATAAGGGAGAGGTATCATATTTATAATACGGTAGATTGTGGAGTAATCAGTGGAGTGAATGCCCTGGCTCATTATTCCAGCCTTAATCCTGATGGATATGCTTATGTGGCTTTGGATATTGACACATTCAAGTCGCTTAAATCAAAGAATGAACTTAAAGGACTGAACAAGCAGGAGGATGGAAAGACTATCTTGGAAGTTTGGAAATATCATCCTTTAACATCTTCAGAGGATACTGATGCGCGTTATGTAGATAAATTGTCATTATATCTTTCGTTGCGTAATGATAAGGATCCGAGGATAGAAAAGGAACTTGAGATTATGCTGGAAAAGATGGGATTGAAAAGTTAAGTAAAAGAATAGTTAGGATTTATGGTTAAAGGAATAGATAAATTTAGAGATACATTCAAAGATTTTACCGATAATTATGTAATTATTGGTGGTACTGCATGTGATGTTGCATTATCCAGAACAATCATGAAGCCTCGTGCTACGGATGACATTGATATGATTTTGATAGTTGAAAATATGACCACTGAATTTGCTAAAGTCTTTTGGAAATTCATAAAAGATGGAGGTTATAAAATAGGGAAGAGGAAGAGAGGGGAAGAAAAAACTCCGACTTATGAATTGTATCGTTTCGAAGACGGGAATGAGGGCTATCCTGTTAAGATAGAATTATTGTCTCGCCATTCTGACATATTAGGTAAACCGTCAGGATTTCACTTAGAACCGATCCCTACCGGAGAAGATGTTTCCAGTTTATCTGCTATAATGATGGATGACGGCTACTATAATCTGACTATAGAGAATAGCTATATAGAAAATTCTGTGAGATATGCTTCGCCTTTGGCTTTAATCTGTCTTAAAATAAAGGCTTATCTGAATCTTACAGTTGAACGTGCATCCGGAAGACAAGTTAACTCAAAAGATATAAAGAAGCATCGCACAGATGTATTGAAATTGGTTGCAACCGCGACTTTTGATGAATCTGTTATAGTCGACAAGGATATATTCGAATCCATAGGTAAATTCGTTGCGGAAATGCGCGATTTAATAGATAAAACACCCCAGTCCCTGACAGACTCGCTCCAGAGTACTGCAGATGATATAAATGCTTACTTGGATGTTCTAGGGGATGCTTTTGTTGCAAATGATGAAAAATAGTAACGTATAGAACAATTAAAACTTGATTAAATCTATGAAAATACAATATGCTTCAGACCTGCATCTTGAATTTGCAGAAAATGCCAGCTACATCAAGTACCACCCCTTGGAAGTGAATGGAGATATACTTGTTTTGGCCGGAGATATAGGTTATCTTGGTGATGACAATTATAGCAAACATCCGTTCTGGCAATGGGCTTCTGATAATTACAGTCAGGTTATTGTTTGTATGGGGAATCACGAATTTTACAAGTACTATGATATAGCAACATTAAAGAACGGAGAACATTTAGAAATTCGTTCCAATGTCAATAGTTATTGTAATGGAATTGTTCGTGTAGGATCTGTTGATATTATTATTTCAACTCTGTGGTCTAAAATCCCTTTTCGTGAAGCCTATTTGACAGAACAGGTTATATCCGATTTCCGGAGAATATTGTATAATGGTGAGTTTTTGACCTTTGCTGAATTTAATAAGGAACATGAAAGATGCTTGGAGTTTATACAGTCAGCTGTTACTAATAGTAAAGCAGATAAGAAAATAGTTGTAACACACCATGTTCCTTCATTTCGGATGCAATGTCTTAAATTCAAGGACAGTCGGGCTAATGGTGCCTTCATTGTAGAATTAGAAGATTTCATAAAGAATAGTGATATAGACTACTGGATTTATGGTCATTCTCATTACAATGTTGATATACAGATCGGAAAGACCAAATGTGTATCGAATCAGCTTGGATATGTCTTTCATAATGAACATGCGACGTTTGATGCAGGGAAGGCAATAGAAATATAATCTAGGCTAATCATTTTGTAGACTAATAATATTTGTGGCTAAAGTTTTTTACGGAAATTAATTGCATAGAAGGTATATACTTGTGATAAAATTAAGAGTCACAGTAATTACTCTCATACTGAGAGACGTATCTTCTTTCATATGTGGATTATTGAAAATCTTTATACATAATTACTCATATGCAGAAAAAAAATATCCAGACAGAGTTTCTTCCCAATAAGTCTTCCTGGTTATCTGATAAACTAGATGAAGAGTCTATTCTTTTAATCAGAAATATTTTGGTTAAACAACAAGTTAAAGCTCGCATTGAAGAAGGTGGAACCACTCCTAACATTGATGGGTACATTGAATTACTTGATAATGAGGAAAGAATTATTGGTAAGCTCACTGTTCAAGTAAAGCATCTTCCCAAACTCACAAACAATGTCAATGTGAGTTACAGCATCCCTCAATCTCTTCTTGCATATGCCGAGCGCATAAAAGGAGAGGTTGTTGTCTTTATGACTTGCGATACAGATAATGGGATTGTATATTGGAAATATATTGATGAGGATTTTATTCGCAAATGTAAGAACAAAAGGGATGATATCCAGGAGACATATGTCTATCATTTTGCATCTCAAGAGAATTTAACAAAGAAAAATGCTCGAGAAGTCATTTTGGAATGGATTCGAATATACATAGAGAAGAAAAAGTCTATAACTGATGATATAAAGAGATGTCATGAATTTATAGCTTTACACAAACATGTTTTTGACAGTATACATGCCGAGTTTTTTAAGCTGCCAGATTCTCATATTTCCCGAAAGGAAACAGACATTCTGTTCAATTGGATTAAAGAAGATTTGTCTAAAGATGAGTCGCCTGTAAAATTGTTAGTCGGTAAAGCTGGGGTTGGAAAATCTGTTGTGATAAAGGGGGTAATCAGGAAATTGGAAAATGAGGGAATTGTAAACATGGCAATAAAAGCAGACTGTTCAAATGTTACTAATGATGAAATTAATGGATTGTCATTGCAGACATTACAGCGTTCTATTGATATGATATCAGCAGGTCGGGATAAGATAGTGCTGATTATTGATCAGATAGATGCATTGTCACAGTATTTGTCAAACGATAGAAGTAAGCTCAATAATTTGCTGAACATAGTTAACACATTACAAGAAAAACGACTGAAAGATGTGAGGATAGTTATTTCATGTAGGCAGTATGATTTAGAATATGATGCTGCGCTTAAATCTCTGAAAGCGACTTCATCAGTTATTGAGTTGTCCACATTGACAACAGACGAAGTGAAAGGTATTATATCAAGGCTAGATGCAAATCTTCCTTCAAAAATGTCCGAACAAACGTTGAAAACACTTAGCGTTCCACAATACCTTGATATTTTCTGTAGAATATATATAAGAAATGATACGAGATACGAATACAATAATCACATAGAATTGTATAACGAATTGTGGGAACATCTTTTGAGTGATGTGCCCACTAATGTTTCTGCGGAAAGAATAGAGTCTTGTTTGTATAAGATTTCTTGCACAATAAAGGCTGCTGATACGCTTAATCCTACATGGATTACAAAAGCAGCGGATTACTCCTTGATTAGCTATCTGGCTAGCGAAGGAGTTGTAGTTTTAGAAAACCATCGAATCTCATTTTTTCATCAAAGTTTTTATGATTATGTCCTAGCCAGATATTATGTGACGACAAAGAAATCATTCATCAATGAATTACCCGATTTGTTTCAAGGTTTGGAATTACGCTCTACAGTAAAACTATTTTTGGATTTTGAACGAGCTTTCTCTGACGAGATGTATCGGAAAGATTTAGAAACAATTATCTTTTCCGATAGGATCAGAGGTCATATAAAACAGTTAGCACTGTCTGTCGTTGCTTATAGCGAAGGTATCCGAGGATATGAAAAGAAAATAGTAAAGCGTCTCTATAAATACGACTGGCGTTTATTTGCATTCTTTATTTCCTCTACCATCTCAGACGACCAGTGGTTTTACATGATAGAAGAGTTGATCGAACCTTTATTGCCAGAAATGACATTAAAATCAGAAATGTATAGTTCCGTTGCAAGTTTTTTGTGCAATAATGCTTCTGCTCATGCTGATGCTGTATATGGATTAATTGACGAAATAAAAGATGAAGACACAAAATTAAGGCTAGTCGGCTGGATTATGCATTGGCATAATGATTATTTATCTGAAAAAGTTCGTGCTTGGTATTTTAAGATGAAAAAAAAAGACAAATCTAACTTGGCGTTTTATGTACATGATGCTATAAAGACCAATCTAAATTTTGCTCTTTATGAAACAGAGAACTTATTGTTTGATTATCTTATAAGTGACAATAAAGCAAAGAAGGAACATGATGATTATGTTTTAATAGAACAGTTGTGTAAAGACTTGTATGATAATCATCCGAAAGCATTTCTTATGCTGTTATATCGATGTTTTACAAAGGTTGTCAAAAACAAACGTGTTCCGGTTTCGTATAGGGGGTACTTCTGTAACAGTGTCTTTAAATCTTATCAACATGACTATATAGAATTAATTTATGAGTGGCTTGGTACTCTATTGGAACAATATGCCATTAAAGATCCTTCGTTTGTCAAATTATCGGTTAAAGAACTACTGTATTTGAATGACGAAATGTCCTTATCACTTGCATTCAGAACGATTAGTTCAAATCCTCGGTCCTTTGATAAAGACATATGGGAGATATTGACTGATAACTCAAAAATAGACAGATACCTAGAGGAAAGTGAGTTTAAATATTATTTCCTTAATATGTTGAAGAACTGGTATTCTACGCTTAGTTCAGAAAAAATTGTATTCTACCAACATCTTTTGCTTAATTTTAAATCAGGAAAAGACTGGTTATCTGATAAAGAACGACATTTTTCCAATATGATATATTGGCATTTGTGGCGGCGGAAATGGATGTTAATCTGCTGTACATTGCCATCTGATGGATTAATGCCATCATTGCGAAAGTGCAAGCAGGAACTTATACGTCGATTTGGGTATGAGTATGAGAATGAAAAAACTAATCATCATGTATCATGTGCTCATATATGTGGTGGAATTGTATCAAAAGAACAATATAAAAGGTTCTCAATCAAAATGTGGAGAAACGCATTTCGTCTGAAAGAATCTATTAGTAATGGTAAATACAGGCCGTTTGATGAGAGAGTTCAAGCTAAAACATTCATGTCATGTGTAGAAGAACGACCGGAATATTTCAAGAATTTTATTTTTGAGATATTTGGAGACAAACAAACGTCGGATTCATATAAAGTAAATGGATTGCTGGGTTTGCTTTCCAGTGGATGCGATATAATTGAGTTAATTCCTTTATTTAGGCGGTTTCTAGTAATAGAATATATACAGTCAAATCCTCATGATTTTGAGCAAATGGCAAAATACTATACAAAAAAAGAGAATATAATATTGAATGAGATGATATTAATTTTGGTAAAAGTCATAAACAAACCATTTCAACCACAAAAAATATATGTGGATTCTGGTTGTGATCAATTGGAACGACTTGTCAATAATATGCTTATGGATGCAATAAATAGTCCACAAGGGATTGCTCTACAAATATTAATAGAAATATGCTCTGTTACTGCACGACGTACACAGATTTATCAATTATTGATGTCATTGCAGGTAGGCTTATCAGAAGAACTAAAACTTCAAGTTATCAGTTTTATTTCGTCAAAAGAATATTATGATGAGGAATTATTCGATAAGTTGTATCCTGTATTGATTTCAAATATGGGTTCATCAGCATTACTAATTAATACAAATGCGATACAATACTACTATTATAATACAAATAGGCCTTTTATTAACGAGTACATTAATAAAATTATGTCTGACGAGAACAGCCATGTACTCCTATCTCAAATATTTTTCTATGGCACAGCACGTCAAGATGAAGAAATTGCAAGTAAATGTTCGGATAATTTAGAGAAGATTCTTTCTTTTGATAATGAATCTGTTATTGCAAAAATAGTTGAGGTATCCATGAAGAGTTTATCCTACACAGAGTTCTCTAGTTTGTCCAAAGTGATTTTGTTAAGATATGCTGGTGATAGTAGAAAAGACGTAATTCGTTCATACCAAATGTATTGCAATAAAATGCCTGTTATTTGTTTTGATTTATTTATAAATTTATCCAAGAACTGGAAGACTGAAAAACATTTAGAATTACATGATCAACTTGAATATATAGAAAAGTGCATCAATAGATATCCAGTAAAATGTTATAGATATATTCGTATGAATAATTATTGGTTATCTGGAGAGAACTGTTATTTTACAGACGATGTTGTCAAGGTTTTACTGCGGATTTACAAGAAACTCAAAAATGATGAGGATGGAGAAAGTATGAATGAGATAATGGATGCTTTTGATAAGCTTCTTTTGACAAATTCTAGAGTTGTTAATAATGCTTTGGAAAAGATGGAGGCATAATTATAATCCTATTAAATCATAAGTAAAACTTATGAAAATGGATTAGTGTTTATTAAAAATGGCACTATACAAAATTATGTATTAGTGAAAAATTGGAAAAAACGGAGCATTCCCACCCTGAAGATCGGTATCTATATCCACTCAAGACATGGTAAAAATGGCCTTAAAATCGGAGTATATTCACCCAGTTATCTACTGTTAGTGGGAATTACCCAAAAACGGAGCATGTCCGTTCACTTTTGTCTTCGTTCCTTTGCATTATGTATCATTAAACATAATCAAAGTGATGGCAGGAAAGACAAAAGATATGAGCAAGATTAAAACAACTATTACGCCTGCATTTGCAGGGAGTGCCCAACCGTAAGATAGCTTCAGAGTTGGATATCAATAAAGAGACGGTGAACAATTACATCCGTTTCGCCACTTCCGATGCGTTAGGTCTCAAAGGCCTTCTGGAATTGGATGAGCCGGTTCTGGAGCATCGTCTGAAAGGCGTGAATCTAGCTTATCCCGATGAATGTTTCGAGGGTTTTAAAGCCCGTTTGCCATATCTGCAGCAGGAAATGAAGCGTAAACATGTGACGCTAAAATACCTTTGGGAAGAATATATCGCAGATAATCCCCAAGGCTATGGCCTGACATAATTCCGCTTCCATTACAAACAACACACAAAAGCGCAGTCTGTACCCCTTCCACCGTCCTAAGTGACCTGTATGTGGGCGGGGAAAAGATCTACTTTGACTTTGCCTGTGACACGCTGGAATACATTGACCTGAAAACCGGGGAAATCATCAAAATCTAAGTCTTTGTCGCCTGTCTTCCGGCCACGGATTACGGCTATGTCCTTTGTGTACCGTCCCAATGCAGCGAGGACTTTATTTATGTCATTAGCCGGTACTTTAAAGAAATCGGCGGTGTCCCAAAAATCATCGTGACGGACAATCTGAAGTCAGCTGTAGTTAAGACTGATCCATACGAGCCGGAAATCAACCGCATGCTGGAAGATCTTACCAACCATTACGGGTGTGTTGTCGTGCCTGTGCGTCCTCTTCGCTCCAAAGATAAGGGATTGTTGGAAGACCATGTCAAGCTTGTTTATAGACGGGTATATGCAGAACTGAGGAACGAGCGTTTCTACTCTCTCGAAGAGCTAAATGCCGCCGTGGCAAGGAAAATGAAAGCCCATAACCGCAAACGGATGAGCAACCGTCTCTATAGCCGTGAGGAACAGTTTTGGGCCATTGAGCAGACGACATTGTCCGCCCTTCCCGACAAGGACTTTGAGATACGTAACTATGCCAGCCTGAAGGTCGGTATAAACGGGTGTGTTTATCTGGGGCGTGACAAGTATTACTACTCTGTACCGTATACCTACATAGGCAGCCAAAGCAGAGTGGTCTATACACGTACACTGATCAAGATCTATTGCGGCGGTGAATACATAGCTGCCCATATCCGTGATTATGCCCCCCGCAAATACACGTTAGTCAAGGAACATCTTGCCTCCAACTGCCAGGCTTACCGGGAACGGTCTCCACAATATTATATCGACCGGGGGAAGAAGGCTACTGAAGAGCTTGGGGAAGTCATACAATATATCTTTGCTACTGCTACAGTCCCCGCGGAAACCTTCTACCGTAGCTGTGAGGGTTTGTTGCATCTGCAAAGAAGCACGGACCCCACACTCTTCAGAAAAGCTTGCGAGGCGGCACTGACCTATCAGAACTACAGGTACGGCTTTATCCTCAAGCTTGTGCAGAGCGGATGACTTTTGTTAGCTCCCGGTCTTCCAATCAATACCATATACAGGATGGGGCTTTCTACCCAGCCTTGTTTGATTTGGGCAAGGTGCGTGTTGCTTATGCCGACTGCTATTGCTGTTAGAATGGCTGCGGCAATGTAGTCGGTAGGGTAGTTGTGGCGCTCGTGTACCTCACGGATGATGCGCTGAATTTGAGTAGGAAATATGCTGATTGGAAATTCCGTACCAGATAATCTTGTGCTTAAATCAATCGCTTCATCAATAATGTATGCCGGATTGATAGAATATATATCCATAACCCAATCCATTAAAATTTTACAGATGATTTAGGCTTATGGCGTACACCACTTTGCATATTGGAAAGCATCTCTTCGTATGTCTGTTCTGCACTCTTTCTCCGTCCATTCTCAATCCAAGCAAGAAGCTCGTCTTCGTAGAAATAGAGTTTTTTCCCCTTCTTATAGGCAGGAAGTAGCTCTTTGCGTACCAATGTATAAATGGTAGGCTTGACTTTTCGGATGATATGGCAAGTATCCTCAATTACCACCAATACATATTTGTCAAATGGCTGCGATTGGAGTTCCGCTACCATCTTTTTCAACTCGATGACCTGTTCGGTCAGATAACCCACCACCCACCGCTTCGGGTAGCTTATCAAATGCTACTGTTTCTTTTTGCATATGTCGCTCGTTTTTAATTGTTCGACGGCAAAGGAAACAGGTGTTTCAATGGTGGAATCATTCACCGGATTATAACTGATGAATAACTTTTTGATGGTGGTTTATGGTGGTAAGATATTGATAATTAGCGATTATTGAAAGCTTAATAATATCACTTATGATGGTTATCTGTGGTTATAGATGAGGAAAAAGAGTTTTTTCTATGAAATATGATGATAAATTATGGATAAGGATCACTCTAATTGATAAGTTTTTTATAATTTTGTAAATAAGGTAGGTTTAAAAGTTCAAGTATGAAAAAGGAACGAAAGGTTGCGAGTAAGGAGACAATTGATATTTTGATAAATAATACAAAAAATGCAATTGTAGATTCAGAATATTTATTACACAATATTGAGCAGGTAAAATTAGAGATATGCAATAATGATTTATCAAAAAAATATTTACAATTAATTTTTGATTTGTTGAGTGGTAGCCTTTCTGGAATGTGTGAAGTGTATAGCAATTTGAAAAGCATGTTATCAAGTAGTAACATATATGTTAAACGCTACCATATGCAGATGGTCAATTTATCACAATATGAATGGTGTATATATCTAGGTGGTAAAGATCAGAATGGTGTGTTAACCAATCTAATAAAACATCTTAATGAGCTACATTGTAATTCGTTAGAATTGGAAAATATTTTGAAGCAGGTTCGTCTGCTTGGTATGAAGTGCGATATTGGATTGAGGACAATGACAGCTCATTATGATGAACCTGATATTATGTACAAAAAGTTACTTGCTCTGAATGATGAAGATGTATATGTACAGAGAATTGGAGATCAGCTATTGATACACGGCATGATACTAAAATATGTATCTCCGGTTTTACAAATAATTAGAGATGTATTATATCACAGTGGTAGAGAATGTATTTATAAAAATAGTTTTGAAGAGTTTAACGTTCAAGAAGTCTTAAATGATAAAGTTGCAGAATCTTTTAACAATAAAGGGAAGCTTGATATTACACTTGCAAATCAAATAGCAAATGCTTGGGATGAAATAGAATCTCAGAAAAAAATGCTTGAGACTTGCGAAAAAGTAATTACGTTTTTAAAATCAAAACAGATGGATTACAATAGGTTTATAGAAACGAAATCGGTTGTAGAAATGCAATTAGCGGTTAGTTTTATGAGATATGATTTAATCTGTTCAATGAATTGTTATCTAAATGCCACAAGTAATACAGAACGGTCAATCTGTTTTATGCACGTATATAGAATTGAGACAGCAGCTTTAACTCATTTATATGGTTATAACGAAGAGCGGAGGCAGAATAGTATATGGAATAGGATTAAATCAATCCCTGAATTTAAGTCAACCCCACTATCAGATGATATAGAGAAGAATCTCAAGATTTTGACATCGCATTTTGATTGTATTAAGAGGAATTTATATACTCATTATAGGGAAGGCGGTAAATTAAATATTAGTGATAGATGGCAATGTGCTAATAAAATGAACCATCCAAAAGAATTAATGCAAATTCTGCAACTTGTCACACTATGTAATAATATATATCATTATCTGGTTTCACTTTTATCTGTGATGGACTCAACAGAGAAAAAGAAAAACGATGAAATGTTAGAACCTATACGAAAGATAAAAGAAATTGCTTGTAAAAACAATATGCCTGACATTGTTAAGATGTCAGATAAATTACTGTCTATATTCTCTTTGTTCGATGTGAAGTCATAACTTTTACGCTATGCTCCTAATCAATTTTATTTTGCACTCTGATTCCGATGCTGTATATGTCTGATTGTCAATATGATATAATTCTAAAAGATACAACCTATAAGTTGGTAAGTGTTTTTACCTGAAAAAGTCGCGGTTTTATATTGCCTTAAGGTACAGATAGGGTACAAATTGCATTATTTTTGTGGTTGACTTTTTTCGAGATAAAGCTAAATTACTGATTATTAGAAAATGACTGTTTTTGTAAATGATTTACAATCAATATATTATCTTCTAAAGCATAAAGCTATATTAATGATAATCTTGATGGCATTTACTTCCTTCTTTTGTATGGTGTAAATGGCTGATAATAAGCATGTTACTTTCCAATACAAAACCTCGCAAAAATATTCCCCAGCACCTGGTCAGTCGTTACTTCGCCTACAATATCCGAAAGGTGGAAAATACATTCGCGTAGGTCTTGGGAGATGAAATCACCGGATAAATCGGATGCGAGTCCGGCTTGTACACGGCGAATAGCTTCGAGGGCACGGGTTAGGGCTTCGTAATGACGGATGTTGGTGACGATGATGTCGTTTTGGGAAAAGGATGGGAGGTTGGCTGCTTCTACCAACATTTCTATCAACTTGTTAATGTGTTCTTTCTGTTTGGCGGAAATGAATATAGAACGAACGTTGTCGGGAAAATCAATAAGTTCTATACTTGTTGGGGTGGGGACTAAATCAGCCTTGTTGTAGACGATAATAAGTTGTTTTCCTTCACAACGGGGAAGAACCTTGTCGGAAAGTTGGGCGATTTGTGTTACAGCTTGGGTCGCATCTATCATCCAAAGGACGATATTAGCTTGGTCCAGTTTCTGAAAAGTACGTTCGATGCCGAGACTTTCGATAGTATCGTGTGTTTCGCGGATACCAGCCGTATCGATAAAACGGAAAGTGATACCTTGTATGTTGACTGTATCTTCAATCACATCACGCGTGGTACCATGGATGTCACTGACAATGGCTTTCTCTTCGTTGAGCAAAACGTTTAGTAAAGTAGATTTGCCAGCGTTTGTTTCTCCAATGATAGCGACAGGAATACCGTTTTTAATGGCATTCCCAACACTGAATGAATTTGCCAGACGGGAAATGACCGTTTCAATGTGGGACGCCAGAGCTTTGAGTTCACTACGGTCGGCAAACTCCAGTTCTTCATGGTCGCTGAAGTCCAGTTCCAACTCCATCAATGACGTAATATGTAAGAGTTGTTCGCGTAACTCTTTCAATTCGCGACTGAAACCACCTCGCATCTGGTTAAGAGCCAATTTATGTTGACCGGCTGAGGTGGATGCTATCAGGTCGGCTACCGCTTCAGCTTGGCTGAGATCCATTTTCCCGTTCAGGAAGGCCCGTTGTGTGTATTCGCCGGGATGGGCGGAACGGCAACCACTGTTAATCAGTAATTGCATGATTTGTTGCTGGATATAGACCGAACCGTGGCAGGTAATTTCAACCGTATCTTCGCCCGTAAATGAATGAGGGGCACGGAAAAGAGCGACCAGAACATCGTCTACCAGCTCTTTCCCGTGCCGAATGCTGCCATATCGCAATGTGTATGCTTTTTGTGAGAACAAATCTTTTCCGACTGTATGCGGGGTGAAAATGTTGTTACAAATAGAAATAGCATCCGGACCCGAAATGCGGATGACGGCAATGCCTCCTGCTCCGGGTGCTGTCGATACGGCACAAATAGTCTCATTCATAAATTAAATAGTTATACAGTGATAAGTTCGTAATTCTGATGTCCGATACCGATTTTCTCAGCATGTTCCAATCCGGCTTGCCAGTTGGTTTCCGGGTGCATCAGATGGAATTTGTCACAATTTTCTAAATGCTCATGATGAGGCTTCTCGGAAAGACGATTGCCTGTTTCCAATATCGGAGCTTTGGTAACCATGTCGGCACAAGCCATATCCAAGGCAACCGGATCAAAAGAGGCTGCTATACCAAGGTCGGGGATAATGGCGGCATCATTATGGTTCCAACAATCACATTCCGGAGAAACGTTCATGATGAAACTGATATGGAAATGAGGCTTACCCGACAATACGGCTTTTGTATATTCGGCAATTTTGTAATTCAATCTTTCGGACGTATCGCCACTTCCCATTATTGCTCCGTCGTATTGGCAAAGGGCTACACATTGTCCGCAACCAACGCATTTATCATAATCAATAACAGCTTTCCGGCTTTCATCCAGATGGACGGCATCGTGAGCACAATGTTTCACACAAATATTACAACTTTTGCAGTTTTCGCGGTCAATAACAGGCTGAGCAGCCGAATGAAGTTCCAGTTTTCCACCTACACTGGCACAACCCATACCAAGGTTTTTCAATGCTCCCCCGAAACCGGTCTGTTCGTGTCCTTTGAAATGGTTCATCGAAATAATGATGTCGGCGTCGGCAATTGCCGCTCCGATTTTAGGGGCTTTACAATATTCGCCGCCGATTTCTATTTCCCGGTAGTCGGTTCCTTTCAGACCATCACCGATGATTACATCACATTTTGCAGAAATCGGATTGAAACCGTTTTCCATTGCACTTTGCAAATGGTCGACCGCATTTGCACGCCGTCCCGAATAAAGCGTATTACAGTCAGTCAGGAATGGTTTTGCTCCGAGACTGCGGAGCAGGGTTGCCATACGAGCGGCATAATTGGGGCGGATATAAGCCAAATTACCCGGTTCGCCAAAATGGATTTTAATTGCTGTAAACTGGTTTTGAAAATCAATGTTCGAAATGCCGGCACGTTTCACCAGTCGTTCCATTTTATCTAACAGGTTACTGGATGGAGTAGTGCGAAGATTAGTAAAGTAAACTTTAGACGTTTTCATTTTATTATTGGTTTAGGTTGACAAAGGTACGAAAAAAACTATTTCTCTCTTTAATCTGTTGGTTTTGTAGATTGGCTTTTATATATTATTTTTGTATCAAATCAGTTATTTATGGACATGCATCGTTTAAATCATATTCAGGTATTAAAAGGAGTAAATCTGAGTTTTTATCGTTATTTATACCGTCAGATAAAGTGGGATGACCGTTTGATTGGTATTCAAGGAGCCAGGGGAGTCGGAAAAACCACCCTCTTGCTTCAACGTATAAAATCAGTTTTTGGTGATTCGGAGACTGCTTTGTATTTGCCTCTTGATAATATCAGGTTTGAGAGAAATACAGTTTCGAAGGTTGTCAAGAATTTTTGTGCAGCCGGTGGAACCCATCTTTTTTTAGATAATGTACATCGGTATGAAAGGTGGACGTCCTTGATTGGTAAACTTCATGCCACTTATCCTGATTTATATATTGTATTTGCTATCTCTTCCCAATATCCCGAAAGTAAGATAATACGGGCTTTGAAAGAAGATGTTGAGCTTTATACACTGCAAACGATGTCGTTCCGTGAATATTTGGATTATGAAGGGGCCTTGGAGCTTAAGCCTTATTCTCTGGAAGATATTGTACGAAATCATGCGACGATTTCACAGAAAATAATGGATGAAATAAATATCGCACCTATTTTCCGTAATTATCTGGACCATGGATGTTATCCGTTTTATTGGGATGACCCGGATTCTTATTTTTTCCGTTTACAGGATTTGATGCGCGACTCGGTTGATATAGACCTGCCGGCAATAGCTTCCGTGGATTATAAGATGCAGCATAAGATAAAAGAATTATTACTTCTTCTTGCAGAAAAACTACCGGAAGTCCCCCGCTTTTCGCAACTTGCCCAGGAAATGAAACTCGATAGTACTCAAATCCGTAAATGTATCGAATATATTATGTCGATGGGGATATTCCGTATTTTACAGTCTGATGAGAATCCGGAAGGTGAGTTTTTGCAAAAGTCATACCTGAACAATACGAACCTGCTTGCCTGTCTGTTCCGTGAGGATGATAGAACCTATATGGCTGAGACGTTCTTTATCGACCAAATCTCCAATGTGGCAACGGTCAAGCTAATGGAAAATAATGACCTTCTGGTTGATGATAAATATACATTTTTAGTGGGTGATCCGTTGAAAGACTATTGGCGCGTCCGGAAGACTGAAAATATTTATGGGGCGATTCATGGCTTATCTAAAAGTTCCGGTCATAAAATGCCTCTTTGGTTATTAGGACTTTGCTATTGATAATTTAATATCCTGTCTTTTTGCTTTATTATAAGAAGTAGCAGACAAATGGTGAATATCTTCGATAACTGATTATCTTTGCATTGGAACTTAAAATATACATGATGATGGAAAGTATGAAAAACAGACGGACAATCCGTAAATATACCTCTGAAAATATTCCGGATACTTTATTGAAAGAGCTGTTGGAAGTTGCAGCTCGTGCTTCAAATACCGGCAATATGCAGCTGTATAGTGTCGTCATCACTCGTGATAAAGCAAACAAGGAGAAGTTGGCTCCTGCTCATTTTAACCAACCCATGATAACGACAGCTCCGGTTGTCCTGACATTTTGTGCGGATGCCAACCGTTTTGTGAAGTGGGCCGAACAGCGTAATGCTGTGGCAGGTTTTGATAATTTCCAAACTTTTATTGCATCAACCATCGATGCGATGTTATTTGCGCAGAGTTTTTGTAATGCCGCTGAAGAAAAGGGGTTGGGTATCTGTTATCTGGGAACGACCGCATATAATGCCGACCAGATTATAGAAGCCTTGTCGTTACCGCGTCTGGTTGTGCCAATTGTAACTGTTACGGTAGGTTATCCGGATGGTATGCCAGAGCAACCTGAGCGTTTGTCGCTCGAGGCTGTTATCCATCAGGAGACATATCAGGATTATACACCTGAAGCAATCGATGCTCTTTATCATGATAAAGAAGAATTGGAGGTGAACAAACAGTTTGTACGGGAGAACGACAAAGAAACGTTGGCACAAGTTTTTACAGATGTCCGTTATACAAAGGCGAACAACGAACACTTCTCCGAAGTGCTTTTGAAGGTGCTGGAAGAGCAGGGATTCCTGAAATAGGGCTGTTCTTCAGTACCACTTTCTATAAACAAAACCACTTTTTATTTTATCATGAATAGTACAGGGAACTATTGTATTTCAAGTAATAGTTTATTCCTGAGGAAACAACTGCGTTCCGTTTGCTCCCGGGTAAACAAGGTTGTCGACCTAGGTCGTTAAGGTTACTGAGCAAGGTTGATAACCTTATTGAGCCAGGTGAAAAAGATAAGAAGTGATATAGTTTGCCTTATCTTGTTATATCTTTCTTATTACTTTCTATAGGGGAAGAAGAGAGCGTGTCATTTGTATGACATACCTCCTGCTCTTTTTCAGAGGGGGGGAATAGGTAGCATTCGACATATTCCGGATGAAAATATGCCCCGTTTTACTTAAATAAAAGAGAAAAATGGCCTTTCCTGAATGATTTGAATGATGCCTGAATGATTATTTAAGGGTATCCTTCAGCGTAATGTGCACTGTGATAGCTGTTTATTGAGAAAATGAAGGATGAAGGATGAAATAGGGAGAAACACAGGGAAGGCTAAAGTGTAATTCTTTTACGAAACAGTTTTTTTACTCTGTCTGTAGGAGGGTTATGTTGTAATGCATAAACAAACCGCTTTCGATAACGCCTGTAATCGATTTGATGGATGCTTCGAGATTGTCCGGGATATTGTCGAACCAGACATCGAGAATGAAATTTCCATTTTCCGTAATGACCGGCCCATCTTTACTTACAGCCATTCGTAGGTCTATTTCTCTGGGGTTGTAGGCTTTCAGTACTTGCTCTACATACATCAATGCTTCGGGAAAAACTTCTACCGGAACAGGAAATCGACTGCCTAGTTTTGTGACCTTTTTGGATGAATCGGCAATGATATAGGTTCGGGGACTGGTACTAATCAACAACTTTTCTTTGAACATGGCGCCGCCACGACCTTTTATCAGATTTAGTTCCTGGTCGACTTCGTCGGCGCCATCGAAAGTCCAGTCCGGTTTGTGTTCCAGCAAACTGGTGACCGGAATGCCTAAACGAGAACAATGCATCCTTATTTCTTGTGATGTAGGTATGGCTAGCAGATGCAATCCTTCATCTTTTACCCTGCGAGCTATACTTAAAAGAGCGAGGTAGGAGGTCGAACCGGAACCTACCCCGATAGTTTCACCGTCTTTTACCATTGAGGCGATGCGGACGGCTATTTTTTCTTTCTCTTTTCGGTTGGAAATAGGTTTTCCCCATTCTAAGGCCGATAAAAATGTTTGTTCCCTTTCCATGTATCCAATATCTTATATTTTATAAACAACGAAGGAAAAAGATAAGTTGTCAGATTCGGTCCAGTACTGTTTCAATTAGTCCGTTCATCGTACCTTTGTATTCAGTATTCATATTTTTGTCCACACGTCCGGCAATGATGCAACAAACAGTCATGGCACGATGTCCCATCATTGCTGCTAATCCTGCGAGGGACGAACTTTCCATTTCGAAGTTGGTAATCCGGAAATCTTTGTAGTGGAATGCCTCTATCTTTTTGTTCAGTTCCGGGTCAGCAAGCGGCAACCGGAGTTTCCGTCCTTGCGGACCATAAAAACCGTTGGCTGCAATAGTAATGCCTCGGAGAATGTCGTTTTGCGTGATTTGCTTTATCAACGATGAATCGGCCGAAACTACATAAGGTCGTATCCCTGTCAATTTCCAGTCCAATTGTTTCCGAAGCTCGGTCTCGAAAGCGGAGTCGCGTACTTGTTGAGAATCGGCATAAAAGTAAAGAACTCCATCGAAGCCGATAGATTTTTCGGCAGCTACATAAGTACCGATGGGCGTAAAGGGTTGAAGCCCTCCCGAAGTTCCGACACGAACCAATGTGAGTTGTTTGAACTCTGTTTTGACAGTTCGTGTCCGGAAATCAATATTGGCAAGTGCATCCAGTTCATTTATTACAATGTCGATGTTGTCTGTCCCGATACCGTGCGAAAGTGTTGTGATACGCTTTCCTTGATACATACCGGTAATGGTATGAAACTCACGACTGGAAACTTCACATTCGATTGAATCGAAATAGGCAGCCACCGTATTCACCCGGTCAGGATCGCCGACTAGAAGGATGCGGTTGGCCAATTGTTCCGGTTTCAGATGCAAGTGAAATGCACTACCATCTTCGTTGATTATAAGTTCGGAAGGAGGAATCATTTGGTTTATGGATTTAGAGTTCTAAATATCAATCCTTTAATGGCTTTGACGGATTATTGGCTGGTTTTGCAATAGCCTCGCGCATACCCGTATCAGCTTCTATATTCTTCATCTTGTAATAATCCATGATTCCCAGATTTCCACTGCGGAAGGCTTCTGCCATCGCTTTCGGTACTTCGGCTTCCGCTTCGATTACTTTGGCACGGGCTTCCTGTGCCTTGGCTTTCATTTCCTGTTCTACGGCAACAGCCATAGCACGGCGTTCTTCCGCTTTAGCCTGTGCGATATTCTTGTCAGCTTGTGCTTGATCCATTTGCAGGTATGCACCGATGTTCTTACCTATATCGATATCGGCGATGTCGATGGAGAGGATTTCGAATGCGGTACCGGCATCCAGACCTTTACGGAGAACTAGTTTGGAAATGGAATCCGGATTTTCCAATACACTTTTATGATTTTCGGATGAACCGATAGATGAAACGATGCCTTCGCCTACGCGTGCCAGGATTGTTTCTTCGCCAGCTCCACCCACCAATTGTTTAATGTTGGCACGAACGGTTACACGTGCCTTGGCAATCAGCTGAATACCATCTTTGGCAACGGCTGTTACGGGCGGTGTGTCAATCACTTTCGGGTTGACAGACATTTGAACGGCTTCGAATACATCACGTCCGGCCAAGTCGATAGCTGTCGCCATCTGGAATGGTAGGTCGATATTCGCTTTTGAAGCAGAAACAAGGGCATGGACTACTTTCTCTACATGTCCGCCTGCCAGGTAATGCGCTTCCAGTTCATCACGCGTCAGTGTTTTCAGACCCGCTTTATGAGCTTCAATCATTGCACGGGTGATGATATAAGGCGGAACATTACGGATACGCATCAAGAAGAGTTGTATCAGCGAGATGTTGACACCGGATACTTTTGCCGAAATCCAAAGAAGGAACGGCACATAATAAAAGAATATTGCCAACAGCAATACGGCTGCGCCCAGAAGGGCAAAAGGCACGAAGGTCATTTCCATATAATTTTATTTAAGCGTGAGTATTTGTTGTTTCTTTTTTTGTTTGTACAATCACATTATAGCCATCTACCCGCATCACTATGACAGGTGTATTTTCGTCTATCAGTTCGTCAAGGGACTTGGCTTCGACGGTAATCCCTTTGATTCGTGCTTTACCGATAGGGGCAAGGCGGGATAAAGTTATTCCTTCATCACCGGGCAGGATACCCAAGTCACGGCTGGAAGTAAGTTTCGAGTCGATGTCTGTTTTCAGAGCCACGCGACTGAACGATTTGGACCGTAACAACCATGCAAAAACTATTCCAAAAACTATAACCGAGGCTACAAGTGTAATATGTCCTGTCCACAGACTGATGGTGTATGCATAAATAAGTCCTCCGGCGGCAAAAATAAATCCGCCGACTCCTGCCACCGTTATTCCCGGAAGCATAAATATTTCCAACAGGATAAGCAGAATCGCTATTACCATCAGGAAAATAATAATACTTATTTCAAACACCATAATAGTTGTGATTTATCGTTTGTTTTTCAAATAGTTTATCTCCGCGTTACGAGCTTTCTTTTCCAGTTCCCCCGGCTGCTCAAGCAAGCTGTTGAGCTGTTCTTCGGCTTGTAAAATAGTCGGTTTCAACTGCTCGCGGCGGGCTTTGTTCCCTTGTGTATATGATGTACGCAATTCATCCAGTTTTCCGCTTAATTCCTTTATCTGTTTGTTGAGCGCGATAGCTTTTTCGTAATAACTTCGGGCTTCCGGGCTTTTTATATCATCCAGTTTGTAGTAGACAATATCATTCCCGATTATGAAATCAAAATCTTTTTCTATTTTCTTTTCCCCGTAAGGTATTTCCGTATGTGCCAAGCGAATTAAATCGGTGTAAGAGGAACCTTCTTTCCAGGAATCTTTGATAGATTTGATGGCGGCCCGGGCACGTTTGAATTCCGGATCATCACTTTCCACACGACTGTGAGCGGCGTTTGGAATGAACAAATAGACACAGGCTTTACCTTCCGGTTGGAAACGGTCGGAGACAAACCAACCTAACCCTTTTACTTCATCAAACACAATCATATAGTCGTTATACGGAGAATTAAAAGGCATCCCCAACTGCTCCGGTGCTAGATATGTGTCTGAATTAATATTATAGCGGGTCACGAAAAGGTCGTACCCTCCAATAGAACCGTTACCTTTTGAGGCATAATAAATCGTTACGCCGTCAGACAGGACAAACGGATAATTATCGTCTTCGTTGCTGTTGATATTCATCGGGAGCTGTTTCTCGTCTCCCCACTTATCCATCAGCTTGGATTGAGTAAAAAGGCAATATCGTTCGCCTTCGGTGGAATGGGCATAATAGATTTTGTCTCCTTTCTGGTTCATATATACTGTTGAATTGACAGGCTCGGAAGTCTGAAAAAAGTCTTTATAGTTTTTCAACGTTCCGCTTTCTTCGCTTAATATATAAGCAGAAAGAAAATCGTCCTTATCCACTACCATGCTGTCGATAATCTGGATATCTTCCACTTTATCCACCATGCGTTGGGTGTTTTTTGCCAAGTCCAGCTTTTCCTCGAAAGGCTGCGTGTCCTGTTTCTTTTTGGTGAGCAGCTCGATGTATTCTTCCAACATTTCGGCCGAATCATCGAAACGGTAAGTTTGAAAATAAACATCGGAGAGATAGCGGTAAGCTTCCTGTACTTTCCGCTTGACGGCTACAGCCAGATATTTTTCCGCGCCTTCCAAGTCTCCTGTTTCGTAGCAACAGACTCCGTACCAATGATTGTACGAGCCGTTGTTCGGAGATTGTTTGACTAATTTCTCGAAAGCCGGTTTAGCTTCGGCATATTGTCCGTCATTGTATAATTTTTTCGCCTGATCCAGGCTTTGCGCATACAAACCGCTGCAAAGTAACGTAATTCCTAATGTATAAAACAGTTTATTTGATAACCAATTCATAGTACCTTAAGTTGTGTAATAGTTATACAGTTTCAAAGATAAGAATATTTTTAGTAGAGCGTACATTTCGAGGTATAAATATGTAATTTTGTGCCCGATTAAGAAAGATATGGGAAAATTGACAACAGAAGAACTCCTGTTCCGCAAAGTGGAAGAGAAAGTAAAAAAGGCAATATACGATTATGGCCTGATAACCGATGGTGACCGTATTCTTATCGGACTGTCGGGTGGAAAGGATTCGCTTGCACTACTCAATTTGTTGGGACGACGTTCTAAAATATACCGTCCGCGTTTTGAAGTGGTGGTGGCGCATATCGTGATGTCAAACATTCCTTATCGTTCCGACCTTGATTACCTGCGTAGTTGTGCAGAAGAGCACAGTTTGCCTTTCTTTGTCCATGAGACGAGTTTCGATGCTTCTACTGATACGCGCAAATCGCCTTGTTTTCTATGTTCGTGGATGCGCCGTAAAGCCTTATTCGACATTGCCAAACAGCATAAATGCAATAAGATTGCGTTAGGACATCACCAAGACGATATCCTTGAAACTCTACTGATGAACATGACACATCAAGGGGCTATCGGAACCATGCCGCCGCGTTTGAAGATGGAACGGTTCGAGATGGAAATTATTCGTCCGCTTTGTTTGGTGGAGGAGAAGGAATTGACTCGTATTGCAGCTTGGAAAGGTTATCGGAAACAAATTAAGAACTGTCCGTACGAAAGTGGTTCCAGCCGTTCGGATATGAAGGAGTTGTTGATACGTCTCGAAGCTATAAATCCGGAGGCTCGTTATAGTCTTTGGAACAGTATGTCGAATATTCAACCTGATTATTTACCTCGTAAGATAAAATAAATATGCAAGGAGTTTACACGATTCTATTATTGGTAGTTTCCAATATTTTTATGACTTGTGCCTGGTACGGGCATCTGAAGATGAAACAGCAATTCAGTTGGTTTGAACATCTACCTTTGATTGGCGTGATTTTATTTAGCTGGATGATTGCTTTCTTCGAGTATTGTGCCCAGGTTCCGGCCAATCGTATCGGTTTCCGGGAAAATGGCGGTCCGTTCAATCTTATTCAGTTGAAGGTGATTCAGGAGGTGATTACATTGGTTGTCTTCATCTGTTTCAGTACAATCGCTTTTAAGGGGGAGTCGTTCAAATGGAATCATGCACTGGCTTGTCTGCTGCTGGTTGCTGCGGTATATCTGGTGTTTAAAAAATAACGGATAACTATTGGTTTTAAAGGATTTATTATTGTCCTTTTTTTATCTTTTCATCCAGATAAGTTAGAATAGCAGCTTCTTCGTCGGGATGAAACCAGCGGATGTCGGTATCCCGTTTGAACCAAGTCATTTGTTTACGAGCGTAAACACGGGAGTTGCGTTTTATTTTCTCAATGGCAAAATCCAATGTCCATTCACCATCCAAATAGTTGAATAATTCTTTGTATCCTACTGTGTTGAGTGAATTTAGGTGACGGAAAGGGTAGACACGGCGAGCCTCTTCCAGCATCCCGTCGGCCATCATCTGCTCTACACGCCGGTTGATACGGTCGTATAATTCTTCCCGGTCACGTGTTAGTCCTACTTGTATGATATGAAAAGGACGTTCTTTCCGGTTGTTAGTGCGGAAGGAAGAATAGGGGCGCCCTGTCATACGACAGATTTCAACGGCGTGAATGACACGTTTGTAGTTCAGGCGGTCTACTTCTTCATAGTGAGCCGGGTCTGTTTTTTTCAATTCGGCCAAAATAGGAGCAAGACCTTCCTCTTTGAACTGTTTGTAAATTGCATCTCTGATTTCGGGAGTTACGGTAGGAATGTCGTCAATGCCTTTAGTCACGGCGTCAATATACATCATGCTTCCACCGGTCATTACGATTGTCCGGTGCGTCTGATGCAGTTCACCAAGAAGGGTAATGACATCTTCCTCAAAACTGCTTGCACTGTAATAATCTGTGAGAGCCAGTGTCCCTACCATATAATGTTTTACTCGTGCCATTTGTGTAGGGGTGGGAGCGGCCGTTCCAATTGGAATATCTTTATAAAGTTGACGGGAGTCGGAAGAAATAATAGGTGAACTGTAATGTTCAGCTACACGCAGACTTAGCTCTGTCTTGCCGACTCCTGTCGGACCCAGTAATATGATAAGGAAATTCATTAATCAAAAACGCTCATCGTCATAAGGATTATCCATCGGGCCGTCACCCAACCCGTCGAAACCTTCTTTATCCAATTCATCGATGTCATATTCAGAATCCCCATAGAAGTCTTCACCAATTTCAGTTGAGCCGGCTTTGGTGTCGATATCGTCGAACGACATGATTTGTACAGGCGGTTCTCCGACAGACTTACTGCATATCGGTTTTTCAAGGTCCATGCCCGGTATTATTTCACGAAGTTCCATGAAGAAGGCGCGTTCGGTCATATAATCGAAGACAAAGAGGAGCTTCTGGCGTTCATCTTCCAGGAGGTCTTCCAGGCGGGTATCTCCCATTGTATAATTATCCACCTCGGAAGTGGTATCCATTTCAACCAAGGTGATTTCCGTATTCTTGCTCCAGTCGTCATCACAGATAAAGAAAGAACATATCTGATCTTTCGTATATCCGACCGCATCCATGATGGCATTGTACAAATCCAGGAAGGCTGCTTCCGAATCTATTTTAATCTCGCGTTTGAAGTCGTCAACTTCATCTGATAGGATTAGAAATCTAAATACCATAATCGTTATTAGTTTTTTGTTGCACCAAAAGTAGTAAAAATATTTATTACGGTATATATAGAGAGGAAAGAAATAAAGATTTAACGATATTCGGAAGGATTAGTTTTTCTTGTTGTCCGGTAGTCGGATTTTAATCCTTTAGGAGTCTTGAATGGAAAGGACAGATTAACCTGTTTCCCTGTATTCGGACATCATTGTCTGGTGTTACCGGAAAAACAGATGAATCTGTCCCTGATTGGTATTTGTTTTTAACTTTTTATTCGTCAATCGAGCCTCTTACGATACCCCGTTCGGACGACTTGATAAAATTAAGAATCAAATCTCTTTCCATACTTGGTTCGTATTCTGTTTCGATAGCCTTCAATGCTTCAGTATTATTCAGGCCACGCGTGTAGAGTGTGCGGTAAATGTCCTGAATCAGGAATACCTGTTGGTTGGTGAATCCGCGACGGCGCAAACCGACAATGTTGATTCCGCAGTAAACGATAGGATCGCGTCCAATCAGCGTATAAGGAGGAATATCTTTTCCGATACGGGAGCCTCCTTGTACCATCACATGCTTGGAGATGCGGGTGAATTGGTGGACTAAGCTACCTCCGCTTACAATAGCGAAATCATCTATTTCTACTTCACCGGCTATTTGGGATGCGTTACCGATAATGATATTATCTTTCAGTACACAGTCGTGGGCAATATGTGAATAGGCCATAATCAGGCAATTACGACCAACAATGGTTTTGCCTTTTGATGCCGTTCCGCGGTTGACTGTTACACATTCGCGTATGGTTGTGTTGTCGCCGATTTCAGCAGTTGTGATTTCCCCTTTGAACTTCAAGTCTTGTGGGATGCCGGCGATGACGGCTCCCGGGAATATCGTACAATTATTACCAATCCGCGTACCATCCAGAATGGTAGTATGCGAGAATATATGGCAGTTATCGCCAATTATAACATCTTTTTCAATTACCGCAAATGCGTCAATCTGCGTATTCCGGCCTATTTTGGCCTCGGGATGAACGACTGCTAAAGGAGATATATTCATTTCCTTAATTTATTATTTGTTTTTGACAATCTGTGCCATAAATTCAGCTTCGCAAACGAGCTTTTCACCAACGAATATGTAACCTTTCATCGTGGAGATACCACGGCGGATAGGAGCCAATAGTTCCAGACGTAGAATCAGTGTATCGCCCGGCACTACTTTCTGGCGGAATTTCACACCGTCTATTTTCATGAAGTAGGTTGAGTAGCGTTCCGGTTCGTCAACGGAGTTGAGAACAAGCAGACCACCGGTCTGTGCCATCGCTTCAACTAACAAGACTCCAGGTGTGACTGGTTCTTGTGGGAAATGTCCCTGGAAGAAGGGTTCGTTGGTGGTGATATTTTTTACTCCCACAATATAGTTACCGCCGATTTCGATAATCTTGTCAACCAATAAGAACGGATAGCGGTGGGGAAGCAGTTCGCGGATGCGATTGACATCCATAATCGGAGCTACGTTCGGATCATAAACCGGAGCCTGTACTTCATTCAGCTTGATGTCTTTACGAATCATACGGGCCAGTTGGTTGTTTATCTTGTGCCCCGGGCGGGTAGCGATAATACGTCCGCGGATAGGCTTACCAATCAAAGCCATATCACCGATGACATCAATCAGCTTGTGCCGGGCTGGTTCGTTGTCGAATACCAACGGTTTGTTGTTGATGTATCCCAGGTCTTTTACGTCTTTGTGCGGAATATTCAGTTCGTCGGCCAGCTTATCCAGTGCTTCCTGCGTCATTTTCTGGTCGTAAATCACGATAGCATTATCCAAGTCGCCCCCTTTGATAAGATTATTTTGAAGCAGCATTTCCACTTCGCGTACAAATACAAATGTGCGGGAAGCTGCCAGTTCTGTTGGAAATTCGCTCAAATCATTCAAAGTTGCGAACTGGTTTGACAATACCGGTGAATCGAAAGATATCAGCACGTTTACACTGAATTTTTCGTCCGGCAAGATAACCAGTGATGAACCGGTTTCTTCGTCTTTTACTTCAATTTTATGTTTTACGATGTAATAATCTTTCGGAGCATTCTGTTCTGCGATTCCTGCTTTTTGGATTTCTTCCGAATAAAAGCGTGAGCTACCGTCCAGGATTGGAAATTCGGGTGCGTTCACTTCAATCAGGCAGTTATCTATTTCAAAAGCATACAAAGCTGCCATCGCATGTTCGATAGTGCTGATTTGAATACCATTTTTCGAGAGTACGGTACCCCGTTGTGTTCCGGCTACATTTTCAGCCAATGCATCAATCACCGGCTCTCCTTCCAGGTCAACTCGTTTGATTTTGTATCCATGATTTTCGGGAGCCGGATTGAATGTAATCTGGATGTCCAGTCCGGTGTGTAGTCCCTTTCCTTGCATAGAGAAACTCGTGGCAAGCGTCTTCTGTTTCTGCATACGTTTATCTTATTATTTATTAATTTCTTTTTTTAACTGCTCAATCTCGCGTTGCATTTGTCCCATTGCGCGATACATGTCCGGCAAACGGTTGAAAATAGCACTTGAGCGCATAAATGCTTTTGCATTGATGGCTGGAGCTCCCAGCAGAGTGGTCGGCTTTTTTACGTCGCTGATGACACCGCATTGCGCTCCGAACACTACATGGTCCGCCACATGGATATGTCCCGACAAACCAACCTGTCCGCCCAACATACAATGACTACCAATCTTTACGGAACCGGCAATGCCAACTTGAGCTGCCATAACCGTATTTTCCCCGACTTCAACGTTATGAGCTATCTGAACCAGATTGTCCAGTTTTACGCCCCGATGAATGATGGTGGAGTCCATTACAGCACGGTCTATTGTCGTATTTGCTCCAACTTCAACATCGTCTTCGATGATAACATTTCCCAGTTGCGGTATTTTCTTGTAATTATCACCTTCGGGAGCAAAACCGAAACCATCTGAGCCGATTACGGAACCTGCGTGCAGAATACAGTTGCTTCCGACAATACATCCGTTGTAGATAGTGACATGCGGGTAGAGTATCGTGTTGTCACCTATCGTAACATTGTCACCAATGTAAGCGTAGGGATAGATGCGGCAGTTTTTTCCGAGCTTTGCGTTTGTTCCGATGTAGGCAAAATTACCTACGTAACAATCCTCTCCTAAAATGGCTGAGGAGGCAATGAATGCGGTAGAGTCTATGCCGGCTTTTTTCTCTTTTGCCTTTTCTACCATATTCAACAAAATAGCGAGTGATGCGTAAGCATTAGCTACTTTGACCAGTGTCGCTTTTATCGGTTCGGCAGGTACGAAATCATTATTTACCAAAACAATACTTGCTTCGGTATTGTATATATAATGTTCATATTTCGGATTTGCCAGGAAAGTTAATGTCCCAGGTTTTCCTTCTTCGATTTTCGAGAAGTTGTTCACTTTCACTTCAGGGTTGCCTTCAACAGTTCCTCCTAAAACGCTTGCTATTTGTTGGGCTGAAAACTCCATTCTTTATTTTATTATATGTATTTCAATTGTAACGGGCTTGCCTGTTGGGCAAGTTAGTTTGCAAAAATGGTGAAAATTATTGGGATAGCCTATGCTTTGCAGGTAATAATTCCTTTATCATGCAGATAACCTGCCATTTCACGTTGTACGGCTTGTGCTGCTTCACGCGCGAAATCGGCAAATTTCTCTGTTTTATCAACATAAATGATGGCACGGGATGAGTTTACCAGCAAACCGCATTGGTCGTTCATTCCATATTGTGCCACTTCGGCTAAGCTTCCGCCTTGTGCTCCGACACCCGGAACTAAGAGAAAATGATTGGGTGCATATTTGCGGATATCCAAAAACATTTTACCTTGTGTCGCCCCGACAACGTACATCATTTGTTCGTCCGTAGCCCATTCCTGAGATTTCTTCAAGACTTTTTCAAATAGGCGTTCGCCATTGTTATCTTCCGTCATCTGGAAATCGTGCGAACCTTTGTTGGAAGTCAACGCAAGCAGGATTACCCATGCTTCCGGATAGAGCAGGAATGGTTTTACGCTGTCCTCACCCATGTAGGGAGCTACCGTTACGGCATCCACTTTGATATGGTCGAAGAAAGAGCGGGCGTACATTTCCGAAGTATTGCCTATGTCACCTCGTTTGGCATCGGCAATAATAAACTGGTCGGAATAATTTTCACGCAGGTAAGCAACTGTTTTTTCAAAAGCCAGCATTCCTTTTACACCTAAACTTTCATAAAAAGCAAGGTTCGGTTTGTAGGCAACACAATAGTCGGCTGTCGCATCAATAATTGCTTTGTTGAAAGCAAAAATAGGATCTTCCTCTTCCAGCAAATGCTGCGGGATTTTCTTTATATCTGTATCCAGCCCTACACAAAGGAAAGATTGTTTTTTCTTGATGTTCTCAAATAATTGTTGCTTGTTCATATTATTTCGTGTAAAATGGTCTAAAATATTCGTTATAGTTCGGATTCTTTCATCCGTTCAGCGTTCTCGGCAACGATGAGGTGGTCGAGGCAGTCCTGTATATCTCCATCCATGAAGGCTGAAAGATTATAAATCGTATAATTGATACGATGGTCGGTAATACGTCCTTGCGGATAGTTGTATGTTCGTATCTTAGCCGAACGGTCCCCGGTCGAAACCATCGTCTTACGTTTATTCGCTATATCATCCAGATATTTCTGGTGCTCTTTATCATATATGAATGAGCGCAGACGCGTGAGGGCACGTTCTTTATTTTTCGGCTGGTCACGTGTTTCCGTACATTCAATCAGAATTTCTTCCACCACTCCCGTGTTGGGGTTCTTCCAATTGTAACGTAGACGAACACCCGACTCTACTTTGTTTACGTTCTGTCCTCCGGCGCCTCCCGAACGGAAAGTATCCCATTTGATTTCGCCTTCATTGATTTCTACATCGAACTCATCGGCTTCCGGCAATACAGCAACTGTAGCAGCGGAGGTGTGTACGCGTCCTTGTGTTTCGGTAGCAGGTACACGTTGTACACGGTGTACCCCCGATTCATACTTGAGTGTACCATAAACCTTCTCGCCACTGACGGCAAAGATTATTTCCTTGAAACCGCCGGCAGCCCCTTCACTGAAGCTGGAGAGTGCAACTTTCCATCCTTTCAGTTCGCAATACTTCATGTACATGCGGTATAAATCACCGGCAAAAAGAGCTGCTTCATCGCCACCTGTTCCACCGCGTATTTCGACAATTGCATTTTTGTCGTCTTGTGGGTCGGCAGGAACAAGGAGTAATTTGATGTCTTCTTCCAATTCAGGAATACGTGCTTCACATGTTGCAGCCTCTTCACGCGCTATTTCTTTCATTTCCGGATCGTTTTCAGCCATCATCATGCGGGCTTCTTCCAATCCGTTGATACACTGTATGTATTCTCTGCGGGCCTTCATGAGTTCGTTCAGGTCCTTGTATTCCTTTGTCAGCTTTACGTATCTTTTCTGGTCCGCAATGACATTAGGGTCTGTGATGAGTGTGGAAACTTCCTCGAAGCGCGATACCAACCCATCCAGTTTCTCTAATAATGTCTTATTTTCAGCCATTTATTTATTCCGTCTTTTATTTTTACGATAATATTGCGTCCATGCCAATACGCACACAACAATACCTAAAATTGCGATAAGTGTCATCATGTTATTCTATTAATAGGTAAATTCTCCAAACTCGCTTTTAATAATCAATTCCCGTTTGTCGCTTTCTTCTACGCGACCTACGATTTGGGCATCGATATTAAATGATTGACTGATGGCAATTACCTCTTCTGCATGTTCAGGGGATAGATAAACTTCCAACCGGTGTCCCATATTGAATACTTTGTACATTTCTTCCCAAGATGTGCCACTCTGTTCCTTTATTGTCTTGAACAACGGTGGAACCGGGAACAGATTGTCTTTGACGATGCGGCAGTTATCTCCCACAAAATGCATAACCTTCGTCTGCGCTCCTCCTGAACAGTGTACCATACCGTGGATTTGAGCACGTAACGCGTCTAACAGTTTTTTTACTACCGGCGCATAGGTGCGGGTAGGAGAAAGCACTAATTTTCCTGCATTTACCGGAGTGTCTGCAATGGCGTCTGTCAATTTCAGCTTACCGCTATAAACCAATTCTTCCGGAACACCTTTGTCGTAACTTTCTGGATATTTTTCTGCCAGATATTTAGCAAACACGTCGTGGCGTGCACTGGTCAGTCCATTGCTTCCCATACCTCCGTTATATTCTTTTTCGTAGGTGGCTTGTCCGAATGAGGCTAAACCGACAATGACATCTCCCGGTCGAATATTTGCGTTGTCAATTACATCGGCGCGTTTCATACGGCAAGTAACCGTACTGTCTACAATGATTGTGCGTACCAGGTCCCCAACGTCGGCAGTTTCGCCTCCGGTAGCATAACAACCTACCCCCATTTCACGAAGCTCGGCCAGCAGTTCGTCCGTACCGTTAATGATAGCGGAAATCACTTCTCCCGGAATTAACAGTTTGTTTCGTCCTATAGTGGAAGAAACCAGTATATTGTCTACGGCACCCACACAAAGCAGGTCGTCGATATTCATAATCAAAGCGTCTTGTGCAATACCCTTCCAGACAGAAAGATCGCCTGTCTCTTTCCAGTACATATAGGCCAGCGATGATTTTGTTCCGGCTCCGTCGGCATGCATGATGTTACAATATTCCGGATCACCTCCCAGAATATCGGGGATAATTTTACAGAATGCTTTCGGGAATATACCCTTGTCGATGTTCTTTATTGCATTATGAACATCTTCTTTCAAAGCGGATACACCGCGTAGATTGTAACGTTGGTCACTCATTGTTTTGCGAATTTGTCTGCAAAGATACTATTTTTATCTAAGTTTTAGTACATCCCCTTCTTCCGGAATATAATCTTTGTGCTTTTTATTAATCTTATATAAGCTCTTGATTTGTATTCCATATTTTTGTGAGATACTGTGCATGGATTCTCCGACCTGTACCACATGGTCGTAGTAGGGCTTGTCTGCTTTCTTCTTTTTCTTTTCCAGATAAACAATGTCACCCTGTTGCAAGGGGAAATCTTCCGGTACTTCGTTGAATTTTTTCAGGTCTTTCACGCGGAAGTCCAAACTCTGGGCTATATTCTCGAAGTTATCGTTGTTTTTGGCGTAGACATACAGGAGTCCGTGGGTTCTGTAAATCGTGTATTTGGATTTAATGACAGCTTGCTGTTGTCTGCCTGTAACTTTTCCTCCTTTTGCCGAGTCGAAGCGATATAGTTCGTAATCTTCGATGACTTTTATCAGTTTGTTGGCGTAAGCACGGTCTGTTGCATATCCACATTTTTGCAATCCTTTCGCCCAACCTTTATAGTCTTTGATATTCAGCTTGAATAAGGGAGCATATCGTGGACGGTCCACCAGAAAATGGGCATGGTCTTCGTATGAATCTTCAGCCCGTTTGTATTTGCGAAAACATTCGCCCCGCAAATCGTCATCATGGTAAACACGTTCGCCCCGCCAATCGGAATGGCATTTTATACCGAAGTGATTGTTCGATTTACGCGCCAACTGGCTTTGTCCGGCTCCGGACTCGAATATTCCCTGTGCCAACGTGATACTGGCCGGTATTTTATATTTCTTTTGGTGCTGGATAGCAATGCCGCTATATTGTTTGATGTACTTCTCGTAGGAAGCAATTCTCCTCTGGCTCTCTGCTTTCGTATTTCCTATATAAGAAAATAAAGTAATCAGACAGAGAATGCGTAGTGTAAACCTCATGACTATAGTTCTAAGTGATAATTATTTTCGCAAAGATAATTATTCTGGGATACTTTAGTGTCTGTTTTTGGTTTAAATACAGTACATTTGTATAGTAGCAATATATTTAGGTATGGAAAAGATAAAACTGGAAACGAATATGCTCCGCTGCTTGTTGTCTGAGTTGAACGATGATTTACAACCTTTGGCAGCTGCGGCGGTCAAGGCTACCGAACAATCTTATGCGCCTTATTCCGGTTTTCATGTCGGTGCGGCAGCTTTGCTAGAGAACGGCATGATTGTGACCGGTAGTAATCAGGAAAATGCCGCTTATCCTTCGGGGTTATGCGCCGAGCGGGTAACGTTGTTTCATGCCGGCCACCAGTATCCGGATATTCCGGTGATGGCTCTTGCCATTGCGGCTGCAACAAAAGGGGAGCAGGTGGAGAGTATTTCCCCTTGCGGGGCTTGCCGGCAAGTATTATTGGAAACGGAGCAGCGTTATGGTAAGCCTGTAAAGGTGTTACTTTGCGGGAGAAAGGATGTCATAATCGCGGAAAGTGCAGAGTCGTTGCTTCCACTTTGTTTCGGAACGAATGATTTGAAAAACCATAGGTGAAAGTGAAATAATGCTCCTATTGAATAATAGATTTTTAACCTTCAGGGCAAACGCATTAGGAATAAAAATCAAAAGCCCCTTC
>NZ_QRMP01000012.1 GCF_003473295.1 Parabacteroides sp. AM08-6
AGAGATAGAGAAACTCTGATTTCCGGTTCGGAAGAAATCGAGAAGTTTACACATATAAATTTGATTTAAAGGTAGTTACAGCTACCCTATAAGGTAAAATATTTACCCTATAAGGTAGCTGTTGTTACCTTATAGGGTAGAAATAAGGACACGGACGGACACTACGGACACGGCCACTTTTTAGGATAGGAAAGAGAACAGGGAAAGAAAATAAAGCCTCTTTCAAGTAAAATATAACTTAGTTTCAGATAGCAGCAGGCAAGTATTCCTGATAATTATCGGGGCTATCTTAATGACACATTTCGGAATAAGACAATTGATAAAACGACGGGCAGAACATTCACCGATGTCCGGCACGGTGGCTTCGACATAAAACCTTTGCAAATCGGCTAATTCGAAAAGATAAAAGAATTGGGTAGTATCCACTCGGCATCTATAAACAACCGGTTAAACCGTGTAGCAGTCGTACCGGAATAGGATGGCATATCCTGAAAAGTGGCCGTGTCCGTAGTGGCCGTCCGTGTCCTTATTTCCCGCATACGTCTGATATATTTATCAGTATAACACTGATAATCAAGACACTTCACACCATCTATCCCGTTCATACCGAGTAAATCCGATTGCAACCGAAAACAGCAGATTTTGAAACTTATTATTTAATAGCGTTCCCCCTTTTTATCATTATGCCAAAGAATTGACATACTAAAACTATTTTATCTCCCGTTAATTCTTTACATTTGCCACAAATTTTAGCGGTTATGACAGAATGCAAGGATGAACACATATTAAACACCATTGATTATCCTGAGGACTTACGAAAATTGAGCCCTGATAAATTGGGGGAGGTATGTGCAGAGTTGCGTCAATATATAATAGATATTCTTTCCGAAACCCCCGGACACTTAGGGGCAAGCTTGGGCACAGTGGAACTGACCGTTGCACTGCATTATGTTTTCAACACTCCACACGACCGTATCGTATGGGACGTAGGCCATCAGGCTTACGGGCATAAGATACTGACCGGACGGAGAGAGGCTTTTCATACCCTGCGCAAATTTAAAGGAATCAGCGGTTTTCCAAATCCGGCGGAAAGCCCGTATGACGCTTTTATTGCCGGACATGCGTCTAACTCCATCTCGGCTGCCATGGGTATGTCGGTTGCTTCCGAACTAAAAGGGGAAAAAGACCGTCACGTAATTGCCGTTATCGGCGACGGTGCCATGACCGGAGGACTGGCATTCGAAGGGTTGAATAATGCTTCGGCCAACCCGAACAACCTGCTTATCATACTCAACGACAATGACATGGCTATCGACCAGCCTGTAGGCGGACTAAGCCAATATCTGGTAGATGTCACGACAAGCCAAGCATACAATAAGATGCGTTATGATGTATATCGCGGTCTGCGTAAAATGAAACTTATCAACAATGACCGCCGGGAAAACATCCTACGCTTCAACAATAGCCTGAAAGCATTGCTTACCCAGCAACATAATTTATTCGAAGGCTTCAGCATCCGTTACTTCGGACCGATAGACGGACACGATGTCAACTACATGATAAAGGTGCTGAACGATATAAAAGACCTGCAAGGTCCCAAGCTGTTGCATATCAAAACAAAGAAAGGAAAGGGCTTTAAACCGGCGGAAGAGTCGGCTACGGAATGGCATGCACCCGGACTATTCAATAAGGAGACAGGACAGCGTATCATTGTTCATAAACTGGACGAACCTCAACTTTATCAGGATGTATTCGGCCATACTCTTGTGGAATTGGCAGAACAGGACGAGCGTATCGTGGGTATCACCCCGGCTATGCCCACCGGCTGCTCCATGACCTATATGATGAAAGCATTCCCCAACCGGGCCTTTGATGTAGGAATAGCTGAAGGTCATTCCGTTACATTCTCCGCAGGTTTGGCAAAAGAGGGAATGATACCGTTCTGCAATGTCTATTCATCCTTCATGCAACGGGCTTACGATATGGTTATACATGATGTGGCGATGCAGAAACTACACATGGTGATTTGTCTGGACCGTGCCGGTTTGGTAGGCGAGGACGGTGCTACGCACCATGGGGTATTCGACTTGGCTTATCTGCGTCCGATACCGAACCTGATTATCTCATCGCCGCTGAATGAGTTGGATTTGCGTAACCTGATGTACACCGGATATAAAAAAGATAACGGCCCCTTCATTATTCGTTACCCGCGTGGAAAAGGGGAAATGAAGGACTGGCGAAACGCAATGCAGGAACTGCCTATCGGCAAAGGGAAGAAAATACATGAAGGAAACGATATCGCTGTTTTATCGCTTGGCCCGATAGGGAATGAAGTGATAAAAGCCATTCAGGAAGTAGAAGTTGAAGGAATATCGGTTGCTCATTATGATATGATTTACCTCAAACCGATAGACCAAGAGATATTGCACGAAGCCGGCAAGAAATTCTCACGCATTGTCACCGTAGAAAACGGGGTGATAAGAGGAGGACTGGGTAGTGCTGTCCTGGAATTTATGGCGGACAATGAATATACTTCGCACATAACAAGGATTGGTGTACCCGATACTTTCATCGAGCACGGCCCGATATCCGAACAGTATAAAATATGCGGTATGGATGCAAAAAGTATCGCAAACCAATTGAGAATAGAGTACAGAAAGCTTAACAAAAAAAGTATTCTACCCTCTTCGGAAGGCTCTAAGGAATATGTTATCTTACAGTAAAAGTATTCCTTTCAGACTTGATTTATTATAGAAGAATAAAAAACAAACAATATATTAATCATATCACAAGGTATGAAAATTATTATTGCCGGAGCAGGCGAAGTGGGAACTCATTTAGCGAAAATGTTATCGCAGGAGAAACAGGATATTATCCTGATGGATTCCAATGAGGAACGCTTGAATTTTACAAATTCGAGCATGGAGGTCCTGCCAATGGTTGGAAATCCGACCTCCATCCGCGACCTGGAAGAAGCCGGTATACGAAAAGCGGACCTGTTTGTCAGTGTCACACCTGAAGAAACGACCAATGTAGCAGCCAGTATCCTGGCTTCCAAGCTGGGTGCGCGCAAAACACTTGCCCGTATCAACAATTACGAATATTTACTGCCCAAGAACAGGGACTTGTTCGAAAAGATGGGTATTAACTCCATGATTTACCCGGAAATGCTTGCCGCCAAGGAGATTGTAACGGCTGTACGCCGTCCGTGGACACGTCAATACTGGGAACTGTTCGGAGGTGCCCTAATCCTGATTGGAGTTAAGGTACGCGACAATTCCCGCTTGGTCAACAAACTATTGTCGGAATTGTTGAACGAACAGAAACTCTATCATATTGTTGCCATCAAACGGCAGAACGAAACGATTATTCCACGTGGGACAGACCGGATTGAGTCCGGCGATATAGTATTCTTCACCACGACAAAAAATCATATTGAAGATGTCCGCTTGCACGCCGGGAAAAAAGACCCGGAAGTGAAAAAAGTGTTCATCATGGGAGGTAGCCGTATAGCCATACGCGCCTGCCAGTATTTGCCGAACAATATCCGGGTGAAAGTTTTGGAAACGAACAAAGAAAAGAGTCATCGCATCGCAGAAGTCGTACCGAGCAATGTACTGATTATTAACGGAGACGGACGTGACACGGAACTATTGATGCAGGAAGGCATCAAAGACGCGCAAGCTTTTATCGCCCTGACGGAAAACTCCAGCACCAACATTCTGGCCTGTCTGGCAGCCAAGCGTTCGGGAGTATTCAAAACAATTGCCAAGATAGAAAACATCGATTATATACCACTTGCGGAGAATATGGATATCGGTTCGGTCATCAATAAGAAGTTGATTGCCGCCAGCCATATCTACCAGTTCTTGCTGGATGCGGATGTATCCAACGTGAAATGTCTGACATTTGCCAATGCCGACGTAGCCGAATTGGTAGCACGTCCCGATTCCAAGATTACCCGCAAACAAGTAAAAGACCTGCATCTGCCGAAAGATATGACCTTAGGCGGATTGATACGCGATGGTGAACCGATGATGATTAAAGGAGATACCCACATCCAAGCTTACGACCATGTAGTCGTGTTCTGCCTGGATACGGCAATGAGAAAACTGGAAGATTACTTTAATTAACAGTATGCTGAACATTCGTTTTATAATCAAGATGTTAGGGATAATGTTTATCCTCGAGACATTGTTCATGCTGGCAGCGACAGTCGTTGCTTTCCTTTATAAAGGGGACGACTTGATTCCGTTGTTGCAATCGAGCGGAATTATGTTCGGCACAGGACTTCTGTTTTATGCCATCGGCTTCCGCGCGAATGAATATACAGCCGGACGGCGGGAAGGGATGATGGCGGTTACGCTCACCTGGGTATTCTGTTCGCTACTCGGTATGCTCCCGTTCTATCTGGGGGGATATATAAACAATATCACAGATGCTTTTTTTGAAACGATGTCGGGATTTACAACAACCGGCTCCACTATCTTGAGTGATATAGAAACTCTTCCGCATGGCGTACTATTCTGGCGAAGCTTGACCCAATGGCAGGGAGGTATCGGGATGATAGTGTTCACGGTAGCCCTGATGCCTATCCTGGGAGGAGGTGCGGCACAAATGTTCGACGCGGAGACACCCGGTATCACGCATGAACGTTTCCGGCCTCGCATCGCACAGGTTGCCAAACGGCTATGGGGTATTTATGTTTTCCTGACTATTGTGGTTATCGGACTATTATGGGCCGGGCCTATGAACTTATTTGATGCCGTCAACCATGCTTTAACCACCATGTCGACAGGCGGTTACTCTACCAAAAATGCCAGTATCGCTTACTGGGACTCAGCTTATATCGACTATGTCATAACCGTATTCATGTGTATCGGAGCCACCAACATGACTCTCATCTATCTTTTCTTCAACGGCAAGTTCGGTAAGTTACTGAAAGACGAAGAGACACATTGGTTCTACATATTCGTTATCATCTTCATGTTCATTGTCACCGGATACCTCATGTTGAAGGGACTGGCTCCGGACTTTTCACACGCTTTCCGGCTGGCTTCGTTTCAGGTGGCAACTCTTGTCTCGACTTGCGGGTTCGCAACCACCAATTTCATTCCCTGGGGACCTTTCTTCTGGCTGATAGCCATTATCCTGATGATTGTTTGCGGTTGTGCCGGTTCTACCTGCGGAGGGCTGAAAATGGGACGCTTCATGATACTGACGAAAAACTTACTGAATGAGTTTAAGAAAAGGACACATCCCCATGCAGTTCTACCTGTACGGGTGAACGACCATGTTTTGTCGTCCGATATAGTTTTCAGAGTACTTTCGTTTGCTTTTATTTATATCAGCCTGATTGTTATAGGTTGTTTATTGCTGATGGCGGACGGACTGGGTTTTGAGGAAGCGGTAGGTTCTGCCGTATCAGCCGTCAGCAATACGGGACCGGGATTAGGCAGTGTGGGACCTGCCGGAAACTTCTCCGAATTACCGGATTTCTCCAAATGGCTTTTATCCTTTTTGATGATGACGGGACGTCTGGAAATATTTACGGTCATTACTATTTTGTTACCGGGTTTCTGGAAACAATAAAACAAGTATGTCCTCGCACATACATAAAAATAGACTTACAACATGTGATATTTCTTCAATTCCTTACGCAACATTCCCGCCTTTCCGTCAGTCACTCTATCCATTAGTTTCCAGAAACGGTCACTATGATTCATCTCCACCGTATGACAAAGTTCATGCAAAAGCACATAATCAATCAGATACCAAGGCAAAAGCATCAGCGAAAGAGATAAATTGATGCTTTTCCGAGGCGTACAACTTCCCCAATGGCTCCTGCTGTTAAATATCTTCACCCCCGTACATGTAAAATCATAACGGGAAGCCAATCCCATCAAACGTTCAGGCAAGAGACGGGCCGCTTCATGGCGAAGCGCCTTCTCGATAAATTCTTTCAATAACTTCTGTACACGCTCGTCGGAGAAATCGGTCCGGGTAGGACAGGCGATATGCAGAAGCCCCTCCTCCAACTTCATATAGAAACTCGCCCGGTCGGTACAAAAAATATGGAGACGAAAGGTGGCAGTTTCCATCACTGTCTCTTCCGTCAAAAGAGGACGGGCCGGATGTTTGGCCAAAGCAGCCTGCAATTTCGCCTTGTTTTCACGTATAAAGGCGAGCATACGTAGCTCATCCCCTCCTATAGGCATGATAGCCGTTATGCTGCCTTTCGAAATCTTAAGTGTATAACGGGTAGCACGCGGACTGGTACGAAGGAGGATTACCCCCAACTCTCTGTCGTGTATCGTCTTTTCCATATCGTACACAAAAGTAATACTTTATGAGAAAACAATATACAGCGGAAATGCTTATCTTTGCGGGCGATTAGGGAATTTAATATATTAAACAAATAAAATCATGAGCAAGAAAGCACTTTTACTTATCTGCGACGGCTGGGGAATCGGCGACCGCGGTAAAGATGATGTAATCTACAACACTCCTACTCCTTACTGGGACGAACTGTTGAAAACGTATCCCAACTCACAACTCCAGGCATCCGGTGAGAACGTAGGTTTGCCCGACGGACAGATGGGTAACTCGGAAGTTGGCCACCTGAATATAGGGGCCGGCCGTATTGTTTACCAAGACTTGGTAAAAATCAACATTGCCTGCCGTCAGAATACGATTATGGAAAATCCCGAAATCAAACGTGCTTACAGCTACGCAAAAGAAAACGACAAGCAAATCCACTTCATGGGACTTGTTTCCGACGGTGGTGTCCACAGCTCACTTGAGCATTTGATGAAACTGACCGACATCGCTAAGGAATACGGTATCAGCAAGGCATACGTTCACTGTTTCATGGACGGCCGCGATACAGACCCGAAAAGCGGTAAAGGCTTTATCGAACAACTGGAAAATCACCTGAAAACCACAGGGGGAAAAATCGCATCCGTCATAGGACGCTATTACGCCATGGACCGCGACAAACGCTGGGAACGCGTGAAAGAGGCTTACGACCTGTTGGTTGACGGCAAGGGCAAAGCTGCCGAATGTATGGTAAAAGCAATGGAAGAATCGTATGCCGAAGGCGTAACGGACGAATTTATCAAACCGATTGTCCACGTTGAAAACGGCAAACCGGTTGCCACCATCCAGGAAGGCGATGTCGTTATCTTCTTCAACTATCGTAACGACCGTGCCAAAGAACTCACAGTAGTCCTGACGCAACAGGACATGCCGGAAGCAGGCATGCACACAATACCGGGCTTGCAATATTTCTGCATGACTCCGTACGACGCAAGTTTCAAAGGTGTTCATATCCTGTTCGACAAAGAAAACGTTGAAAACACATTAGGAGAATTCCTGGCTGCCGTCGGTAAAACACAGCTGCATATCGCCGAAACAGAAAAGTATGCACACGTAACTTTCTTTTTCAATGGCGGACGTGAAACCCCTTACGAAGCAGAAGACCGTATCCTGGTTCCGTCTCCGAAAGTAGCGACTTACGACCTGAAACCGGAAATGAGCGCATTCGAAGTGAAAGACAAACTAGTCGAGGCAATCGGCTCTAAGAAATATGATTTCATCGTTTGCAATTACGCAAACGGCGATATGGTAGGCCATACCGGTGTGTACAAAGCAATCGAAAAGGCCGTCATAACTATCGACGCTTGTCTGCATGATACCGTAGAAGCTGCAAAAGCCAACGACTACGAAGTCATCATCATCGCCGACCATGGGAATGCCGACCACGCATTGAACGAAGACGGTACGCCCAACACGGCCCACTCGCTGAACCCTGTACCCTTCGTTTACGTGACGGAAAACAAGGATGCCAAAGTAGAAAACGGTATCCTGGCAGACGTTGCTCCTTCCATCCTCCATATCATAGGCTTGAAGCAACCGAAGGAAATGACAGGACATTCGCTGATTAAATAATCTTAGTTATAAATAAAGAGGTTGTGCCTTCAAACACCGGCACAACCTCTTTTGTATCCCCTTATATGTTTCAAATAGACAAAACATTGGTCAGCCTCGATGTACTCGAACGCTACTTCATTTGCGACCTTGCACATTGTAAAGGAGCCTGTTGCGTGGAAGGCGACTCCGGAGCTCCGCTTCTGAAAAAGGAAATAGCCGAACTGCAAAAAGCGCTGCCCGTCATCTGGGACGACCTTTCGCCCAAAGCACAAGAAATCATCAATAAACAAGGTGTCGCCTATATAGACCAGGAAGGAGACATCGTCACCTCCATCGTCGACGGGAAAGACTGCGTATTCACCTGTTACGATGCCGACGGTACTTGCAAATGCGCTATCGAAAAGGCGTATCGCGCAGGAAAACTCTCTTTCTACAAGCCTGTATCCTGCCATCTATATCCGATACGGGTTACCGAATACGACACTTTCAGCGCCGTAAACTACAATCGCTGGAAAATATGCAAAGCCGCCGAAATACTTGGGAAGAAAGAACAAGTGCCCCTCTACAAGTTCCTGAAAGAACCGCTTATCCGCCGTTTCGGCAATAAATGGTACCAATCACTCGAAGAGGTAGCCCGGGAATGGGAAAAACAAAAGAATGAAGATAATCCGGATTAGCTATCTGTCTTCCGGATTAAATCCGGAGATTGACCTTCCTCATTCAAATAAGTTTCAATATGACGTTTCTTCTTGTCTTCCAAAATCTCGTTGATGGCAATCAGGATGCCGGTTTCCTCCACTTCCCCAAACTCATGGTTGATGGCTGTACCGAATACGCGCATTTTGGGAGAAAGACTCATATAGGCATTGACTAAAGGAGGAACATTGATACCGAATTTACGGACTTCCTGGTTCAACACCTTATAATTATCCTTGAAGTTATCATATTTGAACAAAGCTTTCATCTTTTCCTGATCCGTATTCGTCTCCAGCGGGTAAACAGGAGTAATCAGCTTTTCAGGGTCAGGAAAATGCTTGCTAAGGAAATACAATATCAGATTACGGGCTTCAGGATTGTAAGTATTGTACATCGTCACCTTCCCGAAATAATATTGTAAGCTTGGGTCTACGACAGAAAGAGCTCCCAGGCCGTCCCATAAATTATCCAAGACAAACAGCCCTTTGGAACCGCTACGGGTAGATTGGTATTCGAGCGTCACAAACGAACGGCCCAGCTCGACCGTATAAGGCAGATATTCCTTATTGAACTTTTCAGAGAAATTAAACAGATGAGAGGTTGCGAGAATAGGTTTGCCATTCTTATCGAATTTCACGTCCGACCCGCAAAGGAAACGATAACCGCCCAATATCTGCTCATCTTCGGGACTCCATACAATCAATTGCCGGTAAGCATCATCCATCGTATCGTACTCATCTATATCGACAGGAAATCCCGTACCCCCGCCATAATAACGAAAGGCTATTTCACGGAGACGTCCTATCTCTTGCATCACGTTCGGAGCGTCGTGAGCAGTAACGATATATATTTCATTATTTGACTTGTTCGTCCTCCGGAGCTTTTTATCCTTTGTCAGTTCGGCCTTCAGGAGAGCCCGGTCAATCGGTTTAATAATGTCTTGCATATAAAATAGTTATTGTTTCCTGAGATTATAAACGATGCCTTTTACCCATTCGGCCCATTCTCCCGGCTTTTTACTGTTGTCGAACGTTTGCCAGGGGATAGTTTTTCCGAAATAGATACGGAACGTTTTATGTTTACATCGGAACATTTCGTCCGGCAAGTAAATCATTTCATAATTCATCTTGATGCCCAAAGCTTTCCGCAAATTGGCCAGACGATAAAAGAAATTCGAATTGCAACCATCGAAATAGACCGGCACAATGTCCCGCTTATATTCCACGGCTTTCTGTATAAACGACTTTTTCCATTCGGTATCCTGTATAACCCCGTGCACCTTACGCGAGCAAAGTCCCGCGGGGAAAGTGACAATCTGATTATCCGAAGCATACGCCTCTTCTATCAGTTGTGCGTTCTTCTTCCCTTGTGCGCCATGTTTATTAATAGGTACGAAAATGGATTTGAGATTCGAAAGATATAAAAGCAGGTCGTTCACCAGATAACGGATACGTCCTCCGAAACGTCCTCCAATGACAGCGGAAAGACAAATTCCGTCCAAACCTCCCAGCGGATGATTGGAAGCAAAGATATAACGCCCCTCCTGAGGAATGTTTTCCTCATCGACCAATTCGAGCGTCAGGTCAAAATAACCGATAAGTTCCTGCATAAATGCAACACCGTCCTTATCATGGTAACGCCGTAATATATCATTCAGTTCATCCTGATGAACAGTACGTATCAGATAGTCTACTACAAACCCGGGTATCTTTTTGGCAGCCGAAGGTGCCTTTTGTTGCAATACTTGCCGGATGTCTATCTGTGTTATACTTTCTTGCATCATTTCTATCGCTCTTATGCGAGAACAAAGATATAGCTAATAATTAAATCTCGGCACTTTCAAGAAAATATTTTACCCCCCCGACACAACAAATTACCCGACAACACTGTTTATATATATCGATATCAGACAGCTAACGACAGGTAATTGTATCAGGCACAGGCTTAATACATTAATTTAAAAATAGATAGGTAGTTATGACAGACACCCGGATAAACTATTTTTAATATATCAACCCTTGTATTTTTACCTTTTTTGTGTAAATATTAAATTAAAAGACACGTTATTTGTTCTGTTAAAAAGAGAGATTATTGATATGAGGAAGTCTACGATTTGGTTGCTTGCGGTGGTGATGGCTTTTGCCTTCGCCGGTTTACTCTTTTTACAAGTAAAATATGTAAGTATCATACTCAAGAAAAGTAGCGAACAGTTTAACGAAACGGTAAGACGAGGATTGCACCAGGTTTCTAAAACCTTGGAGCTTGAAGAGACACGTAAATATCTGGAAGAAGAGCTCAACCGTGATGAAGCGAACAACTATTTATACCAGAATGAGCAGAGTAGCCAAAGTCTGACAACGGAAGAACAATACAACTACCAATATTATACAGACTCGAACGGTGCAGTTCATAAAATAGAAATGCAGGAGAGCATCACGACGCATAAAATAGGACCGCTTACTTCATTAAGTAAAAAAGCCGCTGCCAACAGTATTGTCAGCACTTCAAAAGATTTACAGAAAGCATTGAAACAGCGTTTCCAATACCAGAAAGGGTTGATTGACGAACTTACCCTCAGCATTTTATATACCGCCAATCTTAAGCCCATCGAGGAGCGGATAGATTTTAAAAAGCTAAATAATTACTTAAAAGCAGAATTTATTAACAGTGGATTGAACCTGCCGTTCATCTTTTCTGTTATTAACAAAGACGGAAACGTAGTGTACCAGAGCGGAGACATACCACCTGTATCAGATGTGATTATGCAGGTTTTGTTTCCCGGAGATCCTCCTTCCAAGCTGAATTACCTCCGGGTATATTTCCCGACGAAAGGAGATTATATTTCAAATTCTGTAACATTTATTGTACCGTCGATACTCTTCTCGCTGATACTATTGGTAACATTTATTTTTACCATTTATATCGTATTCCGCCAGAAGAAATTATCGGAAATGAAAAATGACTTTATCAATAATATGACACACGAACTTAAAACACCGGTATCGACCATCTCATTGGCAGCCCAGATGTTGAAAGACTCGGATATCACAAAAAGCCCGGATGTGTTCAAACATATCTCCGGCGTGATAAACGATGAAACAAAACGGCTGGGCTTCCTGGTGGAAAAAGTTCTGCAAATGTCACTGTTCGAACGACAGAAAGCAACTCTGAAGCTGAAGGAAGTCGACGCAAACGACCTGTTGGCCAACGTAGCCAATACTTTCGCACTGAAAGTAGAAAAATATGATGGAACGATAGACATCGATTTGCAAGCTGAAAACACGGACATCTATGTGGACGAAATGCATATTACAAACGTACTGTTCAACCTCTTGGACAATGCCGTAAAATATCGCAGGCCGGACGTACCTCTCACGCTGATGTGCCGCACTTGGAACGAGAATGGCAAATTATTGATATCGATTGAAGATAACGGTATCGGAATCAAGAAGGAATACCTCAAAAAGGTATTCGACCGCTTCTTCCGCGTACCGACGGGCAACGTACACGACGTGAAAGGGTTCGGTCTCGGACTTGCTTACGTTCGTAAGATAGTGGAAGACCACAAAGGCTCTATCCGGGCTGAAGGTGGTGCTGATAATGTAGGAACGAAATTTATTATTACTTTACCTCTTATAAAAAGTTAGTTATGGAAGAAAAACTAAAAATCTTCTTTTGCGAAGACGATGAAAACCTGGGTATGCTATTAAGAGAATACTTACAGGCTAAAGGTTATGTAACAGACCTCTTCTCTGATGGAGAAGCCGGTTACAAAGGTTTCACCAAAGGCAAATACGACCTTTGTGTATTAGACGTGATGATGCCGAAAAAAGACGGCTTTACACTGGCACAGGAAATTCGCTCTATCAATCCTGACATTCCTGTTATTTTCCTTACTGCAAAGACAATGAAGGAAGATATCCTGGAAGGTTTCAAGATTGGTGCCGATGATTATTTGACAAAACCTTTCAGCATGGAAGAATTGCTGCTCCGTATCGAAGCCATCCTTCGCCGTGTGAAAGGCAAGAAAATGAAAGATATTCCTTTCTATAAGTTAGGAAATTTCTTGTTCGATACACAGAAACAGACATTGTCTATCGGTGACAAGGTTACAAAACTGACTACAAAAGAATGCGAATTGCTGAGTCTTCTTTGTGCTCATGCAAATGAAATTCTGGAACGTAATTATGCACTGAAAACAATTTGGGTAGACGACAACTACTTCAATGCCCGTAGTATGGACGTGTATATCACCAAACTTCGTAAATTGTTGAAAGACGATCCGGGTATTGAAATCATCAATATTCATGGCAAGGGCTACAAACTGATTACTCCTTCCGGAGAAGAAGCTGCCCGCGAAGAAGGTATCCAGGTATTATAAAAAAATACTTCCGGGGTATCTTTAAACCCAAAAGCCCTCTTGTCCTTTGCGGCAAGAGGGTTTTTGTTGTTTATAAACAAATAGAGAGAGACCGGTCATTTCACCGGCAGGTTCCTTTCGTCCAATATCCTTTTTCCGTAATTCATCCTTGCTTGCATATAAAAGAAGGGCGTACCAAAAATTTGGCACGCCCTCTTCCTTTCCTAAACTTTAATCCTGAAAAGTTGCGTAAACAGGATTAGAATACACCGACTTTGCTGGTAACAACCTTACCGGCGCTTATCAGTTTCACTACATAAACACCCGGAGTTGCCGGTATTTGTTTCTGACCGCTTATGCGGTTATTGTAAATTGTTTTACCTTCCATGCTGACAATTACAACCTGCATTTCAGCCATCGGTTCGATATAGATGTATCCTTCTTTCGCATACACCCGTGAATCAGCCAATGCTTCTTCAATGCCTGTAGGAGCTTCCACACTCACTTTACAAGTAGCTGTGAAGTTCGGATTGTCGTTTGAAGTGGCTGTGATTGTAGCTTTGCCTGCTTTCAGGGCAGTCACCTTACCATCGGCATCCACGCTTGCGATTGTCGGGTCGCTGCTGCTCCAACTTACACTCGTGTCGTCGGCATTTGCCGGAGTAACGGTAGCCACGAGCGTGAATGATTCGCCGACAGCCAATGTCTTAGCCGTTACATCCAAAGTAACGCCTGTTGCCTCAACTGGCGGATTAACAACAGGAGGAACGCTGCTGCTCTTATTTACCTGATTGGAAGTGTAGACAACAGAATAATTGTCTGTATCGCCACCCGTCACATAAAAGACAACAGGAGAAGTTCCGGATTGAGCAACATCAGGGTTATAAGCAAGTGTCGCATTATTCACCTTTACATCCGCACCTGTTTGGCTAATCACAAATTTAGTTCCACTCACTACATTTTCCTTCGTTGTCGCACTTGCCGGCAGAGTAGCTACAAAGGTAGACTTCAGGATGGCAGCAGACGTCGGCTTATCCGTTGATAATTCGTAATTGCCTTCGCCCATCAATTGAACAGGATTACTTTCCACCAGAGTAGCACCGACGTTAGCAGTCTTGAATGCCACCTTTACCGGTACGATATCGCCGGAAATCAAACCTTCGGCCGTATAATCCGTTACATTGGAGGACACTGCGCTACCATCGTAATACTTATTAATCGTAGTAATCTTCAACACTTTCTTAGCAATAGAACCAGCCAATGTTGTGTTCAGCTTATAATTGTTTGCTTCGCTACCGGTCAGGATTAATGCCTGTGAAGGATTGATTGCATTTGCTTTTACACCGGCTTCATTGAAGTTGAATGTAACGTCTTCCTGATTCAATGCCACATCGACACCGCTAAGTTCAGTACCACCTGTAGCAGCTGTCATCAATTTGATGGAGCCTGTAGTCTGTGTCTTGCCATCATAAGTCTTACTCATATCAGCAACGGCATAGAGGTCGGCCGGAGTGATATTCATAAGAGCTACTTGAGTACCATCTTTTTTTACGATAGCAACTTTACCGGTTCCGACAATTGTTGCTGTTGCACCGGAAATACTTATAATACCCGGAGTGGTAGAAATATAATCAGCAACAGATAAATCAAAAGTACGCCCCTTTGTATACGGGATAGTCTTGACATCTTTTGCTGTAGTACTCCAGAAGTTGTTATCAACAGCTTTTGTCATAGCAAGAGAAGTAACCTGATTTAGAGGCTTCACATCCACTTGATTCAAACTGCTCCATGTTTCTCCTGATGTGCTCGTAACTGTCGCACGTCCTGTTCCATCTACTCCAGAGACTGTCAAATCCGTCCAACCGGCAGAATCAACCAACAAAGCTGTAGGCATACCCGAGAACTTAACAACGATAGCAACCGGGGTTCCTTTATTGATTGTAAGTGTTGCATCCTTACCTACCTGCAAGTCGTAGTTCGGGCATAAAGCCGGATTGACAGTCAGATGCAGTTTGCCTTCGGCTGTTTCCGTAACATCTAATGAACCGGAATAAGCCATGGACAAAGTTTCACCATTCTTTGACAAAGCCTCCTCAGGTGTAAATCCAAATTCATATTTCGTATAAAGGTCATTCCAATTGCGTGTGGCATCTTCTACTTTTATGGTAAGCGGAGCCTTCTCAATCACACCTTTCAGGCCTGTCGGCTGGATTAAGGTATAGTTGTCAGCAGCATCACCTTCCAGCGAAAGAACAGGAAGGATGATATCCTGTGTACCGGCATTCTTTCCACTGAAGCTAAATGCGAAATCCTTCACTTTAACATCATCACCGGTTTCCACTCCATTTAATGTCAGTTTGGAAGCTAACTTATCAATTCCGTTAGTCGTACCATTATACTCCCTTTTTATATCTCCGGCTGTTATCGGATTGACAGTAATCGGTTTCCGAGTGATTTCAATCGTTTTCTTAGCTGTAGCAGCCGCGTAAGTTCCATCTTTTGCGCGGGATACGGTCAAGACAACCTTACCGACACCGTTTGCAATCAGTTTACCATCTTGGATTTCTGCAATATCGGAATCTTCCAACTCATAAGCATACTCACCTGTCGCAGCCGTTTCAGAGCTGGAAGCACCTAAAGTAATAGAACTTCCATAAACAACTGTAGGCAATACGCTTTCAGCAAAAGAGATATTCTGCGGTTTCAGACTGTTGATAACGACATCAAGAGCTGCGCTTTCACCTGTCAAGTCGTTAATCGTTGCTTTTGCTTTAATTTTATAAGTAGCATCAGTAGTAGAGGGGATGATACCGGCAATTGTTGCGGTGTATAAACCGTCAGCCAAAACACCATCCTCAGAAGCATTCGAATCATTATTGTACAGGAAAGTAACCTTCAGTTTCTTTGCTTCAGCCAATTTAGCGGTATCAGTTCCCCCTAAATCAGTCAATTTAGCGGTCAGTTTGATATCACGTGTATCGCCATTTGTTACGACTTCCGCACTTACCAGCTCGATAGTAGGAGCAATTGCCTTTACAGTCAGTTTTCCTTGTTTATAAGTAATCGCATAATTCGGATTACTCAGACCGTAAGGAGTAATCGCATACTCACCTTCCGGAGAAGTGCTTGTTGCTGCACAATCGAACTTCAAGGTTCCATTCAGTTTGTCACCTTTTAAATCTGAGGAATAATCCGCTACTGTAAATGTACGTTCCTCACCGTAATTACTACTAGCAATTGTGTTGGCGGTGATAGTTATTGCCTTCGGCCATACACTATCCGTTACGAATGTAATCGGAGCCAAGGTATAGTAATCAGCTGAGTCACCGGACAAAGTGGCTGTTACTTTTACAGGTTTTTTACCTCCGGCATTGGCATCGGCTAATACACCACTGAAACCGTTAGCTAAATCAAGATTTGTAGCATCCGGACCTAACTTACCGGCAAACTTCAATGTGCCTTTAGTCAATGTCACATTTGTTGTACCATTATATTCTCTGGCTTCTGCTGTTAAACCTTCCACCAAAGTAACCGTACGTTTGTTAATCTTCAGAGATTGAGTGTTAGACTTTTCTTTACTGTTCGCAACAGTCAAACTGATTTTAACAGTTCCCGGTTTCTTAATTTTCAGTACATTATCAGAGATTTCCGCTTTGTCACTACCCTCTGCAATCGTAGCCTTTACACCTTCCTGGTTGAACGCCAATGCTATCGGTGCCGTACCAAATACTACACTATCCGGTAAGTTGGTGATAGCGGCAAGCAATACGGTGGATTTTACATCTCCTTCCAGCGAAGCATCCCCTTCTAAGGTATGACCGTCATTGAAAATCCAGGTTTTACCAGTAGCTACCACAAAGTTCTTAACTACATTCCCCTCCCAGTTTTGGAAAGCAGCAATTTTTACATTTGCCCCCGTAACCTGTAGGTTAGCATTTTCCAAACCGGAACTGATATATACATTTTCATTATTAGCGTTAAAAGTATAAGTAGCTTTACCGGATACGTAAGCTTTGTAAGATTTATGATCTTTGGAATTCTCCCAATTCTTAACAGCTCCCAGGTAAGTGATACAGTTGTTACCAAAAGTACATTTATCATCGAATGTCATCGTAATATCTTTCACCGTACCCCGGTTGATAGATGCGATTTCTGCTTTATCCTTAAAAGTACAGCCCTTAAGAGTAGCCGTAACCACATCCGAACGGCCGTTACTTCCGGTACCATAAAGGCCACCGATAATTGCTTCGTCGATAGTTGCTTCTACATTCTTGGAATAAGAATATCCCTGTCCGCCCCCTAAAGCGATAGTTCCATACGTACCACCTGTCAGCGAGATTGTAGTTTTCGGAATACTGTTCACAGAAGCATCAAATTCGGTATCCAACGTATTGCCTGTTTCTCCTGAATCGTAGCCACCGCCCATAATCCAAGCGTTGGAAGCATTTGCATCTTTTGCCGTAATCTTAGCTTCTCCGCCGATTTTGGATTTATACATACCGCCGGCAGCCAGAATATTCGTAACTGTACCTTTATTAATCGTAATAGCAACATCTCCTGCTACATTGGCTGTATAGTTTTCAGTCTTTTTCGAACCGAAGCCACCTCCGTAAATGTTTTTAACCGTACCACCATTCATGGTAATAGAGGTTGAACCAGATATATCTTTCTTATAGCTACCGCCATAAACAGTCAGTGTCTCATCATAATCTTCAGAACCAATCTTAACACCCTTTTCGCTACCGCTACGAGCTTCAAGCGAAATAGGCTTCCCGTCTGCGAAGTACATATTCCATAACTGGGCTTTGTTTGTACCTGTTCCTTGCGGAGTCAATGTCGCACCATCAGTAGACAGCAAACCATTATAGAAGTTCCAGATTTTTTTCTCTCCGATTGTAAATGCCTTGACACCTTCTGCATCAGCAGTTTTCTTCTTAAAAGGTTCCACTGAAGCTTTTGCTCCCGTCAAGTTTACATTTGCAGCATCAAGTCCTTGTCCAATCCGAACAAGAGGAGCATTTCCATTAAAGGTATAAGAAACTGTTCCGGTAACATTCGGAATGACTCTCCCATCCGTATCACTATCAGCCCAACCTTCTACAGCACCAACAAAAGCTTTTATACCTGTATCAAAAGTACAACTATTGAAAGTTAGGTTAACATCTCCTACCCGGCCACGATTTAATGTTGCTATTTCCTCACTAATCGAACAATTATTTACCTGAACATCGACTTTATCCGAACGGCCGTTAGAAGCAATTCCATACAAAGTAGCAATCTTAACATCATTAAGTTCTACAGTTGTTGACTTGGAATAAGAATAACCCTGTCCACCTCCACAACCGATATATCCGGTGATTTCACCACTCGTCATCGTAAACTTAGTCGATTTCACGCGGTTTACAGAGTTAGCATATTCCGTATCAATCGTATTCTTTTTAGTAGCTCCGGCTTCAAATCCTCCCATGAAAGGATAAGCAATAGAAACATCGCCACTTACTTCAATAACAACATCTTCAGATTGAGCATAATACAAACCGCCGGCAACCAATAAATTGGTGATACTGCCGCCTGTAATCGTAATCTTAGTTGGTCCTGTCACATTAGCATACGTCGACTCGTCCTTTGTCGCACCTGCCGCTACTAATTCTCCATTACCCCCGCCATAAAGATTTCGAAGAACTCCTCCGGTCATCGTGATAGTCGATTGTGTGACAGGAAGATTTTTTTTACCGCCATAAAGAATGACTATAGAACCATCCTCGAAAGAAAGAGGATCTTCACCTTCACATTCAATAGTGACTCCCTCAGCCCCATTAGCTTTAACTGTTACCGGATTTCCATTTGCATAAACAACTTCACGCTGGTCATTACCAGTTCCTGTCGTTTCATGAGTCATTTTAGGATTTGTGTTGTCTGCACGTAGCCACCCCACACTCGTTACCGTCATAAAGACAGATAACAACATAAGTAATCTTTTCTTCATAATCAAATAATTAAAATATTAATAGTAAGTCAATTATACCCCATACTTAAAATCAATTATACCCCATACTTAAAATTTCGCATATTCACGCCCGGTAGCTCTTACAATTCATAATCAATAATTCATCAACAAAAGTTAACTGGTGTGTCTTTTCGTATAATGACTAAAATAAACGAACGTTTTTTTTAGTCATTTGCTCGCCACAAAAATCAACATTAATTTTCATATACCCAAATTTTTTTGCAATAAAAAACTAATTAATTATCAGCTACTAAGCCCGATTATATAAAAAAATCGCTCCAAAGCCTTATTTTATCTGAAAATGACTAAATAAAACGTTCGTTTATTTTAGTCATTTTTTTTGCTAACAAAAGAAGAACCCATAAGCCTTAGTTATAAAAATACTTATACTTTTTAGCAAAAACACTTACGTTTTTTTGCTAAAAGACTTAGATTTCTTTCCAAATGTATTTTCACAAATTGATTTTCAACAGCAACCCTGAAAGTGTCAAAAGTGCCAAAAGTGCCAATAATGCCAATAATGCCATATAGTATTTTCAATAATGCATTATATAGATTAATCACTGATAATATGATACTTACCACACAAATAATATTAATAGGAAGAGAATATTCCTAAACTCCCTCGGCACTTTCAGACCTTTTTGAATAGTTCTTTCAGGACTCTTTTTGAAGGGAAAAAAAGCCCTTTTACGGGTATTCGGAGAAAAAGAGGAAGGAAATAGCATCCGAATGTTAAGAAAACTGATATTTTTCTATTAGTCAGGGGGAAGAAAAAAGATGCAATAGCTCCCTGAAAATTCGTGAGCACTTATTGAAAATTCATGAAAACGAAAAGAGGTTTATAGGATACCGCCCCTATAAACCCCTTATTATCAATATATTTACAACCACAAAAGCATCTTCTTCATTTTAAAATACTTATGGCATTATTGGCACTTTTGACACTTTCATCCCATCTTTTCCACCTTCCGTTTCCAGATGAGAAAAAGGAAAAAGACTACAACCGTGATGCCACAACCTATAAGTTGCGAAATACCGGTAGCCATTCCCAAACCTTCCGGCGCGACAAACAAATAGGTAGAACAGACAGCCGTCATAAACAAAGCAGGCAGCAAGGTGACAAGATATAATTTCTTCGCTTGCACCAGATAAACGGTCAACGCCCAAAGGGTAAAGACAGCCAAAGTCTGGTTGCTCCAGGCAAAATAACGCCAAATCATATCGAACCCGTCCTTGTCCTTCTGGCTGTACAGCAGCAGGCCGATGGCAATCAAGAAGAGAGGGATACTAATCATCAGCCGTTTGGAAATACTACGTTGCTCCAGATGAAGGAAATCAGCCACAATCAGACGGGCAGAACGAAAAGCGGTATCACCGGAAGTAATCGGGGCAGCAATAACACCCAAGATAGCTAAAATACCTCCGACAGTCCCCAACCATTCTTTGGTAATACTATCCACTACCACAGCGGCATTGTTCTCTCCCATTCCGTTGTTATGATAAAAATAAGTAGCGGCAGCCGCCCATATAAGAGCAACAATTCCTTCTGTAATCATGGAACCGAAAAAGACAGGACGCCCGTATTTCTCATTGACAAGACAACGCGCCATCAAGGGGCTTTGCGTGGCATGGAAACCGGAAATAGCACCACAGGCGATACTGACAAACATAATCGGAAAGATAGGCAGTTTACCCGGATATGTGTTCGGCATACCGTCGGTTATCTCCGGTAGCGGAGGGTGGTTGATAAACAACATAACCAAAATGCCGATAGCCATAAACAGCAAAGCGGCGGCAAACAGCGGATAAACTTTCCCGATAATCTTATCGACAGGCAACAAGGTTGCCAGGATATAATAAAGGAATACGACAATAATCCAGAATGTGGCATCCAGATGTTCAGGTGTCAGTTTTGCCAGCAAACCGGCAGGCCCAGCTACAAAAACCGCACCGACCAATATCATCAAAAGAACGGTAAAGGCACGCATAAACTGTTTGAAGTTCGAACCGAGATAACGGCCGATTATCTCCGGCAAGCTCTCCCCACGATGCCTCAAGGACAGCATACCGGACAAGTAATCGTGTACCGCCCCAGCAAAAATACTTCCCAAAACAATCCAGAGGAAAGAAGCCGTACCGAACTTCGCCCCCATGATAGCCCCGAATATCGGTCCTAACCCTGCAATATTGAGGAACTGTATCATAAAGACTTTCCAGGTGGGCATCGGGATATAATCCACTCCATCCTGGTTCGCAAAAGCAGGAGTCTGCCGGGCCGGGTCGATACCGAACATCCGTTCAATGAATTTGCCGTAAACAAAATAGCCGGCTACAAGTGCTATCAGGCAACAAATAAATGTAATCATTTATTGATTCAATAACTTCTTTACCATATCTGAAATCATACGACCTTCGGCTTTGCCGGCCAACGCCTTGGAAGCAGCCCCCATTACTTTTCCCATATCCTTGGGACCTGCCGCACCCACCTGGGCGATAATAGCTTTCAGTTCGACTTCCAATTCTTCGGCTGTCATTTGTTTTGGCAGATAAGTTTCGATTACGGCAACCTGGGCCAATTCGGCATCTGCCAAATCCTGACGTCCTTGCTGGATATAGATGCCGGCAGAGTCTTTGCCCTGCTTTACGAGTTTTTGCATAATCTTCAACGCATCGGCATCCGTCAATGTATCGTTAGCCCCCGGAGCGGTCTTTGCTTCGAGGAAAAACTTCTTTACGTTTCTCAATGTTTCGAGGGCAACTTTATCTTTTGCCTTCATCGCGTTTTTAATGTCTTCGCTGACTCTTTCAAACAAATCCATATCGATATATCTTTTAAATAATTATCGGAAACTTATGACCGGCTTGCCACCCGTATCCGGCTTCTTCTCGTCTGGTTTCGGAGCGGAAGCGAAAGTAGCCGGGCCACTGGCTACCGGCGTCTCTTCCGTAGCCATTTTCGAACGGGCACGGACAATTATCTTCGGGTCGCGGTTGTAAGTCGGATTATCCTCTATGAGGGCAATCAACGCATCATCATCCAGTTCGTCCTGTGTGAGCACCACTGCTTTTGCACGAGCGGACACACGGCGCATACGTTGTCCGGAAGCACCGTAATATTTGTCTATCAGTTCTTTCTCTCCCCGTTCCTTTTTCAGCCGTTCTTCTTCGATGCGAAGTTCTTCCTCCGTCATACGGGCAGACTCGGCGTGACGCTTGTCGGCTATCTGCGGAATGTCTTCCATGCCGAAACCGGTAGCCAGGATGGTCATCTTCACCTTTGGCCCGAGAGAGTTGTCGATGGCCGTACCCCAGATTACTTCGATGTCGCGACCGAAGCGGGACATAAAGTCGTGCACATCGTTCATTTCCTCCATACGGAGTTCGGCTTCCTCGCTGAAGGAAACATTGAATAATATCTTCTTGGCATTAAACACGTCGTTGTTGTTCAGCAACGGAGAGTTCAAGGCATCTTCTATCGATTGGCGGACACGCCCTTCGCCTTCACCGAAGCCGTTGCTCATCAAGGCAACACCCCCATCCTTCATCGTGGTATTCACATCGGCAAAGTCCAGGTTGATAATACCCGGCAAGGTAATAATCTCGGCAATACTCTTGGCAGCAATCGTCAACGTATCATCCGCTTTACCGAAAGCATTGGTCATGGTCAAGTCGGAATAGATTTCACGCAGGCGTTCGTTGTTGATGACAAGTAAGGCATCCACATCCTTACTAATCTCTTCCACACCGTTCAGGGCTTGGATAATCTTGCGTTCACCTTCGAATACAAACGGGATGGTCACGATGCCGACGGTCAGGATACCCATATCCTTCGCGATACGGGCAATAACAGGAGCCGCTCCCGTACCGGTTCCTCCCCCCATTCCGGCGGTAATAAACACCATTTTGGTGCCGTCACTCAGCATCTTGCGAATATCTTCCACACTTTCCTCGGCTGCCATCATCGCACGTTCAGGCTTGTTTCCGGCGCCTAACCCCTGGGTTATGTTTCGTCCCAGCGGAACCTTGACAGGAACATCGGAACGGTTCAATGCCTGATTATCTGTATTACACAGTACGAATGTAACATCGTGAATACCTTCCTTATACATGTGGGTAACCGCGTTACCGCCACCGCCTCCTACACCGATTACTTTTATAATCTTCGGCGTATCTGTCGGATAATTGAAACTTAATATTGTATCGTCCATAGTGTTCCGTTTTTTACATTCGCTGATTTACTTACCTGTATTATCCTCATCGTCGAAAAGCGTCTTGCCGAAATTATCGATGCCTTTGCTCAGGCGGTCAAACAATCCCGGTCCCTTTTTCTTTTCCGGTTTCTTCTTCGGAGGTTCGGGAGCCTTTTTAGGTTCTTCCTTCGGAGCTTCCTCCACCTTCTGCTCAAACTTCGGTTCGGGTGATTTCGGAGGAATATATGCGCAGTTTTCCGTTCCCTTCATCAGAAGACCTACAGCCACGGCATACTGCGGATTATTCGCTACCATCTCGCCATTCTCTACAATTCCTTTCCGGACAGTAGAATAGCGCACATCCATCTTCAACCTGTCGCGTATCACGTCGGGCAAGTTCTTCAGGGCAGCTCCACCGCCTGTTATCACAATGCCGGCGCCTAAGGCATTCATCAGTCCGGTTGCTTCCAAGCGGGAATATACGTTTTCAAGGATTTCTTTGATACGGGCTTCGACTACGTTGTTGAGGTCGGCCAGCTTTATCTCACGCAACCCCAGACCATCGGCGGAACTGACCTGGATAGTCATTTCATTGTCACGGTCCATCATGGCACTGCCATAAGTCAACTTCACCCGTTCCGCCTCGGCTTCCACCAGATGCAAATCGGTAATATCGCGGGTAATCAGATTGCCGCCGAAAGGAATGACGGAAAGGTTCACCAGATTGCCCCCCTTATAAACAGTCAGGGTCGTAACCCCACCGCCGAAGCCTATCAGGGCACATCCCAAGTCCTTTTCATTCTCTGTCAGCACCACATCGGCAAGCGCCAGCGGTGAAACGATAATATCGGCAATTTCAATCTTCGCGCGGTCGGCAATGCTGTTCGTCACATACCGTCTCAAGGAAGGCCGCCCCACCAACAGCTTATAACGCGCCTCTATGCGGCTGCAAGGAATCCCGACCGGTGACGGTTCAGGTTTATCGTCCAGGAAATAAACGGGAGAAACAGCCCCCAGCACATCCAGCATATCCGGATGGTATTCGGTACATTCCTTATAGAGAGACTGGATAATATCCTCCGTCACAACCCCTTCGGCACCCAATATCTTCGGCACCGTATGGTCGATAGTACGAAGAGACTGGCCACCGATACCGACATACACTTTTCCTATTTTAGCCCCATGCAACTTCGTCTCCAGCTTTTGTATCAGACGTTTAATCTTAAAAGCCGTCCCTTCCACGTTATATACACAACCTCTTCGTATACAAGTTTCAGAGTTCTCAACTTCGTAGGCGATAATGGAAAGAGCGCCCGAAGGCCCTTTCGTCCCTACCATGCCGACCATGTGAGAAGAGCCAAGGTCGATGGCTGCTATAAAGTCTGTGTATGCCATATTCTCTATCTTTTAGTACAAACTATCTGATTCTTATATTTTAAACTAATTATACTGTACTTTTCCCATCCGACTTTGGGTATAGCCTTTTCGTAGAAGAGCCGCAAATTATCCAGTTTCTCCTCGAAATCGGCAAAAGTACCGAGCACAATCCGATGATTTCCAACCCGGGGGATAAGCTCCACTTCGCTATCCGGATGAACATATATTTGTTCTATCTGGTTGTTCCAGAAATCATTCTCCTGCAAAAATAATGCAAATTTGTATAAGTCGGTTACCGCCAGCTCTTTTTCCACATATCCGCTGACGACAGGGACATAGGCTGCGTAACGCCGGCTGACCGGCATCGTACTGCCGAGATTATCCACATAATAATTGCCATTCGGACTAATGATACGCAAGATAGGTATTTTTTGTTCCACTTCAAGCTTAATCATGCCGGAAGGAGTTTTATAGGCTTCCACCCGGGCAATCATCTCATTCTTTATCAGTTCCGCCTCTATCTTGTCTGTGTTTATCTCGTCCATCGGCTTCTTAAGCGGGTCGAGGCCGGCATTCTTGAGCATATACACTAAATCGTATTCACTGACAAAATGTTTATCCAGACTGTCTACCACCACCACCTGAAGGTCACGGCAAGGTTCGCTTCCCCTCATTTCGCGGAAGAAAAAGGAGACAAACACGATGTAACAAAACAACAGTGTTGCGACTATTATGGATACGATACGAAGCACTATTTCTTATTTTCTAATATTTGTTTTACAGGTTCCACCAAGAGTTCGATATTTCCCGCCCCCAGCATCAGCACGACTTCCAGTTTATCCGCTTCGGAAGCTACCAGGTCGAGCAATTCCTCTTTGCGTATCAACTTCTTTGCGGGAAGAGTAGCGGCATTAAAGATGATTTCGGAGGTGATACCGGGAATAGGTTCCTCCCGCGCAGGATAGATATCCAGCAGGATTAACTCGTCAAGCAAAGAGAGGCTGGCGGCAAAATCGGCGGCGAAGTCACGGGTACGCGTGTAAAGATGAGGTTGGAAGATACCCGTCACCTTACGTCCGGCATACAACTCTTTCACGGAAAGAATGCTCGCCTTCACTTCAGCCGGATGATGGGCATAATCGTCTATCAACACGATATTCTCTTTCTTGAGATGGAAATCGAAACGGCGTTTCGGACCGGCAAAAGTAGCCATTCCCCGCTTGATTTCCTCCGGAGTCAGCCCATTCAGCCAGGCAAGGGCGATAGCGGCCACTCCATTCTCTATATTCACTTTTACAGGAACTCCCAACCGGATGTCAGGGATACGGATACCCGGTCCTACGAAGTCGAAGTATATTTCTCCATTCCCTACACGAATATGTTCCGCATGAAAATCTCCCCCGTCGGCAGCCGAATAGGTATAGAATTTCACACCCTGCTGTAAACGAGGCGTAACCCGGATACCCTTTTTCATAATCAGGCAACCGTCCGGACGTATCAGTGAGGTGAAATGCTCGAAACTCTCCCGGTAGGCTTCCGGAGTCCCGTAAATATCCAGATGGTCCGGGTCGGCGGCTGTAATCACAGCCATATACGGAGTCAGCCAGTGGAAGGAGCGGTCGAACTCGTCGGCCTCTATCACCGTTAAATCACTGGTATCGGATAGCATCAGGTTGCTGTCGTAATTCTTGAGGATACCTCCCAGAAAGGCATTGCAATCCACATGCGATTGTTTCAGCAAATGGGCAATCATGGAGGAAGTGGTGGTCTTGCCATGTGTTCCGGCCACACAAAGCCCGCGTGTACAGTTGGTAATCTCTCCCAATACACGGGCACGCTTCATCACCTCGAAACCGTTTCCACGGAAATAGGATAGTTCCGAATGCGACTCCGGGACAGCCGGGGTGTATACCACCAATGTCTTGGCCGGGTCGGTAAAATCTTCGGGGATTAAATCGACATTATCTTCATAATGGATGTCGGCTCCTTCATAGTTCAACTGTTCGGTCAAACCGGTCGGGGTCTTATCGTATCCGGCCACTTTTTTCCCTTTTGAAAGGAAATAACGTATCAGGGCACTCATCCCGATACCGCCGGCGCCTACGAAATATACAGCCGTTATTTTGTTTATATCCATATCTTATTCTCTTTCTTTCTTCGCTATTTCCCACAAAGATAATAGCATTGTGTCTCTTTCCGTACCCTATAGGGTAAAAATTATACCCTATAAAGTAAATTCAACTACCCTATAAGGCGGATGCGCGTACCCTATTGGGTAAAAAACATCGCCTACAGCGTTTCCTTGTTTATAATCTTTACTATCTCGTCGACGATGCGTTCGGCACTTTGGTGCTGAGCCAGTTTTTCGATGTTGCGACTCAACGTGCGGAGGCGTTCGTCGTCGTGTATCACTTCCAACGCTTCGGGGACAAGTTGCTGCTCGGCCTCTTTGTCGGCTACCATGATGGCAGCATCCTTATTCGCCAAAGCCAAGGCATTCTTGGTCTGGTGGTCTTCAGCCACATTGGGAGAAGGGACCAGGATAACCGGTTTCTTCAGCAAACAAAGTTCCGAGATGGAGCTTGCACCGGCACGAGAAATAATCAGGTCGGCTGCAGAATAAGCATAATCCATGCGGGTGATAAAATCCGAACACCAGACGGAGATGCCCCGGTAAGCTTTCAGGTGCTTCAAAGCTTCTTCCTGATAATAGCGTCCAGTCTGCCAGATAACTTGTACATCCGATGCGAACAGCTTATCCAAACTGCCCTGAATACTCCGGTTGATGGTTCGTGCTCCCAAACTTCCACCTACAACGAGAATTGTTTTCTTTTCAGGTGAAAGGCCGAAAAACTTCAAAGCCTCTTCACGCTTGCCTTGTGCTTCTTCCAAGTCTTTCCGAACCGGATTTCCGGTTACGACGATGCGGTCGGCAGGGAAGAATTTCTCCATTCCATCATAAGCTACGCATATTTTACAGGCTTTCTTTGCCAAGAGTTTATTCGTCACACCGGCATAGGAGTTTTGCTCCTGTATCAACGTGGGGATACCCAAAGAAGCAGCCATCCACAAAGTGGGACCGCTGGCATAACCACCTACCCCGACTGCTATATCCGGCCGGAACTCGCGGATTGTCTTTTTGGCAAGCCCCAGGCTTTTTATCAAACGACGAAGCACGCGGATATTATTCAGCAAATGAGCACGGTCGAAACCACTCACCGGCAAACCCACAATCCGGTAACCGGCTGCCGGCACTTTTTCCATCTCCATGCGGTCTTCCGCTCCGACAAACAGAATTTCCGCATCCGGGAAACGGCTCCTGAATGTGTTGGCGATGGAGATAGCCGGGAAAATATGCCCTCCGGTTCCTCCGCCGCTTATGATGATACGATACTGTTTCATAATCTTTCTATTAGCAGACAAGGATAAACCTTGCCTCTATGTTATGTTGTTGTTTCTTCTTTTTCCAATGACACGACAGCTTCCAACGGATTAGTTTCCGTCCGGCTATCCATCTCGACCGGACTCGCGGCCGTTGCTTCTCCGGAAGATACGGCTTCATCTTCCGTGGATTGTTCTTCTTCCTCTTCCTCATTGCCCATTCCGGCACCAAAACGGCTTACGCTCAAGATAATGCCGAAATAGATACAGGAAATAACGGTCGATGTACCGCCACGGCTGACTAAAGGCATCGGTTGTCCGGTGACCGGTATCAGGTTGACAGCAACCGCCATATTCGCCAATGCCTGCACTACGACCAACAAGCCGCATCCCAACACGAGGAACTTGGGGAAGGGTTTTTCGCACCTCCGGGCTATCATCCCGACTCGTACAAGGAGCATAATATAAAGCAAGAGAACAAATATACCTCCTACAATACCCAGTTCCTCGATAATAATTGCATAAATAAAGTCGGAATAGGCTTGCGGCAAGAAGTCGCGTTGTTGCCCGTGACCGGGTAATCGTCCGAAAATACCACCGCGGGCAATGGCTATCTTGGCATGAGATACCTGGTAATTATCGTCTGTTATCTTATAGACGCCATTCTCGTCCAAGTCGTCTTCATGCGATTCCGAAAAGCGTTCCAGACGGGCCTGCCAAGTAGAGAAACGGTCCGGCAGATACTGGGTCACACCGGCCGGCATGAACTTCAGCAAGGCAAGAAAGAGTATCATTGCCAGTACCAGCACTCCGGCCAGACGGGCCAGCTTCTTTATCGGCAATTGTCCGATAAACATCATCAGGAAGCAGACGCCGAACAGCATGAAAGCTGTGGAGAAATTCTCCGGCAAAATCAACACGCAGGTCGTACCCACTCCTATCAGTATGTATTTGAAAATCTGGTTCTCCGTGAACTTTCCCCGCTTACTGAGCAGAAAAGCGATAAAGACAATCGAGGCAAGCTTCGCAAACTCCGAGGGCTGAAACTGTATTCCGAATATCTCCAGCCAGCGATGTGCATCATTGGCATTGACTCCCACGAAGGGGGTCGCCAACAACATCAGCACCGAAACGGGGAGCAGAAGTATGAATACAGGGAAAAACCGGCACGGGATATTATGCAATAACAACACCAGCACGAAGCCTCCGAGCAGGAAGGTGGCATGGCGGACGATAGGAGCCCAGTGGTTGGCATTCTTATAAGCAATCGTACTGGTTGCACTAAAGACCTCCACCACCGAAATCAGGCACAGGAACATAAATATAATCCAGATTACCCGGTCGCCTTTAAAGAGTTTACTCGCTAAATCCATCCTTTATTCTTTGTTACAAGTTACGAACACAAGCCTTGAACTGGTCGCCACGGTCCTCGTAGCTCTTGAACAAGTCGAAGCTGGCACAACAGGGCGACAACAATACGGTATCTCCCTTTTGAGCCAGTTTATAGGCTTTCGATACACATTCTTCCATGGAACGGGCATCTTCTATTACCGGCACTTTCCCATCGAAAAATGCGTGCAACTTATCATTGTCCACTCCCAGGAAAATCAGGGCGCGTACTTTATTCTTCACCAGTTCTTCTATTTCGGAATAATCGTTTCCTTTGTCTGTTCCGCCTAAAATCAACACCAATTTGGTAGTCATGCTCTGCAAGGCATACCAGCAGGAGTTTACGTTCGTCGCCTTCGAATCGTTGATATAATCCACACCTCTAACCCGGGCAACCTTTTCCAGCCGGTGTTCCACGCCGGTAAAGTCGCTCAACGATTCCCGTATCTTCTCGTCCTGGATATCGACAACTTTCGATGCGATACCGGAAGCAAGGGAATTATACAGATTATGAGTTCCCGTCAAAGCCAATAAATCTTGTTCCATTGTAAACGTTCCGTTTGAAGTTTCAATTATAATCATCTTATCTTTCGTATAACCTCTAACACCTTCAGCATACGCTTCGGCGAAAGGATAAAGAGTTGCCGCAGGATGGCGTTTAGCTATCTCGCGGGCAATTATCGGGTCATCATTCCAGAAGATGAACGCATCTTCCGGTGTCTGATTTTGGATGATGCGGAATTTAGCATCCACATAGTTTTGCATTTCATAATTATAACGGTCCAGATGGTCGGGCGTTATATTCAATAAAACCGCGATGTCCGCTTTGAAATCATACATATTGTCGAGCTGAAAACTACTCAGTTCGATGACATAGACAGCATGCGGGTCTTCAGCCACCTGAAGGGCCAGACTGTTCCCCACATTCCCTGCCAAACCTACATCCACACCCGCTTGACGGAGGATATGGTAGGTCAGCATCGTAGTGGTCGTTTTACCGTTGCTTCCGGTGATACATATCATTTTAGAGTCGGTATAACGTCCGGCAAACTCAATTTCGGAGATGATATGCGTCCCTTTCTCTTTCAGTTTCTTTATAATCGGAGCCTTGTCGGGGATACCCGGGCTTTTGATGATTTCGTCGGCATTCAGAATGTCGGCTTCGGTATGCCGGTTCTCCTCCCAAGGAATACCATGGGCATCCAGCATCGCCTTATACTTAGGTTTGACAGACGAAAAGTCGGAGACGAATACGTCGAACCCTTTCGCCTTTGCCAGAACGGCAGCACCTGCCCCGCTCTCGCCTGCCCCTAATACAACAATTCTTTTCATTTTATCTCATCTTCAATGTTACAATCGTTATTACTGCCAGGATAATGCCTATCAACCAGAAACGGACTACAATCTTCGACTCCGGAACTACGTTGAAAGGTTTCTGTATCAAAGCCTGTATTCCCGCATTGCCCTGTTTCTGGAAATGGTGATGAAGTGGCGCCATCTTAAAGATACGCCGTCCTTCGCCATATTTCTTCTTCGTATATTTAAAATAGAAAGTCTGCATGATGACGGAAAGATTTTCCACCAAAAAGATACCGCAAAGGATTGGGATTAACAATTCCTTCCGGATAATAATGGCGAAAACGGCTATCACCCCTCCCAACATCAGGCTTCCGGTATCACCCATAAACACTTGTGCCGGATAAGAGTTGTACCAAAGGAAACCGACCGTTGCCCCGATAAAGGCGGCGGCAAAAACCACCAACTCTTCCGCCCCCGGAATAAACATGATGTTCAGGAACGAGGCAAACTCGAAGTGGGCCGACATATAAGCCAGAATACCCAACGCGACTCCGATAATAGCCGAACTTCCCGCAGCCAGCCCGTCCAGTCCGTCCGTCAGGTTTGCTCCGTTGGAAACGGCTGTAACGACAAAGATAGTCATCAGTACAAAGACCAGCCAGGCAGCTTCTTCCTTGTACTTCCCGGCCCAACTTACCAACTGCGCATAATCGAAGTTGTTGTTCTTGACAAACGGGATAGTCGTCTTGGTCGATTTCTTTTCGACCGTATGGAAACGGACTTCTTCTATCACATTATCATGGCGTACTTCCATATTCTCTTTAATCACAACATCCGGACTCATAAACAGTACCAGACCGACAATCAAGCCAAGCCCAAGCTGTCCGACAATCTTGAAACGGCCATGCATACCCTCTTTATTCTTCCGGAACACTTTAATATAATCGTCGGCAAATCCGAGAGCGCCTAGCCAAACTGTCGTTATAATCATCAGTATCACATAAATGTTGTTCAGCCGGGCACAAAGCAAGGTCGGAACCAATATAGCGATAATAATGATAATTCCTCCCATCGTAGGAGTTCCTTTCTTACTCATTTGTCCTTCCAGCCCCAGGTTGCGCACGGTTTCACCGATTTGCAGGAGTTGCAGCTTATCGATGATGCGGCGGCCGATGGCGGTGGAAATAAATAAAGACAGAATCAGCGCAAGAGCGGAACGGAACGATACGTACTTAAACATACCGGCACCCGGAAAGTCGAACTGATCCAAATAATTAAACAAATAATACAGCATGTCGTTTTATGGTTGTTGTGTTGCAAATATTTCCTGTAACTTCTCCCGGTCGTCGAAATGATGTTTCACCCCTTTCACGTCCTGATAATCCTCGTGTCCTTTACCGGCTACCAAAATCACATCGCCTTTCTTAGCCAGCATCGTGGCAGTCTTAATCGCCTGTGTACGGTCGGTGATGCAAAGCGTATGCTCCATATCGGAAGCGTTCAGGCCGGCTACCATATCTTTGATAATTTCGTCCGGTTCCTCAAAACGGGGGTTATCGGAGGTCAATATCAACTGGTCGCTCAGTTTGGAAGCCTCTTTCGCCATGATGGGACGTTTGCCTTTATCACGGTTTCCGCCACAGCCCACCACTGTAATGACACGTCCATTGCCGTCCAGCACTTCATGGATACTGTTCAACACATTTATCAGGGCATCCGGTGTATGGGCATAATCCACGATAGCCGTATAGCCCAAGGGAGATTGTACGGTTTGGAAACGACCGGAGACAGAGTGCAGGTCGCTCAATGCCACCAGAACCTCTTCCGGTTCCTTTCCCAACGAAACGGCTGCACCGTAGACGGCAAGCAGATTGTAGGCATTGAAACGGCCGACGAAGCGTGTCATGACCTCCCGTCCGTTAATCATCATATCGGTTCCCTCGAAATGGGATTCTAATATCTTTCCTTTGAAGTCGGCTAATGTGCGCAATGAATAGGTCAACTTTTTAGCCGCCGTATTCTGCAACATCACCAAGCCTGATTTATCATCTGCATTCGTCAAGGCAAAAGCGGATGCGGACAGGTCGTCGAAGAATTTCTTCTTCGCCTTCAAATAGTTCTCTACTGTTTTATGATAGTCCAGATGGTCGCGGGTCAGATTCGTAAAAATACCACCGGCAAAAGAGAGACCGCTGATACGTTTCTGGTCGATAGCATGGGAACTTACTTCCATAAAAGCATATTCGCATCCGGCTTCTACCATACGGGCCATCAGGCTATGGAGTGTAATCGGGTCGGGAGTGGTATGGTCGGTCGGGATTGCTTCGCCGTCTATATAATTGCAGACAGTGGAGAGCAAGCCTGCCTTATGGCCCATCTTACGGAACATATCGTAAAGCAAGGTGGCAACAGTTGTCTTCCCGTTCGTACCGGTTACCCCCACAAGGATAAGATTATCGGAAGGATTTTCATACCAGGTTGAGAGTACTTTCCCTAATGCTTCCGCCGAGTCTTTCACCCGGATGAAACAGATGTTCCTTTCGGAAGAAACGGCTGTTCCATCCGAAGGGAACGGAAGTTCCTCGCAAAGAATAGCAACAGCACCTTTGTCGATGGCTCCCGGGATATAAGCATGACCGTCTACCACTGTTCCCCTGACAGCGACAAACAAACATCCCGCTTCCACTTTGCGGGAGTCGGATTGGATGGCCGCAACCTCAATGGTTGTGTCGCCCACAACCTCCAGCACATCCAACGAACGTATCAGTTCCTTTAGTTCCATATCTACTCAACCTTTCTTTATCATTTTAATGTCAACGCTACGGTTTGTCCCTTCGAGACGCGTGTACCGGCCGAAACAGACTGCGAAGACACGCGCCCCATACCATTCAACGAGGCACGCAATCCGGCACTTTCCAGCAGGAAGACGGCATCTTTTGCTCCCATGCCCACAACGTTCGGAACCAGCCCTTCGCGAATCGTAATATCTTTCAGTTTAATTTCGTCACTTTCTTCTTCTCGCTTTGCGGATACCCATTTCGTACTGATGCTATCAGTAACTACATTTATATCCAGTTTGTCCAGTACATTTTCGAGTGCTTCCCAATCTCCCGATTTGGGCTGCGGGAACTTCACCGCCAAAGAGTCAGGCTCCATCTTGCGAATATCGAATATCATATGACTGGCATATATTTTTTCCGCTATGGCCTTTACCACGCCACCGGACATCGTACCCCCCGAAGGATAACCGATACGGGGCTGGCGGATAACCACAATACAGGAGTATTTCGGTTCGTCGGCAGGAAAATAACCGCAGAAAGCGACCTGGTGACCGCTGGTGCGATACACACCGCCCGTAGCAATCTGTGCCGTACCGGTCTTTCCGGCGATAGAAATAATATCGGAATGGACTGCTTTGCCCGTCCCCTTCTCCACAACGCCGAGTAACATATCTTTAATGATGGCCAATGTTTTCTCCGAACAGATAGAAGGCTTTATCACTTCCGTCGAAAAGCTCTGCACCGTCTTCCCATTGCGCATAATCTCCTTGGTGAACATAGGGCGAACCATCTTTCCGTTGTTGGCTATCGCATTGAAGAATGCAAGCGTATAGATAGGCGGTATCTGCGTTTCATAGCCGAAAGACATCCAAGGCAAGGCCGTCTTCGACCAATAATGAACCGTATCATTCGGCATACGTATCTTAGCACGACCGGCTCCGGGTATTTCCAAACGCAAATCGGCATTCATTCCGATACGGTACAAGCCTTCGACAAATTTAGTCGGGTTCTTTTCGTATCCTTTCAGGATAGTCTTGGCCACTCCGATATTGGAAGAATACCAGATAGCCTGTTCCACGGAAATGCGTCCGTAGCCGCCTTTGTTATTGTTGTGGTCCGTCATACGGGCTCCTTTATACATGTAAATACCATTCCCAACATCTACGGTATCGCCGGGCTGGCAAAGGCCATCCTCGAGGGCAACCATGATGGAAGCGACCTTAAAGGTCGAACCCGGTTCCGTCTCATCGGCAACTGCATGGTTTTTGGTTTCGGCATATACACCTTCACGGATACGTGCCATATTGGTTATCGCTTTCACTTCACCGGTTGCGACCTCCATTACTACAGCTGTTCCGGAATTGGCATCAATCTTCTTCAGCATATCGACCAAAGACTTCTCCGTAATATCCTGCATATTGATGTCGATTGTAGTACGGACGTCCATACCGTCCACCGGCTCAACTTCCACCACATTCGTCCAGCCGCCACCTACCCGGCGAACGGAACTAAGACCGGCCTCGCCACGCAGTAAGCTATCGTATTGCAACTCCAGTCCGTTCTTCCCTTTGGTCAGACCGGTTGTCAGGTCTATTTCACCATAAATATCACCGATTGTACGGGAAGCCAGCGAACCGAAGGGTTTCTGGCGCTGTACCATTTCACGTGTGTAGAATCCGCTCTTATTGCGGTTCAAGCGCAGAAAAGGATACTTTCTTATTTCTTTCAGGTCCGAATAGGAGATGCGACCCTCATACAAAGGATACTGGCGGTTGCTCTTTTTCATGTTCAGACCGCGCAGCAAATAAGCTTTATAGCCTGCCGTTGTCCGGTTCCTAAATTTACGAGACAGGTAAAAGGCCAAGGAATCCACCCCATTCTGTTTGGAATAGAGGAAAGAGTCACGATTTAACCCCTGTGCCTGAAAATCGATATAAGTATAATAGCGTGGCACGCTGGTAGCCATCAATTTCCCGTCGGACGAATAGATATTCCCCCGCCCGGGCAAAACCAAATGATTGGGACGCTTCTGACTTTCGGCGACCTTTTCCCATTTGTCCTTTTCCACAAAAGCCGTATCGAAAGCCCGCAGCACGATGCCTATTGCCACCAATCCCAGCAACAGGACAACAAGAAAGTAGCAGAGAAGTACTCTGTTACTTTTGGGGGTAAGCTCATTCTGTTCGATTTCTTCAGCCATATTTATTTATATAATTCATACGGCGGATTTTTGGCCGCTTCAAGTTCGATACCTTGTTCCTCAATCAATAACTCGATTTGCGACTGGCGGCTGTTTCCCGTCAGTTCCGACGATATGGACAACGCTTCGAAACGAACATCACGCAATCTTTGTTGTAAACGATCGATTTCACGCAGTTTTTGCATACAGGTATAACGGTTCCCGATAAAGAAAAACACCAACACCACGACGAGTACAATCATCTTGGTATGCCGGACGATGAAATCCTCTTTCAGGATACCACCTCCAAGAATGTACAAAAGAGAAAGACGTCTCTCCTTTTTCTTTTTCTTTCGTTGTTCCATATTCAAAACCTCCGCCTATACAAATTATTCGTTTTCCATTGTCAGTTTCTCCGCAATACGCAACTTTGCACTCCGCGAACGCGGGTTACGTTCGATTTCATCTTCCGAGGGTGTAATGACCTTATTATTGACCAAGCGGAACGGTGATTTCACATTTCCATAAAAATCCTGCTCCATTTTACCCTCGAAGTTTCCGGTCTTCAGAAAGTTCTTCACCAAACGGTCCTCCAGTGAATGATACGTAATCACAACCAGACGTCCACCGGGCTTAAGCACCTGCAAAGTCTGTTGCAGCATTTCCTTCAGGGCACGCATCTCGTCATTCACCTCGATACGAAGGGCCTGGAATACCTGGGCCAGAAATTTCTTCTCCTTATCTTTACCCGTAAAGGGTTTCAATATTTCCAAAAAGTCGCCAATCGTTTCTATCCTTTTCGCCTCCCGGCTACGTACCAACATGGAAGCAAGCTTTCGCGAAACCTTCAGTTCGCCATAAAGATAGAACAAATCGGCCAACTGCTCTTCCGTGTATGTGTTAAGAACATCCGCAGCCGTCTGTCCCGCCCGGGTATTCATACGCATATCCAGCGCACCGTCAAAACGAAATGAAAAGCCGCGCTCCTTATCATCAAAATGATGGGAAGATACGCCTAAGTCCGCCAACAGGCCATCGACCTCACCGGCAACTCCATGATAACGCATGAAATTATAAAGATAACGGAAATTACTACGGACAAAGACAAAACGGGGGTCAGCCGGGATATTATTCTCTGCATCGGCGTCCTGATCAAATCCATAAAGCTCTCCCTCGCTATCCAACCGGCTCAGTATTTCCCGGGAATGCCCTCCACCGCCGAAGGTAACGTCGACATACACACCTGAGGGCTGAATGTTCATACCTTCCAAACTTTCACGAAGCATTACCGGCACATGATAGCAGATTTCTTTCTCTTCCATTCCTCGCTATTATGTTAAACTTTTCCTTAAAATAAGGCATTGTAGTTGACTGATTAGCACACACATCGCCCTATCCGATGGTAAAAGTACACATTTCCTAATTTAACCGCCAAGAAATATAAGAGAAAAGTAACAAAAAGTTTTCAACAGGTCCGGATTTTAGCTTTATTTTAGTCCTATCCGCCTCATATTATTCGCATATTCGGGCAAATCCCGACTTCTGTTTCAAATATCGTATTCTTCAGGAGATAATTAGGTGCTCCTTTATAAACACAAAAAGCCCTCCCGGTAAAATAGATTACCGGAAAGGCCTATTTGTTTACCGCCTTCCTTTCTCGCGAAAGGAAGTGCAGTTGATTATTTAATTATCAATGTCTATTTATTTAACCATAGCTTTTACAGCAGCTTCGCCTTCAACAGCTACAGCAACAACACCTGTTACAGGTACAGCAATTGTAGCATTGTCGGAAGAGATAACTGTGTTAACAACAACACGGCCTAACATATCGCTTACAACAACTTTCTTACCTGCCGCGTTTGCAATTGTTACCTGACCTTCACCGGCAAGAACAGAAACTTCAGAAGTTGCAATTTCTTCGTTATCTGTAGCCAATTCATCGTCAAGTTTATTTTCTACGTTGAAGATAAGAGCACCGTCACCACCAGTCTTAGCATTGTTGAATTCAGAATTTTTATTTGTCAATACAATGCAACCATTCTGCATCTTAATCCAAGCAGCGTGTTCCGGTTGAATATCCTTACCACCATCATAAGTATTAGACTCAATCAGGAACTGATTAGCTTCACCTTCTTTTGCTACAGTTGCAGCAGCGTCCGGATCCGTGTAACGGAATGACCAAGTATAATTCTTGTGGTCATCACCCTTCAAGCTCTTAATGTATGTACCATCGATACCTGCATCTTTGTAAGCTTTAATGATTTCGTCGACATTCAGTTTTTCAACATCCATCTTTTCATAACCATTTGTCAAGAATATCATGTCATCATTCTGACGGATAGCTTTAACAAAACCTACGCGAGTATAACCATTAGCAACATCCACATACGGAAGAACTTCGTCCTTACCAGCATACTTAGTTACTGAGTCTGCAAAGCTTACCAAATATTTAGCTACTGTATATCCAGCTTTACCCGGGGTAGCGTGGATACATTCTTTGGCATCAGTTGTCTCTTTGCCATCCGGTGTCATGTGCTTGTGATTTTCATTTTTAGCATCACAAGGAATTGTATCAACAGCAGCCACTTCATGACGGTCAACAGAAATCAAATATTGCGGTTTAATGTAACCCAGACCACGTTTTACCCAAGCAGTATCAATACGGAATGCCAAGCCTGTAGCTTTGTTTTCCGACCAGATACCTAAGTAATCAACGCCATCATTCTGCCATTTCTGGTTGTTTTCGTCCATCAGATACTCACCACGTCTTGATTCATAGAAACGTAAGCTATCAGGTCCGTCGGATACATTTTCTTCCAAAGCCGGGTTATTGAAACGACGATACAAAGGAGCATCATCAATTTCCACTGTAAATGCAGAAGTACGGCTTTCAGTCATAACCTGAGCTTTCAGATACTTATTGTTTTCATCTACACCAACCTTACGCAACAAATCCGGTTCAACAGCATAAGCTGTATCAATCAAAGCATAGTATTTAACGCCTTCTACATTATTATTAGCTTTATAGAAGAACTTAGCCATATCCTCAACATTTTCAGAAATAGCATATCTGTTTTCAGCAGCTTCAACCACATATTTATTAGCGGCTTTAGATTTCATTGTATAAGCCTGACGATAAAGTTTTGTCAAACCGGAAACATTACCGGTATAACCATATTCAGCAATATCTCCAACAGCAGCGATTACATAATTATCTTTAGCGCCAATGTAAATAATCGAGTCATTTGTCTTTGAAGCACCCATATACAGGTCTTTATCAGCAAAAGAAGTCCAATATTTCAGCTTATAAGTCTGAACTCTCATTGAATCCTTATCCAATAATCTATAGCCCAGATATTTGTCTTTCATAATTGCAGCAGAAGCAGCTTCAAATGCTTTACCTGCACCAACTTCTACTTTTACAGTAGCACCTAAAATAGTAGCATCAGCATTATCTAAGAACTGAATATTCAATGTTTCTTTTGCAAATTCACGGTTAGTAATTTTATTAGCAGTACCGTTCTTTTCAACTACCCACTGGAATGCAGGCATATCCCAAGGTTCAACGTTATCTTCACGAGAAACCCAAACCATTGTAGAATCACCATGGATAGGAACAGCCAAATACTGGCCTTCAGTATTACGGATTAAATACAAACCTTCAGCAATTGCTGTTTTGTGTGAAGGAGGAAGAGCTGTACAAGAACCGATACCGAAGTTGATTTCAACTTCTTTCTTATCGTAGATTGTTACAACACGAATGTCATCAGCAGCATACAAATCCTGAACTGTTACGTAGTTTTTATATTCGCTACCGACTTTACCCGTATTATCAATTACAACCGGAGCAGGAGTATTCGTATTAAATACACCATCAGCATTACCCATAGTACTCTGTTTTACTTGGATAACCAAACTGTCTTTTGACGGCCAGTATCTGAACAGGAACTTAGATTGATCATTCAAAGCAGCTTTCAAAGAGTCAGCGATACTCTTACCACCCATCTTATCAGCAGTAGCTTTGATTGTATTAAATCGCAGGAACTTTTCTCCATTTGTATTAAGATAAGCTGTATCTACATATACATAAGAGCTATCTTTTGTCAAGATACGAACAAACTTTTCATCACCAGTCTGCGCTACCGTATCAGCCAAGAAATAATCATCCGTAAAGTAGTTCGTCTGTGATATCTTATTCTTATTAGGAGTGAATGCCAACTTAACGCCGTCTGTATCATCTTCCAACATTCCCAACATTGAATTAATCTGTTTTGCAGATAATGTCATTTCGTTGGCATAAACCAAAGAAAATGCTAATGCGCCCGAATAATCATTATCATAAGTAGATTCATACTTTTGCAATTTAACAGCATAATTTACACCATCCAAAGCCTGATCACCTTTAACAAAAGCAACCACAGAATCAGTATCAAAATAATAATACATAGGTTTTTCAGTTGCAAGTGTACCCAAGTTATTTGAGAACGCCCAACCTGTAATATCACCATCAACAGCGACTTCCAGATTGTCAGTTTTTCCGCCGGCAACTACATCTTTCAAATAATCAGAAGAAATGTTCAATTCCTGAGAAGTAGCTTTGTTTGTAAATTTATACTTTACAGCCTGTCCCTGGTTGTATTTCTCAACTGTAACACACCACAAAGTGTTCAAAAACAAATCTCCTTGTGCATTTGCAGCCGGAACTAATTTCAAACTGTCATTCTCAATAGCCAAATAGTCAGTAATGTCAGATGTAGGATCACCAACAGCTATCTGCACAAGACCATTGTCTTCTGTCAGACTCAATGAAGGTACTGCATCCGCAGTAACATTAGCAGCATTAGCTGAGAATGAACTAACGGCCAGCAGGGCGCTAGCCAAAAGCGTAGAAAACTTTTTGTTCATAATCTAAAAATTTAATATTAATACTAAAGTGTAATAAGTTCTATTCTAATATCCGTACGTTTCTCTACATAAAATCACAAAATTATACGTACGTTTTTTCTCGTCAACAAAAGTAAGCATTAGTTTTAAACCCGCAATCCTTTTTTCTTAATTTTTTCATTCTTCTATATGCTTTCTTATCAATTGAATAGCTTGTCATGTACGAAAAACCCCTTTTCATAGACGAACTATCCGGAACGATAAAACAAAAATCAACAAAACCGGCAGCTCATCCTTTCGGATAATCGGTTATCCCATATTTTTATTTCAACAAACATCCCTTAAGAAGTCTACATCGTTTCCCCTTAAAGACAATTTTTAATGTACGCGTACATTAATATACATCCTAATAAATACTCCTTCTTATCGACTCCGAAGAAGGTTCTTGCATAAATGAAGCCGTCCGCTCTCATAGCTACCTTTACTCCTTCAGTTCCCAAAAAAAAGTCGTTATCTCCTATTCGTTTCACGTTCGTTGTTTTTACGTTCATCGAACGTATTTTTTGCGTTCAGCGTTCGAATTTTTTGCGTTCAGCGAACGTGAAACGGAAAACCACTCTTTACAAAAATATATAAACAAAATAGCAGCGGTCATAAAACTACCACTGCTATTCGATATATTATAAAAAGGAATCTACAAAACTGTGATTACATCGTCACTTAAACCCTGACAATTCATAAATCCTTTTGTATAGCCGCAATTGTATCCGCATCCAGTTTCGTACAATTCATAATGGTGGCGATATCCAGTCCATTCTTCGTCATATTACGAACTATCTCACGTATCGCTTCCGTTTTACCTTCGGCTAATCCTTCAGCTTTACCTTCGGCCAATCCTTCAGCTTTACCTTCGGCCAATCCTTCAGCTTTCCCTTCGGCCAATCCTTCGGCTTTCCCCTCGGCAACTCCATCCTTATAACCTTTCTCGATGGCATAATCCCAAGTGTTCTTATTATCACGATAAACCTTCAAGCATTCCTCGTATTCCTGACGCTCTTTCTTGTTGAGATTGACTATCTTAGCGAGCTTCTCCAACCTCTCGAACAAGGCTTTCTGCCCTTTAAAGGGCAATGTTTCCAAATTTTCCATATACTTTAATGTATAAAGCCAATAATCCAATCCATTAACACATGCTGACTCCTCCTTTTCAAAGTAGGGCATCTCTATATAGATTTGACGCATCAGGTTACTAACCTGACACCCCGTTTCACGGTCCGAAAAGACGATGTCGGTTCGGACCTTATCCGTTTTGCCTGATTTGAAATTCAGGAAAAATATACCGTACACAGGACAAAAACGGAACTTCCATTCCTCGCCTTTTTTATCCTGGTCACAAATCATACGACAAAGATAATATAAACCACGTTCATAAAAATGAGATTGGGAGGCATTTTGAACTTCTACGATAAAATAACTGCCGTCCTGGTCTTTACATCTCAAATCGAAGACGGCCATACGGCTATCCGGACATTCGCCGGGCATCTCGACATTCAGATACGATAACTCTGTGATGATATGTTCACCTTCGAACAGGTCATTCAGCAAATCGATTAGGAGTTCTTTACTGTCTTCACGACCGAAGATGATTTTAAAGCCACGGTCCACAAAGGGATTGATAAATGTTGCCATAGTTTTATGGTTTTAGTTGGTTGTTCATCCAACAGCGGATGATGCCCCAAAAGTAAACATCTATTTTGTATTTCAAGCTCTTTTTACTTTTTATTTTCAGTATGCGTTCTTTTGTGCCTGTTTTAATTAAAATTCAAGCATTTATTCTCTTTGTTCTTCCTGATATTATCTAAACTCTGTAAAGACGTAAACAAAAAGCTCCGGCAGTCAAATTCGCACGATTATCAAAATGTCATTAGTAAGGCAACTAAATGGGATTAGTATGGCGGGTAAAATAAATTACCCGCGCATGTAACCCTTTTTAACATATCAATACGACAGTGAAATACCCAAATGGAGAGCATCCTGTCAGATACTCAATACGCTTCATTGACCGATATTATCACTAAAGGAATGTTTCATTTGTATTATTTGAAGGATTTGCATAATATTGCATTTCGGACAGTGAAACAAATTTTATCCGGAAACAAACAATATGGAACTACATACACATATCTCCATTCCAAAAGTACCGTTTCCCTTTTCTTACCGGGAACAGACATTGCTCTTAGGTTCCTGCTTTGCGGAAAATATCGGGAAAAAACTGGAGGAAAATAAATTCAAGATAGATATCAATCCTTTCGGGACACTCTACAACCCGGCATCCATAGCCCAAGCAATCCGGGTACTGTTGTCTCCGAAAGGATTTACCGGAGAAGATTTGTTCCGTCATAAGGAGATGTATCATAGCTTTTCGCATCACAGCCGTTTTTCGTCTCTTTCGGAAACCGAATGTTTGAACAATATCAACAACCGGTTATTCTATTCGGCATCAACCGTCAGGGAAGCCGGAAGAATGATTGTGACATTCGGGACAGCTTGGGTGTATAAACTGAAAAGTAATGGACAAATTGTAGCGAACTGCCATAAACTTCCGGAAAAAATGTTCGAGAGGGAAATGCTCTCCGTTCAGGATATAACAGAAGACTGGAAACAGGTATTACGCTCGTTATGGGAACAAAATCCGGAGCTCAAACTACTGTTCACCGTAAGCCCCATCCGCCATTGGAAAGATGGTGCACACGGAAACCAGCTGAGTAAAGCGACCTTGCTGCTCGCCATCGAAGAGCTGCAAAAGGAATTCCCAAAACAAATATTCTATTTCCCCGCTTATGAGATTATGATGGACGAACTCAGAGACTACCGTTTTTACGCGGACGACATGCTACATCCTTCCGCTTTGGCAGTGGAATATATCTGGCAACGCTTTACGGAAAGCATGTTATCGGACGAATCAAAAGGAATTCTTAAAGAATGGGGAGAGATACAAAAGGCTCTTAATCATAAACCATTTCAACCGGAAAGTGAGGCTTATAAGCAATTCATCTCGCAAACTTTGTTAAAGATAGAGCGACTTAACGAGAAATTCCCTTACTTTGATAATACAAACGAAACAGAAATACTGAAAAAGAAGTTCTAAACAAAATAAAGAATGGAATACGCAATTAAATCTATCGCCGGAATTATCGGGGCTAACGCGAGTAAGTTGCATGACGCCAAGATAAGCATTCTGCTTACCGATAGCCGTCGTCTTTCTTTCCCGGAGCAAAGTCTATTCTTTGCTCTTCAGACTAAAATGAACGACGGGCACAATTATATACAGGAATTATATAAACTCCGCGTACGGAATTTCGTGGTAAACAAAGTATTACCGGAATTTTCGTCCATGCCGGATGCAAACTTCCTGGTCGTGAAAGACACACTGAAAGCTTTACAGAAATTAGCGGCTGCACATCGTAAACGCTTCAACATCCCGGTTATCGGCATCACCGGCAGCAATGGGAAAACGATTGTAAAAGAATTTCTTTACCAGCTGCTGCACAACGAATTCAATATTGTTCGTTCACCACGCAGTTACAACTCGCAAATCGGTGTGCCGTTATCTGTATGGCAGATGAGCGAGAAGAACACATTAGGCATTTTCGAAGCAGGTATTTCCCTTCCGGACGAGATGGAACGTTTGCAACCGATTATTGCACCGACCATCGGTATTATCACGAATATCGGTGAGGCTCATCAGGAAAATTTCGTTTCATCCACACAGAAATGCCTTGAGAAACTGACATTATTCAACGACTGCGAAGCTATCATATACGACGGTGACGATGCTTTTATTTCCAATTGCATCGAATCAGCCTGCCTGTCCCACAAAGCTATTACTTGGAGCCGGACGGACTCGGAAGCTCCACTCTATATCGCATCGATTGAAAAGAAAGAATCCTACACAGTCATACATTGTACCCTGTTGGGACTTGAACAGACTTATACTATCCCGTTCACAGATGATGCCTCTATTGAAAATGTCATCCACTGCATGGCTCTTATGCTGTACCTGAAACCTACAAGTGTTAACGATGCGGGAAAATTCAAACGGCTGGAACCTGTGGCCATGCGTCTGGATGTGAAACAGGGCATCAATAACTGCCTGTTGATTAACGATACATATAATTCGGATATAAATTCATTAGATATCGCACTCGACTTCCAACAAAGTCGCCAAGTTGGAAAAGATTTGAAATGTACATTAATACTATCCGATATCCTGCAATCCGGAACTTTACCCAAGTCGCTTTACAAGAGGGTTGCAGATTTGGCACGACGGAAAAAGATTGACCGCGTTATCGGTATCGGTCGCGATTTGAAAGAATACGGTAACGTATTCGAGATGAAAAAAGAGTTTTACCTGACAACCGAAGATTTTATCAAATCGCCGTCATTCAAGAAATTCAAGAACGAACTGATATTGATTAAAGGCTCCCGTCACTTCCATTTTGAACGGATTTCGGAACTGTTGGAAAAGAAAGTACACGAGACAATTCTGGAAGTCAATCTGGACGCAGTTGTTCACAACTTCAACTATTACCGTTCGAAACTGAAACCGGAAACGAAAATGGTTTGTATGGTGAAAGCATTCGGATACGGTGCAGGTTCTTATGAACTGGCCAAGACATTGCAGGAACACCGCTGCGATTATCTGGCCGTTGCCGTTGCCGACGAAGGGGCTGAACTGCGCAAAGAAGGTATTTCCATCCCACTTATCGTCATGAATCCGGAATTCAGCTGTTTCAACGTCTTGTTTGAAAATCAACTGGAACCGGAAGTTTACAGTTTCCGCCTGCTCGATGCCATGATTAAGGAAACAGAACGGAGAGGTATCACCTCTTATCCTATCCATATCAAAATCGACACGGGAATGCACAGGCTGGGATTCCAACCTTCCGACATACCAGCTATTTGTGAAAGACTCAAAGGGCAAAGCGGTGTCATAGTCCGTTCTATCTTCTCCCATTTAGTGGGGAGCGACTCTTCACAATTCGACGACTTTACTAAAAAGCAATTGGACACCTTCGCACAAGCGGCTACCGAACTGGAAATCGGACTGGAATATAAAGTCATCAAGCATATCCTGAATTCGGCGGGTATTGAACGCTTTACTGATTATCAGATGGATATGGTTCGCTTAGGAATTGGCCTGTATGGTATCAGCGCTTCCGGACAAAAAGGTTTGCGTAATGTCAGTACCCTGAAAACGACAATCCTGCAAATACAAAACGTACCGGCAGGCGATTCCATCGGATACAGCCGTATGAGTTATGTGAAACGCGACTCACGCATAGCTATTATCCCCATTGGATATGCCGACGGCTTGGATCGCCATTTCAGCAACGGAGGAGGCGAAGTCTCTATCAACGGACACCGTTGCCCGATTATCGGGAATATCTGCATGGATGCATGCATGATTGATGTTACGGATATTGATGCGCACGAAGGAGATTCGGTTATCATTTTCGGAGAGGAATTGCCCGTCAACGAACTTTCGGACAAGCTAAATACGATTCCGTATGAAATCTTAACCTCTATTTCTCCGAGGGTCAAAAGGGTATATTACAGGGAATAATTGCATATCGTGCACATTTTCCGTATATTTGTGCCGTTTAGTAAAAATAAAAGGTATGAGTCATAATTTATTGAAAGGCAAGCGAGGCATTATATTCGGTGCACTGAACGACATGTCCATCGCCTGGAAAGTGGCAGAGAAAGCCGTTGAAGAAGGCGCGGTTATCACATTGAGCAATACGCCTATTGCCGTCCGGATGGGACAAGTAGATGCCTTAGCTGAAAAATTGAACGCAACAGTTATTCCCGCTGACGCAACCAGCGTGGAAGACCTTGAGGCAGTTTTCTCTAAATCAGTCGAAATATTAGGTGGTAAAATAGATTTCGTTTTACATTCCATCGGCATGAGTCCGAACGTACGTAAGAAGCGGACATACGATGACTTGGATTACGATATGTTGAATAAAACATTGGACATATCTGCATTGTCTTTCCATAAGATGCTGCAAGTTGCCAAAAAACAAGATGCAATTGCCGATAATGGTTCGGTCGTAGCTCTTTCGTATGTAGCTGCACAACGTACATTTTTCGGATATAACGATATGGCAGATGCCAAAAGTTTATTGGAATCCATCGCCCGTAGCTTCGGATATATCTATGGACGCGAAAAAGGGGTGCGTATTAACACAATCTCCCAGTCACCAACATTGACAACAGCCGGTAGCGGTGTGAAAGGAATGGACCACCTGATGGATTTTTCAGAAAAGATGAGTCCGCTGGGAAATGCCTCAGCCGACGAATGTGCAGATTATTGCGTGATGATGTTCTCCGACTTCACCCGCAAAGTGACAATGCAGAACCTCTACCACGACGGCGGCTTCTCGAGTATGGGCATGAGCCTTCGTGCCATGAACCAGTATAGCAAAGGTTTAGAAGAATTTACCGACGAAAACGGACATATTATATACGGGTAATCGGTAACCCCTTATAAGGGCAGGAGCTACCTGCCCTTATTCATATAATAGAAATCAGGACAGGCAACATGTTAACAAAAATTTATCCGGAGAACCCCAATCCCAAAGAAGTAGACAAAGTAATCGACATTTTGCGCGACGGCGGTCTTGTTATTTACCCGACAGACACAGTCTATGCCATCGGGTGTGACGCCCTGAACGTCCGTGCTGTGGAGAAAATATGCCAGATAAAGGGGATTAATCCCCAGAAAAGTAATTTGTCTATCATCTGTTACGACCTCTCCAATCTGAGTGAATACGCCAAAGTTAGCAATACAGCCTTTAAGCTGATGAAAAAGAACCTGCCCGGCCCGTTTACTTTCATCCTGCCAACCAGTAGTGAACTACCCAAGCTATACAAAAATAAAAAAGAGGTCGGTATCCGTGTCCCGGACAACAATATCATCCGGACACTGGTAAAAGAATTGGGTAATCCAATCCTAACGATGTCTATACACGATGACGACGATGTGATAGAATATTCGACCGACCCCGAACTGATTGAGGAAAAATATGAAAACCTGGTCGACATTGTCATTGACGGTGGTTACGGAGGCACCGAAGCGTCTACCGTAGTGGATTGTACAACCGACGAATTTGAAATTGTCCGCCAGGGAAAAGGCGAACTTCTTTATTAATCCGGATTTATAAAAACAAATACGATGAATTGGAGCCAGCTTCTTTCAGGCAAACGTTTCGGTATGGAAGAATACCACGAACGTAAACACGAACGTACGGACTTTCAGCGGGATTACGACCGGTTGATATTCTCTTCTCCTTTTCGCCGCTTGCAGAATAAAACACAGGTATTCCCTCTACCGGGAAGCATCTTCGTACACAACCGTCTGACACATAGTCTGGAAGTTTCTTGCGTAGGTCGTTCGCTCGGTAATAATGTGGCAAAAGAACTCATCAAAAAGTATCCGGAAGGCAGCATCAACTTTCCTGAAATCGGCTCGATTGTTTCTGCGGCCTGTCTGGCACACGATATGGGGAATCCTCCTTTCGGGCATTCCGGCGAACGGGCCATCTCCGCTTATTTCTCGGAAGGAAACGGGAAAGAACTGAAAGAACGTATTCTGGAAGAAGGAGGACGTTATGACGATTTCTTGCATTTTGAAGGAAATGCAAATGCGATACGCCTGCTTACCCATCAGTTCATCGGTCGCCGTAAAGGTGGTTTTGCCATGACCTACAGTACACTTGCGTCTATTGTCAAATATCCGTATTCATCTGTTTATGCCGGCAAAAAAGGGAAATTCGGCTTCTTCCAGTCCGAAGAGGAGACGTATTTGCGCATTGCGCATGAATTGGGTATCCGCCGTAATCCGGAAGACGAGAATAAATTTGTCCGCTATCCGCTGGTTTACTTAGTGGAAGCGGCCGATGATATCTGCTATCAGATTATGGATATTGAAGATGCCTGTAAACTACATATCCTGACAACGGAAGAAGCGATTCATCTTCTCCTTAACTTTTTTGAAAAAGAACGTCTCGACCATATCACCCGCGTCATGAAAATGGTAGACGATACAAACGAACAGATTGCCTATCTCCGTTCCTGCATTATCGGCCTGTTGGTGGACGAATGTTCCCGTATTTTCTTGGAAAATGAAGAGGGTATCCTTAACGGTACCTATAATACCCCGTTGATAGAAAATATTTGCGGACAAGCAAAAGATGCGTATGCTACCTGCTCCCAGACAGCTTACAAAAAAATATACAGGGCTAAAGAAGTATTGGATATAGAACTGGCCGGTTACCATATCTTCAGCAATCTGATAGATACATTGACGGAAGCCGTTATGAACCAAGGACATGCCTACAGCAAACTATTACTGCAACGTATTCCTGAACAATACGATACGAACGAGCCTACTATTTACGGGAAAGTACAATGTGTACTGGATTATATTTCAGGCATGACGGACGTATATGCCCTCGATTTATACAGGAAGATAACCGGAATGAGCCTGCCTGCAGTATGATTAATATTCTTCCCGGTACTTGCTTTCCTGCTTGTCTTCCAGAATGCTTAGATAACTTTTATAGCGCGATTCGCTGATAAATTGTTCTTCTAGTGCTTTCAAAACTGCACAGCCGGGTTCATGTCGATGGGAGCAGTTATTAAACTTGCAATCATGGGAAAAATGGAAGATTTCCGGGAAATAATGAGCGATTTCCGCACCTTCCATTTCTATCGTCCCGAAACCTTTTATACCCGGAGTATCAATCAGATACCCTCCTTCCGGAAGTGGAATCATTTCAGAGAAGGTAGTGGTATGCATTCCCTTATTATGATATTCGGATATATCTCCGGTCCGTAAATTAACGCCGGGAATCAGTTTGTTGATAATCGTCGATTTACCGACCCCGGAATGTCCGGACAACAAGGTTATTTTATCTTTCAGTTCCGCTTTCAATTCATCCAAACCGACCTCTTCGCGGGCACAAAGTTTGGAACAAGGATAACCGATAGTCGTATACAGATGGATAAGCGCGTCCAACATCGCCTGGTCTTCGCCACGATACCGGTCTATCTTATTAAAAACAAGCTTCACAGGTACCCGGTAAGCTTCGGCTGTTGCCAGAAAACGGTCGATAAAAATAGTGGTAGTTATCGGATAATTAACCGTAACAATCAGCATTGCCTGGTCTAGATTGGCTGCGATAATATGGGATTGTTTGGACAGATTGGAGGCACGACGGATGATGTAGTTTTTCCTTTCTTCTATTTTGGTTATGAATGCGGTACCTTCTGCGTTAATATCAATTTCAACCTGGTCTCCGACCGCAACTGGATTGGTTGTACGAATATCTTTCAACCGGAAATTACCTTTTATCTTACTCTCTATATCACGTCCGTCATCCGTGCGGACCGTGTACCAACTTCCGGTATTTTTAATAACCAATCCCTTCATATAAATTATAAACTAAAAATTGAAAACTAAGAATTGAAAGAAGAACGCCTGAGAAGAAAGGATTGTTCATTCCAATTCTTAGTTTTCAACTTTCAATCATTTTAAACTGTCATTATTTCTTTTTCTTTTGCTGCATACAGTTCGTCTATTTTCTTAATAAACTTATCGTGTATCTTCTGAACTTCCGCTTCGGCATCTTTTTCCACATCTTCAGGGACATTATCAGTCTTAATACTTTTTTTCAATGCTTCGATAGCATCGCGACGGGCATTCCGGATACTCACTTTAGCTGTTTCAGCTTCCTGCTTGGACTGTTTTGCCAGCTGTTTACGACGTTCTTCGGTTAAAGGAGGAATGCCGAGACGAATCACTTCACCATTGTTCTCCGGCGTAATACCCACTTCCGAATTAAGGATAGCCTTTTCTATTTCTTTGATTAATGGCTTTTCCCAAGGAGTTATAATAATGGTCTTAGCATCCGGTGTGTTTATTGATGCAACATTCGAAAGAGGGACAAGACCTCCGTAATACATCACCTTAACGCCGTCAAGGATTTTCGGATTGGCTTTACCGGCACGGATGTGGGCCAATTGTTCGTCAAGATAATCAATAGCGAATGCCATTTTCTCTTCTGCCGCTTTTACATATTGCTTAGTATCTGCCATAACTAATTGAATATTTTTGTTTTCTGTTTTTTACTAAACAAAAGTAGTAAAGTTTTCGTATTTAACAAACTGTATGTCGAAGAAGAAAAGAAATTATTACATTAATGTCAAAAATATAAGTCATTCTATCATTTTTATACTTGCAGAAAGCACAGCAATCACTTTATTTGTATAATCATAAACATATCTTAAGTTTACTATATGAAAAAAGAAATTCTATCAATTTTGGTTCTATGGCTTGCTTGTTGCTGTATGCAAGCCCAATCCATTGCAGTTGTTCCCCAACCTTCGGAAATAACCAGTACATCCGCTCCGGTCATTTTAAAAAACGGAAAAGAGATTAAGGTTTATATCACACCTGAAGCACAATTGGAAAAGGCCTATATTTCAGATTTATTGCAAGAGATGAGATTGTCGCCCGTCTATGTTTCCAAAAATAAAAAAGCGCAGCTTGTATTGGAAATGAAACCGGGAGTAACAGGTAATCCGGAAGAGTATCTCCTGAACATTGGCCCTAAAGAAAAAAATCCGATTCATATCCAAGCCGAAACAGAAGCCGGTTTACGCTACGCCATGCAAACATTACGCCAATTGGTATATGAACAAAATGGAGCAGTCTGTTTCCCCGGATGTAAAATAAAAGACATTCCAGCCTTTTCGTGGCGGGCATTTATGTTGGATGAAAGCCGCCATTTCCATGGTATGGCTATCGTAAAAAATCTGTTGGATGAAATGGCACGGTTGAAGATGAACACTTTTCATTGGCATTTGGTAGATGACCCAGGCTGGCGTATCGAAATCAAAAAATATCCGCTTTTGACAAAAATCGGTTCCAAAAGAGACTTCTCCCACCGGGAGATAACACCAGCCGGATGGGATAGTATTCATTCGGAACGCACCTATTACACACAAGATGAAATACGGGAAATCATACAATACGCCGCTATCAGAGGTATCCGGATTATTCCGGAAATAGAAGTTCCGGGGCATGCGTCCGCCTCCATTGCTGCTTATCCTTGGCTTGGAACATCCAGCCGTAAAGAAGATAAACCGGTATGGGGAGATTTATACCAGGTCACAGACCCTAAGGTTGAACAATTTCTACAGGATGTACTCAGTGAAGTCGTAGCACTCTTTCCCTCCAAAATCGTACATATTGGGGGCGATGAGGCCGGATTCGTACACTGGCAGAATGACAAAGACATAACAGCCTTTATGAAAGCCAATAATCTACCTACCTGTTCCGATTTACAATTGTGGGCTATCAACAGGGCTTCGGCGTTCCTTGCTTCCAAAGGATGTAAAATGATTGGATGGAATGAAATTACAGGCGATAACATTCGTAATGAACAGCATGTTGAAGCCAGTAAATCCGAAAAATTGGCAGCAGGAACGATTGTTCAATTTTGGGATGGAGAGGTTAGTTTGGTTAACAAAGCAATACAAAAAGGATATGACGTTGTTAATTCAAACCGTCTCTTTACTTATCTGGACTACCCATATGATGCTATACCTTTGGACAAGGCTTACTCTTTCAATCCGATACCGGAGAATTTACCGGCTAATGTTTCCAATAAAATATTAGGTACAGGATGCCAGATGTGGGGAGAGTTCACACCTACGCCGGAACGGATTTATTTCCAGACATTCCCTCGCATAGCTGCCTATGCAGAGTGTGGATGGACTGAAAATTCCAAGAAAGATTATAAAGACTTTTGCAAGAGAATGCAAAAAATACAACAGATATGGGATAAGAAAGGCTATATAAATACACAGCCGTTATATAAATAAACAAATGTCCGTACGCTCATTCATAACATTTCATTTATAAGTAAAGTCTTTTCTCTTTAGAATGTGAGAGCATTCGGGAGAAAAGACTTTCGTTTATTTGTCAATAAATGGTCCTGCTTTTATTGCTTATGCAAACTACAATTAGATGCATTTTCTATTGTAACCTCATATCCTTCAGGAATATTCAAAGAATAAGAGATTACATTATCTTTCTTGACCCACTCAAGCGTTACATATTCAGGACCTACAGGTATCTTGCCTTTACAAGACTTCAAATCTGTATCCGTAAATTTAATTTCAATCTTTTTGATATTAGGTAAAATATTTTTTACCCCTAATATATCGCGATAAAAAACATGTGCAATATGAGAAGCAAAGCCATGATTACAGCTTGCCACAGTAGTCATGTTTTCCCACAATGTACCGGTTGTCTTCGCCATAATCAGATATTCATCGAGCGATTCATTCATCAGCTGACGAATATGACCATATCTCGACAGTATCTCCAGACGTAAATAGTTTCCTATAAATGCGTTCGCAAAATGAATTGAGGGATACGGATTATTTATTTTACGTTTTGGACCGAATTCATTTAATAGACGTTGCCATAACTCAGGATACAATTCAGGAGTCGCCACATTAAAATAGAAGGCATAGTATTGACAAACTTCTGTTTGATTATTTCTCTGAACCTCTAGTTTGCCATTCTTCCGAACAGCATTATCGGAGAAAAATTGACCATCGAACGATTGCTTACGTATTACCTTACGCACTTTTTCAGCCTCTTTCTTCAATGATGAATCATTATATATATTACCGGCTGCATCCAACATACCGGCATAAAGCATATTGGAGGGATAATTTACATCCTGAACAAAACTATTGGCAGCAGACCATTCCACAAAAACCCACTTATCTAGTTTCTCCAACAATCCATCTTTATTTTTAAACGGTTTGAAATATTCAATCAAATCATAGACTTTCGGCTTAAGAGCTTCAATCATCACCTTATCTGTACTCCGTTTTGCATATTCTTCCAATTCAAGAACAAACCACATCGCCCAATTTGGAATAAAATTATTATTCGGATGATCGCTCGGATAGCACATTGGCAACATTCCATGCGGAATATCCTTGAATGTATCAGGTAATAAGAAATTTTGTAAAAAGTTATGTTCTATCCATGTATAACCGGATAAATCAAAAGCAACCCGAGCACTAAAATAACTATCGCAAAGCCACCCTGCCCGTTCTCGCGAAGGGCAATCCATAAATATATCAAGGGCGTTCTGCCGAAATGTTTCACGAGCTGTTTCGAAAAGGAAGTTTAAACCAACATCATTCGATTCAAACTCGGCACGATGCACATCGCTATTTACATAACTACGCATATAAGTCATAAGGATATCTCCTTCCCCTTCTATCTTCGTTTTTAAATACTTCAATGTATAAGGCTCGAATGTTTCGAGAGTGTAATCTCCGGGCTGTAAATCATAGACAATATAGCTTTCTGTACCTAAGCGTTTATAATTCACGTCATTATTTGACAACAATTCATCAAAAAAGAGAGTAATCTTAGATGGCTTTTTCACCTTTACCGAAAGGCCGATAAAACCGGTACTATTGGAGGTAAACACATAAAGACTATCCGATATTTGCGAGGAACGAAGAATTGAATAATCCGGATATGGAACCCCTCTCGGTAAAAGTTTCTTCTCCGGCTGTATCGCGCAAGAAACCGGCTGGCCTTTATTCCATGAGGCATCCGTCATCCACTGATTATAATCAGATGACAAAATATAATACTCTGTAAAAGGACGCTGAAAACTAAAGCGAGGGACATCCGGTTTTCTCTGATTCAGTATATACGCCGAGAAGTCATCCGATGTTCCTGATGCAGTAATCACTTTATTTCCGGCTACTACTTCTGCCTGCAAAAAAGAAGGTTGGTCCAACAAATAATAACTGGGTGTATTATATCCGCTCACTTCTATGGAAACAATATTATCTCCCGGCTTCAATAAGTTTGTTATTTCATACGAATCTATACGATAATAATCATGAGCAGCGACACAAGGACCATGCGCAAGAAATTTCCCATTGACATACGCACGATAATCAGTAGAAGCCGCAATCTTTAAATTTGCACTTTCAATACTTTTCACATGGAAGACTCTACGAAACGAAACGGTCATATTCTGCTTCTTTTCATTCCCTTCCGGCCATATTGGTTTTGCTTTTACAAACGAACTCACTTCATTAAAAAGGAAATCATTACCTTTTACACTCACTGTTATCAATAGTGATAATATGGTTATTACAAATGTCTTTAAATTCATAATCGTAAAATTTAATTACACAAAATCTGGAACTTTAATGATTAAGAAGAAAATAGTTACCAACAACTACAAAGATAGCCATTGGTAACTATTAAACTATTTATCAGGCCATATTCCTACTTAATAGCCATAAGCATAGAATTCCATAAAACTAATATACGGAGAACCTGCTTTTGAATTGGGGAATACAAGAGCAATATAACGTCCTTTCGTTACTGCCGGCAATTCAATCATAAACTCATCACTACCATCATAAGTCGTAGTAACTGCAGGAGTTCCCCACGACGCATCCGGAGCATCAGCCGGCAATTCTTTGTCACTCACATAAACTTCAACATCTACAATATAACGCCAACCGGTATTTGATGAAGGAATAATTTTTAACGCAGTAGGAGCCTGAGATTCCTTCATATCAACGACAAATACTTGAGGAAACCCAGCACCGACTCTTGAATGCCAACCGGTTAAAGTATTCCCGTCGAATACCAGATATGGGAATCCGCCACCACCGTCACCCCAATCATGATTGCCATTACGTGCACTGGCCGTCCATGTATCTCTTGGGAACTGGTACAAGAACGGTTTACCATAGGTTGTCCAATCGAGCGAAACGGTATCTATGCCGTTAACCGGCAAAAAATGTGAACGATATTCAAACAGTTCACCCGGTTTTGCATCCGGACATTTCAAAGTTTTCTCCGTAGACGGAACTTTCACAATGCTATAGCTACCCGAATTATTCTTATAACGAACTTCCGTATAAACTAAATCTGTCGAGAGAGCCCCCCAATTAATGGTTCCCGTATAATTTCCATCACGTGTGGCTTCTTCAACGGCACGTTCCGTCAATGTTATGAAATAATTATCACCATACGATGTACCTGTAGCCTCACTGACAATAGAAGCATTTCCATCTTCATCAAATGTTTGTACATTGAAAGTATAGGTTCCTTCAACCAAATCGGGAATGCTAATCTCCACGATATCGGGTGCTTCCGTCAAATCAACCGACAGGGAATCTGTATAATTATTCCAATAAACCTTTGCACGGACAACACTCGGATCCATCGCTTTTAGCCAAGTAAGCTTCAAGCGGTTATATCCGGAAAAGACCTTCAGAGAATCGGCTTTTTGAGGATACTTATGTCCATTCAATTGCACAAACTCTTTATATATCGAATCTTGATCTTTACAAGAAAACATATTGACTACAATAAATATCGCCAATAGGATGTATATAGATTTCTTCATTTTCATAAATATTTAATTATCCATTTGACTAATTTTCTACCTTTTGACCCCAGAAAGTAAACTCTCCGATAATGATTTGCCCTATCGATGCATCAGTTCCATAAGTAGCAAACGTCGACGTCACCTTGAAACGGAGGTAAGATACCGGCTGATGTGGGTCTGGAGTTTCTTCCGAAGGAGCTAACTCAAATTCCGTTTTATTATACCAATAATCCTTGTCTTCGTCCGTAATAGTCCCGACTTCCCGGCCTTCACCATAACCGGAAGGCTTAAATTGTTCAAATTTCCCAATCAAATGCCAGCTTTCATCAAAACTGCCATCCGGGTTAGGATTCGTACTGCCATATACTTCGATTGTACGCGGAGCTGTTCCCGAATATAATTCATAATCATTTCGCGGCCATTTTTGGATACGGCTAATTGAAGCTTTATAGCCCAAACTAATCGTAAACCATTGAGGCATCGGACCGGAATGTGAGGTCGCATAAAAACCACCTCTCAAGTCTCCATCCCACAGACGATGAATACCATATCCACTTTCATTACCTTCCGCAACTGTAAAATAGTCGGTTGGAAGATTACCATTCGTATAAGTATCTTTTGATAGTTCAATCTCCTCAATAGGAGTCAACTCTTTAAATATTGTATCGGAATGATTATCCCAACGGTCTCTTAGAAAAGCTCCGTAAATACGGGTTTCTGCAGCCAGATTACGTCTTGTTAAGCTAATCGACTTTGCAGAAGTATGGAAAGTAGTGACATCAGCCCATTTAATCTCCGAAGGTTTTAAATTGATATCGGAAAGGATTGTATCAACCAAAACTCCTACTGCCAAATCAGCACCGGAATGATTATCTTCCAGTTTTACGACTACTCCGCCGAAAGTTTCTGCAATATCGAATTTTACAGCCTGGACAGGAGGTGTTAAAGGATTAACCGTTACAACTACCGGTTCAGAAAGCTTTTCATTCACACCGAGGCTATATACTTTAATATCCCGGGGTTCCGTATTTCCAAATCCTTCCACCGCCAAAGTGTCCACATATTTAGAAATCTTAGTTTTACATTCTTCACCGTTACGAGTATATACAGCCATTGCTCCCATTAGATTTTTATCATTAGGAACCTTGACTTTTATAACCGCCCCTCCCGGAGTATTTGTAATACCGACAACCTTCAATGCGGCAGGAGCAGGAGCCGATTCGTCTATCTGGTCTATTCGGCCAAGCTCGCTACATCCAAAATAGATAAATGTGGAGACGGCAACCATTAAAAACAATATTATCTTTTTCATAATTTATCACATTTATAAGATTATACATTACCAGCCTAAATTTTGCACCAAATTCGGATTCTGCTCTATTAGGCTAGTCTGAATAGGCCAAAAATAATCTTTCAATCCAAAAGTCTGGTCAGCAAGCTTAATCAACTGATAATAATCAGCCGGCTTACTTGCCGTTACCTTATATCCATAGATACCTTTACTATATTCAGAAGGAGCTTCTTTCCAGCGACGCAAATCCCAAAAACGTTGTCCTTCAAATGACAATTCAATTAAACGTTCGCGATGAATGATTTCCCGCATACCGAGCTGCGTTTCATATTTACCCGGTGTATTACTATATTTATCCCAAGCGGTTTTTATATCAGGGATATTAGCCCTTTCGCGAACCAAATCTATATAATTAAACATATCTGAACTATGTGCACCATTCGGACCTTCCGCCTCATTTATAGCTTCTGCATAAAGCAAATAAAGATCTGATAGTCTAATCATCGGCCATGGATAATACACATAACTATATCCGGTTGCCGAAGTCTGGCGATTCTGATAATGTACATACTTTTTCAAGAAATACCCCGTAACAGGTCCCCAGTCATATCCTTTCTTAGCCTGATGTCCGCCGACACGGCAAGCAATCCAGAACAAATCACTCGGAAGCGGATCGTTCATGGCTGATTTTTGTCCATACCATTGACCTCCGTCAAATCCCAACCAAGCATAAAATCTCGGTTCACGATTGAAATTGAATTCTACTGTCGTATAATCCTGGCGGATATACCAACGGTTTGCGTAATCCCCGTCACGCAATGCCAACGGATTGACCCCTTGCCAACTCTTATCATACTCTATCGGCAAACCGTTATTCGTGTAAAATTCTTCCGCTACTTTATAGGGAGCTTGTATGTGTGAATATAAAGAAGGCATATCCGGATAATCTACCCATTGTAGATTCGGAGAAGCACACTTTTGTATATTCTCATTCGCACCTTTAGCCGTATGAGTATTTCCCCAAATAATTTCAGGATTCCATTTCTCCGTAAATGCATTCCTCAAATTTAATTCAACACGGATTGAATCATTCAAGCGAAGATTTCCATTGTAATAATAAAGCTCAATATTTGCCGATTCACAAATATCAATTGCATTTTTACAAGCTTCCATGGCATAAATCCAACGTGCTTTTACTTCTTCATCCGATTTATTCGTATCAAACAAATGTACACCTCGGTTATCAACTATAGTTGCCTGGTCTTTATTGTTATTAAACAACGGACTTGCTGCAAAAACAGCGATTTTTGCTTTTAATGCAGCTGCAACCGGCTTGGTGATACGTCCCAATTCATCACGACTCTGAGTTACATAAGGTAAATCAGGAATTGCTTCATCCAATAATTGCAATACATAGTTATAGCAAGAATCTATCGGATCCCTATATACACGAACCTCATCTATAGAAGCGTTTATAGGAAGATTTTCTTTTATTATTGGAATTGGCCCCCATTTACGCATCAAATGGAAATGGTAGTAAGCTTTCAAAACCTTTGCTTCAGCTATCCACTGAGTTGCTTCCCAATCCGGTAAATCCGGAACGCTTTTCGCATTTTCTATCATGATATTGCAGCATCGGATTCCTTCATATATACCGGACCAATCGTTCCCGTATGGCGAGGATGCACCTTGAAATCCACGAGCTATATTAAATAAAGTCCCATTAAAAACACCACCGCTTTCACGCCGATCATAGATAGTCCATATTTCATCACCTGTTACCAGACCATGGTCTTTATCCAAATCACCGTCAGAAGTCAGAAAACCGTAACAAGTATACAAATAACGGATAGCTGTCGTACGTAAATTAAAAGCAGTTTCCAGTGTAGCTATTCCATCATCCGGCACAATATCCAAATAATCACTGCATGAAAAGAATGTCAGTAAACCAGCCAATGCCACAACCAGCTTCTTTTCTCTTATTTTATTCAATATATCTGACATAATTGTAATTAATTAAAAGTTAAATTAATACCGAAATTAAATACTCTCTGGATAGGATATCCAAGGCCGTCACCAGCCATTTCAGGATCCCATAACTTAAATCTGCTCCAACAGAGAAGATTTGTTCCGCTCACATAGAATCTCAAATTGCTGACATGATACTTTTGCAACAATTTTTCGGGAAGAGTATATCCTAATTCAACTTGTTTCAGACGCAAGAAAGAGCCGTCACGCATGAACCATGTACTAGTCTGTGTATTATTCTTATTTATAGAAGGACTTAATCTCGGCCACAATGCATATAAATCTTGATTATCTTCCGACCAATGGCTATCGGCATAAGCCTTTAGCAACTGAGTTTGGTCTTGGAATGGTGAGGTATTCGCAGCATTTATCCAGAAAGATTCATTCCCCAGCCCTTGGAAAAACACAGATGCGTCAAATCCTTTATAACCGGCAGAAAGACCGAAGCCATAAATAATTTCGGGAGATGTCGGATTACCGATAGGAACCATATCTGCTTCCGTAATCTTACCGTCGCCATTTACATCCGTATATTTAATATCACCACCGCCATATTCGCTTCCAAAATCTTGTATCGGAGAGTTCGCCGCTTCTTCATCATCTAAGAATAAGCGTTCAGCAATATATCCCCAAGTTTGTTTCAGCGACTGGTTTACATGCGAACGCCACCATTCTTTATATTCCGGTTCTTCGTAAATCTTATACTTACTTGTCGAATAAGTAAAATTAAAACGAGCAGAAGTCCAAAGATCCTTTGTCCATACTTGCTGATAATCAGACTGAATATCAATACCGTGTGCCGTTGCTTCACCGATATTGGCTTTTACCTGTGCTTGAAGGCCCATCGTTGTTGGAATAGCCGAACGAGCCATTAAAATTTCTTTTCTATGTTCGGTAAAATACTCTGCGATAATATTCAATTTATTAAACAACCCCAGTTCCACAGCATAATTCTGTTTAGTGGACTTTTCCCAGGTTATATGGTCATTTGCATAACGGTTAATACGGATACCGGCACCGCCGACACTGGCATTCTCTCCGAAATAGGCACCTCTATCCCCATCGTTCATATTCACATCCGACAAATAGAAGAAACGGTCTGTTGATTCACCAATCTGGTCGTTACCGACCAAACCATACGAATAACGCAACTTCAAATTACTGACAACCGGTTTGAAACGTTCAAAAAAATCTTCATTCGAAATCAACCAACCCAAACCGGCAGAAGGGAAGAACCCCCAACGGTGGTTTGCCGAAAAACGTTCGGAACCATTATAACCGAAATTAAACTCTGTAAAATATTTATTGTTGTAAGCATACGTAAAACGACCTGCTAAACCGACATTTCGAGAAGGCAACGACAATTGCAGAGAGCCTTGATTAGCAGCCAGATATTCACGGGTTGTAAAAACCATCAAACCACTTACCGCATGTTTTCCAAATTCACGATTATAATTCAAATGAGATTCAGTATACAAGGTCGACGTAATCGTTTTGTCGCTCTCCGAATAACCTAAATATTCCGTACCGTCATCATTGATACGCTCCAAGTGATACTCTCCGGTATAACTATCATAATCAGACATAACATACCAGAACGGATTATAAGAACGGTTTACACTGTAATTCGACAAACGGGATATATTAACCATTGCCATAAAAGAAAGACCTTTCGTAATAAAGTCCAATTTCTGGTTTACATCCACAGCTGCCAACATTTGCGAACGGTTACTATTCTGATAGCCGCGAACCATTTCCGCATAAGGATTTCGATAACCGCCTGTACCATAATTACCGAACATGATATGTTTCGTGTATTTAAAATCCTCATCTGTCGGATAATAGGCTGGAAAAAGTACTGGATTGGAACGTACAATCATTTTATAAACCTCAGTACCACCTTGCAGAGGACCGGTATAATCATCAAAGTTCCCTGTCAGACGGATACCCAGTTCGGTCGTTTTCGTTACGTTTATATCGACATTGGCACGTAATGTATAGTTTTTAGAAACAACGTTATTATTGAAACTGTTACGTTTGTCAACTTTCAAAATACCATTATCACGAGTAAAACTGGCCGCTACATAATATTGAGCAACTTTACCACCACCCGATACATTCAAATTACCACGATAACTATTAGCATGGTCTTTAAACAACATCTTGTACCAGTCATTTGCCGGATAAATATATGGACTTGAACCGGGTTTCAATGTGTTTTCTATTTTATCCTGAGAATAAGGCAGCTCCCCTAAAGGATTACGCGTCAACACCGCTTCATTATGAGCTTTCATAAAAGTAATCGGATCTGCCATTTCCACATTATCAGTCGGTTGAGAAATAGAATTCTCCAAACGGACAAACACTTTAGCCGGTCCCTCTACACCACGTTTTGTTGTTACGAAAATAACACCGTTTGCACCGCGAGCACCATAAAGAGCTGTTGCCGTAGCATCTTTCATGATAGAGAAACTGGCAATATCATCAGGCTGCAAACGAGCCAAATCGGTCGATGTTAATTCGATATTATCAATAAGAATTAACGGATTTGTATTTGCACCGAAAGTCGTGATACCACGAACAAAGAAATCCGCATTATCTTTTCCGGGTTCTCCGGTACGTTGATAAGCTATAACCCCCGCCAAATTACCGGCAAGTGCGGTTGTCAGGTTACTTGAAGGAATCTTCAAGTCGGCAGGACTGACCGTTGTAATAGCAGCAACCACACTTTCTTTTTTCTGTTTTCCGAAAGCAACGATTGTCACCTCGTCCAATTCATCAGCTTTGGGTTTCATTGTAACGACCAGCTCTTTTTTATCCTTTATCGTGACAATCTGGTCTTCCATGCCCAAATAAGAAACAGTCAATTTCTCTCCGATAGAAACACTAATTGTAAATGAACCATCAACATCCGTAGCGACACCTCTGGTTCCTCCTAAAATAATTATATTTGCTCCGGGAAGTGGTTCTCCCATGTCATCTAAGACCTTACCTTTCAATTCAAAAGCTGCTTGATTTTGTTGTAGCTTCATAGTACTTGCTCCAACTTTAACCTCCGAGCTTGTTTGATTCCCTTTTTCCTGCTTACTATTCATAATAACATTTGTACCGGTCACTGTTTTAGTTTCTGTAGAAGCAACAGACACAGTATAACTCGGGATACACAGAATAGTCAGGAGTACAGCTTTTTCAATTAATTTACTGTATGTAGATTTATTCATCATATTGATATTAAGTTAAACAAAAAAAATGAGTTAATTCATTCAAAATCAGGAATTCACAGCGATACTTTATCCTCTCCCATAGGCATTCTATTTATATTATTTAAATTAGTTCTTGTGGAACTATGTCGATACCAGAGATACTTTTTATGTGTTAATATGTATATAATCAAATGATTACATAATTTCGAGTTCGCACAGATATTTGTTGAATGATTAAGATAAAGAGGTCGACGTAGAAAATTTTTGAAGCTATATTTAGATTAGTGTCAGTTTTATTATATTAAAAATCATTTTTATAACTGTCATATTCTTTACATCTCATATATTTGCGATATTTAACAACTTGAATCTAATCGACATAGTTCCACAAGAACTAATATACTTTTGGTATAAAAATTTCAAAAAAAAGGAAATAACACACAATATGAAATTTTAAAACATCCTTCTTACTTCCGATGATTTCTACTTATTTTTCCGGTATACCCACAGACAACAACAGACATCAAGTACAAACACAAAAAAAACAGCTATAATAACAAATATTTATTATAGCTGCTAGTAACTCATCATGCGCGTTTAACGCAAAACTATCTATTAGCGTTGTCTTAACTTGGCTGACAAGATTAACAAATACAACACTCCTACCGCCAATACAAGTAAAGCTCCCGCCTGTGAATGAACGGCATCCGAAGCAAAACCCATCAACAACGGAAAGATTGTTCCGCCGAACAGGCCCATTATCATCAGTCCGGACACTTCATTCTGCCGTTGCGGCATTGAAAGCAAGGCTTCCGAAAACAGAATGGAAAAAACATTCGAATTGCCAAAACCGATTAAAGCGATACAAACATAAAGCAATACTTTCGTATCGAATAACAGGAAGCCGGTCATTGAAGCTATCATGCAAACAATACTTATGATAAAGAACTTTTTAGCCGACCAATGCGCCAAAATGAATGAACCGGTCAAGCATCCGACCGTACGGACAATAAAATACAAACTTGTCGCAAACGCTGCCTGATGAAGATCCATTCCCAACCGCTCCATCAAAATTTTCGGAGCAGTCGTATTTATACCCACATCAATACCTACATGGCACATGATACCTACAAACATCAGCAGAATAAAAGGATTACCCAGCAAAGCAAAACATTCGCCATAAGTAGACGGTTTCCCTTCCGGCTTTTCTTCTTCTATATGTGTTGCCCCCAAGAAGAAAATAGCAATTATCGCGATTACCATATAAATAGGGAACAGTACCCGCCAGCCTAATCCCATCGAAGGAATTGCCTGGGTAGCCCCCCACATGGCAATATAAGGAGCCAGGAACGAAGCAATCGCTTTTACAAACTGGCCGAAAGTCAGGCTACTTGCCAACTTATCACCGGTAATGATATTCGACAACAACGGATTCAAAGAAGTCTGCATCAACGCATTTCCAATCCCTAACAAAGAGAAAGAAACCAACATTAATATATAACCATCTCCAAAACAAGGAAGCAACAAAGAAGCGAATGTCACAATCAAACTCAGCATAACCGTTTTCTTACGCCCAATCTTATTCATCAACATTCCCGTAGGGACGGAGAAGATAAGGAACCAAAAGAAAACCAGCGACGGAAAGATATTCGCTTCCGAGTCCGTCAGGTTCAAATCCAGTTTTACATAATTAGAGGCAATGCCCACCAGGTCAACAAATCCCATGGTGAAGAACACCAACATAACCGGGATTAACTTCAAATAGATACTTTTCTCTTTCATAATCAGTCTTTATTAGAATAGGGAGGCCAAGCTCCTTCTTGCGTGCAAACAAATGCGGCTGTTTCAACAGCAATCCGGTGAGCTTCGCGCAAAGATTTACCCGCCAAAATGGAGTAAACAAACGCACCGGAAAACGAGTCACCCGCACCAACCGTATCGGCAACTTCAACCTTCGGTGTGGGAATTTCCGACTTTTCCCCGGCAGTATAAATGGAACTATACCGGCTACCTGCCGTCAATATCATATAACGCAAGCCGTAACGTTCAATCAACTGGCGGCATGCCATATCTTCATCTTCGGACAAATCAAACATTTTGCGCACCAGCAATAGTTCTTCATCATTGATTTTAAAAACATTCGCCTTCTCAAGCAAACTATTTATCAGCTCTTTGGAATAATAGGACTGACGGATATTAATATCGAAGAAACGCAAAGCATCCTCCCGGGCATACGAAAGCAGCGTATGGATAGTCGTACGAGACTCCGGAGAACGTTGCGCCAATGTGCCGAAGCAAATAGCATCAGCCTTTTTCACCAGATTAATAGCCTCCTGTGTCAAAGGAATATGGTCCCAGGCAACCCCTTCTATAATGGTATAAGTCGGGATACCTTCTTTCAACTCGACCATGACGCTACCGGTCGGGTATTCGACCGTTCCGAGCGAATGGCAAATGCCGTTCTTATCCAGCTCCTGCACGATTTCAGTGCCGAACACATCATTTCCGACGGCACTGACAGCATAGCCTTCAGCCCCTAATTGAGTCGCATGATATACAAAATTAATAGGAGCACCACCAGCTCTTTTCCCTGTGGGCAATACATCCCAAAGAAGTTCACCGATCCCGACAACTACCGGTTTATTATCTTTCATGATATCTAGATTTTATTATGAAACAAATATACGTTTTTATCAGTTTGAATGAAATTAAATCCATTCTTTTCTCACATTCCTAATGCATACAACTTACAAGCATTGATTTTAAGGGCTCCATCCTGACTGTAGAAACTCAGGCTATTGTACGGTTCATTCGGGAAAACCAGGTTCGTCATTGCCACCTTGCCTCCGTCCAGGAAGATTTCGACGGAACACTTATCCACAAATATACGTAATGTATGTTTATCTGTATCAGACAGCGGTCCCCAAGTAGCCAAAGCAAAGTCGTCGACATAATTAATCGAATTCTTTACACGGTTATCATGCGCTTCCTTCTCGTGGGGGATACTATTCTTTCCGAAATCGACAATACCGCTATGAACCCGGTCCATCACCAGTTTCTTTTCTTTCAGGTCGAGATAAATATCCACATACTCGCCTTTTCCGTTTTGCAGCTTAAAACCGGCACGGCCTGCATCGGCCGACAAATCAAGGTCTATTTCCATCGCCCCGTCATTATCGGCAAACAATGTATCAATCCTCAATTCCTTTCCCTTTTCCACGGAAAACGCAGGAACTTCCTTTGCTTCACGCCTGAGGGCTTCCAGTTCTTTTACGGGATTGACAGCCAGATAAATGTCTTTCCCTTCGGAATACATCGTCAACTCGCGTGGCAATGCGTTCGCACTTCTGAATTGTTGTGTCGGAACAATATTGGCATATTGCCAATTGCTCATCCAAGGCATTGCGATGACGCGTTCGCCTGTGTTGGAGAAACAAACCGTTGCATAATGGTCTTTCCCCCAGTCCATCCATTTCACAACATCCGGCTGTGTATCACAAGTAAACTTCGTTCCGTCAAAGTCTCCGATAAAATATTGTGTAGCAGAGCCGCCAAACAAGCAACCGGGGTTGATATTGACAATCAAAGCCCATTTCTTATTATTTCCGTCACCATCAACCGGCAACTGGACCATATCCGGACATTCGAACTGGCTGGGCTGCACGCCGTATCCATTTCCAAAAGCACTCATATACGTCCAGTCCTTCAGGTTCGCCGACGAATAAAACCGCATTTCCTTGTCGGCCGAAACAATCATCACCCATTTCTTTTCCGGTTCGAACCAGAACACTTTCGGGTCGCGGAAGTCTTTCAATCCGTCAAAAGGAGTCAGGACAGGATTCTTCTCATACTTCGTAAACGTACGTCCATTGTCCTTACTATAGGCCATACACTCTATCTGCCCGTATTTATCACTGGCGGAAGTATAAAAAGAAACAATATTTCCGACACCATATCCAGCCGTATTATCCTTGTCCACAATCGAACTTCCGGAGAAGATATGCCCCATTGTATCACGGGCAATTGCTGCCGGAAGATGTTCCCAATGAACCAAATCGCGACTCACCGAATGTCCCCAGTGCATATTTCCCCAGACAGAACCATAAGGATTATACTGGAAATACAGATGATACTCGCCATCTTTGTAGACCAGCCCATTGGCATCGTTCATCCAGCCATAAAGGGGAGTATGATGGTAAATCGGACGGAATTTATCACGGTTGGAAGTATCGAACGTATCGGACAATTGGATTTTTTGCCAGCAAACAGCCTCTTTCGGAGTCTTACGGATACGTACCACCGCTTCTTTCACACCTGCGGGAAGTTCAAACGGTACAAAATAGTCCACTTCCTTTTTTGCCAGACGAACATCCATATCCGTATCCCCCGGATTGCCGGTCAACAGGCAGACTTGTCCCTCCGAAGCATGTTCTTCCACCGGGAGCAACAAATATTTAGTCGGATTGGTAATATGGAGCAAAGTGAGCGTATCGCCCGATTGTTCCAGTTTAAACTCACTTTTCCCGGAAGGTTGGCAAGAAACCAAAGCTAAAATGCCCAATCCCATAACGAGACTCTTACTGATTTTTGACACAGTCGTTTTCATCTTATTGAATAGTATTTATTTGTTCGTTAAAAAGTAATATTTGCACTAAATTCCACCGTGAAAGGACGGATATAGCTACCTGCCATCCATTCTCCGTTATGTTTGTAAGCATCCTCCTTCTTATCCAGCTCGGCTCCGGAGATGCTTCCCCGCGCTCCTGTCTGGTTCAGGATATTGACAACCGTAGCACCCAAGCTCAAATACTTGTTTACCTTATAATTCACACCACCGAATGTTTCCCAACGGCCATTGAAATAATAAGCATTTTCAATATTCGCATACGTTTTACTAAAATAGCGTGCACTCAACCAGATACGAAAATCCTTGTATGTATAGCTCGGATCTATCTCTATCAATATTTTCGGTATTTCCGTTACAATATTACCCGTGGCATTAATACCCGAATAACTCCCGTCACTGAAAGAGACACCGGTTTCATATTTCTTGTAAGTCGGGTTCTGATAAGTGAACAGGAAATGCAAGTCGAATCCTTTGAACAAATTGGCAATCAAGTCGGTCGTCCATCCTAACGTCTTGATGTCATAACTAAGCGGAGCCGCGTTAATATCGCGCTTATCATTCGGATTTATCAGGTTCAACGTAGAGTTATTATTCGTCTTTCCTATATAAGAAAACAGGGATGTGAGGCTCAACCAGCTATTATTGAAATAGACTCCGGCGCGTCCCAGCGGGATGGATACCTTATCCGTATTCGGCAGTTCCGAAGGAGCGAAGCTGGAAATAGCCGGATGTTGTGTATTATAAGTAAAATCACCGGTGAAACCGAACTTTTTCGTCAGTTTATAAGTCAAGGCGAACGTGTAGACCTGATTAAACCAGTTATAATCAAAATCCTGCGGGGCAACTGTTCCGCTCTGCCCGTTCTTATCATAAGCAGCTCCGAGATGATAGCCGGGAAAACGTCCCAGCACACTGTCGTTTCTCAGATAAATGGCCGCATTCTGTCCATGCATTTTCTGATACTCGAAACGCGCTCCGTAATACACATTCAACTTCTCGTCAATATCCCAATCGTGACTGAAGTATAGGGCCAGCTTATTCTCATAACCTTTGTAATACTCGGAAGCGTTTTTATTGAAATCATAAAAGACACCACCCGTATATCCTTCCTTTACAAGACGTTGCGGATATTCCTCAATCGTATGGTCATACATCGTTGTGTTGGAGGCATAATCTATCTTATAATGCCATTGGTTCAAACCGATGCGCCAAGTCCCGTTCGCATATTCGCGCGAAAGCTCGGAAGTCAGGAACGACTCATCTATATCTCCCCGGTTCAGGCACGACATGCGACTCTGTACAATTCCATTATAAGCCTTCAGATTACCTTCCGTGTCGCGGAGCTGATACCCGTTTTCCGCCCCCACCTGGCTGATGGACATTGGCGTCTGATAGACACACGAACCTAAAGCATGGTCATATTTGGCATTCACAATCCATTTCAAGCCGTTGTCCCATTTATAGGCATGATGGATACTGATTTGATTTCCCCTATTCAGGGAAGCATCGCTTAGTTTTGTCTTTTTCACCTCCCCCGTACGCATATCCATATAAAGCATATTACCGTCGGTGGGCAGATAAGAACTCGTTCCCAACTTAAAACCCGGTATTTCCTTCACGCTGCCGTCTCCTACATAAATAAAGGGAGCGCTTGTAGCGGCATTGGAAAGAAAGCGGCTATTGCTGTAATGGTAAATGACACTGAGTTCTCCCCGGTTCTGATTGTAGCGTTTTGTCAAGGCCGCTTTATAAATTTGCGTACGGTCCTGGTCGGTAGCAAACCGGAGTTTGAAAGTTCCGGGGTCGAAAGCCTGGTAGATACTTCCGCTATAATACCAGCCTTTTCCGGCATTACCGCTGATATTGATGTCCACCTGTTGTTTGCCGAAATGGTTCGTATTGTAATTTACTTTTCCCTGAAACTTATCCGTTCCTAATTGGGTGAACGAATTGACGGCATATCCGATATTCCCGGTTGTAATCGCTGTTTCCGAAATCTTCATCAGCCCGATATGCGACAAGCTGCCGTCTCCGCGCCAGTGCGTATTGACATTATGAGGATTGGAAGAATACACAACCGGCAGTCCGTTCTCCAATACATTGACATCTCCACCGGGAAGGCCGATAGAAATCTCACGGGGTCCGTTAGCACTGGATGCGTTCAGCATCACATTACGGCTATTCGTTTCTTTCGAGTTTTCTTTGCCGGCCTGTATGGCATCTTTTGCAGCTTCCTGCGCACAAACGGCAGAAGCGAGTGTCGTACCGATAATAAATGTAAGGACAGACCTTTTCATGGTAACAGTTTTCATATCGAATGTTTTTAAATGTTTGCTTGTGGCTATAAATTTTACGGAGGCAAATGTAGAGGCATTCCCAAAAGGGGACGATAACAAAACGAACAAGTATTATCACATTTGTCGCATGAGAAAAAATAGTGATAAGTATAAGACTTTTGTTACAAGAATGTGACAAATGTGATAACAGCCTGTCTCTTTTTTTTCATCCGATGCTAAGGTTCGTCCAATTGCTAAAAAGTCTTTCGCCAGTGCCACAGTATTGGCACTGCAATGCCACCCCGATGGCACTAGAGTGCCAATACGGTGGCACTACAATATCATTAGGAGGGTATTTTTTTAGGCTCCCCGGCAAACATCTTACAGCCTTTCAGCGGCATCCTGATATTCGCTGGGTGTTTGGTTGTACACGGCTTTAAAGCATTTGGCAAAATAAGCGGAGGAGGAGAAACCTGTCTGGTAAGCGATTTCGCTGACGGTGAATTGTTTTTGTTTCAATAAGGCGGCCGCTTTCTTCAAACGGTAATTACGGAGAAAATCGACCGGAGTCGTACCGGTCAGTTCTTTTATCTTGCGATGCAGATGACCACGGGAAAGGCCGAGCGTATCACTCAGTTTCTCCACATTAAATTCGGAATCGGTATACACATCTTCTATCCGGGAAAGGAATTTGCGTAGGAAGAGGTCATCCATATTCTCCACCTTTTCGGGTTGGGCCAGCAATAGATGGCTGTTTTGCAGCTTTTGAAGAAGCGTCTCGCGCAGGCGTTTCTGTTCCTCCAGAATACGGATAATACGAAGTTTGACAAAGTTTATCCGGAACGGTTTTTGGATATACCCGTCCGCTCCGCCGGAAATACCGTACATGCGTTGCCGTTCATCGGAAAGAGCCGTTAGCAGGATAACCGGAATATGGCTGGTAGATAAATCGGTTTTTATTGCCCGACAGAGTTCAAAGCCATTCATTTCCGGCATCATGACGTCGGTCAAAACAAGCGAGACATCCTCTTCCTGCATTATCTGAAGAGCGGCCTTCCCGTTGACGGCAGTCAATATCCGGAAATTAGCTGCCAATTCCTTTTCCAGGAAAGAACGAACTTCGTCATCATCTTCCACAACCAGAACGGTATAAGGATATGGAACGGCAAGCAATGCTTTTTCGTCGGAATCGTCCAGATTGGAGGCATCATAAGCAAGCGGTGAAACGGGGAGTTCAGTGATATACTCGCCTTTCAACTGCGTTTTATCCTTATTCAGGCGGACAGAGAAAAGAGTTCGTTGCTCCGGCTCGCTCTCGACGCCGACTTCTCCATTGTGCATACGGACATATTCGTACACCAAATGGAGTCCTATGCCTGTTCCCACGCGGCTGTTCCCGGAATAAAAACGATTGAACAAATACGGAAGATGCTCCGGTTTGATACCCGAACCGTTATCTTCGACCTCCAATATCACCCATTCATCCACCTCGGAAACCGACAGGCTGATACGGCCTCCTTCGGGCGTAAACTTGAATGCATTAGAAAGAAGATTGACCAGAACTTTCTCTATCATATCCGGGTCTACCCAGATACGCAGGTTCTTCACTTCCGAATGGAAAGAGTAAGTAATGTCGCGCACCCGCGCCATACTGTTGAAATAACTCTTCACCTCCGATGCGAATGTAACTATTTCCGTTTCGCGTATCTTCAGTTTCTCTTGCTTGTTTTCCACTTTCCGGAAATCCAGTATTTGATTGATTACCCGCAACAGACGGCCGGCATTCTTATGAATAAGTTCCAGGTCCGGCAGATAAGGTGAATCATGAAGAAGGTTCAACAAACGGTCCAGCGGTCCCAATATCAGGGTAAGCGGCGTACGTACCTCATGTGAGATGTTCGTGAAGAATTGCAGCTTCGAGGCTGTCACCTCCTCAATCTCGGCATTCAACGAAATCAGTTTACGGCGCTGCTCCTCCTCTTTCCTGTTGATATCGCGAAGTTCCCGGTTCGCATTCCTGATTTTCCGGTTCATGTAAAAGACATATACGGAAAGGGAGACAAAACCAATCATCAGCAACGTAATCACCAACAGGGAATTTTGCAGGAACCGGAAATGGTTCAACAACTCATCCATACGGGTACGCTGCGTTTCGATACGTTGCTGGTAGTTGACGAGGCGTTCGGTTTGTTGCAAAAGGCTTTGTGCCGCCTCCTTATCCACAATACTGCTGTTCAGGGGAATAAACTTGTCCACCCGCTTTCCTTCAAGCAGTTGCATAGCCGTGCGGATTACTTGTTCCCCACCCGTAGGATAAAGGAAAGAGGTATTGATACGGCCATCAGCCACAGCCCGTAAACCGGCTTCGGCAACAGCATCCATTCCCGTAATATGCAAAGCTTTTCCACGGACGGAGTCCAACGAAGTAAAATGGTCGCGGGCAGCTATCGCCATCACATCATTATGGCTGAAAACATAGTCTACCGGCCGGGAGAAATCTATCTCCTTCAAGTGTTCGCGGGCGACATCATACCGCCAGTCCCCTTTTACCTCCCGGAAAACCAGGTCTTTCCTGTCCTGCAAAGCATCCCGGAAACCATTATGCCGCTCCTGGGCAGGAGATGAGCCCATCATTCCCCATATCTCCACTATTGTAGCATGCGGAGGGAGATGTTTGCCGGCATACATACCGGCTGTATATCCGATATCATAATTATTCGCACCGACGAAGGTGGTATATTGATTGGTATTGACTTTCCGGTCGGTGATAATGGTAGGAATACCTGCACGGTATGCCTCTTCCGCCACTTCCGTTATCGGGACAGATTCGAAGGGGGAGATAATCAGGATGTCTACCTGCCGGGCAATCAATTCACGGATTTGCTCAATCTGCCGGTTATTATTGCTGTTGGCATCCCGGATAACCAGTTCGATATCGTCATAATTGGAAGCCTCGATACCCACTTCCCGAATCATGGCCTGTCGCCAGTCATCATCCAGCATACACTGTGAAATACCTATCACATATTTCTTTTCCTTACTGCCGGAACAAGCTGTAAGGATACAAAGGAAAAGGAACAAGGACAGGCCGTATTTCATTGTATTCTATTTCCAGATTGAATCGAGGGTGTAAACTTCCAAACTCTTTACTTCTATATTCGTACCCCAGAAATGAAAACCTTCCTTATTATTCGGGTCCGGCCTCCGTTCCATCGAGTAAGAATAGGCTCCGCCATCGATATAAACTTCCACCGATGTACGGTCCAGAAGAATATCGGCGGTAATCTCCATGCTGGTTCTCTCTTCCGGAGAATAAAAGACACCGTTCACCCGGTTGCCGTTCATGTCATAATCCAGCAAGAATTGTCCGAACAAATTGAAACCGGCACTGGTGGCATGCGAAAGTTTAATCGTAGTCCGGATGCGTAAACTTCCCGCCTGGTTATAAGGTTGAAGCAGTTCATTTGCTTTACCGGCAGTCAGATTACTCCATTTTCCGGCTTCTTTCTGCAACATTTCAATCTCTTTTACCGGTTGGCTGAACAGGCGTATGCCCTCTTTGGTCGTACGCAAGGACAGTTCGGTCGGGAAAAGCATCATGCCGTTGACAGGCAAGCCCGGATGAGAAATACGTCCCCAGCCTATCTGGATACGGCGGCCATCGGACTCCGGTATGTTGGCAAATGTTTGCGCGGCATAAATCGAACCGGTGGTATAGTAGTATTTTCCGGCTTCCGGCCTAAAGGTCTTTCCATCGAAATCGCCAATCATGTACGTGCCGGATGCACCGTACATGACCCATTTGGTATTATCTTTCTTCCCGTCGACAGGCAGTTCGAATAAATCGGGACATTCCCAAAAACCGGTCACATGGCTTTGGTAAGTCCAGTCTTTCAGGTTGTCGGAGTTATAGATGGAATGACCGTCACGTTCGTTCAGCACCAGTACCCACTTATTAGACGGTTGATGCCAGAAGACTTTCGGGTCGCGGGTATCCTTGCTGTTCCATTTCGCCTTGGAGTCGATAACCGGATTACCGGCATATTTTGTCCATGTACGTCCTTTGTCCAGGCTATAAGCGATACATTGTATCTGCTTTTCCGGATTATCGGCGGTATAGATGGCAACCATTGGAGGTACACCTTTTTTCCCGAAACCGGAAGTATTGTTATAATCGATAACGGCAGAGCCGGAAAACATCGTGCCGTGTTCGTCGGGATAGAGTGCAACCGGCAGTTCTTCCCAATGTATCAAGTCTTTACTGACAGCATGCCCCCAATGCATATTTTCCCATTCCCGCTCGTATGGATTATGCTGATAAAAGAGATGGTATTCGCCTTCATAATAAATAAGTCCGTTCGGGTCGTTGTTCCAGCCTCTCTTTTGGGTGTAATGGAATTGGGGACGGTTCTTTTCCTTGTATATGCTATCTTGTCCGGCTATTTCGTCTGCCTGATAGATGCGGTTTAATCCGGCTTGATTACCTTGATAAGAGATTGTTATTTCCTTATTTTTCAGTGTGGACATATCACAGAATACCCAATAGTCGGGAGTATCCGGAGCCAAACGTATTTGAAAAGCCCGTTCCTGCTTACCATCCGCCCGAAAAGTCATTTCCGCACGGTCCACCTGATGGGATACGGGCAAATTGAGATAACGCTTGGTTATTTTCAACGTGACTTCCTGCGCTTCCACGGTTGTGAAACAAAGGAATAAAGCAGCCGCAAGCAGTAAAAGATTTCTGTTTGTATTTTTCATAACTGTCATAGATTGAGAAAAAGGCGGCGGAAGCCTGAAAAGTACAGTTCAGCACAACAGCCTTGCCGCCTTCTTCTCTATGTTAATTATGTACGAATGTTCCTATATTTTCTCCACTCATCACCTTTTTCAAGTTTCCGTTGGTATCCATGTCGAAGACAATGATTGGCAAATTATTTTCCTTGCACATCGTAGTAGCTGTCAAATCCATGACCTTCAGCCCACGGGTATAAATTTCATCATACGTGATATCGGAAAACTTAACGGCCGTCGGGTCCTTTTCCGGGTCTGCCGTATAGATGCCGTCCACACGAGTACCTTTCAGCATCACATCCGCTTCTATTTCGATACCGCGCAAGGAAGAACCCGTATCCGTAGTAAAGAACGGATTACCTGTTCCGCCTGACATAATCACGACATTTCCCTGTTCCAGCAATTCAATAGCACGCCATTTGTTATAATATTCGCCAATCGGTTCCATACGGATAGCAGTAAGCACTTTCGCCTTTACTCCTTGCGCGACAAGGGCGGAACTCAAAGCCAAACTATTGATGACTGTAGCCAGCATTCCCATCTGGTCACCCTTCACACGGTCGAAGCCTTTGGAAGCGCCGCTCAGCCCACGGAATATATTCCCGCCGCCAATCACGATACCGATTTGCACACCCATTTCGGCTATTTCTTTTATCTGTGCGGCATATTCATTCAGACGAACTTCGTCGATGCCATATTGTTTTCCTCCCATAAGCGATTCTCCGCTTAACTTCAACAGAATACGTTTGTACTGAGCCATCTTATAATTCTTTGTTAAATTGTTATATCCACAAAAATACTGCATTTCGATTAGCAAACAATAGACAGCCTGTATTTTATCTCCATATTTTAACAACAGTGTACATCCGTTGTAACACCTTTGTAATATCCAGCCTGTATATTTGTCTCAAATAAAGAAAAACACACTTATATTACTTATTTTGAAGACGCAAAAAAAACATACCAAAGCCTTCTTCCTAACTTTTATACGGCAATCCTCTTTCAGCGGAAAGAAACGGATTGCCGTATATTCTTTATGCTTGAAGAAGTTTTCTCGTTTTCCCCGAACAATATAAGTTTTCCACTTGTTTTCAATGTCACTATAAGTAATCATCTAAAATAGTATTTGATATGAAAGATTTATTGATTGGTATGGTTGTCGGAGTTGTAACAGGTTATGTACTCCGCAAAATGGAAGACGATGGCAAATTTCATTGTATGCACGAACATATGCATCAACTTGCTTCCAAAGCAAAAAGAGAAGTCGGTAACGTTGTGGACAGCGGTTTAGACAAAATTGAGTATGCTGCCGAACGTGTAGAACAGTTCGCTGAAAAAGAAAAAAGCAAAAAGAACTAATCTGTTCCCGGCAAAATATCCAGAAAGATTTGTACATAAAGTCCTTGCAGCTTTTTCCGAAAAGCCTTACAGCTTGTCAGGAAAAACCTTACGACTTTTGCCCACTACCCTATAGCCTTTCACCAAATGGGTTATAGGGTATATTTTGGGGGATAGGAGGGGTTTTTATTCTCTTTTCAGTTTATAACGGCTGAAACCTCTTTAAAAGCATATCGCCTAAGCTCACCTTCCGGCAGTTCCAGTATCAGATGTCCTGTCGGTTCAATCGCGTGGATACGAGCGCAGAAAGGACCTTTTTCATCTTTATAGGGCCAAAAGCCTTCGTTCCGGAAAAGGGTGGCCATATAAGCAGTTCTTATTTCGCTCTGCTTTTCCTGCAAGAGTAGAGAATAGTAATTGAAAAAGATACGGAGAAAACGTTGTAAGATTTCTTCCCTGTCATACTCTTTCCCCGTAATTTGCGCCAATGAAACAGGATTGGGGGCATCGCTCCTGAAAACCTGCTGGTTGACGTTAATGCCGATGCCGATTACGGAAGAATAAAGATAGGAACCGGAAAGGTCGTTCTCTATAAGCATTCCGCATATTTTTTTATCTTTCCTGTAGATGTCGTTCGGCCATTTGACCGCAACACAGTCCACATACATCTCCAAAGTTTCCTTTACGCTCAGAGCTGCAATCTGGGATACCAGGAACTGACGGTTTGCCGGCAGGAAATCCGGATACAGCAGCAGACTGAACATCAGATTTTTCCCAGCCTCCGATTCCCATGTATTGCCGACCTGCCCTTTACCGCTGGTCTGAAAATCGGCGACTACCAGACTCCCTTCTGCCAAAGCCTCCCTGGAAGATAGCTCACGCAGGTAATTATTAGTCGACGTTGTTTCCTCCACCCGGATAATCCGGGGAATATCATGCTCACTCTTCATTGTAATTTTCTCTTATTTTACGAGGTAATTTGGCGATGACTTCGCGGTAAGAATGCCGTATCCAATGTTTAATCTCATCATCGGGCATATCGCGTTCAAGGTAAATTGTATTCCAGTATTTTTTATTAAAATGAAAAGCTCCTTCGACGGCAGCATAACGTTCGCGCAATTCTTCCGTATAATCAGGATTACACTTTAAGGATATTTGAGGTTCGTCCGCATCCAACGGCAATAACAAATACATTTTGCCTTCCACCTTAAAAACAAGGGAAACATCGTCGAAAGGGAAACATTCCGTTGCATTCTTCAACGACAGGCAATACTCACGGGCTTCTTCTATATTCATCTCTTTCTCTGTTTAGTGAATTAATGACAGGGAGCATAAAAAGCATCTTCTATATGTTCTATCTCATAACCTCCCTGCTTCTTTATCAAGGAAACAATGTCGAAACGAATCGGTAAAGCGACATTGAAAAATCGGGCATACGCATCAGCGGCGGCTACAATACGGCGTATTTTCCCACTATCGACAGCCTCTTCCGGGGAAAGCAGAAAATCTTCCGAGCGAGTCTTTACTTCCACAACCACCAACTCATTGTCGCAAACAGCCACAATATCCAGTTCGTAATGATGCCAATGCCAATTGGTATGAACTATCACATAGCCTTGTTTTTCCAAATATTCGCGGGCGGCGGCTTCTCCGTCTTTCCCTGTTTCGTTTCGTTCTGCCATTTTTTCGAATTTCAGACAGAGTTGGAATCTGTCTTTACAATAATGACAAATATACGGTTTTTCTTTTTTATTTGCGCTTTCACCTCTATATTTGCAGAATATGGCAATAAAACGTAAATATTCGTCCCCGCAACCTAACCACCCACGGGTGCACAAGGTTACGTTCATGCTCAATGATGACGAGCAGAAAGCGGTGGACCGTTATCTTGCCAGGTATAAAATCATCAACAAGTCCCGTTGGTATCGCGAAACAATCCTATCCCACATACTCAAGACATTGGAAGAGGATTACCCGACACTCTTCAACGAAAACGAAATGAGAAGATGAATCCTTTCAATGACGAATATTTTATGAAACAAGCACTCGTAGAGGCGCGTGCAGCTGCAGCAGAAGGTGAAGTCCCGGTGGGTGCGGTCATTGTCTGCAATAACCAAATCATAGCACGGGCACACAACCAGACCGAACGCCTGAACGACCCGACCGCTCATGCTGAAATGTTAGCAATCACAGCCGCTGTCGGCGTATTAGGAGCTAAATACCTTACCGGATGCAGCCTCTATGTTACAGTAGAACCTTGTGTGATGTGCGCCGGAGCTATCGGATGGGCACAAATAAGCACCATTGTCTATGGTGCTTCCGATGAGAAAAGAGGCTTTCAACAGTATGCTCCAAAAGCATTGCATCCGAAAGCAGTCGTACGAAAAGGAATCATGGAAACAGCTTGCATGGAGGAGATGCAAAACTTCTTCAGACAAAAAAGATAAATTATTTCACTTCCTCATAATCCACGTATTCGCCTTCTTCTTTGGCAAATATCTTTTTACGGGAAGCCTGACGGCTATTATAATCGCCTGCCGAAGCCGAATGTCCACGGGAACCGGAAGAATAATGGCTTTCCTGGCGACGCTGCCCCCCACTCTTTTTTCCTTTGTTTCCACTTCCGAAAAGGATATTTTTGACAGTGCGCAGGACTGAGAAGCCCATCAAAAAGACCAATAGGAGAAAAAAGAAAAACATTACAAACAGAAACTTAAACATAACTATTCATTCTTATCGGGGTTCATAACACAAACACAAAGATAGGAACTCTTGTTTATCTTCTTTTGTTAAAAATTGACAAGAGAATATAGAGAAGTATCGTACCGGCAATACCTAAAACACCAAATAAAGCTATAAATACAACAGCACAACCCACTAATATATAGCGATATTCATTGCCTTTCCATGCCAACGATTTTATTTTCAGCGAAAACATCGGTATCTCCGAAACCAGTAAAAGCGAAGTTATGACAGATAACACAACCGTAATGCTTATAAACAAATACGGATTAGACGGGAGCAACGGTTCTACCGAATATCCAACAGAAGCCCAAAACAACGCATGCGCCGGAACAGGCAGACCGATAAACGAGGTCGTCTGGCGTTCGTCTATATTAAACTTTGCCAGCCGTAAACCGGAAAAAACCGGAACCACAAGAGCCAGATAAGGAATATAACTTATAGCACCTCCCGCTCCAAGACTCGCACAGGCATACTCCAATAAACAAAAAACAATCAGTCCCGGAGCAACACCGAAACTAACCATATCAGCCAAAGAATCCAATTCTTTTCCCAAAGGCGAATAGGCTTTCAGGAAACGTGCCGCAAAACCATCGCAGAAATCGAAAACTGCAGCAAGGATAATCCATAAAGTTGCCAACGGTAATTCGTTTTTCAACGCCATTACACAAGCAACACAACCCGATGCCAGATTGAGACAGGTGATTAAATTCGGTATACTTTTTTTGATATTCATCATTTCTTTTCTTTAAATACAGGCGTTCTATCGGTTTACCATTTTATCCGCGGGCAATAATCTCGTTCCAGAAATTTAACATGAGCACTTACCTAAACGAGCGATAGGAGTTTGATTTCCAGTCACCTTTTGATCCATTTCCACCAATACTTCCGTACCGACAGGCAGGTAAACATCTACACGAGAACCAAACTTGATGAAACCCATCTGTTCGTCCACATGACATTTCTCCCCTACTTTGGCATACGTCACAATACGACGGGCCATAGCACCTGCAATCTGACGTGCCAGCACATCCACTCCATACTTGGTTGTAATCACAACCGCCGAACGTTCATTCTCCGTACTGCTTTTCGGCAGATAAGCTGCCATGAAACGTCCGTTCTGATGCGACACATGCTTGACCGTGCCATTAACAGGAAACCAGTTGGCATGTACATTAAAAATAGACATGAAGATTGATATTTGCAGGCATTTCTTATGCAATATTTCATTTTCCATCACCTCTTCAATGGCGACAATCGTTCCGTCAGCCGGAGCAATCACCAGCCCTTCGGAGTCGTATGGAAACCGGCGGAACGGACTGCGGAAAAAATTAAGTACCAATAAAAACAGGACTGTGGTGACAAAAGTAATGGCATAAAACCATCCTCCTTTGCCGACAGTATAATAAAGCGCAACATCCACGATAAAGAATATCGTAAATAATGTCAACAATAAACCTGTTCCTTCTTTATGTACTTTCATTTTGTAATCTAACTGTATGTTTATTGTAAGAATTTGCAAAAATATTCATTTTTGCCGAATAACAAAAATATATCAACCCTCTACTGTCTCTATTTTGTTTAATTCAACGTACCAGAGATACCCTTCCACTTCCTTATATCCCATCTGGCGGATCAACCGAAGGTAATTCTTTACCTGATTATGATACCGTTTATCCGCATGTTCACCGAACTTATAATCGACTACAATAACTTTACCGCCGGTAATCATCACCCGGTCCGGACGTTTAGACAACCCTTTTCCGAAAAGGATATCGACCTCATTCAGTACACGGGCATTCCCGTCATACCAGGAAGCCACATCCGCCTTATTCAATAATTCCTCCAGCCGGACAACCAGGGCCGATGCCTCATCCTTATTGATAATACCAGACAAACGATATGTTTCAACCGAAGCGACTATATCTTTCGAAGTACGGATACGGCTCAACACCTCGTGCATCAATGTACCATGCTTTCGCCGGGCATTATCAAAAAAGAAGCCTTTTCCGTGTAAACGAAGTTGTAAGCGTTCGTCGGGAGAAAACGAATTCAGGCGTGCCATAGGCAGTTCTTGTACACCTTTCTCCTCTTTTTTTTCGACCGGATGCCACCAATTACCCAATTCGAACACCCCTGAAACAACATCGAACATATCCGGTAACGAAATTAGTTTTTCACCTTTACACATACCCTCCGCCGATGTATGCAAACCGGCCCAAAGAGCATCCGATAAGGTTGTTATCTTTTCTATCTCCCCGGTTTCCTCTTTTATTTTCTTAGGACGGGGGGCAAAAACAAGCAATTCTTCTTTCGAACGAGTGAATGCGACATATAATGTATTCAGATTATCGATAAAGGCATGAAGACGTTCCCGAAAATAATCTTCGGCAAAGATTGTATTCCCCAAACTTTGTCCATACCGGACCGGAACCAAATGCAAACGGTCGAAGGGTTTCTCCTGCGGATGACACCAAAGGATAACCGGTTTTGTCGGTTTATGGTCGATTTCCCAATCTCCAAAGGGGATAATAACAACCTTAAAACCCAACCCTTTCGATTTATGAACTGTCAAGATACGAACAGCATTCTGTCCATCCGGTGTTGCTATTGTTTTCCGATAACCCGTTTCATCCCACCATTTAAGAAAACGTTCAAGGTCTGCACTCTCTTTCTGGGTATATTCAGATACCATATCCAAAAAAGCTTGGACAAAAACCTGCTCGTTTTCCGGAAATTTGTCGAAAAACAGGCGGTACAAACCCTCTGTTATTTCATAAAGAGATTGACGGGACAATTGTAATAAAGCATTTTTCACTTCCGAAGGGAAGTCCGAATCTTCCTTACCAAAGTGCCCGACTAATACTTGATAGGAATACTGTGCAATCTGTTCACTGGTTTTATCTTCCGGACTTTTCAGATAACGTAACAATGCGACCAGAAATCGAACAGTCGTAGAACCACTTACAAACAAAGCGTCATCAGATATAATATCATAGTGATAATGCTCCGAAGGATGTTCTTCTTTATAAGCCAATAAAGTATCGGCCACCAATGCACCCTCCTGATTAGTACGCACCAGAATAGCAATATCTTTTAAGGCATAACCATTCTCCTGCAATTGTTCGAGTAGACCGGGAAGGCGTTCGAGTGCTTCTGTTTTCCAGTCCTTATCTTCATCACCGGAAAGGAATTCTACCTTCACATGCCCGTCCTTCTCCCGGAAAGGAGGTGGAACCTGTTGGTAGCTCTTATCATAAGCAGACATTATTTTCGTAAAATAGGCGGCACGTTGTTTTTCACTCAACGATGAAGAGGAAAGAGTCTCGTTATATACCTCCTGCAAAACAGCGGGAATCACGGTAAACAAAGCATTATTAAATTCTACGATATGTCGGCAACTCCGCCAATTATCTTTCAATGTTTCTTCCCTGATAACTTCAGCCGAAAAGTCTTTCTGTACTTGCTGATCAAGTAATTTCCAGTCGGAATTACGGAAACGATAAATACTTTGCTTGACATCTCCCACAATCAGATTGTCCCGATTGTGTGCCAGGCTCTCCTCAATCAGCGGACGAAAATTATTCCACTGCATGCCGCTGGTATCCTGAAACTCATCAATCATATAATAATCGACATGCGTACCGGTCTTTTCGTAGATAAAAGGAGCATCACTTCCACCAATAACCTTGTTTAATAATTCGGTCGTATCAGCAATCAGCATCACGTTTTTCTCTTCCCGATAGATGGCAATCTGCCGGGAAACATCGGTCAAAATACCCAACGTATAATAATAGCGGACAATCTCACGGGCCGTATTATAAGCTGTCAGATTAGCGAATAAAGAAATAATCCCTTTAATACAATCATTCAAACCATCCTCGAAAGCGCAACCGATTATTTGCCTTGTACCCAATGGGGTTGTTTTCGTAAAACAACCGTCCAAATTGTCCGCCAAACCGATAAAAGTGGCGGTCGGCTCTTTCATCTCTCCCTGCGCCAACTTTTCCAGGATATTCAAAGGAGACCGACTTCCTCCCTTAAAGTCAGAAGGCTTCAGCACATACTTCTCTAAAACAGCCAATCCCCGTTCACCTAAATCCCTGGCACTCTTTTCAACCGAACGGATGATACCGTACAGGTCGTTTTTATAAGCCTCCAGTACATTTTTATCCTCGATATCTTTCTCCACTTCTTCACTGAAAGCCTTATAACTTTCTTTGAAAATTTCACGGCTCAGCGACATTATATCTTTACGGAGATTCCATTCGCCTCCATTTTCAATTTTATCTTCGGCAAAACGAAGTAACCACCCCAAAAGCTCTTTATGCTCAGGCTTCTCAAGACCGGCCAGCAAATCATCAATGGCAGTCGTCAACACCAAATCCTGATCCATTTCAATGCCATATCCCCCCTGTAAACCTATTTCACGAGTAAAAGCCCGCATTGTCTGCTGGAAAAAACGGTCGATTGTGCTGATATTAAATGCCGAATAATCGTGAAGGATGTCAATCAATATTTTTCCGGCTTGCTTCCTGATTTGCTCCTCCGAAAGAAGATAAACCGATTTCAATAAATCCACATAATCAGACTTGTTTCCGGAAGCCAGTTTATAAAGTTCATCGACAATACGGCTTTTCATCTCATCTGTAGCCTTATTCGTAAATGTTACGGCAAGGATACGGCGATAAGCACCCGGTGCAGAGAATAACAATGTCAGGTATTCACCTGTAAGTTTATGGGTTTTACCCGCCCCGGCCGAGGCCCTGTAGACTGTTAGCATAAATTTGTCAACTTATTAATGTATCATTATTTCCGGGAGGTGGATTATTTACTTTTTGTATAACCCTCTTTCTGTAATATTTCCAACACTTTGGCACGCATATCTCCCTGAATTATGATTTCTCCGTCTTTGACGGAACCGCCTACGCCACATTTCACTTTCAGCATTTTACCAAGTATCGTCAAATCATCGTTCGTTCCGCGAAAACCGGTAACCAGGGTAACGGCTTTTCCCCCCCGGTTCCGCTTATCCAGCGATATACGTAATTGCTGTTTATCCTTCGGCAATGTTTCTTCTTCCTCATTCTCTTCCGTATTATATTGATAGTCCGGATTGGTGGAATACATCACCCCCAAACGGTCTTTCCAGTCATTATTCTTCATAAACTTATTTATTTTATGGGTTCAAATCTACAAATTAACAACGGGATAAACAAGATTAACAAGAATAATACATATCTTTGTCGGAAGATGATGAATATCAAAAACCTCTTCATACTTTTGACCGGTTATAATGAGAAAAACGAACTTTATATTATTCCTTTTCTTTATTTGTCACATACTGTTTGCACAACAGTATAAACCAAAAGATTATATCCTGGTGTTACACTCCATAAACTTTAGCGAGACTTGGACACACGGAACTTACGAAGCCATTAAGACCAATTTCGCACATGATAATATTGAGACAAAAGGAGAGGAATTACAAATCCCCACCTTGCATAGCTTACAGGATATTGAAAATAAACTAAACTATTTGAAAGAAAAATATCCGAATCCACCGAAGATTATTGTGTGTATCGGCGACCCTGCCTGGTTAATATGCCGTCCTCTTTTTGACAAGGAATGGAAAGATATTCCTTCACTTATCTGCTATTCCCGTGAACTGGCACCAGCTACCGTGGAAGGGGTAATCAAACGGGAATTGCGTCCGGAGCAAATGGTTGCGACACAATCTCTCACACGGGGATACAACGTAACTTCCCTCAAACAACCTTTATATATTAAAGAAACAATTAATACGATTCGCGACCTACAACCGGAAATGAAGCAAGTTGTATTCATCTGTGACAATCGGTACATCAGCATTTTAACATCACAGGACATAGAAAATGTTGTTAAAAAGGACTTTCCTGGCTTACAACTGAAAGTTCTTTCTACCCCCCAATATACGACAGAAAATCTACTGGATGAATTATCTTCCTACGGCAAAGAAACGGGAATTATTTATTACTCTTGGTTCATCTCCAAAAATAAAGGAGAAAACCATTATCTGGTAGATAATGTACAAAAAATGACTAACAGTTTTTCCAACCCTCCGGTCTTTCTTATCATCGATTTAGGATTGGAAACCGGAAATTTTGCCGGAGGACACTATATTTCCATCGAAGATTTCGGAAACTCTGTCACTTCTACTATCCGTAAATTACTAAACGGTACAGAAGCCCGGAGTATTCCATCCCAAATAGGAGGAACAGCGCGCACTTATCTGGATTACCAACACTTGCTCAATCATGGTATAAATCCTTCCTCATATCCAAGAAATGCAATTTATTACCAGCAGCCACCCACTTTTTTGGAAAAATATAAATATCTGCTAATCGGCACATTCATTATTATTTGCCTGCTGATTACAATAGCGGTACTCCGTATCCGGCTCTTCCTGCAAAAACAAAAACAAAGAAAGAAAGAACAGATAGAAGCTGCCAGAATCGAAGCGTTGAGCCGTAAATATCGGTTAATATTAAAAGCCAGCCGAACCATTATCTGGATATGGGACACCCAAGAGCAGATAATAGAATGCGACCAGGAATATTTTGAATCCGAGATTTTTCATCAGGATGCTAAATACACCCTTCAGGTAGAAGAACTTTTTTCTTATATACATCCGAAGGATAAACAAAAAGTCCAAAATGCTTATAATCTGCTAATAATGGGCTCTGTTAATATTATTCACCATGAATTCCGGATTTGGCGTCCCGAAATGAAGAAATATGATTGGTTGGAATGCTATGCAACTATCAGCCAGAAAGATGCAAATGGGAAAATCACCAAGCTGGTCGGAAGTAGTGTCACTATTACCGAACGAAAGAAAATGGAGGCAGAACTCCAGGAAAAGGAAAAAATAGAAGAAGCCAACCGATTGAAAACAGCTTTTCTGGCTAACATGAGCCACGAAATCAGAACACCGCTGAACGCAATCGTCGGTTTCTCTAATTTAATTGCGCAAAGTGGAGATGCCACTCCGGAAGAGAAACAGGAATTTTGCAAAATTATTTCGACTAACAATGATTTATTACTTCAGCTTATCAATGATATTCTGGATTTATCCAAAATAGAAGCGGGAAAGTTGGATTTCAAATACAGTAACATTGACGTTTCCGAATTAATGTCCAGATTGGCACAAACCTTCAAAACTCGCACAAAAGAGGGTGTCGTTCTGAAATGCGTATTGCCTGAACAAACCTATTTCATCCATTCTGAAAAAAACAGGCTGACACAAGTCATTACAAACTTCCTGACAAATGCTTGTAAATTCACCTTCAATGGCTCCATCACAATGGGATACGAAGCCACTAGGAACGGTTTGCGTTTTTACGTCACCGATACCGGCAAAGGTATTGCGAAAGAAAATATTCCACATGTGTTTGAGCGTTTTGCCAAATTCGATTCTTTCATCCAAGGTACAGGATTGGGATTATCGATTAGCCAGACAATCATCCAAAATCTCGGTGGCAAGATAGGGGTTGAATCAATAGAAGGAAAAGGAAGTACATTTTGGTTTACAATTCCGGTAAAAAAACAACAAACCTCCAATTAACAAAATGGAGGTTGGAACATACGAGTTAAAACAGTATGGGTACGACTTACTTTTGTATCAAGACAGTTGCATAAGCTGCAATACCTTCTTTACGGCCGGTAAAACCCAGCTTCTCCGTAGTGGTCGCTTTAATAGATATATCTTCGACATCAACTTGGAGGACTTCTGCCATTACACGCTTCATTTCGGGAATATAAGGGTTCAATTTCGGTTGTTCGGCCGCAACGGTTGCATCAATATTCCCCAATGTATATCCGGCATCCCGCAACAATTCCATCGTATCGTACAGTAGGATTTTGCTATCAATATCTTTATACTCACCGGATGTATCGGGAAAATGATAACCGATATCACGCATATTGGCTGCACCCAATAAGGCATCACAAATAGCATGTATCAGTACATCCGCATCACTATGCCCCTGCAAGCCCATCGTATGCTCAATCTTCACTCCACCCAACCATAATTCACGCTCCGGAACCAAGGCATGTACGTCATATCCAAAACCTACACGTATCTTCATACTCATTTATCTGAACAAATTCTTAATACCATCCATGTCGAACGTCAGGGTGAAACGCAAAGTCTGGTCCAACGGATTACTTTGAACGGTACTCACCAAATAAGCGGCATCCAACTGGAACACACTCATACGGAACCCGGCACCTACCGAAAAATATTTACGATTGCCGACGTTCTGATTTTCATAAAAATAACCACCCCGTACAAAGAATTGTTCATTATAACTATATTCGGCACCAATCGATGCCATAATTTCCTGCATCTCCCCTTTGAAACCATTCGGCGAATCACCGAAAGATTTGAAAATACCGGACATGCTGGACATTGATTTATAATCGTTCTGACGTTGCGTAAAATCAGATTCATCCTCACCATCCTCCTTGACAGGTTCGCTCGGAACCAGATATTTACTTAAATCCAGATATACACCAATCCGATTATAATCATCGATAGGATATAACAAACCTGTACCTAACGATAATTTAGTCGGCAAAAAATGGTTGTTTTCCCCTCCGTCATACGAAATTTTACTACCAATATTAGAGATATTGAAACCGAAGCTCCATAAAGCCTCTGCATTGCCCATCATCACATATTTTTCCAGATAACCGGAAATGTCTGCAGCAAAAGCATTACCCGCATGCTTTTCGTCATTCGGATCGACACCCATATCCGAACGGATATATCGTAATGCAACCGCCATTGAATAGTTTTCAGATAATTTCCGGCTATAACTCAAATCGAAAGCCATTTCGTAAGGATTGGCATAGATAGGAATTTCTCCTACATTCTCCTGTTGAGGCACATCACCCAAAGAGAAATAACGAAGAGAAGCACCAATCGCCTGCAAGTCACTGTCACCAATTTTATAATAACCCGACAAATTAGCCAAAGCCACGTCGTTTACTAATTTGCGCAACCAGGGTGTATAGGAAAGGGAAACACCCGCCTTGCTATACATAAATGCATATTTGGCAGCATTCCAATATTGCGAGTTCACATCCGGCAAAGTAGCCAAACCATTGTCACCCATCGCACCCCCACGAGCATCAGGAGCAATCGATAATGACGGGACTGCCGTATTAATAGGTGCAAATTTTGTCTTCCCGCTTTCTCCTTCGGCCCACATAGCAGAAACCGAAAAAAGAACTAACAACATCACAAGTGCACCGAATCTTACTTTTCTTACCATATTATTATTGCTTATCATATTTGTTATTCAGGCAAGCAAAACCAACCGTCCCGCCTTGTAAAAACAGAGAAGACACAACACCTCTTCCTGCTAAAACCATTGCCTGCATTTATAAACTAAAAAACGCGTACTTTATTGTATCTGCTTTTATACTTTTATTTAGGGACAAATGTAAAAGAAAATTCATATTTTTGCCACTTGCACATGGAAAAGACGCAAAAGAAACAGAAAACGATAGCGGTATTCGATTTCGACGGAACCCTGATAAACCGTGACTCCCTACCTGATTTCCTGATAAGGACTTTCGGCTGGCCGGCTTTTTTAATCCGATTACCGCTGATTCTCGCAATGAAAATAGTGGCTATTTGCCATATACTTCCGGTTCATACTGCCAAAGAAAAGATATTCACATCTTTTTTCCGGAATATGAAAACAGAAGACTTTGCCACCGCCTGCAAACAATATGCGCTTCGTATTCCCCGGTTAGTTTATCCGGCAGCATTAAATGAAATACAAAACCATCTAGACACAGGACATGAAGTTATCATCATAAGCGCATCTGTTCCCGACTGGATACGTCCCTGGGCCGAAACCAAAGGAATCCATACGGTGGAAGGAACAGAATTGGAAATAAAAAACGGGGTCTTGACCGGCTGTTTTGCCACTCCCAATTGCAAAGGAGAAGAAAAAGTACGTCGATTACGTAAACTTTTCCCCGATATAGCCACTCATACACTATATGTATATGGAGACAGTTCCGGAGATTGCGAATTGCTTGCTCTTGCCGATGTCCCTTTTTACAAACCATTCAGAAATAACCGATGAATATACTTGCTTGCATATCCACCCTTTTACGGACTCTGCGAATCGAAATGAGAGAGGTTAAACGGACTCTATATCCGGTGAGTTTCACAGAAATCGCCTTATTTCTTTTCTTCTTTCTGATATATGGTTTCATCGGGTATCAACTGCTTTTTCAAACAGAATTGATTGATGTTCCCAACGGAAGAGCCGGTAGTTACTTAGGATATGATAACTTATTTCATTTGTATACCAGAGGCGGGGCATTTGACATCAGCCATCCGTTTTTCAGCCTGTTCCATATGTTGAAAACCTTGTTGATAACCCTGTTTACAATTGTGTGGAAAGAGAAACCAAGTAGTATTATTTGCCTGATTCTGACCAATTTATTAACAAGTGGAGGTTTAGTGTTAATATATAGGTACTTAAAACAAATAGCAGCTCTCGCAACTCACCGGGCATTATTGCTGACATTATTCGCCGGAAGCTTCTTTACTACAATTGTTTTATCGTTCACCATGGAAACTTATCCATTTTCCTTTTTTCTGCTAATATTCTCTTTACTAATGCTTTCCCGCGAATACAAACTAACCGGCCATATAAAAGGACGTACCGTATTTTTCCTTTCTTTCCTGTGTGGAGGGGTAACCATTACGAATGCAGCCAAACCTGCCACCGCTATTCTACTGAACAAAGTTCCTTTCTTACACAAAATACGTACCGGATTCAAGGTTATGTTACCGTTTATTGCCTGTGTCTTGCTGTTTTTAGGCATCTACACAATCAAAAGTAAAATTCTGACACCTGACGAACCTTCTCCCATCGAAACAACCCGGCAACTTAACCAATATTTTATCCATGATAACACATTCGGCAAACAAGCACTAATCGATTTCTGGGGAAATACGGTAATCACGACTCCCCTTAGTTTACAAGCGGTAGGAGAAGAGGTTGTATTACGTCCCAGTGAATATCTACACGCCTGGCAAAATGGAGTCGTAATGCTATTACTTATCCTGATAATTGCCTCTGCATGCCTGAATATCCGGAATAAATACGTACTGCTTATCCTGATGTATGTAGGGATAGACCTGATTATCCATTTTATTTTCCGTTATGGGATGAATGAAGCGATTATATTCGGTGGCCACTGGATGTTTATCATTCCTCTTTTGATTGGCTGGCTGTATAAACAGCTTCCGGTAAGAATGTACCGGATACTGGACCTGACTATTTTATTTTACTTCATTTTCACCCTCGTCCAGAACGGCATGGAATTTATGCGTCTCTGGGAAGAATTGACTAAGGAGCTAATATAATCAGTTTCTTTGCTTCAGTTGCTTCTTTCGAATTATCAGTACTGATAGCTGCCCGGTAAATATAGACACCCGGACGGATACGCCCACCGGCATTATTCGTCAAATCCCAAGTCACCGTATAAGCATTAAACAAATCGGACGAACCGGTTTCTTCATGTTTCCAATATAACCGGCCGGTCAAATCGTAGACCATAATACCGACTGTAACACGGCTTTCCGGACGATTATGGAAAAGATGGAAAGTGACCTGTTCACGAGCCGGACTCGGAGTCGCTACAATTTCAGTAATAAAAGGTTTTAACCCCTCCACAACCTCAAAAGTAAAGGTATACAAAGTAGAATTGTTCTGTATATCCCACACCCAGAATTCGGCCTCATGCAAACCAGGTTGCAATTGGGGTATCATAAACTTGACAATGCCTACTCCCTCTTCGCCCGGCAAAAGCTGATAATAACTATTCAGATTATAACTAAGTGTGGAAGAACCGTCTATAACCAGCATCATGTCGTGTCCCACGCTACTGCCGGAAATATTCACACCGCTTTTATCCCACAATTCCGCAACAAAATAGGGCGTTGTATTCACCCGACCTCCGTCCACAAAGGTAGTATCATTCAAATACAAAGCCCGTATTTCCGGTCCAATCGTATCTGTTTCCGCCGTATCGGAAGTACCGCCGACGATAAAATTAAGAAATGCGCCCTGGGCTTCATTCCCGTTTATCGCATCGGAGGCGTAAAGACTCATTTTCCCTTGTTTATTGGAATAAGAAATATCTTTAGGAACAGTAAATGTAAAACTGAATTTACCGTTTCGCACAGAATCGTTACCGACATACAGCGTATTCGGATAATCGGTAAAGCTTGCCGTATTTCCGGTTCCATTGTTATCGAGCGTAGTAACCGTCACTTTACTATCCTTTACGGTAGGATTAATCACACCGGTAAAATCTGTAGCCAGATTACCTTCCGCATTCAGCACTTCTCCTTCAACCGTTATTTTTTCCAAAGCTTTGAAAGGTATAGGAGAGCCATCCACGGAAGCTCCATTTATGGAAGTTACTTGCATACGATATTCCGGATAAGCCAACTTTAAAGCAGGGTCGCCAATTAAGCAAAAACCCAATTTCCGGATAGTAGTCAATCCATTTTTCGTTTCCTTCATGACTTCCCCTAAAGTCAAACGATGCCCTTTGTTCTTTTTAAACAATCCTTCATTCAGTTTTTGGTTTATCTCTGAATTCGTGCCACTATAAGCAACACGTACAGTTGTAAACAGTCCTATTCCCCCGCTATTCTCTTTCAGGAAAACATCTTCTCCCGCAGAAGTACTCAAATCGTCAAAACGGGTAAAATCACAAGTCGCAGTTATCCACAACGGCAAACGCGTATAGGTATATTGAGCGATATCCGTCTGTTTAACAACCATTTCCTCACTCAATGCCGTCGTACCGCCATGTCCCGTATAATTCAGCAACAACAAGCCGTCTTTCATCAACTTACTTAAATTCGAATTTACATCCGGATAGCTGGTATGCCCTCCCGTATAATCTTTTTTATAGGCATCAAAATAAAGCTTATTAATCAGAAATTCAGGATGCTCCGATTCTATTCTTTCAGCAATCTCATCTGCTTGAGTAAGATGGTAAACAGCGAAATTATCCGCACTATTTCCATCATCTGCCAAAAAACAAAGGTTATTTTTCCAAGAACCGACGTTTTTATTTTCCATATAACTAACAACCTTATCCACAGTCTGCTTAGCCTGTTGAACCGTTCGGACCGGAAAACGTCCGATACCGAGATTCAGGGTATAATTTTGCAAAGAGGTTCCGGTATCTTTATCGTCTAAAAAGCCAAAATAATCGTCGATTACATACGACTGGTCAGTCAATGATTCCTTCGTCTGATAAGTAAGCAACATATTCGTCATATCCACTTGCTTCCAGTTATTTGTCAACTGGCGGTTATCATAGGAACCGTCTCCCAGAAGGAGAAGGTATTTAGGAGCATCCTCATCCGACGTTTTACGGTCGTAAAACATTTTCATAAAACGACGGTAAGCCGAAGCATCCGGTGTACCGCTAGAAAATTCATTATATACCTTTTCCGGTTCCACTACCTGAACCGTCAGATTATCATGTGTACGATGCGCTTCCGCCAAGCGTTCCGCCTGTTCAAGAAGATTCGGCTGGGCCAGAATAATCATGTCCTGCTGAGCCAAGCCATGCAGATTTTGATTTACCACATCTCCCACTTTTTCGGGAGCCTTCAACTGTCCGGGTTGTACAATAACAAACTCTCTTAACGTATAAGAAGCCGGGATGGAAAATGACAGTTCCGTACCATTCAGTTCCGTTTCCATCCGCTTTGGATTGAGGCCGTCAGTTACATCCAATACCAACATATTGGCGTTGGCATTCTGTATCACAAAACGAGAAGCATTATACCGGGAAGCAAGACTACGGAAAAAGGTGTATGCGCCATACGATTTCAATTCCCGGACCATTTGGAGGCGGAAATAGTTGAGACGGGTATTTTTCTGCCCGCTTCTACTGTATTGTATATTCACCTTTATATGCTCACTCTTATCGCCGGTCCAGGATATATTGTTTCTTTTAGCCTCCAAAGCCATTACATATTCGGCCGTATTACTGGAAATAGGAGCTTCGATAACCGTATTTCCATCTATACTCATCGTCACGTTGCCTGTTCCGCTTGTCACTTTCGAGATAAAGCTAAGCGAAGCTTTCCCTTCATCATCCGTTATACCGGGCACGGAGACATTAAAAACCTGGGAAAGATTAGTATCGAACGACTCCCCATACAGTTCCCTGCCGGAAGCATTCACGGAGACCTGTTCTTTTTCATAGACCAGATAATCATCGAATGTGGTTATTTTCAAAGAAGCCCCACTTTCGGAAGCCTGTGTTTCCATCACTTTGGGAGAAACATCGCTTTCGGTCAGGAAATAATAACCATATTGGGAATAAGGATTATTGGTATGTACAAAACCATCGGTCGAATTATACTCCCATTTCACCGGTCCTTTTCCGTAAAACAGCAAATAATCCGCCCCTTTATAAATTGCGACAGGAGGCAAATCGTCCGAATAAGGAAGCGAAAAATTCTCCTCCAGCGGCCAACCTCCATACCCATATACCGATACTTTATCCGGATTAGAAAACCCCATTTTTTGCAAATCGGAAAATGTCAATTTATAAATACCGGTTTCAGCCACCCGTATCTTCACCCACTTTCCCGTATTGAGCACAGATTCGGTCGTATAACGACTGCCGTCCGCCCAAAGGGAGGAAAGCAGACAAAAACTTATCAGTATCGTATATAGTATTCTTCGCATCATCTAACATAAAAGTCAAGCAGCTTTTGCTCGCCAATATAGCCCTGCAAATGGTCGTCAATCCGTACCGGTCCTACCCCTACAGGTGTTCCGGTATAAATCAAATCCCCGATTTTCAGCGTAAAGAAACGGCTCACATAAGCGACTATCCGGTCTACCGGGAAAAGCATATCCCGCGTATTTCCCTCCTGTACCTTTTTCCCGTTGATATCCAGATGGAAAGGGATACGATTGATATCGCCCGCCCTGTCTAACGGAATAAATGTACCGACAACAGCCGAATTATCAAACGCCTTACTGATTTCCCACGGCAACCCCTGTTCCCGCAGTTTACGCTGCAAATCGCGTGCAGTGAAATCGATGCCGACCGTCACTTCGCTGTAATAGCGGTGAGCAAAACGTTCTGCAATATTTTTTCCCAGCCGGTCTATTCTTACCACAATCTCAGTCTCGTAATGCACCTCCGACGAGAAGTCGGGAATAAAGAACGGTTTGCCGTCCTTCAGCAAAGAGGAGTCAGATTTCATAAAAATAGTAGGCTCCGATAATTCTAACGAATGATGCAGCTCTTTATTGTGAGCAGCATAATTCATTCCTACTGCTATAATCTTCATGTCAGTGATTTATTGAATTTAAGCGATTAAACATAACCGCCAGATGGGCATACATAGACGTATTCTGCACTACGATATGTTTCGGCACACGGATACGGAACGGGGTAAAATTCCAAAGAGCCTGAATCCCCCCGGAAATAATATATTCCGTCACCTCCTGGGCACTTTCTACAGGCACGGTTATGATACCGATTGTTGCCCCGTATTCTTTTTGTTTAGCGGGGAAATCATCCATTTTATAGACCGGAATACCGTTTATCAGTTTTCCCGCCAGTTCCTCCTTGACATCAAATCCGGCAACAATCTCCAGCCCATACTGGTTTAACCCGGAGTCGTGCAGCAGGGCAGCCCCTAAGCTTCCTACCCCAAACAGGAAAGCCTTGTGCTGAGAGGTAAATCCCAGAAAGTTTTCCAACACATCCACCAAAGTGCATATTTCATAACCCACACGAGTTTTCCCGGTTACATTCACAAACGACAAATCTTTTGCCACCTGGCTGGAATCCACATTGATTTCCTTGGCAATCTGGGTAGACGACACAAAAGTCTCACCTCTTCCCTTCATCAGTTTTAAAAAGGCAAGATACCACGGCAATCTTCGAAGCGTCGGCTCCGGCACTTTCCAGAATTGTTTCATTTCATCGTTAGCCATCGTTCCTGTTTATTCATGTAGCTCACAAAAGTACAATTTTTTTCTTTGGGAACAGACAAGAGCAGTAATTGTTTCAAAACATACCCCCAAAAGCAAAAACCTCCCCGATATTGCTACCGGAGAGGTTTCTTTTCTGTATCCACGTTTTCTCTTCACAGAGATACTTGTAGATGAACTTTTTAAATTTTTTACTTTAGTATTAATATCTATCGCTTTTTCGCCTGTCACAGGTTAATTAGCCCGAAGGCTACGCGATGTAGAATTATATTGATTATAAATTTTCTTATTCAACCATCGCTTTTACAGCCTTTTCTCCTTCAACTGCTACCACTACAACACCTGCAGGTACTGCAATCGTTTCATTGTCGGATGCGATAACCGTATTAGCCTTCACCTGGCCTAACATATTGCTGATGACAACCTTCTTACCGGCTGCACCGTTGATGGTTACCTGACCATTACCGGCGATTACCGATACTTCAGAAGTTGAAATAGCATCGTTATCTGTAGCCATATTCTCTTCCGAACCTACTTCAAGATTGAATACCAAACCATTGTCACCACCGGTCTTTGCATTGGCAAAGGTTGATGTTTTCTTGTCGGACAATACAAGA
>NZ_QRMP01000013.1 GCF_003473295.1 Parabacteroides sp. AM08-6
AAACCTTACCAATTCGCATTCCCGTTTGTATCAGGTGAATCAGGAGCTGTTTATGTACAGGAACAGAAAGATAGCAAGTATCTGCGTATTGTGAACGAATATGTAACATTGACAGCTGATAAAGACGAAGCTATCATCATCAATCCTGTAAATACAGGTGAAGCAACCGCAAACGAAGGTATTTCAACATCCGAAGTATCAGTTATCGGTGGCAATGGCCAGGTAACTATCAACGGTGCAGCCGGCAAGAAGGTTGTTATCAGCAACATGCTGGGTCAAATCAAGGCTAACACAGTTATCACATCCGACAACGAAACGATTGCAGCACCTGCCGGTATTGTAATAGTAGCCGTAGAAGGTGAAGAAGCTGTAAAAGCAATGGTTGAATAAGAAAAAGAATATTTGGAAAAAAATAATTCTAAATAATTTATCACGCGGATGTTTTTATCCAAGTACCCCGCGAGGGAGAACAAGTGATAATATTAATACTAAAGTAATAAAATTAAAAAGTTTTCTGCCGGTACCCCTGTGAAGGAAGGAAGCAGAACAAAAAACAAACCCCGGTGGTATAAACTGCCGGGGTTTCGTTGTTATAATCAATCGATTTAATCGTATATTTGCGTATACGAAGTGAATCGGTAGAATCTTATAAACAATCAGTTATGAAATCAAATGCTTTGCTGGGATTGGGTGCTTCCCTGTTTGTCCCTTGTTTTTCCTACGCGCAGAAAGGGCAGGAAGCAAAGCCGCAGACCCCGAATGTGGTATTTATTTATGCGGATGATTTAGGATATGGCGACCTGCAATGCTACGATGGGACCCGGGTGGAAACGCCGAATGTGAATAAACTGGCAAAAAGCGGAATACGTTTTTTGAACGCGCATGCAACAGCCTCCACCAGCACACCTTCGCGCTATTCGATGCTGACGGGCGAATATGCCTGGCGCAGACCCGGTACGGATATTGCGGCCGGAAACGCGGGCATGATTATCCGCCCCGAACGTTATACGATTGCCGATATGTTTAAAAATAGCGGATATGCAACGGCGGCTATCGGCAAATGGCATCTGGGACTGGGCGATAAAGACGGCGAGCAGGATTGGAATGCCCCGTTGCCTACGGCTTTGGGGGATTTGGGTTTTGATTATTCCTATATTATGGCGGCAACGGCGGACCGCGTTCCCTGTGTTTTTATCGAAAACGGGAAAGTGGCCAATTATGACCCTTCCGCTCCCATAGAAGTCAGCTACAAAAAACCGTTCGAAGGCGAACCTTTAGGCAAAGACCATCCCGAATTGCTTTATAATCTGAAGCATAGCCACGGGCATGATATGGCGATTGTAAACGGTATCGGCCGTATCGGGTATATGAAAGGTGGCGGAAAGGCACTCTGGAAAGATGAAAATATAGCCGACTCCATAACAACGCATGCGCTCGATTTTATCCGGAAAAATAAAGACAATCCTTTCTTTCTCTATTTTGCCACCAATGATGTGCATGTACCTCGTTTTCCACATGAACGTTTCAGAGGGAAAAATCCGATGGGATTGCGCGGAGATGCCATTGTTCAGTTCGACTGGAGTGTCGGCCGGATTATGGAGCTGTTGGATAAATTAGGATTGCGTGAAAATACATTGATTATCCTTTCCAGTGATAATGGTCCCGTTCTGGACGATGGATATGACGACCATGCCGTAGAATTGGCAGGTGACCATAAGCCGGGAGGTCCCCTTCGTGGCGGCAAATACAGTGCTTTCGAGGCCGGAACACGGGTTCCGGCAATTGTGAGCTGGCCGAAACAGGTAAAGAAGGGGCAGGTGTCCGATGTACTGGTTTCCCAGATTGACTGGTTCCGTTCCTTTTCCGGATTGATAGGAGCTACTCTTCCGCAGGGAACAGCACCCGACAGTCAGAATCGCTTGGGCAACTGGTTGGGAACGGATGCAACAGACCGCCCTTGGGTAATCGAGCAGGCGAACGACCATACGCTGTCTGTCCGGACCAAAGACTGGAAGTATATCGAACCCAGCAACGGGCCGGCTATGATACCGTGGGGACCCAAGATTGAGACCGGTTATCAGAAAACACCATCTCTTTATGATATGCGGAAAGTGAACGAACAAGAAAATGAGGCGGATAAACATCCTGAAATTGTAGCCCGGTTGCAAGCAATCCTGAAAGATGTACGAGGCTTTTGATAAACATATATATATCCTCTTTTTCAGTTTTTACGTTTTTTTATCAGTATTAGGCTGTATATTTGCAAATCATTAGGCAGTAAATAAAAGGATAATGCTGGGATTGGTTAGTAAAGGACTTGTAATAGGTATATTGGTTTCTGCCCCTATGGGCCCGATTGGTATGTTATGCGTGCAAAGAACTCTGAACAAAGGGAGATGGCACGGATTTATAACCGGTTTGGGGGCTGCGTTGTCGGATGTTATATATGCACTGCTTACCTGTTTGGGGATGGGAGTCGTGGTTAATTTTGTCGAAGCGAACCAAACTCCGCTCCAATTATTGGGGAGTCTGGTACTCGGTGTTTTCGGATATTATATATTCCAAAGTAACCCTACCGGAAGCCTGAAAAAACAAGGGGAGAAAAAGTTGTCGTTTACGCAGGACTTTATTACGGCATTTCTCCTTACCTTTAGCAACGTATTAATTGTTTTACTATATATAGGTTTATTTGCCCGTTTTGGTTTTGTGCTACCGGAATATACCGCGTGGATGTTGTTGGGAGGTGTTGCTTTTATAGGAGTAGGGGCTGTACTTTGGTGGTTCGGGATTACATATATAGTGGCTAAATTGAAAAAATGGTTTAATGTACGAGGTATATGGTTATTGAATCGGATTGTGGGGTCGGTCATTATTATTTTATCTGTTGTGGGTGTTTTATCTGTGCTTCTGACCTCTTATTTCCATCTGCCGTTGCTCCAAATCTGTAATTAAAATGAAGAAACTGAAAGTACCCTATTTGCCGACGCTCGACGTGCTGGATTTATCGTCTGTCGGTTATTTGATGGAAGCAAAAGCCCATCGGGAATCCATCGATGTGATTAACTGGGAAGAATATCCCTATAAGCCGATTGCGGTATTCGACATTGCGCGGACGGATGAAAAACTGTATATCCGTTATTTTGTCAGGGGAAATTCCCTTAAAGCTGTTTATGAACATGACGGTTTGCCTGTTTATACCGACAGCTGTGTGGAGTTTTTTATGAAGCAGGTGGATGACCGTAATTATTATAACTTTGAGTTTAATTGTATCGGCACTTGTGATGCTTCCTACCGCCGGTCGCGTGACGTGAAAAAAATGCTGACGGCAGAAGAGTTTGCTTCAATAGGCCGGTATTCTTCATTAGAACATATTCCTTTTGAAGAGAAAACGGGGCTTTATTCCTGGGAACTGATTGTTGCTATTCCGTTCCGTGTAATGGGATTGGACCCGAAACATTTACCGGAGAAGATTATGGGGAATTTTTATAAATGCGCGGATGATACGGCATTCCCCCATTTTGTAAGCTGGAATCCGATTGATATGCCCGAACCGAATTTCCATTGTCCGGAATTCTTTGGGGAATTATATTTATAAGAGACTTGTTTGAAGGGGGGATATTCTGTTTTCCCTTTTTGGAAGGAGAGATGTATCCTTTCGGAAAGGGAGGTTTGTCATGTTGTTTTTATGTCACTTAATTCTACTAACTTATTTACTATGGCATAGACGGTTAAACCGCTTGCACTGTGTATCTGTAACTTTCGGGCGATATTCCGGCGGTGCGTGATGACGGTATGTGTGGAAAGAAATAATCTATCTGCTATTTCCCGGTTAGTCATTCCTTTGACGACACAAACTACAATCTCTTTTTCTCGTGTACTGAGTGTCTGTTGCTCTTCATCGACGGCATTTGTTTCCATTTGGGCGGATATGAGATTTTCCAGTTTATGATAGATGACTTCCGCGGTGTCGTGGATGTTGATTTGTTCGTCGTACGGACGTAATAATGCAGGGTCGGCTACACTATATAATAATACAACGTATTTCATATCGTAGTCACCCGTTTCTTCTTTGAGATGATGGAACGAAAGACAGCCGGGTATAGAAGGATTGATGATGAGTATATCCGGTATATGGGTATGGAGCGCTTCGATAAGTAGTTCGGGGGTTGCAACCATAGTCAGCGAAATTCGAAAACCGGGCATTCGTTTCAACAATGTTTCGAGGCCATTGCGGATAATGTCGGATGGTTCCGCAATAGCTATTTTCAGCTGGGTACTCATTGTTTCAGTTTATTGTTTTTTCAAGAGCTAAAATAGCCGGTATAAAAAGATAATCTTCTACGTGATTATGCGAGGAGAGGTCCTGTTCGGTCGCAAAGATGTCGAAAAGGACACTGTTCAGCAGATTACTACCGGAGCCGGGATAATACTTGATAAGTATATTTTTTAGCTCGATAATTTTCATTTCAATCTGGTCGTGATGTTTCCTGAAAATCGTGATATTGTATTTCGGGTCCTTTTTCCCGTTCAGCAGGTTGCGTACATAAGGAAATACAACTTTTTCCTCATACGACATGTGTTTGTTCACCTCTTCGGCATATTCGTCAAAGAATTTCGTAATAACAAAGGCTACATCTTTCTGACATTCGGCAATTGCTTCTGTCAGCTTGCGGCGGATATGCGGCAGGCGGAAATCCAAGAAATAGGAATGTGCGTTATGCAGATATGTAATCAGCGATTCAATCGACAGGCATTTGTCTATATTTGTGACCGGAGCTGAAACATCTTGCGTCAGGAAGTTTACAACAGTCAGGAATGTGCATGAATCTACACCGTTTTGCCGGCATACTTCCCCGATATTCTTTTCGCCGAAGCCTAATGCGATACCGAAACGACTCATTACGAGTACCATTGGGTAGTTCTCGCATATCAGGTCGCTCATCTTATCTGTTTCCCGATATTTTCCGTTTTTATACATAGGCTGTTTCTTTCTTTTTTTATTTTGGTGTGCTTTTTGATAGTCAAAGATACTGTTTTTTTCCTGGATATGCCAGAATTTCTGTATGTGGGTTATCCGGGAAGTCCGGAATTTCATGGAAGGGTTAATTTTTATGATACGTAGTTCTACAAGAACTATGTCGATTCAAAACAATAATGTCTTAATAATCACGACATTATGTAGAAATATATTTTTAACAGTTGATTTATAAATTTTAAAAATTCATAAAATATGCCACTCGCTTATTTTAAATTGAAATCTTTTTTCGTATTTTTGGCTGTGTAATTAACATAGTTCTTGTAGAACTACGCTGTAAACTAGATAATGTTGATAATTTGTTGACCGTGAAAAGCTGAACTTATTACAGGATTGTTAATTATATGCAATTGAATATGGCGAAGAAAGATTCTGTTGACCTTAAAATTCTTACTTCAAAAATATTTACTTGTTGAAAAAGAGAGATGAAGTTTTTTTTTAATTTAACTTTTTAAAATCTAATTCACATGGAAAAAAGAGGCCTTTCTTTTTTACAAAAAACGTGTTTTCTTGGTGTGATTGGTTTGGTTTTGGCCTTTGTCTTTGCCTGTTCAGATGATAAAGACAAAAATGGCGGAAGCCCCTATGACCCGAATCAACCAGTTAAACTTACTACGTTTTACCCAGATTCTGGGGGAATGTCTACAAATGTTATCATTGAAGGTGAGAATTTTGGGACAGATCCGAGTAATGTGCGCGTGTACTACAACAAGAAGCAAGCTGCAGTTGTCAGTGCAAAAGGTGATAAACTGTATGTAATTACACCGCGTTTGCCGGGAGACACTTGTGTAATATCTGTTGTGGTAGGAAAAGATTCTTTATCCTTCGACAATACGTTTGAGTATACCTCTGTCACCCGTGTAACTACTATCGCCGGTAACCCTTCGGTTAATGAGCAAATAGACGGAACACTGATTTCGGCAGGATTTTATGATCCCCGTTTCGTGGCTATTGATGGTGAAGATAATATTTTCGTTTGCGAATTTTCCGACCATCCGGCATTGAGACGTATCAACATGGAAAAGAATGAGGTGACAACAACCAAGAAGGAAGGTAGCTGGGTAGGTGGCTCTCCGAATGCACCGGCTGTTGATTCGGATGGGAAAGTGCTGATGATTCCGATGGATGCAGGACTTACTTTCTATGAATTTGACCCGGAACGGTTGTGGGATGGTAAGAAATTTGAAATTATGGCTGCTGAAGATTCCAAGCCTTTTACAAGCCAATGGAAACATGGTGTAACTGCTTGTCAGATAGATAAAATGATGTATTATCGTTCATATGCCGGAGAATTGATAAAATTTGACCCGAATACCAAAAAAGCATGGCTGGTTGCTGAAAATGTAGCGTCCGGAGCTGATGGTTGGGCTGTTTTTAGTCCGAATCATCCTGAGTTATTGTATATGTCTTTCAGGGAATTTAGGTATATAGGTATCTATAATATTTTGACAAATGAATTTAAACCGTATTCAGGCTATGGGCAAACTGTCGGACACCAGGACGGTGATGTGAAGGATGCCATATTCGGGGAAATCCAACAAATCTGTTTTGATTTGGATGGTAACTTGTTTGTGGCGGATAAAGGTAATCATTGTATCCGAAAAATATCACCGGAAGGAGTAGTCTCGACTGTTGTCGGCATACCGGGTAAAAGTGGATATAAGGATGGTGATCCGGAGGTGGCAATGTTCAATTCTCCGACAGGGGTGGCTGTAGACAGTGAAGGTACTATCTATATTGCCGACAGAGAGAATAATTGTATCCGTAGGCTTTCTATAGAATAAACAGAGTATTCATTTTTTACCATTTAATTCATGAAAAGACTTATTATCATCATACAAATATTGTTGTGTGCAAGCGTTGCTTTGTATGCACAAAAGAAGAGTGTGACCATTGCTGGTGTCGTGCAAGACGAAGTGATGCAAGACGAGCCATTGGTCGGAGTCAATGTTTATATTCAAGACCAACCGGGTGTCGGTACGATTACAGACGCAAATGGTGCATTTAAAGTAAAAGCGAATGTAGGAGATGTCCTTATTTTTAGTTACTTAGGATATGAAAACTTATTGTATCCTGTTAAGAAAAACGAAGAAGTGGTGGTTGTTAAGATGAAACCATCTTCTGTTCAATTGGACGAAGCAGTTGTAGTCGGTATGGGTAAACAGCGTAAGATTGGTGTGTCATCTGCCGTAACAACGGTTGATGTGGCCCAGTTGCAGGTCCCAGCCACATCTCTTAATAATATGCTGGGTGGACGTGTTGCCGGTGTAATCTCTCTGCAATCGAGCGGTGAACCGGGTAAAAACATTTCGGAATTCTGGGTTCGTGGTATCGGTACTTTCGGGGCCAACAGTAGTGCATTGGTATTGATAGATGGATTGGAAGGCCGTTTGAGCGATGTCGATCCGGCCGACGTGGAAAGTTTTTCTATCTTGAAAGATGCTTCGGCAACTGCCGTATATGGTGTTCGTGGTGCGAATGGTGTAGTTCTTGTAACAACTAAACGTGGACAAACAGACCGTTTGCGCATTACGGCTCGTGCTAATTTTACGGTAGCTCAGTTAAAACACTTACCGGAGTTTGTTGATTCTTACGACTATGCCAAGTTGGCAAATGAGGCTCGCGTTGTTTCAAATATGTCTCCGCTATATAGCGCGATGGATTTAAATCTGATTAAATATAATATGGATCCGGATTTATTCCCGAATGTGGACTGGCAAGATGAAATTCTGAATAAAACATCTTTGCAACAAACTTATTATGTAAGTGCTCAAGGGGGTGGTAATGTTGCCAAGTATTTTATCAGTTTGAATATGTCGAACGAAGGAGCTGCTTATAAACAAGATCCGAATTCAAAGTATAAAACGAATATTGGTTATCGTACATATGGTTATCGTACCAATTTGGATATTAATGTGACGAAAACGACAGCCTTGTATTTCGGTGTGGACGGTTTCATTTCTTCGACAGGAAAACCGGGAGGGGAAAGTACGGATTATGTTTGGTATCAACAAGCTATGCTTACTCCGTTGACAATTCCTACTATGTATTCGGACGGCTCTTATCCTTGTTATGACCAAGATATTTATTCTCCTTACGTTTTGTTGAATGCCACAGGTATGGGAAAAGATGAAGAGTTTAAGAATATGGCCACTCTGGCGCTTAATCAGGATCTTTCCATGATTACACCGGGTTTGAAAATCCGTGTACAAGGTGCGTTGAATACGACGATGCAGAAAAAGGAAAAACGTTTGCTTTTCCCTGAAATGTATAATGCTACGGAACGTGATACGAACGGAGAATTGAAATTAATCAAAAAGCGTGACCAGCAAGCGGTGACTTATAATGAGGACAAATATTTTTGGCGTAAACTCCATCTTGAAGCGATGCTGAATTATGAACGGGTGGTAGGTGACGACCATCGTTTCACCGGATTGGCATACTATTATATGAGTGACGAATCTGATACAGGCTATAAACCGGAGGAATCGTTGAAAGCAATTCCCAGACGCTATCAGGGTTTATCCAGTAGAATTACATATGGATTTAAAGATACTTATTTTATCGATGGTAATTTCGGTTATACAGGTTCCGAAAACTTTGAGCCGGGTCGTCAATTCGGTTTCTTTCCTTCTGTTTCTTTCGGATGGGTCCCTACTCAATATAAGTTTGTACAAAAAGCACTTCCTTGGTTGAATTTCTTGAAAATTCGTGGTTCTTACGGTACTGTTGGTAACGACCGTATTACGGACAAACGTTTCCCTTATTTGACACAGATGAACTCTCAGGCCGGTACAGGTTGGGGAGCTACAATGACAGGTGTATCGGAAAGTGTAATGGGGTCTGATAATCTGAAATGGGAACGTGCTATCAAGTCCAATATCGGTGTGGAAGGAAAACTTTTTAATGAAAAAGTGGACTTCGTTGTAGACTTCTTTAATGACGAACGTAACGGTATTTTCCAGCAGCGTACCAATATTCCTGATTATGTCGGTATTCCGGTTGGTTTCCCGTTTGGTAATGTCGGTAAGATGAGGAGTTATGGCTCTGACGGTAATATCTCTTTTACTCAGACTATCGGTAAAGACATGTACTTTACATTACGTGGAAATTATACTTATTCGACTAATGATGTAAAGGAATGGGAAGAAAATAATTTGCCTTATGATTATTTGTTCAAAAAAGGATGGCCTTATAATGCAAGACGCGGTTTTATCGCTTTAGGTTTGTTTAAAGATGAAGAGGATGTGAAATATAGTCCGGCTCAGTTTGGAACTGTTCGCCCTGGTGACATTAAATATAAGGATGTGGATGGTAATGGTGTCATTAACGATGATGATATGGTGCCGCTCTCGTATTCTAATTATCCTCGGTTTATGTATGGATTCGGTGGTGAATTTACTTATAAGAACTGGACTTTCAATATCCTCTTTAAAGGAACCGGACGTGTAGATGTTTTCCGTACGGCAGTTGGGGACGGTAATGGCAGATTGAATGACGAAGGGTGGATTCCTTTTAATAACGGAAAAACCGGTAATGTGCTGCAACTTGTTGCCGACCAGGCTAATCGTTGGACTCCTGCTTCTTATTCCGGTGATCCTTCTACGGAAAATCCCAATGCTATGTTTCCTCGTCTGACATACGGACGGAATGAGAACAATACCAAAATATCTACATTCTGGATGGATAATGCCCGTTATTTGCGTATGGAAGAAATCGGCGTAACTTATCGATTGGCTGCGGGCAAGTTCCTGAGACAATTAGGTGTAAGTTCAATGGATTTCCAGGTAATCGGTTATAATCTGGCTGTATGGAGCAATATGAAAGTAAAAATGTATGACCCGGAACAATCTGAAAGAAATGGGCAGTCTTACCCGATTCCGGCACGCTATGCTGCTCAAATCTACGTAAACTTTTAATGAGAGGAGAATAAGAATATGAAATATATAAAACAACTGTTTTTTACTACAATCGTAGCTATATGGGGATGTTTCAGTTCGTGTAATTATCTGAATGTGGATGATTATTTTATGGACACATTCAATTATGATTCTATTTTTTCCAATAAAGTGAATGTGCAACGTTATTTGTGGAATATTCCGACTTATTTCAAAGATGAGGGACAAATTTGGGGAAATAACTGGACTCCTGGAGTTACGGCTACCGATGAGGCTCTTCCAACTTGGGATACGGATGAGTTTATGGGCGTTAAATATGCTCGCGGACTTGTAACCGAAGATAGCCAGCACCGATTTTTCACCATGTGGATTGATATGTATCGTGCTGTTCGAAAGGTAAATATCATCCTTCAGAATATCGATAAATGTCCGGATTTAACAATACAGGAGAGAAGTGAAATATTGGGATATGCCTATTTTATGCGTGCATATGCCTATTATAATCTCTTGGTAGACTACGGACCACTCGTGTTGGTTAATGATGAAGTACCGAATATGAATGAGGATATGGACTATTATGACCGTGCCCGTATGACTTACGACGAATCTATGGATTATGTTTGCACAGAGTTTGAAAAAGCTGCACAATATATGCCAAGTAAGGATGCTTTAACCATTTCACAATTCGGACGTCCGAGTAAAGATGCTGCTATAGCATTGATTGCCCGTTTACGTTTGATTCATGCTAGTAACGCGTTTAACGGAGGCGATGCCGCTCGCCGTTATTTCGGAAGCTGGAAGCGTTCGACAGACGGAGAATTTTATGTATCTCAAACGCCGGATAATAAGCGTTGGGCGGTAGCTGCTCATTATGCGAAAAAATTGATTGATGGAGGAGGGTATACACTTCACACGGTAATGAGTGATGAAATGACTCCTGCGCTTCCTGATAATGTGCCCAGTGAAAACTTTCCGGATGGTGCCGGAGGCATAGATCCGTACAAATCCTATAAAGATATGTTCTCGGGAGAAGCTGTCGGTTATAAAAACCCGGAATTTATTTGGGCGAGATATTCCGATGCTGTACAAAATTATGTTCATCATTTCTTCCCGGTAGGAAACCTTCAGGGATGGGGCGGTATGGGAATTCCCCAAAAAATTATTGATGCTTATCGTATGGCCGATGGTACAGAGTATGAAAAAGCAGGTATCAACGAAGAAGAAAAGATTGATGCCGGAGTTTCTTTCTCCGGTTATCAGCTACAACCCGGTACTTCGAAAGCTTACGCGAATCGTGAAATGCGTTTCTATGCAAGTATCGGATACCAGAATCGTTTATGGCCTTGTAATTCGACAACCGATAATTCGAGAAGAAATTTTGTGGCTAATTATGCGAAAGATGGAAACTGCGGTAAAGCAGCGACAACATCACCTACCGACTATACACTTACCGGTTATGTCCCGGTGAAATATGTACATGATGATGACGCATTTGCCGGGAATGGTGCAACTGTTACACGAAAATTCTTCCCGATTATCCGTTATGCTGAAATGTTACTTTCTTATGCGGAAGCGATTAATAATATTGATGGAACCCATACTGTAACTGATGCGGATGGAGTGACAGCTACTTATTCCCGTGATTATAACGAAATAGCAAAGTACTTTAATCAGGTCCGCTATCGTGCCGGATTGCCGGGTATTCCACAGGGACTCTCTAAAGAAGAAGTGAATAAATTGATTCAGCAGGAACGCATGGTGGAATTCTTCCATGAAAACAGACGCTATTATGATGTTCGTCGTTGGGGTATTTATGAGGAATCTGAATCGGAACCGTTTATCGGAATGAATATAGAAGCATTGACAGAACAGTTCTTCCAACGCGTACGTGTAAATCATATAAATGTAAAGACTCGTATGGTTTCACCGAAGTTGGTATTGGTTCCTATCTGGAAAAATGAACTGAGAAAGATGCCGTCGTTGGATCAAAATCCGGGCTGGACAAAGTAATAACCTAATAAAGTAAAAGATATGAAAATAATCAAAATAACAGCCGCTTTCTTATGTCTTACAGCTTTGGCCGCTTGTGAGGGATATGAAATGTTTGAAGAGGAATTGTATGAGAAAATTGTGTATGTGTTGACAAAAGAAGATAATCAAGTTTTCTCAGAAGTTCATTCATTGGACGAAGATGTTTCGAAAGGTAATGTGATAGTGATGGTTTCCGGTTCATTGCAAGTGACGGAACCTGTTACGGTCGAATTTGAATCAGATCCGAAGGCTTTGGACGAATATAATGAGAAGATGTTTGGCGTGGAAGAGGATAAATACCTGAAACCGTTGGCTTCTTCTTTCTATGAAATACCTTCTATGAAGGTAACTGTAGACCCGACAGACATTCCGGCCCGTGCTTATTTGCCTATTCATGTTATGCCGGAAGGGCTTTCTCCGGACTCTACTTATTTTATTCCGTTGAAAATAAAGAGTGCTTCTATCGATAGTATATCAGAAGAACATAGTAATGTGATGTATCGTGTATTTATCAAAAATAAATATGCGGACCAACAGGAACAAACTCTCTATTCGATGCGTGGTGAAAAAACAGAATCGGGAAAAGTTCCTTATACTATCATGACAAATAAAGTGATATTACCGATAAGCAAGAATAAAATCCGGACAACGATTGAGCAGAAGGCTTTTGAAGCTAAAATGGACGTAATCAATTCCAGTTGTATGGTTATAGAAATCAATGCGGATAACTCATTGACTATAACTCCTTTTAATTCTGATTTTGTAGATATAGAAATGGTAAGTCAAGAAGGATACAACCAGTACCGACAAGATTCTGCCGGTAACTATCGCTTCTATTTATCATATCGTTACCGTACGCGTTCGTCTGCTGATGCCGATTTTGGTGAATGGGTTGGAATTACTGAAAACTTACTTCGCTATGTAGAAATTCTGGATATTTAAGTCTTGGATTATTGGAAAAACAGCAGGTCGGGTTTTGGCCTGCTGTTTTATTTTTAGTCTGTATTGGATGAGTATCAAATTAGTACTTACACGATGATTGAGATGAATAAGGGAACACAGATGATGAAATTGAAGCTGCTATTATTACTTATTGGCGGAAGTGTTATTATGGCCTTGTTGCAATATAGGTATGTTTTCCATATATATTTTTTAGAGCAATTACAATTGTTTTTAGCAGGCAAAGAGTATGCTAGGGAAGTCGTGCTACAACCGGGTGGAGTGATAGAATATATAAGTGAGTATTGTATTCAGTTTTTTAAGTTTGATTATGTAGGGAGTGTTTTTACCACCTGTTTACTTTTGTTGATTGGCTATATGATACATTTGCTGTTGATACGTAGTCGGGAATATCCTTCTTTTATTTTTGTTTTCGAATGTTGTATCCTTCTTTTTTTGTTAATAGATTTGTTGGATATGGAGTTCCGCTACAAGGGTATAATCGGATATTCTTTTTGCTTGGCGGCTTTGCTTGTTTATAACCGGATACAAAACCTTTCTTTTCTGAAACGTTTTTCTTTTTCTCTTTTCTTGGCATTTTTATTGTTTGGGGTTGCTGCTCCTTTCCAGACACTGTTTCTGATAGCAGCAAGTTGTATTGAATTGAAAGAGCATGGTTTGGGTAAAGGAAAAAGCTTGCTTCCTTTGTTGATTGTAGCTGTTTATGGTTATGTTGTCAATTCTTTTCTGGGAAATGGTGCATACCGCATGTATGTGGATGTGAGCGGGGTTTGTTCTTTGCGGATTATTCCCGGTTGGACAAAATATGCAGCTTGGGTATTGTTGCCCATAGCTATTTTATTGACCCCTTTGTTGGAACGTATGGCGGTATGGATGAAGAAAAACGGTTGGTTGATAGTGGTTCAGGTCGGATTGATAATCGGATTTTTCGCTTATCTTTTCCCTCGCTATGACGATAACTGGTCATTACCTTTCAAGCAGTTGCATCATGCTGTCATACAGGAAGAATGGGAGGATGTTCTTGCCTATTGCCGGGCACATCCTGAGAATGATGAGGTTATTAGTTTGAATTATCAGAATTTGGCCTTAGCCGAGAAAGGTATTCTTGCCGATTCTCTTCTATATTTCCCACAAAAGGGAAGAGCCGGGTTGTTTGCCCCTTGGGACAGAACAGTATATGCAGCTTTTGCCATACAGAAGATTTGTTATTATTACGGTGATGTCGCTTTTGCCCAGAAATTTGCATTTGAAGGGAATGTATCATCTTCTACAAAAGGATTTCCTGAAACGATGAAAATGTTGGTACGTACAAATCTTTTACAGAAAGAATACCGGGTTGCGGCAAAATATATCAATTATTTACGACAGACGTTCTCCTATCAAGAATGGGCGGAGAAACAGTTATCTTATTTCTCGGAACCGGAACAGATGGAGAAGGATGAAGAGTATACCGGAAGTTTTGAATACCAACAAACGGGTAATCATTTTGTCTCATCAAACGAATGGAGTTTCTTGGCTGGTTCGGATAAGGAAAACAAGAAATTAAGAGATTTCGTGTTGTGTTCTTTTTTATTAGACAAGAATTTGAATGCCTTTTTAGACTGGTTCGGTTTTTATTATGATAATACGGAAATGAAAGATATTCCGAAAGTGTATTATGAAGGGCTTATGGCATGTGCGCCGTTCGTTCCGGATGTTTTGACTCGTTATCCTATACCGGAAAAGATAAAGGAGGATTTCGAAACGTATACTTCTATTTATAAGGGGACAAACAATCCTGAAGAACGGAAAAAGTGGTTGTCCCTGTATCATGTAAACAGCTATTGGTTCTATTTTCACTATAAAGAAATTAAATTATGAAGAAGTGTCTGGCATTATTCTTACTTAGCATTTGCTGTGCATGTAGCTATACTCCGGTCGAGTTGTCGGAAGGATTGTCTTCTTCTTTTATTTATCCGGATTATGAAGGGGTGACTATTCCACAGGATATTGCTCCTCTCTCATTTAGAATCAATACGGATGAGGAAAATGTGGAAACGATGTTGCATACAACCGCTTATTCTTTTTCGATAAATGGTAAAGAGGTCAGCCCCTCTGTCCGGGAATGGAAAAATTTACTCAGCTCAGGAGATACAATCCAAGTCGATATTTTTGCAAAAAAAGGAGCGAAAAAGAGTTATCTACATTCATTCTTCTTGTATGTGTCGAAAGATAAAATAGATCCGTTTATTACATACCGGTTGATTGCACCGGGTTATGAGGTGTGGAACCGAATGGGCATTTATCAACGCGATTTATCTTCTTATGAGGAAAGCCCCATTTATGAGAACACGAACATAAATCTGATTTGCGTCAATTGCCATACGACTAATTGGGGAAATCCGAAAGAGTTTTTATTCCATCAACGTCCGGGTGGGGGAACTATTCTGGCAAAAGAGGGGATTTTAAAGAAATTGAATGCACATTATAATGAAAAAATACAGACGTTTGTTTACCCTTCCTGGCATCCGTCCGGCAATTATATCGCTTTTTCCGTAAACAAGACTGTGCAGAGTGTACATGCTAAAAATCCAAACCGGATAGAGGTCTGGGATCAATGGTCGGACATTGTCATTCTGGATGTCCGGACAAATAGTTTGATAACTGTTCCGTTATTAATGCAGGAGAACTCGTATGAGACATTTCCGGCTTTTTCTCCGGATGGGAAAACGTTGTATTTCTGCTCCGCAAAGGCTGTTTCTCTCCCGGACTCTATTATGGATATCCGCTATGATTTGTGTTCCATCCGGCTGGATTTAGATAAAAGGTTGTTTGGGCGTCAGGTCGATACGGTCATAAATGCTGCTGCCAATCAGTATAGTGTCTCTTTTCCCCGTGTTTCTCCGGACGGGCGCTACCTGTTGTATACACAGCATAACTACGGTAATTTCTCTATTTGGCACCGGGAAGCTGATTTGAAAATGTTGGATTTGGCAAATAATCGTCCGGTCGATGTTTCGATATTAAATTCCTCCGAGACAGAAAGCTATCACTCTTGGTCGTCCAATAGCCGATGGGTTATTTTCGGCAGCCGCCGGGGAGATGGTCTGTACACACGTCCTTATTTGGCGCATATTGCAGAAGACGGCTCAGCCGGCAAACCTTTTTTATTGCCGCAGAAAACAAGCTCTTATTATATATACCAAGATCGTTCCTATAATATCCCGGAATTTATGACAGGTAAAATCGAATTGCCTTATGCGGAAATAGAAAAACTGGTAGAGGGATATTAATCATAAAAAAAGGGCTGCCTACAATTCGTAGTACAGCCCTTTGCGTGGTTTTTTACATAGGTCTATTTGAGAATTATAATATCTTTATTTTTTCAATTCGTTTGAGAATGAGTAGGGGAAATCACTATCCTGTGTACCGCGTTTTGTGTTCGGGGTTGCGGACATTTTACACTGGATAGTTGCACCCTTCATCATCGCTTCGTGCGTCAGGTAATTTTTAGTATAGTTTTTACCATTTACCGTCATAGAAGAGATGTAGCGGTTATTCTTGTTGTTGTCTGTTGCTTTAATCACTACCTTTTTGCCATTTTCCAAATGCAATGTCATGTTTTTGAATAGCGGGGAACCTAAGATATATTCTCCGGAACCCGGGCAAACAGGATAGAAGCCCATCGCTGAGAATACATACCAGGCGGAAGTTTGTCCGTTGTCCTCGTCGCCGCAATAACCGTCCATGTTCGGATTATACATTTTGTCCATGACTTCGCGTACCCAATATTGGGCTTTCCAGGGTTGACCGGAATAATCATACAGGTAAATCATATGCTGGATAGGCTGGTTGCCATGCGCGTAGTTACCCATATTCATAATCTGCATTTCGCGGATTTCGTGGATAACACCACCATAATAACTGTCATCAAACAAGGGCGGAACGTTGAATACGGAGTCCATCATGTTGTTAAAGCCATCTTTTCCGCCCATCAGGTCGATTAATCCTTGCGGGTCGTGGAATACCGACCAGGTATAGTGCCAACTATTGCCTTCGGTAAAGGCATCTCCCCATTTTAACGGGTTGAAAGGCGATTGGAAAGTTCCATCCTGATTCTTGCCACGCATCAGTTTGTGTTCGGGGTCGAACAGATTTTTGTAGTTCATGGCGCGTTTAGCATAAATAGCAATTTCGGATTCCGGTTTGCCTAATGCCTGTCCCAGTTTATAAATAGACCAATCGTCGAAAGCATATTCCAGTGTACGGGCGGCACTTTCGTTGATTCTTACATCATAAGGCACATAACCTAATTTATTATAATATTCGTGACCCAAACGGCCGGTAGAGCTGATTCTCGGATGAACGTGGTCGGTTCCGTGTACAACGGCTTCCCATAAAGTCTCAATGTCGTAACCTCTTAATCCCTTCAGATAGGCGTCGGCTACAACCGAAGCTGAGTTGTTTCCAACCATACAACCCCGGTGTCCCGGACTGGCCCATTCGGGAAGGAAACCGCTTTCCTTGTAAGTGTTAGCCAACCCTTCCTGCATTTTTGCACTCATAGATGGATACATCAGGTTAAGGAATGGGAACAAACAACGGAATGTATCCCAAAAACCGGTATCTGTAAACATATAACCCGGCAATACTTCGCCATTGTACGGGCTGTAATGCATGACTTGTCCGGCAGCATCGATTTCATAGAAACTTCTGGGGAAAAGAACCGAGCGATACAGGCAAGAGTAGAAAGTACGCAGGTTATCCAAGCTTTTCATGTCATTATCTGCAATTTCGATATGACCCAGTACTTCGTTCCATCTGTCACGGCCCTGTTGAGCTACTTCGTCAAAAGAGTTGCTACCCAGTTCTTTCAGGTTAAGTTCCGCTTGTTCGGGACTGATGAAAGAAGAAGCGACACGAGCATGAACGATTTCACCTCTTTTTGTTGCAAATCCGATGATTGCACCGGTATGGTTTTCTTGTGCTTCGGTTTCACCTTTACGGATTTCATTATCGCCAACAACAGCCTGATAGGTGAATGGTTTATCGAATTCTACAACAAAATAATTTTTAAAGTTTTTCGGAACACCACCGCTGTTACGGGTCGTATAGCCGACGATTTTATTCTGTCCGGGAATAATCTTAACGTATGAACCACGGTCAAAAGCGTCTATAATCACATACGATTTATCTGTTTCCGGGAATGTAAAACGAAACATTGCCGCACGTTCTGTCGGAGCGATTTCGGTTACGACATCGTGTTCTGCCAAATAAACCCGGTAATAATACGGTTTAGCCACTTCTGCTTTGTGTGAGAACCAGCTGGCTCGTTTATCTTGGTCGAACACCACTTTACCGGTAATCGGCATGATGGCGAACTGTCCATAATCGTTAATCCAAGGACTGGGTTGGTGGGTTTGTTTGAAACCGCGTATTTTATCAGCATCATATGTATAAGCCCATCCATCGCCCATTTTTCCGGTCTGAGGCATCCAGAAATTCATTCCCCAAGGCATGGCGATAGCCGGATATGTATTACCTGTTGAGAGGGAAACTTTAGATTGAGTTCCGACTAATGGATTGACAAAGTCCACAAGTTCTGTTTTGTCTGCAGCTCTCATTGTCAGAAAACTGCTGCATAGAGTAATTGCTAAAATGAATAATTTCTTCATGGATAGAATATGAATATTAATTGTTAGACATGGAATAAGGCTGATTTTCTCCCTCGAATACACGCTTTTTGTTGGGCGATGAAGTCATTTCAAAGCTCAATACACCTCCGTTCATTATATCTTGTTGCGTAATATATCCTTTGGTGTAGGGTTGTCCGTTTAGGCGGACGGATTTCACATACCGGTTTTTATCGCTGACCTTATCTGCTTTCACCTCGAATATGTTACCGTTTTCGAGTTTCACTTTCATGTAGGGCAGGTAAGGAGCACCTAAGACATATTGGTCTGTTCCCGGACAAACAGGATAAAATCCCATTGCCGAAAGGATATACCAAGCCGACATCTGTCCGCAATCGTCGTTACCACACAGGCCGTCTATATTGTTACGGTACATTTTATTCATGATTTCACGCTGCCAATACTGTGTTTTCCAAGGCTGTGAAGTCCAAGCGTACAGGAATGGAATATGATGACTCGGTTCGTTTCCATGCACATAACCTCCCAACAAGCCTTCTTTGGTTACATCCTCCGTTTCCGCAAAAAATTCGTCCGGCAGGTGCATAGTAAAGAGTGAATCCAATTTGGTAATGAAAGACTTTTCGCCTCCCATCAGGGCTATCATCTGTTTTACGTCTTGTGGAACATAAAAACCGTAGTTCAACGCATTTCCTTCAATAAAGCCTTCTCCGTGTGTACTCAGCAGGTTAAAGTTTTCTTTCCAACGTCCGTCCGAATAGCGTGGACGGGCATAACCGATACTGGTATCAAACACATTCATAAAGTTGGCGGCACGTTTTTTATAGGTATCCGCGATATCCTGTTTTCCGGCGAGACGGGCTGTATTGTAAATAGTCCAGTCGTCGTACGCATATTCCAGGGTCAGGGAACCGGCACTTCCGTTGTGATCCAAAGAAACATATCCTTTTTCCATATATTCGCCTGTCCCGTCGAGATAGGGAATAGTGGAACTGCTAACCATCGCTTTCAACACCTCCTCTTTGTCCAGCGGAAGACCTTTTGCTACGGCGTCTGCCAGTACGGATACAGAATGGTAACCAATCATACACCAGTTCTCATTAGCCATGTGACTCCAGATAGGAAGTGCTTTATGAACGCTTTGTTCGCAATGTTTCAGCATGGATTTGGCAATATCCGTATTTACCTGACGGTTGATGATATTGAATAACGGGTGCAAAGCGCGGTAAGTATCCCAAACGGAAAATACGGTGTAGTTGGTGAAGCCGTCAGCCTGATGAATATTATGGTCTAACCCCCGATATTGACCGTCCACGTCCGTGTAAACGCAAGGGTTAATCATCGTGTGATACAATGAGGTATAGAGCATGGATAACTGGTCGTTGTTTCCTGTTGCGTCGATGACGGACAACTCTTTGTTCCAAGTATCCGAAGCGCGGGCAGCCAGTTGGTCGAAATTATATCCGGATGCCTCGGCATGCAAATTTTTCAATGCGCCGTCCGTGCTGACACCGGAAAGGGCAACTTTTACTTCCAGCTCATCGGAAGTGGACGGGTCGAATTCGAAATAAGCGACAATTTTACGTCCGCCGATGTCCGGGAAATTCTTTTTCATATTGAATTTTCCGTATCCGCCGCGGTAGTCTATTTTTGCTTTTTCTTCGCAGCCATATTGAGCGATAGGTTTCGAAAAAGACATGGCAAAATATGTATAATTCGTACGAGCCCAACCGTTTGTGATACGGTAGCCGGTGACCAATGTGTCGTTTTCAACCCGTATATTCGTCCACAGCACTTTGCCGTCGTAATTATAAATCCCATGTATCATGTCCAGGACGATACGTTGCTCCTTGCTTTGGTGAGGGAATGTATATTTATGTACACCTACCCGTTTGGTTGTGGTAAGCTGTGCCTTTACGCCGTAATCGGCCAACATCACTTCGTAATATCCGGGGCGGGATATTTCCGTGTCGTGTGAAAAGCGGGAGCGGTAACCTGCATCCGGGTCTGTTGCCGTGCCGGGATTCAGCTTTAAAGCTCCGGTAGTCGGTATAATCAGGATATCACCCAAGTCGGAATGTCCCGTACCGCTGAAATGGGTATGGCTGAAACCTACGATACTGCTGTCTTTATGTTGGTATCCGGCGCAGTATTCATATACACGAGGTTGATATTTTCCGTTGACATTATGTGGAATTGTATCCGTGTCGGGGCTTAGCTGAACCAAGCCGAACGGAACGCAGGCTCCGGGGAAAGTATGCCCCATGCCATTGGTCCCGATAATGGGATTTACGTAAGAAACTTTGTCCTGTGCGTGTCCGATTCCGCTGATAAGAAGGACGGACAGAGATAAAATAAATTTCGCTCCGCGCATACTTTCTCGCTTGTTATTTGTTTGTCGATTTTGTCAGAAATTCCTGATATTCGTTCCAGATACATTCTATGCTGCTTTCCGGTCCGAACATGCTTTTAATTGCTTTGTCGAAACTCCATACATCGAGGTCGCGTACGGTCAGATGGAATTTACGAATGGCATCAGGGTCTTTGGTGGTAAGCCATTGAATAAAGAAACCGGTCGTGCGGTAGCCATCCATCCAGTTTCCACCCGGTTTGCGGGTACTCATGTCAAACAATCCGGCCTGTGCACGGACTGCATCTGCCATTCCTTCGATACAAGCCCAAAACTCCTTATTGGTCGAGTAGGAACCGATACCTTTCGGTTCGAACTGGTAGGCGTGTACCAATTCGTGATAAAGTACGCCACGTGTTTCGAAATCAAGTTTATAAAGCGACTCTTCGGCAGACCTTTGTATATGCTTGGTGCTGTATACAATCGCAATCGAAGGTGGATTGCCTGATTTTGCCGAAACTCCGTCATATTCTTTCAAAGTGTAGTTGATTTCCTGAACGTCGTTCATGGTGTCTTTTGCGCTGAAGAATAGAATTTCCGCTACTTTCTGCGTGTGATACTGTACATACTCATCCGGATTTTGCACCAGCGTCTGGTAGGTTTCACTTCCTTTGGCTTCGGGGTCCAGTACTTTGAAATTTACTCTCGGATATTTAAAGTCTTCCCATCCGGCACGTAAATTGGCTTCATAAAACAATACATCGCCGAGTATTAACGAGTCGCCATTGGCAGTTTCGGCTTCCAGCATATATTGTTTATAGTTGGAGGGGTTGGCTATTGTACACAATTTCTCTTGAAAACGGGAGCAGAAAGATTGATCCTTCCGTTCATCTACGACTACCCAGCTTTTTCCATCGTATGAACCTTGTAAGGTCCAGTTTACCGGGTCGTGTTCAGGTGTATTGCCTGACGAATATACTTTATAGCTCTGGATGGGTGAGTTGAATTGGTTATCAAAAATGATTTTATTCACTTTAGGCCCTCCAACCCAAGCAGTAGAGGGATTACCGTCTGTTAATTCAGGTACGTTGACAGATACTTTCTCCTGCGACTGGCAAGCAAACAGCAGGCAACTGGAAATAAATATAAGATACTTCTTCATTTGAATAATTAATAGTGTTATAAAAAAAGGTCTAAAGAATGAAAATTAAAAACACACCGGAGTATTATTTACTCCACTTCCTCCCTGTAATTATTGTATACTTTTTTTCATGTTGTAATCCGAATGCAATATTACAGTGAGATGACAATAAAACGTTTATCCCTATTCGCCAAACGAGTATCCTGAAATACATCTGGCATTTTAGGATACTTATTTAGTAAATCAGGACACTATTGTGTTTCAGCCGTTTATTGTTGGGAACGATATTCTTTCGGGGTCATATTATACTTCCGGGCAAACTCACGGTAGAAGTAGGATTTGTTGGTGATACCTACTTTGTAGATAATCTCCTGTACATTCAGATTGGTGGTTATGAGTAATTGGGCTGCATAAATAAACCGGTAATCTTTGATAAAATCGGAAGGGGCGAGTGAAGAAATCTTCTTGAATTTCCGGTAAAAGCTACGGCTGTTCATACCCATTTTTTCCGCCACAAATTCAGGACGCAGGTTCTCGTTGTCGATATTTTCCTTGATGATGGCATTTACCATGTCCATGAATTCTTTATCTTCCTGGTGTATCAATTGTCCGTCCGTATATTCGTATGCACTTTCCGGAGAATGATAATAGTTTTTCATTTCCTGTTTGCTGGACATCAGCCGGTTTACGATGGAATGGAGTACCAAAGGTGAAAAAGGTTTTGTCAGATACGCGTCGGCACCGAGATTTAATCCTTCCGCTTGCTCGCTGTCGGTGATTTTGGCCGAGACGATGACTATCGGGATTTGTTTGGTGAATTTGTTTGCTTTGACGGTTTTCACCAGTTCCAAGCCATTCATATCCGGCATCATAATATCTGTAATGATAAGGGCAGGTGTTTGTTGTTCCATCATTTTCAATGCTTCCATGGCGCTGTAGGCTTCTTTTACCGAATAATCGGCGGATAAAGAGGAGGCTATCAGCCAGACAATGTCTTTATTGTCGTCTATAACCAATATATAAGGGCGGAAAGAGGAGATTTTGTCCGTATCGTCCGTTTTTGTGGCAGGGGTAACCTCCTGCTTTGTGGTTGCCGATGTTGTTTGGGGCACTTCTGTTTCCTCTGTCTCCAGATAGGGAAGGGTGACGATAAATTCGGCATATTTCCCGAATTCGCTTTTCACTTCTATTTCTCCCTGTAAGGATTGTACCATGCTGTGGCAGATAAATAATCCGAGCCCGTTGCGGGATGTCGTTTGTGTATATGCATTCTCTTCCATGTTGTCGAGGATGCGGTAACGGTCGAATATCCCTTTCAGTTTACTTGCCTCGATGCCTTGGCCCGTATTGTACACTTTAATTGTAAGTGTGCGGTCGCTGTCTGTAAAAACCGAAACTTGTATGAGTCCCTTTTCTTCCGTGTATTTAAACGCATTGGATATCAGGTTGACTACGATTTTCTTAAAAAAGGCGGGGTCGGTATTCCAGTCGAGATTGCCGGGCACTGAACACTCAAAGCGAATTTGATTATGTTCGGCTATAGGAGCGAATGAATTGGCTTGCCGTTTCATCAATTCGGAAATGGATACTTTCCTGATATGGCACTTATTAATGCCGGATTCCTCTATCTTTCTGAAATCCAGAATTTCCTGTATCAGTTCATTCAGTCCGTTTACGTTTTCGGACAAGACATCCACGTTCTTTATTAGCTTTTCGTCCGTTTCAGTCTTTGCATATTCGCGGATATTGTTGCTAACCCCATTTATCAATGTAAGCGGCGTACAAAGCTCGTGCGTGATATTGGCAAAAAAGTTCAATTTCGCTTCATACAGTTTTTCTTTTTGCTCTTCCTGTATTTTTTTAGCCACTTGCTGTTGCTTGCGTATGAATTTCCGGCGGAATGAATAGAATGCGCATAGGGCTGCCAGTAAGGCAAGTGCCACATAGACCAGTATCGCCCAACTACTCAGATACCAGGGAGGCAATACCCGTATATGTAACAGGTAATTTTTGGTATCCGATTCGAACACATCATTCTTATAGTTTACTTTCAGGATATAATCGCCGTATGGAAGTTTGGTGAAGGTCACTTTGTTTTCCTTTTGCAAATCCGTCCACGTCGTATTGTAGTTTTGTAGCAGATAGGAATATTCGTAGTTCTCCCCGTTGATGTAGTCGGTCGCGACAAAAGAGATGGTAAATGAACTGACGGAAGGCGGTATTTTCACATAATCCGACTTGTTTTCCGTATAATCGAGCAAATCGAATGTTTCGTCTCCCATATTCAGCTCGAAAAAACGTAAGTCCGGCCTGTAGAAGTCCTTATTACTCGTTTGCGGGTCAATCCATACCAGCCCGTTTATGCCTCCGAAGAACATCCGGTTGGTTTCCGGGCATTTCCAGTACGCATCGTCTGAAAATTCCACGACTTTCAGGTCGGCATAATCGTAATTGTGGAAAAAGTTGTTATGCGGGTTGTATTTGGCCAACCCTTTGTTGGTACTCAGCCAGACACATCCTTCTTCATCTTCCAGGATACCATGTATCATATCGTTTGCCAGTCCGTCTTTCCGGCTGAATTGCTTTGTGTCGACTCCGTTCGGCGTAAAAGTCATGCGAGTCAGGCCGGAACTGGCTCCGAAATAATAGGTGGAGTTTTGGCTCGGGTGTACGCACAGGATATCACCGATGGGTGAACTTTCCAGATTGTCCATCGAGATATAATCGCACTTTTTGTTGTAGATATTGAAACGTATCAAGCCGTATCCTCCACGACTGCCGAGATACAGGGTAGAATCATCGGCCAGGCACATGGAATGGAATTCTTTGCAAACCCTTCTGTTTCGTTCGAATACGTATGTTTCAATATATTTGACAGCCAATTGCTCTTCTTTTTTCGATAAGTTGACCTCTTTCAACCCGTCTCCTGCCGTTGCCACCCAAAGAGTCGTGTCGTTAATTTCGCAGATGGAATGCACCATTGCGATTTTGGTACTTGTCTCGTTGGTCAAGGTTTTGATTTTATCCTCTTTATAGGAATAGTAGGAGAGTTCGGGGCCGTCCGTCCCTATCCAGATGATTGGATTGAATTTACTTCTCAGGAAACAATATACTTTATCGTCCGAAAGCCCGTCCTCCTCTGAAAAATGGGTGATTTGTGAGGCAGGAATAGGGTCTTCCCCATACTGGTCGTATTCCTTGATACGGGCAATTCCATCCCCTTTGGTTCCAATCCAGAGATTTTTCAGGCTGTCGGTATAAATGGCGCGAATCGGTTTGCGCAACATGATAGGCAAATCTTTTGTCAGCAGGCTTTCGAATATGTTGTGCTTTTCATAATATTTTTCTATTCCTTGCCCGTCCGTCCCAATCCAAAGTATGTCCTGGTTTTTATCTTTAAGCAGGCAGAATATTCCGATATTCAGGTTTATCGCTTTTTCCGGATGGCTTATCGGGAGCAGGTAGCTACCGGAGAAACCGATGTATATTTCCGAGTGATAGAAGGTGATTTGGGAAATGGGCCCATATTGTTCGATAAGGTCTGATAGGTCTGAAAGGAATTTCTTCTTGTCGTCGATTGTGTTGTATTCGTACAGTTGTTTGTCCTTATCCACGAAATAAAGTATATAATCTTCCGTACAAGCGTATAGAATATCCGGGGTATGTAGTGCTTTTTCCTGAATATTCAGGGTGGCTGGCATTGTAGAGAAGTCCGGTTCTATCGTCTTCAGTTTGCCATCGTCCGTGAACAACCTGAATTTGTTGTTTCTGTCTGTAAACAGGGTTTTAACATGTTTGGTATTGATGCCCGGCGTATGGATATCCTGCATCAGTTTTGTTTGGGGGGAATAGCAGGAGATAAAGTCTTTTTGCCCGATAACCAGCGTGTTCCCGTCTTTATCTGCAGCCATCAATCTGCCGTCGGCGTATTGAAGGTAACTTTCTGTCACCTTTTTTTCCTTGATGGAGAATTTATCCAGTCCCAGAAAAGTAGAGACCCAAAGATAGCCCGGTTCCGCATCGGTTATCCGGTGAATAATGTTACTGCTCAAGGAACTTTTATTACCCGGTTCAAATCGGAATACATAGGTGTCTTTTCCGTTGTACATGTTCAGGCCGTCATACGTGCCAAACCACATATACCCGTCCGGGTCTTGATGCATACAGAGGATTGCATTGTTCGACAAATCGGGTATATCCGCTTTGTTCAAAGAAAAAGAGGCATTAGCTTCCCGGACTATCAGCACAAGGAGTATGCAAAATAATAGTCTGGCGTACAGTCGTATTATCTTTCTTGAAATCAGCTTGTCGGCCATAGTGTTTATCAAAATATTCAGTCAGAACCGATTAATTACGTCTGTAAAGATATAAATAAAAAAGGAGCTGCCCTATGAAGAGCAGCTCCTTTTTTATTTATTCCTTTTTTATCCAATTTTCGATGCGGATACCGGGAATACTCTATCTCCGAACAAAAATCAGAATAATCAGAATGATAATCGCTATCAGCCAGTAACCGGCCGGACTGTGCCTGCGGGTTTCGGTAGCTGTTTGCTGCTGCATTTGTGTCGTTTCGGACATCTTCGATTCTTGGCGGGCCGAAAGTCGTGCGGTGTCTTGCCGTTCCGTTTGGAATTCCTTCGTCAAAGTACCCCGGACAAGTTGTAGGGGATACTGGCGTTTGGCACTATCGGGGACGGAAAAAGTGACTTGCTGCCATTGCAACACCGTTTCCGCATCCAATAACTGACGGCTTGTCCGGAACAACCGGTAACAAGCAGAGTCGGATATTTGCGTTTGCCGTTCTGTCTTCTGCCGCCCGTCTTGCTTCATCCGGACCGAACAACTGCATAGAAGTGCCACGGCGAACCCCGCCAGCCAGACTATCAGAAGGCCGGCCGGCTGGCGGTGGAACGTTTGTAGGAGGTTACGACGGCAGGTGCGCATACTCTTCGGCCGCGTTGAAACAGGGACAAGCCTTTAGCGACATCAGGTCGCGATGTCCGCATATCCGGCAACCCGGAAAACGGATAAGCAGCATGTGAAGCAGGGCGAGGATTGTCTCTTTCTGTTCCGGAGTCCGCGTGTCCTTCGGCTGTCCGCGACTGTCCAGACCTCCTTCGTAGCAGATACCGATACTGTTCCGGTTGAACCCCTTCACGTGGGCCGGTATCTGTTCGAGAGGACGCATGTAGAGCAGGCTACCCGTACGGCGAACGTAATAGTTGTAGCCTGCCGAGATGAATCCTCTTGCCCGGTGGTCCCGCTCCAACTGTTCGGGCGTATATTCCCGGTCTTCACGGGTAGCCGAACAGTGGAGTACGATAAGATTGATTTTTCTCATGGCCTATCGTTTTGTCCGTTTATAAGATATCCGGATTTTCCTCATCCGGTTTTGAAACTTCGCCGGAAGGGATAATCAAGTTTCCCTTTTCAAACTTCGCTGTTTTGCGGGCAGCTCTCAAGATGGAGCCGGGACTGAAAATGATTCGGGGTATCTTGATTTGCGATGTTTCGAATTCATCCTCGGTGGCAGCTCCCGACGAACCTACCCCATAGCGGAAATTCCCTAGCTCACCGAACTGAATCCGTCGACCGGCAGCCAGATGTTTGCGGATAAGATAGTTCATACGGTCGGCAACTCCTTTCACTTGGTTGGACGGAATACCCGACTCTCCGATTTCGCCCAGCAGCTCTTCAAAACTGACCAGGTCGGAATAGATAGGTTGTGCATACATCTTCTGGGGATTTTCTTCTTTATCTTTACCCAGGTTCTTTCTCTTTACTAATCTGAATTTGATTGACATAATTCTTTAATTTTAAAAATGAATACTTCTTTGTTCGTTTTCGAAAACATGACAAAGGTACAGGCACCGCCCGACAGCTTTTAGGTGTAGGGCGGAACGCGGAGGAATAGGGGGGAGAGTAAGGGGGATAAATAAAACGGTTATTTGTTCAGATACCTATTGGGTGGGTACTTTCAGTGTTTTTTGCGGCAAATAGCTATTAATAGGTAAGTGACAGTGTTTTTTTACTCATATATAGGTATTGTGGAGTATGGGATGTACCGGTATCTTTGCAATGTCATAACAAAGAAAGTAACACTATTAGTATAATCGCTATATCAAAACCTTTTGTTAATTATGTAAGCATATAAGATGATTAGACACCATATCGGAAAGTTTTTATTGGTTGTTTCCGGTATAAAAAAGGAGCCCCCCTGTGAAGAGCGGCTCCTTTTTTGTTATCTATTGATGTGTTTTTTGAAGAACTCGTCTATTTTATCGAAAGGTATCATGTCAAGGTTGTCGTATAAATCGACGTGGTTGGCTTCGGGTATAATCAGAAGTTCCTTATTGTCGCCCGTCAATCGTTTGTAAGCATCCTCGCTGAAATACCGCGAGTGGGCTTCAGCTCCGTGTATCATCAGGACGGCATTGCGTATTTCGCCGATATAGGAAAGGAGCGGCATATTGATGAATGCCAGGGAACTGGTCTTGCTGATTCCCTCGTTGGAGTTGGGTGAACGACGGTGATAGCCCCTCGCGGTCTTGTAATAGTCGTGATACTGGCGGACGAATAGCGGGGCATCTTCGGGAACGGGGTCGACCACACCACCGTTACGTTCATAACTGCCGTTGCGATAATCTTCAGTGCGCTGTTCATTGAGCTGTTCGCGCAACTTGTAACGGTCATCGGCACTCATGGTATCGAAATAACCGTTGGCATTTACGCGGCTCATGTCGTACATGGTAGAAGTTACCGTAGCCTTGATGCGCGGGTCGTTGGCTGCGGCGTTGAGAGCGAACCCTCCCCAACCGCAAATACCGAGGATGCCGATACGTTCCGGATCTACATCATCACGGGTAGTCAGGTAATCGACTGCCGCACTGAAGTCTTCCGTACTGATTTCCGGCGAGGTCAGGTAACGGGGCGTACCGCCGCTTTCTCCGTAGAACGAAGGGTCGAATGCGATGGCCAGGAAACCGCGCTCGGCAAGTGTCTGGGCATAACGACCCGATACCTGCTCTTTCACTGCTCCGTAAGGGCCGCTCACCGCGATGGCCGCCAAATGTCCTTGTGTGTTTTTCGGTTTATACAGGTCTGCGGCAAGCGTGATGCCGTAGCGGTTGTGAAACGTTATTTTCGAGTGCTCCACCTTGTCACTCTGTGGGAATGTCTTGTCCCATTCCTGCGTTAATTCCAATGTATCCATATCCGTTGATTTTATGTTCTTTACCGTTGTTGTCCCTGATGCTATAACGTTCGTAAAGGTCAGAAGCATCAGAATAGCGATTGCTTGTGTCTTTATCATACCTTTTATTTATTAAATGACGGGAGCAAAGGTAGCGCAGCTTATCTGTTCCGATGTTAAACAAATTACGGGTTAAACAACCATTTTTACGGATTTATTGATATTCTGGTTCAATTTCACCGGGAGCTACTATCACGCTGTTTAAATATGCCGGAATGGTTGATGCTCTTCAAAAACTTCTGAGAAAGAGAGTAGACCTTGTAGAAGAAGGACAATTGAAAAACTTTGCACGGAATAGCGCAGAGTGCGACAAACAACTAATCTATGGGTAGAAATATTTTTTCTTATCAATTTTACTGAACAGCTTAGACGCCCTTACCATATCAAGAACTTCGTTTAGATGCTGTTCTTGTAAGTCTCCAATGATGATTGTTTCTTTTTTACTAATACTTAATCCTAAATCTTTGCGGCTTTTTGTCAATATATTGGTAGCGCAAAGGAATGAATCGTATTTAAGAAAACTATAATCAGCGTGTTTCAATGGATATTGCATTGCCAACTGGTCCGGTTTGTTGAATAAACTTGGATGAATATTTGAATTTACAAAAAAGAAACCGGCTATGCAATCTTCTGAAATACCCATTACAACAAAGTATTTACTATGTCCTATCTCTTCAAAAATAGAAGAAAGTAGTATAGTCCCTCTTTGGATAGTTTTTTCAATACCGGATAAAGGAAATTCCATTATATAAACATATCTTCTGTTGCAATCTTACGGTCTATGTAAGATACATATTCTTCATCATCTCCCACTTCTCTTAAAATATCCTTGATGGATATGGCTCTGTCTCTTTGAGTATTACTCCATGCTAAATCATGGGACATTTCTGTTAGTTCGTTGAATGATTTGTCCTTACATTTTTCGATTGCTTTGTCCAAACATTCTAAATCACTTTCTGACAAATAATCAGTATCTGCTTTTTTCTTAGTAATCAGGACATATTTGTTGATAAAGTCGAAGTATTCTTTTAAATCATCTACACAATCTGAAAAGAAGCTATCACCTCTCACTGCCTTAAAGATATCTTCAACATTAGAAGGAACAGGGCCGAAAGGCATTGCGATATAGGTATCTCCTGTTATACTTCTTCCATATTTGGACAAGTGGTCTTGGTCCGCAAAGTATAATATCTTACATATTTTGTGAATGTCTTTGCGTTCTACATGTTGGGCGGCATACAATATGGCTTGTATGGCAACGTCTTTCTTAAATGTACTTTTTGTTCCCATACGATGTTATTTATTATTCAATTGACTTAATTAGGTTTATACGTAACACGCATAAGTATTTAATTGTTCATGGTATCAACAATTATTGCAAAGGTTACACTTTTACTTTACACACACAAGTACTTTAACATAAATGTGCCATAAAACTGACAACGGTATAGGCTTTTCCTGTTGCTTCCTTCGTTAAGCGCATTTGCTCCCAATTGACAAAATGTAACCCCAATCCGCTTTTTACCCTCTGGATTGATATGTTAAAAAGGGTTACATGTGCGGGTAATTTATTTTACCCGCCATACTAATCCTATTTACCCGCTATACTAATGACATTTTGATAGTCGCTTGTTTCTTATCGTTATGAATACAATAAAGGGATTTTATTCTTTCTGCAACAGCCGGGATTATCTCTGCACGCCAAAATGAATTGTTGAAAATTTCCTGCCAAAGTCAGGAAATGCTATTGCATTTGAAAAATTCTTCATGATTATTTTATCATATCCAACAAACACAATAACTTTGTATGAGATTCAGTATAATGATTTACTTGGAAGACGTAAATATTAAGCGTTAATTCTCTCGTTTTTTTGAAATAATTTAATAATGAGACGAATCAAAATATTCATAAGTAGTGTACAGAGTGAGTTTATTGAAGAACGGGCAATGCTCTGTCATTATATCCGGACAGATGTTTTGTTGGGTAAATTCTTCGAGCCGTTTATTTTCGAAGAAGTTCCTGCTAATGAATATTCAACAAGCCATGTATTTTTGAAAGAAGTTGAATTATGTGACATCTATTTGGGTTTGTATGGCAATCTGTATGGATATGAGGATGAAGAAGGTGTTTCTCCAACGGAACGAGAGTACGATTTAGCGTCAGCATTGCATAAGAGTCGCTTAATATATATAAAGAGCGTTGATGAGGAGAAAAGACATCCTAAAGAAACTGCTTTGATAAAAAAGGCCGAGCAAGATATTGTACGCAAAACTTTTGTAGATATTGATGGATTACGCACTTCGGTATATGCATCTTTAATTAGGTACTTGGAGGAGAAGGAGTATATTCGTTGGCGACCGTTTGATGCATCCTATGATAATGGAGCAACATTAAACGACTTGGATGAGGACAAGATGAAGAACTTCATTCACATGGCTCGTTCAAAACGCAACTTTCCACTCTCGGTCGAAACTTCTCCAGAGGCTTTGCTTGCTCATTTGGACTTGATTGATGAGAGGGGAAGATTGGCAAATGCAGCTGTACTATTATTCGGTAAGAAACCTCAGAAGTATTTTATAACCTCTGAGGTAAAGTGTGTGCAGTTTTATGGAAATGTGGTTGAAAAACCAATGCCTGCATATCAAATATACAGGGGGGATGTCTTTGAATTGGTTGACCAAGCTACAAGTTTTGTGATGAGTCGTATTGATAATTGGGTAGGTACACGTACTGAGGGGAAAAAAGCTGATATTCCAACGCACCCCGAATTGCCTATTGATGCCGTAAAAGAGGCCATCGTGAATGCCGTGTGTCATAGGGATTATACGAGTAATGCCAGTGTACAGATAATGCTATTCCGCAATAGATTGGAAGTTTGGAATCCGGGGACGTTGCCTTATGGTCTTACTGTACAGAAACTTCATGGACCACATAAGTCATTGCCAACAAATCCTTTGCTTGCAGACCCAATGTACTGGAACGGATATATAGAGAAGGTGGGAACAGGTACAGAGGATATTATCAATAAATGTCGTGAATATGGATTGAGAACTCCTGAATTCTATCAAGAAGAGGATTTTAGAGTTGTTATTTGGAGAGCTAGCGAGAGAGAAGACGATCCAAAGCGTTCCAAAGGTGATCCAAAGGTGATCCAAGGCGTTCCAAGTAATGAGGGGGAACTTATAGAATTGATAAAATACAACCCATCTATATCTAGGGCTGAACTTTCAAAGCGGCTTAGTTTGAGTGAACGGCAAGTTCGGAAAATAATCGACCAATTACGTGATAATGGTAAACTGACGCGAGAAGGTGGTAAAATTGGGAAATGGATTATCACTAAAGACTGATAACATAAAACTAGCCAAACCACTTATGCTATGTCTTTGAAGTTTATGCTTGTTGTTGCGGCATCGCTTGTTTTCCTTCCCCTTATCCCATCAAAAGGCCTACCTTTGCCGGTGAAGAAGAAATAAAGACCGGACGTGAAAAGGAGATTTGTTCTTGTGAATACTCACAGGAATGAGTCTCCTTTTTTTGTGTCCGTAGCTGTTATTTAAAATGTTAGCCCGGAAAACCACCTTGATTTCCCCCGTTATCGTACCGGATGTCGTTGCCGGAATCTTCAAGTCACAAAACAATTTAAAAAACAAAAAGATTATGGCACGTCCATTAAAAAAGGGACTGAGCTATTTTCCACTCGACACGGACTTTCTGTCCGATAGGAAAATCCAGCGCCTGTCCCGCCGCTACGGTTGTAACGGCATTTGCGTTTACGTCGCTGTCCTGTGCGAACTTTACAGGGAAAACGGCTACTATGTGAGTTGCGATACGGATTTCCGTTTCGATATCGCCTTTACCTTGAACATCAGCGAAGAGCTGGTAGGGGAAATCTTGGATTATTGTATCCAGCTCCATCTGTTCGACGGCAATTTGTACGAATACCGCCGCATCCTGACCTCGTCTTCCGTACAACGACGGTATCGGGAAGTGTTCCGCCGGAACCAACCGCGCATCCTGCCGGAACTGGATTTGTCGGAAACGGGAGATATTGCACCGGAAACGGAAGTTATTGCACCGGAAACCGGAGTTATTGTACCCGAAACCCCCTCTTCGGCAGCGGAAACGCTTGAAAAGGAAAAGGAAATAAAAAGTAAAAAGAATTTAATAAGAAACGAACATGAAAAATCAATTGAATATAAGCTTTCCGCAATCCCCGACGACGCCTCCGCGCGACGTGCCGAATTGCAACGCATGGCCTTCGATGCCACGGCCGGTTGCTGAAATGAAGGCACGCTACGGCAATGCCGGGCAATTCCTGGCGACCTTCACGCCCGAGTTGGAACTCCAGGCGGCCCGTTTCATGGAACGTGCCTACCTGGGCAAAGCTCCGGCACTTGAAACCGTCGTTTCCGGCTACGGTGAGGATACGGCCGTGGTGCTGCTCTGCCTGTTGGTGGAGGATGTGAACAACTTCGTGGGCGTGAAGGAGAAGATGCCCGTCAGCCGTCAGAAGGAGCTTGCCGGCATCATCCTGACAGAGTATCCGGTGCTGAAGGTGACGGAACTGCTGTTGTTCTTCCATCGGCTGAAATGTGGTCGCTACGGCCGTTTTTACGGGATGGTGGACGCACTGTTCATCACAAGCGCGCTGCTTCAGTTTATGGAAGAGAGGCGCAAGGAAGTGTCCCGCTATAAGGCTGCCCGGGAAAAGGAACGCGAGCAAGGCGCCTGTCCCTCTGCGACAGGCGGTATCACGTATGACGAATATTTGGCATTAAAAAGAAGAAAGGAATCGAATCATGAATAAGAACAGAGTCTGGGGGCATACGGAACTGGCCGTGCTTTATTTCCCCTATATGCAAATCAAATCGGCCTCCACACGTCTGGGTGTGATGATAAAACGGGACGAGGAACTGCTTGCGGACTTGAAGCGGGCAGGTTATTTCAAGGGGCAGCGTACTTTCACCCCTCGCCAGGTCCACATCCTTTTAGACCATCTGGGTGACCCTGAAAACTGGGATATTTAATAAAAAATAAGAATTACGGCAACGAAAAAAGAGAAGAAAACGGGATTTTTCTTGAAAAACAAGGAAAAATGCTCTTTTTCAGGCATTGTAAATATCGTGTAATGTATTGAAAATAAGCGATTAACGACAAATGCCGAAAAATGAAAAAACAAGGTAAAAAGGGGGGCTAAAATGGGCCTCGATGCATGTGGAAACGATTGAATATGAGTTGATTGCGTGCAGGATTCAGAATGACTAAAAAAAACGTACGTTTTTTCTCGTCACAAAAATAGGCATAAGTTTTGAACCTGCAATTCTTTTCTTTAATTTTTTTTCTTCTCGTATGTGCTTTCTTATCAAGTGTATAGCGAAGTCTGTACAAAAATTGCTCTTTTGACTACGAACCTTAAAATCGAAAAAAAAATGACTAAAAAAAACGTACGTTTAAAATCGTCATTATACAGAATTTAACAAGCGTGCGTAAAATCGAAAAAGAGACATTTCAATATACATTAATATTATAAATTAAAAAGTTTAAGTATGAACAAGAAGTTTTCTACACTTTTAGCCGGCATCCTGCTGGCGGGTAGTTCTTTTTCGGCTATGGCAATAGACCTGAACCCGAAAGAGTATTATCATGTGACTTTAGCTGCTTCCAAAACAGACCGTTTGATTATTGGTCATAGTGCTGACGGTAAGAGAGACAGTGTGGCGTTTGTTAAAGCAGATGACGCAGCAAAATCTTATGAAGCATTTAATGCAACTCTATGGAAGCCGACAGTGAAGGAAGTTATTGACGAAAAGGGTCATGTTTCCTATGAGTTTAACTTGGAAAACAAAGACGGTCAGGTTTTGGCTATTTCTAAGAAAAACGTATCGGCAAGTCAGAAAAAGTTCTATCAGGCTCAGTATGCTTATGTTACATCTGATGGTCTGAGTTCGATGAATGCTGAAGACGGATCTATTACTATTGCCGAAGATGGAACAATCACCATTACCGGTGCTCAGGAAGCCAGAACTAATTTTTACGATGCTGCAGCAAAAAAGAATTATCAGTATGCATTGGTAAAAAGAGAAGGAGAAGTAAAAGTCATGATGGCTGAGGCTGAGGCCGGAAAAGAAGCAACGGTTACTCCAGATGGAGGTCAAGGCGAAATTCTTACACTTCAGTTGGTAGATGTGGATACTCCTTATTCTATGACTGTTACCGATTTGAATGAAAATCCGAAAGATGAAGCATTCGAATTGGTATTCTCTAATGACGTTAAGAATAGCACGATTGGAAATTTATTGAGCGGTAGAAAATTGCGTGCCGTAGGCTTTAAATCCATGTTTACGACTGCAACAACGGGTACAAACTCTTTCAAAGCAGATTTAGCTGCCGCAAAAGACGCTACGGACGAAGCTTTGGCTGATTTGGATGCTGCATTAACAGCTACAATAAACAGTATTGAGGAGGTAATTACCTTGGCTAAAAATACGGGTAATACAACAGGAAATGCTGCAACCATTGGGGATTTATTCAAAGAACAAGTAGCAACAGCTGAAGAAACTTACGCTGATTTGGATGACGCATTAGCCGCTTTTGCTGATGGAACTGCCGAGGGAACTTTAATTAAGGCTTTGAAAGATGCAAATGCTAAAGTGAATGCGTTAGCGAAGGTTGAGTTGGCTAAAAATACAAAACTTGCCAGCGATAATAAAGCATTGACAGAGTATAAAACAGCTTTAGCTGCTGCAACAAAACTGTTTGGTGAAGTGAAAGCTGCAACAGACAAAGCTTATACTGTTGTAGACTCTACGATGACTGCATTTATGAAAAAACCGTATCTGAAAGCTGAAGATGAACCTGATTTTACATCTGCTAGTCCAAAAGCACAGATTGCGATGTTTGAAGCAGCTGGAACTGGTAAGAATAAGGTATATGATCAGTATAGCACTACAATTCAAGGACTGTTGGCTGCTGTTAAAACTTCTGCTTCTAAAGATAAATTTGGAGTATCTGAAGACATTTTGGCTAAAGAAGTTGACAAAGGTGGTGCTAAAGGTTACTATGCTATCGCAATCGTAGACTCAATGATTGATGGAAAACAAGCTTATCTCTCTGTAGATACAAACTACGTAGCTAGAAATGAAAGATATTTCTCATTCAAAGCTGATACATTGACTACAGTAGGTGAAGAGAAAGATAACGCCGTTGTAGCCGCTAAAGAAAAGAACATCAATCTGTTCGCATTCCAATTGCAGGTAGCTCCTGAAAAGATTGCCGGTGACGAAGTGACTGTCAATACATTTATGCCGGATGTTAATAAGCTGGATGGTACTTGGTATAAAGAAGGTTTTGAAGCAACCAATGCAGTTGTTGTTATCCGTTCTTTGGCTAAGACACATCGTGAAGTTTCCGTAGCAGCAGATATCTATGACCCTGCTTATTATAACTCTACAATCACAATCAAACAAGTGGTACGTGAAACAGCTAAGTTGGAAAAAGGTACTCCTTACTATGTGAAGTCTCTGAAGAAGGAATATGAAACTAAACCGTACTTCGTGATGACTTCTACTACAGGGGATGCTTGGGCTCATTCTGCAGTTACTTATGCGAATGTTCCGGCGACTCAGTGGTTCGTTTCTTCAGCTGATGATGATGCAAGTAAATATGCGATTGCAAACCGTGACTTCAATAAGGAATTGGTTGGCGCTCAAAAATTCTATGTAATAGATGAAAAGGAGAAAATCTACGAAGTAGAAAGGACAGTATCAGACGTTACAGTAAAGGATACTATTCAATTGGAAGAAGTGAAAGCTATTCCTGCCGGTTACAAGAACTTGTCGAAAGAAGCTATCGACAATCAGACATACAAACTGACAGCAACAAACTTCGCAAATCCGACAAAGACATTCTATCTGACGATGAATACTGACTCTTCCGTTGTGATGACAGATGATGCTGAAAGCTCATTGGAATTCAAGATGAAAACGAACGCAGCAGAAAATCTGAAAGACGTAACTTTGAAAGCAAACAAATACAATGGCGAAGTTTACTTCAATGGCGATACATTGTTCTTAACGATGAGTGCTTCAAATAAGGTTGTATTGACAAAGAAAGCTAAAAAGAATGAAGCTGATTTGACTTTGCGTCGTACAAGCGACAAAGCTGCTCAGTATGAAATCTTATGGAGAGTTGCTGAAGATGCTCGTAATACGGCTAAGAAAGTTGCTGTAGACCAGAATGGTTATGTTGTCGTAGTAGGTCCGACCGAAATCACCAACTGGGCATTCGACCTGGAAGCTGCTACAATTGATATTTACCATAAGTTTACAGATGCTCCGAAGAACGTAATCATCTCCTTGATGAACGACGAAGCTTCTAAGGTAACAGCTGTTAAACCGTTTGCCGAAATCAAACGTACAGGTCTGGAACTGAAGGCTGCTGCAACAGACAACGACTTCGTATTAGGTTTGGATACTGCTTATGTTGAAAGAGAAGACAACTTCCGTTATGCTTACTACATCACGAAAGCAGTCGATACTGAAAAGGTAGGCGCATTCGATAGAAAAGCTTATATGGTAAGTTATGCAGACTCTACCGACACCAAAGATGTTAAATATAAACAAGATGGTTTGACACGTGTAGGTTTCGTATATGCAAACCGCGTAGACAACGCATCAGGCGACTCTCTGGCTATCGAAAGATTGCCGAAAGCAGCTAAGTCTGACACATTGGATATAGCAGCTAAGATGGGTTACAGCAATGCAACTTGGGCATTTGTTGAAGATGAAAAAGCTAAAGGCTATTACAGAATTGAAGTAGCAGCATCCAAAGATGCAGTTAAGCAGTATGTAAGCTACCTGAACGGTATCCTCGTACTGGGTGATAAAGACCAAGCTCAGTTGTTCGCAATCAAAGACACTGAACTGGCTCCGACCGACAATGATAATGTATCCGTATCCGAAGTAAGCGTAATCGCAAGCGAAGGTAAGGTGACTATCAGCGGTGCAGCCGGCAAGAAGGTTGTCATCAGCAACATGCTGGGTCAAGTAAAAGCTAACACAATCCTTGCTTCCGACAACGAAACGATTGCAGTACCTGCAGGTGTTGTAGTAGTAGCTGTTGAAGGCGAAGAAGCTGTAAAAGCGATTGTTGAATAAGTTAATGAATAAATAAGGATTATTAGAAAAGAATAATTCACCGGATTGCGCGGTAAGCTGCCAACTACCCCGCGAGGGCGAACAAGCAATCCGGATAATTTAATATTAATAATACTAAAGTAATGAACTAAAAGTTCATCTGTTTTCTCCCCTGTGAAGGCCGGAAAGCAGAACAAGACAAGAAGCCCCGAAGGTATCAATCTCCGGGGCTTTCTTATGTGCGGAAGAAAGAATAAAGCTATGAATCGAATCCTTTCCTGAGAATAGATGAATTACACCTGATATGGTATAAATAATAGTTTTATAAATAGTTTTATACCCTAAAGGGTGCAAAATAAAATGATTGTATTATATTTGTACCCAAAAGGGTATAATTATGGATACTAAATTATTCTCTGAATACGTAAAGCAGATGCGCAAAGAGCATAATCTGACGCAGGTGGAACTTTCGGAAAAATCGGGAGTCGGTCTCCGTTTTGTGCGTGAACTCGAGCAAGGTAAACAGACACTACGCCTTGATAAAGTGAACCAGGTACTCAACCTCTTTGGAGCAGAAGTAGGTGTTGTTCCAATGACTAAGTCCGATAGATAATGAGACAAGCCTCTATATATAATGATGGTCAATTGGCCGGAATACTGACTGAAAATGAGAACGGTTATACCTTTCAGTACGATGCTGCTTATCTTCAATCTGACGGAGCGGGAGCAATCAGCCTTACGCTACCTCTTTCGGAGAAGCCTTATACCAGCTTGATTTTATTCCCGTTTTTTGACGGTTTAATCCCCGAAGGTTGGCTTTTGGATATTGCAGAAAAGAGTTGGAAAATTGACCGCCACGATCGTATGTCGCTATTGTTGGCGTGTTGCAAAGATTGCATCGGAGCTATTAGTGTTATACCTATATCAAACGAGGAGTAGTTATGGACAGGTGTTTATATTGTTATCAAGAACTCCGTGAGGGTGAAACTGATTTTCATCCTCGTTGTGCCAAAAAAATATTCGGAAGTAAAACAGCCCCTTTATTGCCCTATACCAGAGCGGATATTACGCAGTTGGCAGAACAGGTGATTCGTTCACAGACCACTCTTACAGGCGTACAAGCTAAATTGTCACTTGATATTTCTTCTTCACGTAATGAGTCCCAACGTTTTACTATTGTAGGGTTGTGGGGGCGTTATATACTTAAGCCGCAAACTGATGAATTCAAGCACTTGCCGGAAGTGGAAGATTTGACAATGCATCTTGCCGAGTTGGCGAAAATAAATGTTGTACCTCACTCTCTTATACGTTTTGCCGACGGGGAGTTGTCGTATATAACTAAGCGTATAGACCGAGGCTTGAAAGGAGAAAAATATCCGATGGAAGATATGTGCCAACTGTCGGAACGCCTTACGGAATATAAATACAAGGGTTCTTATGAGCAGATAGCAAAGCTTATCATGCAATACTCTTCAATCCCCAAGCTCGATGTAGTGAATTTTTGGGAACAGGTCGTTTTTTCATGGCTTACGGGCAATGCGGATATGCATTTGAAGAACTTTTCGTTGTATAGTTTGCGCCGGGGATATTATTCTCTGACTCCAGGGTATGATATGCTCTCTACTGCTCTTGTCATGCCGGAGGATACGGAAGAACTGGCTTTAACTTTAAATGGGAAAAAGCGTAAAATCAAGCGTTTGGATTTTGAGATTGCAATGAATAACAGCGGTTTAGGAAAGAAGGTTATTGATAATATATTCTCTAAATTTGTAGCACTTTCCGGGAAATGGCTGGCATTTATTGATACATCTTTTCTTCCCGAAGATATGAAAGAACAATATAAGGCATTACTGAAAAAGAAATTTTGAATACTTACAAATAGGTGTTCTATATTTGACCGGAAAAACATAGTTTTGTATCGATTTGTTATCATTAAAAAAGAAAGGGATATGGAACATCATAATCATGAACATCATCATCACGAAATAACTTCCTTGAATAAAGCGTTTATCATTGGCATTTCGTTGAATCTGGTTTTTGTTGTGGCTGAGTTTCTGGCAGGGTTCTGGTATAATTCACTGGGATTGCTGTCGGATGCAGGGCATAATCTGGGAGATGTGGCGAGTCTGGTACTTGCCATGCTGGCTTTCCGGCTCGCGAAAGTGCATCCTACCTCCAGTTTTACTTATGGATACAAAAAAAGCACGGTATTGGTATCGCTGCTGAATGCCGTTATCTTGCTGGTGGCTGTCGGGATTATCATAGGGGAGAGTATCGGTAAATTGTTTCATCCCCAACCGGTGGAAGGAGATGCCATTGCCTGGGTAGCCGGTATAGGAGTCGTGATAAACGCGGTGACAGCCTGGCTGTTTATGAAGGATAAGGACAAAGATTTGAATGTGAAAGGTGCTTATCTGCACATGGCTGCGGATGCATTGGTTTCGGTCGGTGTAGTTATTTCGGGCTTGGTGATAGCCCGTACGGGATGGTACGTTATCGACCCGGTGATAGGGCTCGTTATTGCGCTGATTATTATTTATTCCACCTGGGGACTGCTGCGGGACAGTGTGCGCCTTTCGTTGGACGGCGTTCCGGTAGGAACGGACTTGGAAGAAGTGGCCGGAACGATTGAAGCAGTGGATGGGGTGGAAGGAGTTCATCACCTGCATATCTGGGCTATCAGCACAACGGAAACGGCCCTGACGGCACATATTCTGATAAAGGATACTCGACGGATGGAAGCTATCAAGCAAGCGATTAAAGATAAACTGCTACAGGATGGTATCCGGCATGCTACACTCGAATTTGAGACGATTGGGGCTTGCTGCGACGGAAGCTGCTGCCGGTAGTCATCTATCGGTCCATAAATTTTTTCAATTTGAAAAATTCTTTCTATCAGGTGGTTACGATTTACCTTTGCATCGTAATCAAAAATAGTAAGAACAATTTAAATAGTAAAAATCATGGAACCGATTATTAATTCACAAGCACCCGAGTTTAAAGTTCAAGCCTTCCAGAACGGTGATTTCAAGACTGTAACAAGCGAAGATATCAAAGGTAAATGGGCTATATTCTTTTTCTATCCTGCCGACTTTACTTTTGTATGTCCGACAGAACTGGTGGACATGGCGGACAAATACGCCAAGTTCCAGGAAATGGGTGTCGAAATATATTCCGTAAGTACGGACTCTCACTTTGTACATAAAGCATGGCACGATGCTTCCGAAACAATCCGTAAAATCAAATATCCGATGCTGGCAGACCCCACAGGTGCTCTGAGCCGTGCTTTCGGCGTGATGATTGAAGAAGACGGAATGGCTTACCGCGGGACATTCCTGGTAAACCCGGAAGGAAAAATTAAGATTGCCGAAATCCACGATAACGGCATTGGCCGTAATGCAGACGAATTGCTCCGTAAGGTGGAAGCTGCACAGTTCGTTGCTTCTCACCCGAATGAAGTTTGTCCTGCCAAGTGGAAAAAAGGGGAAGCTACCTTGAAGCCGAGTATCGACCTGGTTGGTAAAATCTGATAAGGCTTATGTTGGATGCAGCAATGAAAGACCAGTTATCCGGCATTTTTGCCGGGCTGGTTTCTGATTATACATTTGATATTCAGGTATCCCCGCAGCATGAGAGCCGCAGTGAATTACTGGAGCTTTTAGGCGATGTGGCCTCCTGTTCCGGTAAATTGTCGTATCGGGTTTCGGAAGGTGAGGGATTGAAGTTTGTTTTGTTGAAGGACGGTGAACCTACGGGTCTCAGTTTCCGCGCCGTACCCAACGGACATGAATTTACCTCCTTGCTGCTTGCTATTCTGAATAGTGACGGAAAAGGGAAAAATATACCGGATGAAAGTATCCGTGCACGGGTAAAAGTGCTGAACGGCCCGATAAAACTGACAACTTATGTTTCCCTGACTTGTACCAATTGTCCGGATGTTGTACAGGCTTTAAACGTGATGACCACGCTGAATAGTGGAATTACGCATGAAATGGTGGATGGCGCAATCAACCAGAAAGAGGTTGAAGAGATGAAAGTACAGGGCGTTCCTTCTGTTTTTGCCGATGGAAAATTGCTGCACGTGGGACGTAGCGATTTCGGAGAGTTGCTGTCCAAGCTGGAAGCTCAGTATGGAGTAAAGGAAAATACAGCCGAAAGGACAGTCCGGAATTATGATGTAATTGTTGTAGGCGCTGGTCCGGCCGGTTCCGCATCCGCTATTTATTCCGCCCGGAAAGGGTTGAAAGTGGCTGTTTTGGCGGAGCGCGTAGGGGGACAGGTGAAAGAAACCGTCGGTATCGAGAATTTGATTTCCGTTCCTAAAACTACCGGCGAACAGTTGGCTGCCGACTTGCGTGCGCATATGAACGATTATCCCGTTGATATCCTGGAACATCGCCGGATTGAAAAGGTCGAACTGAACGGTTCGGAAAAGCGATTGTCCACAGCCTCGGGTGAAGTGTTTTCCGCTCCCGCCGTTATCGTGGCAACCGGAGCCAGCTGGCGGAAACTGAATGTTCCCGGTGAAGCGGAATACATTGGCCGCGGGGTGGCTTTCTGTCCGCATTGCGACGGACCTTTTTACAAAGGGAAGCATGTAGCCGTAGTGGGTGGCGGAAATTCGGGTATTGAGGCGGCTATCGATTTGGCGGGTATTTGTTCCCGGGTAACCGTACTGGAATTTATGGACGAGCTGAAGGCGGATAAGGTATTGCAGGAGAAAGCGAAAAGTCTGCCGAACGTGGAAATATTCTTAAGTTCCCAATCTTTGGAAGTGATAGGGAATGGGGAAAAGGTAACGGGACTCCGGGTGAAAGACCGGAAGTCGGGAGCAGAGCGTGTGATTGACTTGGACGGCATCTTCGTTCAAATCGGTTTGGCTGCCAATAGTGGCCCGTTCCGCGAAGTGGTGGAAACAAATAAGCAGGGAGAAATCGTCATTGACGCGCACTGCCGGACGAATGTTCCGGGTATTTATGCCGCAGGTGATGTTTCGACTGTACCATATAAACAGATTGTCATAGCGATGGGGGAAGGGGCTAAGGCTGCACTTTCCGCATTCGAAGACAGAATGAGGGGAATAATAGTAGGTTAAGTATTCTTTTTGGGTTTTAAGATGGTTTGGGGGCTGGCTCACTGTAAAAGGGAGTCAGCCCCTTTAGGATTTTTATAATGTTTTTTCCGGATACATCGCATTCCACCATTCCGGTTGTTCTTTCAGCCATTTCGCGAACCAGGCATAAATCGTTTTATTCCATTCGGCTCGTTTTTTGTAATCGAAAATCTGGTGGTTTTGTCCCACTACCTGAACAAAAGCAGTCGGTTTACCCAGAAGCTTCAATGCTGTGAACATCTGGATGCTTTCGCCGATAGGGACGTTGGTATCGGCCGTACCGTGCAGGAACAGGATAGGCGTATTGATTTTGTCGGCATTGAACAACGGACTTTGCTGTGTGTACATGTCGCGCGCGTTCCAGGGATAACTGTTCGCACTGGCAAGGGCACTGTAGGAGTAGCCCCAGTAGCCCTCTCCCCAATAACTGGTAATATCGCTGATGCCGGCATGTGAAATGGCGGCGGCGAAAATATCGGTTTTCGTTTGCAGGTATTGCGTCATAAATCCTCCGTAGGAGGCGCCGATACAACCTATCTTTTCACTGTCGACAAACGGATGTTCCTCGCAAAACTTCTTTGTCCCTTCGATGATTTCATCTCCTGTCCGTTTTCCCCATGCGTTCACGTGGCGGGCCGAAAACTCCTGTCCGAAGCCGGTTGCCCCACTGGGTTGGATGATGTAGACAATGTATCCCAATGCCGCGTAAACATGTGAAGGGTAACGGTTTTCAAGTGAACGTTCCGTCGGACTGGTTCCTCCGTAGTAATTGACAATCATCGGGTATTTTTTATTTGCGTCGAAATGGGGAGGCAGGTAGTAGCGACCGTAAATCGTATCGCCTGCAGCAGCTTTGAAGTTCCAGTCGTGCACATCTCCAAGTACCACGTCTTTCAGGATGTCTTCGGATAAATCTTTCAGACAAACGGAGGTCTGCTTTTTCAGATTTACGGCATACAGGCGTTGGGAGTTTGAAGCACTTTCTCCGAAATAGACTAATTCAGGGGTGGTTTGTGAGAATGTGAAATCAGAGAGAATGTCTTCTTTTAACAGAACCGGTTTGATGGCTCCATTTGTGGGGTTGAGCATATATAGGCGGACACAATCCTTGTCTTCTCCTTGCAGGTAGATTTGTTTATCGTTTTTGTTCCAGGCAAAGCGCTGGACAGAAGGGTCAAAGTCCTTGGTGACAGGGGTTACTTTTTTGTCAGCCAAGTTGTAAAGGAACAGTTGTCCGTCACCCATATTGGAGGTTTGTCCCGGAAGAATGTTCAGGCCGATACCTCCGAATGCTTCTCCGGAAGCAGCTATTGCAAGCTGTTTACCGTCGGGTGAGAAACGGGCATAACTGAAAAATGCGTCTTTCAGCAACTCCTCAACTTCCCGTGTTTGCAAGTCCATGCGATAGAGGGTGGCCGTTTCGAACGGGCGTTTGGTCAAGTCCGGTTCGCTGCAGGAGAAAAGGATGTAGCGACCGTCTTCCGAAATGTCATTCAGGGCGGTGGTAGTATGTCCGTACGTTAGTCGTTGGAAAAGCCCGGAAGTCAAGTCGTATTTATGAAGGAAGGAGCGATTTCTCCAACCGGGCTGGCGGTCGTCCGGCACGAGTATTTCTTGCAGGTCTTCCCCTTTTTTCGGTCCTTCTTCGGAAATCACAAAGATAAGATAGTCCTCCGTCGGGGCAAAGATGAATGCGCCATCCGGCAGGTTGTGGGACAAAACGGTTTCAGCTCTGGTGACCGGGTCTACAGTGACCAGCTCTTTTCCGTTTATTCCTTTGCGGGTATAATACAGCCGGTTGCTGGCAGGCATCCAGTCGTAATCATCGGTACTGCTTTCCAGCAAGACCTGTCCGGTCGCTTTATCCGTTACCTGTTGGTAACTGTTTGTTTGGCCTCCCGGATAAGTTGTTTGCCAGTAAGTAAGCAGGTATTTCCCATTTGGCGAAAGACTGACGGAACGCAAACGGGTACCGTCGAAAACTTCGTTTAACGTGTATCGCTTTTCCGGATTGGTGGTAGCGGAAACGACTGCTTCGGCTTCTGTTTCGAAAGAGGCTTTCAGGGAAGTTTCTTTCTTTCCTTCCGCAAGATATTTGATGATGACTTCGTATCGGCGGGGTTCCAGAGTCAGGGCGATGTTATTTTCTGCCGGTGTCTGTTTCTCGTTGTCAATATAGACTTCGTACGTATCAGGCCCTTTGATATGCAACGTGCCTTTTACGTATCGGTCGCTGTTCAGGTAGAAAGAGACGAGGCTGACGGCATAGTTGCTTGCCGGAGCCGGGAGGGATAGTTCTCCGTTGGATGCGGCCTCAAGTATCCGACCGTTTTGCCGGACATTCTCGAAAGGCAATGTGGCTTTTAATAACTCTGCTTCCGTAAACTTCTTACTGTTTACGTCCAAGCTGTCTGCCAGAAATGGCTTCTGAACTTCGTAGGGACCTGCGTAATTATACTGCCTGACAATTACTTCTTCAGCAAAAAGTAGGTTGCAGGCACATAGTGCTGCTAATAGCAAGGCGTTTCTCTTCATGGCTTGTGAATTTGATATTTTCGGACAAAGTTATCAATTATCTCCTAATAAAAATCTAATCATCTATTTTCAAGTATCTTAAATTTATACTTTCTTTGTATATCAATCTATAGAGACTAACATGAAACACACTCATCTTTTATCTTTAGGGGCTTTCGCAAGCCTGTTGCCTGTTGCTTCGAACGCACAAAACGCACAAAAACAACCGAATATCGTGATTATTGTTGCCGATGACTTAGGTTATGGCGATTTAAGCTGTTATGGGGCATCCTCCATCAAAACGCCGGGAATGGACCGGGTGGCGAACGAAGGATTACGTTTTACGCAAGGCTATTGTACGGCCGCTACCTCTACGCCCAGTCGCTATTCCTTATTGACCGGTATGTATCCGTGGACGAATACGGATGCTAAAATACTTCCCGGCAATGCGGCATTGATTATCAATCCCCGGCAAATAACCTTACCGAAGGTTCTGAAGCAAGCCGGCTATGTGACCGGTTCTGTCGGTAAATGGCACTTGGGACTGGGAGACGGTTCTGTAGATTGGAATGATAAAATCTATCCGGGAGCCAAAGAGGTCGGGTATGATTATTCCTTTATACAGGCTGCAACCAATGACCGTGTTCCTTGTATCTTTATCGAAAATGGCGAAGGGGTGGGGCTTAATCCTTCCGACCCTCTTTTGGTCAGTTACAAAAAGAACTTTGCAGGCGAACCGACGGGAAAAGATAATCCCGAACTGCTTCGTATGCATCCGAGTGTGGGGCATGCCGGTTCGATTGTGAACGGTGTTCCCCGTATTGGTTTCCAGAAAGGGGGGAAGGCTGCGCAATGGAAAGATGAAGAGATGGCTGAGCTTTTTCTGGAAAAGGCAAAAGGTTTTATGCGGGAGAATAAGGATAGACCGTTTTTTCTGTATTACGGGTTACATCAACCGCATGTTCCCCGCGTTCCTAACGAGCGTTTTGCCGGTAAATCGGGTATGGGGCCGCGTGGTGACGTAATTTTAGAGGCTGATTGGTGTGTGACTGAATTCCTGAAAGAAATGGATAAACTGGGGCTGACAGAAAATACCTTAGTTATTTTTACCAGCGATAACGGTCCTGTGCTGGATGACGGATACAAAGACCAGGCAGTGGAACTGGTAGGCAACCATAAGATGGCCGGGCCTTACCGGGGAGGAAAAACCAGTTTGTATAATGGTGGAACATGTGTGCCCTTTATGCTTCGCTGGCCGGCTGTAGTGAAACCGGCTGTTTCGGATGTGCTGGTTTGCCAAATGGATTTGCTGGCTTCTCTGGCCGCATTGACAGGACAGACGTATGCGGATAAGACTGATAGCCAGAATACGCTCTCCGTTTTTTTAGGGCAGAACAAGCAAGGACGTTCGGAACTTGTTATCGAAGGCATGTTCAACTATGCATTTCGTCAAGGCGACTGGGTGATGATTCCCCCTTACCCCAACTATTATGGTGATGAGGAAGAGGCCGATTTCTCCGGTTTGGGGAATTGTTATCAATTATATAATGTAAAGGAAGATGTGAATCAACAGAATAACTTAGCGACCAAGGAACCTCGTCGCCTTCGCCAGATGATGATTCGGTTTGAACAGTTGAAGCGGCAGACAGGGAAAATTACTGATTATTGAGGTTGCATTTTCATGCTTACATTTGGATGTAAATGATATATTGAAAAGCATATGGTAGGCTTGTATGAAATAAAAAAGAAGTGTGGCCCATAATTAGAGTCACACTTCTTTTTTATAATCTTTCTTGAATAAAAGATGCTGTTATTCTATATTTATTTCATCTACGAAGAGAAATGCGGCATTACCGGCACCACCATGCCAGGCCGGGAGTTTATCGCTTTTGATGATTACTTCTACGTAGCGGGCTTTTACCGGGGAGAAAGTGAGTTCATGCGGATATATGCCGTCCTTATCGTCTGCTTTCAGCGAAGGAATAGCTTCGGTTGCTATCTCCTTGAATGTTTGGCCGTCTTCCGAGACTTTCACCGTTACACCGGTAGCTCCCATAATCCAGTCTCCTTTTACCACGTTGGTGTTGAAAGATACTTTACTGATTTCGGTTGGTTTCTGGAGGTCGATAGCTGCATCGAGGTCCACTCCTTGGAAGCCCAGCCAGCGGCCGGTCTTGTAGTTTCCGTCTCCGGTAAGTCCATCCGTCAATACCGGGGCTCCGTTGAAACTGTATCCCCGGCTGGGCGGAACAAGCAGTGTGACCGGTTTGGAGGTCGCTTTATTAAAATGAATTGTTTCAGAGAAAACACGGCTGTTTCCGTTCGGTCGTACAACAACTGCCCGGATGTCGGCATCTTCCTTTATTTTCAAGGGGGCTTCATATAACAGGCTGTTTGCCGAAGGTTCGCTTCCATCCAGCGTATAACGGATATCGCCATTGCCCATTGTTGTCAGGTCTACGATGATTTGTCCGCTTTCCGTATCCGGAGTGAATGTGGCTTGAATATCGAAGATGTTCTTGGCATAATTGTATCTTTGTTGGTCATATAAGGCTGTCAACCGAACCAGACGGGGCAGGAATGTTTTATAATCCTTTTTAGCCGGATCGCTCCATTGCACCTCCGACAAAGCAGCTATACGCGGCATTACCATATATTCCACCTGTCTGAATGACGGGATATATTCCGTCCACAGATTGGCCTGTGCACCGATTACATATTTCTTCGACTCATCCGGTATTCCAGCCGTCGGTTCGAGCGAATAAACGCGTTCGAGCGGAAGGTATCCTCCGATGGCCTGAGGCTCGTGTTCCGTATCGGAAGATTGGTAATAATCGAAATATAGATAGGTATTCGGAGTCATAATCACATTATGCTGTTGTTTGGCTGCTTCGATACCGCCGCTGACACCCCGCCAACTCATCACTGTCGCGTTCGGAGCCAGTCCACCTTCGAGAATTTCATCCCAACCGATGATATGGCGGCCTTTGCTTTCCACGAATTTTTCCATACGTGAAATTACGTAGCTTTGCAGGTATTCTTCCGCACTGTGTTTACTGTCGCCTTTGATACCTTCGGCTTTGATACGTGCCTGACATTTCGGACAGTGTTCCCAGCGTACTTTCGGGCATTCATCACCTCCGACATGAATATATTCCGAGGGGAAAAGGTCGATGATTTCAGCCAATACATCTTCGAGGAACTGCATGGATTTTTCGTTTCCGGCACAGATTACATCTTCCGAAATACCCCATTGGCGCCATACTTCGTACGGACCTCCGGTACATCCCAGTTCCGGGTAGGTAGCCAAAGCTGCCAACTGATGGCCGGGCATGTCGATTTCAGGGATAATGGTAATGAAGCGTTTCTTCGCGTAGGCAATGACGTCGCGTACTTCATCCTGCGTATAGAAGCCACCGTAAGGCTGTCCGTCGTACTCACCGGAATTGTGACCGATGACCGTCTCCTTTCGTTGTGAACCTATTTGGGTCAGTTCCGGATATTTCTTTATCTCGATACGCCAACCTTGGTCGTCGGAAAGATGCCAGTGGAAAGTATTGATATTATGTAAAGCCAGGATGTCGATATATTTCTTTACTTCATAGATGGAGAAGAAATGACGGCTTACGTCAAGCATCATTCCACGATACCTGAAGCGCGGATAATCGTTTATCTGCACAGCCGGAATTTCTATATCCATCGCTTTTGCTGTGGCCGGAAGAGATTTGCGCAGTGTCTGCACTCCGTAGAAAACGCCGGCTTCCGACCCACCGGCTATTTCGATACCTTGGTCTGTGACGGCCAGTCGATACCCTTCCGGATTCTGGATACTCTTGTCTACTGATAAATGAATGGGTGCTTTTCCTTCGGCAGAAGGAGCTGTTCGGATAGCATAGCCGGTTACATCCTCTATGTAAGAAGCCAGAAACCAAGCGGTCTGTTGCATTTGTTCATTCCCTTCGGGATAGGTAATCACTGTAGCCGGTGTCAGCAGAAACGGATGTGAGTTTTGAGCCTTGACTTCCTGTGGTAATGGGACGATTTCAAAATCACCTTGTGCTTTTTTCCTGTCGGAACAGGCCATTGTGCCGGCACAAGCTGCCAGCAACAATGCGTACTTTGTTAGTCTATTCATGCGTTTATAAGTTATGATATAAAAAGTATTGTTTGTTATTTTGTCCAGTAATCGACAACCGTGACGGCCGACGCTTTATTGCCCAGTACTTTTCCAAACGCTTTGTGGTCCGGGTGTACCAGATAAGCATTCCGGTCGGCTTCCGAATGGAAAGTCAAGAAGAAACAGTGGGTCAGTCCCTGCTGTAGCCCTTCGGGACTACAATCGGTTCCCCATTCATATCCTTTTATCAGGTCTATTTTAGAAGGGAGGGCAGAGAATGCGTCTTCCACTTCTTTGATTTGTTCGGCCGACACTTCTGGCTTAAAGCCGAACATTACCACATGCCGGAGTACTTTTTCCTGCTTGGGAGCACTGTTATTACAACAAACCACCACTGCCGAAAGAGCCAGAATGACAAGCGACGCTAATAATGTCTTTTTCATGATAATTCCAAATTGTAGCTGATTGCGCGTAAAGATAGAAATAAAAAATGAAAAATTAGGCCAGCTTATGTGTCATTCTGTTTTTCTTTTGTTTATTCTTTCTTCAATTCCTCCGCCGGATTAATATGGGCAGTGTGCCAAATCCTGGCAAATACGGTTAGGAATACAATCCCTGTAGTGATAAGGAACAGCAGCGGGTAGAGCCACCAATTAATCTTGGTTTGCAGGACATAATGTTCCGTCCAAGGTTTTATGATGAGGTATCCGGTCGTGAAAGCAAAAACGGATGCAATACCCAGCAGTTGGATATACCCTTTGAAAAGCAGGTAGAAGATGGAAAGTAGAGAAGCCCCGTTTACTTTGCGGATGGCGATTTCTTTTCTGTACTGCTCACAGTCGAGTGCTATCATCGAATAAATCCCGAACAGGGAGATAATCACGCAGACCAAGGTCAATAGTGCATACAGAAAACGCAATGATTCTTCGGAGGCAAACTGTTTCCTGTATTCTTCGTCCATGTTAAAAATTTTACTTTCATAACCGGGTATCTTTTTTTCTACCATTTGGGTTATCGCTTCTCTTGTTTGTTTATAGGTGCCGGGTTGATATTTAACAGCAGTGCTTATAAATTCATTTTTTACAGATAGAACAATCGGCGGACAAGGAGTGATTAGTGAAGCATAAGCAAAGTCCTTTACTACACCGATGATGGTGTGCTTTTGGCTCCATTGTGGTTGGAAAGACGTTCCATCTGGTAGATAATAAGCCTTTGGGATTTCTATGATTACTTGCCCGACCGGATCTTTCAATCCGAGTTTTTGAGCCAGAGTCTGATTAATTATCACATCTGCCCCATTCTCTTCAGGAGTTGTCTTAAAGTCTTTTCCGGCAATGAGTTGTAAACCGTAGAATTTGATATAATCCGGATATACAGAGAAATCATTGTATTCAATACATTCATTATCGTTCATCTTTTCAGTGCGGGCTTGCGAGCTGCTTGAGATTGTGCGTGGTAGAATAGCGCCATATCCGATTGGCATGAATTGAGTGACTGTAGGGATGCTTTTTAATCCGCTGGAAATCAATTCAAACTCTTGCGCAGAGGGCCTATAAAAGAATGTGTTTTTGGGAGATGTGTGGAATGAAAGAATGTTGCTCCTATCAAATCCCGGGTTCGCATGGCCTAATGTATGAATTTGTTTATAATAAACCGTTGTGCAGAAAATACATCCTACACCGATTATCATCTGTAGCAAAAGACTTATTTTACTAAATATCCCTTTTCCGCGAGGATGTAGAACCGTACGAATGGATTCTTGGAATAGACGACGTTGCGTATAATGAATGACAACGGAAACCATACACAAGGAAATAACAATCAGAATGAAAAGATAAACGGCTAATTCACGATATATCAGGATAGTGTCGGATTGTATATCTGCAAATGTCTTGAATTTGGGCAGACTCCATTCGATGCCGATAAGCCCGATTGAACAAGCGACAAGGAGTAGAATCAGGAATTCAGTGGACAGTAAAATGAATATTTCGAACTTAGAGGACCCGATTACTTTTCTGAGAGATAATTCTTTGGTTCGTATCCAGATGCGGCTTACGTATAGATTTAGGTAATTGAATAATGCGGAAGCGATAACAAGCAGGCCTAATAAAGCAAAAAGCGCTACTTGCTTGAATTTAAGTCCGGCATCATTATAGGTAGGCTCTGTGTAATAAGCTTCTTTGATTGGAACAATGGTGAAAGACGGGGAGGATAGCATTTCTTTAACAGGAAGTTTCTCCAGTTTTTCCTTAAAAGTCCGGGCGTCTGTCTCTTTGTCTAAAAGAATATAGTTTATGCTCGGGATGCTCCAATTTGAGATTTCTTCTTTTCCGATAGGACAAATCGCCTGGAAAGGCATATTCGTATTTTTAGGCCAGTCTTTTATAACTCCCCGTACGGTAAATCGCTTATATTCTTCTCCACTGACATATTGGATAAGTTCTTTTCCAATCGGATTGTCTGTATGATAATAATTTTTGGAAAAGGATTCACTTACCAGTATTCCTCTTTCGTCATTAAAATCAATAGACCCGAGAAGTATCTGAACATCGAACAGTTCAAAAAAGTTTTTATCAACTTCTTCTACATCAATCTCTTTTTTGCTTTCCTCTGGTTCGATGTCGTAAACTCTCTGAGAAACGGCACTAGCTTTTATCCCGGGAAAATATTTTTCCAGAGTCTGTGCCAATGGCGGTGGCGTATTAATATATATTCCATATTCGTGATTTGGGTCGATTTGTCTGACCTGATAGATACGGTCTGCATTTTTGTGAAAAGCATCAAACCCTCTCTCATAGCGTATCCAATAGGCTGATAAGGCGAAACAGACAATTCCGACTGCCAATCCGATGATGCTGATTATGGATTGCTGACGATATTTTAATAGATTTCGAATGCTGACTTTGATAATATGTGCTATCATAATGGTATGCTTTCTTTATAAATATTATTTATTGATGATACAAAAAATATGCCAAAGAGATTACAGGTTGATAATCACCATTAAACAGTCCGGAATGTCTTTTCCTGTAGAGCGAAAACGCACATATTATGTTTGTATTCGCACGTTTGTAACAGGTATAATCTTTTCACTCAATAGATAGACTGTTGTGTCGGAAATGTATCCTAAGCCGACTATCAAAATGTCATTAATAGAGCAACTAAATGGGATTAGTATAGCAGGTAAAATAAATTACCCGCACATGTAACCCTTTTTAACGTATCAAACAGATAGCAAAACACCCAAAAAAAGAACATCCTGCCAATCGGTAGTGGTAGCAGAAAAGAGCGTATTTGCATAGTTGTTTCAATAAAATAAATAGTATATTTGTTGAGAATAAAGAAAATAAGCTACATTATGAAGTGCACCATCTGCCTGATTTCCTTATGGGGATTTCTATACCTATGTTTCGTCTCGCCTGTTTCGGCACAAAATTCCCGTCAGCAGGAAAAAGATTCCCTGCGCCTTGTCATTTCAAAAGCTGATGCTGCCGAACGGTTGGAAGCTAACAAGAAACTGGTTCGTCTCTATCAGATGGAAGTGAACAAAGACCAGGTGCTCGATACAATTCTTACTATCTACGATGCGATAGATGCTGATGCCCGGAAGTTGGAAAACCTTGAAGAGCAAGGAAGTGCCTGCTACAACCGTCTTGCGGCAATCTCCAGTAAACGCCTTTACGACGAAGTAATCCGTCAAAGCCCTGCTATCCTCGATTTTCTTGCCAAAAACAATTTATGGAAAAATTACTATCAATCGTGCAGTATGTTCATCGAAGCTTATCGGCGTAAAGGGGACTATGAAGAAGCTCTCGATAAGGCCGATAGTATCTATAACTATGCCAAAGAGCAAAACGACCGTGGTGGAATGGGACTCATACAGTATGCTATCGCTAAGATATATACTTCTCAAAGGCGGTTCTCCGAAGCGGAAAAGTGTTTGAGGGAAAGCATCGACATGTTGCAGCCACAAACGCCCTATCTGAATATGCTGGCAACCGTTTCCAACAATCTTGTGCAGAATCTTATTGCCCAAAAACGCTATGACGATGCCATGCAAGCCGCCCATGAGACAGAGGAGGTGAACCGCCGCTACGAAAAAGCATCGAAATCCGTTCAGCTTTCCGCATGGTGCAACTTGTGGTTCAGCTATATAGATCTCTATCGCCAGACGAATAAATTCGACGAGGCACAGTTATACATTAACAAAGTAGACAGTGTCACTAAAGGTTCAATCAAGATGTATAAGGAACGCGGACACATCCTTTACGGGAAAAAACGTTATAAGGAAGCACTCGAAATGTTCGACAAGGATATAGAGGTATCTCCTCATCTGCTCGAATCGAAAGGGTTGAAGCTGATGACGCTTATCCAAATGGGAGAAAGGGAGAAAGCTGTGGAGCTGTTCTATAAAGTAATAGAGGAACTGGAAGCGGATTATAATACGAATTTTAATGCCAAGCTGGATGAAATTCGGACACAGTACGAGGTGGACAAATACGTTGCGGAGAAGGAGCATAACCGGATTTATTTCCTCTTCACGCTCGGTATCTGTCTTTTTCTGGTCTTGCTGCTCGCAGGAGTTGTTTATTATAACCGGATTATTGCTGCCAAGAACCGTAATTTGTATAAGCAAATTAAGGAACAGGATCGTATGGCGGACGAATTGTCGTTGCTGACCCATGTCTCGCCTCCTGTGGAGGTTGTGGACTCGGCCGACGATATGCTTCCCGGAAGTAGCCAGCAGCGCGAACTGGTTGCACAGTTGCGGGACTATTTGTTTTCAGGCAACAACCTTTCCGATACGAATATTGCCCGTGACGAGATAGCCTCCGTGCTCGGTACGAATAAGAATGTGCTGACCGAAGCAGTCAAGGTTGTCACCGGAAAAACGCCGATGGAATATATCCGGGTGTTGCAGCTCGATGAAGCTCGCCGGCGTTTGGATAAACATCCTGAACTGACTGTCGAGGCCGTTGCGTTGGAGTGTGGGTTCAATGCGGTCAACACTTTCTATCGTCTTTTCCGTAAACATTATGGTATCAGTCCTACGGAATACCGTAAGATTGCCAAGTCGCAACAGGGCTGACAACTGCCGGTCGAAAGAAGTTTAAGAGGCTGTATCCTTTAATCTCTGTCTCTTTTTGGGTATTTTGTTTCATGAAAAATCCCGCAAAGAGTGACAATTTGGGATAAAGCCGGGACAGCATGAGACATAATTCTCCTCCTTATTCTTCATCTTTGTGCAAAAAATAATCGGATATGCATGGGCAAATACTCATTTTAGTATTGACGGTTGCCACATTGGTATTGGTCATCGGATTGATATTGGTTGTGGTAGGTATCGCACGAACCCTGCGCGAACGGAGCCGTCTGGAAAAAGAGTTGAAACATGTACGTTTCGGGAAAGAAAAAGGGGCTCATGTTGTCGAATGAAAAAAGAAGATATGAATCTTTATCGAAAAGTCTTACGCTTTTTGAATGAAAGACTATAGTCTTTTTTTAATACTCGGCGGCTTTCTTAGGAAAGCTACCGACCCTTTTTACCTCTCTCGTATCTTTATTATAGATTAATCACATTCTCTTTCTTGTAAAAGGCGTTTACTTTCTTCACAGTGCTGCAACGTGTATAGGCATCGTGGCAATAAATAAGTGCCTGTTTCTCGCGGGCAGCTTCTTCCAGCATCCGGATTTTTTCGCGGTAGGAAAGAACAGGGTAGGTGTCGTAGGCGGAAATCCATTCGGGGGAAACGCTTGCCTCCAGGGGGATTACGTCACCGGCAAATACGTAAGTACGTTCGGGCATCGTGATGTAGGGGGCAATTTGGCCGGGCGTATGTCCGTCGAAGAGGCGGAGGTTCACAACGGGGCAAAGCTGCGTATCTTCATCTATCAGGTAAAGTTTGCCGTTCTCTTCCACCGCCTGCATGTTTTCAATGAAGTAAGAATCCTTTTCAAGTGCGTTCGGATGGAGGAAATTCTCCCATTGCCTCCTGCTCACCCAATGGGTGGCGTTGGGAAAGGATAATTCATAGCCCGGCGTGTGGTCCGGCTGTTGTTTTTCCCGGGTCACGTAGCCGCAATGGTCGAAATGGAGGTGGGTGAGGACTACGTCTGTAATTTGTTCCGGCGAGATGCCTCGTTTTAGTAATTCGGTATTCAAGTCCGCAAGGGCGAAAAAACGGTAATAGCTGAGTTGCTTCAGGTGTTTCTCCCCGGCTCCGTTGTCAATCAGGATGATACGCCCGCAATCTGTAGTCACCAAAACGGTTCGCATGGCCAGCACACATCCGTTCCGTTCATCGCAGGGATAACGGCGGCTCCAAGCCGTTTTGGGTATGGCACCGAACATGGCGCCACCGTCCGCATAGAAAAAGCCTGTGTCAATGAGTTGTAAGTCCATCTGTTATACTTTGGATACAAATATAGGGAAGTTTTTTTCTTTTCAAGGCAATTGTTCCATAAATGAAAATGCGTACATTTGCATTCAAAATCTAAGCAATGCGAAAAGTTCATTTAATCTCCGTAACCGAACCTCTGGTTTATGATCTGGCATTAGCGCTTCATCAAAAAGGATATGAAGTAAGCGTATCCGGAGACGGACTGACAGATGCAGTCCTGGCTAAACTTGGAGAAGAAGGATGTTCCTGTTATGGGAACGGATGGTTTCCGGAGAGATTAACTAAAGATATTCAATTTGTGGTATTAGGGGCTACTGTCAGGCAGGAAAACCCCGAATTGATACGAGCAAAGGAATTGGGATTGTTGGTGCTTTCAATCCCTGAATTTATTTTTCAGCGGACCAAAGCAAAGATACGAGTGGTTGTAGCCGGTAGCCGGGGAAAGAAAACAATCATTTCGATGATTGTTTGTGCCCTGAAGCGACAGAAACTTGCGTTCGACTATGCGTTGACCAGTGAAATACCTCTCTTGTCCAACCGTGTGCATCTGAGCTATGAAGCCCGGATAGCGATTATCGAAGGGGATGAGCATGTGACTTCTGCGTTGGAAAAACGTTTCCGGCTCGAATTCTACCGTCCGCATATTGCTATCCTGACTAATTTGTCGTGGACGCCCGAGACGGACCACGCCTCGCCGGAGGCTTATCATAGCACATTCCGTAATTTTGCTTCTTCCATCGAACGTGAAGGCAAATTGATTTACTTTGAAGGCGATCCGGTCGTGTTGCAGCTGGCGGGAGAAGTGCGTGAAGACATCACTGCCATGCCCTACAACCAGCATGAAGTAATAGAAAAGGATGGACAGACGTATCTGAAGACACGTTACGGAGATTATCCCGTCTATGTGCCGGACCGCTATTTCCTTATTAATCTGAATGCTGCGCGTCTGGCTTGCCGACAGTTAGGTGTAAAAGATGCTGATTTTTATCAGGCGTTATCTGAATATAGTGTATCTTTGCAACCATGATTATCGCACGACAAAAAAGAAAAGAAAACATTGCCGAATATCTGTTGTACATGTGGCAGGTGGAAGACCTGATACGTGCCAACAATTTTGATATGGACTCCCTCCGGCGTACCGTCATTGCCCATTACGACCAACCGGACGAGGTGAAGGAAGAAATAGCCCGGTGGTACGAGGAATTGATTGAAATGATGCGTTCCGAAGGTGTGAAGGAGAAAGGACATATCCAGTTGAATAAGAATGTAATTATCGCGCTGACCGATTTGCATCTCCGCTTGCTCAAATCGCCGAAAGAGATGCTTTATGGATCCGCTTATTATAAAACCCTTCCGTATATTGTGCAGCTTCGTGCCAAATCGGGTGGGGAAGACCTTCCCGAACTGGAAACGTGTTTCAATGCGATTTATGGCTTCCTGATGCTGAAAATGCAAGGGAAAAACGTGAGTTCGGAGACAATGGAGGGTATCAAACAAATTAGCTCTTTCCTGGCTCTTCTGGCCGAAAAATATCGTGAAGATATGAATGGGGAGCTGAAATTAGAAGATTAACAGGAAATGAAAACAGTTTTAGTGACAGGTGCTAACGGTCAGTTGGGTAATTCCATCCGTCAGCGGGTAGTCGGGTATCCCGGTTATGCTTTCCTTTTTACGGATGTGGATACGTTGGATATCTGCGATGCTTCTGCCGTACATGCTTATGTGAAAGAAAAGAAGGTGGATTACGTCTTGAACTGTGCTGCCTATACTGCTGTGGATAAGGCGGAAGAGGATGAAGCGCTTTGTTTGCGTATCAACCGGGATGCGGTTCGGAATTTGGGTGAAGCGGCGCATAGGGTTGGTGCCCGGGTGATTCATGTCTCGACCGATTATGTTTTCGATGGGACGAACTATCTTCCTTATGTCGAAACGGACGTGACTTGTCCGGCTTCTGTCTACGGACGTACGAAGCTGGCCGGCGAACAGGCGTTGCAGGAAGCCTGTCCGGATGCCGTGATTATCCGTACGGCATGGCTTTATTCCGAATACGGTAATAATTTTGTGAAAACGATGCTTCGTTTGGGGAACGAAAAGGATGAGATACGGGTTGTATTCGACCAGATAGGAAGTCCGACTTATGCCGGCGACTTGGCTGTTGCCATTCTGACTATTCTGGAAAAGGCGGAAGGAGGCTCTTTTGTTCCCGGTATTTATCATTTTTCCGATGAAGGGGTGTGTAGTTGGTACGATTTCACGGTGAAGATATTGCAATTGGCCGGCCTGAAAGCCCGTGTCCTTCCTATAGAAACAAAGGATTATCCGGCTAAAGCCGCCCGTCCGCATTTCAGTGTGCTGAACAAAGCGAAGATAAAAGCGACTTATGGCCTGACTGTCCCTCATTGGGAAGAAAGCCTGCATGCCTGTCTGAAACTGTCGGGCAATTTAAGCAAACAATAAAAACAACATAACATACAATGAGTCAATATTCTGAAGAGATTGAGAGAAGAAGAACGTTTGCCATCATCAGCCACCCGGATGCCGGTAAGACAACTCTTACCGAAAAGTTGCTGCTGTTTGGGGGAGCTATTCATGTTGCCGGTGCCGTAAAATCGAACAAGATTAAGAAGACGGCCACTTCCGACTGGATGGAAATAGAAAAACAACGTGGTATCTCCGTCGCAACCTCCGTGATGGCTTTCGACTATTCCGGTCATAAAATCAATATCCTCGATACGCCCGGTCACCAGGATTTTGCCGAAGATACATTTCGTACGTTGACAGCCGTCGATAGTGTAATCATTGTAATCGACACAGCTAAAGGGGTGGAAGCCCAGACTCGTAAACTGATGGAAGTTTGCCGTATGCGTAAGACTCCGGTTATTGTTTTTGTAAACAAAATGGACCGCGACGGTAAAGACCCGTTCGATTTGCTGGACGAAATAGAAGAAGAACTGCATATCAACGTCCGTCCCTTGAGCTGGCCTATCGACATGGGCCAACGTTTCCGTGGCGTCTATAATATATACGAACAGAAACTGAATCTCTATACGCCGAGCAAGCAATATGTGACGGAGAACGTAGAGTTTAAAGATATCAACAGTCCGGAGCTGGAAACCTATATCGAACCGGAACAGGCCGAAAAGCTGCGTTCCGACATCGAGCTGATAGAAGGGGTATATCCGGAATTTGACGTCGCCACCTATCTGAAAGGGGATATCGCTCCGGTATTTTTCGGTTCCGCGTTGAACAATTTCGGAGTGAAAGAGTTGCTGGATTGTTTTATCAACATCGCTCCTTCTCCCCGTCCGGTTCAGGCAGTAGAACGTATGGTAGATCCGGAAGAGGATAATTTCTCCGGCTTTATATTTAAGATACATGCCAATATGGACCCAAATCACCGTAGCTGTATTGCGTTTGTCAAAATTTGTTCGGGACGCTTCGAGCGGAATGCCAATTATAAGCATGTACGTTTTGGCAAGATGATGCGTTTCAGTAGCCCGACGGCTTTCATGGCGCAGAAAAAGGAGGTGGTAGATGAGGCTTTTGCCGGTGATATTATAGGTTTGCCCGATACCGGAAACTTCAAGATTGGTGATACCTTGACTTCCGGAGAAGAGCTTCACTTTAAAGGATTACCCAGTTTCTCTCCCGAAATGTTTAAATATATCGAGAATGCCGATCCGATGAAAGCTAAACAGCTGAACAAGGGTATCGAGCAGTTGATGGACGAGGGTGTTGCACAACTTTTCACGAACCAGTTCAACGGTCGCAAGATTATTGGGACTGTCGGACAATTGCAGTTTGAAGTTATCCAATACCGTTTGCTCCATGAATATGGCGCGCAGTGTAAATGGGAGCCAATCAGTTTGTATAAAGCCTGCTGGATTGAGAGCGACAATGCCACCGCCCTTGAAAACTTCAAAAGACGTAAAGCGCAATATATGGCTATCGATAAAGAAGGACGAGATGTCTACTTAGCCGATTCGGGATATGTGCTGATGATGGCACAACAGGATTTCCCTGATATCAAGTTCCATTTTACTTCAGAGTTTTAATTTGGCAGGATAACGAAAAAAGGAGGAATCCTTATAAGATATTTTTGATTTCTTCCAGAGATGCGACAGTGTAAGTCGGTGTAAATCCTTTTGCCGGCAGACCTTCCGGGTTGAGCCAAAGCTGGTCGATACGGGAATTGTATGCCCCGATGATGTCGGCATCCCAGCTGTCGCCTATCATCAGTGTTTCGGCACGACGGGAGTTCGTGTTTTTTAGGGCGAAATCGAAAATACCTTTATGAGGTTTCTGTATACCGGCATCTTCCGATAAAATCATTTTTTCAAAATAAGGAGCCAAGCCGGAATTACTGAGCTTTTTGAACTGTACCTCCCGGAAACCATTCGATAAAATATACATCTTGTAGGAAGGGCGGAGGTATGTCAATAGTTCGATAGCCCCGGGAACAAGTCGCGTCTTACTGGTGGTACGTTGTAAGAACTCATTATTGATTGCCAGAACAGACTTTACGTCTTCTATTCCCATCGGGCGGAGCATGTAGCGGAAACGTTCGATGATAAGCGTCTGGCGGTCTATCTCTCCATTCCGGTACTGTTCCCACAGCAGGTTGTTGTGCGGCCAGTAAATATCAAAGAAAGCCTCGAAGGAGGCATAATGTCGTTCAAAGTGGTGGACGGCATATAGTTCTTCGAGGCATTCCTTATTGTTATGGTACGTATCCCAAAGGGTATCGTCCAAGTCTATGAAGAGATTTTTGTATCTCATTATCCTACTTCTATCACCAGATACTTACCCAGGCTCCAGAATGCTTTTGTATCTGTAATTTTTAAAGTTAAATTTCCGTCTTCATCTTTCGTAAACTCGTAGGAGCCTTCCGGGTGATTGGATTTCAGTTTGGCCTTACCGGCAAACAACGGAATTTCTTTTACTTCGCGGATATCGATTGAGATGAAATAATCTTTATTGAACCCGCTCTGCAATACTTTTGATTTGGAAAAAAGGCCACCACCGGAAAGGATTTTCTGGTCTTTCAGCTCTTTGGCAGTACCAAAGCAGTAATAAGCCGTATTCAATGCCTTATCCTGCGAGCTGATTTTTTCAGATTGTGCAGCGGTTGTCGTTGCCAGTTCTTCCACATCTTCGTTTAAGGCGGAAACCATTTCGTCCAGTTCTTGGATGCGGACATTCTTTTTAGCCAAATCTTCCTGCAAAGCTACAATCATTGTTGCTTTCTGGTCCAGTTCGGACGAAAGACGGTCGATTGTCTTTTTCAGGGCAGCCGATTGGATACCGCTCTTTTTCAGCTTATCCTGCAATTCTCCGATTTGCTGCTTGTTCTTTTTCAGCGTTTCGCTGATAATCTGCATATTTTCTCTAATCTGGTCGCGATTGCTTTTAGCCAAATCGCCTTTTTGCTGTTGTATGTTAAGATAATTTTCTGCATCACGGATAGACTGGATATCAGCCTCTACGTCATTCAGGATGGAGAGGATTTCATTCATCTCCGCTGTGCTTTTCGTACTCTCTATTTTGAGAGAATCATTTTCTGCTTTCAGCTTCTTGTATTCTGCTGAATTCTGTCCGCAGGAGGCCAGCATGGCTGTGCAGATACATGCTGCAATTACTACTCTTTTCATGTTCTTTTTGTTTTTACGTTACACTTCTGTTCCTGTCTCTTTGTCCTTTTTATCTTTTAAGCCTGCTAATACAATAACAATTTCCCCTTTCGGTTCGTTCACGGTAAAGTGAGCGATTACTTCTTCGAGCGTACCGCGAACGGTCTCTTCGTGTATCTTGGATATTTCACGGGAGACGGAAACGGGGCGGTCCATACTGAAAAATTCAGCCAACTGGGTAAGTGTCTTAACCAGCCGGAAAGGGGATTCATAAAAAATGATGGTGCGGTATTCCGCGGATAGCTCTTTCAGTCTCGTTTGCCGTCCTTTTTTTTGAGGAAGGAAACCTTCGAAACAGAACTTTTCGTTCGGTAATCCCGATGCTACCAAAGCCGGCACGAAAGCGGTTGCTCCCGGCAGACATTCCACATCGACACCCTGGCGGACACATTCGCGGACGAGCATAAATCCCGGGTCCGAAATTGCAGGTGTACCGGCATCGGACACAAGCGCAATATTCTCGCCTCCCTTGATGCGGGTGGCAATTTGTTCGACCGTTTTATGTTCATTGAATTTATGATGCGACTGCATCCGGTTCTGTATCTCGAAATGCTTGAGCAGAATACCGGTAGTACGCGTATCCTCCGCCAAAATGAGGTCTGCCTCTTTCAGCACTCTTATAGCCCGGAATGTCATATCTTCCAGATTTCCGACGGGGGTAGGTACTACAGTTAGTTTTGCCATATTTACATTATTCAGAGGAAGCGTTTTTCCAGCAGTTTGATAAAATCCGCCACCGCTTCATCTTCTATATTCCATTTTAATTCGTTATTCAAATAAGTAATGGAGTCTTCATACGAATGAATATTGTTGAGGTCGTTTATTGCCTTGTTCATTCGTCCTTCGTCGCCACCAAACAATTCCCTGCGAAAGCGGAAACGGTCGTTCAAACTGAATGCTTTCCGGAAATCGGATAGATTTTTTTTCTCCAGTATGTCATTGAGGAATAGTCCCGTTTTCTCGTTTGCGGCAGATTTGGCTGTTGCTTCGGGAATGATTTCCGGTTCCGGTTTCCGTTCCGGCTCGGATTTCTGTTCCGGTTTCGGGTGAACCTCAATAATCGGTTCCGCAACAGGTTTCTCCGGAATAACAGGAGTCGCTTCTTCTTGTATTGGAGGTATCGGAGCTTCCGTAGTTTTTTCGGGAGCCGGAATTGTTTCCTCCTTCGCCGCTACGACCACTTCTTTTTTTTCCGGAACAGGGACTTGGATTACTTCTTTTTCTTTAGGAATTTCAGGCATTGGAGTTGCAACCCGTCCCGGCATAGATTGTATCATTGCCTGATGCTCTTCCATTTGCTTGCGGAGCATATCTATTTGTTCCGTTTCAAGCGTATGCAACTCTTTTAGTATCTTATGAGTCAGATTGAATGTTTGTCCGAAAAAAGAAACCGGATATATTTCCGCGTTCCGCATTCCGGCAATCAGTGTCTCGAGTTCCCTGATGTCTAAAAGCAGATAATCTATTTTGTCTTTATTTGCCATTCCTTTTTTACCTTTTTGTAAAACGTCACGAATCAACGGTTCGTTTATCTTGCAACAAAAATAGTCATTTCTTATATATGTAACGCTGTTATCCCATAAAATATTGTTATGTTAAAATATATTACCCGTGCGGGTAATTCAAATTGCCTGCTCAATTAATTCCATTTACACGGGATAGTGATAACATTTAGTTATTCGATAAATTCATCGGGCAGGTTTACCAGATACAGCCGGTGGGTGGCACGTGTGAAAGCTGTGTATAGCCAACGGTAGAAATCTTCGCCCAGCATCTCCTCCGTAATATACCCGATGTCTAGGAATACGTTCATCCATTGCCCGCCTTGTGCTTTATGGCAGGTGACGGCATAGGCGTATTTTACCTGTAGGACGTTATAGTGGGGGTCGGCCTTCATCTTTTTCATTTTTCCGGCCTTAGTCGGAATATCTTCATAATCTTCGAGTATGGTATAGAAAAGTTTGTCGTTCAAGTCCTTCGGTAAGGCCGGCGAGTCAGTCTGCAATGTATCCAGTAAGATTTTAAGTTCCATTTCAATCTCGTAATCCTGAAAACGGATATTTACATCAGCAAAGCGGAAGCCATACAACTCCGTAGTCCGCTTAACCCGCAGCACTTGGATGATTTCTCCGTTCGCGATAAAATCCATTTCCTTACAGTCGTTTGTCCAGAAATAATTGTTTTTTGCAACCATCAGCCTGTCACCCGATGAAAGTTCTTCTTCCCGGTACAGAATCCGGTTGCGGATGCCATTGTTGTAGATTGTGGCCCGTTTGTTGGAACGGGAGATAACCATTGTCTCTTCGATACCATCGCGGCTGTAGGCTGAAGAAATCTCCTCAATCAGTTCCTCGCCGCTCACTCTTCGAAAATCGGCGAACCCTTTCAGACGCAATTTGGGGAATATCTCAACCATTTCGTTTCGCAGTGCGTCACGTAGCCGGGTCGCATTGAACAGAATACCGGAATCCCCGCTTTGGCGGACTACCTGAGTAAGCGTGATTTCCTCTACATTCAGGTTATAACCTTTCAGGATTTCCACGTTCAAGGCAGGACTTTCACTTTGCATAACGGGGGGCAGCTGTGCCACGTCGCCCATGAGTATCAACCGGCAGTTTTCGCCGGAATAGACATATTGTATCAAATCGTCCAACAACCGTCCGGTTCCGAACACGAACGAATCCGTCCCGTCATTGGAAATCATAGAGGCTTCGTCTACGATGAACAAGGTGTCTTTATGCAGATTATCGGCAGGAAGAAACCCTGTCGGTTCGTTGGAAAAAGCTTTCTGACGGTATATTTTTTTATGTATTGTATAAGCCTTTTGCCCAGCATATCCGGAAAAAACCTTTGCCGCCCGTCCCGTAGGAGCGAGTAAGACGCTTTTTTGCTTCAATTCGTTCATTGTTTTTACGAGGGCGCCAACCAATGAAGTTTTTCCTGTCCCGGCATATCCTTTGAGCAATAATAGAGAATCCTGAATATCCGAAAGTAGAAAGTCCGCCAGTATATTTAACGCTAAAAGTTGATCATCCGTTGGTTTATACGGGAAATTTTGTGTAATTTGGCGGCTTAAATAACTATTTATCATTTTGATTGCAATAATTTTCGCTATAAAGGTAGTGTATTAAATATTCTTTTTTAAATTTGCCGAACGAAATAAATTCAAAAAACAATACAAACCATGAAAGTTACATTGAAAATTTTATTAGCTGCAGCGGTGTTACTGCTTGTGTACATGTGCTACAGAAGTATTATGACTCCTATCGAGTTCAAAGAAGAAAGGGAAAGTCGTGAAGCTTTGATTCAAAAGCGTCTTATCGACATCCGTAAAGCTCAGATAGAGTATAAGAACGTATACGGTGTGCATGCTGCAAATTTTGCGGAATTGTCTAAGTTCTTGAAAGAAGAAAAACTCCCGTTCATTGTCAAAGAAGGTGTTTTGACTGACGAGCAACTGGAAAAAGGTATGACGGAACAAGAAGCCGTAAAAAAAGGTTTGATTAAACGTGATACAATGTGGGTAACTGCCGTGGATACATTGTTTGGAACAGGTTACGATGTGGATGCGATGGCTACTGTACCGGGTATGAACATTCAGTTCTCCATGGATACGGCTACTCTGGTTAGTCCCAGTGGTTATACGGTAAGAGTGTTCCAGTGTGGCGTACTGTATGATGATTATCTGGGTGACCTGAACAAGCAGTTGGTATTCAACGAAAAACACAAAGCTGAAAAGATGGATAAATATCCGGGGCTGCGTGTAGGTTCATTGACGGAAATCAATAACAACGCAGGTAACTGGGAAAATTAATAGCAGCCTATGGCTATTCCTGTTTCTGATAAGTTAGCAACGAATAACTCGGAAATGTATATATTGTCCATCCGGCTTCGGTCGGGTGGACTTTCTTTTTCCGGTTATATTCCTTCGGTGGGTGATACATTCTTTTACCGGGATGTGGAATTTGACCGGGCAAAACCTTACATATCTTCATTAAAAGAATTTTTCTTCGAAAACGATTTCCTTACCTGGACATACAAACGGATAAATGTAGTTGTTGTTTCCCCTCAATATCTATTGGTTCCGGAAGATGTTTATCAAGATAAACGGCAGAATGAATTTCTATCGTTTGCTTTTTCCTCTTCTGAAGGACGGTGTCTGAATAATAGGCTGTACGATGAAGAAGCCGAACTTGTGTTCGGAATAGAGGAAGAGGTCTATGAGTTTTGCTCCCGTTCTTTGATTAATCCGCGGTATGTTCATCATATGTATCCGGTGCTTTCTCTTTGGAAAAAACAGAGCCGGACGCGTTTACCCAAGCAACTGTATGTGGTATTGCATCGCCGGATGATAGATATCGTTTGTTATGCGCAGGGGAATTTGATGTTTGTTAATTCATTTAGTTATGAACATGCCGACGATATTCTCTACTATATTTTATACATATGGAAACAGGTCGGCATGAATCAACAGAAAGACCAATTGCGGTTTTTAGGTGAAACCTCTTTGTGTAATACTGTCGTAAAGACATTGCGGAACTATTTACAATATATCGAGCCGTTGGAAATACCTTCCGAAGCCTATTTGTTAGGGTCGGAAATAGTACAAGCTCCTTTGGATTTAATAGCTTTATCATTATGCGAATAATAAGTGGTATTTACGGTCGTCGTCGTTTTGACGTCCCCTCAACATTCAGTGCTCGTCCGACAACGGATTTTGCTAAAGAGAATATTTTTAATGTTATCGGTAATTTGATTGATTTGGATAGCATGGATGCGCTGGACTTGTTTGCCGGTACGGGAAGTATTTCCTTTGAACTGCTTTCTCGCGGGTGCCGGAGTGTGACAGCTGTGGAAAAAAACAATGCGCATGCTTCTTTTATAGCTAAAGTTGCCAAAGAACTCAAAACGGATGCGCTTCAGTTAATCCGGGGAGATGCATTCCGTTATCTGAATTCCGCACCGGCTAAGAGTTACGATTTCATTTTTGCCGACCCGCCTTATGCGTTAAAAGAATTACCGGAAGTTCCTGCTCTTGTCTTTGAGCGTGACCTTTTGCGCGACGGCGGTTTGTTTGTGATGGAACATCCTAAGACAAACGATTTTTCCGGTTTACCTTATTTCCACCAACACCGTGTTTACGGTTCCGTCAATTTCAGTATCTTCTACAAAAAAACGTAGTTTTGCAGGGTTGCTTGTTTTTATGATACTAATATCAATATTATGAATAAATTATCTTTTCGCAGGTTGCTAATGTCGTTAATGAGTGTTTTCTCATTAAACAGAGTTGTCGTTCAGACTGATGTCATCCGCATTTTCTCAATCTTCATTTTAGTAATGCCTTGTTCTCTGTTTGCAAATGATGGTACCGTCTTGGTTTCCGGCGATGTATCAATAACGGTGAAAGCCGTGGATGAAGGGCTCTATAAATTAAATTTTTCTTATCAGGGAACCCCGATACCCACAATCAACCCGGATGCCACGATTTTTCTGGAATTAGCCGGCTCAAAGGAGCTTTCGGGAAACTATAGCTCGTGTGAGCTTAATGGCAATACGCTTACCTGTCAGGCATTGCTCACGACAAGCTTGGGGACGAACTTTAATGTTTCTGATATATATATTGCCAAAGGCAACGGAATCATTGAGCTTCAGCGCAAAATCCAATTATCAAACTCCAAAGCAGGCGATTGTTTCTTCAACTCCTTTTTCGGTTTTCGTACTGACGAGCAAGCGACGAATCTTACCCGGAACGAATATTTTATACCTGCCGTATGGTATAAAGGTAATTTCACTGTAACCGGGAATATTCCGAAGCATATCCCGCAGGTCAACGATACCTATTTTTATTATCGGGAAGACAGGATTACATTGCCTCTTGTTATGTTTCGCAATCCAAGAACGAATTTCACCCTTTCAATCATTCATAAAGATTCCAAATGCGAAACGGTTATCGCCGATGGAAACGGGATTGACACTGGTGCTGATTATCAGTTCGGTTCATTGGGAATAAAGAGAGAAAATAACGTGATTTATACGAATTTCATATACCCCGGTTCGGAGGCCGGGAGACGAGGGGGACGCGGCCCACGCCATCATCCCGTACAAGATGATTTAGTGCATGAATATAATCTGGAACTTTGTTTCTCAAGTGTAAATGACTATGCTACGGCAGTGAAAGACTCATGGGGACATGCTTTCGAATTATACAATCCGACTATTTATCCGGTCAATCTCGATGTAACCTATCATGGTATCATCGAAACTTTAATGTATTATTATGGGGAAGACACGAGCATGGGAGGTAAGTACGATGCAGCGGGTTGGCCTTTCGAGGTAGACCTCACCACTTTTAAACCCAGGAACTATGATTACCAAATGGGATTTGTAGGCATGCAGGTTGCAACCGGATATTATATCTATCGGGAAGGAGTGGAAACCGGTAATAACGATATGATAAAAAAAGGGGAAGCCGTGTTGAACTTCTGGGCATCCAAAAGCCAGACATCTTTAGGATTACCACGTGATTGGTATGATCCGGGTTGGTGGGGAAAGACCGGCACTTTCCGCGACGGAAGCAACCTGCGTGTTAATACAGGAGGCATGGAAAGCCTGATTGCCGCTTGGGCGTTTGCCAAACGTAGTGGCATCGAAAAACCTGAATGGCTGGAAGCCTGCAAAAGATATGGCGACTGGCTTATAGACAACCAGAACGAAGATGGAAGCTATTATTTTTCTTATAATCATAAGGTCATAAATGCTCAGGGAAAACATCCGGTTACGAATTCAAATAAGTTTCTGACAATTTGTGCGGTCCGTTATCTTGTGGAACTTCATATCGCAGCACAAGCGGATAGTCCCGGTGATAATAAGTATAGGGAAGCTGCTGAAAAGGCAGGCGATTTTTGCTATAAGAATATACATAACACCTATACTTATGTTTCCTGTGTGATTGATAATCCCCAGACGTATGACAGCGAATCAGGCCAAATGGCTCTCAACGGATTCCTGGCTCTTTACGACCTGACGAAAGATGCTAAATGGCTGACGGCGGCCGAACAAGCTGCTACTTATACGGAAAGTTGGGTTCATTGCATGGAGATACCCGTTGAAAATGATAAGGGTAACCGTCCCACGAAATACCCAAGAGACCGTAGCATTGTGGGACAACACATTATTGCCATGGGACATGCGGGAGCAGACCTCGGATTTGCATGGAGTTCCTTTGCGTTTTATCGCCTCTACCTGGAAACCGGCAATGAACATTACCTGAAAGTAGCACGTATCTCTGCCCATAATTCCAAACAGTCCATGAACTGGGATCAATCTCTTTTCCCCGGGCAGCAAAGGGGATTACAAATGGAGGTCTTCAATGTGAGTGGGCTTAGGCGCGAAAATGGGGCGTTTACCTGTCTCAACTGGAATTATGCCGCACATCTTGACCCGATGTTCCGCTTCAAAGATGCCTTTGGCACACCGAATATGGAAGAAGTCGAGAAGATGAGTTGGGAAGATCGTAAATATTATAATGATATTTATTCACACGTACAGTCGGCAAACTGGGGACAGGATATAAGCTCCACAGTCAATCGGTAAAATTTCCGCAGGGGAACTACACTGTCACTCTATCCCAACCCGATAAACTCCCACGGCAATTCCGTGATACTCTTTACCTTCAATAACGAATTTCAAAGGGATTTTTCACTTGATGCTTCTGGCATCTGTTTGTTATTATTTTTATTAAAGAAGAGGAGAAAACAAACGCATAAATGATTCTGCTATACGTTGTTTTCGCGGACGTCTCAGCCAGCGTGAAGGAACCAGTCGTTCGCAGTTGTGCATATCGTGCAGAAAGACTTTTCTCATTTGATGGGCAAAGGATGGTTGATAAACGAACGAATTGATTTCGAAATTATGTTCGAAACTACGGAAATCCATGTTGGCGGAACCGATGCAAGTTAGTTCATCATCAGTCACCAGTAGTTTGGAATGTAGGAATCCCGGTTTGTAGAAATATACCTTTACCCCGGCTTTTACCATTTCGTCAATAAAGGAGTGAGTCGCCATGTTGGCAGTCCGGGTATCCGAGCGTTTAGGCAGCATCAGTCTTACATCCACACCTCCTAAAGCCGCTGTTTGCAATGCCTGGTTGATTCCTTCCGTAGGTAAGAAATAAGGAGTCTGGATAAAGATATACTTTTTAGCGTTGGCAATCGTGAAGACGGTGGCTTGCAACAGGGTTCGCCATTGTCCGACCGGGCCGCTGGTGGCAATCTGCATGATATTATCTTCGCTATAGATAGGAAGAGGGGGATAGTAAATTTTTTCGTTGAGAAGTTTCTTGCTGACGACATACCAGTCTATCAGGAATGCAGCCTGCAAACCATGTACGCCTCTTCCGACAATCTTGAAATGTGTATCTCGCCAAGTGCCCCAGTCCGTGCCTTTGTTGTACCGGTCGGCAATATTCATTCCTCCCATAAATCCGACTTTCCCGTCAATGACAACAATCTTCCGGTGGTTCCGGTAGTTTACTTTACTGGTAAGGATAGGAAAAGCAACTTTCAGGAAAGCGTATACCTCTATGCCGTTCTCCCTCATCTCGTTAAAGAATCTGTTTTTTACCTTCCAGCAACCGACATCATCATACAGGACACGTACTTGTACACCGGCTTTTGCTTTTTCTATTAACAGTTTCTTTATTTGATTACCGATTTCGTCGTCACAAAAAATGTAATATTGGAGATGAATATGGTGGGTTGCTTTTTTTATCTCCTGTATTAAATCGTGAAACTTATCCGGACCGTTTGTGTAGATTGTAATGTCGCTGCCATAAAGCAGGGACGATTGGTTACTGTTGGACAACAAAGTTACCAACGGCTGATAAGGAGCTGGTACACTACAACTGTCTTGTGGCAGTTTCCCTTCCTGCGGACGTTTCATTATCCTTTTATATGTGCGTCGGGAGATGATTCGCAGTTTCCGGTTATCCTGCCCGAAGAAGAAATAAAATAAAAGTCCGATACCCGGGGCAAGCAAAAGAACGATTACCCATGGGATGGTTTTCAACGGATTTCTGTTTTCGGTAATGATAACCAACACTAATCCGAGGATAGTGACAGAATACAATATAATAAATATTGTACCGACTATCCATTGTATATGTATGTGTATGGCTGCCAGCATCCTGTTTATCGTCCTGTTTGTTATAAAATGTAAAGATAAGAAGCAGATTTGATATTAGCAAGCTTAAATGTCCTTTTTGATAAACCGTATGGCCACAGGTTTGTTCAATCTTTATTACTTTTGTCCGATTAAAAAGAAAAAAAACGTATGATTACTTATCTGATTATCGGAGTAACGGTTGTCGTTTCCTACCTTTGCTTCCAGAACGAAAGTCTTTTTCGGAAACTGGCTTTTATTCCTTATCGTACCGTCCGGGATAACGAATGGTACCGGTTAATCACACACGGTTTCGTACATGCGGATATGACGCATTTGCTGGTTAATATGTTTACCTTTTGGTCGTTCGGCCTTTATATGGAGAAACTGTTTCCTTATGTCGGTTTCGGAAAGTTCGCTTATCTGGGATTATATTTCGGCGGAATGATTGCCGCTTCCCTTTACGATTTAATCAGGCGGCGCAATAATCCGTACTATATGTCGATAGGTGCTTCCGGGGCTGTTTCTGCAGTTCTGTTTACTTCTATCTTCTTTGACCCGTGGGGAAAGATATTGTTTTTTGCGATTCTTCCCATACCGGGGATTATTTTCGGAGTCCTTTATCTGGCTTATTGCCAGTATATGGCAAAGCGGGTGGGAGACAACATCAATCATAACGCTCACTTCTACGGAGCCTTGTATGGCTTTCTGTATCCGATATTCCTCGACCCTTCCTTGATACAAAGGTTTCTTTCTTTTTTCTAAAATCAGATTGGTTTCCCGGAAACATCCTGATATATTAAAGGATGTGTATGCCTAAATTGAAAGATATGTATATCAAAACCTCAAAAGGTGTACACCTAAAATTGAAAAAGTGTACACCTTTCTGAAAATAGCATGGAATGCATTCATTCAAACATGCGGTTGCTTTTTATTTCTCATCGGTCTGTTTAAAATCTACCTCCCGGAGGTGGACCCATACGGCCATGTCCCGGGCCTCTGTCCGGACCTTCTACATCGCTCGCTGATGCTCCTCCCTTGAAGATACTGAAGCGATAGATGAAGTGTACCATAAAGTAGCTGCTCAACGTATTGTATTCGCTATCCTGGGTGTAGCTGGCTGTTACGTTACGGGAGATATTGCTACGTTGTTGCAGAATGTCGTAAAACTTAAAGCGAATGGTAGCTTGGTTCCCTTTCAGGAAAGATTTGGATGCGGAAGCGTTCCAAAGAACTTCGTTTTGCTTGAATCCATCGGTATAACCGGAGTTGGTCGACCAGTTTACATCACTTTCGATTTTGAAGTTATACGGCAAGTAGATAGTCGTATTCCCTCCGACTCCGTAATTGAACACGTTCTGGTCCTTTTGTCCTTGCAGCGAGTTGTTCGTACCGTTGTAACGGATGTTCCCGTTTACGCCGAGGTCCAGATAATCGGAACGGAAGTCGATGCCGGCACGTTCCATGAGGACGATGTTCTTGTTGGTATTCTTTTCGCTGTTGATGAAACCATTGCTGTTGGCATACGACCCCATCGTCATGGAGTTGACGGAGAATTTTTTGTTTTTCAAAGGGGTGTTGAACATTAAACGTGCGTTGCCGTTATAATTGCCGTTTACATTTTCATAAGATCTTATCTGACGGCCAGTGCCTTCTTCGTAAGTCGATTTGTTGACAATATCGTTTATTACATAGCCGAAGTTCATCATAAACATAAGAGCTGTTTGTCTTTCCGGAATGAACTTCTGGAAACGCACGGACAAATCGTTGGTGTACGTCGGTTTCAAGTCCGGATTACCGATAGTCACGTTCAACGGGTCGGATATGTCGGCTACCGGCTGCAATTGCGTCATGCTCGGCTGGCTTGTACGTCCGCGGTAATTGATACGGAGGTTGCTTCGTTTGTCGAACTTATAGTTAAACCGAACCATCGGAGACAAGTTTACTACGTTGCGGCTCAATTTGGAAAGAACGCTGTCGCCGACGAAGTTCTCGCTTGTGCTGTGCGACGGGTCGACCGTCATACCGATTGTATAATCATATTTTTCACGTACTGCCTTGAAAGCTAAACTGGCTTGTTGGGAAATGAAGTTGTTGCGATAACTTTTGCTGTAAGCTGTATCCAACTGATTGTATTCCTCACTTCCTTCTTCCCGCGTGTAGGAGTTTTTCAAGGACTCCTGTTTATTCTGGCTGATACTGTAGGTCGCCTGGATAAAATTGTTGTGTCCGATAGGCTCGACCCACGACAAATAAGCGCGGTAGTTGAAGCCGGAATTGTCGTAGCGGAAACGTTGGTCTACCAGTTCGTTATTATTTGCTTCGGAGGCTAACAGATATTGCGTATTGGAGTAGTTCAATCCTTTATTGTAGGAGTCGTTATATCCACCCGACAACGAACCGCTGAACGTACGTCCTTCGCTGTTCAACCGACGGCTGAATTCCAGTTGGGCATTCAGGTTATAGCCTTCACCGTCTGAAGCGTAATTGGATTCTCCAATGTTGACCGTATCTCTGTTTCCCGCCAAAGTATTAAACATGCTGTTTTCCCGGTTGTGGCTATTGCTATAGCTGAAACTAGGACGGAAAATGATTTGTGTCATCGTATCCGGCTTCCATTCCATGCGGAAATCTGCACCGATATTGTCGTTTCGCGTACTGCTACCGTTTTGTTCGTTATAGTAAGAAGAACTGTCGTTTGGCAGAATGTTCTGTCTGTTACTTTTACTTTGTGCATCGTTGTCGGAATGCGAGTAACGCACATTACCGCCAAGTGTCATCACTTCTGGTTTAAATTCCTTACTGAAGTTTAAGCCCGCATTGCCGGAAGAAGTGATACCGTTTCCGGCTCCCCTCGAACGTCCTCCGCGTTGTCCGCCCATTCCCTGGAACATACTGGAACCAAGATCGGAGAAACCCATATTGTTGGTGTTGTTGGCTCCCGCCATAAATGTAATCTGGTCGTTATTGATGAAACGGTTTACCATTGCATTGGCTTCGTACCTGTCTTCACTTCCGTATCCGGCGAAGGCATTGCCAAACCATCCTTGTTTCATCCCCGGCTTGACTGTCAGGTTGATAACGGTTTCTTCCTCCCCATCGTCGAAACCGGTCATTTTGGCCATATCGCTCAACTTGTCCAGAACCTGGACTTTGTCAATCATTTTGGAAGGGAGATTTTTGGATGCCACTTTTGGGTCATCGGAGAAGAACTCCTTGCCGTCTACCATGATTTTCTTGATTTCTTTACCGTTCACGGTGATTTTTCCATCGCTGTCTATTTCGACACCCGGCATCTTTTTCAGCAAATCTTCGAGCATGGAGCCTTCGGTTACTTTATAGGAGTCGGCATTGTACTCCATCGTGTCGTTACGTACAGTCACTTCGGGAGCTTTTCCTGTGATGACAGCTTCATCTAATTGATAGGTTCCGTCGCTTAGTTCAAGTTTGCCTAATTTTACCGGATTGCTTTTCCCCGTGATACGTAGCGGTTGGTAAAGCGGGTCGAAACCGATATAAGAAATATGCAATAAATAGTTGCCAGCTTTTACATTTTTCAGCGTGAAATTCCCATCGCGCGAACTGGCAACTCCTCCGACCATTGTACTGTCTTTCACACTCAGTAGACGAACCGTAGCCTGTACGATAGGCTCGTCCGTACCTTCCTCAACCACAGTTCCCGTTATATTAACGCCTTCTTGTTGCGCATACGTAGGTATCGCCAGAAGGATAAGGAACAACATCAATAAACATCTTCCCAATTTCATAACTTTTATTTTATCTTTCCAAGTATTAAGTACGAAAAGATAGACAAGGGAAAAAGACAGAAGTTTAATAATGTGTGACTTGATTTTGTATTATTAACAAAAATAAAGACGAACAGTGAAAGCTCTTTTGCTGCTTGATATTCATGCTGTTTGAAAGATTACCCGCGTTTTGCGCAGACTTTTCTGTTTATCTTATTTTTACTTCGAACCGATAATTGCCGGAACCAATCTTCTCCAGAATAACATATCCGTCCGCTTGTTTGAGTTTTGTCACTTTGTCGCCGTTTATCGTTACGCTTTTAACTTTTCCCTTTACCGGCAGATAAATGTCGGCCTGTGTGTTGGCTGGGATAGTGGCAGATAGTACGAAATTGTCCGGATTGCTTGTAAACGCAACTTGTATCTCTCCCCGTATAGTGGGCATTTTTATGGATGCTTCTTCCAATGTGGACGGTTGAGGTTTGATACGGAATGTCTCGAATGCCGGACTGAGCGGTTCGATTCCCATCAATTTCCGGGGAATGATGTTGGCTGGCGCGCTTCCCCAGGCATGATTCCAGTCTTGGTTGGGTTTATATTTATTGTCCCAGGCTTCCAATGAAATTGTGGAACCTACACGAATCATATTATACCAGCTCCGGTCGTCCGTTTTCGTCAACATCTGCAACGCATAGTCGCCACCTCCCGCATTGTAAAGTGCGTCCATCAGGAATTGGGAACCGTACACGCTGCACGCCATATTCCGGGTTTCGATAAAACTTAATACTGTTTTTTTATTTTTGTCCGGCACTATATCGAAAGCCAACGGGAACATATTTCCATGCAAAGAGGCATGTTCGGTTGAAATGCCATCCCGGTAAACTCCTTTTTTCTGATTGAAAAATGACTGGTTGAATTGTTTTTTGCATCTTTCAGCTTGCTGCATATAGTAGTCCGCATCATTTGTTTCTCCGATTACTTGGGCGATGGCGGCCATTTGTTTCAGCGCTTCATAATGGTAGGCATTTGTTACGACGTTGTAGTCCGTGAAGACGAAGCCATCCGTTTCGCCGCCCTCTTCGTTGTTTAAGCCTAATATTCCGGTATGCGGCCAGTCTACTATATCTTTGATTTTGTCGTTAAAACGGATAGAAGCCTGAAATTCAGGAGTCTGAAGCCCGGTTGTTGTACTGATGAGTCCATTCTTCTCTTTCAACTGCATCAAAGTACGGGGCTTTAGCTGTTCATAAGTTGCTTTCAACGAACGGTTGTCGCCCGTATACAGATAATCATTCCAGGCAATGAGAATAGCCTGCAGAATCCATTCTGTCGGCCAAGTTGGATAATTCAGTAAATATTCGTACGAGCGGCGCGCCAGCGAGTATTCCCGGTCTACTCCATAATGGCTCAGTTGGTTGATAAGGGCATCTGCCTCATAGGGAATACGTTCCCGGTCTCCATCCACATAAATACCGGCAAAAGAGGTTGCTTTGATGGAATATTTACATAAATCCCATATTTGATTAAGCGTGTCATTGCTGCAATGGAATGAGGAAGCTGTTTCGTCGAACGGATAATGAATATATTCGCGGGCAACATTCTCTTGTTTCAGGACAGAGCTGTATCCCTCGATTTCGCAAAAACGGAAAGGGACGACTTCGCCGACGTAGGCCGGAATTAACACAGCTGTTTTGCCTGTATTCCGTCTGTCTTTTGCTATTTTAATGCGGTATGTATGTGTCCCTTTCAGCAAGGCCAGCGGGTAACGGTGGTAACGGATGGTTCCTCCCGGCTTGCGGTTGATACGGCCTTTATCCAAGCATTCACCCAGATGTACGGTTACCGTATCGTTTTCTGAAGAGGAGGTCAGCGTCAACAATAATTGTCCGAAAGCATCTTTCCCAAAGTCGGCCAAACAGACATCTTTTGCCACCGACCGGATGGAAACCGGATAATCCGTTGTTTTTACCTGTGGATAATGAGTGGCTGCATATTCCGAAAGGGAAGGTGCTGTCCGGAAAGCTTTTATGTCCGACCATTCGCTTTCGCCTTCCGTATCGGTAACGGTTTTTACCCGCCAGAAGTAGAGCTTGTTTGCTTGTAAGGCTGCTCCTCCGTAGAGAACGGCGGTCGATTTTTTATCTTTTACCAATCCGCTATCCCAAACATTGCCGTTTCCGGAAACTGCCTCCGTATAATTGTCGGATACGATAATCCGGTAAGCTGTCTGGAAAGTATTTTGTCTTTCTCCCGGAACAATCCAACTGAATGAAGGATGAGTGGAACGGATTTGCACATATTCAAATGGTTCAATCATTTCGTCTGTTTCCCAGACGGGAATGTTGGACAGAAAACCGTTTATCCAGGTTCGCTCGCTATGTTCAATCAAATCAGTTAATAACCCGGAAGGTTTTTGTCCCGAAGCCTGTACCAGTAAACTAGTACAAATGATTGAAAGAAAGAATGAAAACTTGCGTAATTTATGTGTTATCATGCCATGTGATTAAAATGAATTGTGTAAATATAGCAACTTTTAATGAATCAAGAAAATGATACCCGGAAAAGGAAAATTCCCAATTATCAAAATGCTATTAAAATAGCAACTAAATCGGATTACTACCGCATGTAAAACGATTTACCCGCACGGGTAATATTTTTTCACATATCGATTTGATTAAAAAAGAAGAGATTTTGATACAAATTGGTATTATCCCGAAAAAAAGCGTATATTTGTTTCGGATACTCTCGGTTTAGCCGGATGTGTGAGATGCTTATTGTGAGATTCTTTCGGTCTGATATTATTAATTAAATAGATATATGGATGAAAAAACTTACTTCTAAAATCATTTTCAGCAATACCCAATTATTGTTGGTATTATTATTACGCATATTGATAGGTTGGCATTTCTTATATGAAGGAATAATTAAATTACTTGACCCGACTTGGAGTGCAGCCAGTTATTTATTGTATTCCGACTGGATATTCTCTGGTGTTTTCCATGCGATGGCCGAAAATGCGACAGTACTTTCTATCGTGAACTTTTGTAATATCTGGGGATTGATATTGATTGGTCTTGCCCTGATGTTCGGTTTGTTTACCCGTTTGGCAAGTATTGCAGGTGCGTGCCTGTTGTTATTGTATTATGTGGCAAACCCGCCTTTCACTCTTCCGGATTCCATGAAGGAAGGTACCTATATGATTATAGATAAAAATCTGATAGAGATGATTGCTTTAATCATTTTGGCTTATTTACCGTCCATCTCGCTGGTTGATTGGAACACCGTGAAAAAGCTGGCTGCAAAATTATCCCGTAAAGGAGGAAAGAGCGAGACTTCCCCGCATGAATATCCTTGCCAGATGGCTGCTCGCGAACAGAAAGAGACTCTGGAACGGCGTAATTTTCTATACAATCTTATCTCTTTGCCTTTTGCCGGAATATTTACGTGGAGTGCGGTGAAAGCAAAAACGTTTAAACAAGGAGTAGCTATCGATGCTATTTCCGGTGCTACTACCCGAACTTTTAGTTTTTCGAATTTAGAAGACCTGAAAGGTACATTGCCGTATGCGAAAATAGGAAATGTGGAATTGAGCCGCATGTTTATGGGATGTAACCTGATTGGTGGTTGGGCACATTCGCGCGATTTAATTTATGTGCCGGACTTGGTAAAGAAATATCACACACAGCAGAAAGTGTTTGAAACGTTTCAATTAGGGGAACAATGCGGTATGAATTGTATCATTCTGAACACCTCTTTGACTCCTCTTATCAATGCTTACTGGAAAGAAACCCGTGGAAAGCTGCAATTTATTTCCGATTGTGCAGGAGTAGGGGATGTGGAAAAAGGAATCCAGGTGTCTATCGACTCCGGTGCGGCTGCTTGTTATATCCAGGGAGAGATAACGGAAAAGATACTGCGTGAAGGCGGAAGCTTTGAAGTGGTAGGCGAATGGCTTGAGAAAATACGCAAGCAAGGAGTTCCCGCCGGTATCGGGGCACATTCCCTGGAAGTTATCAAGCGTTGTGTCGACATTGGCTTGAAACCTGATTATTGGGTGAAAACATTGCATCACACGAATTACTGGTCTGCAAAACCGGCAGAGCAACATGATAACATCTGGTGTACGAATCCGGAAGAAACAATCGCTTATATGAATGGGCTTGAACAGCCTTGGATTGCTTTCAAAGTATTGGCTGCCGGGGCTATTCACCCGAAAGAAGGATTTAAATATGCCTTCGAAGGTGGTGCCGATTTTATTTGCGTGGGGATGTATGACTTCCAGATTGTGGATGATGTGAATATAGCCTCCGATATTTTGTCTCAGCCTTTGAACAGGCAACGTCCGTGGAGATGTTGATAGTCTGAATTCACAAATAAATGCTTTATTCTTTAACTTAAATTCTAAATGTAATGAAGACAAACTATTTTCTTTCTTTTTGCCTTATTCTTCTTTGGGCTTGCCAAGATTCTCCAATAGAAGAGTTTGCGATTATTCCGCAACCATCGTCGATAACCTATACTCCCGGTGTGGTCAAGTTGAAAGCAAAACCGGTTGTGGGGTATCCGGCGGAATTGGCAAATGAAGCCCAGCTCCTGCAATCCTATCTGTCATCGGATTTTTCTTTGGATGTACAGTTAAGAGAGGGGGCGGATAAGGCTGATATCTTGTTGCAGCTTGACCCTACCGTGCTATCGGACAAAAAGGAGGGTTATATATTGGAAGCTGCTTCCGGTAAGATTTCGATTCAGGCGAATACTCCGGTGGGCATATTGAACGGTGTCCAGACGCTGCGTCAGATTATCAAAGAAAAAGATGGAAAATTGGCTGTTCAAAAAGCAGTTGTAACGGATTATCCTGCCTTTTCCTGGCGTGCCTTTATGTTGGATGAAGGGCGTTATTTCAAAGGAAAAGAGGTGGTGTTAAATCTTTTGGATCGGATGGCCGAGTTGAAAATGAATGTCTTTCATTGGCATCTGACGGAAGACCAAGGTTGGCGTATCGAGATAAAGAAATATCCGAAACTGACGGAAATAGGGGCGTTTCGTGACTCTTCAGAGATTAATCATTTTGGAAGTAATGTATTCGATGGTAAGCGGCATGGAGGTTTTTATACGCAGGAGCAAATAAAGGAAGTGGTGGATTATGCGGCTAAACGTCATATAATGGTGGTTCCGGAAATTGAAATGCCGGGGCATGCCAGTGCGGCTGTTGCTTCTTATCCTTGGTTGGGGACAAGCGGTAAACAGATAAACGTTTCTTGCCGTTTTGGAGTACAGTATGATGTGTATAATGTCGCAGACCCGCGTGTAATCGAGTTCTTGGAAGATGTGATGGACGAAGTTATCGCTTTGTTTCCTGCTCCGGTATTTCATATAGGAGGGGATGAGGTACGTTATAATCAATGGAAGGAATCGCCTGTCATACAGTCATACATGGCTACAAACCAGCTGAAAACTCCTGCTGAATTGCAAGTGTTCTTTACCAATAATATTTCGAACTTGTTGGCTTCCAAAGGTCGACGGATGATGGGATGGAATGAGATTACAGGAGCAAAATTGCATGAGTACCAGGCCGCGTCCGATACGGATGTAAAGCAAAAGTTAGCTCCCGGAACAATTGTCCATTTTTGGAAAGGAGATATTTCGTTGGTAAAGCAAACGATTGAACAGGGGTATGACGTTGTTAATTCCAATCATCAATACACATATCTGGATTATACGTATGATGCGATTCCTTTGAAAGCTGCCTATAATTTTAATCCGATACCCGATGGGTTGACGGATGCACAAAAGAATAAAGTTTTGGGATTGGGTTGCCAGATGTGGGGCGAATTTATCCCGACAGTCGAAAGTATGAACCTGAAGATTTATCCCCGTTTGGCAGCTTATGCTGAAACTGGTTGGACAGATGTTGTTAATAAGGATTACGCTCGTTTCTTGAATTCACTGGACTTTTTCCTGCAGAAATGGTCTGCAGAAGGTATTGTTTACGGCGAAGTAAATAAAGGTTTATGAAAACTATCTGTATCTATCTTTTAATAGTAGGCAGTCTGCTTGTTCAGTCTGCAAATGCAGTTTCCCGGATGTCTGCGGAACCGGCGAATGTCTGGTTGCAAAACAAATGGCATGCGGAATGGATTGCTTGTCCGTCGGAGTCGCTTTATGATTATGGTGTCTATCATTTTCGTAAAAGTTTTGATTTGAGTGAAAAGCCTTCTACTTTTGTCATTAATCTGTCCGCTGATAACCGTTACCGTTTGTATGTAAATGGGGAAGCTGTTTGTGTAGGGCCCGCCCGCGGAGATATTAATCACTGGTACTTCGAAACCGTTGATATTGCTCCGTTGTTGAAACCGGGTAGAAATGTGTTGGCTGCCCAAGTTTGGAATGCCGGAGTTTATACGCCGGGAGCGCAGATGACTTTGAAAACCGGCTTGATAGTTCAGGGAAATACTTCCGCTGAAGAAGTGGTGAATACGAACGGCTCCTGGAAAGTTGTCCGCAGTCAGGCTTATGCTCCTTCGGTTGAATATCGTCAGGATGTAGGCTGTGCCGATGAGGTGAGAGCCGGATTGTATCTGTGGGGATGGGAAACGCCTGCGTATGATGATGCCGGCTGGAAACCGGCTATGCAGTTAGGTCGGGGACAACCCTATGGAGTGGGGACGGGCTATGATTGGGTTTTATGTAAAAGAGATATTCCTTTGATGGAGGAAACTTTATTACGAATGGTGGAGGTACGCCGTTCGGAAGGACAAACAATTCCGTCGTCTTTCCTGAAAGGTAACGCACCTGTCACTATTCCTGCGCAGAAGAAAATTTCGGTATTGATTGACCAGACTTATTTGACGAATGCCTATCCGGAACTGAAAGTCTCCGGAGGAAAAGGTAGTTCGATACGGTTGGTCTATAGCGAGGCGCTGTATAAGGACGGGCAGAAGGGAAACAGAAATGAGATTGAGGGGCGCTCCATCCAAGGCTTTGTGGATAAATTTTATCCGGATGGCGGAGAGAACCGCTTGTTCCGGCCTTTGTGGTTCCGCACATATCGTTATCTGCAGATGGAGATTGAAACGAAAGATGAACCTCTTACTCTATTGGATTTGTATGGAATGTACACGGCTTATCCTTTTGTTGAAAACGGAAGTTTCGAGAGTGACGATGCTTCGATGAAAGATATTTGGAATGTGGGATGGAGGACGGCCCGGCTTTGTGCTAATGAGACCTATTTTGATTGTCCTTATTATGAACAGCTTCAATATGTGGGCGACACGCGTATTCAGGCACTCATTTCTTTATATGTGGATGGCGACGACAGGTTGATGCGTAAAGCGATTAAAATGTTCGATTATTCACGTTCCAGTGAAGGGATTACAGTCAGTCGTTATCCGAGTCGCGTGCCTCAGTATATTCCGCCGTTTTCACTTTATTGGATAAATATGGTACATGATTACTGGATGCATCGTGATGATGAGGCTTTTATCAAAAGCTGTATTCCCGGTGTAAAGACTGTATTGGAATGGTTTGCCGATAAGGTAAATCCGGAGACAGGCATGCTGGGAGGTGTTCCGCATTGGAACTTTGTGGATTGGCCGCGCGAATGGCCTTGGAATAATGAAAAACCGCTGGGAGGTGTTCCTCCGGGAGCCATAACGGGAGGTTCCGCTATCCTTTCCTTGCAGTTCGCTTATACATTGAAAGATGCTGTCGAGTTGTTGAACCGGTTCGGCGAACCGGAGTTGGGCGCTCGTTATCAATCGTTGTATCAGACACTTTGTTCGAATACCTATAAACGTTGTTGGATAGAGCAAAAGCAGATGCTTGCCGACGATTTGAATCAAACAAGTTATAGCCAGCATGCCAATATAATGGGTATCCTTTCTGATGCAGTCCCACAGGAAAAACAAGAAGCTTTGTTTAAGAAATTAGATGCGGACCCCTCGCTTATTCAGGCAACATTCTATTATCGTTTTTATTTATTCCGTGCATTGAAGAAAGTAGGATTGGCTGAACAGTACACCGATATGTTGAAACCTTGGAAAGATATGTTGGCTATTGGATTGACTACGTTTGCCGAAAATCCGGAACCGACCCGTTCCGATTGCCATGCTTGGAGCGCGAGTCCGGTCTATGATATGCTGGCTACGGTCTGCGGTGTGGAACCGGCTGAACCTGGTTTCCGTTCGGTTCGTATAGCCCCTCATCTGGGACATTTGAAAGAGGTGAAAGGGAAAGTTCCCCATCCGGCCGGTCTTATCGAAATCGATTTAAGAAAATCGGGCAATAAAATCGTGGGAACGGTAATTTTGCCGGAAGGCTTGCAGGGAACGTTTTTCCGGGGTGAAAAAGAAATCAGGTTGATTTCCGGGAAAAATAAAATCGATTAGCATTAAACCTTTTTGTTTTTTCCGGGTCTATTATTCTGAAGTGCTTCAAATACAGATAAGTTTTTTATGTTATATAATTAAAGTAATAGTTTATGAAGAAGGTAATAGGATTGCTTTTGGTTGTCCTGATTAGTACAGTGACAGTTTTTGCTCAGAATGGCAAAAGTGGTGAAAAGAGAGAAGATCCCTCAAAACGGATGGAGAAGATGATAACCGAGTTGAAGCTTGATAAAAAACAGGCGGCTGATTTCCGTAAAATCAGTAAGAAGTATCAGGAAAAGATGGTGGAAGCGCGTAAAGAAGCTGGCGATGACCGTCAGAAAATGCGTGAGAAGATGATTACCATGCGTGACGAACGGAATGCTGAAATCAAAAAGATATTGACGGAAGAACAATACAAGCAATATCTCGAAAAGCAACAGCCTCCGCAGGGACAGCGTAGAGGACGTGACCGCAAATAAGGTTCGTTGCCAAGCTGGGTAATAGGGTTGTCGACCGAATATGAAGGTTGCCGACCGAAAAAACAGCTCCCGACCCAACTCTTTGGGGACGGGAGCTGTTTTTATGTATAGGCTGTCGGATTATAAAGTTTTCAACTTCAGATTTCTCCAAAGAACTTTGATACCGCCACCGTCGTGTATCTGTAGGGCGATGCGGCCTTGTCCGGCTCCAATCTTTTCATCGTTGATGTTCACCATTTCCTGGCCGTTCAACCATGTTTGTACGTTGTCACCCTGTACTTTGATGCGCATAGTGTTCCATTCGCCTTCTTTTAGAATCGTTTCTTTTTCGTCCGGAATTTGTACTAACCATCCGCGGCCGTATGACTCGTAAATACCGCCGGTATCGCATCCTTTGGGAGCAACCTCTACCTGCCAACCGTTCACTTTTACGTCTTTTTCAACGAAAGAGCGGATGAATACACCTGAATTTCCGTCTGCTTCCTGTTTGAATTCGACTGTCAGGTCGAAATCATCATAATAGTCGCGTGTTGCCAGGTATCCGTATTTTTTATCCGGACCGCTTTCACATATCAGCAAACCGTCTTTTACATACCAAAGTTCTGTGCCGTAAGCTTCCCAACCTTTCAAGTCTACACCGTTGAAAAGTACCACTTCTTTCGTCTTTCTCGGGAGCTCTTTGATTTTAATATTGCGGAAGGAAGCTGGATAGCCATGGTCTTGCAAGCAAAGTACTCCTTTTTTAGCCAAGCCGTATTCGGGCGCATTTGCCCATTTACCACTGTTTTTCTTTGTATGCCAATCGTCTGTCCAAGCCTCGAATTCCAGTATTTTTTCTCCGTTCAGCCAGTGTTCCACATGACCATTGTCGAATACAATTTTCGAGTTGTTCCACTGTCCTTGCGGATTGACTTTCATTTTTGCTTTGTCAGGCAGATGCATGGCATAGTCTACACCCAGCTTTTGCCATTCTTCCAGTGGCTCAGGAAAGTTCGGCTCGTCTATCAGCTGATATTCCGGACCGGTTACATAAGGAACAGCAAATTGAGGGCGTTCCACTACGTGATACAGCATTCCGCTGTTTCCGCCTTTAGAGAGTTTCCAGTCCCAGGAAAGTTCAAAGTTTTCATACTGTTTTTCCGTCACGATATATCCGCTGGCATCACTCCCGTCTCCTTTGGCCTGGATGCAACCGTCCACGACGTGCCAAGGTTGGGTAAGGGTCGTTCCATTGTAATCTTTCCAGCCGTCAAGAGTTTGTCCGTCGAAAAGGAGTTGCCACCCATCGGCAATCTCTTCGGGTGTTAGCACGTTTTGCTTTGTTTCGCAAGATGTGAACAAGGTCAATGTCATCGCGCAGGTCGCAAGTAATCCTGTTGTTGCTACTTTAGTCATCACTACGTTCATGATTTAAGAATGAGTTTAAATTATTATTAATCTTTTAGTTTATAGAATATGAGTACCGGATTATCTTCCTCTGTCAAAGTTTTCCGTAGCTTCATTATTTGTTTGCGTTCTTTCTCGTTTATGGGACTGTCTTCATGCAATATAGATGAAGGACTTGTATAAGTCACAAAGAAGTCATTGAAAACGGCTAAATTGTCAAGATAGAAATCTACGTCTTGATTTTTTATTTCGTTTCCGCATATTGTTTTTCCATCGGTCTTGTGATAGAAACAGTAAAAGGGATATCCATATTTATTCAAGTGATAATTAATGATTACCCAATTCTTCGTTTCAAAGAATGTAAAGACAGTCGCATAGGTACCATTTTTTAGATAATTCTTTAAATCATCGATATCTTTGGTGTAGCAGGAGGCATCAAAGCTATATTTCCCCATATCGACTCGATATTCAGGGAATAGCCCTTTCGATGTGATATGAAAAATAGTGTCGCTTAATGAACTGAAATAAGTGTATTTATTGTTGTTGCGTAAGAAATTGTTTCCGTTTATCGTGTTTGCCGGCCATAAGTGTTCCTGGGAATTCCAAATGTAAGGATAATAAGATTTCTCTATTTGCATATTGGAATCACGAATGACAAGATTGTGCTTAGCCTTCTCAGTCTTTTCAAAACCTGTAAATCGAGCTGTTTTCTTATTGTCTAATGGAGTCATCCCTCCTGGCATTGACTTGAAGAATTCTTTTTGGCGTTTAATGAATTTCCCATCTAAAGTATAATACAATATATTGAAACTTCCTAAGTCTGTTAAAACCAATTGGTCCTGTTCCATGTCAATGGCGAGATAATCCAATTGTATATATTCCTCCGGTCCATTTCCGATGCTGTGTATTTTAGACAGGTAGTTCCCGTTTAAATCAAAGATGAATAATGATAAAGTTTTGTCGTCCAAAACATAGATTCTGTCTTTATAAACCTCTACATTGGTTAAATTACCAATTAAGGCATCATCCGTTGTCTCAAGCCTTACATAATGTATGCTATCTAAGTAAGGGGCAATATCTATTGGCATCTTTTGGTAACCAACCTGAGGCTGGATTGTTACTACATCATTGTGAGATGTCCCTTTGGTCTCTTTTTTATTGTTTTGGCAAATGATGTCCTGGCAGTTGAAAATGCCGGAAACAGCAATTAGGACGCATAAGATAAATTTCATGATATTATTTTATTAATTAGTAATTTCAGTGGAACATAAATAAGAGACAAGCTTTGTTTATGGAGCCTGTCCCTTATTTAGTTACTCCTTCGTTGAAAAAGGAAGGGACATTATTTCACAATCGGCTTAATCCGTATATTACGGAACCGTACCTCCGAATCGTGTCCGAGAAATGCAAGATGTCCTTTGGAACGTAATAAACCCGGTTGTATTTTTTCCGCGGGGATACCTTGTGTCTCTTTTTTCAGGTTCACATCAAGAATGACAGTCCCATTCAGTATAATTTTAATAGTAGCACCGTCGGCAATCACTTCCTGTACATTCCATTCTCCTACAGGCTTCAGGTATCCCCGTTTAGCAGGTGCGTAATTATATAAACCACCATGATACTGGTAGGGCTTCAAGTCCTTATATTGAGGATCTTCATTGTCCAGAATTTGAAGTTCCATCCCTAAATACCCTTTCTCTTTAGGCATAACGATGTGACGCAATCCTAATCCATTATTGGCCCCCGGAGTTAATTGGAATTCGAAACGTAAAATGAAATTATCAAATTCTTCTTTTGAATACAAATTACCGAATCCGGAAGCTTTTTTGACAATGCATCCGTCTTCCACAAAATATTCGTCTGCATTATTAATCCAATTATCAAGGGATTTTCCGTCAAAGAGAAGTTGATATCCCTCTTTCACCTCCTTGTCGGACAGTTGGTTCAGTTTTTGTCCTTGTACACAAAAACTAAAGGCAAAAAGTATAGTTGTTACAATACCATAGATTTTCATAGAGCCGTATTATTTTTTCTTTTTTGTTTCTTTTAATTGTTCTGCATCCCAGTAAATTGCTTTTCCACGCATATAGCTCTCATAACTTAATAAAGCAGGAGCTGCCGAACGTACGCCGAATAAAACATCTGCAGCCAGTGGCGTTTTATTCCGTATTCCGGTAAAGAAGTTATAGAAGTGGTCGTAATGACCGCCTTTATATCCTTGTGCTGCCGTGAAAACAAACTCAGAGTCTGTGTTTTGGACAGGTGTATCGATACCTTGTCCAATCTTATTCAAGGCTTCCAAGCGTTGGATATCCATCGGGCGGGCTGTTTTCAGAGTCACTTTGTCCCAGGCTACATCCAGTGTCCCTTCCGAACCGACAATACGGAAGTCCATACTTCCCCATTTTTTGGAAACACCATCTACATAATTAGCACCTAGTTGGACTGTAAATGCTCCGATATTATTCCGGTCCGGATAGTCGAAATACCCTAACATAATGTCCGGAGTATCCCGGTAGCCGTCCGTATAGTAGCGAATATCCCCAGTTGTGTAGACTTTTTCCGGTCCTATGGCATCCGTTATGAAATGCAGGCTGGCTAGCACGTGCACAAATAAGTCGCCGGCAATCCCGGTCCCGTAATCTTTCCAGTTTCTCCAATAGAAAAAACGTTGTGCGTCGAAATCATGCTTAGGGGCATTCCCGATGAATTGTTTCCACCAGATTGTTTTTTCAGAGGCATCTTCCGGTATGGGATAATGTCCTAGCTCTCCGGGTCCGGCAGTAAATTGTCCGTCGATGAAGTTTACTTTCCCGATAATTCCCGATTGTACTAATTGCCGTGCTTTCCTGTTACCCAAAGAGGCCATACCTTGGCTTCCTGCCTGAAAATAAGTTCCACTGACACGCTGTGCATCAATCAATGCTTTCCCTTCACTGATTTTATGAATCACCGGTTTTTCACAATAGACATGTTTCCCGGCTTTCATAGCAGCAATGGAGATAGGTTGATGCCAATGATCCGGTGTTCCGATTAACACCACATCCACATCCTTGCGATTAAGAATGTCTTGATAGTCTTTTGTGACGAAAATATGGTCTCCCCATTGCTTTTTTGCCAATTCCAGACGGGCATCATATAAATCACAAACGGCAACCAACTTTACACCTTCTACCGACAAAGCCGTGTTAGTATCTGCCGTACCCATCCCCCCTTTGCCAATCAGTGCAATACGGATTTCTTTCACATCCGATTTGTTTGATACCAAAGGAGGAGATGTCACTGTATCCTTTCCTAATAGAATTTGAGGAGCAGAAGGCAATAAGATGCCTCCTGCTATTAATTGTTTGATGAAGTTTCTTCTGATAGTCATTTTCTAATAGCTTAATCATTATTTGCAAATGTAATAACATATAACGATAAATTAGCATCCGAATCGATTTTATGCATGGAAACAGATGATAAACGTATCGGAAGAACATAATTACCAAATTCTCTATGAGTACTCCTTTTATCTTTAATGGCGAGTAATGTGCTAAAATCATCAGGGAGAGGAACCGGATACGGGCTAAATTCATATTTTTTCCCAAATGTTGTACCAGGATATGGGTTAATTGATTATTTCTGCTCATGACCTTGATTCTTTCTCCAAAAACATATTTAAAAGTTTCTGTAAGAACGTAGACGGAAAGTCCCGGAAGTCAGTTTTCCTGACTATCAAAATGTCATTAGTAAGGCAACTAAATGGGATTAGTATGGCGGGTAAAATAAATTACCCGCACATGTAACCCTTTTTAACATATCAATCCGATAGTGAAACACCGAAATGGAGAACATCTTGTCAATTTGCCGAGACAGAGGGAAAGTACTATAATGTAAATAATCCGAGTTTTTGTAAGACTAATTTTTTTCTCTCTTCGCGTACATATAATATACATAAATCGCAATTATGAAAAAAGAAAAATAAATGCCGTAAGATTTGTTTTATATGTTT
>NZ_QRMP01000014.1 GCF_003473295.1 Parabacteroides sp. AM08-6
GCTGAGCTAGCGAATCATCCGGTGCGTTACTTCTGTAATGCAGGTGCAAAGATATGTACTGTTTTTATTATATGCAAGCTTTACGTTTTTTTATTCATAACTTTTATTGAAGGAACAGAGAAAAACTCAAATATTCGTACAGCTTATGACTAACAAGCATGCCATATCATTCCATGATTACTACTACAGGGTTATCCTCTTCGCCTATTTGCTTTAACTTTTCAACTTCAGCAGGCAAGCCTGATACATTTTTATGTTCATCAAACCAGGTGAGGATATTATCAACGGATAGCAGACTGGCATATTCGCCGGAGGTTGAAACAGTCAGAGGCTGCAAAGGGATAAAGTTTGTCAGGTCGTCCTCGATACCGTTGTTGGAGTCAGCTATTTTTAACTCGCCTGTCGTCTTATTCAGAATTGCATTATAAGGGGTTACTTTGTTGAATACATTTATCGCAAAACGGAATAACATCAAATTACGGCTATCCAATATTTGTGTCATAAGGATTACATCCTTACGGGTTTTGTCGAAACGATCTTTGTACTCCCAATGATATTTGCCTAAATCAAATGCTTTTACCGGTATCAGGGCTGTATCTAAAACTTGATAAATGGTATCATTGTATGTTGTTTTGAAAAATATATCATCTTCAATACGCCAAAGATGATTTGTGTTCACCAATGAAATAAGCCCTTTGTCCGCCTCCTTAAAGTCTATAAGGTAAACACCTCCCATACCCGCTGGTGTATACGCTTTTGCAATTTCACTTTTAAGGATTGAAAATGATTGGACATTGCTAATGTCAAACTGGACACTATCCTTTTCATGAATTCCTATCTTCTTAATCAGTTCACCATCCCGAAAGAATAAAAGATATTCAGTATTACCAAATAACTCATTTGCATACTGAACTATCGTTCCATTATTCAGGAACTCAAATTCACCAGTTGGAGTTTTGTTCCCTTCCGGTATGCGCACGATGCCTCTAAAAGTGCCGTCATCCTGATAAGTGATTAGGTTTTTATTCCAACCAGGGAAATAAATCGTGCCTGTTCGCTCATTTGTCCAATTGTCAGTTTTACTATAACCTTCTGGGTCCTCACCAACATGGCCGACTGAAGAAATGAAACGGCCGGAACGGTCGAACAACATACATTGCCTAGGAAAGGATGTAACTAATATTTTATCACCAAACAAATGAACTGCAGGCTCTCTGCCAATCAAGCAGTTTTCATTCGTTTCCAATGGGACATAACTGATTTTATGAAAATACTCAGAGGCTTTCAAATCTGTCAGGTTTCCTAGCCCCGCTTCCACCGGAACAACATCAAACTTTTTTGTATCCGGGCTTGTTTGTGTATTACAGGAAAGCAAAAAAACAGAAATACATACACACGAAATTGCAGCTTTACATTTATTCTTCATTTCTTCAAACTAATAATTATTACACTTCTATGTTTACATCTCTCACCATATTCCTTAACGGCATCTTCCTTTCTCAGAATAGTGATACTTGAAATTTTTGCATGGTCAATATCCCCCAATTTAGTGTCGACCATTTCTTTGCCATCTACAATCAGAATCGGTTCTCCTTCATACGTCTTTTTATAATTTAGAAATTTGCGCTGCAGACCTTTCATTTTTTCAACTTCATATCTGGGTTGCTTGGCTGAATCGATAGCCACAACCGAGAGAGGATTTCCTTTTAATTTATCCGGATACACATCTTTTGTTTGAATAAGAATAACACCAGCTTCGGCTTTATCACCATAAATGGCTTTACCACTTTTTCCTTTAAGAATTGAAAAGCTCTTTACTTGGGATACATCCAGCGAGTTCAAATCAAAATCAGTTTTTTCCACATCGTCAACAATAAATAATGGTTGTTTGGATTGATTTTCTATTTTTCGAATTTTACCTTTTAAAGGAATTGTATCTTGCTTTTTAGTTACCTCTTTTTTGCTATATGCGACAACCATAGTAGTGTCGTTTGAAGCCGGAACGACCTTTTTCTTTTTTTTCTTTTCCTGATTTACATCCAATGGGGAAAGAGGATGCTCCACTGTTTCATTCATTACATTTCCACGCAAGTTCATTTGTGAAATAAAAGGAGTTTCAATCACATTGACTGCCGATATTTTCTCCAGTTCCTGTGAGATTTCCGGATGGGCAAAAGCAAGCATTGCTACCATTGCAAGCGGAAAGATATACAGATACTTCAACTTTGCGTATGGATTCGACTTTTGTTTTAACATCATAGTAATTCGTTTTTTAAGTATACTGTGATTAAAGCTATTGGCTACAGAGGTAAAACGATGTATGCCAACCGCCTTTTTTATTAATAATAATTGATACTGCCTGGCATCAATTCCATTATTTAAAACCGCTTCATCAGCTTCATATTCGTGAATATTTTGCAATTCCTGTTTCAGTAACCAAGCTGCCGGATTAAACCAATACAAAATGGTGCACAGGCTAGCCAATAATAAATCATACGAATGTTTGGATTGAATATGAGCCTTTTCGTGTGCCATAATTTCTTGTCCGTTTTCTTCCATATCGATTCGAGAAATTACAATATATCGACTCCAACTAAACGAGCTTATCGGCTGTTCGATTATCACCAAGCATATATTATCCGCCAATTGTTTCTTTTCTCCAGAATGAATTGTCCTGATAATTTGCCAAAGAGAATATAAAAAACGCATAGAAAAAAACAAACAACCTGCGATATAAACTAAAAATATAACGGTCAACCATACTGACAAACCGGACGGTTCAACTTCCGTATCCATCTGCTCTTGAGCCATTAGCAACAAATATTCCAAATTTTGTACCGGTCGCTGAATAACTATCGGCGTATCTGTTGCAAACCGGATAAAAGGGACAACAACCGAGAAAACGAGCAATCCTAACAAGGCAAGCCGATTAAAACGATGAAAAGTTTCACGTCCCAACAACAAGCGGTAAAACAGATAAAAAACCACCAGACAAATTGCCGACTTCAGAATGAATACTAAAAATGTTCCCATACTTTCATGCTTCTTTTCGAGTTTACTTACTATGCACTTGTTCAACTTCTTGTATAAGTCGCTTCAGTTCATCTACCGAAATTTCCTCTTCTTTGACTAATGAAGAAATCGCTCCCAAGTAAGAATTATTGAAATACTTTGCAACGACATTCTTTAAAGTACCCTTACTGTATTCCTCTTCTGTGACGGAAGCATAATATTGATAGGTATTTCCATATATATGATGATTCAGAAAACCTTTTTCTTCAAGTCCGCGGACAATTGTTGATAAGGTATTGAAATGTGGTTTCGGTTCATCATAATAACCAAGTAGTTGTTTCACAAACATAGGTCCTTTTTCCCAGAAAAAGCCCATTATTTCTTCCTCTTTTGCAGTTAGTCGTTTCATCTGTATTATTTTTTCAACAAATAAACTACTTTTTTTAGTTTTAGAACTAACGCAACTAGTTAATAAACTAAAAAAAGTAGTTTTTCTCATTTTTCATCAAATTCTGAATTTGTATGGTCGCAGTTTTTATTCTAGCGTTGTATAAACAGTTGCATCCACTGCATGGGAAAGTATATAAGCGGCAGGGGTCGCATTGGAAGCCGAATAACCTTTCTTCAATTCTGTTATAACACTAGCTTTGCCTGCACCCAAAACAGGTACTAAAAGTGGAGAATCATTTAATATCAGCGGACCTGTCATAGTAATCCGGTATTGATGAGACTCCGGATGTTGAGAAACTGCATAATTCCGGCTATCCGTCAGAAGCGGTAACGTATCCGGAAAAATAGAGGCTGTATGCGCATCGCCACCGATACCAAGGATAATACAGTCAAAATAAGGAAGCTGTCCGTGACGTGGAAGAAATTCTTTCACGATACGCGAATAGCGCATCGCTTCAGTACCCGGTTCTACTTCCCCATGGATACGATGCACATGTTCTTCAGGAATATCCAATGGTTTAAAAAGCAAATCATTGGCATGACCATAATTACTGTCGGGATCCGTGGGAGGTACACAACGTTCGTCTACCCAGAAAAAACGAATATTATTCCAATTGATTTTATTCCGATATTCGTCCACCCAGAGAACAAACATCTTTTTCGCCGTTTCACCCCCCGAAAGGGCCAAATTGAAAGGCACGCCATCACCCTTCCGGTCCATGTACTGCATCAAGCAGGAAGTCATTGACCGGAGAGCATCTTTACTCTCTTTAAAATTTTCTATTATCATATTATTTTGCTTTTATCATTATCCACAAGACCGACAAGGGCAATCCTTCGGAACCATCCCTAATTTAGCTTTTTCAATAGGACCATTCTGGCCAGGTTCGTAAAAAAAGAGATTTTTATCACCTTCGTCTTTCCAGTGATGAAGGATAGGATCAATAAGCCTCCAACTAGCCTCCAAAGCATCGCTGCGAGCATACAAAGTTGAATCGCCCAACATGGCATCCAATAATAAACGTTCATAGGCATCAGGCAAATAACCTTTCGAAAGTGAATCATAACGAAAATCCATCCCAACCTGCTTAACAGTAAAGCCAGCTCCAGGCATTTTCAGACCGAATTTAAGCGTAATACTCTCGTTCGGTTGAATACGGATAATCAATTTATTACAAGATCCTCCCGAACATTGTCCGGCAAAAAGCTGGTGAGGTGTCGATTTGAAATTCACAACTATTTCAGAAGTTTTTTCCGGTAATTTTTTTCCGGTAAAGATGTAGAACGGGACATCACTCCAACGCCAGTTATCAATAAACATCTTCATAGCGACATACGTCTCGGTTGTCGAGTCGGGAGCGACATTCTTCTCTTCCCGGTAACCTTCGTACTGACCACGAACAATAAGATTATCCATATCATGCGTTTTATACGGACGCAGGGCACGGAATACTTTCACAATCTCATCCCGAATCGGTTCCGGGTCGAATACGGAGGGCGATTCCATTGCCGTAAAAGCCATCAATTGCATCAAATGATTTTGAATCATATCACGCAAAGCTCCAGCACCATCATAATATTTTCCCCGATTTTCGACTCCCAATGTTTCGGATGCGCTAATTTCGATGGAATCGATATAGTTCCGGTTCCAAAGTGGTTCGAATATACCGTTGGAAAAACGAAGTACCAGAATATTTTGAACCGTTTCTTTTCCTAAATAATGGTCGATACGATAAATCTCCTGTTCATCGAATATCCTACATAAATGCTTATTCAGGCGCTGAGCCGATTCAAGACTTGTACCAAACGGCTTTTCGACGATAACCCGGCGCCAACCATCCGGTTCTTCCGGAACATTCAATCCATTCTCTTTCAGACAAGTCGGAATAAGTTCGTACATCAAAGGCGGTGTAGCCAGATAATAGATAATCTTATCCGGCAATTGTTCTTCCCGACGCAGTGTATGGATACGCTCCTTCAGTTTAAAATACTCAGCGGAATTTGTCGAGTCAAAAGCCTGGTAAAACACACGTTTCAAAAAATTATCCAATTCTTTTTCATCTATCTCCTTTTTTTTCAGAGCGTCGATAATATGTTCTTTTTCGAATGCGCGATATTCATCGTCAGTATATTCCGTACGGGCTGCACCAAGAATGCAAAAACGTTCGGGCAACAATTCCCGTAAATGCAATTCATAAAGAGAAGGAAGCAATTTGCGCCCCGTCAGGTCGCCGGAAGCTCCGAATATAACTAATAATTGATTACTTGCAGTTTTCATTTTTCCTCCTCTGTTAAGCATTATAAGTTCCAGAAACAGTACTTCCTCCTTCACCGGTCCAATTAGTATGGAAAAAATGTCCACGTTCGTAATCCGTTCTCTCATAAGTATGTGCACCAAAATAATCGCGTTGTGCCTGAATTAAATTTGCCGAAGAATGCAAGGTTCGCAAACCGTCAAAATAATTCAATGCCGAACTCATAGCCGGTAAGGCCACCCCGCTTAAAGCCCCTTCAGCTACAACTTTACGCCAAGATAACAACGACAATTGTATTTTACTACGAAAAAAGTCATCGAACAGTAAATTTTCTAACTCCGGATTTTTTGTATACGCTTCCGTTATCTTTTGGAGAAAAGCGGAACGAATGATACAGCCTTTACGCCAAATACGAGCAATCGTTCCGAAATCCAAGTTCCATCCATAATGCTCGGAAGCACGACGTATCAACGAAAAGCCTTGTGCATAAGAAATCAGTTTAGCTGCATACAATGCTTGGCGAACTTCTTCTATATAAAGATTTTCGTTTACTTCCACTTGTTCGGGATATAATCCTGAAGCTTTTTTGCGTTCGGCATATAAAGCGGACAGCAAACGAGCATAAACAGCCTCTGTTATCAGTGTTAACGGGTCATTCTCATCCATAGCAGCAAGAGCACTCCACTTACCAGTTCCTTTTTGTCCGGCAATATCGAGAATTTTATCCAGAAGCGGTTTGCCATCTTCATCCCGGAAACGGAGAATATTTGCTGTGATTTCAATTAGAAAACTATCCAGTTCACCTCCATTCCATTCATCAAAAACAACGGCTAAAGCGTCATTATCCAATCCCTTACGATGTTTAAGCAAAGCATAAGCCTCGGATATAAGTTGCATATCACCATATTCGATACCATTATGAACCATTTTCACAAAATGTCCGGCACCACCGCTACCAATCCATTCACAACAAGGAGTTCCATCATCCAACTTCGCTGAAATTCCCTGTAATATATCTTTCACCAACGGCCAAGCTTCTGGAGCTCCTCCGGGCATGACAGAAGGACCATGCAAAGCACCTTCTTCCCCACCCGATATACCGGTCCCGACAAAATAGATACCTTTTTCCTGCAACTGCATCACACGGCGTTCAGTGTCATGGAAATCAGAGTTACCACCATCAATAATCACATCACCGGGTGAAAGATAAGGAACAAGTTGGCTTATCAACTCGTCCACCGGAGCTCCAGCTTTTACCATCATCATGATGATATGAGGGCGTTTCACCGATTCGACTAATTGTTCGATAGAATGTGTGCCAATAAAATGTTTTCCTTTTCCACGTCCTTTAATAAAACTCTCTACGACACCTTCCTCACCGGGAAAATTCCGATTATATACTGCTACAGTAAAGCCTTTGCTTTCCATATTTAATGCCAGGTTCTCGCCCATTACGGCCAGACCTATTAATCCAATATCTGCTTTCATATTTATGTTTTTTATTTTATACTTGAATATAAATCATTTAGAGATTCACTCATCGAAGGATGGGTGAATATATTATCCCGGAGATATACATAATTATTATTCATACGCATGGCCAATGATACTATATTGATAACTTCACTGGATTCTGCACAGAAAAGCGTACATCCCAGGATTTGGTTTGTGTCTGCATCAATGACCGTTTTCAATAATCCATCTGTTTGCCCGACAGTAAGCGTCCGGGGCATTGAAGCCGCCAATATTTTACCAACCTTTATATTGCGTCCCGTATGACGGGCCTGTTCTTCAGTCATACCGACATGCGACAAAGGCGGATCGATAAAGACAGAATAGGCAATTGCTTCCCGATCACCTGTATTCCGGCGGTCGTTTCCAAAAAGCTCGTCACGAATAATCCGGTAATCATCCAACGAGAGATAGGTGAATTGTAATCCACCACGAACATCCCCAATCGCCCAAATATTGTTGACACTAGTATGTAAATGATCATCCACCTCGATTGCACCTCGTTCCGTCAGTTTAACACCAACAGCTTCGAGATTCAATCCTTCGGTATTCGGGCGACGTCCGGTTGCCAATAAGACAGCATCTGCTTCTACACGGGTTGTCTCTCCATTCTGAGCATTCCGGTAAATAATTGTTGCTTTATCCGCATCATGTTCTATTTCCTGTACAATTGCATTTAATTGAATAGAAATACCTTTTTTCTCCAAAACAGCTTTAACGGCCTCGGCAATGTCCCGATCTTCCCGAGGAATAAATTTATCTCCATCTTCCAAAACGGTCACTTTACTTCCGAAGTTCGCAAAAATAGAAGCGAACTCAAGACCGATATAGCCACCTCCAACAATAGTCAGATGACGAGGCAATTTATCCAATTCCATAATGGATGTACTGGTATAAATAAACGGATTATCCGATACACCTTTTATCGGGGGAATAACAGTAGTAGCCCCGGTATTAATAAAAATCTTTTCTCCTTCAAGTACAAAAGTTTCACTCTCAGTCCGGACTTCTATTTCTGAAAGAGAACGGAATGATGCAATTCCTGTATAAACAGTTACCGTATCTTTTGTATCCAGATTTTCAAAATTTTTCCGGCGGAGCATAGAGGTTATATTTCTTTTCTCCTCTATTGCCTGATGAAAAGCATTCGCGTATTGTTCAAAAGTAGTAAATTCGTGATAATGAGCCGTCTGTGACAAATGTACCAGCAACTTGGTCGGAATACATCCGATATTTATACAAGTTCCTCCATACATAGAACTCGAACGCTCAATGACAGCTACGCTCCATCCACGATTCCCTAAATCGGCTGCCAACGTTTTACCACCTTTTCCAAATCCAATAATAATTGCATCATACTTTTTCATTTTCAGTCATCCTCCTTTTAGTTTTACTATTTAAGAAACATTTCTTTTAAGTCAATTGTTTCCAATATTTCATCTGTTTTTTTATTCTACAAAAATACAGACACCTTAAAATTCAGAGGATACTGATTTTCCTTTTAAGTTGGCAATTTTCCCTATTTTATAACTAAATCCTTTTTATACATCCGGCGATATTCCGTTGCACTCAGTCCTACTGCGTTTTTAAAGAAACGACTGAAAGTAGCCTGATCTTCAAAACCCAATATCAAAGCTATCTCCTTAGAACTTTTCGACGTATAAAGCAGTAAACGTTCAGCCTCTGCCTGAATACGGTTATGAATAATGCGAATGGCTGATGGCTGCTGATATGCAGACAAGATATTTGCAAGTGTCTTTGGTGATTTATTCAGCATATCCGCATATTCCTGCACCTGCTTCTTCTCTTTAAAATAAGTATCTACCAATACATGGAACTTACGAATAGTTTCAAACTGAAAGCTATTTTCACGCACAACCCCTTGCCGTTCCTCTGCCATACGCGTACATAATATAATAAAGCGCTTCAACAGTACACGAAGCATTTCATCCTGCAAATGGTCTCCACTGGCAAACTCTTCTGTCATTATACCCGTTAAAGTTCCAATTTTTCTCTTTTCATCTTCCGACAAAGTAAATGTTGACACATGCGAAGAGCCATGAAATAATAATCCATTGCATGAGACCTCATGATCATTACCATGTATGCAATAAAAGTTACTGTTAAACATTAAAGCGTAATATTCTCCATCCACCCTAAGAATTTCAAGATGATGCAAATGGGACAACGGAACTAATTGCCCCTCCTTCAATATTATTTGCTGATGATCGATATCCAGTTCTATTTCACCGGAAATCACCCAGATAAACTTATACAGCGTTTTATCTTTCAATAAAGTCGGTTCCTCATGCAACGAGTCTGTTAAAATAATCCGTCCTTTTATCCTAGTGTTCTCAAATGTCAAATTCATAGTATTATTTTTTTATTAAGTTATCTCCAGTTACTAGGCAATTCACCTGTATGCCTTCTGAACCAACGTGAAAAAGTATCATAGTTGGAAAATTGAAGCATGATAGCGATTTGCGAAGGCCGTAAACGTGTTTTTGTCAATAAATCTTTCGCTTCGAGTAATACATATTTGCTTATCCATTCAGCAGCCGATATTTTCGAATAAGCTTTGCATCGATTATTCAATTCCTGCGAAGTCATACCCAACTTCTCTGCATAAAAATACACAGGAGAATGATGATAACGACTAATAAGGGAAGCAAATTCATAAAACAGAGGCGGTATTTTACTGTCTTTGTCGTCAGCGATATGCCCATCTTGTTGTAAACTCAGTATTAAAGCGCGGAGTAATGATTCTACTATTTTCGATCGCAAATCACTCATTCGGGCCAGTTGCGAATTAATCAGCCGGATATAAACCTGCATTTCTTCTATTTCTTCGGAAGAGATATTCCGATATACCAACCTTTGCCTGTTCAACAAGAAAGTTTCACTGGCATAAATAACAAAACCCTTGAAACCAGTCTCCGGGAAAGGGGTAATTTCCATTATATCTTCTGTTGCAACCAAGAGAACCTGGCCATTTTCTATTTTAAAAATATCATCAAATACATTGCATGAAAAAAAGCCTCCGGTACAGACAACCGCCAGCGTACCAGACTCAAATGATAATAAATCAACCTGTTGTCCAGCTTCAACCTGAATAATCCGTAGCGAATTCTCCAACGTCAGTTCCGACGTCGACACTGTATGATACAAATCAATCGGTAATATTTTATCAATGTTCATTTTGCTTATTTTTAGTCAGTTAAAATTATCACACTTCGAACATTTAAAGATAGTTATTAGTTTAATACGCTCTATTTTTTGGATTAAGTTATAACGTTATTAATAACATTTTATGATAATAAGATACTTTTTATGTTTCTTCCGGCAACTCTCACTCACCTTTATTCTTTTCGTTTTAAACTTTCATCCTTATTTATTAGTTTTATATTTGCAATTCTAAAACGAAAAGATAACAATGGATAAGAAACAACAAATAATAGACCTCTGGCGTACCTCTTTCAATGACAGTGACGAATTCATCAAACTGTTTTTCGACCGGGTCTATAACAAGGACAATGTGCTAACCATTGAAAAAGACGGAAAAATCATCTCCGCCCTACAAGTATTACCCTATACCATGACTTATTATGGGACAGAAATATCTGTCGCTTATATTTATGCAGCCTGCACCTTACCGTCCGAACGAGGGAAAGGGTTGATGCGCCAATTGCTGCAAAACGCATTTGAAGTAATGAAATACCGGAAATATGCGCTCACAGCTATTATACCTGCCGATCCGTGGCTGTTCGATTATTACCGGGAAGCTGGATATACAGAAGCTTTCGATTATTCGGAAGAGACTTATATCCGCCCTGAAAAACCTGTATGGGAACCATACTTGACGGTTGTAACACCTGAAGTTCCCTCCGTGGATTCCCTTTATGAATTTTTTAACCGCAAATTACGCGAACGTACTTGCTGCATGCTACATACCTACGATGATTTCATCACAATCCTTCGAGACATTCAACTTTCAGGCGGTCAAGTTCTTACTGCGTTAAATGATGAAGAAAAACCTGTTGGCATGGCATTTATTCGCCCACTTGACAAAGATAAGCCTATTCTACAAGAAAACAAGTCCATTTATATCACAGAATTGCTTTATGACGATGCGCATGTTCAGAAACTATTATTACAGGAAGCGACTTTACAAAATAACGTATCCAAAGCCATTTATCGTACCCCTTTCTTAGGACCGGGTACTTATCCGTTGGGAATGGCATGTGTACTCGACAGAGACCGACTTATCCATCATTGGGCTTCTACCCACGAGAATTCAGTCCTTGACATTGGAGAACTAAAAAAAATGGACACACAGTCACTTACCCGTATTCTACTTGATTATCAGAGTCGTGAAGCCTATATGAGCCTGATGCTGGATTGAGAGATTCCTCATTTCCCGCAAATATCTTTAAAAGGACAATAAGCACAAGCTTTTCCGGTCGGTGTCTGTACAAAAGGCACATCCGCACTGAATATTTCATCCAGACATTTACGAAGTCCGGTTTCAAATTCAGCATAATAATTGGCAAAGTCTGTTACCGGCTCTATTTTCGTTCTATCGACACGTTGACAAACTATCGGATTAAATGAGGATGAAAACAAAGTACGCATATAATAAATACCTGGTTGTATAAATTTTCCGGTAGGAACTTCGTCATACATCCAAGCATACATAAATACTTGCATAACAGCTTTTGAACGTTCCGTTTCCTCTTTATTAAACAAATTGTCTATGGAAGTAAAAACAGTTGTTCCGCTCCCACTCTTATAATCAATTATCCGAACAACATTATCCACTTCGTCTATACGGTCAATAAAACCTTTCAACTGAATTTCACTCTTATCTGTCAGACAGAACAATCGATTCATCTTTTTTTCTGATTCGACATAACGGAAAGGTGTCAATTTAATATCACACTCCAATATTTTCTCAACATATTTCCGTATCATCTCTCCTATCAGGAAATTCTGTCCGGTCAAAGGTCGTGCAACATCTGTTTTAAAAAAGATTTCAGCAAAAGCACGTGCAATAGTTCCGGTTAAGACGGTTGTATCTTTTTTAATTAATTTCAGCAAATCAGCCGTCACCATCTTACCGCAGAAAGGCAAATAAAGTTCTTCCATTACTTTATGCAAAATACTGCCGAATACATTGCTTTCTATCGTCTCACTTACCTCATCTTCCTCTTGAATACCTTCAACAACAGAGAAATAGAATTTCAGCGGACAATCCAGATATGTATTCACAGCACTAGCTGAAATAGCACGCGAACCTCCTTTACGAAAAGCATTCAAGCGGCATAATATCTCATCACTTTTCTCGACTTGCAATACCGGAGTTTTGGAAGAGGAAACATTGTAAACCACTAATTTGTTTTCTATCGGTTCCTCATAATGGTAATGCAACTGATGAACAAAACGGCTGACTTCACCGGTTTGCAATCCATTACTACGAGTATCGTACAACAAACTCACGTGGCTTGCCCTGTAGATTAAACGATAAAAATGATATGCCCAGACACTGTCCTGATGCTCATAAGTAGGCAACCCGAAACCACGACGTAAATTATAAGGAATAAACGAATTAGCCGTTTTTCTGAGAGGAAAAACACCTTCATTCATTGATAATATGATTAAACGGTCAAAATCGAGTGCCCGCGTTTCGAGTACTCCCATAATTTGTAAACCGGAAAGAGGTTCACCGTGGAAAGGAATGGTTATCGTATCCGTCACCCGTTTCAAGAGACGAAAATAAGTGTCGATTTTCATTTCGACATGTGCTTCCTGCATCACTTCCTTCATTCGGTTGACCGTTACAAAATAATGGAAAATAAATTCTTGTTCAAGGTCATTTGTACGTTGTGTCGCATCGTCTTCCTCCTCTTCGCCGGATAAGGACGACATGACTCTATTCAATTCCTGTAAAACACGAATCAAATAATCCGCAAATGTATCAACTGTCGTCACAGGAGTAAACAGGATTGATAATAAAGAAGTTTTATTCAAATCAGCAGAACTGATGTATATCTTATTATTTTCCGATATGTCCTTAACCAAAGCAGCCATAATGTCCGGTGCAGTCGTTGTAATATAACGGTGGTTCAAAATAGGCAAAACATCCCGGAAATAAAAAAGCGGTTGCCGTTCCACATAACGAATGTTTTTCTGCAAGGCCAAGATATACTCCATCAAGGAAGCAACCGGAGTCCCCGCCAATGGGTATCCCATCGTCACATTAATCCGGCGGATTTGTTCAGGTATTGCATTTAACACCGGAATCAGCAAATGTTCGTCCGGAAGAATAATAGCCGTACGCAAAGCCTCCTCCGGACTCATCTCATCCTTCCGGCAAAGCTCACTCAGGATTGTATGTACTTGTTTGGCCTGTCCGACACCGGAAGGAATACCGATTACTTCTATTTTTGCAGGAGTATCCTTTTCTCGGCTTTTTCCTGTCGAGCCGGCATCTATTGTCAGTTTGGAAGGGAATAATTTCTGATTTCGTTCCACAAAGTAAGAGGCCTTATTATCCGGGTCTGTGACTTTAGGGGAAGCATAATCCCAGTAAAAATCAGCAATATCCTGTTTTTGAAGTTCGGTAAGAAATGTTTCTTCGGCAACGGACAAAGCATTCAACCCGACAAATACCACCTTTGCATAAGGCAACTCACAACATTTACCCTGCTTCAGATTTTCCACCACTTCCCGGAATATCATGCCTTCATACCCCTGTCCTTCGTCTGATAATGCCGCCCTCAAATCCGTATATAAAGCATATAAAATTTCCCAGATAGCCAAAAACTCTTTTTGATTCGGTGCATCCCCTTTCGGATAAAAAGACGACCAGAAAGTACGGATAGCCTGAATTTGTCCCTCACTCAGGAAACTAAAGTCATTCTCTATCTCGCGCAAATCGGTCACATTCATAAAAAGCATACGGGCATCCACCATATACTTGTCGATGTCGTCAAAATCGTTCAGCAACATTTCACCCCAATAAAGAAACTCATCAAATGTTTCCGATGAACCACTATGACGGAGATAAATATCATACAACATAAACAACATACTAATCCTGTCTGCCGTCTGTTTGCCGCTCAGTTGCACAAACAAATCGTTTATCGTCAGGACAGTAGGCGAAAACAATGGCTTTTCGGCAACCTCCGAAAGATATTTCTGAAAGAAAAGTCCCGTACGTCTGTTCGGAAACACAAAAGCCAGCCGGCTGATTTCCGCTCCATATTCTTTATAAAAAAGGGATGCTATCTGATATAGGAATGGTACCATTCATTTTTCAATTTATACACAAACTTACATAAAAAATTGCCGATTCATATGTCATCATTAAAAAAAGCAATTAATTCTTCCAGCGGAACGAATTTATATCCTTTTCTTTTCAGAGCCCGGATTAGTTCATCCAATCGATTATAAAACTTATCCGTTCGATTAGGATGCGTACCCAAATGCACTAAAAGTAAATGTCCGTTCAAACCATTCTTCGCCTCATATTCCATGATACGCTCATAAATTTCCTGACTACTCTTATAATTCTTCATATCCGGCGTTGTATAATCAGCATTCGAACCGCTTCCGGGAGTAAAATTAACGATTTGTATTCCCAAGCTCTTTGCCCAGCCGGCAACCTCTTTATTATACCATTCATAAGGAGGAATAAAGAAAGGAGCCTTCTCATATTCAATACCGGCTTCAGCCAGAACTTTATAATTCGCCATTATATCCGTAATAAAATCCTCTTTTGTAATCAAAGTTGAATCTCTCTTTCCCCAATCGCAATACAAAGGATGTTTGTCTGAATGTCCACCCAGATAATGTCCATCTTTTTGAATAGCCTTGATAACATCCGGAAATTTCCGGAAAAAGCCGCTCGTAAAAAAGAAAGCGCCTTTCACATGCTGTTTGTCCAACGTTCTCAATATACTCGAAGCACCATCCGCTTGTCCGGCAGCAGTAAAAATCAAAGTCAATTCTTTTTGGGACGTATCACCTCTAACGATGCCACCGGCATCGTAAACAACGGACTTCAAGGCATTCACACCTCCACCTGCAGACAGATTCGCCCGCATCTCACTTTCCGCACAAATATCAATCACAAGATATATACACGACAGAAATAATATAAGTCTTTTCATCATTGACTTTAAAATTCGAAATACAAACAAAGATTATTCCGAAAGAACAATTTCTATCCGTTGCAGCTCCTCGCTTGTAAACTCCACATTTTGTAAAGCTTTCAGATTATCCATCAATTGTCCGACCGAACTGGCGCCGACGAGAACACTTGTCACACGCTCATCTTTCAGCAACCAAGCAATCGCCATCTCTGCCAATGTCTGCCCGCGGGAAACAGCAATTTCATTCAATCGGCGGATTTTATTTACAACTCTTTCAGTCACTTGCTCACGCTGTAAATGGCCGGTTGATTTTGCTGCACGCGAATTTTCAGGAATACCATCCAAATATTTATCCGTCAGCAATCCTTGTGCCAACGGGGAAAAAGCAATCATCCCCACTCCCTCCTCTTTCAACAAAGGGAGCAAATCCGGTTCCGTCCAACGATCCAGCATCGAATAACGGGCCTGATGTATGAGGCAGGGAACGCGGTATTCTTTTAATATGGCCAAAGCCTCTTTCGTTTGTTCCGCATTATAATTGGATATTCCCACATACAAAGCTTTTCCCTGACGAACAATATCGGCCAATGCTCCCATTGTTTCCTCTACAGGTGTTTCAGGATCAGGACGATGGGAGTAAAAAATATCCACATAATCCAACCCCATCCGCTTCAGACTTTGCTCCAGACTTGCCATCAGATACTTACGGCTGCCCCAGTTGCCATACGGACCTGGCCACATATCATAGCCGGCTTTCGTGGAAATCACAAGCTCATCCCGATAAACTCCCAATCCTTTTTTCAGTATCCGCCCAAAATTCTCCTCTGCAGAGCCATATACCGGGCCATAATTATTTGCCAAATCGAAATGCGTAATTCCATTATCAAAAGCCGTATAAGCAATCTGAATAAATTGACTGAATACATCCACACTCCCGAAATTGTGCCATAACCCCAAAGATATTGGTGGTAACAATAATCCGCTGCGCCCGCAACGCTTGTAAGCCATATTGGAATAACGGTTTTCGTTTGCTTTGTAAGTTTCCATGATATAATCTATTAGTTCAATATACAAATATAATAAGATTACTCGGAAAAGAGAAGGAAGTTGCCTGACAGAAAAGGAAATATGCAGAAATAAAAAAGGCTATCCTCACGGACAGCCAATCTTCATTGTTAACCTTAAATCTAATACCATGAAAAACACAGTGCAAATATAGAGCTTTTATGTTATGTAGCATAACTTTTCGCTTGGAAATCTCATATCTTTAACCATGTTTAACAGAAACATGTTATAAAACATATCTTTTTGCAGATTTAAGGGGTCATATCCATTACATTAAAATAACAAAATGAAACATCTTCTATTATAATATGTATAAGTTATCGATTGAAGCGAATTTTCAATTTAGCCAACATATCCTGAGTCATGGCATCCAAATCATATTCCGGCTTCCATCCCCATTCAGCACGGGCACAAGTATCGTCCAGCGAATTAGGCCAAGAGTCGGCAATAGCCTGGCGCAACGGGTCTACATCATATTCCATCTGGAAATCAGGAATATATTTCTTAATATTGTTATAGATGATTTCCGGATCGAAACTCATGGATGCAATATTGAATGAATTACGATGCACAAAATTAGTAGAATCAGCCTCCATAATTTCAATCGCTGCACGCAGACCGTCCGGCATATACATCATATCCATGAAAGTACCGGCTTTTATCGGACAAACGAATTTTTCACCCTTTGCCGCAGAATAATAAATATCGACAGCATAATCGGTTGTTCCGCCACCCGGAGGAGTTACGTAAGAAATAAGTCCGGGAAAACGTACCGAACGTGTGTCTACACCAAAACGAATATTGTAATAATCACTCAGAAGTTCACCGGAAACCTTTGTTACACCGTACATTGTACGCGGATTACGAATAGTGTCCTGAGGAGTTTTGTCTTTTGGCGTATTATTGCCGAAAACACCGATTGAACTCGGAGTAAATACGGCACAATGCATTTCACGAGCCACTTCCAGTACATTGAACAGACCGCCCATACCAATCTTCCATGCCAACTGCGGTTTCGCCTCGGCTACGGCAGACAAAAGGGCTGCAAGATTATAGATTGTGTCTATATTATATTTCGACACAGTTTCGGCAATCTGCTGCTCGTTTGTAATATCGACTATCGCAGAAGGTCCCGATTCCAACAATTCACCTTTCGGTTCTGCACCGGGGATATAACCTGCTACAATGTTTCCACCATAGATACTTCTTAACTTCATGGTCAACTCTGAGCCAATCTGACCGGTAGAACCAATAACTAATACATTCTTCATTGCGTTTTTATGTTCTTTATAAGTTTTTTGTGTGACAAAGGTATAGAGAATAAAATAGTTCTTGCATGATTTTCTCGTATTTTTTAAGCAATATATTCAAAAAAAATATGACCTTTGTCACTGCGGCAAACATTTTTCAACTTAGTTGCCACTAATCTGAATAGATTGTCAACTTAATAAAAAATACTAACAAAAAACAAAGTTATGTACGGTAAATTAAAAGAATTCCTTACGCAGGAACTGGCTAACATCAAAGCAGCCGGGTTGTATAAAAATGAACGTATTATCACAACTCCCCAAAGAGCAGACATCAAAGTAAACGCCGGAAGCGACGTTTTGAACTTCTGTGCCAACAATTATCTGGGCTTGTCGGACAACCAACGTCTGATTAAAGCAGCCAAAGAAGCAATGGACACACACGGATACGGCATGTCGTCCGTTCGTTTTATCTGTGGGACGCAAGACCTTCACAAACAGCTGGAAGCTGCTATCTCCGATTATTTCAAAACCGAAGATACCATTCTTTACGCTGCTTGTTTCGATGCGAACGGAGGGTTGTTCGAACCTCTGTTTAGCGAAGAAGACGCCATCATTTCCGATGCCCTGAACCATGCTTCCATCATCGACGGCGTCCGTCTTTGCAAAGCGAAGCGTTACCGCTATGCCAACGCTGATATGGCGGATTTGGAACGTTGCCTGAAAGAAGCACAAGCCCAGCGCCACCGCATCATCGCAACAGACGGCGTATTCTCGATGGACGGGAATGTTGCCCCAATGGACAAAATCTGCGAATTGGCGGAAAAATATGACGCGCTGGTGATGGTAGACGAATCCCATTCCGCCGGCGTAGTTGGCCCGACCGGTCACGGAGTTGCCGAACAGTTCAATTGCTACGGAGGCGTAGACATCTTTACCGGCACGCTGGGTAAAGCATTCGGTGGTGCAATGGGCGGTTTTACTACCGGTAAAAAAGAAATTATCGATATGTTGCGCCAGCGTTCACGTCCTTACCTGTTCTCCAACTCAGTGGCTCCCGCTATCGTAGGCGCAAGTCTGGAAATGTTCAAGATGCTGAAAGAAAGCGATGCCTTGCATACCAAACTGATAAATAACGTCAGCTATTTCCGCGATAAAATGCTGGAAGCCGGTTTCGACATCAAACCGACACAGTCCGCTATCTGTGCAGTCATGTTGTACGATGCAAAATTGTCGCAAGACTTTGCCGCCCGCATGCAGGAAGAAGGCATTTACGTAACCGGTTTCTATTATCCGGTAGTTCCGAAAGAACAGGCCCGCATCCGCGTACAATTGTCCGCCGGCCACGAAAAGGCACATCTGGACAAAGCTATCGCCGCCTTTATCAAAGTAGGAAAAGAATTGAAGGTAATTAAGTAAACGAGTCCCGCAAGGATAAAAAGAGGGCACGCTGTCTGACGGATAGCGTGCCCTTTGTCGTTGGTAATGCCATGCCTGTGGCACTCCAGTGCCATCGGCATGACACTACAGTGCCACCTTATTGGCATTGCAGTGTCACCCTATTGGCACTGGAACTTCTTGTATGTTAACGATTATCGTTGTGTATGTTAACGAAAATCGTTGACTACTATCCGTCTTATATATAAGTCAGGTTGACTGGGTTAAATCAAATCCGCCAATCTTCTTCCCCTTTTACTTAACGGCGACAAAGCAAGAATAACGCCGGGCACTTTACATCCATTGTCGTATCAAGTTCTAAAGAAATCACTTATATTTGCAGTAAACAATCATTGTACCATGAAAATAAACAAATGGAAACTGCTTGCCCTGCTTGGTGGCAGCTTATGGGCCGGAATGCCGGAAGGATTGTATGCACAGGAAGGTTCTATAACAATAGATGCGTCCAAAATAGAGAACCGGATTCCCTCTTTCCTGTACGGAGCTTGCATCGAAGACGTCAATCACGAAATATACGGAGGCTTATACGACCAGAAGGTTTTCGGCGAAAGTTTCGAAGAACCGGATGGAGGATTTGTTTTCGAAAACCACACGCCGTATGAAGGTCTTTGGAAGAAGCAAAAAGACAGGCTCCTGGTAAACGCTCATCCGGGTGCTAAATTAGTATACGAAGGGACGATAATGAAAGACGGCTCTGTGGAGACAGAACTCCGGTTCAGTGGAAAGGCCGGAGACAATGCAGGCCTGCTGGTTCGTGTAGGCAATCCCGGAAAAGGGGCCGACAACTTCGACGGCTACGAAATCAGCCTGGCTGCCGACGGTTCGAAAGTCGTATTCGGAAAGCATCTTCACAACTGGCAACCTCTGAAAGAAGTTCCTGTAAAATGTTCGCCCGGAACTTGGAATAAGCTGAAAGTCTCAATGAAAGACAAGCAAATCGAAGTATTTCTGAACAACAAGCGTTTATTCGTTTATGAGGATAAAGAAACTCCCATAGTCGAAGGGAAAGTATCTTTAAGAACTTGGAACAGTGATGTCGAGTTCCGGAATCTATGTATTGAAAAAGATGGAAAGAAACAACCGGTGGAGTGGAACGGTACAGAAAAGCTCTCAATCAGCCGGCATTGGGATGCCATTCAAACTGCCGACTCGAAAGTCAAGTTCGTCCATGACAACCAAGAGGCATACAACGGAGACTATTCGCAAAGCATCCAAATGTTGACGGAAGAAGGAACCGCAGGCATCGCCAACAGCAGCCTGAACCATTGGGGAATAGCGATTTCAACAGATGAGACATTCCAGGGACGGCTGTATCTGAAAGGCGCTGATTTCAAAGGTCCGGTAACTGTAGCCTTGCAAAATGCGGACGGAACGCGTGAATATGCCAAACAAACTATTCCATCTATCACCGGAGAATGGACAAAATATCCGTTTACCTTAACGGCTAACGATACAGACCCGAAAGCCCGATTAGCTATTTACATCAATCAACCGGGCCGGATATGGATTGACCAAGTGGTATTGATGAGTACCGGCGACAAACAGTTTCACGGCCTACCATTCCGTAATGACATCGGAACAGCCATGCAAAGACAGGGATTGACCTTCCTGCGCTATGGAGGTACGATGGTGAATGCCCCCGAATATCGATTCAAGAAAATGATTGGCGACCCGGACAAGCGACCTCCTTACCGCGGACACTGGAATCCCTACTCCACAAACGGTTTCGGGATAGAAGAATTCCTGCAATTCTGCGAAGTCGCCGGTTTCAAAGCCGCCTTCGCCGTCAACATAGAAGAAACGCCGGAAGATATTTCCGACATGGTGGAATACCTGAACGGACCTGTCACCTCGGAATGGGGAAGAAAGCGGGCGGAAAACGGGCATCCTGCCCCATATGCCGTCGAATATATCGAAATCGGGAACGAAGAAGTTATTCAAGCGGACGATGCGGCAGGATACAGGCATTATATCGAACGTTTCAACCTTTTATATGACGCCATCCACCGCAAAGACGCTTCCGTCAAAGTAATTAACTCGGCTTGGTGGAGACCTGATTCTCCGAATATGGAAACTGTATTTAAGGCGTTAAACGGGAAAGCAGCCTACTGGGATTATCATCCGTGGGCAGACGACACCAATTCCGGCCTCCTTGTTGAAAAAGAACTGAAAAAGATGCAGGCGTTATTCCAACAATGGAACCCGGATACACAAATGAAGTGCGCCATATTCGAAGAGAATGGAAACCTGCATAACATGCAACGGGCATTGGGACACGTGACCTTGCAAAACGCAGTACGCCGTTGCGGAAACTTCGTGTTGACTTCCTGTGCCGCCAACGCACTGCAACCTTATCTGCAAAATGATAACGGTTGGGACCAGGGACAAGTTTTCTTTACCCCGACGCAAGTCTGGGGAATGCCTCCCTATTACGCCCAGCAAATGGCTTCCGAAAATCATCTTCCCCTGCTCATCAGCAGCCATTCGAGCGACAACCTGGATGTGACGGCTACCAAAAGCGAAGACGGGAAAACATTGGTTCTCCATGTCGCCAATATTCACCGGCAAACTGTTCCTGCCAAGATTGAAATAAAAGGATGCAAAGTTTCCGGACAAGCAGAAGCAATCACCCTGTCCGGAAATTTGGACGACCGGAATACACCCGGACAACCGCGCAAAATAATTCCGGTAAAACATCCTCTGCAAGGAGCGGCAAACATGACTTACAGTTTCCCGCCCCATTCTTATACAATTTTAAAATTAACGAATTAACCGGATGCCCGTTTTGCTTGTTATCCGACAACATATTTTTCGAAGAGTTTATTTGGGAGAAGAACAAAATCTATTACTTTTCCCTATCTTTGTGCCATCACAAAACGACAAGCGATATGCAACTTAGCAACTATCATAGCCATTGTACCTTTTGCGACGGACGAAGCACTCCCGAAGACTTTATTAAATTCGCGGTTTCCCATAGCTTTCGCGCATATGGGTTTTCATCCCATTCTCCCCTGCCCTTCGAGACATTCTGGAACATGTCCAAAGACGATATGCCGGAATATCTGATGGAAATAGAACGCCTGAAAAAGAAATATGCCGGACAACTGGAAATATACGTCGGGCTGGAAATCGATTATCTGGATGAAACCTACAATGCCTCTATCCCCTATTTCCGCGAACTGCCGCTCGATTACCGCATCGGTTCCATCCATTTTCTGCCCATTGCACTGCCTCTGGAAGAAGAAAATATGGTCTGTATCGATGGTTCCTTCAGCGATTATAAAGATTCTGTGGAGAAATATTACGGAGCCGATATCCGCAAGCTGGTTGCCCATTACTTCTCTTCCACGTTGAAAATGATTGAAGCCGGCGGCATCGATATAGTAGGCCACATGGACAAAATATATATGAACGGACATAAATGCGAAGGTTTCTCCCTTGATGCGGACTGGTATCGGAAGCCCTTAAACGACTGTCTGGAACTGATTGCGGAAAAAGGATTGATGGTTGAAGTGAACACGAAGAATTTACTAAAGAAACAACAAATTTATCCGCATATCAACTACCTGAGCCGCTTGCGTGAGCTAAACATCCCCGTAATGGTCAATTCCGACTGCCATTATCCGGACTTGGTAAACGACGGACGCACAGAAGCATTCGAATTGTTGAAACAAACAGGCTTCAAAACCACCCGGGAACTAATAAACGGCAAATGGGAGGATGTCGGAATAACGAACTGATATTCCGGCATGAATAAGCATATTCATTCTTATTTTCCCCATTTATAGAGGAAATGTCTCAAAATAAAATACGCCAACTTACCATAGGAAAAAGCCTTCCATCGGTAAATTGGCATATTCAATTAATTCTATAATACTAATATTGTTCTTTCTCGTTCGGGAAATCACTGGTCTTTACATCCTCGACATAAGCCTGCACAGCACGAGTAATTTCTTCACCGATATTGGCATAACGACGTAAAAAACGAGGAGAAAAACCCTGATTGATACCCAACATATCGTGCATAACGAGTACCTGTCCGTCCACACCACCGCCAGCTCCGATACCAATAATAGGAATAGTCAATTCGGAAGCGACTTGGGCTGCAAGTTTAGCAGGTATTTTTTCAAGCACAATCGCAAAACAGCCTATATCTTCCAGCAAATGGGCATCTTCGATAAGTTTCTTCGCCTCCGCTTCTTCTTTGGCACGAACGGTATAAGTTCCGAACTTGTTGATAGACTGAGGTGTCAGCCCCAAATGTCCCATTATAGGAATACCGGCGCACAATATGCGTTCAACCGACTCCCGAATTTCGGAACCACCTTCCAACTTGATGCAATCGGCATGCGTTTCCTTCATTACGCGAATGGCAGATGACAACGCCTCTTTTGAGTTTCCCTGGTAAGTACCAAAAGGCAAGTCTACTACAACAAGCGCCCTTTTGACAGCTTTCATCACTGATTTACCATGATAAATCATCTGTTCCAAAGTGATTGGCAAAGTCGTGACATTACCAGCCATGACATTGGAAGCCGAATCGCCTACCAAAATAACATCCATACCTGCCTGGTCAATAAGCCGAGCCATCGAATAATCGTAAGCGGTCAACATGGATATTTTCTCCCCACGTTGTTTCATTTCCAACAGACGATGTGTCGTCACCTTTCTATTATCCTCTAAATCCCTCTTTGCAACTGACATAATGATAATTATTTAATGTTACTGGGGGGCAAATATACATATTAATATTTTAAATCCTCAAGATTTCGGAATGAACCAAATTTACAGTTATCTTTGGAAATCGAAAAAAGAATAAAATTATGAACACAGCGATACAAACCCAGAGCTTGAATTTCCGCAAAGCCAAATCAGGCGACATTAAACATATCTGGGAGATTATTTTACAAGCAAAATCTCAAATGTTCTTGCTAAAAAGTAAGCAATGGGATGAATATTACCCAAGTGTCGAGGACATCCGGGGAGATATTAAAGCCCAAAACGGATATGTACTCTGTCTGAAGAAAAGAATAATAGCATACGGGGTAATCTCATTTGACGGCGAACCCGCTTATGAAGAGATTGATGGGAAATGGAGAAATAGCCTGCCTTATGTCATCGTACATCGTCTGGCTGTCACCGACGATATGAAACACCAAGGCATAGCCCGTCTTTTTATGCAACAAGCTGAAGAACTAAGTCGGAGCAAAGGCATTTACAATTTCCGGATAGACACAAACTACGATAATAAGTATATGCTTCATCTGATAGCTTCTCTCGGTTTCAAATATAGCGGCAAAGTCCTTTACAGAGGAAATAAAGAACGGAAGGCTTTCGAGAAATGTATCTTACCCCATTCCAACGTATTACCTATTTCCGGTTATACTATCCGCGAAGCCATTTTCGAAGATGCCGAAGCTATTTACAAAGCCATCGACTCCAATCGCGATGATTTGCGAACTTGGTTACCCTTTGTAGACAATTTGAAGAATGTAAAAGACGAACAAATCTTCTTGAAATCTGTACAGGAAGTGCCTTACAAAGAACGAGATTTGGTTTTCATTATTAATAATAATACGGAAGTTTGCGGTCTGATTGGCTTTCATTTCTCAGACCTGAATAATCACCGTACTGAAATAGGCTATTGGCTGCTCCCTGCCCACCGGGGCAAAGGGGTTATAACGGAAGCGGTTCGTTTTCTTTGTCATCTTGCGTTTGAAGAAAAAGATTTTAATCGTATTCAAATACGTTGTGCTGTAAACAATCAAGATAGCAATGCAATACCGCAACGGTTAGGATTTCTCAAGGAGGGAATCGAGCGCGACGGCGAATTACTGGTTTCAGGCCAATATACAGATATCAATGTGTACAGCCTGCTGAAAAAAGAGTTTAATTTATAATGTCTACAATATAATTTAATCCATCAAAATAATTAATATGGGACTAGAAATCCAATTGAACGAACACAACAAGCAGGAGTATCCTCCCATGCACACAGTAGAACATATTTTAAATCAAACAATGGTTCGTATGTTCGGTTGTCCGCGTTCGAAAAATGCTCATATAGAAAGAAAGAAGAGTAAATGTGACTATCTGTTGCAGGAAGAACCTTCCGCAGAAATGATGGCTGAAGTGGAACGCCGGGTAAACGAAATAATCGACCAGCATTTGCCAGTTACCATCGAATTTATCCCGAAAACCGAAGCCGGAGCAATCGTAGACCTTAGTAAGCTTCCGGATGATGCCAGCGATATGCTTCGTATCGTACGCATTGGCAATTACGATGCCTGTGCCTGTATCGGCACACATGTCAGTAACACTTCAGAAATAGGCCATTTCAAGATGCTTACTTACGATTATACAGAAGGACGACTCCGGATGCGTTTTAAATTGATAGAATAAGAATCAGGGCTTTGTCCGAATAATAACAGACAAAGCCCCAAACTTCTTATGTCGTTCAATCTTTTATCTTGACCGAACTTCCTTTCTCATAAAAGAGACATAGGATAAAGCAAAACAAATGACAGTAGCTGCAATTAATCCCGTTAGTTGCGGCCATACAACCAAAAGACTTTGGCCTAAAGGAAGAGGGCTGGGTATTGCACCATGCACTTGCTCCATTGTCAACGGGCCAAGACTCCGTACCGACGGCATTAGCAATGTCATCGTTGCTTCATTAAACAGCTCACTCGGTGCAAAACGCAATAAATTCAACATAAACCGCTGATAACTGATTATCTGATATTCGGAAGCCATGCCCGCAGGACTTAACGCCTTTCCAACCAAATTAATAATCATATTATAAAAGACGCTAAAAAACAACCAGATAGCGATACAAGCCAACGCAGATGTCGCCGCTTGCTTAAACCGTATCGAGAAAAATATTGATAAGTTCAACCAAAATGCAACATAAAAAAGACTCACCACAAGGAAAAAGATAATACGCATAAACTCCTCCGCAGTCGGTGGTATCCCTATTGCAATCAATCCAAACCCCATCACCAGAAAACCCAATACAAACAGCATAGCACCAATAACTATCAAAGCAGCCACAAACTTAGCATTAATCAGATAGTCCCGATGTATCGGCTGGGACAGAATTCGACTTAGCGTCCCCTTATTCTGTTCCGAATTAATAGCATCAAACCCTAATGAAATACCTAATAACGGTCCTAAGAAACTGATAAATACCACAAAAGAAGGCAAAGTTCCATCAGATACCGTAAAAAGTTTCAAGAAGAGAAACGAACCATCCGGGTCATTGGGCTTAATCGAAGCCGCAATATTCGTCAGAGCAGTATACAAAGAGCCCATACAGGTCAAGGCTATAATAAAAATCAAGATGATGAAACGCCAACTTCTTACACAATCGGCAATTTCCTTATTCACTATAACCCAAAAAGGATGATTGGTATTACTTAATTTGTTCATACGCCCTTTCCTCCTCCAAAATACTGATTATAAATATTGTCGAGTCCATGCTCCACTTTATGCAAATCCGTAAGTTCGATTTCCGCCAAAAGTTTACCGCCTCCGAACAATCCAACGCGGTCGCACACCTGTTGCACCTGATTCAAATGATGGGAAGAGAATAAAACAGTCAGCCCCTCTTCCCGGCTCAACTGCATAATCAATTCCATAAATTCCCGGACACCGGCCGGGTCGATTCCGGAAGTCGGTTCATCCAGGATAATAACCTCCGGATTTTTAATCAGGACATCAGCCAGCCCCAAACGCTGACGCATACCACGCGAATACTTACCGGCCTTCTTTTCCCCTTGTCCGGATAGACCGACACGGGCAAGCAATTGCTCTGCTTTTTCTCGTGCTTCTTTCTTCGGAATACCGTTTAAAGCCGCTGTATATACCAAGTTTTCGATACCGGTCATATCATCATAAAAACCGACATCTTCAGGTAAATATCCGACTTTTCGTTTTACCTCTATCGGCTGGGTCGTGGAGTTGACACCACAAACTTTCACCGAGCCGGATGTAGGTTCCGTCAATCCCAACATCATCAGTATGGTTGTTGACTTTCCGGCACCATTCGGTCCCAACAATCCGAAGATTTCTCCTTGACGGATATTTAGGTTTAAATTATCTACAGCCGTAAAATCACCATACTTTTTCGTCAAACCTGCAAGCTCAATCACATGCTGACACATGGCTTACCTCCTTCCATATTTACGGAACAGGTAATAAACACCACCCAACACAACGACTATAATTAAAATCCCCAACCATCCGTAAATCATCGGGGTACGAACCATGACACGAAATTCAACCGTTTGATTTACTTCCGGTGTCTTCGCCGTCATTTTTGTTACATAATCGCCGGGAAGTGCTTTTTTCGAAGCTTTAATCGTCGCATTTACATTTACAGAACTACCGGCCGGCAATTTTTCTATTTTAGAAGGTTCAAAGGAAACTTCCCAGTCTACAGGCTTATTGGCCGATAAGGATATATCATTCAATTCCGCCGAACCGTCATTTCGTACAATTAAATCTATACGCTTCGTTTCGCCGGCCGTGATTTCCGAACTCAAAAGTCCTTGAGGAGTGGTTAACTCCATTTCATACGAACCGGTCACCACCACTTCCAGTTCCAAATCGGCTGAAGTCGAACTGGTCGTCACATGAACAGGAATTTTATAGCTTCCGGCTTTAACATTGGCCGGCGGTGTTATATCAATACTAATATTTTCCGTGGCATTCGCTTCTACCTGAGCAGAAGTCGCCTGCTTGCCCCCAACCCGAAAAATAACATTCCAGCCACGCGGGGCAGTTGCCATAAGAGCATATAATTGCTGGTCGCCTGTCTGGTTTTTCAATGTCGCATTAAAGTTAAAAGTCGATTTCGAATTGCCTTGCATATTCGGCTGCTTGGTAGTAAAATCGGTCTGGTAAGTACCCTGTTCGGAAACAGTTACCGTAAGCGGCAACTCCGCCAAGCCGGAAGCAGCAACCGTGAAATGATAAGTTCCCTTGTTTACTTTCATCGGCACTTCCACTGTCATGGTAAAAGTCTTCTTTTCTCCCGGTAATACAGACAACTGATTTAGAGTCCAGCCACCGGCCTTTACTTCGTATTTCCATCCCCGAGGCATTCCTTCAACGGAAATAGTAGCGTTTTTCACTTCGTCACAATTATTGATGACATCAATACTGTAACTAATAGATTCTCCCGGTGGAACAGTAATTTTCGTGTAGGGAGTGTACAACATCATGTTTTTCTCTGCACCGTTGGCGCGCGTACTCAAAGGCAATAATACAAATAGGAGTACAATTAGTAGATTAAGTTTTCTTGTTTGCATTGTTATAAAAATTTTTATACAAAAATGATTATCAATAGCAGATTGCAAATATAAAGACAGACTCTATTACTGTCTATTAAAAGTTTTAAAAAAAAATTATTACAGTATGCGCAACTAAGATATTACATGCACCCGAATATAAAAGAACTTCGCACAAACAATCTCTGAATGTGGATTTTCAACTGAATTATTACTTAAATGTAACATTGAAATAAAATATTTTTGTGTAAGTTTGCGAGCGCTAAGCGTGATATTTTACTACAAAACTTAAATATAAGAGTTATGCAATCAATTGACAATTTCAATTTTGCCGGCAAAAAGGCATTTGTTAGAGTTGACTTTAACGTTCCATTGGACGAAAATTTCAACATCACAGACGACACTCGTATCCGTGCCGCCCTTCCTACTCTGAAAAAGATTTTAGCTGACGGTGGCAGTGTCATTATCGGTTCTCACCTGGGACGTCCGAAAGGCGTTACGGATAAATATTCACTGAAACACATCCTGAAACATGTTTCCGAACTGTTGGGTGTAGACGTTCAGTTCGCCAACGACTGCATCGGTGAAGAAGCCGGTGTCAAAGCTGCCGCTCTCCAACCGGGTGAAGCTTTATTACTTGAAAACCTTCGTTTCTATGCAGAAGAAGAAGGCAAACCCAGAGGTTTGGCTGAAGATGCAACCGACGAAGAAAAGAAAGCTGCCAAGAAAGCAGTGAAAGAAAGCCAGAAAGAGTTTACAAAAAGATTGGCTTCCTATGCCGATTGCTATGTAAACGACGCATTCGGTACAGCTCACCGTGCGCACGCTTCCACAGCTCTTATCGCTGATTATTTCGACGCCGACCACAAGATGTTCGGTTACCTGATGGAAAAAGAAGTAAAAGCCGTTGAAAAAGTAATGAACGACATTACACGTCCGTTTACTGCTATCATGGGTGGTTCTAAAGTTTCTTCCAAAATTGAAATCATCGAAAACCTGTTGAACAAAGTAGACAACCTGATTATCACAGGTGGTATGACCTACACTTTCACAAAAGCCATGGGCGGCAAAATCGGTAAATCAATCTGCGAAGAAGACAAACTGGATTTGGCCCTCGACCTGATGAAGAAAGCAAAAGAAAAAGGTGTCAACCTGGTATTGGCAGTAGACGCTAAAATCGCCGACGATTTCAGCAACGATGCCAAAACAGCTTATGCAGACGTAGACAAAATACCTGACGATTGGGAAGGTCTCGACATAGGTCCGAAAACTATCGAAATCTATGCCGACGTTATCAAAAAATCGAAGACTATCCTTTGGAACGGTCCTACCGGAGTATTCGAATTCGAAAACTTCACAGACGGCTCCCGTGCAGTAGGCGAAGCTATCGTAGAAGCTACCAAGAACGGAGCATTCTCATTAGTAGGTGGCGGCGACTCCGTTGCTTGTGTAAACAAGTTCGGTCTGGCAAGCGGTGTATCCTACGTTTCAACAGGTGGTGGTGCTTTGCTGGAAGCTATCGAAGGCAAAGTTCTTCCGGGTATTGCTGCAATAAAAGGCGAACCGTACAAATAATTCAGATACAAATCCATTTTTAAATACGAAACTCCGGTGAAATCACTTCGCTGGAGTTTCTTGTTTTAAATCACTACTATTTTTTCTGTTCTCTTCTTTGTAAGCTCAATTTAATGTTTACCTTTGTTGCCGATACTGGTTTCCGAATCACGCCAGCCGTGAGGAAGAATTAAAAGGGAATCCTGTGAAAATCAGGGACTATCCCCGTAGCTGTAAGTTTTACTCCTTATAATGGGAGAATGTTGTAACAATCTATTTGCCACTGGTTTAAAAAGCCGGGAAGGTGTTGCAACTGAAACAAGTCAGAAGACCTGCCGTATCAATCATACATGATCCAGAGCTTTCGGGCGAAAAGCAGTGGAATGAATCCTTTATAAGATCCATTTTATTACTCACCTACGCGCATCAGCTTCCGGACTGTACTTGAACGATAATCGTTAAATCTTAAAATATAAGTATGATTAATACAGAAATATTTATCATCAAGAGAGACGGGAAGAAAGAAGTATTTTCTCTTGACAAAATCAAAAATGCAATATCGAAAGCATTTTTATCAGTAGGGAGTTTCGCAACGCAGGAAGTAATAACAAACATCCTCAGCCGTATCAGTATCAATGACGGGACAAGCGTGGAAGACATTCAGAACCAAGTAGAAATAGCTCTGATGGCGGAGCATTATTACGCCGTGGCCAAGTCGTACATGTTGTATCGCCAGAAACATCTGGAAGACCGGGAAGTAAGGGATAAGCTCCGTTTCTTGCTGGATTATTGCGATGCCGCCAATCCGGCCACAGGAAGCAAGTATGATGCGAACGCCAATGTGGAAAACAAGAATATCGCCACGCTTATCGGTGAATTGCCGAAATCGAACTTTATCCGTTTGAACCGCCGTCTGCTGACCGACCGGTTGAAGGATATGTACGGCAAGGAAGTCTCCGACCGTTATCTGGAACTGCTAAACCATCATTTCATTTATAAAAACGACGAGACAAACCTCGCCAACTATTGCGCCAGCATCACCATGTATCCCTGGCTGATAGGAGGGACGGTGGCCGTAGGCGGCAACTCCACCGCTCCCACCAACCTGAAATCCTTCTGCGGAGGTTTCATCAACATGGTATTTATCGTTTCAAGCATGCTGAGCGGCGCATGCGCTACACCGGAATTCCTGATGTATATGAACTATTTCATCGGACTGGAATACGGGAAAGAATATTATAAATATGCCGGCAAAGAGGTCGACCTGTCCAATAAGCATCGCACGATAGATAAAATGATTACCGATTGTTTCGAACAGATTGTTTATTCCATCAACCAGCCCACCGGAGCCAGAAACTTCCAAGCCGTTTTCTGGAATGTGGCTTATTACGACAAATATTATTTCAACAGCCTTTTCGAGCACTTTGTATTCCCCGACGGAAGCAAGCCCGACTGGGACTCTCTCAACTGGCTGCAAAAGCGTTTCATGAAATGGTTCAATAAGGAACGAACCCGCAACGTCCTCACATTCCCGGTCGAGACAATGGCACTTCTGACAAAAGACGGCGATGTCCTCGACAAGGAATATGGTGACTTCACAGCCGAAATGTATGCCGAAGGCCACTCCTTCTTCACCTACATGAGCGACAATGCCGACTCACTGAGTAGCTGTTGCCGCCTGCGCAACGAGATACAAGACAACGGTTTCAGCTACACACTTGGAGCCGGCGGCGTATCTACCGGTTCCAAGAGCGTACTGACAATCAACCTGAACCGCTGTATCCAGCACGCCGTAAAATCAGGTCTGCTTTATCCTTTCTTCTTGGAAGAAGTCATCGATTTGGTTCACAAAGTACAACTGGCTTACAATGAGAACCTGAAACAGTTGCACGCCAAAGGCATGCTTCCCCTGTTCGATGCCGGCTACATCAATATGGACCGCCAGTATCTGACCATCGGAGTCAACGGCTTGGTGGAAGCCGCTCAATTCATGGGAATCGACATCAACGACAACCCCAAATACGAAGCCTTTGTCCAGGAAATACTCGGCATGATAGAAAAGTATAACAAGAAATACCGCAGCAAGGAAATACTGTTCAACTGCGAAATGATACCGGCCGAGAACGTTGGCGTGAAACATGCCAAATGGGATAAAGAAGCCGGTTTCCAGACATTCCGCGAATGCTACAACAGCTATTTCTATATCGTGGAAGACACCTCCTTGAACGTCATCGACAAATTCCGTCTCCACGGCCGGCGCTATATCGAGCATCTGACCGGCGGTTCAGCCTTGCACATGAATCTGGAAGAACACCTGAACCAGGCACAATACCGCCAGTTGCTTCGTGTCGCCGCGACGGAAGGTTGCAATTATTTCACCTTCAATATCCCCAACACCGTATGCAACGACTGCAACCATATAGACAAACGATATTTGCAAGAATGTCCCGTCTGTCACAGCCGGAACATAGACTATCTGACCCGCGTGATTGGTTATATGAAACGTATCAGTAATTTCTCACAACCCCGGCAAGTGGAGGCCGCTCACAGATATTATGCTTCGATACGCTGATTATGACATCGTCTTCCAAGAAATACCGGACGAGATAACATTGGCAGTCAACCTATCCAACTGTCCGAACCGTTGTAAAGGTTGCCACAGTCCGCATCTGATGGAAGATGTCGGCGAACCATTGACAGAAGAAAGTCTTTCCCTGCTTCTGCGGAAGTACGGAAAGGCCATCACCTGTATCTGTTTCATGGGAGGAGATGCGTCGCCTGCCGAAATAGAGCATTTGGCAGAATACCTGTACCGTCAATCCATTGCTCCGGTAAAAGTCGGCTGGTACTCAGGCAAGCCCGAACTTCCTCCGGATATCGTTTTGAACTTTTTTAATTATATCAAATTAGGTCCCTACGTCGAACATCTGGGCGGATTGAAATCGGCAGAGACAAATCAGCGTCTCTATCGTATTGAAAAAGGCAAAATGGAAGACATCACCCGGCGCTTAGCCCTCTCCCTTCCTTAATCAACCCGTCAAAGAAGCCTTTCAGCAACCATGCCATGGCCTGCTGTTTGACGATTGTTTGCCGTGTATCCTCGTCCATCTTTAAGTTGCTGGCCGGACGCCAGCCGGCACAGACCTGCATTGCATGGTGTTTCTCGGCAGGAGTGTTGCGAAGAATGCCTCGTTTTTGAAGCGAAAGATAGACGCGTGACGGGTAAAGCCGTTCCAGCGGGTAACCGTTGCGATATTGCTCGAATATCTGTTGCAAAAAGACACGTTCGCGCTCTTCCTTATACGCCTCGCTGACAGGTGGTAAGGCGGTCTTCGCCCGTTGTTTCTCAAGGCTGACGACGGCACGATAGCGGATGTCGCTCGTCTTGTACGTTTTCAGCCAGTGTGTCAGTGTGCGAAGGTTCAATCCCATAAACTCGCCATATTCGCCTTTTGCACCCCATTCAAAACAGAGTCTTATTTCTTCCAGAGTCAAGAAGGAAAAAGACTCAAAAAGGTCTGAGGCCAATTTAGCCGTGAAAATACCGAAATCTTTCGCATCAGGCATACGGAAACCGCAGAGAATATACACTTGACGGAGCAGAGCAGATGTGCGTACCAACAACGTTTCGCCCGGAAGATTACACACCCGCTCCGCTTGCAAAGCCAACGCCAAACGCGACTCTATGCACATTTTAATAGTTTTCTTGCTATTTCCAGCGATGCATCGCCAACTCTATTTATTTCTTCAATCCGCGAAAGCTTTGTCGATGGTTCTGCGCGGGCGGAAATTTTTTTTATCTTATGATATTGCCACCAGTAATGAAAGCGGCGTGCGAAATCTTTCTTTGTTTCGACACTGTCTTCTTCCGAGCTGGAAACAAGATAATCGCAAAACTCATCCAATAGCGAAGGAAGACAATTGTTGAACTCCAATCCTCCCCCCGACTGGCGTGTTGCCGCCGCACGCCAATCTTCATCTCCTAAAAGTTCATCTTTCCATTCTGGCCATTTCCCGCGCACACAGACAGGAATGAACGAAGTGAGAGAGTTTTGTTTTGTTTCCTTTTCTTTTGTTTTGTTTTCTTTTGTTTGTCGCATTTCTGTTGCAGAAACAGGGGTTTTTGATGCAATAACTCCAATATTTTCACCATTAATGCAGTTGAATTCCGGTATAATCGGATTTGCAGAGCGTTTTGTGACCGCTAAATACCGTTTCTGCACACTTTTGGACGTCAGTATTCCTAATGTCTGATAAAGGTTCTCGTCAAACAATCCCAGTTCGACGCACTTTTGAATAATCATTTTAATAACTTCTTCTTTTATCTCTATTTGCTTGGAAAGGATAAAGAAATAATCATCGGAAATTTTCAAAAAATAACCGTCTCCCCTGTAAATATCGCAGAGGAGGGCGATGTACGTGTTTATTCCTTCTGCCCCATAGCAATTCATCAGGCGAAGCACACGTATATTGCTAAAAAAATTAGTATCGAAAGGGAAATAATCCAGCCCTTTCTTTATAGGACGTGCCATAATGATAACGATTTATAGGTTTCCGGTTCGTTTACAGGCCCGGACAATTAGTTGTAAAGTTTTGAGAGTGAGCAGTTCGGAAGGAACAACCCGGATGAGCAGCCAGCCGCATGCCGCGGCTTCGTTGTATTTTTCCATGTCTCTAAAGAAACCGTCTGGACGGATGTGGCGGCCTCCGTTGAAGACGCCTCCTTCCATTTCTATCGCTACGCGCTGCGCAGGTATTGCAAAGTCGAAACGCCATTCGCGCGAGGGGTGGAAGCGGTATTCTGCTACCACTTCGTACCCCGTATGTTTTTTAACCAACGCGCTAAGCGGCGAGTAGCTGTTCGCCATCTTCAAGTATTTTGGCCGCTTGCTTGTCCGTGTCGCAGACTTCCACGTAACAGTCACCCGCGCGGTTGTCGAACACTATCCAGCGACGGATAAACGGTTCGTAGAAATAGCCGTATTCATTGAATTTAGAGAAGACATAATTGCGTGAACCCCGTTCGCCTGCAATTAGATGATAAAGGCATTCGGCTGCTTGGTCACCCAACAACAAACCGTTCAAATGCAATGTTTTCAGGCTTGGAGGGGGTAAAACGTGTTTTTCATGTTTTGTGTTTTTCATGTCAAGCTGCCGGGTTTAAAAGGTTCATATCTTCGTTGTCCAATTTTATTGATTTTTCCTGCGCGAAGGATTTGCCTTGCGAAATGTACAGGTTAGCTTCGCGTTCGCACTGCGAGAGGTCTTCAAGCAGGAGGTCTATATCCGGGTATTCATCGCGGCCGATGTAAAGACGTACGGCCATATTTCCGGTTGTCTTCGGTTCGGTGTCTTCTGCTTTCTTTCGGTTTGCGGCCGATAAAATAATGTAGGCGTATATGGTTACCAACTGCGCATCACCGATGTTTTGTCGCTGGAAACCGCCAACGCGTATATTGTCGTCGAAAATCATCATACCTGTTATCGCGGCAACATGCGTGGTTAGACGTTGCATGGAATTAAATAAATCCGGATGTATCGGTGCAGTGTTCTCATAAGTGATAACATGCGTATCGTTTGTTGCGAAAACGTTTTCTTCATAACGCGTTTTAAGGTGATTGTTTTTGATGGAAATCAACTCAAATGATTTTGTAATTTCGTTCATTATTAAATTATTAGAGGGTAAATATTGGTTTGATAAAAATTATGCGGCAATTTTCGGTTCGGGACGATATTCTACGTAAATACTTTCCACTTTGTTTCCTTTTTTTGCTTGCTTTTTTGCGAATGAAATAGCCGGACGGAAAATGCGTTCAAGGTCGCTATCAGGCAGGTTGCGGCCGATTTCTTGCCACCAATAGCGCAGTAAATCAATGTATCCTTCCGGCTCGGTTACAACAGGAATAAGGTCTACCGGCACTTCGGCCAGTCTAATTTCAGATTGTCCTTTCAGCAGGCGGTTGTCCGCACGCTGAAGAAGGGTTTCCAGCCGGGTTTCGTCGATGTCGTCTCGTTTGCGAAGGCGGTTTTCTGTAGCCTGACGGTTTTTAACAAGACGCTGCTCGGCTGCCATCGCGTCGTCTATCTGTTTATGCAAATAGCCACGCAGCAAGGATGAGGCTTCGAATGCCGGGCTTCCGGACACATTCGGGTCGATGTCTTTTTCAAGTTTGACAAACTGTTTCTGGATTTCCGTCAGGCGGGTGGTGAATGGCTTGCGGAGGTTGTGAAGCCGCTGCATTTCTCCATTGCAATAGCTGATGTAGGCACGTACTTGGTCGGCCAACACTTCGTTCATTCCTTCGCGTCCGATTGATTCAATCATACGTTTTCCGGTTTTAATCACAGCAAGACTGCTTTCTGCATTAGACTTTAAGGTGGTAAGGCCATTTGTCATTGATGTTGCGATTTCGGTACTTTTACTTTTATCATTTAACATAATTAATAGATGTATATATGGACTAATAAAGTCCTGTTTGTAAATTTATTTAGAAAAACAATGTAGCTACATCATGTTTTAGTCATATCGATATACAAAGGTCATTAAAATGTTCATAATAAACAAATATATTTCAATTACAAATATATTTTTACAAACACTTAACTATTAATTACACAAAAGTACATAAATGATTAATCTTTCTATATAATAATGTATATACATGTTTTATAACAATATAATACAACATGTAAAGATTATACTATTCGGATGGATTTTAAAATTCTTTCGGATGGATTTCAATTTTCTTTCGAAAGAAAAAAAAATACATTCGAATGAAATAAAAATTTTCTTATTCTTGTTTCTCGCAAAATATGTATATCTTTGTTACATCATTGCCAATTAAGGGTTGTAGCGACAATCCGGTGCGATGTGTCAAAATAAGCATTTTACGATATTATCTCGTGGTTCAAATTATCCCAAGTCTTTTTGCATACCGAGATGATAGCAACAAAATGCTCACGTCGATTGTATATATACACGGAGTGTATTTTATGATATGGCGTGAGCTGTTGTCTATTATCCGTATGTGGGCACGGGATATGCCTGAACCAGGATAATGTGGCGGCAGTTTCACGCCTTTTTTTGTGTCCTGCCGCCTCTTTTAATAAACACTATAAAAAGGTTTGAAAGATACCGGATGTACATTTCGGTTAAGTGTGGCAACGCCGGTTCGTGATGAATAGACGTTGTTTTTATCATACGCTAAAAAAAACAGCAATATGCAGACAAAGTTTAATTACAGTGACCTTAAATACAAATACAGTAAAGGTACAGCGGCTGACAGCCTGTACATTTCGGACTTGATGTGGGAATTAAGGGCTTTTGCGGCTTTCCATTCAATACATTATGTGGAGAATGGAGTTATTATCGGGCAGGATTGCAAGAATGAGATACGTTTTAGTTTTCAGGAAATCATAGAGTATGGGAAATATCACAGTTCTTTTTTTATCTTATTCCGCGATGGAAGTGTGCTCCTCCTCTCTTACTTAAACAAACGACGCAAGACTATTAGCATTAATAACCACAACCGATGCTATGTTTATTTTATCCTTTGGATATTTTATACGCGCTGCATGCTGTTTCCTTAATTATGCGAATAGACGTATACAAAAGCCAACAAAACCCAACTGTGACTTTTCAGGCTGGCGTAACTTTGCATTGTCAATCAAATTAATCACTTATTATTAAATTATTCATTGAATGTCACAAGGGTATAAATTAGTCATTAGAAAAGTCTCCGACTTGAAGGGCGGAGCAGCCAAAGAAAAGGTTTACGCAATCCCGAGTTACAATGGTTACATGTATATCGACGAGTTGTGCGAATTAATCGAAATGCGTTCTGCCATGTCCTCGGCCGATGTAAAGTCAATTCTGGACAACCTGAATTGCGTAGTAGCCATGGCACTCAAAGCGGGTCGCATCATTCAAGTCGGCGAGCTTGGAAATTTCCGCCTTTCCATGTCCAGCACGGGCAGCGAAACCAAAGATGCGTTTACGCGTTCGGACATCAAGAAAGCGCGTGTTCTCTTTTCACCGGGCAGTGCGTTGAAAAATCTGGGTTCTATTGTCAATTTTGTTTCTGCCGAAAAGAAAGACCCCGCCAAACCGGAAGGAGACAACACCGGAGGCGATGAAAATCCGGATATTCTATAGGCCGAAAAGTTGTTAATCTCCGTTTAATTCGTTAACTTTGTAATAATGAAAGCTACTACTTATTCTATGAAGGAAATTTGCGCGATGTATTTTCCGCACAATACCCAAGCCTCGGCTGGCGTTCAGTTAAAGCGCTGGATTAATTACAATGACAAATTAAACCAAGCTTTAATCGAAGCTGGTTATCGTAACGGACAAAAATTACTTACTCCGCTTCAGGTGTCTTTAATTTTCCAGTATTTAGGTGAACCGTAATACAAGTATTTACATTGAAATTACAATTATTCATTGCAACAGTGCTGACCTTTGCAGGGTTGGCACTGCTCTTTTCTGGCTTTTTCTTCCCTCCAGCCGGCGAAATCCATCCGTCTGTGTTGGTTGCTTTCGGTGAAACTTGCACTTTTTCCGGTGCTCTTTTCGGAGTGGATTACAAATATAAAAACAATCGTTAAAACAATCATGAAAATAACTAACAACTTCTCGCTTGAGGAATTTACTTACAGCCGCACTGCAATCGAGCATGCGCTCAACAATGTGCCCGGCTATCGGGAAACAGTCGCACTGAAATCACTCGTCGTAAACCTTTTACAACCGCTTCGCGACTGCCTGAATGCTCCGATAGCGATTACCAGCGGTTATCGCAGCCCCGATGTTAATTTACTTGTCGGAGGTGTCCCGTCTTCCCAGCACACAAAAGGGGAAGCTGCCGACTGTTACACGGCTGAAGGCCCTGAACATCTGCTGTCTGTGTTGCTGGCTTCCGGCCTTGCTTTCGACCAAGCAATTGTCTACCGCAGGAAATGTTTCCTGCATCTTTCTTTCCGAGAAGGGTTTAATCGGGGACGGGTGTTATATAAGTAAAAAATATGGCTCGCCTCACGGTGAGCCATACTAAAACCTTAACTATGAAAAAATTAAAGAATTCAAAAGATTAGTCAACTAATGATGACCAAATATTTAAATTTTTTAATATTGTAAAGGTAGGCTCTTTTTTTTAATAATCAAAGGATATAAGTAATGTTCTACAACAGAGAATAAATATGTTAAAATTCAACAGAAATTCCAATAGCATGAAATACAATTTTTTACTTCTTATTTTTTTCTCATTTATCTCTTGTTCTTCATCAAAAAGCATAGAAACAAGCCGTTCCGAAGACATAAAACAGAAAGAAACCTTATCTATTCGCGCTGCTACCGTTCCGGAAAGCCATGCCTGTTTAGCTATTCCTTCCACCGAATTGCGGGAATTACCGGAAAAAGCTGTTTATATGCAAAAAGACGGCCAAGCTACAGCCTCCATCCGTTTTTTGCACGATACGCTTTTTGTAACGGCGTCATGCGATAGTTTACAAATGTTAGTTTATGAATATGCGGAGGAAATTGAACGACTTAATAATAGCACGCAGACGGTATCGAAAGAACGCTCGGTTTATTCTTATAAATGGGGATTTATGGGACTATTGGCGGTTCTTTTGTTTGTTTTGTGGAGATATTTTAAACATACCATACGAAGCAAATGTGCCCCCAACAAAATATGTTAGGGGCTCTGGTTTTTTATTTTTGTTTTTGATAGTTGTGAACACTTCCGTTTTTTTGTTTCAAGACTAACTTATCATTCGTTAGTTTCTCAATCATCAACGTATCTCTGAAAGACAAGGTTTGATGATTTCCTATACTTTTACCGGTCAAAACTAATTTATCCCCTTTCTTTTCCCAAGTTTCATATTGAAGGGTTGCCATATTAATCGAAGAAGCTTTACCACCACGCTCTAATTTAATGCCTTGTGTTGTATTTTCCATCCCAGGTATAGGTTCCACCCATGCCCCCTCCAAGCTTGTTTCACTACAAGCAGAAAAAGCCATTAAAACAATAATACCACATACATTTTTTAACGCAATTTTCGTTTTCATGTTTTTAAAATATTTATTGATTAGTTTATTAAAAAGCAAGCTTCCGTTCGTGTTGCCACCATCCCGGAAAACCATACCAAATTCATTTTAAACAACATCCCAATTTATCTCCTATAAAAGAGAATATTATTACTTCAACCGGACAGGCTTTCCAGTTTTAGCACTCTTAATGGCCGACTCCAGTATTTCAACCACAATCAGGTTGTTCTCCAACGAAGACAAATCTTTGGGTGATACCTGAATATCACCACGAACAGCGGCTTTCAGGTAATAGAAAGAGTCATTATACGGAGCTTGCAGTTTAGGTGCCTGCTCTTTTACTTCTTTCCGATTGGCATAGATACGCATTTCATCCGAATTGTCCTGGTAAATATACCCTCTACTTCCGTAAATATGCATATCTTTCCGGTTTATCGGCCAGTTCCACGAAGCCATGATTTGCACGACGACCGAAGGATACTCGACAACAATCGTGGCATCGTCGTCCACTTTCGTATATAAATAAGGCTTTTGATGTTCCAATACGCCATAAACACGAATCGGCCTCTGCCCATCCATCAACCAAGTGGCCAAGTTGGCGCCATAGCAACCGAAATCAATGACAGCTCCGCCCCCGTTCAATTTCGGGTCCGTCAGCCAGTCGGTAAACTCTTTTCCACAACCGATTTCGAACGGACCTTGATGGCCGTCATATACATTTATGCGGGTGATTTCGCCGATTTCTTTTTGGTCTTTAATCAATCGGTAAGCTTCATGGTTCGTGTGATACCAAGTCGTTTCATAATTTGTCAACAACAGGATATTATTTTTACGAGCCAGCTTAGCCATCCGGTTAGCATGTTCCATATTCACAGCTAAAGGCTTCTCTACCATCACATGAATGCCACGCGGCGCACAAGCTTCCACAACAGCAAGATGGTCGTATATGGAACCGTAGGCCACTACAACCTCCGGTTTCGTCTTATCCAACATTTCGCCTAAATCAGCGTAAAACAACGAGGCATCCAGCTTTTTACGAAGCCCGTTATTCTCACGTATCCGGGCATCCGGTTCGGCAACGCCGACAACTTCAAAGTCTCCCCTATCCATCCGGACAATCACTTCATGCAAATGTCCATGAGAAACACCGGCTACACCCAAACGCAAAGGTTTGCTATTCTGAGCATCCGAAAACGAAGGGAGGAAAAACAACAGAGAAATCACAACTGTACAAATTAATCGATAAGTATTCATGGTCTATATATAAATATGTTTCTACAAAGATATAAATATTTTTGTACCTTTGCCCGTCGTTATTTTGAATTAATAAAAACAACTATCATAGATTAAAAAGAAAATGGCAAAAGAGCTGAAAGAACTGACTCCGAGAAGTGAAAATTATTCACAATGGTATCAGGATTTGGTAATCAAAGCGGACTTGGCGGAAAACTCTGCCGTACGCGGCTGTATGGTGATTAAGCCTTACGGGTATGCAATCTGGGAAAAGATGCAACGTATCCTCGACGATATGTTTAAGGAAACCGGACATCAAAATGCCTATTTTCCGCTCCTTATCCCCAAATCGTTCCTGAGCAAGGAGGCCGAACATGTGGAAGGATTCGCCAAAGAATGCGCCGTTGTCACACATTATCGTCTGAAAACGAACCACGATGGTACGGGAGTCGTGGTAGACCCCGCTGCCAAACTGGAAGAAGAACTGATTATTCGTCCTACGTCGGAAACAATCATTTGGAATACTTACCGCAACTGGATACATTCCTATCGCGACCTGCCTGTCCTCTGCAACCAGTGGGCCAACGTGATGCGGTGGGAAATGCGTACCCGTCTGTTCTTGCGTACTGCCGAATTTCTCTGGCAGGAAGGACATACTGCCCATGCAACCCGTGAAGAAGCGGAAGTCGAAGCAAAGAAAATGCAGGATGTATATGCGGATTTTGCCGAAAACTATATGGCAATGCCTGTCATCAAAGGTGTGAAGTCGGCCAGCGAACGTTTTGCCGGCGCCTTGGATACGTACACGATTGAAGCCATGATGCAGGATGGAAAAGCCTTGCAAGCCGGAACTTCCCATTTTCTGGGACAAAACTTCGGTAAAGCTTTCGACGTGACGTTTATCGACAAAAACGGGAAAAGCGATTATGCTTGGGCTACTTCATGGGGCGTTTCCACTCGTTTAATCGGTGCTCTCATCATGTCGCACTCCGACGATAACGGCCTGGTATTGCCTCCTCACCTCGCTCCTATCCAGGTGGTAATCGTTCCCATCTATCGCAGTGCCGAACAATTGGCAGAAATCAGTGAAAAAATAGCCGGTATCGTTGCCAAGTTGAAGGCATTGGGCATCTCCGTTAAATACGATGACGCCGACAATAAAAAACCGGGATGGAAATTTGCCGAATACGAACTGAAAGGAGTTCCCGTACGTTTGGCCATGGGTGGACGCGACATGGAAAACAACACCATCGAAGTCATGCGCCGTGACACACTGGAAAAAGAAACGGTCACTTGCGACGGCATCGAAACGTATGTGCAAAACCTCCTGGAAGAAATCCAGAAGAATATCTTCAAGAAAGCTTTCGAGCATCGTACAGCCAATACGATAACGGTCGATACGTACGATGAGTTCAAAGAAAAAATCGAAGAAGGTTACTTCATCATGGCACATTGGGACGGCACGCCCGAAACGGAAGAATTGGTCAAGAATGAAACAAAAGCGACCATCCGTTGTATTCCTCTCGCCGGCGACAAAACTCCGGGAAAATGTATGGTGACAGGCAAACCGTCTGCACAACGCGTATTATTTGCACGCGCATATTAATATTTGAAATAGAAAATTGAAATTTATAAAAAGCATGCCGGTCTTTATACTGGCATGCTTTTTTTCTTATCTTTGGGAAGGAAACAAATTGATACTTGTATGGAACTTATTCTCCCAACCAAGCAAAACATATCCGAGCCGGTTGTTTTAGACACGAAGGTGCTGGTGGTAATCGGAGCCAACGGAGCCGGAAAAAGTTCGTTCGGCAGAAACTTGTACGAACAATACAAAGAAAAATGTATTCGTATTTCAGGAATGCATTCTCTCTTCATCACCAGTGAAGAAAAAGATAGCCAGACAGAAGAAAACGAACTGGCACGGCTTCAGTCCATGATTGCCGAACGTATCTTTATGCCGCGCATGTCGGAATACGAAAAACTAATCCTCCATCTGCAAACAGAAGAATTTGAAGCTGCCGTACAATATAAGGAAGATTGCAAGCTAACTCCCGACCTCCAACCTCCGGTAACAAAAATAGACCGCATACAAGCTATCTGGGAGAAAATGTTCCCACACAACAGGCTTCTCCGGAAATCCGGTTTCATTGAATTAGTATCCAGAAGTCGTGACGGAAATTCCTACACGGCCGGGCGTATGAGTGACGGCGAAAAGTTAGTATTCTATCTAATCGGGGCTGTATTATGTGCCCCACCCGATGCACTCCTTATTATCGAAGAGCCGGAAATATTGTTGCATGATTCCATCAAAAATCTTCTATGGGACGAAATAGAAAACATGCGGCCGGATTGTACTTATGTCTATCTGACTCACGACATCGACTTTGCCGCTTCCCGTCAGGATAGCAAACGAATTTGGATACGTTCTTACAATGCAGACGCGCGAATCTGGGATTACGAGCTGATAGAAAGCAACGACAGCTTCCCGGAAGAGGTCTACATGGAAATTCTGGGTAGCCGTAAGCCCATCCTCTTTATCGAAGGGACCGACAATAATAGTATAGACAGCCGCCTCTATCCGCTTATATTTCCCGACTATATGGTGAAACCGATGGGAGGTTGCCAGAAAGTAATCGAAACAACAAAAGCTTTTGCCCAACTGAAAGATTTCCATACGCTCGACTCAAAAGGGATTGTCGACCGCGACCGGCGCACACAAGGAGAAATCGATTATCTGCGCGAACAACACATATATGTACCGGATGTTGCCGAAGTAGAAAATCTCCTGCTTCTGGAACCCGTTATCAAAACCGTGGCCAAGCGACTGATGAAAGACCCGGAAAATATTTTTGCCCAAACGAAGGATAATATCATCAAGTTATTCCTGAAAGACCTGGAAAGCCAAGTCATCCTTCATGCCAAACACCGGGTTCGCAAGAAGCTGGAAACAACCGTCGACCGGAAAATCACGACAGTCGAACAGCTGACCGAACACGTGGAAAGTATCCGGGAGAATGTCCACGTGGAGGAAATTTATAAGGGAATCAAAGAGAAATTCATACAGTATGCAGAAACAGGCGACTATAAAAACATCCTCCGCGTCTACAACCAGAAAGGCATACTGCCTCAATCCAGGCTCTGCAATTTATGCGGCATCAGTAACAAAGAAAGCTACTTGAACCTGATTCTTTGCATCCTGAAAGAAAACAAAGAAGATGCAGAGATTATCCGTTCTTCCATCAAAGAATCTTTAGGGACATAAAAAGTTTGAAAAAATGAAGAAAAAGTCCGTAAAAAATCGTTCTTTTGTGTTTTAAAATAAACGAGTAAATGGGCCAAAGCCCTTCATTTTAGAATATGCGTACACCTACTCTTCAATATCTTTATCTGCAAAAGCCGGTAACGATGGTTATTATTATTTGTATCATATCCGTTCTTCCCTGGATTGGACTGGGAGACTTTTCAACCAAGGGAGAACCGAGAGAGGCAGCCGTCGCTATTTCGATGCTGGAGACAGGCAATTGGGTCTTGCCGCAAGTTTATGCCAATGAATTTGCATACAAACCTCCTATGGCACATTGGTTGATGACTATTTTTTCTTATCCGCAAGGACATGTATCCGAATTCACATCGCGGCTGCCATCGACTTTAGCTTTTATTACGCTAATCGGATTCGTGCTCGTATTCTTCGGTAAGCGTATCAAGTTCCAGCAAGCTTTCATAGCAACGTTGTTGCTGATAACCTGCGTTGAAATACACCGGGCGGCCATGACTACACGGGTGGATATGCTGCTGACTACTTTTATTGTCATCGGCCTGTTCCAACTATTCCGATGGGAGGATAAACTGGAATTAAAAGGATTGCCGGTTACAATACCTATATTATTGGGATGCGCGGTGTTGACCAAAGGCCCGGTAGGGATTATTTTACCTTTGTTCGTATTCGGCGTCTATCTGCTGATGTTGCGTAAATATTCGCTATTGGTCATATTCAAGGCTTTGTTATATTCCGGGGTATCGTCCTTATTCCTGCCGTTACTCTGGTATCTGGCCGCTTACAAACAGGGAGGCGAGCGTTTCCTTAATGTCGTACTGGCTGAAAACTTCGGCCGTTTCTTCCATTTCGACACTCCGGGAGTCAACTATGATTTAGGGCATGAAAACGGAGTTTGGTACAACTTTATGACGCTTGCCGCCGGCTTCATCCCTTGGACGATATTTTTCTTTTTTACTTTGTTCGGACTCAAATTGCACAAACCGGATAAATCGTTCAAAGAAATAACGAAAGACTGTTGGGCCAATATCAGGGCAATGGAAAAGGAGAAGTTGTTCAGCTTGGTTGCACTCGTTTGCATCATTTTCTTCTATTCGATACCTTCCAGTAAAAGAAGCGTATACCTGATGCCGGCTTATCCGTTTATCGCGATATTCCTGGCTCAATACACGCTTTATATTACGGAATACCGAACGAAAGTCACACGTATATTTGCGGCTTTTCTGGCATCAATCGTCGCAGTCGTGCTGATTGTGGTAAGTCTGACTATGACGGGAGTAATAGACCCGGTAGCTATCGCCGGCCAATATACCCAACGCCAGTCTACATTGGAGTCGGTAGCATTGGTTTCCAATATGTTTGCCTCTCCTGACTGGCTGACCATTTGTATCCTGATTATATTATTGGTCTTCTTAGCGACTGTCTATTACCAGATGTTCAAGAAAATCAATATCAAGATTTTATATGCGACCATTGCGCTATCCTTTGCTATCAACCTGCTAATAGACGGAGCTGTCATGCGGGGTATACGTCAGGGAAGTTCATCGCGTCCTTTCGCTGAACAAGTGATGAAAGATTACCCGCTGAACGAAACCAACATGTATGTGATGAACAATCTGAAATGTTATTTGAACATGTATGGACTAAACTTCTATCTGGGCAACAAATTCCATAATTTTGAAGAAGAACAGCCTGCAGGCGGATATTTCTTTACAACCGGACGGGATTTTGAAACCGTACAAAAAAATTATGGAGATAAGTACACATTCAGTCCGCTTACTTCCACAAAGAATGTGATTGCCGATGTACGTTATAAAATTATACTCTGCAGTTTCTCACGAAAGTAAATCATTATGCTCAAACAATTGACACAACTAAAAACAGCGCTTTTCGACTTTGATGGTGTAATTGTCGATACAGAACCCATCTACGATATTTACTGGAACGAAGCAGGTGAACGCTATGGCTTGGGTATAAAAAACTTCGCCTCTCATATCAAAGGCACGACATTACCTTATATTTTAGATAAATATTTCTCCGGTTATTCAGAAGAATTTAAGGAAATGGTGTTACGCGAATCAATGGAATTTGAAAGTCAAATGCCTTTTCCTCCTGTTCGCGGAGCTATGGATTTCATTCACCTGTTGAAAGACAATGGAGTTAAAACAGGTTTAGTCACCAGTTCGGATGATGTGAAAGTAAAACGCGCTTTTCACCTACTTCAGTTGGATAACCTTTTCGATACGGTTGTGACGGCAGACCGCATTACCCGGGGAAAACCAGACCCGATGTGCTACCTTCTTGCCGCCTCCGATTTGAAAGTTTCTCCTGCCGAATGTCTGGTATTCGAAGATTCATTTGCCGGAGTACAAGCTGGGAGCAGTGCCGGTATGCGGGTAATCGGACTCAGTACGACCAATAGCCAAGAGTCTTTACAAGATAAAGTATACAAAGTTATTCCCAACTTTGAAAACATAACCATCAATCAATATAAAGAGTGGTAGAGAAGTTTCATTTCTTTTCCGTTGTATGAAATAGAAAACAACCGATAATATTTTCAGACAAGAAATCGAAGCTCTTAAAAGAAAGAAGGTCCATGTCGCCAATAGGCAATATAGACCTTCTTTTTATTATATTATAATGGAACTGATTATCCGTTCATAGATGCGAGGAATTCCATATTGTCGAAAGTTTGTTCCATACGTTTCTTGACAAATTCCATTGCTTCGATGGAGTTCATATCCGACAAGTATTTGCGAAGCACCCACATACGATTCAATGTACTTTCATCCTGCAATAAATCGTCGCGACGAGTACTGGAAGCCATAATATCCACAGCCGGATAGATACGCTTGTTTGATAATTTGCGGTCGAGCTGCAACTCCATGTTACCAGTGCCTTTGAATTCTTCAAAGATAACATCATCCATCTTCGAACCTGTTTCCGTCAAAGCTGTTGCCAAGATAGTCAAGCTACCCCCATTCTCTATATTACGGGCAGCACCGAAGAAACGTTTAGGTTTCTGTAATGCATTGGCATCCACACCTCCTGAAAGTACTTTCCCGGAAGCTGGTTGTACTGTATTGTATGCGCGTGCCAGACGCGTGATTGAATCAAGCAGGATTACTACATCGTGGCCACACTCTACCATGCGTTTAGCCTTATTCAATACAATTTCAGCTATTTTCACATGGCGTTCGGCCGGTTCGTCGAAAGTAGAAGCAATTACTTCAGCATCAACGCTACGAGCCATATCGGTTACTTCTTCAGGGCGTTCATCAATCAACAAAATAATCATGTAAACTTCCGGATGATTGGCTGCAATTGCATTAGCGATATCCTTTAGCAACATTGTTTTACCAGTCTTGGGTTGAGCAACAATCAGGCCGCGCTGTCCTTTCCCTATCGGTGAGAAGAGATCGACTACACGTACAGATATATTATCGTAAACTTTGGCTGATTTGCGGGCGGTCAACATAAACTTTTCGTCTGGGAAAAGCGGAGTCAGATGATCAAACGGGACACGGTCGCGTACTTCTTCGGGAGTACGGCCATTGATTTTGTCAACCTTTACCAACGGGAAATATTTTTCGCCTTCTTTCGGCGGACGGATAGACCCTTCTACTACATCACCCGTCTTCAAACCAAACAGCTTGATTTGCGACTGTGATACATAGATATCATCCGGAGAGGTCAGATAGTTATAATCTGACGAACGCAGGAAGCCGTAACCATCAGGCATCATCTCCAACACACCTGTGCCAATCAAAATACCGTCAAATTCATATGGCTTCTCCTGAGGAGCATTATTGTTTTGATTATTACGTTGATTATTATGGTTGTTCTGTCGATTATTGTTCTGCCGAGCATTATTTTGTTGCGGAGCATTACTCGGTTCATTTTGTACCTGAACTTTCGATTCCGGCTTTGAGGAAGAGAAGGGGAAAAGTTGGTCGAGCACAGACTTCGTATCCGGATGTCTGAATACAACCCGTTTCGGTTCTTCTTCTGCCGGAGGGGTTGTCGGTATTTCCGGAGCAATCGGTTCCACCGCGACTTCAGGAAGCTCTTCAAAAGGAAGTTCTGATGTTTCAACCTCAGCAACAACCGGTGGAAGCAATGGCTTCTCTACTCTCTTGATTACTTTTTTTATTGGTTTCTCCACCGGAGTCTTTTCCTCCGGAACAACAGTTTCAGTTACAACCGGAGCATTCGCGGATACCGGGGCATTTGCAGAAACAGGAACATTTGCCGATACCGGAGCGTCAGTCTTTGTTACGACAACTTCATTTGTGTCAGCAGTCGGAACAGCAGCGCCTGCAACTTTCTCTTTCTTATCGATACGAGTCCGTCTCTTACGTTCCGGTTGTTCTTTAGGTTCGACTACAGGTTCGCCAGGAACATCAGCCGTAGCTATTTTTGTTTTACTTTCGGCTTTTTCAGCTTTTGGGGCTGTAGCTTTCGGTGTTCTCTTTGCCCTGGTCTGCTTTTCCTTTTTTTGTTCCTTCTCCTTTTCAGCATGAATTCCGGCATACGAAATAGCCTGTTCGTCAAGAATCCGATAAACAAGTTCTTCTTTTTTCAAAGAAGTCACTTTTTTTATACCTAACTCTTCCGCTATACTCTGCAATTCAGGAAGGAGTTTTTCATTTAGTTCTAGAATGTTATATTTTTGCATAATGCGAAGTAAATAAAATAAATGGTGTAGACACGGCTAAGACTGCACGTGAAAACGCCCTCATTGTATCTTTAAATTTGATAATTAATATTTTTCTTATGAAAACCGGATTGTTCAGCTAATATGATTAATTAGTGATACATCAGCGGAGTGAAATCTTTGCAAATGTAAGAATATTTTCACACACTCAATACTTTTGTCGGAAAAAAATTCACAACTAACACGTTTTTAGTTGCTTTATCAATACAAAAGCGGTTATCCGGACGTTCTCCTACAATCCACAGAATATCATCGCCACTACAAAGTAACCAGATTCGTTCTTTATCCAAACGGCTAAACTTACGGTCCGAAAAATAATCGCTCAGCTTTTTACGTCCTTTCATGCCAAAAGGGATAAACCAATCTCCTTCTTTCCAAGTCCGCAATATAAGAGGAAATCTTAGCTTATCATAGTCTAAATAGGCTATATTTTTATCTTTCCGAATACAGAAGTCTTCAGTTATAACAACTTTGTCGAAAGATAGTTCAACAGGTCCTTCCCATTTTTCCTCATCTCCCGACAAGACATATTCGCAAACAGATTCTTTTTCCACGGAAGACAAAAGAAGGCATTTCCTATCCTTCACCAACCGATGAGTCGAAGAATAAAAAATTTTACCGGATTCTTTCGAGAGAGCTGAATAAATATCATTTGCAATAACCGGACTGAAATCATAAGGTTTCAGCAATTCATATAGAATAGTTTCCGGTGAAGGATAACACATCAGAGCTTCGATAGAAATACGATTCCCTGAAAGGACAACTTCTCTCCTGGCTTGTTCCACCACATACAAATAAATGTTTTCGGCAGCACTCAGATGATCCGAAGTACGGGCAATAGCCGTTTTGACCGCAGGATTTATCTCTTCCAGCAAAGGAAGTACACGGAGACGGATAAAGTTACGAGTGTAGTCATCGGAAAGATTTGTACTATCCGTTATATAAGAGATATGCCGGACAGTAAGCCAATCCAAGATTTCATTACGGCTGACAGATAACAAAGGGCGCACCACATAGCCGTTCTTCGGACGGATTCCGCTTAAACCGCGAATACCGGTCCCGCGTACCAGATTCATCAACAGGGTTTCAACGCTATCATCCCGATGATGGGCCACAGCAATCGCTTGTGCTCCCAATGCCAAACGCTGTTCTTCGAACCAGTTATAACGCAATTCACGAGCAGCCATTTCGATGGAAATATGTCGCTCCGCTGCATATTGTCCGGTATTGAAATCGGCCTTCAGGAACGGAACACCCAAGTCGCAGGCATAATCTGCAGTGAACTGCTCATCACGCAAGGACTCATCTCCCCGAAGATGGAAATTACAGTGTGCCGCAATACAGGAATAGCCCAACTTCACCAAAATGGTGAGTAAGGCTATTGAATCTGCTCCGCCGCTTACTCCGACCAGCACAGGACGGTTTTCCGTAAGCAACTGATATTTTTCTATATATGCACGGACAAGGTCGCGCATACATTTATTCTTCTACACCTGCCAGTTCAGGGTCTATCATGATACGACCACAATACTCGCAAACGATAACTTTCTTACGCATCTTAATATCCATCTGCTTCTGAGGTGGAATTTTATTGAAACAACCACCGCAGGCACCACGCTGTACATAAACTACAGCCAAACCATTACGCGCACCTTTACGGATACGTTTGAAAGCTGTCAACAGACGCGGTTCGATATTCGCTTCCAGTTTTTTTGCTTTTTCGCGCAATTTTTCTTCATCCTGCTTGGTTTCAGAAATAATCTGTTCCAATTCTCCCTGCTTCTGAACCAGGTCAGCCTTACGTCCGTCCAGACGTTCAGTCAATTCTGCAATCTCATCTTTCTTCTGATTGACAGCTTCGCCGAACTCACGTATTTTCTTCTCTGAAAATTCGATTTCCAATCCCTGGAATTCGATTTCTTTGGAAAGGTTGTCAAATTCACGGTTGTTGCGGACATTATCCAGCTGGGTCTTATATTTTTCAATCAACCGGGTAGATTCCGTAATTCTGTGTTTCTGTTCCACGACAGCGTTTTCAAAATCCACAATCTCCGACTGATAGTTCTGGAGACGTGTTTCCAGACCGGCAATTTCATCTTCAAGGTCTTGTACTTCCAAAGGAAGTTCGCCGCGAAGCGTCTTGATTTTATCAATTTCGGTCATCATCGTCTGAAGCTGATACAGTGTCGAGAGCTTTTCTTCAACCGTAATCTCTTTTTCAGCTGATTGTTTATCTGTAGCCATTCTATAAATATTTTACGGGGTTTGAATTAACATTCGAAAAATGTACGGCAAAGGTAGGGAATTTTTTCGATATTATGTTATAAAATATATCTTTTGTACAGACTTCACTTTCGTAATGTCCGATAACAGCGAGCAAAATGCGGTCTTCCACATCATAGAAATCATTGTAACGGGCCTCTCCGGTAATGAAAACATCTGCGCCATAATTAATTGCATCCTTGATGAGAAAAGCGCCACTACCTCCACATATAGCAACTTCGCGTATCTGTTTGCCGGTCAGAGGTGAATGTTTGACACAGCCAACTTGGAAAAGCCCCTTGATGCGTTGTAAGAAAGTCAGTTCATCTTCGCCTTCAGGTAATTCTCCGACCACACCAGAACCAGCTTGTTCCCAAGTGTTATCAAGCGGATAAAAATCGAATACCGGCTCTTCGTAAGGATGCACGGAAAGAAGGGCACGAGTGACAGTTGCTTTTTTAAAAGCCAGCAGAATTGTTTCGATACGCGTTTCGTTTTCAAAATGCAGTTCGCCAATCTCACCACAGAATGGATGGCAACTTTCATTTGCACGGAAAGTACCCTCTCCTTGCAGGTTGAAACTACATGAATCATAATTTCCAATCGAACCCGCACCCGCGTTAAACAAGGTGTTGCGCATCAGTTCGGAGTATGCTTCGGGAACAAAAGTGACAAGTTTCAGCAGAGTCCCTTTCTGTGGACTCAGGATACGGACATTTTGCAAACCGATAAGTTCAGCCAAACGGTAATTAACACCACCCGCTGCATTATCGAGGTTAGTATGAGCGGCATAAACAACTAAGTCATATTTACACGCTTTCATCATACAACGTTCGATATAAGTGGAGCCTGTCAACGATTTAAATGATTTGAAAGCTAAAGGATGATGAGAGATAATCAGATTACACTCCCGTTCGATAGCCTCGTCTATCACCTCTTCAGTTACATCCAGGCAAAGCAGTACACCGGTCGCATACTGGTTCACATTCCCCACCTGTACACCGGCATTATCGAAACTCTCTTGCAATGGCAGGGGAGCATATTGTTCGATTTCTTTCAGTATTTCTTTAATTTTTAGCATCTCATCATCTATCCCAAAAAGAACCAAGGTCTTAACATTTCAAAACATAGGTGTTTTTTAAATGCAAAACATATATGCTTTGAAATGGACCCTTGTTTATATTGTTTTCGAATTATTCCTTTACGTTTACTACAATATTCAGTTCTTCCAACTGAGAATCGTCAATCGGCGTCGGTGCATCCAGCATCACATCGCGTCCGGAATTATTTTTCGGGAAGGCAATACAGTCGCGGATGGAATCCAAGCCTGCAAAGAGCGATACCCAACGGTCAAGGCCATAAGCCAAACCCCCATGTGGAGGTGCTCCATATTTGAAAGCATTCATCAGGAAGCCGAAACGCGCTTCAGCCTGTTCGTCGGTAAATCCCAACAATTGGAACATTTTATTCTGCAACTTGCTGTCATGGATACGGATAGAGCCGCCACCCACTTCAACGCCATTAATGACCATATCGTATGCATTAGCACGTACAGCTCCCGGATCAGTATCCAGCAACGGAATATCTTCCGGCTTCGGAGAAGTGAACGGGTGATGCATGGCATAGAAACGATTGTCTTCCTCGCTCCACTCAAATAAAGGGAAATCGACAACCCAAAGACAAGCGAACTTATTCTTGTCGCGCAAGCCCAGCTGGCTTCCCATCTCCAAACGGAGTTCGCAAAGTTGTTTGCGTACCTTCATCGCGTTATCACCGGAAAGTATCAGGATAAGGTCACCCGGTTTAGCTCCGAAAGCTTCCTTCATCTGTTGCAATACTTCCTGTGTATAGAATTTGTCAACGCTTGATTTCACATTTCCATCGGCTTCCACACGGGCATACACCATTCCTTTGGCACCCACCTGCGGACGTTTCACAAATTCTGTCAAAGCATCCAGTTGCTTACGGGTGTAACTTGCTGCCCCTTCGGCACAGATACCTCCGATATAAGCAGCATTATCGAATACGGAAAAACCGTGTCCTTGCATAATACCCATCAATTCGACAAACTGCATACCAAAACGCAGGTCCGGTTTATCACTACCGTATAGTTTCATCGCATCATACCAACTCATGCGCAGGAACGGTTCTTTTATATCAATGCCTCGAATGACCTTAAACAAATGTTTGGCCATTCCTTCAAAGATATTCAGTACATCTTCCTGCTCAACGAAGCTCATCTCACAGTCTATTTGTGTAAATTCAGGCTGACGGTCCGCACGCAAGTCTTCGTCACGGAAACACTTTACAATCTGAAAATAGCGGTCGAAACCAGATACCATCAACAACTGTTTCAAAGTCTGCGGAGACTGCGGAAGCGCGTAAAACTGCCCGGGATTCATACGGGAAGGAACCACAAAGTCGCGGGCACCTTCGGGTGTAGAGTTCACCAATACAGGCGTTTCCACTTCCAGAAAACCTTGCTTGTCGAGGTAATTACGCACTTCGAAAGCCATCTTATGACGAAGTTCGAGGTTTTTGCGAACAGCATTACGGCGCAGGTCCAGATAACGGTATTTCATACGCAGGTCGTCCCCCCCATCCGTTTCATCTTCGATAGTGAAAGGAGGAGTGACTGCCGCATTCAGTATATTCAGTTCCGAAACGATAATTTCGATTTCTCCCGTAGGCAGATTTGGGTTTTTACTGGAACGTTCACGAACAGTTCCGGTTATCTGGATGACATATTCACGTCCCAGATGATTTGCTTTTTCGCAAAGTGCGGCATCAACTTCCTGATTAAATACCAACTGAGTAATGCCATACCGATCACGGATATCCACAAACGTCATTCCCCCCATCTTACGGGTTTTCTGTACCCATCCGGCCAACTTTATCACCAGCCCTTCATCAGCCAGGCGTAAGTCGCCACAAGTTCTTGTTCTGTACATATAATTTTATTTTATCTATTTATACAAATCATGGCTGCAAAGATAGTAATAATCTCCATTGGTCACTGCAAAGTCTTTTTGTATTTAATGCGTATCTTTCAATATAAAGCGAAGTGTTCCGGCATTCACCAAGTCCTTTTGAGAAATAGTATAGCCTTTCAGCTTTTTGCCATCAGCCGTGATTTCTTTGATGTAAATATCTTGAGGAGTTTGATGTTGTGACTCAATTACCAGTTCGCCCTTCGGATAGAATTTCTTATCCAACAAGATAGTTACCTTATTGAAGGTAGGCGAAGTAAGTACATAATCCAAATCACCTGGACAAGCAGGATAGAAACCCATCATCGAGAAAATAGCCCAAGTAGACATCGTCCCGGTATCGTCATTACCGGGCAGACCGTTCGGAGCATTATGATAATATTTGGACAACAGTTCACGAACCAGCTTCTGCGTACGCCAAGCTTCGCCTTTGAAATAACTGAAGAGGTAAGGATAGGCAATATCCGGTTCATTCGCCATATCGTAATAACCTTTATCAAAAACCATTTGAAGCTTATCCACAAACGGCTTCTGACCACCCATTAACTTAGCCAATCCATTGATATCGTGGGGAACATAGAATGTGTAATTCCAAGCATTCCCTTCATGGAAACCAGGACTGGGTTCAAAGTTTTCCCCTTGCTTCGGGTCGAAAGGCGAATAGAAGGTCCCATCGGGAAGAATGGGGCGCAACGTCCCAAACTCCTTGCTGTAATAATGTTTGTAGCCCATTGCACGTTCGCGGAAGAGTTTGGCATCTTCTTTCTTCCCCAACGCATCCGCCAAGAGAGACAGATTCCAGTCGGCTATATAATATTCGAGAGCATGCGAAACAGAATTGTCATATTGTTCGCGCAGGGGAACATAACCTTTACTCATATAGTCATTATTATCGGGACGGAGCAAATTGAATTCCCCTGGAGTGGTAGCCCCTTTCCGCATAGCTTCATAGGCCGTCTCGACATCATAATCACGCAAGCCACGCCTGTAGGCATCCACGATATACGGGATAGATGGGTCGCCTTCCATAGTCAAAGTTTCTCGTCCGTACAGCTCCCATTTGGGCAACCAACCGCTTTCTTTATACATATCTATCATGGTACGAATGATATCAAGCTGTTTTTCAGGATAAAGCAGGGTCATAAGTGTACTAACATTACGATAAGTATCCCATAAGGAAAATACGGTGTAGCGGTTACCGGTCGTATGGCCCACTTTCAGGCTTTCCATCATCGGATACTCACCATTTACATCCTGAATAATATTCGGATGTATCAACAGATGATACATCGCCGTATAAAAGATAGTCTTATCGTCTTGAGTTCCACCTTCCACTCTCACGCGGGAAAGGTCGTTGTTCCACATGGCAGAAGCAGCTGCACGCACTTTGTCAAAATTGAAGTCCGGCTGTTCCGTATTCATATTCAGACGGGCATTTTCAATGCTGACGAAAGAGACACCCATTTTGACCTCTATGACTTCATTTTCGTCCGTATCGTAAGTGAACCAAACACCGATATCATCCCCGCTCATTTCTCGGGTATATTTAGTATAAAGTTTATACTTACCGGAATAGATATCCCAATCGGCTTCCGGACCTTTCATTTCACGCTGTTTCTTCCAGTAACCTATCTGTTTCGGGGCTTTACTTACCTTCATCACAAAATAGATTGGGAAAACGGCTTGCGGATTATAACAGAAAGTACCCAGCAGTTTACTACCTTCTATTTCCGTGTCACTCACCATACGGACGGTCGCACCGGTTTCATTTGTCAACCCTTCACCTAAATTCAGCAGGATATTCCCCTCTCCTTTCGGAAAAGTAAAACGGATAAGACCTGTTCGCATACTAGCCGTAGCTTCAGTCTTGATAGCATACTTTGTCAGTATATTACTGTAATAACCTGGATGGGCGACTTCATCTCTATATTCACTTCCATATTCTTTATAATCAACAATCAATGGTCCGGTTGTAGGCATCAGTAAAAGACTGCCGAGGTCAGGACAACCAACCCCACTCAGATTGACATGGGCATAGCCGGTAAAGAAATGATTATCCGCCGAATAAGGCGTAGACCACCACTGGCTGTCTTTATCAAACTTATTACTTTTCGAACCCATTACGTTAAAAGGAGTCACACTCATCATCCCCTGCGGACAAATGGCACCCGGGTTTGTCGTACCATAATTACTAGTTCCTATAAACGGATTCACATACTCTACCGGCTGTTGCGCCAATGCCGTTATCGCGCCACAACAGAGCAGGATAGTTATTAATTGCTTCTTCATCTGACGATTATTTTGTTGTTTTACTTACCAAATTACTATTTCATCCGCAAAAATAAAGCCATTATTTACTTCTGTTGCCTTTACTTGTATATAGCGGGCTTTCCAATCACCGTTAAAAGTATATTCCTGAAATAACAAATCCGGATTTGTATTGGATAATGTTGTTGGAACAATTCCACAGGAGGTAAAGTTGTTTCCGTCGCCGGAAATGAACAATTCCACCTGTCCCGGTTGGAAAACGCCCGGACCTGTCAGTTGCATAAAACGGATGGAGACTTTATGAATATCCGTCATCTCTTCCATATCAACCACACAGTCCAAATCGTTCAGGTATCCCTGCCAACGACCATCCAAATAGGTAAGACCACCTCGGTAACCATCCAGCAAGGCATTCATACCGCCTGCCATATAACCTTTATACAACTTACTATTATAATGTATAGGCTTATTGATACCGCGATGATAATCCACTTTCTTTTCTGTCGGACTGCCCTGTAATTGTCCCTCTTTGAATAGGGCAGCTTTTATATAAGCCGAATCCTTCACTATAATCGCTCCCTCATACAACGCAGACAAGGAAGTCGGAATAGTACCATCAGTCGTATAGTGAATTTCCTCCGGATACTTCTCGGCATCCAGCATAACTTCTATCTGTTTTTTCAAGGTATCGACATGCATCGTCACTTCCAATTCGTCGGAAAGAGTAAACGGGTGCAATCCCATTTGTTGTAATACTGGGATATGGGCATTCATGCGAGGTTTAAAATCTTTCCAACTACGTGCTTCCTGCGGAGTCCAGCCTATTTCGGCAAGGGCTAATGCACGCGGAAACATCATATATTCCAGATGTTCAGGGGTCTGGATATATTCTGTCCAAGTATTCGCCTGCACACCCATAATATGCTGAATTTCTCCGTCTGTCAGCGAATCGGAAGGGGCAGGATTATAACTATAGACCTTTTTTATGGGCGTATATCCTCCGATAGCATAAGGTTGCGTTTTAGGGTCTGCTTGATAAAAATCAAAATACATATAATTACCGGGAGTCATCACGACATCATGCCCCATACGTGCCGCCTTAATGCCTCCCTCTTCTCCCCGCCAAGACATAACCGTGGCTTCAGGGGCCAAACCACCTTCCAATATTTCATCCCATCCTATCAGTCTACGTCCTTTGGATAGTAAGTGTTCTTCCGCCTGATGTATCATATAACTTTGCAATTCATCTACACTCTGCATACCTTCCCTTTTCATCAGAGCCTGACATTTGGGACAAGTCTTCCAAGCTTGTTTACCAGCTTCATCTCCACCTATATGGATATATTCGGAAGGGAAGAGTTCGATGATTTCATCCAAAACATCATTCATAAAAGCAATTGATTGTTCGTTGCCGATACAGAAATCCCCATTTTGATACGGTTTACCGGAACAACTCAATTCCGGATAAGCAACCAGTACCTCTTCCGAATGACCGGGGAACTCTATTTCCGGCAAAATCGTAATATGCCTAGCAGCTGCATAAGCTACAAGTTTTCGTATATCATCTTTTGTATAATAACCGCCATAAGCTCCGGGGGTACCTTCGGGAAGATATTTACGGTCGTGTCCGTCCCACCATTTACGCCAGTCGGACTCCGTACGGAAAGCGACATCAGTAGTCAATTTGGGATATTTATCAATTTGAACACGCCACCCGCCGGCATCAGTCAGATGTAGGTGTAATGTATTCAATTTGTAGTAGGACATGGCATCCAACAATTTCATTACCTCTTCTTTAGGAAAGAAATGACGGGAAACATCCAGATGCAATCCCCGATATTTGAAACGTGGACTATCTTTTATCACCCCGCAAGGGATACCGTCCGGAGTAAGCAATTGGCTTAGTGTTTGTTGTCCGTAAAAGAGTCCGGCTTCCGACCCTCCCCGTAAAGTTATTCCCTGTTTCGTCACAACCAATTCATATCCTTCCGGTCCGGAAGCAAGCTCAGAGTCTATCACAGCTGTCAAGCTGCCGGATTCTCCTTTTGATGTTTGCTGATTACTACCCACTTTTAGGTATCCGCCGGAAAATTCCATATAAGCCGGCTTGGGAATAAGATTCACTCGTAAACTCTCTTTCGGAGCACAAGACAACAACAAAAACGAACAGGAAATAACAATCCCTTTCACTTTTTTGCAAGACTGTTTTGGCAGTAACATCATATATTGTTTTGCGGATTTAAATTCTTGGAGGGTAAATATACAAAGAAAAATCAAAATCTTTTTTATTTAGGTTGTTTCTTACAAAAGAAAGTCTTAGCTCTACCTTTTTAGATAAAAAAAGAGTCGCCTAACTTTTGCTAGGCAACTCCTTCGTTTATGAAAAGAAAGCCGCACCGTGATATGAACAAACTCCGTATGACAGGATTTGAGTGCTTTGCCACCTTTGTAATCCGCTGTGCGATGCATGCCCCGAAGGGTGCGGCCCGCCATTAGCGACAAGAGCTATGTCTCGGAATTAAAATAAACTGATGAGTTTCCCAATCGAACATGTGCGGCTAACTCATTTTTCTTATCACAAAGATATGTATAAGGTTTGACATAAACAAGTAAATACAAAAAAAAGAGCCCTGAAACAAGACTCTTTTTTTATTGACTAAAAATCAACTCACTTTACTTTTGCAACGATTGCTTTAAAAGCTTCCGGATGATTCATTGCCAAGTCGGCAAGCACCTTACGGTTGATCTCGATTCCTGCTGCGTGCAAAGCACCCATTAGACGAGAGTAAGACATACCTTCCAAACGAGCGGCAGCATTGATTCGTTGAATCCACAATGCGCGGAAGTTACGTTTTTTGTTACGACGGTCACGGAATGCGTAAGTCAAACCTTTTTCCCAGGTATTCTTCGCAACGGTCCACACGTTCTTACGTGCACCATAATAACCACGGGTTAGTTTTAAAATCCGTTTTCTTTTTGCTCTTGAAGCAACATGATTTACTGATCTAGGCATAATTCTAATCTGTTTTGAATGTTAGCGTCATCTTTTGTAAATGAACTTATTTGCTAAATACATTCGGTTAATAAAAATCTTGTAAAACTCGCTTAATTAAAAAAGATTACTTCAAACCAAGCAACTTCTTAACATTGCTTACATCAACACGGTCAATCAGACCGATATGGGTTAAGTTTCTTTTCTGCTTTTTAGTCTTCTTGGTCAGAATGTGACTTTTAAAAGCGTGTTTTCTTTTGATTTTTCCTGTTCCGGTAAGGGCAAACCTCTTTTTGGCACCGGAATTAGTCTTCATCTTAGGCATTTTCCAATTATGTTTTAATTATTAAACTTTACACCCTCTATCGGGTGGATTTTTCTTATTTTTCGTCATCTGCTTCCGGCTCAACCTTCGGCTTAGGAGTTACAATCACTTTCTTTACCGGAGGTTTAATAACTGGCGCGGCAACATTAGAAGAACCAGCTTTTTTCGGAGTCAGCATTATAATCATACGCTTTCCTTCCAATACCGGTAATTGTTCAACCTTACCATAATCCTCCAAGTCGTTTGCAAAACGAAGTAATAAAACCTCGCCCTGCTCTTTAAAAAGAATGGAACGTCCTTTAAAGAACACATAAGCTTTCACTTTCGCCCCTTCTTCCAAAAAGCCTTTTGCATGTTTCAACTTAAAGTTGTAATCATGGTCATCTGTTTGAGGTCCGAAACGAATTTCTTTCACTACAACCTTGACAGACTTAGCTTTCTGTTCCTTTTGTCTTTTTTTCTGCTGATAGAGGAATTTCTGATAATCAATCACTCTACAAACGGGGGGCGCAGCATTCGGTGAAATTTCAACCAGGTCAAGCCCTTGCTCTTCGGCAATTTTTAATGCCTGCAAAGTAGGATAAACTCCCTGTTCTACGTTGTCACCTACTAAACGAACTTCCCGAACACGAATGCGTTCGTTAATTCTATACTGTTCTTTCAGACTTTCATTCTTCATTCAAAAAGATTTATTCTCCTCGTTATTTAGTTATTTTAATCGTTATCTTTCTGCCAGCTATTCAGCTGTTCCTCTATTTCGCCTTTTAAAAGCGCTGCAAAGGTAGTAATTTTCATCGAACCTTTATCACCTTCGCCCTGTTTTCTTACAGAAACTTCATTATTTTCTGCTTCTTTCTCTCCGACAATAAGCATATAAGGGATACGTTTCAATTCGGTATCACGTATTTTACGTCCGATTTTCTCATTACGGTCGTCTACACGGACACTCAAATCCGAGGCTTCAAGTTGACGGGCTACTTCATATGCATAGTCGTTAAATTTCTCGCTAATCGGCAAAACAGATACCTGATCCGGAGTCAACCACAATGGGAATTTACCTCCTGTATGCTCAATCAGCACAGCCACAAAACGTTCCATGGAACCAAATGGCGCACGGTGAATCATGACTGGACGGTGTTTTTTATTGTCTTCACCGGTATATTCCAGTTCAAAACGTTCCGGCAGATTATAATCGACCTGGATAGTTCCCAACTGCCAGCGACGACCGATAGCATCTTTTACCATAAAGTCAAGCTTCGGACCATAAAAAGCAGCTTCGCCATATTCAATCTTAGCCTTCAAGCCCTTCTCCTGGCAAGCTTCGATAATAGCTGTTTCCGCTTTTTCCCAGTTTTCTTCCGAACCGATATATTTATCACGGTTTACTTTATCACGCAAAGATATTTGTGCTTCAAAATTTTCAAAATCGAGTGCTTTAAAGATAATAAAGATGATATCCATAACCTTCAGGAATTCATCCTTCAGCTGATCCGGGCGACAGAACAGATGGGCATCATCTTGCGTAAAACCGCGTACTCTCGTTAAACCATGCAGCTCACCGCTTTGTTCATAACGATACACTGTACCAAATTCAGCAAAACGCAAAGGCAAATCTTTATATGAACGCGGAAATGCCTTATAAATCTCACAGTGATGAGGACAGTTCATCGGTTTCAACAGAAACTCCTCACCTTCTTGCGGAGTATGAATGGGCTGGAATGAATCCTTTCCATATTTTGCATAGTGACCAGAAGTCACATATAATTGTTTTCCACCGATATGCGGAGTCATGACCTGCTGGTAGCCGTACTTCTTCTGGATACGTTTCAGAAAGTCTTCCAATTTCAGACGCAATTGTGTACCTCTCGGCAACCATAACGGAAGTCCAGCTCCCACTGCAGTAGAAAAAGTAAACAACTCCAATTCCTTACCAATCTTACGGTGGTCACGTTTCTTGGCTTCTTCCATCAACACCAGATACTCATCCAGCATTTTTTTCTTCGGGAAAGTAATGCCATACAACCGAACCAACTGTTTACGCTTTTCATCACCACGCCAGTAAGCACCAGCCACACTTAATATTTTAACAGCCTTCAGATAAGATGTATTAGGCAAGTGCGGACCACGACACAAGTCGGTAAAAGCTCCTTGTGTATAGGTCGTAATCTTGCCGTCTTCCAACTCACTGATAAGTTCTGTTTTGTAGACTTCCCCTCTGTCGTTGAACATTTTCAAAGCGTCTTCCTTCGAAATATCCTGACGTTTGATTTCCTCTTTTTTAGCTACTAACTCAAGCATTTTAGCTTCAATAGCTGGGAAATCACCTTCTTTAATCACAGCTTCACCCGGATCTACATCATAGTAGAATCCATTTTCTATAGCCGGTCCGATACCGAACTTAATGCCGGGATAAAGTTCCTGCAAAGCTTCAGCCATCAAGTGAGCACTTGAATGCCAGAATGCATACTTACCTTCTTCGTCATCCCACTTGAAAAGTTTGATGGCGGCATCCTGATTGATAGGACGTGTCAGGTCCCATATCTCACCATTTACACTTGCAGCCAAAACATCCTGTGCCAAACGGGGACTAATACTTTCCGCAATCTGCATCGCAGTCGTTCCTTCAGCATATTCTTTTACGGAATTATCCGGAAATGTAATCTTTATCATAATCTGTTCACTATAAATCTAAAATATTAGGATGCAAATTTAGCATTCTTTTTTATAAACAAATGAATATCTTCAAAAAAGATATAACCTTTGAGTCCAAAAGTCCTTCACTTAAAACCCAAAGAGAGCTATTTTGTTCTTAAATGTTCTTTATTTTTAATTACTGGTCATACGCTTGATAATGCTATAAGCATTTATAATACCTAATTCACCGGCTTTGCTCAAGTCCGCAATTCCTTGATTAATATCCCCTAACGACAAACGAGCAAGTCCCCGATTAAAATAAGCCTCAGCAAATTCAGGGTCACGTCGAATCGCTTCATTATAATCCAAGATAGCAGCACGGAAATCCCGAAGTGCACAACGTAGGTTTCCCCGATTAAAATAAGCATAGACAAAACCAGGATTCAATTTAATCGCCATATCGTAATCACGGGTAATCATCTCATGCTCGTATGCACGCTTATTATCTTTCAATCGGGCCGATGCCGAATCCGAAGGTTTCTTTATATTATTGGAAATCGAAGAGTTCTTCCCTATTTTCAAGTCCATACTCATCGCGGACAAATTATCGTCCGCATCCACTATTTGCGACATATTATAATCCAGTTGCTTATAGCGGACAACAGCCCGATTGAAATAGGCAAGAGCAAAATCAGGATTCAACTCGATTGCCTTTGTATAATCCTTAATAGCCTCGCTAAAGTCTTGTACCAACATGAAATCAAGAGCACGTCCAAAATATAAATCCGCATTGTTTGGCTGAGAAGCTATCTTTGCCGAAAGCTCGTCTATAGAAGCAAAATGTACAGCCACTTGATCCTCGGTAAGTGCAGCTTCCTCATTCGTGATACGCAATTTACGGGATAGTAACATACGAGCATTATATTCTTCTACAGTCTTATCATAATAAACCAGTTTCTTTATCGGATCAACCTTTTCATAATAGGTCAGGATAAATTGGGGTTCAAGGTCCACACGAACATTCTTATCCTGTACACGTCCCCGGAATTCATTCTGATATTTACTTTTACGTTCATCTTCTTTATCATATACGACCAAACGATTGAACTTATTAATATTCTTATCAGACTTCTCACGCGTATTTTCCTCTTTGGATGTAGCAATGGTTGTAGAAGATTGTACATTTGTTACTTTCGTCGTATCCGCAGAAGCGATAGCATTACTGGCATTCGTATTGCGATATTGACGATCTTTCTTCAATTGCTGCTCCATTTCGATAGCAGCCCAATAGTCACGGTCGGCACCCACATTATCCCGCATTTTTCGTTTAGCTTCGGAACGGCTGTAGTAACCGGGGATAAAATTCGGGTATTCACTTAACACCACATCAAAATCACTAATAGCACCCCGATTATCTCCTGTTTCAAAACGAAGTAATGCCCGGTTATAATAAGCCATATAGTTGTCAGGCTCCTGCTCTATAACAACATCAAAATCTTCAATGGCCCGATTGCTATCTCCCACTTGGGCACGAAGCAAACCACGGTTAAAACGGGCAATCAGGTTCTGGCTATCCATACTCACCACCTGGTCATAATCAGCCATAGCTCCACGATAATCATTCATCTGATAACGCACCAGTCCCCGATTAATGTAATATCCACTTTCGCGTGTATTCAGACGAATAGCTTCATTCAAATCCGCCAATGCCCCCTCCAAATTATTTGTCTGGTAAAGTAAAATAGCCCGGTTACCATAAGCCGGTGCATAATAAGGGTCTATGCTTATCGCTTTATCATAATCGGCTAATGCTTTTACCGTGTCTCCCTCTTCCGTGTACATAGCCCCACGTGTCAGATAATTTATCGAATATTTCGGATGAGCTGCTATCAGTACGTCAAATACCTTTTCGGCTGCCTTATAATCTTTTTTCTGAATATTAGCAACAGCTTTATTCACCAACATTTGCCGGTCTTCCGGCTTAAACTCAAGCCCTTTATCATAGTCGGCTATTGCTTCATCATATTTTTCCTGGCTTTGACGAGCAATACCACGGGCATAATAAGCCTGAACTAAAAAAGGGTTCCGCTGAAGACATAATGAACAGTCTTCTTCGGCCCCCTTGTAGTCGTCTAAGTTTATTTTCGCTACTGCGCGGTAAAAATAAGGTTCTGCTAACCAGGGCTTCGATTTGATTACCTGATTAAAGTACTGTATTGAAAGGACATAATCCTCAAAATACAGAGCATTCCGTCCAATAGCCAGTACACGATCTGTATTTATCTGTGCAAACAGCGAAAATGAACATATATGTAATATAAAAAAGAGTATTGCCTTCTTCATCCTTCTAAATATTCAACATTGATCGAAGGGCAAAAATAAGTAAATTATCTTACTTAGGCTCTATTTTTACCATCAAATGATCTTTAGCGATCTTATCACCCTCTTTTACCCCCAATTTTGTAATAAAACCTGAAACAGGAGCTACTACACGATTGTACATCTTCATGGCCTGATGAATCAGGAGCAACTGGCCGGCTTCAACCTCATCTCCTTCCCTCACTTCCAGCTTAACGATAGTACCAGGCAAATGAGCAATAACATCTCCGACAAATGGCTTATGCCACATTTTACGGTTTTTGTATTTCTCGGTGAGCAATGTTTTGTACTTACGTGCAGTAACTACAAAATCTACGTATTCGTTATCTTTTTCTTTCTTTTCCATATATCAAAAGTATATTTACTGGTTAATTAGAACGGAGGCAATCCGTGCTTCTTAGCCGGTCTGCATTCTTCTTTCAATACGGAGAGCTTCAATGCATGTAGCAACAGCGAACGGGTCTCTTTCGGTTCAATTACAGAATCGATAAACCCTTTAGAGGCAGCCACGAACGGGTTGGCAAACTTTTCAATATATTCTTTTACTTTTTCCTGACGCATTGCATTCTGGTCTTCGGCTTCCATAATTTCCTTACGGAAAATAATATTGGCTGCCCCTTCCGGTCCCATTACTGCAATTTCTGCACTTGGCCAAGCAAACATAAAGTCCGCACCCAAATGACGGGAGTTCATTGCAATATAACCTCCACCATAAGCTTTACGCAGAATAACGGTAATTTTGGGGACAGTTGCTTCGGAGTATGCATATAACACTTTTGCACCATGACGGATTACGCCGGCATGTTCCTGGTCTACACCCGGCAAATAACCCGGCATATCTTCCAATGTAATAATCGGTATATTGAAAGAATCGCAAAAACGGATAAAACGAGCAGCTTTATCAGCACTGTCGCAGTCCAATACGCCAGCCAAAACCATCGGCTGATTAGCTACAAAACCTACGGTTTCACCCCCCATACGACCAAAACCAATTACAATATTAGCAGCCCAAAGTTCCTGTATTTCCAGAAAATCAGAGTCATCAACAATACATTTAATAACATCACGTACATCGTACGGTTGTTTCGGGTCCGAAGGTACCACCTGTTCGATATTCAACATGGCAGACGGTTCTTTGGGTTCTACGACCTTAGCATGTTCCTGATTATTCCAAGGAATAAAACTTACCAAACGTTTTACCTGCTCAAAACATTCTTGTTCGCTCAATGCATAGAAATGAGCATTACCTGTTGTCTCAGCATGTACACGGGCTCCTCCTAAATCTTCCATCGAAATATCTTCACCCAATACAGTCTTGATTACATTCGGACCAGTAATGAACATCTTTGAGATATTTTCAACTACAAATACAAAGTCTGTCAACGCTGGAGAATAAACAGCCCCACCTGCGCACGGACCTAAAATCAGAGAAAGCTGCGGAATAACACCGGAAGCAATTGTATTACGATAGAAAATTTCGCCATAACCGGCCAATGCACCGACACCTTCCTGAATACGTGCACCGCCCGAATCGTTAATACCGATAATCGGACATTTCATTTTCAGTGCATGATCCATAATTTTCGTAATCTTACGTGCATGTTGTAAACCCAAAGAGCCACCGGCAACTGTAAAGTCCTGTGCATAGATACAAACAGGAGCACCAAAAATAGTACCTGTACCTGTCACAACACCATCACCCGGTAACTCTTTCTTTTCCATACCGAAATCACGACCGTCGTGTTTCACAAACAAGTCGTATTCGTGGAAAGAATTCTTGTCCAACAAGGATAGAATACGATCACGGGCAGTTAATTTACCCATAGCAATCTGCTTCTCGATAGCAGCCTCGCCTCCTCCCATCTCTACAACGGCCTTCTTCTCCCTGAGGGTCTGAATGTTTTTACTTAAATCTGTCATATTTATTTTATTATATAGTTAGTAGTTGGTAATGAATAGTTGATAGTTACATGTCACCGACTCTAAGTCTCAACTATTTACTTACCGCCTTAGCCCTGTATGAACAACGGGCCGTACCTTTAATAATACTATTCAATTTCCCTTTATTTAACTGACGACGGATAGCCGAAATGTTATCAATGAAGACATGTCCCTCCAAATGTTCACATTCATGCTGAACTACACGGGCTGCGAATCCTTCCACTACTTCGTCATGTTCCTCAAAATTTTCATCCAAATATTGTACACGGATACGTTTGGCACGGGATACTTTTTCATGTATACCGGGTAAACTCAAGCAACCTTCTTCCAATAGAATTTCTTCTTCACTGCTTTCCAGAATATCAGGATTGATCATTGCACGTTTAAAACCCTTACATTCAGGAAAATCATCTCCCATCACATCGGCATCAATCACTAACATACGCAAAGATAAACCAACCTGCGGAGCAGCCAGTCCTACACCATCTGCGTTATACATCGTTTCAAACATATTGGCAACCAGTTGCTTTAATTCAGGATAATCCTTCGGAACATCTTCAGCCTCTTTTCTCAAGACTGGTTGGCCATATAAATATACGGGTAAAATCATAACTCTTATAACTGATATTTTTTATTTTCCAAATACGATTGCAGAATAATAACAGCACTGATTTCATCCACCAGCCCTTTATCCTGTCTTTTCTTTTTCCTTAAACCACCATCCAGCATTGCTTTATGTGCTAACACAGAAGTAAAACGTTCATCATAATATTCCACCGGTATATCGGGGAGCGTACGTCTCAAATGGGTGACAAACGCTTCAACATATTTCATGTTTTCGGAAGGTTCGTTGTTCATTTGTTTAGGAAGTCCTACAATAAACCGCTCTACCGGTTCGCGGGATATATATTCCGAAAGGAACTTCACTAGTTCCCCACTCGGAATCGTCGTCAATCCATTTGCAATCATCTGCAAAGTATCCGTAACGGCCAAACCTGTCCGTTTACGACCATAATCTATTGCAACAATCCTTCCCATCGGGCACAAAGATAACACAAATTCATTTTCTAATTACACAAATACATAAAAAGTGTGCAATTTATTATCAATAGGCATTTTTTTCTCCTTTAAACATATTAAAAACGGTAACAACTATAATCTTCAAATCAAGAAAAAAAGACCAGTTTTCTATATACCATACATCCCGTTTTACACGTCCTTCCATCTGTTCCAGAGTCCTCGTTTCTCCCCGGTATCCAGTTACCTGAGCCCATCCGGTCACCCCTGGTTTTACAAGATGGCGAACCATATATTTATCAATAAGTGCAGAATATTGCTCCGTATGTTTTAGCATGTGCGGACGAGGTCCAACAACCGACATTTCCCCATGTAACACATTGATAAATTGGGGAAATTCATCAAGATTTGTTCTCCGCAGAAAATCACCGATACGTGTTTTACGCGGATCATTTTTTACGGCTTGCATAGAATCGGCTTGCGGATTCACCCGCATTGTCCTGAATTTATAACAATTAAAGTTTTGTCCATAAAGTCCTGTTCTTTTTTGTTTGAATAAGACGGGACCGGGAGAACTCATTTTAATCAGAATACCGACAATTGCATATAATATGGGATAAATTGTAAACAAAATAGCAAGTGAGAAAACAATATCAAAAGCTCGTTTCAAAGCCCGGTTATAAGCAGCCTGTAAAGGTTCGCGACGAATTGTCAGCAAAGGTATGGATTCTATCATTTCCATAACCAGGCTCTTCTTGATATTTCGATAAAATTCAGGAACGATATAGAAGCGAATCATATGCTTTTCTGCAAAATTCAGCATTCTTAATATCTTTTCGTCATTTGTTCCGGGCAATGTACAATAAATTTCGTCCACATCATTAGCCAAGACAAAATCTTCGACCTCATGTGTCATACCCAGATAATTAGGCAAAACCGTTTTCAGAGCTAGATTGTCATCGAAAAAGCCCATGATATTAAAACCATAGGATAAGTCATCTTTCATCAACTTGTACAGTTCCATTCCATTCTTACCAGCTCCTACTATTATAATCCGCTTGAAATTATATCCTTTCCGACGATACATTTTTAAAGTCAAACGGACAAACACCCGCCAAAGAGAGAACACAACTACCGTCACTAAATAATAAACCAACAAGAAAGTAGCCAGCACATCTCCAATATTCAAAAATATTAGACAGGTAGCGAAAAGAAACATCAGAGTCGTAACCAACACAACCGCCCGCTGCACAATCTTATCAATAAAAACGATTGCCAGATGCAATTGTAACGGTACAAAATATAATGAAAAGAAATAACAAAAATTCAGCAACAACACCACTTCCCGCAAGCTATGAGATATTGCTGATGTATAGCGTGGACCCAATCCGTAATAGACAATAAAGAAAAGAAGATTCAGAACAACCAAATCACCAACCCCTATCAGCCATTGAATAAGATAACCATGTTTTTTATTTAACTCCATAACAATGCTCTAAAATCATGCAAAAATAAACATTATTTCCGAGCAAAAAAAGGGCGGCACCTATAATGTACCGCCCTTTCGGATATATTCAAAAATTAATTAATCATTTGCTGTCATGATAACAACACGGTTCCAGTTGTTTTCGCTATAAGGCTGTACATCCGAACCTCTCCATTCAATTGTGATCTGACTGGAAGAAATACCATATTTTTCAATCAATTCTTTAGCAACGGCTCTTGCACGTTTTTCAGAAAGACCCATGTTATAAGTACTTGTACCAGTTTTCTTATCTGCATAACCTACAACTTTGATAGGAGTACCGTTATCTTTTATGAACTGAGCTGTGTTGTAAATGCTAATTTGCTGATTTTTGTCAATCTTAGCGCTATTCAAACGGAAGTAAACCACATTGTCTACATAGTTGTTTACAACATTCGTTACAACTTCTTCGCATTCAGGACAAGATTCCGGACGTTTGCTCAACTCATCGTTTGCAGCACGCAAGGAGTTAATCTGATTATTCAGGTCATTCAGCAAATCATAATCCATCGGCTGAAGAACTTCAAAATCAGTTTTACCCAGTTTAAATGTCAAACCGGCACTCAACTGTGCAATACCATCTGTCAAGTGGTTCATTTCAACACGGTTAAATTGTTCATTCAACAGAGAACCCTGAGCTTCAACATTGATATCAACACGTTTGCTAACACGGAAAGCCATCAAAAGACCAGCATTCAACGTTGGAGATTCTGTTCTTGGAATAGCTCTGTTATCATCAGAAGTTTTAAAACGCTGTGCATAACCAAAACCAACCCAAGGAATCAGACGGAATACTTTCTTTTCGTTATATGGCGCCCAGAAATTTGTAACATCCCATAACAAATCAACATGAGCTGCTGCATACTTATTATGTTGCATAAATTCTGCGTTTTCACCTTCAAAACCATGCAATACACCACCGTTCAGCTGCATACGAAATGCCAAATACGGGTTAAACCACTTACCGAAAGAGAATTGAGGAGCAAAATTAATGCGGTCACCTAAACTAGCTTTGCTATTTTGGTCCCCCAATAAAATACTTCCACCACCTGCAATAGAAATAAACCAGTTGTCACGGGCTTTATTCTTTTTAAAGTTTGTCTTATACCCTTTTTCTGTGCTGAAACCAACCTGAGGTTGAAATTCCTGTGCAGCCACAGAAAAAACAAAACCGGACAACAAAGCTAAAAGTAATACTTTAGTCTTCATATTCATCAACATTTTTTAATTAAACAATCAATTACCTTAAATTCCGCTCAATTTAGTGCAAAATTAACTCTTTTTCTTAATATAACAAATAAAAACCCTAATAGTTCTATATTTATTCGAAATAATTCAGGATTTTATATCCTGCTTCTTTCAAATACGATTCTTTTTTCATCAGCTTAATATCACTTTGTATCATATCCTGTACCAAAGCAGACAAATCATAACTCGGTTCCCACCCCAAACGGGTACGGGCCTTTGTTGCATCTCCAATAAGTAAATCCACTTCAGTAGGACGAAAATACTGAGGGTCAACACCAACCACTTCTTCGCCTATCCGCTTCTTTAAATTATCAAGATAAACCTCACCTACTTTTTCTATAAACACTTTTTCGTCAATATAGTTTAATACAGCCACCTCATTAACATTTTCTCCCTTAAAAATCACCTCTATCCCTATTTTTTCAAAAGCCATACGGATAAAATCACGTATAGTTGTCGTAATTCCGGTAGCAATTACATAATCGGAAGGTTCATCCTGTTGCAAGATAGCATACATGGCACGGACATAATCTTTGGCATGTCCCCAATCACGTTTGGATGACAGATTTCCCATGAAGGTTTTCTGTTGCATACCCAATGCTATACGAGAAACGGCACGGGTCACTTTACGAGTAACGAATGTTTCTCCTCTAAGCGGTGACTCATGATTAAACAATATACCATTCGATGCGTGCATCTTATAAGCTTCTCTATAATTTACCGTTATCCAATAACCATACAATTTTGCCACCGCATAAGGGCTTCTTGGATAAAAAGGAGTTGACTCCTTTTGAGGAACTTCCTGTACCAATCCATACAATTCGGAAGTCGAAGCCTGATATATACGTGTTTTGGGAATCAAATTCAACAAACGAACAGCTTCCAAAATACGCAATACCCCCAAACCATCAGCATTTGCAGTATATTCCGGAGTATCAAAACTTACTTTCACATGACTCATCGCAGCCAAATTATAAATCTCATCCGGTTGTGTCTCACCAATAATGCGGGTAAGATTCAAACTATCTGTCAAATCACCATAATGTAAAATAAGATTACGATTTTCAACATGTGGGTCTTGATACAAATGATCTATACGATCTGTATTAAACATAGACGAACGACGTTTAATACCATGTACCGTATATCCTTTTTTTATCAGATATTCGGCCAGATAAGCACCATCCTGTCCCGTTATTCCAGTAATTAAAGCTACTTTCCCCATTTATCGTTCTATTATGAATGTTCAATTTTAATTTATAAATTTCCCAAATACCACTTATACAGCCTTTCTACACCATCCTCTATTTCTATTGAATGATGCCAACCCAATGTATGTAACTTGGAAACATCCGTCAACTTACGATATGTTCCATCCGGTTTGGAAGAATTAAACAAGACATCACCTGCAAAACCTGTTTTTTCCCGTATCAACATAGCTACATCTCTTATGGAAAGCTCTTTTCCTGTTCCTATATTTATATGCGTATTACGCACTTCCCCTTCTTTAGGACATACATCGACAAAATCAACCTGTTCCATTATATAGACGGAAGCATCAGCCATCTCTTCACTCCACAAGAATTCGCGAAGTGGCTTTCCGGTGCCCCATAACTCTACCTTTCCGGGATAAATATCATATTTGGCAAGAATCTCCAGTATTCCTTCTTTCGTAGCTCCTCCCGTTACACCTTCTATCGGACGTTTGTCCAAATCTTTTCGCAAAAGTTCCCAATTATCTTCATACAAACATTTGGATAAATGAATTTTCCGAATCATTGCCGGAAGCACATGGGAAGTTTCAAGATTAAAGTTATCATTCGGGCCGTACAAATTAGTCGGCATGACAGCTATATAATTGGTTCCATACTGCAAATTATAACTTTCACACATCTTGATACCTGCAATTTTTGCTATCGCATACGGTTCGTTGGTATATTCAAGAGGGGAAGTCAGTAAACAGCTTTCGGACATCGGTTGTGGCGCATTACCGGGATAAATACATGTGCTGCCCAAGAATAGTAACTTTTTCACCTTATTAATATAGGAAGCATGAATCACATTGTTCTGTATCATCAGGTTTATGTAGATGAAATCAGCCCGGTATAAACTGTTTGCCATAATTCCACCGACATGGGCAGCTGAAAGAAATACATATTCAGGCTTTTCTTGCGAAAAGAAATTGTCAACCGCCTGTTGGTCCGTTAAATCCAGTTCTGCATGGGTTCGAAGCACAAAATTTGAGTACCCCTTCTCTTTTAAGTTTTTAAGAATAGCAGATCCCACCAGTCCCCGATGACCGGCCACAAATATTTTACTATCTTTATTCATTTCGCTTTCGAAACATTACATTGATATTATCAGCCAAAATAATATTTATTTTAGCAAATTCAACAAATACTGCCCATATTGATTTTTAATCATCGGAGCTGCAATCTGCTTCAAGTGTTCTACATTTATCCAGCCATTACGAAAAGCGATTTCTTCAAGGCAAGCAACTTTCAACCCCTGCCGTTTCTCTATTACTTCAACAAAAGTGGAAGCTTCCGACAAAGAATCATGCGTTCCGGTATCCAGCCACGCAAAACCACGTCCCAATAACTTAACTTTCAAATCACCGCCATTTAGGAACTCTTGGTTTACAGTCGTTATTTCCAACTCTCCACGAGTAGACGGCTTAATATGCTTAGCCACTTCAACAACCTTATTCGGATAAAAATAAAGCCCGACTACTGCATAGTTCGATTTAGGAACAGAAGGTTTTTCTTCTATACTTAATACATTGCCGGCCTTATCAAATTCGGCTACACCATAGCGTTCCGGATCGTTCACATAGTAACCGAACACAGTTGCTTTTTGTTCGTTCTCTGCATTGTTAACAGCATCCTTTAACATTGCTGTAAAGCTTTGTCCATAAAAGATATTGTCACCTAAAACAAGACAAACAGAATCATCCCCAATAAAACTTTCCCCTATTAGAAAAGCCTGCGCCAGTCCATCAGGAGAGGGTTGTTCCGCATACTCGAAGCGCACGCCATAATCGGAACCATTCCCCAGCAAACGCTTAAAACCCGGCAAATCCTGTGGAGTAGAAATGATTAGGATATCTCGTATACCAGCCAGCATCAAGACCGAAATCGGATAATACACCATCGGTTTATCATAAATCGGTAATAATTGTTTCGACACTCCTTTTGTTATAGGATATAAACGAGTACCGGAACCACCAGCTAAAACAATGCCTTTCATATCAATATACTATATAATGCACATTTTATTTAATAGACGGCAAATGTATTAAAAATAATCCACTTTACTGATGTAGTGAAACATTTCTTTCTGGAGGTTTGTTACAAAGTAAATTTCTAAATAATAAAAAACGTATTCTTATGAAGACTTTTATCGACACAATTAATTTCGGGGTCAAAAATTGGTGGGTTTCGCTGCTACTGGGTTTATTGTATATTCTGATAGCTGTATGCCTGATGTTTACACCATTGGCCAGTTATATTGCTCTAAGTGTTTTATTCAGTGTCTCTATGTTTGTCAGTGGCACACTGGAGATTCTGTTTGCCATTACCAATAAAAAAAACATCAGTAGCTGGGGTTGGTACTTGGCTGGTGGTATTATAGACCTAATCTTAGGTATCTATCTAATGGCCAATATCGGTTTAAGCATGGCCGTTCTTCCGTTTATCATTGCTTTCTGGTTAATGTTCAGGGGATTTGCCTCCACAGGCTACGCGATGGATTTAAAACGTTACGGCACACATACGTGGGGCTGGTATATGGCATTCGGTATCTTGGCTATCCTTTGTAGTATAGGAATTATCTGGCAACCGGGATTAGGAGCTTTGTCGCTCGTTTACATGATTGCCTATACCTTATTAATAATAGGTATTTTCCGTGTCATGCTCTCTTTCGAACTAAAAAACCTGCATAAAAGAAAAAAAGAACATGTGGATGAACAAGAAGCCGTAGAAATAGAAGACTTATAATTATTCGCTGTCATAAAAAGTTACTTGCTCCTTTTTGTTCAAAGTTCGTATTTTCATTGTTTGATGTACGTGAAACGAAAGAAGCATGCTTATGACAAACAAGGTTGAAACACTAAACCACATAAAATCATAAAGAGGGCCTTTTCTCAAAGGCCCTCTTTATAGGTTTTAATAGGTATTAGTCTTTAAGGCAAAAAGATTGTTTAGGTTATCTGCATGCAAAGATGTAGTATTTTAAATTACCGAACAAATAAAAAAAGATATTATAAAACACATTTTTAAAAATATCGAAACTTATTTGCAGCTTCTTCTATTTTTTAACAATACGACTCTTTAGTAGGAAGTTCTACGAAAAAGCCATACTCCACATACTTCTTTGATTATGACGCTAATTAAGGCATATATTTTTAATTTTGCAACGAAATAGGTGGATTTTATAAAAAAATGCAGAGAAGATTCGCTTTCTAACTGTCATACGATATGAAAATATTTTTAATATTTCAATACATAATCAACAAGATGGGTACTAAATTTTTTCTGTAAATTTGCTGCCACGATACAGAGGTGACATTATGTATCGACATAAACATTTTAATATTTCTTATCTCATGTACACCATTATCAAACAATTAGAGATATCGTCAGCTCACCGATTGTCTCTCTCTTATTCGAGTAAATGTGAGAATCTTCATGGTCACAATTGGATTATCACAGTTCACTGCCGTTCCAATGAATTAAATACAGACGGAATGGTTATCGATTTCAGTCATATAAAACAAATCGTGAAAGATAAACTGGACCATCAGACCTTAAACGATGTACTCCCATTTAATCCGACAGCCGAAAATATTGCCAGATGGATTTGTGACCAACTGCAACCGAGCTGCTACAAAGTCGAAGTAAAAGAGTCTGATGGTAATACTGCTATTTATGAAAAAGATTAATGAGATTTTTTATAGCCTCCAGGGAGAAGGCTTCCACACAGGAAAAGCGGCTGTGTTCGTCCGTTTCTCCGGTTGTAATCTAAAATGCAGCTTTTGTGACACACAACATGAAAGTGGGACATTCATGTCCGATAATGAAATATTGGAAACAATCTCCGCATATCCGTCAAATATGGTAATCCTGACAGGAGGAGAGCCTTCGCTTTGGGTAGATAAGGCTTTTATTGATTTGCTTCATCAGGCTGGTATGTATATATGCATAGAGACAAATGGAACACATTCCCTGCCTGCCAATATCGATTGGATTACTTGTTCTCCGAAAGAAGAAGCTCCCATCCTGTTAAAACAAATGGATGAAATAAAGGTTGTATATACCGGACAAGATGTTTCGAAATATTTAAAATTGAAAGCTCAACATCACTATCTGCAACCTTGTTCGTGTATAAATACCAAAGAGGTGGTTGAATATATCCTTCACCACCCCGAATGGCATCTTAGCTTGCAGACACACAAACTAATCAATATCCAATAAAACTATTACTCGGTTAGATACTTCACCTCCATTCCACGAACTGTATCGTTAATACGACCGTTATCATAAACCAATTGTCCATTGACAAAAGTTTGGGACACTGCATGGTGAAATGTGTATCCTTCGAAAGGAGACCAACCACATCTATAAAGAATATTGTCCTTTGCAACCGTCCAAGTTTGCTTCGGGTCGACCAATACTAAATCGGCATAATAACCCGGACGAATATATCCGCGACGCTCTATGTGGAAAAGCTCTGCCGGCATATGAGCCATCTTTTCTACCACCTTCTCGTAAGTGAAACGTCCTTCCATAGCCAATTCCAACATAACAACCAAAGAGTGTTGAACAAGCGGACCTCCGGAAACTGCTATCAGACAATTCCCTTCTTTTTCAGATAACAAATGAGGAGCATGGTCTGTGGCTACAATATCAATTGTATCGTTATTGACAGCTTCCCGTAAAGCTGAACGGTCAGCAAGTGTCTTAATTGAAGGATTCCATTTTATACGATTGCCGAATAGCCCATAATCACCATCGTGAAACCAAAGATGATGCACACAAACTTCTCCGGTGATTTTCTTTTCTTTCAATGGCAATTTATTACTTAGCAAAGTAAGTTCCTTCTCCGTAGAAAGATGCAGAATATGTAGACGAGAATTCAAACGGGTAGCTAGTTCCACTGCTTCGGACGAAGAAGCATAACAAGCTTCTTCACTCCGGATTTTACTATGGAAAGAAATATCCAGATCTTCACCATACATACCGGTATAATGAGCAATATTCCGTTTAATAACTTCTTCTTTCTCTGCATGGATAGCTATCAACATTCCGGCCTCACCAAAAATACGTTCCAGACTATCTCTTTTATCAACTAGCATATTTCCGGTAGAAGAACCCAGGAATAACTTTAGCCCCGGTACGCGACTTCGATCCAATTTGCGGATTTCACCTATATTATCATTGGTTCCTCCAAAGAAAAAGGAATAATTAGCTACCGATGTTTCTGCTCCCCGTTGCAATTTCCACTCCAAATCATTGATAGTAATTGTTTGTGGTTTCGTATTCGGCATATCCATAAAGGTTGTCACTCCTCCGGCGACGGCCGCACGGCTTTCGCTAGCAATATCACCTTTATGTGTCAGACCCGGTTCACGAAAATGTACTTGGTCGTCAATAACTCCTGGAAATAGAAATTTGCCTGTAGCATCTATCACATTTGCATCCGGAACCGAAACAAATACTTCATTTTCATATACAGCTGCTATTTTATCATTCTCTATCAAGACCGAACCGGCAAATGTGCGACCTTCATTGATGATAGTTGCATTTTTTATCAGTATCTTATTCATTTTTGCAATCTTTATTTGCTACAAAAGTAGATAATTCTTTCGAATAATTTATTTCGTCCAGAACTTCACAAGAAAAGAGAGGACATTCTACAAAATATAAAACAACATAGCCGCCAAGGCAGCACCGATAATTGGCCCCAAAACAGGAATCCAAGCATAATTCCAATGGCTACTCCCCTTTCCCTTTATTGGAAGGAGGAAATGCATAAAACGAGGTGCTAAATCACGGGCCGGATTTATAGCATATCCAGTAGGACCACCCAATGACAAACCTATTACCCAAACAGTAAAAGCAACCGGGATTGCCCCTACAGAGCCCAACCCGATAGGTAAGGTACTATTACTGTCTTTCAATGCCAGTTCTCCACCTGTAATATAAAAAACAACAAACATCAGGGCAAATGTGCCAATCAACTCTGTCAGGAAATTAACAATAGGATGATTGATTGCAGGACTGGTACAGAACACTCCTAATATATCATCCGGACTATCCGTTGCATCAAAATGGTCTTTATAAACCAGCCAGACCAGAAGTGCTCCCAACGCAGCACCCAACATTTGTGCCAAAATATAAATCCCCACTTTACACCAAGGAAAAGTTCCTCCGATAGCCAAACCGATAGAAACAGCAGGATTCAAATGTGCACCGCTATAAGGTCCGGCAACCACAACACCAATAAAAACACCTAATGCCCAAGCTGTCGTAATAGCCATCCAACCAGCACCGTTTCCTTTCGTTTTTTTCAAACAAACATTAGCCACAACACCGCCTCCCATCAGAATAAGAAGCATTGTCCCTAATAATTCAGCCACAAATGGAGTCATAATAATATGAATTTAAGTGATTATTCAAATTGATATTCCCATTATAAATCCGAAGCCCAATTTAACGACCGCCCTACAGCCTTATGCCATTGGGTCAACAATGCTTCTGCTGTTTCTTCATGCATCTCAGCACTGAATATGTTATCCAATGACCATTGGTCTTTAAGCTCACCCATATCTTTCCAATAGCCGATAGCTAATCCAGCCAGATAAGCAGCACCCAGTGCCGTTGTTTCCAGCACACGAGGACGAACTACAGGACAACGGCAGATGTCCGCCTGAAACTGCATCAGAAAATTATTGGCAATAGCGCCGCCATCCACCCGGATTTCTTTCGGTTTGGCATGTATATCATTTTCCATTGCCATCAAGACGTCATAAACCTGATAACAAATACCTTCAAGAGCTGCCCGTGTCAGATGGGCAGAAGTGGTTCCACGAGTAATTCCGATAATCGCACCACGTGCATATTGGTCCCAATAAGGAGCTCCTAACCCGGTCAAAGCAGGGACAAAATACACACCACCATTATCAGGAACAGAATTAGCCAGCTGTTCGGTTATAGAAGCACTTTGTATCAACCCCAATTCATCACGCAACCATTGAACGACAGCACCACCGACAAACACACTTCCCTCCAGTGCATATGTCACTTTATCACCTAATTTCCAAGCAATAGTAGTCAGCAAATTATTTTGTGACAGAACAGGTTTACTACCTGTATTCAATATCATAAAACATCCGGTTCCATAAGTTGTCTTTATCATACCTATATCCGTACAAAGCTGACCGAAAAGAGCCGCCTGTTGGTCACCGGCAATACCGGAAACAGGGATACCAGTTTTAAAGATAGGGGTAGTCGTTTCACAATAGACCTCACTACTACTTTTTACTTCCGGCATCATGGAAGCTGGGATATTGAACAATTCGAGCAGCTCTCTATCCCACTCCTGCGTATGAATATTGAACAACATCGTACGCGAAGCATTTGTAATATCCGTAATAAATTCCGTTCCTCTCGTCAACTTCCACACCAACCAAGAATCAACCGTACCGAAGCAAAGCTCTCCCCGTTCGGCACGTTCCCGGATACCTTTTACATTATCCAATATCCAGCGTATTTTTGTCGCAGAAAAATAAGCATCTATAACTAAACCTGTTTTCTGCTGTATCATCGAAGCATACCCCCTGGATTTCAATTCTTCACAATAGTCGGCAGTACGGCGGTCTTGCCAGACTATAGCATTATAAACGGGAAAACCGGTTTCCCTATCCCATACAATTGTCGTTTCCCGCTGATTAGCAATGCCGATACAGGCAATATGTTTATCTGTCACATCTGCCTTCGCCATTGCTTCTTTGATAGCAGACGATTGTGTATACCAAATTTCATTCGGGTCATGTTCTACCCAGCCCGGTTTAGGAAAATACTGCTGAAAAGGTTTCTGTGCAAGTGTAATAATATCACCTTGATGATTGAAAAGGATAGCACGAGAAGAAGTAGTCCCCTGGTCAATAGCCATCACATATTTATTCCTAAAATTCATAACAAGTCAAATCTTTTATATTTTCACAATCAATTCAATATATAATGGGAAGCTACGGAGTTGAAATCCTCCAATTGAGCAGCCTGCCATTTTTCATCCTTTTTCCGTTCCCGGGCCAGTAAACCCACTACAACCGGAGCTACCTGCATTGCAGCACGGGCATCCAGGAAAAGGATACGCAAACGACGCGCTAATATATCTTCTAACGTACGTGGCATCTCATTACGAATCAGCCAAAGGACTTCTCCTTTCGTATAAGCATAATCGGGATGCAGCCTCTCTTTCATTTCCGGTGAAGAGTTTATCAAAACTCTGATATCATCGGCATCTGTCCCATAAACATATAACGGATCAGAAAAATCCGGATTTGGACGCGTCCCATGTATCTGATAGTTTTCTGTTACACAATCATAGGTTGGCAGATGTATATAACGAAGAGCATAATCCAATGTATCCTGTGCCATTTTTCGATAAGTGGTCCATTTACCACCAATAATGGTTATTAAACCGGATTTTTCTCGAAATAGTTTATGGCTACGAGAAATCTCTTTTGTCTTCTTCCCCTCACTGCGGGGAGCAGCCAACGGGCGAAGTCCGGCAAAAACAGACAAGACATCACTTCGTTTGGGTGTTCGTGTCAAATAATTGCCGGCGGTATCCAATATAAATTGAATTTCTTTTTCCAAGGCTATTGGCTCTATTTCAGCATGCTCCATAACAGTATCGGTTGTACCTACCACCACTTTATTATGCCAGGGAACAGCAAAAAGGACACGACCATCGGATGTTTTCGGTATCATTACAGCACAATCACTTTCAAGAAAAGAAGCATCCAATACCAGATGGACACCTTGACTGGGGCGTACCGCCGGACGTTTTCCTGGTTTATCCATTTGCAGAATTTCGTCAGCAAACACCCCTGTCGCGTTAATTACGGCTCGTGAATGAACTCGGTATTCACGACCATTTTCTTCATCTTGTACTTGCACGCCACAAACACATCCGTCCTCTTTCAACAAAGCTGTTACATTCATGTAATTCAGAATACAAGCTCCAGCTTCAATCGCCGTATGTACCAAATTTATTGCTAAACGGGAATCATCAAACTGACCATCATGATACAATACACCAGCCTTCATGCCCTGTCGACGAAGTGTCGGAATTGTACGGCTTGCACGTTTTGGTCCGATACAAACAGAACGACCCAGACTCAATTTCCGGGCCATCAGGTCGTACAACACAAGTCCGATTGTATAGAAAGGTCCTTCCCACCATCGATAACAAGGTATCAGGAATAACTGGTCTTTTACCAGATGAGGAGCATTATGCCGAAGCAGACCGCGTTCACGCAACGCTTCACGCACCAAACCGACATCACCCTGTGCCAGATAACGGACACCACCATGCACCAACTTTGTACTCCGGCTGGAGGTCCCTTTGGTGAAATCCGACCGTTCAAACAAGGCAACACTGTATCCACGGGTAGCAGCGTCGAGTGCTACACCCAAACCGGTAGCCCCTCCGCCTATCACTAAAAAATCGAAGACCTTATCTTCGTCTTGCAATTGAGAAATTATTGACTCACGTTTCATATCCCGCGTCATTAAAAGATTAACATCCACAAATCTAACAAATTATTTGTGATAAAGGATATAATCCAATAGGGAATTAACGTAAAAAGGCAGTCTTTATTCAAACATTTTATCTATACCTCCCACATCCGTAGGGGTATTCTTACGTTCTTCCTCCGAAGAAACTTTACAAGGATTAGCATATTGTTCGGGAATATCAAAGTCTTCCTCTTCCGAATAGCCTAATGTTTTATCTGCATAGACTTTCTGCATATACAAACCATAAATAGGCAAAGCCATACTGGCACCCTGTCCTTCGGCTAAACGGTCGAAATGGATAGAACGATCCTCTCCTCCTACCCAACAACCGGAAACGAGACTGGGGGTAAATGCCATAAACCAGCCGTCGGAGTTGTTTTGCGTCGTACCTGTTTTGCCTCCCATCGGAGCTTTAATACCATAACGAGCCCTAATACGAGCACCTGTACCACCGTCTATTACATTCTGAAGCATGTGCAACATCTTATAGGAAGCATCTTCCGGTAATACTTCACTCACTTGCGAATTAAAGTTTGCAATTGTATTCCCATAAGAATTTTCTATATGAGTCACATACAAAGGCTCAACACGAATACCTTTATTAGCAAAAGTAGTATAAGCGCTCACCATCTCACTAACCGACACATCCGGCGTTCCCAAACAGATAGAAATAACCGGGTCCATTTGATTTTTCAAACCAAACGAATGTAAAAGACGGACAAAAGTATAAGGCGACATCTGTCCCATCAACCAAGCCGTTACCCAATTGTCCGAATTCTGTAAACCCCACTGGATAGAAACCATTTCACCAATACGTTTTGCATTAGCATTACGAGGAGTCCACAGGATACCATTCTCGTCAGTCAGTTGTTGCTGTACATGAAGCATCTCGTCACAAGGACTAAAGCCGGCAATCATTGCTAGCGAGTATAGGAACGGTTTTATCGTTGAACCAATCTGGCGACGTCCACCATTCACCATATCATATTGGAAATCATTGAAATCGATACCACCGACGTAGGCCTTTACATGTCCGTTGCGCGGGTCCATTGACATAAAACCGGTACGCAGGAAGCTCTTATGATAACGTATCGAATCCATCGGAGACATAATCGTATCGACCGAACCCGTCCAACTGAACACACGCATTTCAACCGGTTCATTGAAAACCTTTCGTATTTCAGCCTCTTTCATTCCTTCCTGCTTCAGGCTACGATAACGGTCGGTCTGATGCATCGCACGAACCAGAATCGTATCGACTTCACCTTTTCTTAAATCACGGGAGAACGGTGCATAACTACGTCCCTTCTTCTCACGGGTAAAAGCGGGTTGCAAATTCTCACTAAAATGTTCGCGCACAGCTTCTTCCGCATATTTTTGCATACGCGAATCAATCGTCGTATATATTTTTAACCCATCCGTATACAAATTATAGTATTCGCCATCAGGCTTTTTATTCTTATTACACCAGCCATACAGCGGATTCGTTTCCCAAGCTAAAGAGTCTTCATAAAACTGCTGTTTCTGCCAACCTCTGTAATTTTTCGACTCCGGTTTATTCCGCGTCATAATTAAACGGAGATATTCACGGAAATAAGGTGCCGGTCCGTCTTTATGATCCATACGAGTAAAACGGATGGTTAACGGTAATGCTTTCAACGAATCACATTCTGCCTGTGAAAGATAGCCGGCTTTCCGCATCTGGTCCAAAACCGTATTACGCCGGCCTTTCGCTCGTTCCGGATGACGTTTCGGATTAAAATAAGATGGATTTTTGCACATCCCCACAAGTGTTGCAGCCTCTTCCGTCTTCAGGTTTTTGGGAGTAGAACCGAAATAAACACGAGCTGCCGACTGAATACCGACAGCGTTATAAAGGAAATCAAATTTATTCAAATACATATTGATAATTTCTTCCTTCGTATAGAAACGTTCCAGCTGAACAGCTATCACCCATTCAATTGGTTTCTGGAACAAACGTTCCATCAAATTATCAACGTTCGGAGAAAAAAGCTGTTTGGCCAACTGCTGCGTGATGGTACTTCCTCCCCCGCCACTCTTCTGCATCAGGATACCACGTTTAACTATAGCACGGAAAAGCCCTTGAGCATCAATACCGCTATGTTCGACAAAACGGATATCTTCAGTTGCAATCAAAGCTTTAACCAAATCCGGCGAGAGTTCTTTGTATGTGACATAAATGCGATTATCTTTACTATGGGCATATGCAGCCAGAGTTACCCCGTCGGAAGAAATAACTTGGGAAGCATATTTATCAATCGGATTTTCAAGTTGTTCCACCGGAGGCATATAACCGATGGAGCCGTTAGCTATTGACGCAAATAACAGTATGATAACTCCTACTGCTGCTGCAAACAACACCCAAAACGAAATAATAATACCTTTAGTTACTTTTGAAGCCATTCTCTATTAATTGGAAACTGAAAGTTGAAAACTGACAATTATCGAAACGACTTTGAAAGCCATCATAATTGCCGATTGTCAATCAACAATTTATTTTTGGATGCAAAGGTAATAATTTATAGCAGACAAACAGAGGCTCATTTTATAAAATTCCTTGATAGCTAATTAAAGAAACAATAAGTATCTTCCTGTAATCAATTTCAATTCTCAATCAGCATGATAACGCCCAGACTGGTTAATCCGATAAATATCCAAAGAATGACACCTTGTACCATGGGGCGTACACCCACCTGCTTAATCACGCGGCGCGACAATCCGCTACCAATCAGGAACAAAGTAACGGTCAGTCCCTTTTTAGCCGCCCAGACAAGCGAATTGCTCACTACTGCCGGAATATTCAAGAATGTATTGGCAACCATCGCCAGAATAAAGAAGAAAATAAACCAAGGGATCGATATTTTAGCTCCTTTTTGTTTGAAAAGGAACATCGTGACAATTGTTATCGGTATAATCCAGAGGGCACGGGTCAATTTTACCATTGTTGCAATTTCAAGCGCTTTCTCGCCATAAGCGGCACCGGCTCCTACCACCGAACTGGTATCGTGAATAGCAATAGCCGCCCACATCCCAAACTGTTCCTGTGTCATACCCAATAGATGACCGATAGGCGGAAATATAAAGAGTGCAATAGCATTTAAAAGAAAGATTGTGCCGAGAGCCATCGACATTTCGTTATCATTTGCTTTTACGACCGGAGCCACTGCGGCAATAGCACTTCCCCCGCAAATAGCCGTTCCTGCAGAAATCAGATAAGCTGTTTTCCGGTCCATCATCATCCTTTTTCCCAGATAAATACCTAAAATAAGGACTGAAGCAACCGATACAATTGTAAAAACCATTCCATCCTTTCCGGTTTGCAAAGATTCATGCAGGTTCATACCGAACCCCAATCCGACAACAGAAAATTGTAACAAATATTTGGATGTCTTCTTGCTGAAAACCGGAAAAGGTTGACCGGCCGTAAGAGCAAAAGCCAGTCCTAAAAACAAGGCTACGGCAGGCGATATAAATGGCATCAGGCAAAGAACGAAAAGAAAAATAAAAACGGGTTTATTATACTTAGTCAAAACTTGTTCTATTACTTTCATCACAACATCACTTTTATTACATTTAACATTCTTTCTTTATTCAGGCCGCAAAGGTAGAACATATATGTACATAAAACCAATTACAATATTGAATAGATTATAACCGGAAGTTATGATTTCCACATATCAGACAGTTTTGACTAAACAAGCATCTCCTATTTCATCATATAACGGATAAAATTCTCTTCCAGACCGCCGTTCTGTCCCTGTAACCGGACAAAAGAAAACATCCGTTCGGCGGTAAAGCCTTCCACATCTATCACCTTCAGCTGACCGGACATCAGCTCTCGGGTAACGGCTCGGATGGAAACAATGCCCAACACATCCGTATTTTCAAGAAAAAGTTTAATACTTTCCGTACTCCCCAATTGCATCAGGATATTCAACTGGCTCAATTTTATCTGATGTCCGGCCAACGCATTTTTCAGCACTTCCAATGTGCCGGAACCATTCTCCCGAAGTACAAGCGGCAAACGGCAAAGCTCGTCCAACGTCAACTCTTCATAACGGGCAAATGCACGTCCGGTATGAGTGACAACCACCAGCTCATCTTTCATAAAAGGAGTATAGTGAAGTGTATTCTGACGGGCATCCCCTTCCACAAGCCCCAATGTTATTTTTCCATCACGCAAAGCCTGTTCAATATCATGACTGTTCCCATTCAGAAGTGAAACGCGAATATCAGGAAATTTGCATATAAAAGTGGATAATACAGGAGGAAGCACATATTGGGCAATTGTCGTACTAGCTCCCAAATGTAATTCGCCGGACAAATTATCCGTCAGCAAATTCATTTCAAAATCCATTTGCCTGTAAGCGGCCAGCAGTCGATTAGTATGCGAAAACAACAATTCACCGGCACGAGTCAGTGCAATCTTACTGCCGTTCCGGTCAAACAACGGTGTTTTATACTGCAGTTCCAATTCATGAATATGTTTACTGATAGCCGGCTGGCTGATAAATAACTCCTTGGATGCTTTCGTAAAACTAAGATTCGTCGCTACGCTATGAAATACTTTGAGACGGAAATCCATACCTTCTTCAACTAAATGTATGGAGACAAATATAGTGAAAATCATGGTACATGGCAAAAATATCCTGTATAAATTTTTCAAGCTTCAAAAAGAAAAGAAATTCTTAACCTGTTTTTTATAAATCAACCCAAAGGACCTTTCCGGCATATCTTCAGCTGGTGACAATATGTTCATTTTTTGAGTATTTTGCGTAACTACTCAGCCCCCCTATGGGATATGTTCATAGTTATTCAAAGGGTGTGTGTCAAAACAGGCACATTCCCTTTTTCTGTTGCGAAGCATAAAAATCAAAGCAGTAAAAGCTTGCGTTATCCATAATAAAAGTCGTCCTTTGTGTCGTTGCTCGTTTTAAGAGAAATCCAAACAGGGAGTGACAGATCGACCAAAGGCGCCTGGACTATGCACGTGTTTAGCTTGGCTATGGTTGGCCAGGCTTTTTTTATACATTGTAATAACAAGCAATAGATAAAGGCCAAAGCGATAACTATGCGTAAAGGCGTGTCCTGTGACAGGGACGCGCTTTTTGCGAAAAAGGGGTCGTGTTAAAATATATGCGTGCCCCCTTTTTATGCACAAAACCCGGACTTTCCCAGGCCCGGGTTTTGTTATTACCCAAAGTTTTAGTATCTTTAGGCATAAGAATTTTTGTTATGGCAAAGTTACATTTTCGTCCTTACATACCCAACCAAACGGTTCTTTTTCCCGGGAGAATTGATGAGAATATCGCGGCGAACGCTCCTGTCCGCGTAGTCAATACAGTTGTAGATAATCTCAATCTTGATACCTTCAAGACGCTATACAAGGAAACGGGGCGTTGTCCCTATCATCCTAAAATGATGCTTAAGGTGATTATCTACGCCTACATGAACAATATCTATTCGTGCCGTAAAATCGAGACGCTTCTCCTACGTGACATTCATTATATCTGGCTTGCCGGTAGCGAGTGTCCGGATTTCATCACCATCAACCGCTTTCGCAACCGTGTAAAGGAGGAGATAAATAAAGTATTCACCCAGTTGGTCCTTGTGCTTGCCTCCCGCCATGCTCTCCGACATAGTGGATGAACTTAAGGAAGCGCTGGAACATCAGTCTGTGACAAAGAATGAGGAAGAGAAGAGAGCCCTCCGTGAAAAGAAGAAACAACTCAAGGAACTGGAGAGGCATCGGGACAAGCTAATGGAATACGACAATC
>NZ_QRMP01000015.1:0-80759 GCF_003473295.1 Parabacteroides sp. AM08-6
AAGTCAGTGGGCAAATATAAGAATATATATTGTAATAGATAGCATAAAATTAAAATACACAGTATATAATTATCAAGGACTATCATATCCCGACCAAGTGACAAAATATTCTTCTTTTTAGTATTTTATAATCGAAACGATATATTAAAAAGAGTTACATGTGCGGGTAATTCATTTTACCCGCCATACTAATCTGATTTAGTTGCCATAGTAGTGACATTTTGATAATCGGGAAAAGGTATCACGCCGGCATTTATAAATCACTTTTCAGGATTGCTTTGACTATTTTGTCAGGAACAGTGGAGTTTTTACCCTATCCTTCTCTTTTTAACGGTTCCGGCTGAGAAATACGGAAACAGCTAACCACACCGGCGATAATAGCAAACATGCCTCCCAGATATAGGCAGGCCTGTGTGCTATGGTTCGGAACCAGATTGAACAACATCGCGACCAGTGTTGCGCCAAGCGTCTGCCCCAACAAGCGGGCAGTTCCCAACATACCGCTGGCCCCTCCACTACGATTGGTGGGAGCGGAAGAAATAATCGTACTGTTATTGGGAGTCTGGAATAGTCCGAACCCTGCCCCGCAGACAAACAAACGCCAAATGATTTCCATATCTGTCGGATTAGACGGAAGCGTCGCAAGCAAGAACAATCCCACAGCAAACAGGCTCATCCCGATACCTCCCAATATACCCGGATGTATCTTCTCTACCAAACGGCCGGCCAGAGGAGCCATAATCATCGTAGCCAACGGCCAGGGAGTAAGCAGCAGACCGGTAGCCACATCGCTGCGTCCTAATGTGTTTTGAAGGAAAAAAGGCAATGATATCATAGCCAGCATCTGCCCGGCAAACGAACAAATGGAAGTTCCTATCGACAAAGAAAAGATTGGAATACGCAACAAATCCACCGGTAGCAGCGGGAAACGTTGCCTCAACTGCCGACGGACAAAGAAAAAGCCGATAATACCCAATGCCAATACACCGGCAACAACAAGAACTGCGCTTTTTTTATGTGCAATTCCTTCCAACGAAAATATCAATAAACCGAATGTCAAAGCATTCATCAGGCAACTGACTTTATCGAAACGTCTGCCATAGACTTTTACCGGATTCTGAGGCAAATGTGCCAGTCCGATGACCAAAGCTGCTATACCGAACGGGACATTGACGGCAAATAGCCAATGCCAGGAGCCCATCGAAAGAATAGCCGATGCTATAGTAGGGCCTGCCGCGATGGAAACAGCTACAACCAGGGCATTTAATCCCATCCCACGTCCGAGAAATTTTTTCGGATAAATAATACGTAATAAAGCGGTATTCACACTGGTAATAGCTGCCGCACCAAATCCTTGCAAGATACGAGCTACCGTCAGCGTCCAGAACGAACCGGACAATGCACATATCAAAGACGTAATACTGAATAGTCCTATACCCGACAGATAAATACGACGGTATCCATATATATCGCCAAGTGAAGAAAAAGAAAGTAACGAAATCGTAATAGCCAACTGATAAGCATTGACAACCCAGATAGTGACAGAAGGTGCTGTTCCCAAATCGCGAGCAATCGTCGGTAAAGCGACATTGGCTATAGTACCGTCTATAACGGACATCCCCACACCCAAAGCTGTTGCTAAGATGGCCCAATAACGCTTGGGCAACGGCAGTCCGTCCGTTTCATTCACTGTCGTCACAGCACGATTTTGTAATACCATTTTTCTATTCCTATTTTAATACCTCACGGACAGTTTCCAATATCAGCCGTATAGTTCACCTTCGTTTTACCACACAAGTTCCGGTTCAAAAACAAAACTATGCCTTAGGAAACAATGGCTGTTCTTTTTTTGTTCAGCATAAATGTGTCATAATTTGTAAGCCAAATGTAGGAATAATATTTGTATCTTTGTGCGTTGTTTAATCGAAGTAAAAAAAGAAAAATGAAGAAAAACCGGATTTTACCGATAGTAATAGTTGCATTGCTATCCTTTTCAAACGCTACGTATTGTCAATCATTAAAAGACATATTGAACTCTTCTGCCGTAAAAGAGGCCGTCACCTCCGTCACGGGCGGTAAAAAACTGACAGTCGAAAACCTGTCCGGAAGCTGGACATATACCAATCCTGCCATACAACTGGAAGGCGATAACGCACTCAAAAATGTAGCCGGCAGTGTTGCTTCTGCCGAAATGGAAAAGAAATTGAAGGAATACTGCGCCAAAGCCGGTATTGTGGAGGGAGCATTCAAGTATACATTTAATAATGACAGCACTTTTACCAATGTTCTGAAAGGACGGACACTGCAAGGGACTTATTCCTTCAATGCCGACGAGAAAACGATAGAACTGCATTATGGAAAAAGCGGAAAATTTAAAATGACTACACTTACGGCACATGTCGTCCTGAGCAACGACGAACTGTCATTATTGTTCAACGCCGATAAGCTATTGGATTTCATAACCAAGGCTTCCGCCGTTTCCCAAAATACGACTTTGCAGGCCATCAACAAACTGGCAAGCCAATATGAAGGCATGTTAATGGGATTTGAACTAAAGAAATAAGACGACCTATTCGGACATTTGTCGATATTCTTCTACAAGTTCCAATAATTTTTTCCCGTGGCTTTCGACAATCTTCTTTCCTATACCGGGAATGGTAAGCAGTTCACGGTTATTGGCAGGTAGTGTATTCACGATTCCTAACAACGCTTTCTGCTGTAAAATGGTATAGGGAGGAAGGTTTCTTTCTGTAGCCAAGTCGTAACGCCACTTCTTAATCGAGGCATACAGTTCCGGATGCTTAATATCCGTCGATATTTCCTGCTTGGCAGGTTGCTGCGATTTCTCGGAACGTTTACGGCTACGAGTGGCAGGTTGTTCAATATTAGCTTTAGCTTTTTCGGAAAGATACTCGGCAATGGAAAAACCGGCTTCACTGCCTTTCAAGACTAATAGTTTGATGCGCAAATCATCATGCAGTTTATCCAAAGCACCGGCAACGGTCTTTCGGCTTTCTTTATTATCGATTTCTATCTCCTGGGCCGTTGGCAGTGAAGAACATAAACGGTCTATTTGTTCAAGGAAATAGGCAGCTCCTTTCCTTACACGTTCCTGGATTTTCTCATCATGCAGGTATTCCGGATTACCCGAAACCATTCGTTTGAGTTGCAGGATAAAACGCTCGCCGACTTCGGTAACGGTAGAACGAAATACATCCCGGGTATTTGAAAACTGAACACTCAATTCCGGATACAATTTCTGAAGATGATTATAGACAATAAATGCAGCATACTGCATACGCTGCTGCAAAGGTTCAAAGTCAAACAGTTCGCAAACCAATTCCGTAAAATAACTCTGTTGAGCAATCTCTATCTGCTCTTTCCCTGGATAAAGCTCACCTACCGACGAAGTAAACGTTTGTATCCGTTCATCCTTAATCATGGCATTACGGGTAATAAGGCTACTCAACACTAAGCCTTCCAATGTTTTGCAACGGCTAAGGGCCACATAAACCTGCCCATGTGAAAAGGCGGCCGAAGCATCGATTATGGCATGTTCGAAAGTCAACCCCTGGCTTTTGTGAATCGTGATGGCCCAAGCTGTCTTGAGCGGATACTGACTGAAGGTTCCGGAAACAGTTTCCGTTATTTCCTTTGTCTCTTCATCTATGGTATATTTTACGTTGTCCCAGGTTTCTTTTTCAACGACAATTTCATTCCCTTCCTCATCTACCACCGTGATTTTATTCGGATTAATAAAAACTATCTTCCCTATTTTCCCGTTATAGTAACGCTTTTCCGGAGAAGAATCGTTTTTTACAAACATGACCTGTGCCCCGCATTTCAACGTCAACTTCTCGTCCGTAGGGTAAGAATATTCCGGGAACTCATTATTGATTTCGGCATCGAAAGTATAAGCCCGGCCGGGCAGTTCCGCCAATTTCCGGCTATTTATCTGTTGCGCCTGATAATTATGTGTGGTAAGCGTGATATAACCTTGCTTATCATCCGGCCGGAAATCCGGGATATAACGTTGGTTCAACAACTGCAAAGTCTGATTGTCGAAACGATTTTCGCGTATATTATTCAGTAAACTAATAAAATTCGTATCACTCTGCCGATAAACCTGCGTCAGTTCGATACAGAAATAATTGCTTTCGGAAAGAGCTTTACTGTCGAAAAAATAGGTGGAAGGATAATGTTCTTTCAGCAAATTCCACTCCTCATCCTTAGCGACAGGAGCCAATTGCTGCAAGTCGCCAATCAATAAAAGCTGGACACCTCCGAATGGCTTGTTGGAATCTTTATAACGGCGTAAAACATCGCTGACTGCATCCAGCAAGTCCGCACGAACCATACTGACCTCGTCTATCACCAACAAGTCCATACTACGGATAATATTTATCTTATCCTTCCTGAATTGATTCTTGAAATCTTTCTTTTGATTCTGAAACTCCGGCCTCGAAGGTAAATAAGGGCCAAACGGAAGTTGAAAGAATGAATGAATCGTAACGCCGCCGGCATTAATGGCTGCAACTCCCGTCGGTGCTACAACTATCATACGTTTAGGCGAAATTTCTTTTAGTTTTTTCAAAAAAGTTGTTTTGCCCGTACCGGCTTTACCCGTCAGAAAAAGATTAGTTCCGGTATTCTGCAATAAATTGAAGGCGAGGTCAAATTGTTGGTTTGTTTGCATGTCCCTTTTTTATATGGTTAAGAGTTACAAATATAAACAACAATCATCTGAAAAACAAACCTCGGGAGCTTGTTTTTAAACACTTACGGTTTTTCCCAAAGGAATAATGAAATATCCGGCAAATCTATCCATTCAGACGCACCATATTGCTATCAGTTGTATAAACAGGATAAGGAATACCATGGCAATCGGATAAACGGTAGCATAAGCCACACTTGGGGCGGAACTGTCGCTCATGGAGTCGGCAGCCGCCAAACCGGGCGTACTGGTCATACCACCGGCAATCGTACCGATTAAATCCAAAATATTTATTTTAAAGATAAAATACCCGAAAACAACAGCTACAATCATTGGAACCAGTGTTATGGCGAAACCGATACCGAATAGTGTCCATCCGCTTTCCTGAAAGGTCGACACCAGATTCACGCCGGCCGAAGTTCCCACTTCTGCCAGAAAAAGCAATAACCCTATCTGGCGAAGCAATTGGTTGGCCGAACCGGACATAGACCAAATGATAGGCCCAGTCTTCCCTATCGCGCTCAATACAAGGGCAACAATCAGGATTCCTCCGGTAAGGCCGGGAGAGAAAGAAAAAGAATCCGAGAAAGAAAGATTCAATTTCCCAACCAATACCCCCAATACAATACCGGCTGCTATAGGGAAGAAATCCGTATCCGAAAGTCGCTTCTCGTCATTACCGAACACCTGGCTCAATTCCTTAAGGTCTTCTTTCTCGCCTGCCACCATGATTTTATCGCCAAACTTCAGCAATAAATCTGGTTCGGGAGGCAAATCAATACCGCTTCGGCGTATTCGGGTGACAGTACAACTAAAAGTACTTTGCAGGTTAAGATAACCCAAACTTTTATTGATTATGTTTTTGTTTGTCACCAACAAGGATTGTAATTCCTGTGTGCGTCCGAAAGGAAGGTCATTATCCACACGTTCGCCGACCAGGATAGCCAATTGCTCCAACGACTTATTATTACCGACGGCTTTTATCATATCGCCCTCGTAAAGTATCGTTTCCGCGGTCGGGATACTCGTTTTATCATCATGTTTGATACGCGAGACAACAGCTCCCGTCATCGAACGTAATTGCAACTGAGCCAGACTTTTCCCACATATATTTACGTTTGAAATGCAAAATGTAGCCGTATGAAGCGGAGGAAATTTGCTTTTCCTCCTGGCTTCCAATGCTTTTGCTTCGGCAACCAAGTCCAGGCGCAACAGTTTAGGCAACAATTTTATAAAAAGAATAACACCGATGACACCGAAAGGATAAGCAATACCATAGGCTATAGAGGCGGCCGACGAATGCGTACTGTCTATTGCCACAGCCAGACCGGGCGTACTGGTTAATCCTCCAGCTATCAATCCTACCAAATCAGGAGTTTCAATACCTACTACATATTTCAGTATCAATCCTGTAAGACTGGCAGAACCGACAATCAACAAGGTCAGCAGAATCAAAGTTTTCCCTTTCGACCGGAAAGAATCAAAAAATCCGGGACCGGCCTGGATACCTATAGTAAAGATAAACAACACCAATCCGAAATTACCAAGTTCTTTCGGAATAATCACTCCAAAATGCCCGAATAATAAAGCCACAAAAATAACAGCGGAGACATCCAGTGAAAGCCCTTTTATCTGTATCCTGCCCAGCATAAACCCTAAAGCTATTATCAGGAACAAAGCAAAATAAGACGATTGAAGCAATGTTTCAAACATGACAAATAGTTTTATTATAAAATATTTTGTGTGCAAAAGTACACTTTTATACCCGTACAGGCAATCCTACGGCAAGAAAACTGTTACCTTTGCATCGTTAAATGAAAAGAATTAGAGAAATCCGAAGGTGAACAGATACTTTATATATTTAGGTTATAACGGAAAAAATTATTGCGGCTGGCAGATACAGCCCAATGGAATCACGATACAGCAATGTATTGAAGAAGCTTTGGCTACCCTCCTTCGCCGGCCAGTTCCCATCACGGGAGCCGGACGTACGGACGCAGGTGTCCATGCCCGGCTGATGGTTGCTCATTTCGATTGGGAAGAAGCGATTGAGGATTTGCCGTTTCTGGCCGAAAAATTAAACCGTTTATTACCGAAAGATATTGCAATCTATCGAATCGTTCCGGTACGCGAAGACGCGCATGCACGGTTTGATGCCACCTCGCGTACCTATAAATATTATGTTACATTGCGGAAAGACCCTTTCAATTACGATTTCGTTTATCGCATGCACGGGAAGATTGATTTTGAAGCCATGAACAAAGCTTGTCCGATATTGTCCGATTACTTGGATTTTACCAGCTTCAGCAAACTACATACAGACGTGAAAACAAATAATTGCCGTATCAGCCGTGCCGGTTGGGAACGTGAAGGGGATGTGTGGGTGTTTACCATACAAGCAGACCGTTTCTTGCGGAATATGGTGCGTGCCATTGTGGGAACTTTGCTGGAAGTAGGACGAGGAAAACTGACTGTCGAAGGTTTCCGAAACGTAATAGAAGCAAAAGACAGGGGCCGGGCCGGGACATCAGCACCCGGACATGCGCTGTATTTAACGGAAGTGACTTATCCGGATGAGCTATTTATCGGATAATCATCTTTTGTATCAGGATAGAGCTTTGCCCTACCCTATACTTTTTAATTTATTTAGATAGTAATTATATGTGGATAGCATTAGCCTTTCTTTCAGCCTTTCTTTTGGGTTGTTATGAAGTGAATAAAAAGATTTCATTAAACGGGAACGCCGTTATACCGGTTTTGTTTTTCAACACGTTAATTAGCAGTCTTATTTTCCTGCCGTTTATCATTCTTTCTTCCTGCACGGAGCTGTTGGACGGTTCGATATTATATGTTCCCCATGTTTCGTTCGAGACACATATAGCAGTATTCATCAAGGCCGTGATTGTACTCTCATCCTGGATATTCGGTTATTTTGCATTGAAGCATTTGCCCCTCACAATTACAGGGCCTATCAAGGCGACACAGCCGGTCCTGACGTTGGTTGGTGCACTGATTATTTTCGGCGAACGACTGAATTTATTCCAATGGATAGGCGTTATTCTATCTATCGCCTCTTTCTACCTGCTCTCTTCATCCGGGAAAAAGGAAGGGATACGGTTTGCCCATAACAAATGGATATTCTTTACCGTAATGTCCATCCTGACAGGGGCTGCAAGCGGACTGTACGACAAGCATCTGATGGGAAGCCTGGATGTTATGACCGTACAAGTCTGGTTCAATATTTACCAATGTGCCATGATGCTTCCGATTCTGCTGTTTCTTTGGTATCCGCGCCGGAAAAATACGACTCCGTTTGTCTGGCATTGGAACATCGTATTTATATCCTTATTCCTCTGTTTAGCAGACTGGATTTATTTTTATGCGCTTACTTATCCTGATTCTATGATATCGATTGTTTCGATGGTACGCCGGAGCAGTGTCCTTGTAACCTTCGCTGCCGGAGCTATTTTCTTCCATGAAAAAAACTTAAAGAGCAAGGCTATCGACCTCTTTTTGGTATTATTAGGAATGATATTCTTATATTTGGGGACAAAATAGAAAACTTTATATGAAACATTTCATCCTTACCATATTACTTTGCATCTGTGCATTCGCAGTAAAAGCACAAGATGCAGATGCTATATTTGTAGCCATGCCCGACCAGTATATCCCTCAATTAGAGAACGCCTGGCGAAAAGATTTGATTGATTTATACAATTCGGGAAAAGAGGCAAAGCTGAAAAACACGATGAATGGTTTTTCAACTTTAAAAAAGTTAACCCCCGATTATTTATTATTGCAAGTAACGGAACGCAGTACAATTGAAATCAAATTGCTCCCGCTGGTAAATAATACCAATGTTGTTTGCATGGTCACAACTGTTTACGGTCCTGTCCCGGACAGCCAAATCGAATTTTTCACAACCGAATGGGAACCGTTGAATGCAGCCGATATGTACACCCCCGTCCCGGCTGAATGGTTTATTAAGGAAACGGCCGACAAGGATAAAGCTTCTTTCATCGAGGCAACATCCCGTTTAGACATCGACCTGCGTAAACTATCTCTCAGTCCGGACAATCTGACATTGACGATGGAATATACGACCCCGCAATATTTATCGGAAGAAGACCGTAGAAAAGTAACTTCTTTCCTAAAGGAAGAACCGAAAGTTTATACTTGGGAAAAATCCCATTTCAAATGAACGAATCCGGAATTATCTGATAAGGCTGGTCTTTATTGAACGGCTATTTGTGCCTTCGAATCAAAAACCAACCGGACCTCATTATCGTCTTGTTTTAATTCAAATTCGTAAAACATGCCATCTGGCTTTTCCACCGCTGTGATGTCTTCTACTTTATACATCGCATAAGCCGAATGTATCAACGCATCCGTAATAGCTACCGGAACATCCTGTTCGCGGACTTTCCATCGGGTCGATACCCATTTCTCGGACTTATCGAACCAGACTTCTTTATGAATATTCTTTTCCTGAATATCTATTTCCGTGCCGTTCTTTTTCCTATCTACTTCTAATATGGTAGCATTCGGATATTGTTTTGATAAAAGTTCTCGAATAGGTTTGGATATCGTCTCCGTCGTTGCTTTCGATTTATTCTGACCACGACTACAACTTGCCAACAAGGCAATGCTACATATGCAAAGTACAAATACGGATAATCTCGTTTTCATAGCTTATCTTTTTTAATATTGTTACTGAATGTCGACTTTTCGCACGACTCTTCCTGAGAACAAGCAATTCAACTGTAAAGTTCTTCTCAAAACAGATAAAAGTGGTTGTAACAGATAACTCCAACAAGCTTTGATTAAATAGCAGGACAGACGTTAAATATAACCGTATATCCACGTAAACTTTAGTTTATTTACTATTTCGTACAAGGGATGTTGCATGTTTTTCAGAAAAACACGTCCTTTAGACTATATTAATACAATAAGAGAACAGACTTATATATATGATGAACAAATTTATTGCGATGTTGTTATCATTATCACTTATCAGTTGCAGCAATCCGGCTGATAAAGATAAAACGATAGCAAACGAACAGGCTTTTGTAGATTCTTTATTGGCATTTTATCAGGATACTATTCCTGTCAACCCTTTGGTAGTCTCAACTGCATTAGAAAAAGCGCGTCAAACATTAAAAGATAACATCAGTTCCAATAAACTCCTCCTTTATATCGCCAAATGCAATTATTACTCTAACCAGTTAGAACAAGCCTTCCTGCAAAACAGACAAGTGCTTGACTTCTGCGAAAAAGAAACATTTTCTCCTCGTCTGCCAGAGTTACAGGGGGATGCTTACAGTAGTCGGGGAGTTTTTTTCAGTGAAACAGGACAGCGCGATTCGGCAATCTGGTGTTTGCATAAAGCAGTTGAAGCTCTATCTACAATTTCGAATCCGGAAATTCCGATTGTTTACATGAATTTGGCGGACTGTTACTCCCAGAACGGGAATTATTCGGAATGCGGATATTATTACCGTAAAGCTCTATGGGAAGCACAGTCTTTGGGTCCGGACAACATTTACATGTTTCCCATTTTTTCAGGATTAGCCAAGTTATACCTGGAACTGGACAATTTTGAGGAAGCAGACTATTACTTTAAAGAAGCGGAAAAGGTGAACGGAAAAGCAACGCTTTATGACCAATATTATTTTGCAATGGCCCGGGGAAATTACTACTACAACACAAAAGAATACGAACAGGCTTTAATATGGTTCCGAAAAGCAGATATAATTACAAGTTCTTTTCCTTATCCGATCTATAAAGCAATCGTGGAAGGGAACTTAGGAGAAATCTTTATTCTTTCCGAACAGGCCGATTCTGCACATTATTATTTGGATCGGTCAAAAGAATTGTTCGGCCAAGCTTACAACCAACCTTCATTCCGGTTTTATATGAATGGGCTATATGCCTCTCTTGCATTATTGGAAGGCAATCTAAAGGAAGCAGAAAAAATTCTATCCGAACCTTATGATACGGCAGAAATAAATCCTCAATATTTATATTATCACAATCGACGAATGCAAGACTTAAGCATGAAAAAACATGACTATAAGGAAGCTTATCTGTATCGTGACAAGGCTGATGCCTACAACGACTCGCTACGAAATGTAAAAATCAAAAATAGCCTGGCTGAAATAGATTTCCGCTACAGACAGGATACAACCCTGCTAAAAAAAGATATCCTGTTAGCTGGTGTTAAAAGCGAAGCCGGACGCTGGCGTATAGTTGCCGTTATGAGCATTTTAATCCTCTTACTGTCATTATCCGTATTGGCTTATATCATACTGTACAGGAGACGGAGAAGAGAAAAATTATATCAAAAGCAGATGTCGGTGATTACCGGCCTACGCATGGAAAATGTGAGAAACAGAATTTCTCCACACTATGTCTTTAATGTATTAAATGTTATATTACCTGCGTTTAAACAGTATAAAGAGTTGGAACAACCCATCTGGCAATTAATAAGGGTATTACGCGGAAACTTATTATCATCAGAAAAAATAGCAGTGCCTTTGGAGAAGGAAATCAGCCTTGTAAAAGATTACCTGCAATTACGTATGATGGGGACACCGGAACAAATTCAAATCAATTGGGATATTTCATCTGAAGTTGTATCTGATTTATTGATACCGGCCATGTGCATCCAAATACCTGTAGAAAATGCAGTCAAACATGCCTTTGAGCCTGATGAGCCTAATGCCTGTCTTACAATCCGAATAAAGAAAAAAGACAACACAGCCGTTATTTCAATAGAAGATAACGGTTCCGGCTTCAATCCTCGTCCCGGCGAGAATAATAGTAAAAGTACGGGAAACGGAATAAAAATCCTATATCAGACAATCGAGCTTTTAAACACAAACAATAAAAACAAAATGGACTTTAACATACAAGACCGTAGAACTCTTTCACCGGACAGTCATGGTACTTTAGTTTCTATTATTGTTCCATTTGAATATAATTTTAACATATGAACGGAGAAATAACAGTTGTAATAGTTGACGACGAGGCTGCTTCCATACGAAACCTCAGTAAAGATTTGGCGGCTTATCCGGAGATAAAAATTCTGGAAACAACAACATCGGCTGAAAAAGCCCGCAATATTATTATCAGACAACAACCGGATTTATTATTTCTGGACATAGAAATGCCTAAAATGTCGGGAATAGAATTGCTGCAAAACATACGAGCCCATATTCATGCCGACACGAGAGTTGTTTTTTATACAGCCTACGATAAATATTTATTAGAAGCATTACGTGCTTCTGCCTTCGATTATTTGTTGAAACCCTATTTACCGGAAGAACTGGATGCTATTATCGAACGTTTCCGGCTTGGTTTTTATCAAGGGAAAATGAATGTAGAGCAGTCTTTGCGCCGTTTGCTGGCCGACAACTGCAAATTTGCCATACAAACGGTCACCGGACTTATGCTCCTTAAACGCGAAGATGTGTTAATGTTTCGTTTCTCGGAAAACCTACGTTGCTGGCAAATGTTGCTTTCCGACCGTACAGAATATAAATTACGCATGAGCCTGACAGGTAAAGATTTGTTGAATATGAGCGTTTCGTTTGTCCAAATCAGTCAAAATTGTATTGTTAACATCGATCATCTCTGCTCGATTGAACATAAAACGCTCGAATGTAAATTATATCCTCCTTTTAACGACATAGAACTTTGTGCATCCCGCCGTTATTATAGCAAAATAAAAGAACTATTGGAAATAATTTAATGTCTGGACAAAAGGTTATTTCCATTCGGAAGAGATATAAGTTTCTTCCGAATGGAATATCCCTTTCTTTCGAATGAATTTTTATTCCATCCGAAACCATCTTTTTACTTTATTCGTTATTTTTCACCGCTTATAAGTGGAATACTTTCTCTATACTGGCTTTCGTTTCCGGGCTGTTGCCTGTTTTTTTAGACAATAGTACTTTTACCGCCAAATAACAGCTTATATGATTAATAAACAAAAATTATGATGAGAAAACAATTCCTGTTATTATTTATCTTACTGCATGGTATGGTTGCCATAGCACAATCTGAAGGAAATTCAGATCGCATCCATATCGGGGTAAAAGGGGGAATACACGGTTCTTTTACAAAGTATTCCGATTTGAAAAACCGAGATCCTAAAACTGTTTTAGGTGGTGTTGGTGGTGTGTTTGCAGAATTCGAGTTAGGAGAAAAACGTATATTCTCCCTCCGCCCGGAAGTGTTGTTCCTTAGGCGTGGAACAAAAATCAGCGATGACGAAATCGACTACAAACTCAAAGCGAAATATGTCGATATCCGTTTACCTTTTATTTGGAATATCGGTGAAGCATCCGGCGTGCGTCCTTATCTCTATGTTGCCCCGATAGCCGGATTTGTCAGAGGCGGAAATATCACTTTAAGCGATATGAACGGAAATTACAAAGTGGATGTTTCAAAAGCCAATATGGCATCGACGTATTTTGCCGGAGCTTTGGGAGCCGGAATAAAAATACCACTCCAAGTAGCTAATGGGAAATTTATTCGTATCGACGTGGATGCCAATTACCAATATGGTTTTACAGATACTTATGGCAGCAAGGAAAAAGATGGTATCGCCATAGCTGTCAATACCCCTGTGTACAATCTGAAAGGAACGCGCAAAATGCACGGTATGGAAATAACGGCTTCCGTATCCGTACCTCTGAGTATTTTCAAAAAAGCGCCTAAGAAAAAAGTAGCCCAGCCTGTTGTGATAGCTCCAGAACCTGTTCCGGAACCGGAACCAGAAGCGGAACCTGTAAAAGAAGAGGTTAAGCCCTGTTATTCGCTGGAAGAAATACTGGATTTGGCCGCTGCCGGAAAAACGATAGTCGGAAAAACAATCTGCGCAATCGATATGATTAATTTCGAATTCGACAAAAGCGTTATTAAAAAAGAATCTTACCCTTATATAGATAAAATAGCTGAATTAATGAAGAATACGGATGTCCATATCAAGATAAAAGGACATACGGATAATGTTGGAAATGCCGACTACAACATGAAACTTTCTAAAAAACGTGCAGAAGCTGTCTATCAATATTTGCTCGATAAAGGGGTAAATAAATCCCGTCTTTCTTATGAATACTTCGGTATGACCAAGCCTATTGCACCCAATGCGACCGAAGAGGGCAGATTGGCCAATCGCCGTGTAGAATTCGAAATTGTACAGTAATATTTAAAAAGGAGAAATATGAAAACATATATAAAAAGCATAAACCATATACAATGGTTACTAATCCTGCTAATGGGACTGATTGTTTCCAGCTGCAACAAGGATGGAGACGAAACGATTGTGATACAGGATGGTACACCCAGCGTATCGACTCTGGTCATAGGCAAATGGAAACCGACCAGAAAGCAAAAAGTAGATAAGAACAATCCGGAAAATGTAAAGGAAGAACCGGTAACCAACGATGATTCGGAATTGGAATTTTTTGAAGATGGAACAGGTTCTTCTTCAAACAATCCGAATGAACGTTACGAATGGAGTGCCGACGACGAAAACGGAACTATTTATTTTAATGGTTATCGTTGGTATATCACGACTTTAAGTAAAGGACTTCTTATCATTTACCGGATAGAAGGCGATTATCTCATTATTTATTACTATCTGCGTGAAGGTGCTTTTGAAGGCGATGACGACGAAGGAGGCAATTCCTCTTCGGGCGATTGCGTATATATTCCTTGGACGGATGGCCCCGTAATAACAAAGATTATCACGACCAATCAAAAAACAGGAAGTGTCGAAACGCGCACATTCGGATACGATGACAAAAAGCGTATCAGCAAATATTCTATCAAAAGGGATAATAGCGAAACTGTCTATACTTACTCATACGATAAGAACAGCGTAAATGTAAACGAAAACGGAAGGGCTCTTTATAAATGTACGTTAGGAGATAATGGTTATATAAAAGAACTTGGACTTTCCACATCAAATGCCTCAGTATGGTTTGACTATACAAAAGATTATCTGAGCAATGTCAAAATGATGAATAATAGCTTCAGTCCGACATTCTCTTATAACAATTTGACAAAGATGACCTCTTATCTGACCTCCGCTACGACTAACCAAATATATGAATACACAACAGAAGTAAATAACACGTCTGTCGATTTAAACGGTATTTATACAAGTTGCAATGTGTATGAAGCTTGGTTACCGGGAATTGGCAATCATCATTCCGTACTTGCTCCATTCGACTTTTGCGGAAAAAGGTCACAAAATCTTTCCGTCACAGAAGTTTACAATAGCCAGCACACTTATGTCTTCGATTTCGGCAAAGACGATTTTGGACGGATAATTAAAATAACAAGCAAAGACCTCGGCTCCATTAATAACCGAGGAACTGTCGTACACGATATTTACTATAAATAACCATCACTGAAACAGTTAGTTAATCTCAAAAGAGATGTTACAGTTCATTTGTAACATCTCTTTTTTTGTGGATTTTATAATTCATTTTTATAACTTTTTAATCGTCTAAATGAATATTACCGTCTTTGTCTATTTCCACTTCCAATTCTTTATCTCCGATTTCTATTTTTACTTCAAAATAACGGCCTTTGGTTGTATGGTCGATAACTTTCACTTCGGTATTTTTCAGGATTTCCGGATTGTTCAGGTCGATACCTGCTTGTTGTGCCAGTGATATCAGTTTGCTTAAGACAATAGGATCGATTAAAGTCATCGCTTCGCTCATATCAGTTTCGTATGATGTGCTAATCCAATTACCTGTATTATCAACTTTTATTTCGTAGTGCTGTTTATTATTCAGGATGTCGACTTCAGTTTCATCATCATCAGTCTCAATTTCGAGGATAATAAGTTCTTTACTATCAGGGAATAACTTTGCTAATAAGGCTTTGATTTCTTCCGGTACGATAACTGGTAAGATATCTTCATCACTGTCTATTACATCTTTCAACAAGTCGCCGGCAGGTGAGAAAGATAATTTTCTTTCTTCTTTTCCTTTTTCGATTTCAATGACATAAATCAGTCCCATGTCCAGACGGGAGACGATTTCTATATCATCAGTTTTCCAGTCGGCATACAATTTGCTTTGAATAAGTTCGAATGCTGTTTTTACAGGTACCGGTAATTGCGAAAATTCGATCTCCTGGTTAACTTGCTTTTCGCTACCTTTTTCATCAAACCAAACTGCAGTGGCATAGTTGGCATCCGATTTGGTCAACAACCCTAATTGGATGTGGGCTACATGATAAGTCTTCTTCTGCTCCCATTGAACTTCTTTAATACTGCCGTATTTGTTCTCAAAAGCTTTTAGTACGGCTTCCGGAACATTGCTGGGAACGTTGTTTTCTTTTTCGTCATCGCTGCAAGAGGCGAACAAGATTGCTAAACATGCCAAAGCATAAATAAAATTCTTTAGTTTCATAATCTCTCCGAATTTAGTGTTTTAAGTTATGGACACGTTTGGATGTCCTTCGATTTATTTGCAAAGAAAGAGGAGCATTTGGGAAAGATTTGGGAATCCGGATTAATTAAATATTAATCTGAACAGATGTAAACCATTAGAAAAGTTGTATTCCACCTTTATCATATAAAGGTTAGAGATGGATTTGACAATAGCCAGTCCCAAGCCTGTCGATTCTTTGTGCTTGCTTTGACGTTCATACCGGTTATACAGGGATACGGTTTGCAGACGTGGCGTATCGCTACTGTTTTGTATGGTTAAAGAATGAGATGCTATATTTATCTGGATGATTCCGTTTTTTATATTATGTATATAGGCATTTTTGATGAGATTGGTCAATAGTGTTGTGGCAAGCGACTCGTTCATGGTTGCAAACAATTGGGCATCTTCTTTATATTCGACTGTCAGGTTTTTATGTTCATACATCTCATTGCAATTATAAACGATGGTGTTTAACAGATTATTGATACAAAGCCTGGATGTCTCCAGAAATTGACGGTTTTCGATACGGGATAACAGCAAAAGAGACTTGTTCATTTTGATGATGCCTCTTAATGTCTGGTGCATACTGGCAATTTCTGAAAGTTGCTGTTCGCTGCAATCCGGATTCTCGCTCATCAGTTCCAGTTTGTTCATGCAGATGGCCAATGGTGTCTGCAATTCGTGGGACGCATTTTCGACAAATTGTTTTTGTTTGTTATAGATTTCGGTATTTTGTTTTCCTACCTCGTCGATAGCTTGTGCCAGAATGCGAAATTCTTCAATCTCCGTATTGTTGTTTAGTGGTTCGTAACTTTTTCCCAAGCGGAATTTTTTTAACCAATCAACCAACTTATACAATGGACGTAAACTTCTGCGGAAGACCAATTGGATAACCAGTAAAATACAAAAAACAAGAGAAAGGTATAAAATGGTAAGTCCGATGATAATAGCTTTCACCATGTCGTCTTTTTCAAGGGTGGAGGTCATGATTGTCAATTCATAGTACCTATTGTTACTAGCTTGGAAGTGAGTACGCAGACCACGTACAGGTAGAATCGGCATATCAGGTGCAGACTGGAAGGTTGAGTCGAAAAAAACACTTTTGTCTGGATTGGTTTCCTTTTGAGATATTTCCCGGATGTAATATTGAGTCATAATATCAACATGATCCTTCAGTAATGTACTGTCGGATTGTATGGTTTTAAATATAAGTGTTTTATAGTTAATCAAGCTCTCATTAGTTTCTTCGTCTATTTCGCTGATGATGGTAAAATAGAAAGCAAATGCCCATATTGTCAGGATAGCCAACAAGGGAACAGAAAGGTTGCGAAGTGTATATTGACGTAATCTCATATCTCTTCGCTTATCATTTTGTATCCGAAACCGTAGACTGCCTTAATCTCCGGTATAGCTCCGGCTGTCTTTAACTTTTTCCGAAGGTTTTTCACTTGGCTGTAAATGAAGTCAAAACTGTCCGCCTGATCGATATAATCCCCCCAGATAGATTCTGCCAAAGCGCTTTTGCTTATCAGGCGATTAGGATTAGTAATGAAATAGTACAGCAGGTCAAACTCTTTCCGGTTCAGCGCCAGTTCGATTCCCTTGATGTAGACGGTATGCTGGTCCGGATACATAATGAGGTTATCGACTATAATATTCATTTCCCCATCTTGTTGTTTACGGCGTAAAATACATTTAATACGGGCATTCAGTTCGGCAAGGTGAAAAGGCTTTGTCAGGTAATCGTCTGCTCCGAGGTCAAGACCTTGCACTTTATCTTCCAATGAATCTTTGGCGGAAACGATGATTACGCTATCTTTCCTTTTTCTGTCTTTTAATGCCTGAAGCAAAGAGAGACCGTTTCCTCCCGGCAACATGATATCCAGAATGATACAATCATAATCGTAACTACCTATTTTGTCCATTGCTTCTTGGTAACTGGCAGCACTTTCTACTACGTAACGTTCTTTTTCAAGCGAACAAACCATTATGTCGAGTAGGGAAATTTCGTCTTCAACGACCAGTATTTTCATATATTTGTGTTTTTGCAAACAAATGTATTGAATTTTTCTCATTATTCATGTTATGTTTTCTTTCCTTTGTCGTCATATAAGTAGAAATGGAACTCGAAACATTTAAAATAACCGTCTTGCCTCTTCGGGAAAAACTATTTAATATCTCCCGAAAACTGACCGAAGACAAAGCTGATGCCGAAGATATCGTGCAGGAAGCTTTTCTGAAGTTGTGGTCTATCCGCGAAAAGCTGGACGGCTATCAGAGTGTCGAAGCGCTAGCCATACAGGTGACGAAAAACCTGACGATTGACAAGTTGAGAGTTCGCCGACCCGAAGGACCTGACATCGAGACATTGGCACTCGATTCCGGAAACCGCAGCCCGGCCGAAGAGCTGGAACAACAAGATGCCGTAACCCGTATCCGGCAACTGATAGAGAAACTGCCTTCGCTTCAACAGACTATTATCAGGATGAAAGATGTGGAAGGCTACGAACTGACAGAAATAGCGGAAATAACCGGTACACAAGTGGAAGCTGTCCGGGTAAATCTATCGAGAGCCAGAAAGAAAATACGGGAACAATTTTTACAATTAAATAAACAGATGCAACGATGAATATAGACGAATTACTGGAACGATATTTCGAAGGCGAAACTTCGGCTGAGGAAGAACAGCAGCTCCGCACTTTTTTCAATTCGGGGAAAGTGCCCGGACATCTGGCTGCTTATATCCCTTTGTTCGCCTATTTCGATACGGAAATTACCCGCAAAAAATCTCATCCGGAATCACAGGATGAAATCTTTGCCACTTTGCTTGCCCCTCGGGAAAACCGGCTTTCACCGGCTAAACGCAAAGGATGGTCTGCCCGGCGCTCCACTTTGTACATCCTGTCCGGAGTAGCCGCGTGCGTACTGGCTTTATTAGGTATCAGCCGCCTGATTATTCCGACAGAGCCGTGCTTCTGTTCCGATAATTATGTAGTGATAAACGGTCGCTGCTATACCGACATCCATAAAGTCCGTTCACTGGCAATGGAAGCTTTGCAGGAGGTAGCCACTCCGGCAAACAACTATTTCCCGGAAGCGGACAAGGATGAAGCCGACCGTGTAATTATAGATAATCAATTAAAGGAACTCGGTTCCATTTTCAGTGATGACGAATAAAAACTTGTAGAGATGAAACAGTTTAAACATACACTAGTAATACTGCTGGCCGCCCTTCTGATTTTGCCCGCAGGCGCCGGAGCAGTCGAGGCACAAAAAGATTTGAAGATACAGGATGTCTTCATCCGTTACGGGAAAAAGAAGAATGTAACGATGGTCGAACTTTCCAATGAAATGCTGGAGACGTATGGTATGACACGTTATAAAAGCATCACCATCAAAAATGATCCGGAGGCATTGCGTTTTATCCGGCAATGCCTGGAAGCCGACCAAAAAGGAGCAAAGAAGATTAAGGAGGTAACGGACGACGGAGGCGTCGTTTCAGCTTATTATCAACTTCCCGGCAAGGAAAAAGACTTGAACCGCTTTATTCTTTTCAAAGTCAATTCCAAGGGAGTCATCACTCTGGTCTATATAGAAGGTGATTTGGATAGTGATGATTTGATTACAATCCTGTTTACCAACAAAAAAGATTTATAAATACATTAAAAAGGATATGAAGATGAAAAAATTAGTACTAATCATGATTGCCTGTATCCCGACATTGGGATTACTGGCCGCAGAAGTAGAACCGATGCCTGCCGATACAATCGTAAAATTTAACAACAAAAGCATCGAAGTGAGTGAAAATGGAGACCGCATGAAGGTAAAAGTGTATGAGTACACAGATGAGGATGGTGCTGTCGAAAACGAATTGGTATTCGAAGGACATTACCGCAACGGGCAAAGCTACGAACGCCGCAAACACTTCAAATCCCTGAGCATTACAATCCCTTCCTGGGATAATAAGTTCGACCCGCATTGGGCCGGCTTTGGTATGGGATTTGCCAACTTCTCCGGACAAAATGGAGTAAATGATGTAGACGGCGTCTCACTCCGCAGCAGCAGTTCATTGGAATACAACCTGAATTTTATGGAATTTGCTTATCCCTTTTCCCAATACCGTTGGGCCGTTGTAACCGGAGTCGGCTTGCGTTGGAGCCGTTACCGGCTGGATATGGATGCCCATTTTCAGGAAATAAACGGGATAACAGTACTGGTTCCGGCGCCTGAAGGTATTTCATACAAAACCAGCAAATTAAATATCACAAGCTTGACAGTTCCGGTTCTGTTGGAATGGCAATCTACCCGTCATCGTCGTAAAACACCCCGTTTATTCGTATCAGGAGGAGTTGAAGCAGTTGTTAAGACCATCTCTTCTTCCAAGATTATCTATTACGACCTCGATGGTAGAAAACGGAAAGATAAAATGGACCGCGGCATGAATATCCGACCTGTCACAATGGACTTCCTGCTCCAGTTTGGCGTAGGTTGTATCGGCGTTTATGCAAAATATTCCCCTATGGGTTTGTTTGAAAAAGACAAAGGGCCTAAAGTCCACCCGGTTTCGTTAGGATTCCATTTGCATATTTAACAAGCTTGCAAACAAAAAAAGCAAGCTTGCAAACCTTGAATAGAAGCCTATCTTTTTGTAAAAACAATACGAGCTATTTACTGGCCGATAATTATCAGCCAGTTGGCTGACGATTATGAGCCAGCTGGCCGACGGTTATCAGCCAATTGGCTGATAACCGTCAACATATAATTAGCAAGGCAGATAATTTGAAAAAGCTCGGTAGTAAATCAGGCCGACCACGTAACAAAAATAAAATCGACTTACCTCATTTTCCCTGTACGCTCATCCGGTACCGTATCGGGGACATTCCTTTATTCTTCTTAAAAAACTTTCCGAAAGAGGACTGGTCGGAAAAGTTCAGCATGTCCGAGACCTCGTTGACCGTAAAATCAGGATTGCGCAAACCGATTTCCGCTTCACGCATCAATGCCTCACTTATCCATTGGTTGACAGTCTTTCCGCTAAAACCTTTCATTATACGGGACAAGTATTCGGGAGTGATACATAACTCCTTAGCATAGAAAGAGACGGAATGCTCCCGACGGCAATGCTTGTCGAGCAGCTGGATAAACAAAAACAACAATACATCCTTATTGGGGGGATTCGGACTGATATGTCCCCGGTTTGCCTGATAAACAATATTATTCATTTCCAACAAAAAGCCCCGGAGCTCATTCAAAACAATATCACGTTGCCAAGCATGGTCGCTCCGTTCCATATTGCGTTCGATACGATACAGGCAATGTTCCAGCAAATCAGCCTCTTCTTTCGTCAATTTCTGTATCGGTCGACTGTGCCGGCTAGCAATATAAGCGGCAGGCATACGGCGACTGTTCAATAAGATTTCGGCAAACAAATTGCGCTCGATAATCAAATGATATCCTCTGAAGTCCGAAGAAAGACGTATATCTTTTATGGCATGCATATCCATGATATCCAACAAGACATTATCCGCCAAAGAGTATGTCGAATCGTCTATGGTAATGTCGATTTTCCCTTGCACGACCAGGAAAACGGACAAGGCATCCAGCTGGATTGACATACCGGACTTAAACTCCGGCTTTTTATCCGTAGAATTGTCCATCTTGACTATAATCAATTTATCCTGGAATGAGCGGGCATTCAAATTATAACTGAGAAGCTCTCCTATGCTGAGAAGCAATACCGATTGTTTCATTTATTTCTTTTTTACAAAGAACAAAGATAAACTTTTCCGGAAAATAAAAAGAGCAGGTCAAATTTGGAACAACAATACTCAATTTGTAACCACATCCCATTAGAGTTATTGTCCGACCTTTGCGGCGGTTATTAGTTAAGGCAGTAAAAATCAAGGTGTAGCAGATGACACTCACAGGAGTATCCACCCTTCGATGTTTAAATTTTGGAACAATCCAACTGCCGGGATTATAAATAAAATAATAGCGAAAAGATGAAAAAAGATTTAATTGCCAGATGCCTGAGTGGCATCGGGGTAGGGATTTTTTGCCTTGTTGCCAACTCATGTAAAGAACAACCGGCTACGATGGCGGACAATACCTACAAAGTTCTGAAAGTTTCCACTTCCGACAAAACAATCAGCAGTTCCTATTCCGCGACCATACGAGGCCGGCAGGACATCGACATTTATCCGCAAGTATCAGGTTTTATCACCAAACTATGCGTAGAAGAAGGACAAGCTGTCAGGAAAGGACAACTCCTGTTTATCATAGACCAAGTTCCCTACCAAGCCGCCTTACAGACGGCAACAGCCAATGTTGAAGCCGCCCAAGCTGCTTTAAGTACGGCAAAACTTACATACGACAGCAAAAAAGAGTTGCATGCCCAAAATGTAGTTTCAGCTTTCGACCTGCAAACAGCCGAAAATGCCTGGCTAAGTGCCAAGGCGCAGTTAGCCCAGATGAAGGCATTGGAGCTGAATGCACGCAATAACCTTTCATACACGGAGGTAAAAAGTCCATCCAACGGTGTGGTAGGAACACTCCCCTACCGCGTCGGAGCCTTGGTCAGCGCCAGTCTTCCCAAGCCGCTGACCACCGTCTCCGACAATTCGGATATGTACGTTTACTTTTCCATGACGGAAAACCAACTATTGGCTCTGACACGTCAATATGGTTCCAAAGAAAAAGCGTTGGCTACGATGCCTGAAGTAGAATTGCAACTGAACGACAAATCACTTTATCAGGAAAAAGGCAAGATTGAAACAATCAGCGGAGTGATTGACCGCAGTACCGGAACCGTAAGTTTGCGGGCAGTATTCCCCAATAAAGATGGAATACTTTACAGCGGAAACTCCGGCAATATTATTCTGTCGATGGAAAAGAGCGACTGTATCGTCATTCCACAGTCTGCGACGTTCGAGGTGCAGGATAAAGTATATATATATAAGGTAATAGACAATAAGGCACAATCTTTCCCTGTAACGGTTGCCCGTGTAAACGGCGGACAGGAATATGTTGTCAGCGAAGGACTGAATGCAGGCGACGTAATTGTTGCCGAAGGTGTTGGCCTGCTGCGGGAAGGAACTCCGATTCAAGAAAAACAATAACAAAAACGGATTATGAAATTAAGAACCTTTATAGAACGTCCCGTACTATCAGCAGTTATTTCTATCGTGATAGTATTTATGGGGATTATCGGGCTTACCAGCCTGCCTGTCGAACAATATCCGGATATTGCTCCGCCTACCGTTATGGTAATGACCAATTACTTCGGTGCCAGCGCGGAAACTTTGCAGAAAAGTGTGATTGCCCCATTGGAGGAATCCATCAATGGCGTCGAAAACATGACTTATATGACCTCTACGGCAACTAACGCAGGAACTGTTTCCATCATGGTTTATTTTAAACAAGGTACAGACCCTGATATGGCTGCTGTAAATGTCCAGAATCGTGTATCCAAAGCGACGGGGCAGTTACCCGCAGAAGTAAACCAGGTCGGTGTGACTACGATTAAACGCCAGACCAGTATGTTACAAATTTTCTCCATCTACAGTCCGGACAATTCGTATGGCGAGAGCTTCCTTTCCAACTATTTAAGCATCAACCTGAAGCCGGAAATACTCCGTATCTCAGGTGTAGGGGAATTGGTTGTAATGGGGGGAGACTATAGTATGCGTGTCTGGATGAAACCGGATGTGATGGCTCAATATAATCTTATACCTTCGGATGTAACAGCCGTTCTGTCCGAACAAAATATAGAATCGGCTACCGGTTCGTTCGGGGAGAACTCGACGGAAACATACCAGTATACCATGAAATATAAAGGGCGCCTGTTGAAACCGGAAGAATTCGGTGAAATTGTAATTCGCTCGACAGACAATGGCGAAGTATTGAAGTTGAAAGATATTGCCGAAATCGAATTAGGACAAGAGAATTACGCTTATATCGGAGAAACGAGCGGCCACCCCGGTGTCTCCTGTCTCGTTTTCCAAACGGCCGGTTCCAATGCCACGGAAGTAAACGAACAAATAGACGCTTTCTTGGAAGAGGCCAGAAAAGACTTGCCGAAAGGAGTGGAAATCGTACAGATGATGAGCTCGAACGATTTCTTGTATGCCTCTATTCACGAAGTAGTCAAGACATTGATTGAAGCAATTCTACTGGTTATCCTTGTCGTATACCTGTTCCTGCAAGACGTTCGTTCCACTTTGATTCCTTTGGTGGGTATTGTGGTGTCGTTGATAGGAACGTTTGCTTTTATGTCGATAGCCGGATTCAGTATTAACCTGATTACTTTGTTTGCACTGGTATTGGTGATAGGTACGGTTGTGGACGATGCCATTGTGGTGGTAGAGGCGGTTCAGGCCCGGTTCGATGTCGGGTATAAATCATCTTACATGGCAAGCATGGATGCAATGAACGGCATCAGTGCAGCCATTATTTCCTCTTCATTAGTTTTTATGGCCGTATTTATTCCGGTATCATTCATGAGTGGAACATCCGGTACGTTTTATACGCAATTCGGTTTAACAATGGCTGTAGCTGTCGGCATTTCGGCCATTAACGCATTGACACTGAGCCCGGCACTCTGCGCACTGCTATTAAAGCCTTATATTAATGAAGACGGCACGCAGAAAGATAATTTTGCCGCTCGTTTCCGTAAAGCATTTAATACGGCATTCGATGTCATCATAGGCAAATACAAAAAAGGCGTTCTCTTTTTCATCAAACGTAAATGGTTGACATGGTCACTGTTGGCAGGTTCAATCGTATTGTTGGTAATACTGATGAATACAACCAAAACCAGTCTGGTTCCGGATGAAGACCAAGGTGTGCTTTTCGTTAACGTGACTACGGCTGCCGGAAACTCACTGGCTACTACCGGTCAGATTATGACAAGGATAGAAGAACGCATCAAAGACCTCCCCCAACTAGAAGAATACTCTAAGGTTTCAGGCTACGGCTTGATTGCCGGTCAGGGAAACTCGTTCGGCATGTTCATCCTGAAACTAAAGCCGTGGAACGAACGAACGAAAAAAGAAGAACATGTACAAGCTGTCATCAATCAGGTATATGGCCGGACAGCTGACATAAAAGACGCGACAATCTTTGCCATGGCGCCCGGTATGATTCCGGGATACGGAATGGGGAATGCCCTGGAAATGTATATGCAAGATAAAAAAGGTGGCGACTTAACCGAATTCTTCAATACAACCCAGCAATACCTCGGAGTGTTGCGGGAACGTCCGGAAATAGCAACGGCCTATTCCACTTTTTCTATCAGTTATCCGCAATGGGAAGTGGAAGTGGATGCCTCCAAATGCAAACGTGCCGGTATCACTCCCGATGCCGTATTAAGTACGCTGTCAGGTTATTACGGAGGACAATATGTTTCTAATTTCAACCGTTTCTCAAAAGTGTACAAAGTCATGATTCAGGCCTCTCCACTCTACCGTTTGGACAAATCATCTCTCGATAACACGTTCGTACGCATGTCCAACGGAGAAATGGCTCCTATCAGCCAGTTTGTGACATTGACAAAAGTATATGGGGCAGAGTCGTTAAGCCGCTTCAACATGTACAATTCCATCGCCGTAAACGCCATGCCGGCAGAAGGTTACAGTTCCGGAGATGCTATCAATGCCGTAAAGGAAACGGCCGCCACCATGTTACCTAAAGGATATGGTTACGATTTTGCCGGCATCACACGTGAAGAGAATCAGCAGAGTGATACGACTATTGTCATCTTCATTATCTGTATTCTGATGATATACTTGATATTAAGCGCACTTTACGAAAGTTTCCTTATCCCTTTTGCTGTTATTCTGAGCGTACCATTCGGATTGATGGGCAGTTTCTTGTTTGCTAAATTCATGGGATTGGAAAACAATATTTACTTACAAACCGGATTGATTATGTTGATTGGTTTGCTGTCCAAAACAGCCATTTTATTAACAGAATATGCAGCGGACCGTCGTGCTGCAGGAATGAGCCTGACCTCTGCAGCGCTATCTGCCGCAAAAGTCCGCCTGCGTCCTATTTTGATGACGGCCCTGACGATGGTATTCGGTCTATTCCCTCTCATGGTAGCAACAGGAGTCGGTGCAAACGGGAACAGCTCATTAGGAACCGGTGCGGTCGGTGGTATGATTATCGGAACTTTGGCTCTTTTATTTATTGTCCCTTCCCTGTTCATCATATTCCAATATTTACAGGAAAAGATACGTCCCATACAGTTCGAGCCGACACATGATTGGCAAATACAAGAAGAAGTAGAAGAAGTAACAGCCGAGAGAAAACAATATCTCGATAGCAAAAAGAAAGATAAATAAGAAAATGAAAAAAAATATTCCATTATTAATTGTCGCAGCCCTCACTTTACTGAGTGGCTGCGGCCTCTACAAATCATATCGCCCTGCGACCTCTGTTCCCGACAATCTGTACCGGGATGAGCATACAGGCACGGATACATCCAGCATTGGGCATCTCGACTGGCAGGAACTCTTCACTGATTCCCAGCTGCAAATATTGATAAACGAAGGACTGGAAAACAATACAGATTTGCGTACAGCCCATTTGCGTGTGAAAGAGGCGGAAGCAACCCTGCTGTCCTCACGTCTGTCCTATTTGCCGGCCCTTATGTTGAATCCGCAAGGTACGTTAAGTAGCTTCGATGGAGCAAAACCTGCAAAAAGTTATCAATTGGCTGCATCTGCCAGTTGGGAACTCGATATTTTCGGTAAACAGACAAATACAAAAAGAGGCGCAGAAGCAGCTCTCGAACAAAGCAAATCCTATAAGCAAGCCGTCCGGACACAGCTAATAGCCACAATAGCCAATTCCTATTACACATTATTACTACTTGACAAACAACTTGCCATTAGTGAACGGACGGCTGCTATTTGGAAAGAGAATGTAAATGCTATGCGTGCCCTGAAAAAAGCCGGACTCAGAGACGAAGCGGCCGTTTCTCAAGCTGAAGCAAATTATCTTTCGGTAGAAGCTTCTCTCCTGACTCTCCGCCAACAAATCAATGCAACGGAAAACAGTTTGTCTACCCTTTTGGGAAAAGTGCCCCAAACCATCAATCGCAGTAATCTGGACAAACAAGTATTTCCGCAAAAAATTTCGACAGGCATACCATTGGAACTACTTAAAAACCGACCGGACGTACAACAAGCCGAATATTCGTTGGCACAAGCATTCTACTCTGTCAATGAAGCTCGTAGTGCATTTTATCCCAATATTACACTTAGCGGTTCTGCCGGATGGACAAATAGCGGAGGCGGTTTTATTACTAATCCGGGAGCCTTATTGCTCCAGGCTATCGGCTCATTGACACAGCCCCTTTTTAATAAAGGTACGAACATAGCTCGTTTGAAAATAACCAAAGCACAGCAGGAAGAAGCAGCTCTTGCCTTCCGGCAAAGTCTACTGAATGCCGGCAGTGAAGTAAATAACGCGCTCACTCAATGGCAAACGGCACGGGAACGTATTCTATTGGGTAACAAACAAATAAAATCTCTTGAAACCGCTCTTAAAAGTACTCGCTTACTGATGGAACACGGAGATTTCACTTATTTGGAGGTGTTAACAGCCCAGCAATCGTTGTTACAGGCGGAACTGACGGTTGTATCTGATCGTTTCGATGAAATACAGGGAGTTATCAATCTGTACCATTCGTTAGGAGGAGGTATTGAATAATCAGAATGCCTCATTTTATTATTCAAATACAATCCTGAACCTCGTCAATCCGTCTGCATAGGTTCGCAAGGAAAAGGTACAGTTTTGCTTTTGAAGGACTTCACGGATGAAGATTAGGCCGATACCCTGTCCGTTAGGCTTGGTAGAGAAGAAAGGGCTAAATAGCCGGTCTTCCGTCTCCTTATCGAGACCTTTTCCTGTGTCCGCAATCTCCAGACAAACAGGGTTATGAGAAGTTCGAATATAAATTTTGCCGTCGCAGTCGATAGACTCGGCGGCATTTTTAATGATGTTAACAAGAACCTGTTCGAACAAAGTGCTATCTAAAAATACGAAAGGAGAAACTTCGGCCAGTTCCATCACAATTTCAATATTCCGGTTCCGGCAAATTATTTCCATAAAACGTTTACAGGAAGTAACCACAGCATTTAACGCCTGCAAACGAGGTTGCGGCTCAGGAATACGGACTACATCGGTAAATCTTGTAATAAAACGGCTCATGCTGTAACAACGGTCTGTTGAAACACGCAAGACCTCACAGACATCCTCCATATTTTCCATTTCGCTAAAAGCAGACTCTAAAGCATCCAAAGCAGATGTTATACCGGCAGTCGTATTATTCACCTCATGGGCAATCATGCGAATCACCTTTTCATAAGCTTTCTTTTCAGCCTTGAAAACTTCTTGTGTCAATATTTCCACCAAATAAAACGAATGATGAAATCCCCTGTCAATAAATGATGAATGCGTACATTTATATATATTAGCATCGTTCAGACGAACGGTCTGCGAACCATATAGAGGAATTAAAACCAACTCTGCCGCCAGCGGAGAGTCTATTTCAGATAATCGTTTCCCTATAATTGCAGGAAGTTCGGAAACTCCGAACATTTTATAAGCAACCGGATTAACAGACAAAACCTCCTTATCCAAATTTAAAATAACAACACCCATCGGTGAAGCATTGATAAGCAAATCAAGAAAATGATTCTGCTCACGCAAATACAACCGCTCGTTTTTAAGCTGTTCCATCATCTTATTAAAAATATCAACGATACGGTCCGCTTCCGGCTGCCCTACCCGACTCAGACGGGAGCTAAAATCCTGCTCTTTCAATAAATCCATACCATTACCGATAATATGGAGAGGTTTAATGATACGGCGATAGAAAACAAGCAAATAAAAAGCCGTTACTATTACCAACCCTTCAATAATAAAGAATAAGGCTGTTGAAAACGCATAAAAGACATAATAAGTCATTATCGCCAAAATAGACAATAACAAAACAGTTAACAACCAGAATAGTCCCTTAATCCTCATCAGCCTTTTAATTATTTATCGACAGGAATACCATATTTTTCAAGACGCCTGTATAACGCGGCACGACTTATACCCAATGCGGTAGCCACATGAGAAAGATTACCCGCATGAGCAGTAAGAGCCTGCAAAATCGTTTGCTTTTCCAATTCGTCCAATGTCATACCATTAAAAGAAGATGCAGCTTGTATCTTTAAATCTGAAGATAAATATTGACTTTCAAAATCCGGTACATCAAGTACGGATTTTCCGGATACCAACATTGTACGCTCTACCAAATTCTTCAATTCACGTATATTACCCGGATAAGGAAGCTGTTGCAAAAAGACAAGTGCCTCGGAGGTAAAACGGACTTTGGGTAAGCCATTTATCATTGATTGCTTATCGGCAAAATAACCGGCCAACAAGGGTATGTCATCTTTCCGCTCCCGGAGGGCCGGCAAGTGAATTGTTATCAAATTAACCCGATAAAACAAATCCTCCCGGAATGTACGTGTCTTGACCATTTCCCTCAAATTACGGTTGGTCGCACTAACCACACGTATATCCACTTTACGCGGGCGACTGTCCCCTAAAACTTCAAATGTCTGATCTTGTAAAACACGCAACAATTTTACCTGACACGACAACTCCAATTCTCCTATCTCATCCAAGAATATCGTTCCTTTATTCGCCATCTCGAAACGCCCCATACGATCTATATAAGCATCCGTAAAAGCCCCCTTCTTATGACCAAACATCTCGCTTTCAAAAAGGCTTTGAGAAAGACCACCCAAATTCACTTTGACAAACGGTTCTTTCATACGGGAACTATTGGCATGAATAGCCTCGGCAATCAGTTCTTTACCAGTACCACTTTCCCCCGTAATCAGCACAGACGCATTAGTAGGAGCAATACGAGAAACAGTACCTAATACATCCAGCAAAGGAACACTTTGGCCGATTATTTTATCAAAATGAAATTTCCTGTCGGCATCCGTCCGGTTAAGAGGTGTTTTTTGCTCTTTCTTTTGTTCGCTTAAATCAAGAGCTGTCCGGATAGATTTTAGAAGGATCAGGTTATTCCACGGTTTCGTAATAAAATCGAAAGCACCGGCCTGCATCCCTTGTACGGCCAGAGAAATAGACCCCCAAGCTGTCATCAGAATAACCGGAACGTCCGGTTGTAATATCTTGACTTGCCTGAGCAACTGTATACCTTCTTCACCGGTTGTAGTCAACGTAAAGTTCATATCCATCAAGATTAGTTGAGGAGTGGTCGTACGCACTACCACCAAAGCGTCTTCCGGTCCCGGAACGGCCTCCGGTTCGAAGCCGGCTCTCTTCAAAAGAAAAGTCAGTGAAGACCGGACAGCTGCATCATCATCTACTATTAATATCATAGGGATCATTTTTCTGTTTACAAAAATAAGTATAATTTGCCAATGAGATAATATGTCGATACGCTAATAAAAAAACAAATCGATGCATTGTTTATTTTCTGACAATTTCTTCAAACTCCGCATCCAATGTCCTATCATGCTGGAAATCGAAAAGAGTCAAGCTCCTGATATTATAATAATAATTCCAGTAATAATATAACTCCTCGATATGTTTTTGACGGGCATCATCTTTGGATTGCTGCGCGTCATTCAAATCCAAAATATTTATTTTTCCAATCATAAATGTTTCGATGGACGTTTTATAACGTTGCTGAGCAATCAAATCGGCTTCCTCTGCAATCTGTAATTGAGCCGACTGATTATTAAAGTTTTCAACCAACAAGAAAATATTCTGGTTAAAATTGAGTTGCTCTTGACGGATTTTTGATAAAACGACCTCCCGATTAGACTCTGCGACTTTTACATTCCCCTTACGTTTACCCCAATCCAGAAGTGGAATCGAAAAGCCAACTTCCACTAAATTGCTATTATTCAGGTTTTGATACGCAGTACCTATTGTATGATCTTTACCGGAATAACCGACAGAAGCAAACAAATTTATACTTCGGCGATTTCCTTTGGCTGTTGCAACACCATAATCGGCTTCCAACTGACGACGTAATATATTTTTAGCAAACGAATTATTTTCCTGAGCCTTTTCCAATACAATCGGATAATTCATTCGTAAAGAGGGAACTGCTTCAGGCACAATCGGTTCAATTATATCCAGTTCACCCAGCCCCAAAAAAGCTCGAAGTTGGAACATATTTGCATTCAGATTTGATTGTTCTTCCGTTACTTTACCTTTCGCCTGTAAAGCAGATAATTTCAATTGCATCAGTTCGCTTTCGGATATCTGTCCGATTTTACGTTTAGCAATAGCTATTTCGAATAGTTTATCAGCATTCCACAAATTTTGTCGAGCCGTAGATAAGCGGGATTTTGCTAATAATAGATTAAAGAAATACCGGATAGTTGTAATCGTTACCTCTTCCACACTCTCCACATAAGCAGCTTTTGCTTCTTGGTAGCGGACAGGTTCAATTTTACGTTTCCACTTCTGATTATTTACACCGAAAATAGGTTGTGTCAAAGTCAAACCGACAGGGAAACTTAAAAACTCACTAAAAGCCTCATTACCCAGTTGACGTGTAAATTCGAGTGAAGTATTCAACGATATTTTGCCCCCCGTTAATGCAATATTCTGGTCAATAGACAAATCACCTTTTATCCCTAATGAGTTATCACGAACGAAAGTATAAACACCATCTCCATTTAAATAACGGGAATATTGACGGCTGTAAGAAGGAAGCGTACCGGTAAAATTTACTTCCGGCAACTGCTCTGCTATATGTGTACGATATTGCCAATAAGCCGTTTTCAATTCATTCAGTGCCACGGCGGCATCTACCGACTGTAATTGAGCCAATTCTATCGCATCTTTCAGTGTAAGTTTAACGGTATCCTGTTCCTGAGCCTGCAACATGATATTTGCTAACAACAGACATGTAATCGCTATATAGATTTTTCTCATTGCAAAATATATTTTATCTTTCTGTTGGCAAAAGCCATGCCAAAAACATATACTACTGATTTCCTGTAAGGTAGGACAAACAACACTGTCCGAAAATGAACACAGTGTCCGTTTTTGAAATGAAACCGGTGATGCAAGCAAATATTTGTATATTTGCAATATAAATAAAAAGTCAACAAATGAAAAATAGAGGATTTACCTTCCGCAAACGATTAGCAAGTTTCCGATATGCATTCAACGGTATTCGGCTACTAATAAAAAACGAGTACAATGCATGGATTCATTCTTTTGCAGCTATATGCGTGATAATTGCAGGCTTTTTTTTCAGCTTATCCTCTACAGAATGGATTGCAGTTATTATTGCTATAGGGACTGTCTTTTCAGCCGAAGCTATCAATTCTGCAATCGAAGCAATATCCGACCTTGTTTCACCCGAGTACAATGAAGCAATAAAAAAGGCTAAAGATCTTGCAGCCGGTGCGGTTTTAATAACGGCAATAGCGGCGGCGGCGGTCGGGTTTATTATATTTTTGCCCAAATTGACTTATTTCATAGAAAATCTGAAATAAAAAAGCATTTCTATTGTTTTACAAATCTCTTATTTATATATTTGCGACATTATATTACTAATTATAAAATTAAAACAGGAGATTATGGCACGTACAGTAAATTTTTTAAAAAGAGCAGACAAAATCAAAGAACAAGTTGATGATTTAGTAAAAGAAATGAGTGAAGCAAGAACAATTCATGTTCCGGCTAGAACTAAACTTAAACTTATCGATATTGATTTCGAAGAAATCGACACTGTTACTTTAATGCAGATTCAAGCGCGTTTGAGCAAAATTATTCTTGATAAAAGTAAAAGGTAAGCAGGAATAAAAACCTATAGATGAAATATATCCTTACTCTATTCCTCTCCTTATTCATTTGTTTTTCGGGGAAAGCGCAAGAGATTGAAATTAGTGGAAGCCGCAAAGCCATACGTACATCCGGTGATGTATTGGTATTTATAACTCCTGTTGCAAGTTTAGCGACTGTTTTAGCACTACAAGACTGGCAGGGATTAAAACAAGGGGCTTTTGCCGGTGTATCTACTATAGGTATGACTTACGCATTAAAGTATCTCATAAAGAAAGAACGTCCGGACGGTAGTGATAATCATTCTTTTCCCTCTATGCATACATCGGTATCATTTGCGGGAGCAGCATTTATTCAACGACGTTACGGATGGAAATGGGGTATTCCCGCATATGCAGTTGCGACTTACGTAGGATGGAGTCGTACATATGCAAAAAAGCATGATTGGTGGGATGTGGTAGCAGGAGCCGCAATAGGCGCAGGAAGTGCTTACATTTTTACTCGCCCGTTTGCTAATAAGTATAATGTATCTATCAGTCCGGTGGCTGGTGATAAACATTTCGGGATATATGCGTCTATGACATTTTAAAGAACAACAGGCCCGGTTTCACATTGCTGTGAGATCGGGCTTGTCTTTTGACCAAACTGACAGGATAAAGAAGTCTTGATGTTCCTGACAATCAAAAAAGAATCAAATATTGCCGAATCAGCTCAGTATTTTTAATTCTTCTCTTATTCATAATGCAAAGCTTCGGCTGGTGCCATCTTCGAAGCTTTATCGGCCGGAATCCAGATAGCTACAACTAAAGCGGCTCCCAACAACAACCAAGTTAAACAATTCGTAATAATAAATCGTAGGATTGTACGGTCAGGCAGGTAAGAAACGAATCCGTGATTTCCGTTATCTCCTAATGTATCAATCATACCCGCATAAACGAACTGCCCTTCGATAAACATGGCCGGAAGAACCACGACAGACAACAACGCAAAACCTTCCATAAACAAAAGTTTGCGAATATCGGCACGTGTAGAACCCATTGCCATACGTAGACCAATCTCTTCACGCCGTACCCGCAAACGATACCAAAATGTACCCATCACACATAACATTATATTGAAAAGGAAGAACAATAACATAGCCGTCCGAATACGAATTCCGCTCGTCATACCAAACTCAAAATCCGTATCAAGACTGATTTTCGAATATGATTGTATACCTTTCAAATAAAAATTGCCGATACGTAACTCACGTCCCATCGCTTCCTTGAAAGATTCCAAGAACTGAGTATCGGAAAGCGTTTCGCGGCTACGGACTGCTATTTCCATATTTCTTATATTATTACTATTGGCACGTTCAGCCTTATAAAAAGCAATTTGAAGACGCTCATAATCAAATCGTTTAATATCCCCGACAACACCTTTCACCACATAAATGCCGTCTTTAGACCAGCTGTTTTCTATTTCCATTCCTATTATCTGCCCATCCGGAGCCAATATAGTCTGTCCCCAAGCAGAGACGACCATACTTTTGGGCTCAGACCAGTCAAAATCTTGTGCGGAAACAGGCTTTCCATCTGAAGTAGTATAGTGGAATACTTTAAAAAAGTCCGTTCTCGGATCAAAAAACACCATCTGTCCATTGGCTTCGCGAGTAGTATCTTTTACGCTTCTGTAGCTACGTCCCCAGTAACTACCCCCACCTGGTGTACATGACCTGTTAACAACAGCAATCGCTTCCACCCCTTCATAATGGCGGATACGGTCAAGGATACGGTCGTAATTGGCATCAACAGCCTCCGGACTGCTCTCAGCCGGCTGATAGTCCGGATGCGCTTCCGGCAATATACCCATATCGACCTGCCAAGTATGACTAAGGTCACGACAGGTAGGAATACTTTTATTATACTCCAACACAAAGAAATAATCCGTTATATACCATAACAGACAAAATATCAACAACAACTCCACCACCACCCAAGCATTTGCCCGGCGCCGGTTCCATAACTGAATAAAAACCTGTCTTATCATAACTTTACTTATTTAGCATTTAATGAATAAATAATATGCCGATGCGCAGCTCTCCAAGCCGGTATCAAAGAGGAAAGCAGATTCAACAAAAAGCAAACTACAAGAGCGATGCAGAATACTTGCCAATTCATTAACATAGACGGCGTAAACACCACGTCGGTCCCTTCCGGTAATATATCTATAAATGAGGCCCCAATCTGTAGCACCCAACTACGTGTCACGTAAAGCAATAAATAAGAGAATAATAGCCCAAAGAGACCTCCAAGCAAAGTAAAAAGGAAATTTTCTGAAATAACTTGCCGCATCAATACTCCCACCGGAGCACCGAAAGCCCGACGTATTCCCATTTCCGCCAATCGTCTTTCCATCCTCGAGTCAGCCATACCGGAAAGGCTTACAGCCGGCACCAACAACAGGATAAGGAGTATCAAACTATATGTCAATAATAATTTCCCATATTCCGGAACATCGTTACTCCAATAACGGAAAATTGTTTGCCATTGTTTGTCGGGCTGGCCTAAGATAGAAAACTCCACTCCCTCTTCTAATGTTTGGCTATAACGACGCACATTGTTTTCCGCTTCTTCTTTAAGCACATCGAGATTGGTTCCGGGAGCGGCCAATATATAAGCCCTAAAACCGCCTAACGAACCTGTTGAATCATTTTTCTTATCCGGAGCATAATCATCTCTTGCCGTATACGGGATATAAAGAAGGGCATAGGTATCAGGGGTCACTAACGAAGCTTCCTGTACCACCCCACAAACCCGGTAAGGGACAAAATCCATCATGACATAACGCCCTACAGCATCGACAGTACCGAAAAGCCTGCGTGCCAAACTACCGGCTATAACAGCCGTACGCAACCCGGACTGATAATCGGCAACAGTAAAAGCCTGTCCGGAAAGAAAACGAAAATGAAATACTCGCCAAAAATCTGTATTCACAAACCGAGCCGTCACTGGTATCTGTTCAGGGCTACCCTCAGGTTGTACCTCTGCATCGGTGGGATAAGACTCCATAATGCCCAAAACTTCCATCCCTTTAAGAGAACCGAAACAGGTTTTAATAACATATTCGGAAAGGGAAGAACTAGTAGTGCTATCTCCCGACCTCACTATTCCACTCTTAGCAATCAGCATCCTATCCCGATTCGTTTCCGGATAAATGTTAGCTACCTTCATATAAAATACGATAGACAACACCATCACCATCGAAACCGACAGTCCCGTGCCAATAATGTAAATTATACTGAACAGTTTTTCCTGCCGTATCAGATTCCACGCTTGTTTGAAATATTGTTTATACATAACATTCTTTTATTTTGAGGTTAACTTTACACCTACATAACCTGTCTGCCGTCAAAGAAGCGTACCGTCCGATTCGTTTGCTGCGCTTGTGCTTCATTGTGGGTCACCATTACGATAGTACGGCCGTCTTCCTTGTTTAATTTATGTAATAAATCCATCACTTCAATACCCATTTTAGAGTCCAGATTACCGGTCGGTTCATCGGCAAGGATTATCTCCGGATTGCCGACAATGGCACGGGCAATAGCCACACGCTGACATTGTCCACCGGAAAGCTGAGTCGGGAAGTGGCGCATACGATGCGAAAGTCCGACCTTTTCAAGTACGGCAACAGCAGTGGCACGGCGTTCTTTGGCACTTACTTTGCGATAAAGAAGAGGAAGCTCCACATTATCCAATACATTCAAGGAATTTATCAGATGGAAAGATTGAAAGACAAAGCCCAATTTCTGATTGCGAAACATAGCAAGTTGCTTATCGTTCATATTAACAATGTTGGTTCCGTCAATCTCCACAGTGCCTGCCGTCGGAGCATCGAGCAGGCCGATAATATTCAAAAGAGTAGATTTTCCACAACCGGAAGGCCCCATAATACTCAGGAACTCACCTTTTCCGACAGTCAGATTCACGTTCTCCAATGCGACCGTTTCAATGTCTTTCATACGGTATACTTTTTCCAGATTTGTAAGTGTAATCATTTTAGTAAAGTTTATTCGTTCAAATTCAATTTGTTTTTATCTTTATAAATAGCCATATCGGAAACAACGACTTGGTCACCTTCAATCAAGCCATCGATTACTTCCACATATTCGAAGTTGCTATCTCCCAGCCGGACTTTCCGCTTGATGAGCTGGTTACCGTTCACGACAAAAAGCTCATATTCGCCTTTTCCCTGATAATAAGATGAATTGGCAATGCGAAGCACATCATCTTTTACGGCATTCATGACATAAACATCCGTTTTCAAGCCGGAACGAAGACGAAAGTGATTGTCCTCCCTGAGTTGCACTGTAAAGGAAATCACTCCGTTTCTGGACAAAGGAGTAACTTCGCTTACCACCCCTTCCAGCTTATCATTTCCTATCTTAACAACGGTTTTACTGCCTGTGGCAATACGGTCACCATAGGTATCGGCAATCTCACCCTCTATCTTGAAATGGGATAAGTCTGAAATGACGGCCACTTGCGTACCTTGTCCTGCCAAAGAACCTATTTCGTTGTTGATATAAGTCAGGATTGCCTTGCGCGGAGAACGGATTTGGGCATCTTCAAGAGTACGACGAGTCTCAGCCAAGCTTTTACGGAAAATGTTTAATTCCAGTTCCTTTACTTTCAGGTCGGCATCTACCAAAGCCTGTTCGTTTTCGTATTTTTGTTCGTCTTCCTTGAGTTTGAGAAGGCTCACATTATAATCGAGTTCCACTTGGCGTACCTTGTCTGTTGTGCCGGCTCCCAAACTATCAAGATAGCGTTCGTTACGGAGTTCGACGGCCTTACGGTCCAGTTCCATACGGGAAACCTTCAGGTTCATTTCCATTTCAGACAATTTATTATGATTAATGACGCGTTGTTGCTGGAGTTGGAGACTTTTCATCTGTTCCTCGTCGAGCTGTTTATTATATTCCGTCTCTGCACTTTGTAAATCGAGCTTAAGGATAGGAGTACCTACGTCCACAGAGTCCCCCCCTTTTTTATACACTTCCACAATACGGGAATTAATAGGTGAAGTTATAATTTCTTCGAAGGCGGGGACCACTTTTCCGGAAGCGTTGACCGAGACTTCAATCACTCCTTTATCGACAGTAGAAAAGGTCAAATCTTTCCGTTTCAGGCTGGTTTGAAGCATAGAAATCACCAAGACAACAACTGCAATGACACCTCCCGCCACCGCTCCAATCTTGAGAAATTGCTTTCGCTGTTCTTTCCTTTGTTGCTCTTTTGATATCTCTCTGTCCATATTTATTTTTATTTTGTGTTTTAGAGGCAAACTCCGTGCCAAAAATATAAACAGCTGATTCTGTGTAAACTTCCGGAAAATACAGTGTTCAATATCGGACACTGTGTTCGTTTTTGTACAAAACTTTTCTTGTCCGGCTCTTGTTTTCTCGTTACAACTAAAAAAAATAGACTTATGAACGCTAAAATTTCAGTCTTGACAAGCTTTGCCTGTTTTATCCTGCTTCTGGCAGGGTGTAGCAGAGATAATGAAAACATTCCCGGTGGCATCGAACCACCTAAAACGATTCTGGATGCTTTCAATCTGAAGTACCCGGAAGCGACCGATACGGAATGGACGGTCGATGACGATTATTATGTCATCGGATTTAAGAATAATCATCTCGATAATAAGGCTTGGTTCAGTCATACCGGTGTATGGGCTATGATTAAAACAGACCTGCCACTCAACCAACTGCCTGAAGCCATCTCCGCTTCTATCCGGCAAAGCAATTACGCCGATTGGCTAATAGAAGAAGTCGATACGATTGGACGTGCCGGTATGGGTACTATCTACAAGGTGGAAGTAGAAAAAGGGAAACAGGAAACAGACCTATATTATACGGTGTACGGCAATCTGATTAAAGCTATCGACGATGCAGTTAATCAGGAGGATATTCCTATTGTCGTTCCGGACAAGATTGCCAACCTGATGGAAGTCACTTTTGCCGGTGCGGAATTATTGGATATCGAAAAACAAACTTTCGACGTAAAGCTGGCAATATTAGATAAAACTGTTTTTAAAACCGTTCTATTGAATGAAGAATATTCTTGGCAAAGTACAACTTGGCAACTTTCGGAAAAGGAAGTACCGGCTACCATCTTAGAAAGTTTTAATGCTTCAGAATATAGCCATGATAAAATAACACATATATACATCTATACAGATGCCGACGGAGCTTTTTACAAATTCAGTGTCATCCATAACGGACAGGAGGTTACAGTAACATTCGATGTATTTGGAAATATCGTTTCAATGCCTTCCTAAAAGGACAAAAACACCATCGGTCAGGAGCACCAAACACATTGGAACAAGTGCCCCTAACCGATAACATTTATTATTCACTAATCAATTCTACCTCAGCACCTTTTACACCCGGTGCAGAGGCTTCAAGCACAATCACTCCCGGCCGTTCATCGGTCTGGACAATTGCTGTCAATTGACCTTTAAACAGAGACATTTGCGGAGCTTGGAACGATTCGAGGCAAGAAGGGTCACCATTTGCCGCTGCACGATACGAACCATTTCCACGGACATGGAATTTCACCTTCTGACTAGCTTCCGGACAGAGGTTACCTTCTTTATCGACCACCCGGACCAAAATAAAAGAAAGGTCCTTGCCATCCGCTTTTAAACGATTGCGGTCGGCAATCAGTTCGATGTGATGCGGTTTACCGGCAGTATGTACTTCTTCTTCGGCGACAGCATTCCCATCCTTGTCGTAAGCAACAACTTTCAGTGTACCAGGTTCATACCGGGTATCCATCCACATCAAGCGATAACGTTTCTGGCGTTCAAGACTTTTTTGAGCAGCTTCGGTATAACTGCTGTCAATATCGATAGACAAATCTTTCGTTCGTTTTCCCTGACTTTTTCCATTGATAAAGAGTTCGGCGGAAGGATAGTTCGTGTAAACAAAAACGGGAGTCACTTCACCTTCGCGTCCCGGCCATGTCCAGTGCGGGAGGATATGTAAAGTCCTCTCCGCCTTATTCCAATGACTGCGATACAAGTAATAACGGTCTTTTGGTATACCGGCAAGATCGATGATACCGAACAGGGAACTATGGCTTGGCCAATCAGTATAATAAGGAGTCGGTTCGCCCAGATAATCGAAGCCTGTCCATACAAATTCGCCAATACAATAAGGCAAGTCTTCATGCTGGATAAAATCATCTTCGGGCAAATTGGACCAACTACAATGTTCCACATCATAAGAAGAACTCTGATGATCATCGTATTTGGCCATCGCTTTCCGTTCTACCGGAAATTTATATACACCGCGGGAACTGACAGTCGAAGCAGTTTCACTCCCCAAGATAATCTGTTGCGGTAGCTTCCTGTAATTTTCTTGATATTTGAACGGACGATAGTTGAAACCCGCCACATCCATGACGGCAGCAAAGTTGTTATTGACAACGGCATCGGGAGCATCCATCCCTTGTGTAACAGGACGTGTCGGGTCTTCACGATGACAGATATCCTGCAACATTTTAGCAATCTTGCAATCACCCTCGTTCCATTGATTAGGTACTTCGTTTCCAATACACCACATCACCACACTGGGATTATTCCGGAAATTATGTATCAAGTTTGTCAAATCTTTTTCCGCCCATTCGTCGAACAGCAAATTGTAGCCGTTCTTACATTTCGCCACATTCCACTCGTCAAAGCTCTCGGCCATAATCATCATTCCCATTTCATCGCAAGCACGAACCAGCTCGGGAGCAGGCATATTGTGAGAGGTCCGGATAGCATTACATCCCATATCTTTCAGGATACGAATCTGGCGGCGGATGGCAGCATCATTTACGGCAGCACCCAACGGACCTAAATCGTGATGATTACAAACTCCTTTAAAAACCGTCTTCTCTCCATTCAGGAAAAAGCCTTTTCCCGGAACGATTTCAATGGAACGCACCCCAAATGGGGTCGTGTAAATATCTTTCAGCTCTTCGCCTTCATACAAACGGGTTTCAACACTATATAACACCGGAGAGGCAGGCGACCACAAGGAAGGCTGACGAAGCACAAAATCCTGGCTTGCCTGGTTATCACTGTATTGGATTTGTGAAAGTGGAGTACGCAAAGAGGTTAACCGCTGATGATTCGGATTCCAAATGCTGGTCTCCACACTATATTTATCAAGGTCTGCACCTTCCGGCAATACTACTTGTGTACGGACATTCACTTTTGCGAAGTCCTTATTCACGGTCGGAGTAGTCACATAAGTTCCCCACACCGGGATATGGGCCTCTTCTGTTACAATCACATGCACGTTCCGGTAGAGTCCGGCTCCGGGATACCAACGGGAAGACTCCGGCAGATTTTCGAGACGAACGGCCAAGGTATTCTTCTCCCCCGGCTTCAGATACTTCGTAATGTCAAAATGAAAGGAATTATATCCATAGGGCCAATAACCGACTTTCTGCCCGTTTACATAGACATTAGCATGGCTCATTGCCCCGTCAAACAGGATTGTAGCCCGTTTACCGGAAGCAAACTGTGGCACTTCAAATTCAGTACGATACCACCCCGTACCGACAAAAGGCAGACCACCGGTACGTCCGGCATGTTCCATCGCCTCTTTTTGTCCATCTTGCGAGATAGCCACTTCCTGTTTATCGTTTTGGGAGTTAAACGGGCCGTAAATGGCCCAATCGTGCGGGACAGTTACAGATTGCCACTTACTGTCATCGAAAGCCGGCTTTATAAACTCTTCACTGTCTTCGCGGGTAAATTTCCAGTTTTTTTCCAGCAGGAACTCGTTCCGAACCTGTGCCGTCAGAACCGACATCCAGCCAAACAAGCCTAATAATGCGATAAAATAGATTCTTTTCATTCGTATTTAGTGTTTTTGTAGTTTTTAGCAAGGCAAAAATAACTAAATTTGTAACCTTTACAAACTAAATCTACAGATTATAAAACATGTTGTTACAATTAGCATTCGTATTAATCGCAATTATCATCGGCGCTCGCCTGGGAGGTATCGGTCTAGGTGTATTGGGAGGCTTAGGACTGGCCGTGCTGACTTTCGTCTTCGGACTGGAGCCAACCTCTCCCCCTATCGATGTAATGCTAATGATTGTAGCGGTTATTGCAGCAGCCAGTTGTATGCAAGCAGCCGGTGGTTTGGACCTGATGGTGAAGTGGGCGGAAAAGCTGTTGCGTAAAAACCCTTCCAAGATTACGATACTAAGCCCTTTAGTCACTTATATCTTTACTTTTATAGCCGGAACCGGCCATGTAGCTTATTCTGTTCTTCCGGTCATTGCGGAAGTAGCGACAGAAACCAAAATACGTCCGGAACGCCCATTGGGAATCGCCGTGATTGCTTCCCAACAGGCCATTACCGCCAGCCCGATTTCAGCGGCTACCGTAGCTTTGTTGAGTATGCTGACCGGTAGTGGTTTCCAGGTTTCACTATTCAATATCCTGATGATTTCCGTTCCCTGTACATTAGCCGGTGTCCTGGCGGGAGCCTTCTATTCACTACGGGTCGGAAAAGAACTGAAAGACGATCCGGAATATCAAAGACGCTTGGCAAACGGAGAATTTACAGTCGAGAAGTTCCATTCGCAGGACGTCCGGAACCATCGGGCTGCCGGTTTATCGGTCGCGATTTTTATTCTGGCAACTATCGGGATTATCTTGTTTGGTTCCATTGAAAGTATTCGTCCGGTATTTAGCGGGAAGCCATTGTCGATGGCTGCTATTATTGAGATTTTAATGCTTTCGGCGGCAGCTATCATTCTGTTGGCAACACGTACGGATGGTATCAAAGCGGTACAAGGCTCTGTCTTCTCCGCCGGGATGCAAGCGGTAGTCGCCATTTTTGGGATTGCTTGGATGGGCGACACGTTTATCGGAGGAAATATGGCTGAGTTGAAAGGTTCTATCGAACAGGTCGTGACACAGATGCCTTGGCTGTTCGGAATTGCCCTTTTCCTGATGTCCATTTTACTATTCAGCCAAGCTGCTACTATCCGTGCATTACTCCCGTTGGGACTGGCTCTGGGCATTTCTCCTTATATGCTGATTGCTCTCTTCCCGGCCGTAAACGGCTATTTCTTCATTCCGAACTACCCGACTGTTGTAGCAGCCATCAACTTCGACCGTACAGGAACGACCCATATCGGGAAATACATCCTGAATCATTCGTTTATGATGCCGGGACTGATTGCAACCGGGGTTTCAGTGGGGCTGGGACTATTAGTGATACAATTGCTATCGTTTTAAAACGAAATATATATTTATCAATCTCGAAACAATCTGGTCAGGAGCCGATTACTTCCCTTCTCCTATCTCTACAGATTGACAAGATGTTCTCCATTTGAGTGCTTCACTGTCGTATTGATACGTTAAAAAGAGTTACATGTGCGGGTAATTTATTTTACCCGCCATATTAATCCTATTTAGTCGCTATACTAGTGACATTTTGATAATATAGCCAACCTGCCACTTCACACCCAATTACATACAGAAATCCGGTTATTTCATACACCGCTTCCTTAATCACTTGTCTCCTATTGCAATCTTCATTACTTTTGTTCTCATCAGATAATAAGCAATGAGAAAACACCTTGTCATATCAACAAATAACGATCTTGTACGTATCCTGCCGGAGCATGTACTTTACATCTCTTCGGATGGAAATTACTCGACATTGATACAAATAGACGGGGAAGTGAGATTGGTTACTTTTCAATTGGGACAAATCGAAAAAATAATTGCGGAACAATTGGGAAACGAAGGATGCGTTTTCATACGGATTGGAAAGTGCCTGATTATTAACAGGAGCTATATTTACTATATAAATATTTCCAAGCAACAACTGATTTTATCGGACAACAAAACGTCCAAACATTCCGTATCTGCTTCGAAGGAAGCATTAAAGAAATTAAAAGAGTTGATTGAAAAAGAAAATATATGAAACAGTATAAAGACATAAAAGAAGATGACATACGAGTAATCGGAAATGCAGAGACTGTTTCTTTCTATCAAAAATGGAAAGTGACCATTATTTGCTGCTGCCTACTGATTGCTGCCGGAATCGTTGGTTTCCTGTTTTTTATGCCCGCAAAAGAGGCTGTTTCCTACTTTGAAGAACCGGAAAAAACGGTCACTTATAAAACGCCGGATACCGTATCTGTTCAAACCTCAAAAGGATATATCGAAGTAAAAGAGGAAACAGTCAATGACGTTCCGATGTTTATCTATATACCGCACGAGGCGCAAGCAACACTGCAATTGGGGTTGCCCGTCCAAACAGACTCGACAGTCCTTTTTGTAGCCCAAGCCGCCGATATACGAAAAGATAATGAAGATATTGTAAGCGAATTTGTTTGCGCAGGAGAACAACTGGCACGGGGAACAGCCAAACCTGGTTTTTGTGCAATTATCCGGGATGAAATCACGATTGGAATGGCTAAGCAGACCCCACTCCTGCAACAAGCAATCGACCAAAAGGGATATTTCTTCCGCCAATATGCCTTGGTTCACAACGGAGAATTGATAGAAAACAAACCGAAGAATAAATCAATCCGACGGGCATTGGGCAAACAACGGGGAAAAATCGTAATGATAGAAAGCCGAAGTCCGGAGTCTTTCCATGATTTCTCACAAGCACTCATCGATATCGGGGTATCGGATGCCATTTACCTGGTTGGAAGCACCGCATACGGCTGGTATAGAAACAAAGATGGCAAACAAACGGAATTCGGCATATTCAATAATGCTTTACCGGCTACTGCGAGCTACATAGTCTGGAAAAGTAAATAATACCAGAATATATATTTTATAAGGAATGACGATAGAGTTTTTTATCGTCAAGGGAATTCCTACACTCTTTTTTAGCTATTAATCTTTTAATTATATACAGATGAAACAGTATTTACTTCCATTCCTACTCTTGTTTTACACAAGTTGCAGACCTGTTGCTTCCAGTCCGGAGGAGAATGTACAGCAGGACAGTACAGCCCTTGTACAAATCACGGATACCCTTCCGGCGCCCCAAGTCAAGTCCTCTTTATATTATTGGAAAACAATTTTCCAATTATCTGAAGCGGATAAGCAATTCATCCACGACCATCAGATAGGTCGGATATATGTTCGTTTTTTTGATGTGGATAATAACAGCGACCGTTTAGAGGACAAAGCACCCTCCCCTATCGCGACTGTTATTTTCAAAGAGAGGCCATTAGCTAATCTGGAAATAGTTCCTACCGTTTTTATCACGAACGAAGCAATGAAAGAGATGGGAAAAACAGACACAACAACCCAAATGTATGCACAAAAAATAGCGAAACGGGTGTTTACCATGGTTCAGACGAATGATATACAGAATGTACATGAAATACAAATTGATTGCGACTGGACCCAAACTTCCCAATCCGCTTTTTTCACACTGCTGAAAGAACTCCGGAAGATTGCGCATGAACATCAAATCAGATTATCCGCCACTATCCGGCTGCATCAGCTTACCCTGCCTGTACCACCGGTAGACAGAGGAGTTTTAATGTGTTATAATACCGGAAATTTTTCTGACAGAAACACAACAAACTCCATTATTGATTATCAGGATATTTTGCCTTATGGACCTTTCTTAAAAGACTATCTCCTCCCTATAGACATCGCATATCCGACTTATAGTTGGGGGTTATGGTTCAAAGACAAGCAGTTCAAAGGTATTTTAAAAGAAGTCGATTATGAAAACCGTACACTATACAAGCCCGTCGAGAAGAATCTTTTCCGGGTTCAAACCAATCACTACAAAGGTTCTTCTTTTCTTGAAGCCGGTGATATCATCCGGTATGAAATTTCTCCCGTTGCAGAAATAAACAAAGTCAAGAAATTATTGGAACCGGAAATTTCCAATAAAAACTATTCTGTGATTTTATACCATTTAGATATGAATAATCTTTTAAAATATAGCCATGATGAAATTAAAAGTTTTTACAACCGTTAGTCTCTTGTCTTTTTGCTCTTATATGCACTTGAATGCTTGTGGTCCTTACGTACCGGAAAGTCCGGCTACATTCCCCATGTACCGGGTATATGTTCCGGAAAACACGAATGACCCTGCAATTGACATAAACTGCATTGAATGGCAAAAATTAGTAGGTGCCCCCATTCCGATAAAAGATATTTATCAGGTCGTTTATAAATATTCTATTCCGGATATGGAACGAATCGATTCGCTGATATCGACTTCCTCCAAACAAAAAACGGTGTCCGGCAATCAATTTGCCGCTTGGCTTATTCAAAAAAAAGACAGGGAAATTGTCCGTTTCCTGCTATTGGCAAAAAGATGCGAACAAACCCGGCATATACTATTCTCCCCTTGGTATTATCCGGAAAAGGAAGACCCGGTAATCGGTGATTTGGCAGACATTCAGAGAGAGGCTTTATCATATAAAGGTTCACGTTTGCGGGAACGTTATCTTCTACAAGCGATACGAGCAACCTTCTCTTTAGGCAATTACGAACAATGTATCGAATTATGGCATAATCAATTAAAAAAATTGCCGAAATCATATATACGGGACAAAGCTGAAGCTTACATCGGAGGAGCTTATGAAAGATTAGGAAATAAAGAGGAGGCTTTATTCCATTATATCGAAAGCGAAAGTATCGAAAATTGCAGTTACGATTTGGAGACCGTTTATACTTATGCACCGGACTCCAAACGGCTGGCTTATTGTCTGCAACAGGAGTTAGGGAAAGTTACGAGACAAAGCTCCATTAACGAAGAACGGGTGCAGGAATTATTAAAACTATGCAAACAAGTAGTCCGGGAAAAGAAAACGCAGAATTTGGCCATGTGGCAATACACTGCAGCCTTCCTGATTGATTATGTAGGGTATCCGGAGATAGCTTCCGAGTATTTAAAGAAAGCTTACAAGATGCCTGGTAATCAAATAATAAAAGAAAGCATACAAGTTTTTCAACTCTACTTGGATGCAGTTAATAATACATTTTCGGCTGACGATGAAAAACGTATTTTATCCGGTTTAAAATGGTTGGATAAAAAGATGGAACAAACAATCCGGAAAGGAGAACCGGTTTCTACTTATAAAATCTTCTGGGGAACAAAGGAATATTTTACTGACATGATGCAACGTATCACAGTGTCGATATTAGCTCCTGCTTATATCAAACAAGGAAATGTTGCACGCGCTGCCGCTTTAGCTGATATAGCGAAAGAGCGATATTTGCAGTTGCATCAACAAGTTTATTTCTACGAACCTGATTCATACAAAGAATTAACGCAAGACATTAATCAACTTCGGTTAAGTACGACTATTGAGAATCCGATTGATTACAAATCTAATTCATTCATATTGCTGGATACGGTATCAGCTCAAGATGTCAAAAATTACCATACTCTATTATTCAGCACTTCCTTATCAGATTTCGACAGATTCTTAGTTGAACGTTGCTATAAAGATCCGGATTTCATCAACGATTTAGTCGGTACAAAGTTCATTCGGGAAGGGAAATACGAAGAAGCCATTCCTTATTTAACCCAGGTGAGCAAGCAATACCAGAAACGGTTGAATGTAACGAAAAACTTAGATTTGATAGATTCTATCGGTTATAGTCAACTGGATCCTTTCAACGAACCTTGGTTGAAGAGGGTTAAAATAAAGTCCAATCAAGAATACTACAAATTGGAATTTGCCCGAGAGATGTACGAACTTGAACAGACTATTCAACAGGAATGCAATCCGGAACAGAAGGCTATGGCCTTATACAAATATGCCACCGGCATGTATAACTCCGTTAGTTTCTGCTGGAATTTATCAGCCTACAAATATGGTTCTTATATAAGCAGTTGTGAATATAACTGGGATGATAAAACCCTCAAAGCCAAAAGTAAACATCTGATAGATGAAGCGTTATCTATCAGTACCAATAAAGATTTACAAGCGACTTATAACATCGCTATTCTCTATTTAGATAAAAACCTGAATAAAAACTCTTTCAATTGGCTTCTGCAACAATATTGGTATACAGCCACATTCCGGCATTATCTGAGAAGTTGCGATGCGCTGAAAGACTATGGCAAAAACACTCGTCTTTCAAAACTATAAAAGACGAAATCTTTATTTTATAGATGCGACATTTTTCATAACAAAAGCTCACTGCTAAACAGATGAAAGATGTTGCATCTATATAATATCAAACATTAAATGTAATAATAAACCGACTTCCTTTTCCCACTTCACTCTCGACACGAATAGTTCCACCGTGTGCCTCTACAAAATCTTTACTGATTGCCAACCCCAAACCGCTTCCTTGTACTTTTGTTCCGGGGACACGGAAATAACGGTCGAAGATACTTTGATGATAGCGGGGATCGATACCTTTACCAAAATCTTGTACAAAAAACTCCACTTGCTTGTCCAATTGACGGGCACCGACAACAATACGACCGTTTTCCGGAGTATAATGGATGGCATTTGACAACAAATTCGTCAATACCCAAGCTATTTTTTCACTATCGACAAATAATTTGGAAACCTTTTCCGGATATTCCACTTCAATATGACAACCAAAACGTTCTGCTTGTACCCGATTTGCCTTGATTGCATAATCTATCAGTTCAATAGGTTTGGTTATCTTCGGATTTAATTGAAGCTTACCAGTTTCCACCTGTGTCATTTTCAGTAATTCACCGGTTATTTCAAGTAAACGGTCGCTACTTTCCTTAATGCTCTCGGCTAGTGCTATCTGTTCATCGTTCATATCACCGACACGTTTATCCTCCAGCAGTTTCAAACTCATCATGATAGCAGAAATAGGAGTCTTCAGTTCATGGGAAATTGTAGAGATAAATGTTGTTTTTGCAGAATCCAATTCCTTAAACTCCGTTATATTTTTCAACAGAATCACATCACCGGCATACTGGTTCTCCTCCTCTCTGCCCATCACACGAATCGGAATATATTTAACCTGGAAATAGCTTTCCTTATCATCAGCATAAATCTTCAACGGTTCCTTATTTTCATCAAGTTGAATAAGTTCACGAACCAAACGACGCAACAAATCATTTTTCAAAGCCAGTTCAGCAGCTGATTTACCTATCACATTTTCCCTTTTCAAGTTCAGGATAGTCAAGGCTTCATCGTTAGCAAACAAAATAGAACGGTCACAGTCTAAACCGATTATAGGCTCCGTGATACTATTCACGATAGCTTCTACATATTTCTTAGTCTTGAGAATATCAGCCAGCGTACTTTTCCGGTATTCCGTCAAACATTCAGCCATGCGGTTAAAAGAATTTGCAACTTCCGAAAACTCTTGGTATTCACCCAGATTCAAACGTTTTTCATAATTATGATTGGCTATTTCCATAATACCGTCAGTCAGTTTACGAATAGGTGTCGTAATAGAGCTCGGCAAACGAATGAGGAAAACAAAAGCTATCAGGATACAAGCTACAGCAATGATACAAATCCATAATAATGCTTGGTCGGCTGTATGTTCTGCAATTTTGCTTTTCCGGTAAATAGTCGCCATATTCAGTGTCATAATATCATTCAATGCAACACGAACACGCTGAATAGTCGTATCATTCAAATTCTTTTGCATTGCTTCGTAGCGAGTGACAAGATGGGAAGTTGCCACATTTTCATCTATTTCCGTAATATTTTTCTTCTGTAAACTCAAGTTCTTTTCAAACTCGGAACGAGCCACCGAATCCGTTTTTATACGTTCGAGTGCATCTAACATCCTACGGGAATAAAGGAGCGAATTATAATTATCCGCTAGAATATTCTGCGTATCGGTCGACATATTGTCGATATTCTTTACAGCCAGCCCCCCCAATAATACAATCATGGCAAACAGCAAACCTATACCGGAGGTTAGTTTGGTTTTAATTTTCAGACTCATGGACCTATACATACACTATGCTATTATTATTAAGTCAATATTCAACTGCGACAAACTATTTAATAAAGTTCGGTATTGAAAAACCGATAAGAGAACAGAACGAAGGCTGAATGAAGGTTTACCAACACAAACGGTAGTTATTTGCTTTTCCTGGCAAACTTCAACTATGCTTCTCGGAATACTGTCTGATTGTACTTGTACCACTTCTCCACCCAGTTCTGTAGCCAACTTAAAATGATTCGACAAATATCGTTGATTTGCTAACGGTATCCGTTCCATACTCTCTCGTGGAGTTTGAACATAAAGGACAAAAAATTTTGAATTATAACGAGTCGCCAACCTAGCCGCTTTCCGTATAACTTTCCGTGGAGTTCTCTCATGACTACTGATACAAGCCAAAAAACGCTCATGACGGACACCCGTATTGACCGGGACTGAGTTCTCTACTTTTTTCTCCACCCGCAAAGCTACTTCTTTTAAAGCAAGTTCGCGAAGCTGAAGGATATTTTCTGCCTTAAAAAAATTATTCAGGGCAGTTTGCACTTTTTCCGGCTTGTATATTTTTCCGGCTTTCAACCGGGCTACAAGTTCATTAGCTGTTAAATCGATATTTACCACTTCATCCGCCTGCTCAAGTACACTATCCGGGATACGTTCCTTCACCTCGATACCGGCAATATCCTGAACTTCCTCATTCAGACCCTCCAAATGTTGGATATTAACCGCTGTTATCACACTTATTCCGGCATCCAGAATATCCATCACATCCTGCCAGCGCTTTTCATTTTTACTACCCTCCACATTGGAATGAGCCAGTTCATCAACGATAACAACTTCCGGATGAATACTCAAAATAGCCTGAAGGTCCATTTCTTCCACTTCTTTACCTTTATAAAAAGACCGACGGCGCACTATAAGGGGTAAACCTGCCACCAATGCCTCAGTCTCCGGTCTGCCATGTGTTTCAATATAACCAATCCGAATATCGATACCGCTTCGAAGCAACTCGTGGGCCTCGGACAACATACGGTACGTTTTACCTACACCGGCAATCATGCCGATGTAGATTTTAAAATTCCCCCGACGGGACTTTTTCAGCAAATCCAAAAAGTGTTGTACACTCTGTTCTCTGTCCATTTGTCTGAGTTTTCCGTTTCAAGGTCTCAATGTAAAGCCAAAAACCAAGTGAGCATCTTCCAGACGAGGATTCCAAATGGCTTGTGCAAATATAGGTAAAGAGAACGAATCTGTGAATTTAATAGCAGCCGTAATATCTATCTCCTTATTTGCCAATCCTTCGGAAGCCTGATTACCATCAAAATCCGTAGAGCCCCAAGCAGTCAGGGAAAAACCGGCAATGTTCAAGCCTAACGTCGGTTGAAAACTAACACCTGTCTGATAAACACCACGCCAAATATAAGAACTTACAAGGTCGCCCTGCACAGTAAAACTTAATTTTTTGTTTTCATCTTGTCCTTTTATCATTGAAAAAGATGCCATAGTCAATGTTATAATAACAATTGATATTTTTTTAATTGTTGAATTCATATTCATTTAATATTGTTTTTGTTTTTATCTGCTTTCTCTAATGCAATATTCAATTTCAGAACATTTACTTTCTTCGGACCAAAAACACCTAACAATGGACCTTCTATATTTGCTTTGACAATAGCTGTCACTTTATCTTTAGAAAGACCACGAGCCTCGGCAACACGTTGAACTTGTAAATAGGCTGCTTTCAGAGAAATATCAGGATCTAAACCGGAACCACTGGCTGTTACCATTTCCGCAGGAACTTCTTCCCGCTTCAGATAAGGATGATGCAAAAGAAAAGTATCGATACGAGCCTGAACTTCAGCCAGATATTCTTCATTGGAAGGACCTTTATTACTACCGGCCGAACTGGAAGCATCATAACCGGAACCGGCACAAGAAGGGCGTCCCCAGAAATAAATGTCTTTTGTAAAAGCCTGTCCTACATTTGCAGCCCCTACCACTTTTCCGTCTAATTCCAGCACAGCTGCATTTCCTTTATTGGGGCCTGCAACCTGCGCAAAAACCCATAATATAAAGATGTAGCAAACACTAAGCAACACACAAAAAGCTATCGTTAATTTGAATGATTTTAATAGAGTCGATATCATAATGTTTTTATATTTAATTTATTAATAATATTCTTGACTGATTACAGAAATAAACTGACAACCAAGTCTATTAGTTTTATTCCTATAAATGGAGCAATCACTCCCCCTACACCATAAATCAATAGGTTCCGGCGCAACAGAGCCGAAGCCCCTATCGGTTTATAAGTCACGCCACGTAAAGCCAACGGTATCAAGATAGGAATAATAATAGCATTAAAAATAACAGCCGACAGAATAGCACTTTCCGGACTATGTAGATGCATGATATTTAATGCGGCCAATTGTGGAATAGCCATCATAAAGAGTGCCGGAACAATGGCAAAATATTTAGCCACATCGTTCGCTATGCTGAATGTTGTTAATGTACCACGCGTCATCAGCAACTGTTTACCGATTTCCACAATTTCAATCAGCTTGGTCGGGTCGTTATCCAGATCCACCATATTACCGGCTTCTTTTGCAGCTTGAGTACCACTGTTCATAGCCACACCGACATTTGCCTGTGCCAAAGCAGGAGCATCATTTGTTCCATCCCCCATCATAGCGACCAGTTTACCGGCTTCCTGTTCACGTTTGATATAATTCATCTTATCTTCCGGTTTTGCTTCAGCGATGAAATCATCCACCCCGGCTTTTTCTGCAATATATTTAGCCGTCAACGGATTATCACCGGTTACCATCACCGTTTTAACCCCCATTTTACGAAGACGTTCAAAACGTTCCTGAATACCTGGTTTGATAATATCCTGCAATTCTATAACACCGATAATATAATCATCCTGTGAAACAACTAGTGGAGTCCCTCCGTTGCCGGTAATTTTTTCTACCAGATTACCTACTTCCCCCGGATATTTACTCCCGGCAGCTTCGCTCATACGGCGGATAGCATCAAACGCACCTTTGCGAATACGAGTTCCGTCTTTTAAATCTACTCCCGAACACTTGGTTTCAGCCGTGAACTTTATCATACGGGAACCGGATGTACTCAAATCGCGGATACGAATACCCTTTTCACGTCCCAGTTCTACAATAGATTTTCCTTCAGGAGTTTCATCAGAAAGGGAAGCCATCAAACAAGCCTGTACAAAAGAATGTTCATCTATCCCCCCAACAGGATAAAACTGAGTTGCTTTACGATTACCGATAGTAATTGTTCCCGTTTTATCCAGTAATAAAGTATCTATATCACCAGCCGTTTCAACAGCTTTACCTGATTTGGTAATTACATTGGCACGAAGCGCACGGTCCATACCGGCAATCCCGATAGCAGAAAGTAAACCACCGATAGTAGTCGGTATCAGACAAACAAACAGAGAGATAAAGGCTGCAATTGTAATCTGCGTTCCGGAATAATCAGCCAACGGTTTCAAGGTCCCGCAAACCACAACAAACACGAGTGTAAAACCAGCCAACAAAATTGTTAAAGCTATTTCATTCGGAGTTTTCTTACGGGAAGCCCCTTCCACCAAAGCAATCATTTTGTCCAGGAAACTTTCGCCCGACTGTGTGGTAACCTTTACTTTTATCTGGTCGGACAACACTTTTGTACCGCCGGTAACCGAACTTTTATCACCACCGGCTTCACGAATAACCGGTGCAGACTCACCTGTAATGGCACTTTCATCGATAGAAGCCAATCCTTCGATGATTTCACCGTCGGAAGGAATGGTATCACCGGCCTCACAAATAAAAATATCACCTTTTTTCAACTGTGAACTACGAACTGTAGAAACAACACCATTAGCTGCTACCAATTTAGCGGGTGTCTCTTCACGAGTTTTACGCAAACTGTCAGCTTGGGCTTTACCTCGTGCCTCTGCTATTGCTTCAGCAAAATTGGCAAAAAGCAAGGTAAAAAGCAGTACTATGAAAACCAATAAATTATATCCGAACGCCCCCTGTTCATGATTGCCTGAAACGGCAGTCCAGATAGTAACAAACAACATGACAAATGTCACTACCTCAACAAGAAACATAATCGGGTTTCGGAACATCGTCCGCGGATTCAGTTTCGCAAACGATTGCTTGATACTTTCTATAACTAGCTCCTTTGGAAACAAAGAAGCGGATGTATTATTTTTCATCTTACAATATTCTAATTACAATTAATCAGTAGATACTAAAATACTCTGCAATCGGCCCTAATGTTAATGCAGGGAAGAAAGACAATGCAGCCACTATAAAAATTACAGAAAATGTCATCACGGCAAAGGTAGCTGTATCCGTCTTCAGAGTCCCCGCACTTTCCGGTACATACTTTTTCCGGGCCAGCAGGCCAGCTATAGCTACCTGCCCGACAATCGGAAGATAACGGCTAATAATCAAAGCTAAACCGGTTGTAAAATTCCAGAAATAAGTATTATCTCCCAAGCCTTCAAAACCAGAGCCATTATTGGCCGATGCCGAAGTATATTCATAAAGCATCTCGCTTAAGCCATGGAAGCTTGGATTATTCAGCCATCCACCTTCATTTTCAACAAATCCGGGATGATAAACATAAAAATAGCAAGCTACGGCTGTTCCCAACAAAATAACGAACGGGTGAGCCAAGGCAACAATCGTTGCTATTTTCATCTCGCGTGACTCTACTTTTTTACCCAGAAATTCAGGCGTGCGTCCTACCATCAAGCCACTGATAAATACAGCAATAATCAGAAAAGCGTAATAGTTCATAAAACCGACACCCACACCACCGAACCACGTGTTTATCTGCATATTCAGCATTTCCATCATTCCGCTGAGCGGCATAGTACTATCATGCATACCGTTGACAGAGCCATTAGATGTAACGGTTGTAGTACAGCTCCAGAGCGCCGTAGCTGCCGGACCGAGACGGGTTTCTTTCCCCTCCATTGCTCCGTTAACCTGGTCGATACCCATCGCCTCAATCTTCGGATTTCCGTTCATCTCATAATAGGTATTAATGCCCACACTTAGCAAATAAGCAAACAACATCACACCAAAAATCGAATAGGCCAGTTTCTTACGTTTCAAATAGAACCCCAAGGCAAATACCATCGCCATCGGAAGAATAAGAATAGACCAACATTCTACCATATTGGTCAAATAAGTCGGATTTTCGAGTGGATGTGAGGAGTTGACGCCAAAATAACCACCACCGTTAGTACCCAACTGTTTGATAGGGATAATAGCTGCAGCCGGCCCCTGAGAAACCGATTGTTCATTACCTTCGAGCGTTACTAGTTGCATTTTCCCATCGAATCCCATCGGAGTTCCTTCTATAATCAAAATAAAACCGACAATCAATGATAAGGGCAACAAAATACGGGTACAACTTTTCATCAACAAGCTCCAGAAATTTCCGATTGTCTGAGTCGTCTTCGCCGCCATTGCTTTGAAAATACCAGCCAAGGCAGCCATACCGGTTGCTGCAGTAATAAACTGGAATAACATGATGACAAACAACTGAGTGAAATAAGTCAGGCCACTTTCACCGCTATAATGTTGCAAGTTACAGTTCACCATGAAACTGATACAAGTATTAAACGATAAATGGGACGATTGTCCGGCGTTGCCATCCGGGTTCAACGGTAAATACTGCTGCGTATAGAGCAATATCATTCCCCAGAAAAACCAGAATAAATTAATCGTTAGAAGTGCTTTCAAAAAGCTCTTCCAATTCATCTCCAGATTCGGGTCGATACCACAAATTTTAAAAATCCATCTTTCAAGAGGAGCCATAAAATCCAAGCAAGTTTTCTCCCCTTTATAAACTTTCGCAATGTACTTCCCTAGTGGATAAGCCAATACGACCATTAGTACAATCTGCGCAATACTACCTAGCAATTCTGTATTCATCTTTTCTCCTTAACTTATTTGTTTAAAACTTTTCGGGTTTAATCAATACATACATCAAATACCCGAAGATTACGAGACAGAGTATAAAAAGTGCTGTAAACATACGTCTTCTCCTTTCTTAAATTTTTTCAAACCAATCTACACATTTAAAGAAAAACCAGTAGCAGGCCAAACCGACCATGCACATCAATCCAAAAGATAACAATTCATTCATACGTCATTTTTTTATGTTAATACAGTTTCGGTTATACCAAAGATGTGCCGAAAAACAAACTTTCGACATCAAACCCTAACTTTCAGCACATTAACAATCCAAATAAACATAAAAAAAGAAAGACCAACCCTTCCAAAATGGAAAGGTTAGTCTTTCAAAATGAAAAAAAAGGATTATTTTATAACAAATCGGAAGCAGTAAGTCCGTACTCTTCTATCTTCCGGTAAAGAGTAGTCAATCCGATACCAAGCAAGCGGGAAGTCTCGGTTTTATTACCGTTCGTATATTTCAGTACTTTCAGGATGTGCATTTTTTCAACTCCGCTGAGGTCGAAGCCGGAATAAGTAACGTCCGAATTTGTTGCTGAATTTTGCATATAAGGAGGTAGAGAGTCAGGAGTAAGTACGGTTCCATCTACAATAATCAAACTCCGTTCCACTACATTGCGAAGTTCGCGCACATTCCCTTTCCAAGGATATTGTTTTAAAATCCGGATATATTCCGGAGCAATTCCATCAATTGTTTTACCCATTTTTACAGACAAAGAGCTTACAAAAGTTTCAATATACAAAGGGATATCGTCTACCCGTTCACGTAAAGGAGGCAGATGAATCTGAAAAACAGAAAGACGATAAAAAAGGTCTTCACGGAAATGTCCTTCACCGATTTCTTTCGTCAAGTCCCGGTTGGTTGCAGCAATGACGCGTACATTTACTTTAATAGGCTTTGTATCACCAATTTTCAGAAACTCTCCCGTCTCGAGAATACGGAGTAACTTGGCCTGCAAATCAAAAGCCATTTCACCTATTTCGTCAAGGAAAATAGTACCGTTGTCGGCTTCTTCAAATAATCCTTTGGTCTCCTTCATCGCACCGGTAAAAGCCCCGGCTTTGTGACCGAACATTTCACTTTCCAACAAATCACGGCTAAAAGAAGAACAGTTGATTGCAACAAATGCCTTATCACCGCGGGAACTGCGCTGGTGAATAGATTGGGCAAAGACCTCCTTGCCTGTTCCTGTTTCACCGGTCAATAATACCGGAACATCCGTCACAGCCACTTTCTTCGCCAAATCCACAGCTTGTTGAATAGCAGGTGATTTGCCTACTATCGTACCAAAAGAGTATTGTTTGCCGACAGCCGAAGATACTAACTTTTCTTGTTTATAAGCAGCAACAGATTTTTCCATCGCTTGAGCAATTAAAGGAAGGATTTTATTGTTATCGTTACCTTTGGTTATATAGTTGAATGCCCCGTTCTTGATAGCTTGTACTCCATCGGAGATATTACCATGAGCCGTCAACAGAATAACTTCAGAGAGAGGGCGTATCTTTTTCAACTCCTTCACCAGCTCCACCCCGCTTCCATCCGGGAGAAAAACATCACAGAGAATAACTTCCGGGCTTTGTTGTTCCAACTGTTTTAATCCGGCCTTACATGTCGCAGCCTGAAACACGTCATATCCTTCCAAGCTGACGATACGGGATAATAATCCCAAAATCTGCTTCTCATCATCGATAATCAATACTTTTCCCATCTGCTCATTGTCTTTTATGGAGGGAACAAATATACGATAATATTCACATTTTCTACTACAACCAGCTCAAGGGCCATCATCCTGAGAGAACATTCAAACACGAAGATACAGAGGATACAACCTTAATTATAGTTTAATTGTTCACAAATATTTTAAACCATATAAAAGTATAATGTAATAAATAGTACATTCGCTAAAAATATTTATCAGATGAAAAAGGTTCTATTGGTAGCAGCTTCCGCACTGCTTGTTTGTACATCTTGTGTGACGAAGAAAAAGTATTTGTTGGCTGAAAACGGACGACTCGAAGCAATTGCCCGTGGGGATGATTTGCAAAATCAACTGGTAAATTGCCGCGACAACAATGACCAGCTGACCAATCTGCGTGCATCTCTCGAACGTGATACAACCCGTATGGGACAAAGTATCCGCAATTATCAGAGTATGTTGAATACGAATATGAGCGAGCAAGAAAAATTGAACACACTGCTTAGCCAGAAAATGAAGGAACTGGACGAACGCGAACGGACCATCAATGAACTTCAGGATATGATTAACGCCCAAACCGAACGGGTACAAAGCCTGCTCAATAGCGTAAAAGACGCACTTTTGGGCTTTAGCAGCGACGAACTGACGGTCCGCGAAAAAGACGGGAAAGTGTATGTTGCCATGTCAGACAAACTCCTGTTCGAATCCGGCAGCGCCCGTGTAGACAAGCGAGGAAAAGAAGCATTGGCTAAACTGGCCGAAGTGCTGAATAAACAAACGGATATAGATGTATATATAGAAGGTCATACGGATAGCAAACCTATCAACACGGTTCAATTTAAAGACAACTGGGATTTAAGTGTCATCCGCGCCACCTCCGTTGTCCGTATCCTTACGAAAGACTATGGCGTCAATCCTTTACAAATACAACCTTGCGGCCGCGGTGAATTTATGCCGGTTGCCGACAACGAGACAGTAGACGGCAGAGCGAAAAACAGACGTACGGAAATCATCATGGCTCCGAAATTAGACAAACTTTACCAGATGTTGAATCAATAGGAAGCATAGTATGCTTAGAGACAAAAGGATACTTGGTTTATCATTTAATATCCTTTCCTCTTCCTATTTTCATACCGAGCAAATATACTTACGACAATTGTTGAAAGAAAAAAAAGACAATTGTGTTTATTGAATTCAACAATTATCTTTTTTCGTTTCAATATATATTAAAAGTATATTTGCTCGGTATGAAAATAAAAAAAGGTAGGGTGCTTTTCATCTGAAGCACTCTACCTTTTTTGTTTTCAATAAGAGGAGATTACTTCTTTTTCTTCAAATAGTAACCTCGTCCCATATTGGAAACCCTATAGACCGAATCTGTAAGATATTTGCGAATGGATATTTCATCAAATACCAGCAATGCAGAATCCATATCCAATCGAAGGAGCTCCGGATAAACAGCAACCGGTATAGAATCTGTCAATTTCAATCCGACTTTTTCAAGTTGCCTAGCAAACAATTCATTCGCATTCTCTTTTAATATAACATTCCGATTTTCATTATACAAATAAAATGTATCCCTAACAATCATTGCATTCATTCCGGTGGAATCCCTATATCCCAAAACACGTTGAATAGTCTGATAATCGCTGATATCAAAAGGTTTATCACCCTGAATAGTTATCGAAGGATTATAATGCGTCTTAACCTCAGTCTTAATCGGATAATTACCCCTCTTCGTCTGAGATATGCGTTCTATATCCTGAGCTTTAATACCAGGAATATACGTGACGGAAACCAGCAGAACAACAGCCAGCAGTGCCGCATACAGGTATCGCCCGAAACGACGGGTTAAAAATAGAAACGTGATTCCTGTCAAGATAATCCCTGTCACCACCAGATAAACCCGCGCAATTGTAAATCCATACTGATTGATTCTATAAAACGCACCAATCCAATACATCACCAAAGCCGGCATAACCACCCAACTGGCATACCGATAAAACCAATCATAATACCGTCTGAGAAGGAAAGACTGGCATCCTTTCAACATAAATATAGCGGCAACAAAACTTACAACAATGTACGCCACCGCCCCTTTCGGCAATGACCACAAAACGACAATTTTAATAATATAAAGATACAAAATAACTGCATAAACCAATAAAGCCGGCGAAAGAACATAATTAAGCAAAACATTAAACAATTTGTCGTCTCCCTCCTCTTCCCTTTTCTGATTAAACATCAGAAACAGCAAAGGCAACATACCGATAAAAGCAATACTCGCGGAATACGCCAAAAACCGGCCATCCTCACGTTTCCATATCTCAAAAATATACTGAATAGAATAAAAGATAGAAATAGATAACAACCAAGCTATACCCGCCAACAAAACCGCTGAGAAAACAGCCCGCAGATACCCTAAAAACCTCTTTATAAACAGCTTATTATCCGACTTCCACCAACTAATCAAATAAAGCAATTGTACGACTATGATTGTCACCAACCAAAAAGATGACCAGACACCCTCTCCTTTCCCCAAAAACAAGAGACAGGAAAAAATAGATAGAATATAGATTAAACGTTCCTTCTTTTTTCCTTGAGTCAACCCATTCAAAATATAAGAAATCAGAAAGAAGGCAGGAAAATAGGATAATACGATGTTCAACCTCGGCATCTCCACCTCATAAGCAACACCACCCAAAACACAAAACAGCAAAGCGAGGATGACCTCTACCGGATTCTGCTTCATGGCCGCCAACAAACGACCGAAAAATAGCTCTACTTTTCTTTTCATTCTTCTATCGATTAAGTGAAATGCCATAAAGGTACGATTAATTAAACATACAAATGCCAAAATGTACATTTTTCTGTCACATTTGCCTCCGAACAAACAGTTAACTGTCAAATATTCAGCACAATAATATATTAACAATAGAAAACGAAACCGAAAATCAAAGTTTAGAAAAGATTTTTCAAATCCGTTTATAATCGTTTATCCATATTAACGCGAAACATTCCATTCTGGCATGTCTTTTGGAGTATGATAGATGATTTCGGATAAAAAGAAGAAGTCGATAAAGAATTAAATAATAAATGTTTAACTAATAAAATTGGAGGACTGTATTATGACACCGATGAGAAGAAGTCAAAATTGGTTACCGTATGTATTCAATGATTTATTTGACAATGACTGGATGATTAAAGCAAACTCTACAGCTCCAGCCATAAACGTAATTGAATCTGAAAAAGATTATCGTGTTGAAGTAGCTGCTCCGGGTATGACAAAGGATGATTTCAACATCCGTATCGATGAAAACGATAATCTGGTTGTATCGATGGAGAAAAAAGAAGAGAAAAAGGAAGACAAAAAAGAGGGACGTTATCTGAGACGTGAATTCTCTTATAGCAAGTTCCAGCAAACAATGGTTCTTCCCGAAAATGCAGAAAAAGATAAAATAGAGGCAAAAGTAGAACATGGGGTGCTTAACATCATCATCCCTAAGATGAGTGAAGAATCCGTCAAAAAGGCTGAAAAGATTATAGAAATCAAATAATCTTTTCACACCTCATAAAAGATTGGTAAATGGTTTGTTTTATCGGAAATAAAATCCGAATAAAACAAACCATTTTATTTATCTAATGAGTATCTTTGCCTCCATAAATATTGTATTGTATAATTAAATCTAAAAGAAAGGGTACATCATTATGATTTTAAGCAAAAAATTATCAGAAGCATTTAATGCACAGGTGAATGCCGAAATGTGGTCGTCAAACCTCTATTTATCCATGTCTGTCCATTTCCAGAAACTGGGTCTGAATGGTTTTGCTCACTGGATGCGTAAACAAGCAGAAGAAGAGTTGGAACATGCCCACAAAATGATAGATTTCGCCATAGACCGGGGCGGCGATGTTACAATCGGTCAGATAAATGTAGTACCGACCGCATGGGGTAGCGTCCTCGAAGTATTCGAGCATGTTTACAAACACGAATGTTACGTTTCCGAACTTATCGACAAAATGGTTGATATTGCAGAAGCTGATAAAGATCATGCATCAAGGGACTTCCTTTTCTGGTTCGTACGTGAACAGGTAGAAGAAGAATCTACTGCCAAGGAAATCGTTGAGCAACTGAAAAACTACGGCGAATGTCACGTTGGTATTCTGGATCACAGATTGGGTAAAAGATAAAAACACAGAGATAAAAAAAGAGGTGTTATGGCACCTCTTTTTTTTATCCTTACATAACCGACATACACATTTCTTCATTTGCTACTTGTCTTCCCCTATACATTGTCAATATACCTATATCCTGTCCTCTATTATGAATAAATCATTTGTTTCCGGATATATTCTCTCAATAAGAAACCGGCAATAAAAATATCTGTAGAAACAATCAAGCCATAAACGTTGTTATCTCTACAATAAAAACACAATATATTTATGAAAACATTAATAGGTAAAAAAGCGCCGGAATTTCATGCACCGGCTGTAATCAATGGGAATCAGATTATAGAGGATTTCTCTTTGGAACAGTATTTAGGTAAAAAGTATGTAGTATTCTTTTTCTATCCGATGGACTTCACATTCGTGTGCCCGACTGAACTTCATGCCTTCCAAGACAAATTAAGTGAATTTGAAAAACGCGACGTGGCTGTTGTCGGCTGTTCTGTCGACTCCGAATACTCGCATTTCGCCTGGTTGAGCCAAGACAAAAATAAAGGAGGTATCCAAGGCGTAAAATATCCGATTGTTGCGGACTTTTCCAAAACAATCGCTGAGAACTACGGTGTTTTGGCTGCCGACTATCTGACAAACGAAGAAGGAGAAGTGGTTTCAACCGGTGTACCTGTTGCTTATCGCGGCCTGTTCCTGATAGATAAAGAGGGAAAAATCCGCCATTATGTCATCAATGACTTACCACTGGGACGAAACGTGGAAGAAGCTATCCGCGTAGTAGATGCTTTACAACATTTTGAAGAATTCGGTGAAGTTTGCCCGGCTAACTGGTCAAAAGGAAAAGATGCGATGAAAGCAACACACGAAGGCGTATCCGGTTATCTGAGTCATCATTAATCATTTGAATACTAATCACATAAGACAACATTGCAGTTGACAGTCTATTTGATATATTCTGTTTTAGTCCCTTAAAAAATTTGGAGACTGTCGACTGCTTGTTTCATATAACTTGTTCTATCCGGAGATAATTCTATAAAAAACCTTATATTTGCGAGTATTAACAACACATAATAACGCATGCTAATATGAAAACAAAAATTTCACTCCTTTTAATCACGTTCTTTTATTGTTGTTCCCTTTTTGCGCAAAATGAATTTGACAAATACTTTGAAAAGAAAAGTCTACGCGTGGATTTCGCATTAAGCGGTAATGCAGCTTCCCAATCGGCAGCCATTCAGCAATTACGGGAAGAACCGGTCTGGGGTGGCCCTGTAAAGAACTTGATAGATAAATTCAATTACGGCGGATATTATGTGAACGTTTACGACAAGGCCAGTAACAAACTCATCTATTCACGTGGTTTCAATACCTTATTTGAAGAATGGCGCAGTACTGAACCGGCTAAGACCGAGACACAATCGTGGACAAACAGTACATCCATTCCTTTCCCGAAATCGAAAATTGTACTGGAAATTACGGCACGTGACAAAGCGGATATGCAATTTCATCCTTTACTGACAACAGATGTGGACCCGGCAAGTATTTTTATTGACAGGGGAAAACTAAAGAGCAATACAGTTTTTCAAATACAAAACAACGGAAACTCTTCAGAAAAAGTCGATTTGGTATTTATAGCCGAAGGGTATACTGCTACCGAACAGGAAAAATTTGTAGCCGATGCCAAACGTTTTACAGAGGCTTTGTTCGCCACGCCGCCTTATACAGACCATCGCAATGATTTTAATGTATGGGCTGTAGAACTGGCATCCGAAGAATCAGGCACAGATATTTCGGGGAAAGGCATTTTCAAAAATACGGCTCTGAACACCGGCTATTATACATTCGGTGTAGATCGTTATTTAACCACACAAGATATGAAATCCATCCGCGATGCAGTTTGGAATGTACCTTGCGATGCCATCTTCCTGCTTATTAATACTGATACTTACGGTGGAGGAGGCATGTACAATTTCTACGCATGCGGAACAGCTGATAACCCGCGGACTCCAGTTGTATTTACCCACGAGTTCGGGCATAGTTTCGCAGGTTTAGCTGATGAATACTTTTCGTCCGAAGTAGCTTATCAGGACTTCTACAACTTGAAGTATGAACCATGGGAGCCGAACATCACAACTTTAGTAGATTTCGACAGCAAATGGAAAGACCTGTTACCAGCCGGGACCCCCATTCCTACACAACCGGACGATGCACACAAGGAAAAAATCGGCGTATTCGAAGGAGGCGGTTATATCTCGAAAGGCATTTACCGCCCCATGGACCATTGTATGATGCGTGATTACGCTCCGTTTTGTCCGGCATGCAGCCGTGCAATCGTCCGGATGATTCAGTATTTGACCGATAAGGATTATTAAGGCAGCAATATTCCTGTTAAGTTTATTACAAAGAGAATATTTCATTCATCTTTGTCTTTTCTTTCTATGGAATATGGCCAGACTTTTGTAATCAATGCATCGGAACTTCCATCAAAAGGACTGTTGAGTTTTTCAGTACTTCAATCGTCAGACTGTCGGTTTCCCAAAATCCTGCACCGTCACGTTTGGAAAGAACGGTATTGTTTATTTCGACTTCCCCTTCTATAACAAAGAGGTAAACACCATTTTCTTTACTATGCAACTTATATTCCTTCACAATTCCGGCATCTAATGTTCCCATTGAAAACCAGGCATCCTGGTTAATTGAAGCAGGAGCATCACCATTTGGCGAAAGTATCAATCCTAACTCGTTTTTCTTCTGGGTAGAACGGATATCATAACTTCTATAATGAGGTTTCGTATTTTCCTCACGCGGGAATACCCATATTTGAAGAAATTCCAGCTGTTGTTCGGGACTATCATTGAACTCACTATGTAAAATACCGGTTCCGGCACTCATAACCTGAATGTCTCCCGGAGTAATCACTTCGCTATTCTGTATACTGTCGCCATGACGCAGATAACCTCTCAATGGTATGGATATTACTTCCATGTTTTTATGTGGATGCGTATCGAAGCCTTCGCTTGGTGCTACAGTATCGTCATTCAACACACGAAGCATACCAAAATGTACCCTTTTAGGGTTATAATAATTAGCAAAACTAAATGTATGATAAGTCTTCAGCCAGCCATGATTTGCATATCCCCGAGAGTTGGCCTTATCTAATACCATTTTCATATAAATTCCTCCTTTAATTAATTCTGTCTATATAACATATTTGACAATAGAAAAGTTTTGTATAAAAAATATAGGCGATACCTTACTATAAATACAAGAGATTTGAGTATCTTTGTACCCCAATAAATTCATCCAGTAAATATAATTCATATGGCAATTTACTTAAACGATGTATCAAGAACCTTTGGTGAATACTTACTTATTCCCGGTTTAACCACCAAGCAATGTGTGCCGACCAATGTGTCATTAAAAACCCCTCTTGTCAAGCATAAAGCTGGCGAAAAATCTGCAATCGAGCTGAATATTCCTTTTGTTTCAGCCATAATGCAATCCGTATCCGGTCCGGAATTGGCGATTGAGTTGGCTCGCAACGGAGGATTATCATTTATCTTCGGTTCACAAGCTATCGCCAGTCAAGCAGAAATGGTAAGAAGAGTAAAAAAATTCAAAGCTGGTTTTGTTATCAGCGATTCCAATCTTACCCCGGAGAATACATTAGCTGACGTGATTGCTTTGGTCCAGAAAACAGAACATTCTACAATTGGAGTAACGGACGATGGTACGCCTAACGGTAAATTGCTCGGTCTGGTCACCAGTCGCGATTACCGGGCTGAAAAAGATGCGCCGGAGAAGAAGGTAAAAGAATTTATGACCCCATTCTCTAAGTTAATTGTAGGAGAACTGGGAATGACATTAAGTGAAGCGAACCAGATTATCTGGGATCACAAACTGAACACTTTGCCTATTATTGATAAAGAGCAGAAATTGCAATATTTCGTATTCCGTAAAGACTATGACAGCCACCGTGATAACCCCAAAGAATTATCGGGCGGAGACAAAAAACTATTAGTCGGTGCCGGTATCAATACCCGCGATTACAAAGAACGAGTTCCGGCCTTGGTAGAAGCTGGTGTCGACGTTTTATGCATTGACTCTTCGGATGGTTATTCGGAATGGCAGCAGGAAACATTGCAATGGATAAAAAAAGAATACGGAAACAAAGTACTGGTCGGTGCCGGAAACGTAGTAGACCAGGACGGTTTCAACTATTTGGTTGAAGCAGGAGCCGACTTTATCAAAGTAGGTATCGGAGGCGGTTCAATCTGTATTACCCGTGAACAAAAAGGTATCGGACGAGGACAAGCTACTGCATTGATTGATGTAGCACAAGCTCGTGACGAATATTTCAAAAAACACGGTGTTTATGTTCCCATTTGCAGTGACGGTGGATTGGTACACGATTACCACATGGTTCTTGCCTTAGCTATGGGTGCAGACTTCCTGATGATGGGACGCTACTTTGCCCGTTTCGATGAGTCTCCGACGAAAAAGATGAAGATTGGTAATAATTTCGTCAAAGAATATTGGGGAGAAGGTTCCAACCGCGCTAAAAACTGGCAACGTTACGATATGGGTGGAAACGAGTCGTTGAAATTTGAAGAAGGCGTAGACAGCTATGTTCCGTATGCCGGCAAGATGAAAGACAACCTCAATGTAACGATAGGAAAGATGGTTGCAACCATGTGTAGTTGCGGGGCCATCACCATTCCTGACTTGCAAAAGAATTCTAAAATCACTTTGGTTTCCTCTACCAGTATTGTAGAAGGTGGTGCACACGATGTTATTTTAAAAGAACAGAATTAATCCCGGTGCCATACGATAAAAAAAGAGCATCCTGAGTGTCAGGATGCTCTTTTTTATTGTTTTAAAACTAACTGTTTTTGCGGACTGTAATATGAAAACATCCTTGTTTCCGTTCATGCTTGATATAGCAACGTTTCTCCCTATGCAAATCACGAAGGACAGAAGCTAGTACCATTTTCAAACGCTCATTGTCAATATTTAAGGTGTCAGCCTCATCTATTTTAGTATAGCGAACCCAGGATACATCAAAAGTAGTACCGTAACGATGGGCGGAATTTTGCGAAGAGTTTGTATTCCTTTTTTTCAGATTCTTGACATCATCTACTGTACGGGTAACACTGGTCACTTTAATCTTATAGAGGGAAGCATTCAAATTGCGAAGCGAATCCTGAAAATTTCGACCGATATCCTCAAGAAGTTCGGCTGCTGTCGGTATCAGATAAGGAATAGAATGCTTCAATTCCTCAACCTCATAATATTCGTTTGTCTTGATTTCCTCCATTTGCTTTTTAGATTTCTCAGCATCTTCACGGGTAGCGGCCGGTTTGATACCAATACGTTGGGCCTCGGCTAAGTGAGTATCGTTCAAATCATTGAAGTCACGGTTATAACTTCCGTTATACCAAATGCGTTTTAGTTCTCCACGTTTTTCTTTCTTACCACAAGATGCAAATGAGGCTGCTACTGTAAGGGTGAGAAGCAATAGCAGAATACTAAGTGTTGTTTTTTTCATTATTTTACCTTTTGGCAGACAAAAGTAACAAAAAATCTTATTTCAAAAACTCTTATCCGTGAAAAAGAATAATACACATTTAAACTTTCAAATATGTAAATGTTTAAATAATCACTCTCACCATAAAATAAAAATCCCTACAATATACTTACGCATGAAGAATATTACTAATTTTGTCTGCCTGAATATGGACAGATGGGTTTTGTCCGGCAGCTCCAAACTAAAACAAATTGAATGATTGAACGAATTTATATTCTTGAGAGCGTAGATCCTGTGATATTCTACGGCGTAAACAATGTCAATATGCAACTTATCAAGACATTGTTCCCTAAATTACGCATTGTAGCACGTGGAAATGTGATGAAAGTAATTGGAGACGAAGACGAATCCGAGCTCTTTCTCAAGAAAATTCGCGAAGTGGAAAAATACTGCGAAGAGTTTAACTCGTTGAGCGAAGACGTTATCCTCGACATCATAAAAGGAAAGGCACCTGCCGTTGTAAAACAGGAAAACCTGATAATACACGGGATGAACGGTAAGCCGATTGTTGCTCGCACGGAAAATCAACAACGACTGGTAAAAGCTTTTGATGAAAACGACCTTGTTTTCGCAACAGGTCCGGCAGGAACGGGTAAAACATTCGTAGCCATAGCATTAGCCGTAAAAGCACTGAAAAATAAAGAAATACGCAAAATCATCCTGAGCCGTCCGGCAGTTGAAGCCGGTGAAAAACTCGGTTTCCTACCGGGAGAGATGAAGGATAAACTTGACCCGTATTTGCAACCATTGTATGATGCTTTGCAGGATATGATTCCCGGAGCTAAGCTCAAAGAATATATGGAAAACAATGTCATACAGATTGCTCCTCTCGCTTTCATGCGTGGCCGTACGCTGAATGATGCTGTTATTATTCTGGACGAGGCACAGAACACAACGACCCACCAAATCAAAATGTTCCTGACGCGTCTGGGAATGAATGCAAAAATGATTATCACCGGCGACGTCACCCAAATAGACCTTCCGCCTTCTGCTACATCCGGCCTTGTACAGGCCATGCACATATTAAAAGGTGTAAAAGGTATCGGTAAAGTGGAATTTGACAAAAAAGATATAGTGCGCCACAAATTGGTACAACGCATCGTAGAGGCCTACGACAAGTTCGATAATAAAAAGAAACAGGAATCTTTAGAAAACAATCAAAAAATAACAAGGTTATGAAGAAGGCATTAGTTAGAACAGACTTCAATTTTCCAGGGCAAAAAAGTGTCTATCACGGTAAAGTCCGCGACGTTTATAGCATCAATGATGATGTTTTGATAATGGTTGCAACCGATCGCATCTCTGCATTCGATGTAGTCCTGCCAGAAGGTATTCCCTACAAAGGACAGATGTTAAACCAGATTGCAGCCAAATTCCTGGATGCGACTACCGACATTTGTCCGAACTGGAAATTGGCATCACCCGATCCTATGGTAACTGTGGGCATACGTTGCGAAGGTTTCCCCGTGGAAATGATTGTACGCGGTTATCTTTGTGGAAGCGCATGGCGTGCCTACAAAAGTGGCGTTCGTGAAATATGCGGCATCAAATTGCCCGAAGGCATGCGGGAAAATCAGCGTTTCCCCGAACCTATTGTCACACCGACTACAAAAGCAGAAATCGGCGAACACGACCAAGATATTTCTAAAGAAGAAATTCTGGCTCAAGGCTTAGCTACTCCCGAAGAATACGCTTTGTTGGAAAAATACACAATGGAATTGTTCAAACGTGGTACTGAAATCGCCGAAAAACGCGGATTAATCTTGGTGGATACTAAATATGAATTCGGTAAGCACGATGGAAAAATCTATTTGATGGACGAAATCCATACCCCTGACTCATCCCGCTATTTCTACAAAGAAGGTTATGAAGACCGCTTTGAAAAAGGAGAACCGCAGAAACAGCTTTCCAAAGAATTCGTTCGCGAATGGCTGATGGCAAACGGCTTCCAAGGAAAAGCCGGGCAGAAAGTTCCGGAAATGACTCCGGAAATCGTGGAAGGTATCAGCAACCGTTACATTGAACTGTTCGAACATATCACCGGCGAAACCTTTGTAAAAGGTGATACCGACAACTTATTATCACGTATCGAAAAGAACGTAACTGATTATCTGAACAACAAATAATCAGCGATGAAGTACGGTTCGGAGCAAATACTTCCATACAATAACGAGGAGCAAAAAGGAGCACAGGTAAAGCGCATGTTTGATAACATCGCTAGCACATACGACCAACTGAACCATACGCTCTCGCTTGGAATCGATAAAAGATGGCGCAGGAAAGGCATTGCTTTCCTGCAGCCTTTCTCTCCCCGTTCGATTCTGGATATTGCTACCGGTACCGGAGATTTGGCTATCTCGATGTACCGCATACTGAAAGCCAATCATATCGTCGGTGCCGATATTTCGGAAGGAATGATGGAGGTAGGACGACAAAAAGTGGCTAAGGCTGGTTTATCGGAACATATATCATTCGAATATCAGGACTGCACCGAATTGACATATGCAGATAATTCGTTTGATGCAATTACTGCAGCTTTCGGAGTCCGGAATTTTGAAGATATTGAAAAAGGCATAGCTGAAATGTTCCGGGTACTTAAGCCAGGAGGACATCTGATGATACTGGAACTTTCCACCCCGGAACATTTTCCGATGAAACAATTGTATCATATCTATTCAAAAATGGTTATTCCGAACATCGGGCGACTCTTTTCAAAAGAGAAAACAGCATATAGTTATCTGCCGGCATCTATAAAAGTCGTTCCTCAAGGAAAGGTGATGACTGAATTACTCACTCGCCAGGGTTTTAGCGAGGCATGTTCACATACCTTTACCTTCGGAATTTGTTCATTATACACAGCAACTAAAGAATAAATAAAACTATAAGGCCATGCAAAAATATGGGTTAATAGGATATCCACTCGGACATTCTTTTTCAAAAACATATTTCAATCAGAAATTTGAAGCTGAGAAAATTGATGCAAAATATTTGAACTTTGAGATTCCCAATATCAAGGAAATAAAAACCGTATTAAGAGAAAATCCGGAATTAAAGGGACTGAATGTCACCATACCCTATAAAGAACAAGTCATTTCTTATTTGGATGAGCTAGACGAAGATGCCCGTCTAATCGGTGCCGTAAACGTCATTAAATTCACTAAAGGTCTTTTCGGCAAACTCAAACTGAAAGGATACAATTCCGATATTATCGGCTTCAAGCAGTCTATTGAACCTTTATTAAAAGAAACACACCGCAAAGCATTGATTTTAGGGACAGGGGGAGCTTCGAAGGCTGTATTCCAGGGACTAAAGCAATTAGGTGTAGGCTCTACTTTAGTTTCTCGCAAACCAAAAGAATTTTGTATCACGTACGAAGAGATTACTCCTAAGACTATGGAGCAATATACCGTTATCATCAATACAACCCCACTTGGAATGTTTCCGAATGTCAACGAATGTCCCAATATTCCTTACGACCTGCTGACTCCCAATCATTTGCTATATGATCTTCTGTATAATCCGGATGAAACACTTTTCATGAAGAAAGGAAAAGAAAAAGGAGCTGTTGTAAAAAACGGGCTTGAGATGTTGCTTTTGCAAGCATTTGCCGCTTGGGAAATCTGGCAAAGATAAACTATCACTGACTCCAGGTTAACACAAACTCCGGAAAAACCCGAAAATAGAGATGGTATTGCTGCGGATGTTCCGAACGTGTTTCATTGACAGTAAAACTTCCGCTCTCTGCATATTGAAACGGGCAGACATGTAGATGCCGGCAAAAGTCGACTTCTTCCTGCCCTATCATTTTAAACAAAGTTTCTTTTGCACACCAGTGCAACAATAGATGCTCCGCTTCATGTTCCTTATCAAGACAGGCTTCCTCTTCCGGACTCATAAAGCGACTGCGAACCTTCAAAACTCGATTAGAGCGATATTCAATGTCGACACCGGCTACAGGATGTTCCTGCAATAGAACCGCAGCATATCCTTTCGTATGGGAAATACTAATATGCAAAGATTGACCCGGCAAATAAGGAGCTCCGGAAAGTCTATAGGATATTCGGGAAAAGCCGCCGAACATTTCTTGAAAAAGCTTACGGCTTGCCAGCCATTCCTGCCGACGATTTTCAGACCGGAGATTTTCAAGTTCCGGAAGATATTCCTCCCCACACTCCAAAAGAGCAAACAGTTCATCCGAAGATTCTTCAATCTTCCAAACCCCCAACCTGGGAACTGTATATTTAATTAATAATGGCATTACTCTTTCCAGCTAAAAGATTGGATTAACTCTATAATATCTTGCTTTAAATATTGAGTGACAGGGGCCAATGAATCTGCATTCGGGATACAATCATAATATAATGCTCCACGAAAAAAATGGGCAGCACTATCTGTCAACAGAAACTGTATGGGAGAAGCAGACTCATCATCCAAAAAGAAAAGTGAACCATAAACTCGCTCGTCCGGATTGCTATAGGCTTGCTCTCTGACCGCTTCAACCTGTTTGGTTTGCCGGGAAACAAACATGCGGCATTCATCTTCTGCTTTTTTTAATGTAGCTGGAGTTACAGGCAAATAACTACAATAAATTTTCACATTCAAAGTAGGATAAAAAAGATTCACCCACCCGACAGGTTGCTCTTTGTCGGGCAACTCAACAGTTACTAACTGCGAAACATTAAAGGAACAAGGCAGATTACCCGGAGAGAACAACTGATAATGAGGAGTTTCCGGCTCTACACGAAAATACCCACGTGGCTTCGGTGTATATTCCGTACAAGCAACGCACAAAGCCAGTAGTAAAAATAATATTCCGGCAGTAGTACGCATTATTCTTCCTTCTTGTTTTCCGTTTCTGCAATACGGTTGAATTTAACTTTCAGGATACGGCGATTATCCATTTCCAGTACTTGGAAACGATAGCCTTTATAATCTATTATCTCGCGACGACGAGGAAAATCACCCTTTATTTCCAATAAAAGACCGGCCAAAGTTTCAACCTCCTCGGTCAATTTCCCAAACTCAGCCGGTTCTACATCTACAACACGGAAAAAGTCGGTAAGCAATATCTTGGCTTCAAAAATAAAACTCCCATCAGCCAGACGGATAAACTGTTTCTCGTCTTCATCATATTCATCGGAAATCTCACCCACAATTTCTTCCAAAATATCTTCCATCGTCACTATACCGGAAGTACCTCCAAATTCATCAACGACAATCGCCATGTGGATTTTATTAGTACGGAACTCTTCCAGTAAATCATCAATTTTTTTCGTTTCCGGCACAAAATATGCCGGACGAATCAGACTTTGCCAACGAAAAGTATCTGGTTTTTCAATATATGGAAGCAGGTCTTTGATATATAAGATACCTTTGATATTATCCTCTGAATCCACATAAACCGGAATACGGGAATAGCCGGAGTTAATAATAAAATCTATGACCTCGCGAAAATTTGTCCGGATATCTATATCCTCCATATCCAGACGAGGCGTCATAATTTCGTCTGCCGTCTTATTATAAAATTTAATGATTTCGGAAAGCATTTCCTTCTCCTCCGGCATCTCCGTTGAGGTTAACTCCAATGCTTTAGAGAGTTCATCGACTGACAAATCATATTTCTTCTTAACCAAGGCTTTATTAATTACCTTGGTAGACGTAACCAACACTTTTGACAACGGACGGCAGATACGCTCCACCACATTCAAAACCGGAGCGGAACGACGTACAAAGCGTAATGAATTCTTCTGAGCATAAATCTTAGGCATTATCTCACCAAAAAGCAACAGCAGGAACGTCAAGATAATTGTTTCCAGAATAAAACCTAACATCGGTGCTGCCGAGAAATTGATAATAGAATTAATGCCGAAAGTACAAAGCATAACGATAGCTACATTTACAAAATTATTAGCTATCAAAATAGAAGCCAGCAAATATTCGGAACGCTCCAGCAATTTTTGAATCAAAGGGTCGGAAGGGGTCTTTTCTTCCCGGATATCATTAATATCGGCCGGGGTTAACGAGAAAAATGCGACTTCGGAAGCTGAAACAAAGCCGGAAACCAACAGCAAAAGAAAAGCAAGGCCTAACGCTATTACAGGGCCTGCTGTAAGCGCCTGCAAAGTAACTTGATCGAATAAGCCCGATAAATAATAGTCTGAGTCCAAGGGGAACCGTATTAGTTAAACAATATCAGAACGGGAGATCGTCCGCGCTACTGGTTTCAGTAAAAGAATCCGACTGTCCGGCAACCGGTTGTTGATAGTTTGTGACCGGCTGACCCATTGGCTGCTGGCCGCTTTGCTGATTCGTCGTACCTGTATTGGCCGTATTTTCGCGATTACCGGCTCCTGTACTATAGAATTCGATACGATCTGCATATATTTCAGTAATATAACGTTTCACGCCGGATTGGTCGTCATAGTTACGGGTACGTATTTTCCCTTCCACATATAAACCGGAGCCTTTCTTCACCCATTTTTCAACAAAAGGGACCAAGTCACGACGTGCTACAATGCTGTGCCATTCTGTACGATCGGGAACAACAGTTCCGTTAGACAAGGTATATCCTCTTTCGGAAGTAGCAAGAGGGAAATTAGCAACAGCAGCACCGCTGTCGAAATAACGAACGTCCGGGTCTTTCCCTACGTTACCAATCAATATGACTTTATTCAATGACATAGTTGTAAATCTTTATTTATTTTACAAAGAAACATAAATTCAGTCATTCTGACAAGTTTCCTTCCAATTTCTCCAAATAAATATGTATCAGACGTGGAACAGCATATTTTTCCAACTCTCCGCACTGTACGGAATGAAAAGATTTCAAGCCTTCAGTTTCGTGCTCTATCTCTACGTTATAAAAAGTAGCATAGAGAATTTGATGAGATAAGACATGTTTTACCCCAGCCAATCCGACCGAAAAATTTATCCTTCCTGCACCTTCAAACAGCTTTCGGAAAGCTTCGTTCTGTTGCAAACCGGCAAAATCAACCGGACTATCTGTCTCAATAAGCGGAAATTCATACAAACCTTCCCAAATATCACCGGGACCACGACGGGACAACCATGTATTACCTTCATATATAATATATAGATAATGGAAATAGCGGTTACGGGGTTTCGTTTTATTCTGTTTGACCGGATATTGCCGAACTGTTCTCGCATTATACGCCATACAATATTCTTTCAACGGACATATTTCACAATCCGGATTTTGAGGAACACATTGCAAAGCTCCAAATTCCATGATTGCTTGATTGTGCTGACCAGCATACTGTGGGTTCATCACCAGACCTGCTAATTCAGTGAACTGCTTTTTCCCCTTAGGCGTATCAATAGGAGTATTGAGAGCAAAAAGACGCGACAATACGCGAAACACATTTCCATCTACTACCGGATAAGGCTTATTCCAAACAAAAGAGGCAATAGCAGCAGCAGTGTACTCTCCTATTCCCTTCAAAGACAATATATCTTTATATCCGGACGGGAATATCCCTCCGAAACGCGTCATCACATCTTTTGCTGCCGCGTGAAGATTACGTGCCCGACTATAGTAACCAAGCCCTTGCCAATACTTTAGTATTTCATCTTCTTCCGCGGCTGCCAATGAAGCCACATCCGGAAAACGTTCTGTAAAACGTAGAAAATAATCCTGTCCTTGCGCCACACGCGTTTGCTGAAGTATAATTTCCGAAACCCAGATAATATACGGATCCGAAGACTCTCTCCAAGGTAAAATACGCCTGTTTTCCCCATACCAATCAAGCAACAACCCGCTGATTACCAAGATGTTTTCATCATTCAATATATAGTTCATTTTCTTTTCTTTCAAAACCTGTAATTAATTGATTTATGCAAACATACATAGTTCCGGTGAATTGTGAAGAAACATTTTTCTTAAAAATAGGCATTCAATTCTTTTCCCACTTAAATAAAAAGCTATATATTTGCATTCCAAAAAATTAATAGGTCCAAATCAATTATTTAATTAATTCAAAGACATGACTAAAGCAGATATTGTTAGCGAAATTTCAAAAAGTACCGGTATTGACAAACAAACGGTATTGAATAGCGTAGAATCTTTTATGGATATCGTAAAAAGTTCACTGTCCCAGGGAGAAAATGTATACCTGAGAGGTTTTGGAAGTTTCGTAATTAAGAAGAGAGCCCAAAAGACTGCTCGTAATATTTCAAGAAATACTACGATCATCATCCCGGAACACAACATTCCGTCATTCAAACCGGCTAAGACTTTCCTGAACGAAGTTAAGTAATTTAGTAATCATAGTTTAATTTAAAATTTTAAAACAATGCCTAGCGGAAAGAAAAGAAAAAGACATAAAATGTCTACGCACAAGCGCAAAAAGAGATTAAAGAAGAATAGACACAAAAAGAAATAAGTCTATCCCGAACTCTAAAGAACAAACTTAATAAGAGACCTTTTAAGTTTGTTCTTTGCGTATTTTATAAGGTCTAATATTAAAACCCCTTTTTTATAGTGATTAGTGAACTAGTTGTAGATGTACAACCCAAAGAGGTATCTATTGCCGTACTGGAAGATAAGAACCTTGTCGAGCTCCAAAAAGAAGCTCGCAATGTTTCTTTCGCCGTAGGCGATATTTATCTGGGCAAAGTAAAGAAACTGATGCCGGGGTTGAACGCTGCATTCATTGATGTAGGTTATAAAAAGGATGCATTTCTTCATTATCTGGACTTAGGTCCCAATTTCAACACCCAGCAGAAATTCCTGAAACAAGCACTCGGTGAACAGAAAGGCGACGCCAAAAAGTTACCATCTGTCACCAAAATACAGTTGCTTCCCGAAATTGAAAAAGACGGAAGTATCAGTAACGTGTTGAAGGTCGGACAAGAAGTGCTGGTGCAAATTGCAAAAGAGCCGATTTCCACCAAAGGTCCCAGGCTGACTTCCGAAATTTCGTTTGCCGGAAGATACATTGTTCTGATACCATTTGCCGACAAGGTTTCGGTCTCCACTAAAATCAAATCGAGCGAAGAGCGTGCCCGTTTACGCCAACTCATCCAAAGTATCAAACCGAAGAACTTCAGTGTAATTGTACGTACCTCTTCGGAAGGGAAACGTGTCGCAGAGCTCGACCATGAATTAAAGACATTACTGAAACGTTGGGAAGACAACATTGTCAAGATTACCAAAGTAAAAGCTCCTGCACTCATTTACGAAGAAACAGCAAGAGCAGTGGCTTTGTTACGTGACATTTTCAATCCTTCTTTTCAGAACATTTACGTAAACGATGCTGACATCTACCATAACATTCGTGATTATGTCAGTCTGATTGCACCCGGACGGGAAGATATCGTTCAACGGTACACCGGAGAACTTCCCATTTTTGACAATTTTGCAATTACCAAGCAAATCAAGTCTTTATTCGGACGCACCGTTACGTACAAAAGTGGAGCCTATTTAATCATCGAGCATACGGAGGCCATGCATGTCGTCGACGTGAACAGCGGAAACCGTTCCAAAGGCAGTGACGCTCAGGAAAAGACAGCTATTGATGTCAATATTGCGGCAGCCGACGAAATCGCTCGCCAATTACGTTTGCGTGATATGGGTGGTATTATTGTTGTCGATTTTATCGACATGGCAGAAGCTTCAAACCGGCAAAAGTTATTTGAGCACATGACAAAAGCCATGGCTAACGACCGTGCTAAACATAACATCCTGCCCCTAAGCAAATTCGGCCTGATGCAAATCACCCGTCAACGTGTTCGCCCGGCTATGGACGTGGACACTACCGAAGCCTGTCCGACTTGTTTCGGCACTGGAACAATCAAGCCCTCAATCCTGTTTACCGACAATTTGGAAGGAAAAATCGACTGTTTGGTAAACAAACACAATGTGAAGAAATTCGCCCTGCACGTACATCCTTATGTTGCAGCATTTATAAAGAGTGGAAAATTCCCTCTTAGTTGGAAATGGAAACTGAAATACTCAATAGGTATTAAAGTTATTCCCAATCAGAGTCTGGCTTTCCTGGAGTATAAATTTATAGACTCCGACAAAAACGAGTTAGACATGATGGAAGAAAAGGAAATTAAATGAAAAATTCCCGGAGTTAGATACTTCGGGAATTTTTTTATAAGATGACAATCTATAGAAACAAATAAAGGTAAAAGACCTATTTCGTTTTCGATTTCGCCAAATCCAATGCCGATGTCGTTACATAATATTTTGCCAACATATTAGGGACTTCCCAAGCCGGAAGAGCACCATCTTTCAGATATTCAAGGAAATGCTCCATTACCTGGCCGAAATGAGCCTCATGTCCCACACGATACTTTGATGGAATTACGACTTGCCATACGCCATCGTCTATCTTATTCAGCGCAACACCCGGATATTCTGAAGCTATTTTATCCATAGAAGCAGACAAGTCTTTTTCATAAGCAGACAAATCTACGCCTTTTACCGCTTCTACATACAACTCTGGTTGGTAACTCTGTTCTTTTCCCTGGCGAATGACCAAATCGGCTTTACTTCCTTTCATTACGGAAAAATGAGTATCACCGCCACCTTCAGGAAAGGTATAATTCCAAATAACCGATACTTTGGCACAAACTCCCTTGATTTTATAAATGATGTCACCGTTACAATAGACTTTCAAGGTGTCGTCCACAACATCTTTTTTCAGAAAATCCGGATAAGTTTCAGCCCCCGTCACTTGTGTAAATTCGGCAGGACTGATAGATGTTGTCCAACGATTGGCATCCAACAATTCAATATCCTTCGTATAATCGATAATTTGTTCCGGGAACGCTTCCCACTGTACAAGGTCCACCAAATGAGTCGTTACATCCACAATCCCTTCTCCTTGCTGGTTTACATCAAAATACCAAACCGGACGAGTCAATGGTTTTCCGTCTACAACTTTAAAGAAATGATGTACGCTTTCCTTCACAATAGCCGGTTCTTCAGGAGTTCCCGGCAACTGTTCACCATAAACAACCGGCATAGTGGAAAGCTCACGTTGGAGCATCGTTGTTATTTCATTCCGTTCCGTCATAATGTCATACAACATGATTTCTTTTTGTTTCGCAATATCGAAACACTCTTTCAGCAATTTGAAATTCTCACTGTTAATAGCCATCGGTTTATCGGATAAAACATTTATTCCGGCTTCCAACGTTTTTTTGATATACTCCGTCTTCTTGCCGTTATTTCCAGCCTGGACCATCACATTCCCTTTTTTCTCAGCCAACATCTTTTCCAGAAAGTCCGAACCTGTGTAAACAACTTCATTCCAGCTTGTCGGATTGTCTGCACGAGTATTAAAACCCTTGATTCGTTTTAAATGCTCATCCACATCAAAACCAGTGGGTGCGTACACATAAACATCTTTAGAAACTTGCGGATAAGATACCTTTTGCACCAATGCGGCATGGAAATGACCAGGGTCCAAAGTTATCAATTTCACTTCCCCCGGTGCACCGGTGAAACCTTTTGCTTCTTCTTTTTTTGTGGAACAAGACGTTCCAACCAGCAGAGCAGCCATAGAAAATACAAGATAGTTTTTCATATTATGATTATTAATTTATAGATTGACATCATTACAGGACGTACAGGGTACAAAGATAATAAAACAAACCAATCAAAATCCCTCTTTCAATATCTTTCTTAAAGGTTGGAAAAAACGTTCAATTAAACGCAATTCTCCTGTTACGATTTCTGCTGAAGCTGTCATTTCATGAGACACTGGCAGCATTTTTTCATAATTTGTCAACGGTCCTTTCGGGAAAGTTATTTCTACGACATAATTATCTTCTACCGGAACCAAAGATACAAGAGAAACAACTCCTTCCACAATTCCAAATTCTTGGTCCGGAAAATTGGAGAAGCGAACTATCACCCGCTGGCCGACTTTCACTTTTCCGGAACGTGCTATAGGAAGAAGCGCCCGGCCAATCCACTTTCCACATTCTTCCGGGACGATGCGGCAAAAGACCTCACCGGACGACAAATATAAATTCGGAAATCCTTGTTTCAACAACTGTACATGCCCTGCAGCTGACGACATCAAACAATAATTCATCTCCCAATGCCGGATAGCCGCCAGCAATTGTCCAACCGAAGCCCTGTAATCCTGAGCCGCCACATCTTTAGCTGCCAAACTCGTATAAGCAGACTGAATATCTCCCAACTGCCAAACATCCTGAGACAAATAATACCCCAAACGCTCGGGTTCTCCGGCATAACGCGCCAACAATTTCTTCAAACGAAAGACATCCTCGGTCTCCGCTGCATTTTCAATCACGGCCAACGGAACGCCTTCTTTCACAACTTGTCCGTCTGAGACATACAAACCACAAACTTTTCCGGAAGAACGGGCCACCACTGCTGATACGGGATTTTGGCTGGTCAACACCATCTCTGCCTCTATCATATCCGGATACTTAAAGAAACAACTTCCTACAAGCAAGCCCAAAACTACAATAAACAATATTGCAATTCCCCATCGTATAATCCAGACCGGGACCTCTCCCATTACCTCCTGGACCTCTTCGCTCCGTAGTTCTATTTCTTTTCCGTTTTCCATATATGTGTATATTAAACAAAGAGCATGATTATATATCTTGCATCAAAAGTAATATAAATATGTATTCATTCATCAAAAATCGACATTTATCTTACTTCCTCACATGCGCTATCACCAGAATATGATTATCATCAAATTTAACATTCGACAGCTTCTCCGGTATTTTTATTGACTGGCCATATTTCTCTACAAAATCAAGCCATTCGGATGCACTCACATGAGCTATAACATATCCGTTATCATCCATGTAATGAATAAAAAAAGGCGGAAAACTATTATCCCGAAAGAATATAGCACCCTCTTCTTTCTTAGACAGCACAGTCTTGTTCTTTTCTTTATCATAAAATCCCACTCCCCTACCAAATTCTCCACATCTATAAGTAAAAAGAAGATATGGGTCATATTCCCTAAAATCCATCACTGTCGTATAATCAACAAGCCGGAGTTCAGGCGTTTCCCATTTCTCATAAGGGAATCTTGTCTTGTTTAGTTTAAACGCATAACGAGGTTCTAAATCATCATTTTTAACGGCATATATTGTATCAATGAATATGCCACCATAAAAATAAAAATCATTTTTATAATAATAAAAATTGCCCTGACAAAAATCAGCTTCAGTCTTTTTATAATCAGTAAAAAATATCGTGTTTTTGTAGAACTTGACCGGAGTTCCGTTCCTATCAAAAATAATCAAACGATATTTTTCATTTCCTGTAAGGTTATTCATATAACCGATATAGAGGGA
>NZ_QRMP01000015.1:80769-81095 GCF_003473295.1 Parabacteroides sp. AM08-6
GTAAGGTTATTCATATAACCGATATAGAGGGAATCATTCAATCGGTAAGGGTTTGATATTCCCACAACTAAACCATCCTTTGCAATATCTGGTAGGGCCACTTTATCCTCCACCTTATTGCTTTCAATATTTATACCTATCCACTTATTACCTCGAGTGGCATAAATAAGTCCTTTTTCCTTATAGAAATTACCGGCACTACTAAGCATATAATATTCATCCGGCCCACCTCCTTGTTTTCCAATATTATGTATAAATTGTCCACTCTTCCTGTCAAACAGACAAGCATTATTGAAGGTATTCGACAATATTACATAATCATTCGT
>NZ_QRMP01000016.1:0-2561 GCF_003473295.1 Parabacteroides sp. AM08-6
GTTTCCGACAATTCCTTGAAAACTTCAGGGAGAGGCATCCGCTTGGATGACCATATCTGATGAATGATTTTAGGAGTTTCCATAAGATTTATAGCACGATTTCTTTTTTGCAACCGCAAGATTGCCCTTATTCTATTTCAAATGCACCATATAACAATGTATCCGCATAGCGCACCTCTAATGTATAGCTACCATGAACCTCCATAGCGGGCAACTCTATCGTTTGAGGAGAAGCATAAGTCTTTTCTTCTACAACTTTCCCGCTTTCGTCTTTTATTGAAACAACAACGTTTTCAAGAGCAGTCAAGAAAGAGATATGAACTACTGCACCATCAACCCAAGCCTGAACAGGCAATAAAGAACGAGGATCATCTTTTTGAGTTTTTCCTTTCAATACAATTTGTTTTACAGTAGCAACTTTTGCAACCACATTTTGAGTTGTAAAGAAGGATAGACTAAACAAAAACAAAAATAAAAATAATAGTTTCTTCATGATTTTATGTTTTAAATTTCGCAAGTAAAGGTAGATATAAATAAAACATTAAAATCAAAAACAATGTAGAAATTCTATGTAGAATGTAGATTTCAAAGCCTCCGCAAACAGACTACAACAGTCTGGTATTTAATATATTACCAATGAGGCGATAATGATATTTTCAAAAATGTAGATTTTGCAAGTATTTTGTAGACTTGCTCACTCTTTTCGAAACCGCTCAGAGCTGCTGCAACAACATATCGAGCAAGATGCCATCTCTTTTTCCAAAATGTTTTTTTACTATTGAAGATTTATATTTGGAAATTGTCCTCTTATCTAATTGCAGCAATACTGCCATTTGCGACAACGGGATATTCAATTTTATCAAACAACACAACTGCATCTCTTTGGGAGTAAGAGTAGGAGCCTCTTTCATAAGCCGTCTTAAAAAGTTTATGTCAATTTCTCTTATCTTCTCTTGGATTTTTATCCATAAATTCGGTGTTAATACCTGATTTTGTTCTACACTTTTTGCTATTGCTTCCTTAATTTCACTACTTTTCAATAACAAACCCACCAAAGAAGCATTTTTTTTACTGAGCGTCAGGACATCCTTGTTTAACTGTTCTATTTTTTGGTTCAGTTCTGTTGTTTCTTGATTTAAGTCATAGAGTTTTTGGTTTTTCAATGTTGCATCATTCATCATAGATGAGTTTTCAGTCTCCCCCTGTAAGAATGGTTTCATACCCGGCATTCTTCCTTTTAAGGTAATTAACTGACACTCTTTTTCAGAAAGACTGCTCTCCAAAAACTCTATTTGTTGTTTTTTCTCTTTTATCTCCTCACAATTATCAATATATTTTTTCTTATATTCATCTGCTTCTTTTGCTATGGCCAACACTTCTGCTTCTTTATTCTTTAAAAATTCTTGGTAAAGAAGGTGTGCTGACACAACAAAAGTTATAATAACAAACAAACAAAGAGCAATCCACATCCGCATTACCTTTTTATCTTGTATCAAAGAATCTTTTTCACGTTCAACCTTCTCTTTGCTATAAAGCATCTCCAATTCTTTTAATCGTGGTGCATCATATAATATGTTTATCGAATCTTGACAATCAATATAAGCTGATAAATAATGAGATACTAGGGCATCATCCCCTTTTTCTTTAAAAAGAGCAGCCAGCTCCCAATTTACAGCAGCCTTTGTATACAAGTCATCCGAAGATAGTGCCTTTTTCAGGTAACACTGAGCAGAGTCTAACCGAAGTAGCTGTTTATATATACCACCAATCAATACGAAACAAGGATAAAGACCAGATTCACTCTTTGTATGTGTTATTGCCGACAAAGCATATTCCAAAGCTTTGTTATATTCTTTGTTTTCTTCATATACATTGGCTAAATCAGTTTCAATATTCCCTTGCAGAGAAATTTTATTATAGAGTTTTGCAATATCAAGTGCCTGGTTTAAGCATAAAACAGCTGTATCATTCTCTAATATAGCCGTATAGTTCCTTCCCATATTCCTTAATATATATGCACTATTTATGGTATCCTTATCCAGCAAAAAAGCATCATAAGCTCTTTTACATACATCTAAAGCCTCTCGATTATTATTCAAATACCAATATATATTTCCTAAATACATATATATCAACCCTTGCAAATGATAATCACCTGTATTTTGCACAAAATCTGCAGCTTTCAAATAGTTAATTAAAGCATTGTCCGTTAATCCCAAATCCTCATTTACTCTACCTTTATAATAATAAGCTTGCGCTTTCCTCTTCATATTGCTTTTTTTCTCAAAATATCTGACTGCTATATTTATCACCGAATCCGATGTATGCTCCAGATAATTCTTATCCCGTGCCTGTGTCAGTAGCAGGCACCAGGTTGCATAATCTTCCGCGGATTGTTTTTCCGGGGATTGAATAGCTTCCAATAAGAGCAGTGCACTATCGGGAGATTCGGACATAAAGGTTTCGGCCTGATGCAAAACCGGAGCTATCGTGGTAGTTTGCCGGCATGCTATAAGGCTTGATAAACAGAAATAAAGTATCAGAAATGCAGATATTCTCAT
>NZ_QRMP01000016.1:2571-4650 GCF_003473295.1 Parabacteroides sp. AM08-6
TGCTAAGTATCAAAAATACTGTGTATGCGGCTGAAGAAGTGTTCATATCCGTCAATCTATTGGTTTGGACGTTGAAATTTAAGTATTAAATTTTGATTGGCAAAACTTTTGCACAATTTGTTTTTCATGCCATCTCATTATTTTCAACTTCAATCATACGGCCTTATCCAATACAACTTCACAAACAGCAAAAAAGATTGTAGTCTTATTTAAAATGATGACTCATCTCTATTATTTTCAAATAATCCTCTACACCCAATTCCCGATTATAAACATCATATGGTATATCGGGAACGAGAAAACCATTTTCATCTGTTTCAATTAACGGAAAACAAGTAGCACACGCAGATGAATAGTGAATAGAAATCTTGGAATAGGGTAGAACATCTTCTTTTACGTTTCCACAATATCCAATCGGTAAGCCAGGCTTTTCCCCTACTACTATCCCCATTCTCCTTCTCCGAAATGCTTCGACAAAGTCAACTGCGGCCGAATAAGTAGCTCTACTTTGAATAACAAAAACAGAGCCATCAAAACCTTTCGTATTTTTAGGGTATACTTCTTTTAGAACCATCGTTCCAGTTTTCAAATAACAAGGTGATTTCCTTTTCATTTTTCTAAGCTCATTTTTCAAAACTAAACGTTCCAACCATGACACTCCTTTAGTTGATAGATATTCCTCACGTGCCTCCATGTCTTCTTTCAAAGCCACATCAATCATAGATTTATTAAACTTCCGTAATATTTCAATTTTACTTTTTTTACTATTCAGATGTTCAAATATAAGTTCATTACTACTTGAACCTCCACCACCATTTTTAGCCACATCTATAAATAAATATTTAACATTATTCTTCTTAATCACCTCAAAAGCTTTAGATAATGCACGTTTATATATCATAGAAATCAAATCACATGAATTATAATGTAATACAGCAATAGAATCGCCTTCTAAAAATTCAAAATTCACATGTGGCGCTCCTATTCTATTTTTCTTTATATTTACTTTAACAGTATCTCTGTAAATCGCTCCCGTTTTCATATCTTTTCTGAGAATAGAATAAGGTTCTGTGATATTATAAAAAGCTGAAAAATAATATGGAAGATAAAAATTAACATTACTTTCCTTTAACAGTACATTTTCTTCCCAACTACATGTATTATAAATTTCTTCAACTATTTTATTCACCTTGACATCATTAATAGAAATCACAGAATCACCATTTAATAATAAAGAAAAAGAAGATGTATCGATTAGGAAATAAGGCAGAATATCACGATTCATATATTTTCCCCATATTCTATTAGATGAGATAGATGTATGACTATCTGTATATGCATTCATTTTTAATAAAATCCTATTAAAATCGACACATGACATACTATCTTTAATTTCAGAAATAATATTTTTATAAAGTAAATCGTACTGATTTTTCGTGTATTTTCTATAAAGATCAGGATGTTCATTATTTAAAATAGTAAAATAGTAATCAATATCAGATTTCATCTCTTTCAAAGATAAAATCTGAGAATAAGAATATAAGATATTCATTGAAAATATCAAGACAATAATATATTTCATAACGCAATAAATATTACATTTAAGTATAACAAAAACGTGTACCTACTATTGATAATTTATCGTCAGCTAACACGATACCAACTCAAAATTCACAATCATCGTCTCCGCTGTAAAGCAATTATATTCTATAAAACAATATACTGCACCAATAATCTATCATTATTTCTCATTGCATGTAAATATATCGTTTATATCGTATACAACAAAAAAAACAATCATTGATTTTCATACAGACAACATTGTTTAACACCATCATTCTCAAATCCCCTATTTTTGTAATCTGTATATTGCAAAAACCCAATCGTTACGACTCCATCACAATGTACACCCCTTGATATAAAACCTCACAAATCAAATTTTCCATTCATTTCTTTATCAAAGGCAATCGGCAAAAACAGCAAATAATCAAGGTGAAATGAACAATTTGCCTCTTTCTGTTGTATCTTTGCAGCCGTTCGATTTGCCTTTCGATAATTGTCGTAAGGCCTTACGACGGT
>NZ_QRMP01000016.1:4660-77338 GCF_003473295.1 Parabacteroides sp. AM08-6
AAGAAAACCGTTTTCATCCGTTTCAATTTCAGGGTATAATTCAGCATCCACATAAGAACAACGATATTCTATTCCTGAATATGGTAAAATTCCATTTAGAGAATCTGCTCCATTATAAGAAACAGGAGTACCAGCCCTTTCTCCAACTACAAGCCCAACCTTTTGTCTACGAAAAAGTGCCACAAAATTAATCGCTGCTGAATAAGTATATCTACTTTGAATAACAAATACCTTACCAGCAAATCCTTTTGTATTTTTAGAGTAAGCCTGCCCGTTCGTTCAAGTATTTTTGCTTCTTTATCTGGCCACATAGACATTTTTCCTTATATCACTTCTTTTCTGACAATAATTTTACCTCAGTTTCTGTACGAGAAGGAAATTCTTTACCAAAAGCTTCCACTTCTTCAGCTACAACTTTCTTTAATTCTTCCTGGGGAACAATCAGTTGGTAATCTGCCACGCCGATGGGTTTACCCATATCTTCTAATGCTAGTTCCACTTCTACACGGTCTTTCTCGGCACATAGAATGATACCGATAGAACGATTCTCATCTTCTCTTCGTTCCAAACGGTCAAGCAACGACAGGTAGTAGTTCATTTTACCTGCATATTCCGGCTTAAACTCACCAATCTTTAAGTCGACAGCAACAAGACAATGTAACCCACGATGAAAAAAAAGCATATCCACCTTACTCCGCTTTCCATTGTATTCAAGCATATACTGATTTCCTATATAGGTGAAACCCTTGCCTAGTTCCAGAAGAAATTGCTTTACCTTCTCTACTAGTCGAGCTTCAAGTTCTGTTTCCAATATAGGATCTTTAACACCAAGGAATCCAAGATTATAACCGTTTCTGAACACTTCATTGGCAAACATTGCTTGTGCAGCAGGCAGAGTCTGCTCAAAATTATTACCAGAAGGCTCGTCCTTCCTCATGTGCATTTTCAGAGAGATGGCACTGGATAGAAGTTCACGATTCCAACCTTTTGATGTGGTTTCCTGTGCATAGTATAAAATAGCATTGTCATCTTCACCGAACTTGCGCATCAAGGTCAGTATATGTCCCCATGGTATAACTGCGACAGCCTGTCGCAGAATTGCGTCATACTCTGATTCTTGGATTTGCGTAATATCTGTCATGGCCTCAATCTTTCCCTGTTATAAGTTCTCGCTTGTCAATATCAAGCAACGTTGCAATCCTGTCTAATGTGTATAGGTCAGGCTGGGACACATTAGTACACCACTTGCTTACAGTAGCAGGATTCTTCCCTAATTCTTCGGCAAGCCATTTAGCCGTTCGCTTCTTTTCAACAAGCACAACTTTAATGCGATTTAAATCTTCCATTTGCAAATCTATTTAATTTGAACGCAAAGATATATAAAACAATTGGCAATAAATGGATTTTTACTTAGGAAGTTCATTTATGCATTCGTTTTTCATAATTATTGAATCTCTATAGAAATGATTGTCCAAGTTAGGTGTGATTAACTAATTCATGTTACACCTTAAGAATGAGTTCGCTGATTCGCTTTACAGTTTCTGCTTGGTAGACTAAACCTGTTTACGAACAGTCCACTTGGAACTATTCAGCTCTACAGTGATTGTTGCAGAATGATTAAAAGAGACATTGAGTTATCGGAATTTTTGATTACCCTTGTCGTCAGCTAATCATTTCACTTCTATTTGAAGCAAGACGAGGAAAATAGTACGTTACAAATCCATTACCTATGCCTATTTAATGGTTTTGTAAATCTTTGAAAGATAGGGATGTATATTCAGGCAAAAGAATTGTTGCCAACTCATTACCTCTATTTCTCAAATAATTCGCTAAAAGTCTATTTCTCAAACGTTTGTATCAAACCGTCAAAAATCTAAAATAATAATCAATATCAGACCTCATCTCTTCCGGAGACAATTTCTGTGCAGAAGAAAGATGGACGCTAAATATAAATATCAAAACAATCAAATATTTCATATATGCAAAATTCATCGTTTATAGAAATCCCATTATCTGATTTTTAAGAACACTCCGAATTTCCGAATCGACAACATCATCAAATTTCCGGGCAAACAAACATTCAGACTTCAGGAGTAACGATAAATCATCTATTCTCAATAGTCTCGGATATTCCGGACCTTTTACCCAATCAATATACCTGAGATTACTATTTACCAAAGATGGCTGAAATATAGAATTTTGTAAAATGGTCTGAAATATCATTTCATCAGGACATAATGTATTTTTATAAAAATCATACAGCTCATTTCCAAAAGCACAATTATTTGCCAAGAAACTAACACATTCATACGTTAAAGACCACCATTGAGAACCACCATAGAATTTTATTCCTAAAGGACAATTCCGTTTCATATTCTTTTGTTTCTGATATTCAACAAGAAAATAAGCGCGTTCTATACCTGTTTCATCAATCAACCATTTATACGTTAGGCGATCTAATCCACCATTACCACTCCAATTCTTATACGGCAAAGGGAAAAATTCTATAAAATTCAAACCGTTATTTCGCACAAAATAGTTATCAATTTCAACATTTGATTTCAAAGGAAAATCTTGACCACTCAAAAGATGTACATAATCAACCTGAATCCCTGTTTCAATCAATGCCTGTATCAAGCACATAGTTGCTTTCACTTGGCTAAAACCAGCCCAATTCACAGATATCCTTCTTTCTAAGAAAAAGATTCGTTCCGGCATTTTATAATTCTCTCTTAAGAAAAGCGAAAGTTCCGACTTTTCGTCTATATGTACAAAAAAATAATTATCCTCATCTTGTAATACATTAATCAAATCACAAAGCTGAGATGGATTTTTATGCGCTTGTATCAGATATGCAAATTTCATATTTATCAGAACATTTATTTGTTTGCAGAAACTGTACCACTATTCTTAATCAAGGACTTCATCGGGAAAAATAATCTTTGCAATATATTGTAATCATCTGTGATAATTTCTGCTTCACCCGTCATTTCTGGGGAAAAGGGTAATTCTATTCCATAGCTTGTTCGCACCGCGTTCGGTAATTCAACCTCTACTTTATAATTTTCCTTTCCGGGTATATCAGATATGGAACGTATCACACCTCTCAATATGCCAAATTCCATATAAGGATAATTGTCCAATTTTATATTCACAACCTGTCCTTCTTCTACTTTTCCTGATTTAAGCAATGGCAACTCCAATTTTCCTATAAAAAAACCTTTTTTAAATGGTATCACATTTGTAAATATATCACCTTGCTCTATATATTGATTTTTACTCCAAAAAGCGGGGAATGACAGTTGTCCTTCATAAGGAGAACGGAACACATACCTTTTATCCCACTGTTCCGTCTGATCCTGTAATGCATCCAACTTCTGACGGATATTATTCAGATGTTCCTGTTTTTGTTTCTGATAATCCAATTCTAGTTCCAATAACTGTTGTTTTAATTGTGATAATTGGGTTCTTGTATTTGCCAAAGAAGCCATATTACCTTCCCATGTAATTTTCTTTTGTAGGAGAGCACTTTTCGTTTGCTCTAATTCTGCTGAGAAAACAACTTGTTTCTCAAATAATAACGAATCTCTTTTATAGGCTATTACAGACAATTCTATTTCTTCTTCTAACAATTTATTTTGTCTTTCAAAATGAGATACATTATCTGATGTATACAGGATTTGTTCTTCCAAAACCTTTCTATTCCGGGTATGGTAATCTAAGTCTTGAAATTTTTTATAATCTTTCAAAGCAGACTTCAAGTCCAGAAAATAAGGCATAATCTCTCCTAACTGTTGTTCTTTGACGAAAACGCTGTCTTTCAAACTTATTATTTCCGGTTCATTATTTTGATTCAACCAAGCTTTTAAACTCAACATATCATTCAAAGAAGATGGACTTTCAATCACCCCCAATACTTGATTAACACCAACCTCCGCTTTATCACTGACTTTTATATCAACTATCCGCCCCGATACTTTTGCGACTAAAGAAACAGAAGGGAACTCGGTTGAAATCGTAATTTTTGCATTGACAACATCCGGATAACTAAAAAAAGAACTTCCTATTAATAAAATCAGAAAAAAAAGAAACAAAACAAAGATACCCATTCTCATCAACCAGTTAGGCGTCCTTCCAAGAATGGCTTCTATTTCATCACTACGGATATTCAATTTTACGGGTTTCTTTTCCTTCTCCATGTCAATTCACCATTTCCAATTGATTCTTAACTAATTCATAATAATATCCCCGCTCTGCTACCAACTGTTCATGAGTTCCTTCCGACACAATTTTTCCATGATCCAAAACCACAATTTTATCAGCATTCCTTACCGTACTAAGACGATGTGCCACTACAATCACAGTTCGTCCCTGATAAAAATCGTGCAAATTATCATTGATGGCACGTTCATTGTTCGCATCCAAAGCATTGGTAGCCTCATCCAAAAAAATGTATTGCGGATTCTTGTATACAGCCCGTGCTATCAAGATACGTTGCTTTTGTCCCTGGCTCAAACCACTTCCCTCCTGGCCTATCTTTGTATTATATCCGGAAGGCAATTCCTCTATAAACTCATGAATATTGGCAATCTGGGCAGCAACATAAAGTCGTTCTATATCTATTTGTTCTTCTCCCACTGCTATATTTTCAGCAATCGTATCAGAAAAGATAAAACCATCTTGCATCACAACACCACAAATAGAACGCCAGTAATTAGTATCGATGTTTTTCAGATTCGTTACGCCTATATTAATACATCCGGACAGAGGTTCATAATATCCCAGCAGCATTTTCAGTATGGTAGTTTTCCCACTTCCACTTTCACCGACAATAGCCGTCACTTTATTATGAGGAAATACTAAATTCAAATGATCCAACACCGGCAAAGAAGAAGCACCCAAGTAACTGAATGTTAAATCCTTCAAAACCAAATCCCGATTTCCCGGCGACAATGCCTTTTGCCGGATTTCATTCATTTGGTCCTCATCCTCCCGAAAATGTACTTCACCCAATCTTTCCAAGCTGATTTTTGCATCCTGATAAGAATGTACAAAACCGATAAAATTCTCTACCGGTCCTTTTAGTTGTCCTAATATATAGGATAAGGACATCATCATACCTAATGTAATCTCACCTTTTATCACCAAATAAGCAGAGAATACCGACATTCCTATGTTCAATGCATTCGAAATAAAGAAAGCGCCGATACTCTGGATTTGACTGACAGTAAGACCTTTTATACTCACATCGAATAATTCAGCCTGTATATTTTCCCACTTCCAACGAACTTTTCGTTCGCATCCGTTCAATTTTATCTCTTCCGCCCCGGAAATCAACTGGATTATACTGGATTGATTACGTGCCGCTTTCTCAAACCGTTTAAAATCCAATTCACGACGTATTCCCAAAAAGAGCATGACCCATCCCACATAAATAGCATGTCCAATCACAAAACAAACCAACATCCAATAATTATAATATCCCAATACGATTGCAAACACAAAGAAATTTAAAAAGGAAAACAGTGTACCTAAAGAGGTTCCGGTAAAAAATTCCTGAATACGGGAATGATCGCCTATACGCTGCATAATGTCCCCTGTTTTTTTCGATTCGAAAAAATTGATTGGCAGTTTCAGCATCTTTGTTATGAAGTCTGAAATCAAGGCTACATTAATACGGGTCGTAACATGAAGCAAAATCCAACTTTGAACAAATCCGACCGATAACTGGCTAAGAGAAAGGATAAACTGTGCAACCAAAACAAGTATGATAAAATTCAAATTGTTGCCCAAAACACCAAAATCCACCATCGACTGGGTTATAAAAGGAAACAACAACTGAATAAGCATTCCCATCAACATCCCTAACATCACCTGAAAAAACAGCTTCTTATGCGGACGTATATAAGAAAAGAAATGAATCAAGCTATACTTTTTCGATTCATTCAAATCATCATCCGGATGATAGAAAGCTAATGTCGGAGACAACATCAAAACCATTCCTTTTTGTATTTCATCTTCAACCGTACTGAGCCATCCATCCAGAAATTCGGAAACACTGTAAGTCAACAATCCAAAAGCAGGATCTGCTACATATATTTTTCCCATCCAGTGCTCCCCCTTTTTCCTGACCTTTATCTTATAAACGACAGCAAAATGGTCCTGCCTCCAATGAATAATACAAGGTAAAATCACATCTTTCTGTAATCGGTCGAAACTCGTACGTATTCCCATTGTTCGAAAACCAACTTTCTCGGCAGCATCGCTAATACCCAACATTGTCACGCCATTTCTGTTTGCAAAACACAAATCGCGTAATCTATATAACTCCATTCTTCTTCCGTAATGGGCCGAAATCATTCGTAAACAACTCGGACCACAATCGGAAGAATCATGTTGACGAAAAAAGGGGAATTTTCTCATTACAATATATCGTGTTAATTTTCTTCTAAAAACTTCATCTTATTTTTATAATACTCTACAATTACTGTTTCCGGTGGAATTTCTGAATATTTTAAACTACAAATAGAAGACAGGTATTCCTTGGGGGTTTCCATGATTTTTTGTGAACATGGTCCCATACATAGAGGCAAATATTTACATTTAATACACATCTCATTCTCGAATGTAGCTTTTGCGTAACGTTTTGCAACCTTTTGTTCATGCCAACGTATAGTTCCATCATCGTTTAATACTCCGACCTCATATTCTTCTGTAAAAGTTCTTGCAGTACAAAAGTACAGTTTGCCATCATAATTTATTTCCAAATGGTTAAAACAATCTACATAACATTTGAAATATGCACCTATCTGAAGAATATTCGCAGGTTCATTCACTTTAAAACCAATATCCCTACAATAATTATACAAATCCAAACGCCTTTCATTTTTGAGAGATCCCTCTTTTACTGTTTGCCACACTCTTTGAAAATTCGGTAATATTTTTGCTCTATATTCAACTGGTATAATAGAAAAAATCTCTTTCATTTGAACATCTTTCAATGTTTTATCATCATAATTAATACGTAACGTTATATGAACATCCTCTATATACTTACACAAATCATTAACATTTTTCATTATCCTATCATAACTCGGTAATCCATTCTCATTCCGTATTTTATCATGCCTCTTCTTTGCCCCATCCAATGTAATTTGAAAATGCTTCATATCAATTTCTTTCATCTTGGTTATCATCTCTTTATCAATCCTATACGCGTTTGTCGTAACAGAGACATTAAATGGCACATTATGGGAAGCACAGATTTTCTTTGCAAAAAGAGAAAGCGGATAGACCACTTCATTAAAATATAACAATGGTTCTCCACCAAACCAAGATATATGAACAGAAGAAACATGTTCTTTTATAACTTTATGTTCTATATATTTTTGAATTTTATCAACGGTATCCTGATTCATAACACCTTTAGGATGTTCTTCGTAGCAGTACCAACAATTAAAATTACATTCTAAAGTTGGATTAATCACTAAATTTAGTGCTTTATTTCCTATCGTAGCAAGCTTATTTCTATACCTAACGATATCTAATTCATCAACATCTTCTTCTATCACAAATCCCCAATCTATAAACTTTTTAAACACTGAATTATAATTAATCTCAAAAGAAATTAAATCATAAAGTAATCGTTGTATATTTTCATGTTCATTTTCAGACAAAGAGAACACATGATTCGTAATACCATTAAAATAGACATAACGATTATTTTCCTTCACAAAATAATTATAAGAACTCAACTTATACATAATTAATTATTTTAAATTATTACTCATATCTATTATCTTCAAATAATCTTCTATGCCCAATTCACGATTATAAACATCATATGGTATATCTGGAATAATAAAACCATTTTCATCTGTTTCCATTTTAGGATAATTTATCTCTTCAACTAAAGAATATCGAATTTTTATTTTTGAATATGGCAAAATATCCTCCCGTGGATTTCCACTGAAACAAATAGGTTCACCGGCCTGCTCTCCAACTACAAGACCCATATTTTGCCTACGAAAATATTCAACCAAACTTATCGCTGCAGAAAAAGTCTCTCGTCCTTGAAGAACAAAGACTTTACCATCAAAACCCTTCGTATTACCAGGCATAGAGATTTTCAATGTTCCAGTTCCTGTTTTTAAGAAATTTTTTTTCGCTCTTTCTAGTTTCCAAATAAAATATCTAATTTTTAACCTCTTCATAAATGTTGTTCCTTGACTTGCAAGATATTTTCTATTTTCTTTTACATCTTGCTCCATAAGCTCTTTTACGCATTTTTTATTAATGCGCTTTACTATTTTAATAGTAACTTTTTTCGCATTAAGATGTTTGAAAATATATTTTTGATATTCATCACTACCTCCTCCATTTTTAGTCACATCAATAAACAAGTATTTTATGTGGTCGTTTTTCATTTTTCTAAATGCTTCTATTAATACGTGTTCAAAAAATTCTTCATCTTTTCCTAAATAACATGTATTATAATGAAGTACAGCAATTGAATATTCTTCAAAAAATTCAAAATTAAATTTAGATTCGTTATTATACACCTGTTTAACAAGCTTCAAGGTATCTTTCTTCATTTCCCCTGTTTTCAAATTTTTAAAAGAGGCTATATAGGGAGGTTTTATTCCATAAAATTTAGCAGCAAACAAAAGAAAATCATCATTAATGCTTTTTTCTTTTAACAACGAACTATATTCCCAACTATACATATTAGAAAGTTCTTGTACTATTTCTTTCGTGCTTACATCATTAATAAATACAATCAAATTATCATTCAACAATAAAGAATCTTCTCGTACTTGAAAATATGGAAATTTGGTCTGTACATTCCATTTAGTAATCTTATTTATATTAACATTAGTATGGCCATCTGTATAAGCATTAACTCTTAACATCAAACGATTAAAATCTCTACAACTCATTGTATCTTTTATATTTAATAGAATACTTTGTCGCAATGAATCAAACTGAATAGCCGTATATTTCTTATAAAGATTTGGATGATATTTGTTCAACATCTCAAAATAATAATTAACATCAATCTTCATTTCATTAGGAGATAAATCCTGAGCATAAGAGACACAAATACTCATTAGAAATAAAAAAGAGACAACATATTTCATTACATTAATATTTATTTGTATCACAAAAATGTATCTGTCATTAATGTTATAACGAATTTCATTCAAAACTTATTCATAAAGAAAAACATTTCTACTTATAATGACAGATACTCTAATATCAAACCCTATCAGGGCTTAGGGATTGAAGGTTGAGCAAGAGTTACTTCTGGTACAGCAAGTGTTGGCACGGGAACTGTAGGCAATTCTACCGAAGCTAAAATACAAATAGCTGCTTTTGGATTAGTACAAGGTTTATTATCCTGAGGACAATTACATTTTGAAAAATTAATACAAATACCATTCTTAGCACCTGGACAATAACCATTGTCATCCAAAAGATTGCCTCCCACAACTTTCCCCATCCTCATCGTATTCAGGGATTCTTCACTAAACAGCTCTACTGCTTCATCAAATACAATGTTCAGTTCAAGAGCCATTCTTTCTTTGTTTTTTAATTCTTGGTCGTTCATACAAACCTCCTTCTTTAAAAATTAGACATATATTTATGGATTTCTCCATTTGCTAACAGAAATTTATCTATTGAATGGTTGAATATTGTTTGATAATAAGAGGATTGTTCTTTAATAAACGACCTGTCTTCAACCATTTTACTTATAGCTTGCCTATATAATACCGGAATTTGTTTTTCCCAATATTTAAACAACATATACTTCTCCGGCTGTGGTAAGAATAATTCTGCTACATAGAACTTATTGTAAAGAATATCTATATCTGCCGTTTTATAAGGAAAGTTAGTTCGATATATATGTCCGGCTCCGACGGACTTTAATAATTTGCATTTTCCACCCTCCATCCATACTTTCATTGAAATGAGCTGTTCATCCAATCCATAAGAACGCAATCCTTTTAATCCTCCCAAATATTTCCAGTAAGATTTATTGCAAGCATAAGCTGCTCCTAATACGCAAACAATATCTACAACATTTTCCTCCGGATTCGGATCTTTTGTATTCCACTTAGCCCGCATATCACCATTCTCTGAAAGGTCTATATAGGCACCATATGTTGTAACCTTGTCTGTTTCAATCACATCGTATCCATCTGTGTCTTTTTTAAAGGAAATTGATTGACAACAAAGTAACGCCCGTCCATCTTTATACAATTCTTGAACTATTAACTCGACCCAATCATTCTGAAAAAAACGCATATGTCCATCCAGAAGTAAAAAGAACTCCGTAGGACAATTCTCTACTGCTTCATCTCTTGAAGCAGCAACCCCTTTTCTTTCCGAATGACAAATATAAGCTGCATCAAACTTATCCGCCACAGCCTTATAATCATATCCATCTTCCGACGCATCATTTATCAACATGATATTGATTTTATCACTTGCCGTATCCCGAAGATTTTTTACTGTATTATATACTTCTTCTCCTTCGTTCAAAAATGGTATAATCACTGTCAACTCTTTCATAGCATATCAAATTTTCATTAAATAGGACACCAATTGACAATAATCCTTTATAGTCAAAACATTACGAATATAAAGGTCATATAACAAATCACAAACTGGCACAACATTATTATACTTTACATTATCACGCTTCAACAAATATCGGATAATCTCTTGACGGATAACAAATGAATTTTCAATCATTTGCATATTATTCACCGTGCTAATCTGCTGTTCATGAATACGATAATAATTCAAAACTCGTGGTAGATTCGACAATTTACCGCCAGCTAACACGATATCAACCCAAAGTTTATAATCTTCTGCATAAATATATTCCTGTTTATAACGAATTTGATAAAAATCTAAAAAGTCTTTTCTCATCATCCCCACTGCAAAGCAATTATAATCTATAAAACCATTTTCTATTTCATCGGAATCCAATAATTGAGGCATATATTTTCCACTTCCATATCCAAACCGCTCAAACCCGGCACCACAAGCCGCTATATCTTCATTATTTTCTAAATAATTATACTGGACCAATAATCTATCCTTATGCATCTTATCATCGGCGTCCATTCTGATAACATATTTACCGACAGCCTGCTCCAAGCCGATATTCAAAGTTTGAATAAAATCATGATGATTGTCAATCACACGTATACGTTCATCCGAAAAACCTTGAGCGATTTGCAGACTTTTATCAGTGGAGCCGTCATTAATCAGAATCAATTCAAAATCTCGAAAAGACTGTTCCAAAACACTTTGTATCGATTCCGAAAGATAGGACTCAACATTATAAAAAGGTATATACACGGATATAGAAAGTTTCTTTTCCATAAGTAAAGACAATAGATTAGGTTATCATTCTTCACAAAATCAACAAATCAATCCTTATTTTTCATCGCCTGTAAATGTAACGCTTATATTGTATACAACAAAAAAAGAATCCTTGATTTTCATATATAAAACATTATTTAACACCATCATTCTCGAATCCCCTATTTTTGTAATCTGTATATTGCAAAAACCCAATCGTTACGACTCCATCACAATGTACACCCCTTGATATAAAACCTCACAAATCAAATTTTCCATTCATTTCTTTATCAAAGGCAATCGGCAAAAACAGCAAATAATCAAGGTGAAATGAACAATTTGCCTCTTTCTGTTGTATCTTTGCAGCCGTTCGATTTGCCTTTCGATAATTGTCGTAAGGCCTTACGACGGTTATCGAAAGGTCTTACCACAATTGTCAAAAGGCCTTACGACAATTATCGAAAGACGATTAGCCGGGCAACAAAATCCGAATACATCCCGGCTAAGGCGAATAAGCTTGCATCTATTTTAAAATTATTCAGGTAACAAACATTAGTATATATGGCTATAAAATTCAGCGTACACCAGACTCCGCAACCGAAAGACCGCAAAGAGGAAGCACTCTGCCACGCACGCGCAATTCCTAACGGAACAAAGAGAATGGATGACATTTGCGCACTCATCTGCGAACGGGGGTCTATTTCGTCGGCCGACGTAAAGGCGGTGTTGGACTCGCTGGTATGGGTAATCAGGCTGTCACTGGAATACGGGGACCATGTGGAACTGGAAGAGTTAGGGCATTTCTCGCCTTCGCTCCGCAGCCGGAAGTTGCCGAACGGGAAATTTACCGTGTCGGTGGACGGCGTGAACTTCCGCTGCTCGGAAAAACTGAAAAATCAGCTCAAATATGTAAAACTTGAAAAAGGAAAAGAGACGGCCGGTTATTTGCCGAAAGAACGGAAAAACCGGATGGTGGATTACCTGAAACGTAACGAGACGATTACGACTCCGATTTATGCCGCATTGAATGCTTGTTCCCATTACAGGGCCAAGGCCGACCTCGACCAATATATCAAAGAAAACGTGATTGTACGTGTCGGGAGCAGCACGCATGTGAGTTATTTATTGACTGAAAATGTAAACAGAGAATAATCAATGAAAAAAAGCATCTTCCTTTTCCTCCTGTTATTCACGCTCCCTGCGCTCCGGGCGGAAATCATCCGGATGAGCAATAATGCCCAAATCAGTTTACTGACGGCGGGCGCATCCGAGGAAGCGGTATTCACAGTCTACGGGCACACGGCTATCCGGGTGAGAGATACGGTATTGATTCGGGATTCGTTGCAGAAGATAGATGTTGTCTTCAATTACGGAGTTTTCGATTTCTCGAAACCGAACTTTATTTACCGTTTTGCCAAAGGAGATACGGATTATATGTTGGGAGTACGGGATTTCCGGGATTTCATACTCGAATATGCAATGCGGGGCAGCGAGGTGACCGAACAGGTGCTGAACCTCGACTCGATTGAAAAGAACAAGGTCTGGGAGGCGCTCGTCATCAATAGTCTCCCCCAAAACCGGGTGTACCGGTATAATTTCTTCTTCGATAATTGCGCGACGCGACCGGCTGCGGTTTTCGAGAAAAGCACAAACGGACAAATCCATTATCAACCGCCTTATCAGGAACAGACCTTCCGTGAGCTGATAAATTATGCCATGCGCAACAAACCCTGGCTTATCTTCGGATGCGACCTGGCACTGGGCAGCCCGACAGACCGGACGGCTACCACACGCGAAATGATGTTTCTGCCGACTTACCTGAAAGAGGCGTTCGGGACGGCTACCATTATCGGACCGGATGGAAGTTCGCGGAAGTTGGTTGCTTCCACTCACCTGTTGACGGAAGAAATCGAAGAGGATGACACGGCGACATGGGGCGACTTTTTTAGCCCGTTACTCTGTTGTTGGGCATTTTTCTTTCTTGTGCTGGCCATTACTTTCAGTGAATGGCGCCGGAAAACATACTTCCGGATTGTGGACTGTTTATTGTTTTTCATCGCCGGAATCGGAGGCGTAGTCTTGTTTTTCCTCTGTTTCGTCTCCACTCATCCGAGTATCTGGCCGAACTGGTCGGTGGTGTGGTTGCAACCTTTCGATTTGGTCGCTGTTATTTTGTTTGCAGTAAAAAAGTTCAGAAAGGCTGCATATTGCTATCATTTTATTAACTTTGCGGCGCTTACGCTCATGCTGATAGGCTGGCATTTCATTCCACAGCACTTAAATCCGGCATTTATCCCGCTGGTAATGAGCCTTTGGCTGCGTTCGGGATATGGCGTATATAGAAAAATATGGAACATCGGGTAAGAAAAATATTATCATCACTCATCGCAATTCTGGTTGTCACCAACTTAGAGGCACAGCAACACACCCCTAAATTAGTGGTTTGCATCACTGTGGACCAGTTGAGGGGCGATTATATCGAATACTTTTACAACACGTTCGGCGAACGTGGTTTCAAACGGTTGATGAATGAAGGATTGGTGTACAGCAACATCCGGTTCGAATTTTCCGACATCGACCAGGCAAGCGCTTTCGCCACCCTGTTTACCGGGAGCAATCCCAACTATAACGGTATTTCAGGAAAGAAAACGTATGATTTCGAGAAAGATCAGGAAGTTTCCATCCTGAACGACCCGGAATATCTGGGTAATTACACGAAGGAACATTATTCCCCGCGAAAGCTGTTCAGCTCGACTATCGGGGACGAACTGAAAATCGCCTCCAACGGCAGAAGTGACGTGTATTCCATCGCTCCCGACCCTGAAAGTGCCATTCTTTCGGCAGGCCATGCGGCAAATGGGGCTTTCTGGATGGACGATTACAATGGGAAGTGGGCTACCACGACTTTCTACAAAGGCATCCCTTGGTATGTGGACCGCTATAACAATGGTCCCGAATCGCTTTCGACACGTCTGGAGCAGATGGTGTGGACTCCTTCGCTTCCACTCGACAAATTCAACGCGTTTCCTTATGTGCTGGATGACGTGTCCTATAAATATACGTTTAAGGAAAACACAAAAGAGTGTTTCTTCAATCTGAAAACATCCCCTTTTATCAATAAGGAAATCAACCGGTTGGCACTCCAGTTCCTTGAATACGGGGCTTTCGGCACACGAAGTTGTCCGGATATGCTTTCCATCACATACTACGCCGGCAACTACCGGGGGAACATGAGTAAGGAATATACGCGTGAAATACAGGATACGTACTATCAGTTGGACAAAGACCTTGAACAGTTGTTAGATAAAATAGACAAAAAGGTGGGTCTTGCCAATACATTGATTGTACTCACCGGTTCGGGGTATTACAAGAGCGAAGAACAATATCCCGACGGATTGTTCCTGACAAACGGTGAATTTTATCCGAAACGTTGTCTCGCCTTGCTGAATATGTATCTGATGGCCATCTACGGACAGCAGACGAATTGGGTTACAGGTTTCTACAACAACCAGATATTCCTGAACCGGAAAGCGATAGAAGAGGCTAAGCTGGAACTGGCAGCCGTACAGGACAAAGCGGCTGAATTCCTTCGCGAATTCAGTGGCGTGCAGCATGTTGTAACGGAGAATGTTCTGCGTTCCGGGACTTGGAACGAACAGACTTCCGACTATTTGCAAGGAACACATCTTTCTACACGGGGTGATTTGATTATCGAATTGCAACCGGGTTGGCTGATTAACAACGAGAACTCGAAAGAAAAAGTCAAATTAATACGAAACAACGCAGTTATTACCCCACTGGTATTTATGGGCAACGGCATCAAACCGGAACGTATTTACCGTGAAGTGAAAGCCACAGAGGTAGCCCCCACGGTAACCCATGTGCTGAGAATCAGGCCGCCGAATGCGTCTACCAGCCTGCCGTTAAGGGAACTGACCGTCAACAAATGACAATTGACAGTCAGTCATGCGTAGGTTATATATAAAGCCACGCATCCATACTCTTTCTATCTAATAAAATTAAAACAAATATATCATGGGATTTAATGAATTTATGACGAAGCTGTTCGGCAACAAGTCGCAGCGAGACCTTAAGGAATTTACCCCTTATGTGGATAAGATTAAGGCTGTTTATCCGTCAATCCAAAAACTTTCGCACGACGAGTTGCGTGCGAAAACAGATGAAATCAAACAACGTATCCAGGACTATGTTGCCGACGAACGCGCCAAAGTGGAAGAACTGCGCAAAGGTATAGACGACAAGGAACTGGAAGAACGCGAAACGATTTGGGCTGAAGTAGATAAAATAGAAAAGGAAATTACGGAGAAAATGGAAGTCGTGCTCGAAGAAGTACTGCCGGAAGTATTCTCCATCATGAAAGAGACGGCACGCCGTTTCTCCGAAAACGAAACAGTTGTCGTTACGGCAAATAATTTCGACCGCGACCTTGCTACGACACATGACTTTGTGGAAATAGACGGCGACAAGGCTATCTATCACAATCACTGGAAAGCGGGCGGTAACGAAATCGTCTGGGATATGGTACACTATGACGTACAGCTGTTCGGTGGTGTCGTACTGCATAAAGGAAAAATCGCGGAAATGGCAACCGGTGAAGGTAAAACACTTGTGGCCACCCTGCCGGTATTCCTGAATGCCCTGACTCGCAACGGAGTACATGTGGTAACGGTGAACGACTACCTGTCCAAACGTGACTCCGAATGGATGGGACCGTTGTATATGTTCCACGGACTGTCGGTGGATTGTATCGACAAGCACCAGCCCAATTCCGACGCGCGCCGCAAGGCTTACAATGCCGACATTACATTCGGTACGAACAATGAGTTCGGTTTCGACTACCTGCGTGACAATATGGCTATCAGTCCGAACGATTTGGTACAACGCAAACATAATTATGCAATCGTCGATGAGGTCGACTCCGTATTGATTGACGATGCCCGTACGCCGTTGATTATTTCCGGTCCTATTCCCCGGGGCGAAGAGCAATTGTTCGAACAGTTCCGTCCGAACGTGGAAGTCGTAGTAAACGCACAGAAAGACCTCTGCTCCAAGTTGTTGATTGAAGCCAAGAAGAAAATGGCCAGCAGCAACCAGAAAGAGGTGGAAGAAGGTTCTATCCTACTCTACCGTTCGTTCAAGGGGTTTCCGCGCAACAAAGCATTGATTAAGTTCCTGAGCGAACAAGGTATCAAAGCACAGATGTTGAAAACGGAAGAATATTTCATGTCCGAAAACATGCGTCACATGCATGAAGCGACAGATGAATTGTATTTCGTTATCGATGAAAAAAATAACAGCATCGAGCTGACGGATAAAGGTATCGACCTGCTGACCGGCAAGTCTGACGACCCGACATTCTTCGTCCTGCCTGATATTACGTCTGAACTTTCCGAGCTGGAACATATCCAAAACGAAGAAGAAAGACAGGCGAAAAAAGACGAGCTGCTTGCAAACTATTCCGTAAAAAGCGAACGTGTTCACACAATCAATCAGTTGCTCAAAGCTTACACATTGTTCGAGAAAGATGACGAATATGTCGTGATGGACAACAAGGTAATGATTGTAGACGAACAGACCGGCCGTATCATGGATGGCCGCCGCTATTCCGACGGATTGCACCAGGCTATCGAAGCAAAAGAACGGGTAAAAGTGGAGGCTGCCACACAGACATTCGCCACTATTACCTTACAGAACTATTTCCGTATGTATCACAAGCTGGCCGGTATGACCGGTACTGCCGAAACGGAAGCAGGCGAATTCTGGGACATCTATAAGCTGGATGTTGTGGTAATCCCGACAAACCGTCCGATTGCCCGTAACGACATGAACGACCGTATCTACAAGACTAAGCGCGAAAAGTACAACGCCGTAATCGAAGAAATCGTACAGCTGACCGAAGCCGGACGCCCGATACTGGTGGGTACGACATCCGTCGAGATTTCCGAATTGCTGAGCCGTATGCTTACCATGCGTAAGATTAAACATAACGTATTGAACGCTAAACTGCACCAGAAAGAAGCCGAAATCGTCGCACAGGCCGGACAAAGCAGTACCGTGACTATTGCGACCAACATGGCCGGTCGTGGTACCGACATCAAGTTGTCGCAGGAAGTGAAGGATGCCGGCGGTTTGGCTATCATCGGTACGGAACGTCACGAAAGCCGCCGTGTAGACCGCCAGTTGCGTGGTCGTGCCGGACGTCAGGGTGACCCGGGTTCATCTGTGTTCTTCGTTTCCCTGGAGGACGATTTGATGCGTCTGTTCGCTTCCGAAAAGATTGCGGGACTGATGGACAAACTGGGCTTCAAAGAAGGCGAAGTATTGGAACACAACATGTTGAGCAAGTCCGTGGAACGTGCGCAAAAGAAGGTGGAAGAAAACAACTTCGGTATCCGTAAACGTTTGCTGGAATACGATGATGTGATGAACTCGCAACGTAACGTAATCTACACCCGCCGCCGTCACGCCTTGATGGGAGAACGTATCGGGCTGGATGTGTTGAATACGATTTACGACACTTCGACGGCTATAGTGGAACAGCATACCGATGATATGGATTATGAAGGTTTCAAGCTGGAATTGTTCAAGACATTCGCGATGGAAAGCCCTATTTCGGAAGAAGAATTCAAGAGCACCAAACCGGCACAATTGATTGACAAACTGTTCGAGGAAACTCTGACGCTTTTCAAACGCCGCATGGAACGAATGATACAGGTTGCCAACCCGGTCATCAAGCAGGTTTACGAGCATCAGGGTGCTATGTATGAAAACATTATGATACCTATTACCGACGGTAAACGGATGTATAATGTTTCCTGCAACCTGAAAGAAGCTTACGAAACGGAAAGTAAGGTTATCGCCAAATCATTCCAGAAATCTATCGTATTGCATACTATCGATGATGCCTGGAAAGAACACCTGCGCGAAATGGACGAATTGCGCCACTCGGTACAGAATGCCAGCTACGAAAATAAAGATCCGTTGTTGATTTACAAACTGGAATCATACAACCTGTTCAAAACAATGGTCGACAACATGAACCGCAGAACTGCTGCTATCCTGATGCGCGGTCAGATACCGGTACGCGAAGAACCGACCGAAGAAGAAAAACAGGCAATGGCTGCCCGCCAACGTATCGCCGTACAGCAAGCGGCTCCCGAACATCGTCAGGATATGAGCAAATACCGGACGGAAAAAACGGATATTTCCGGCAACAATACTCCTGAAGCCCGCGCTCCGCAACAGCCGCGCCAGGAACCGGTTCGCGCCGAAAAACGTGTAGGGCGTAATGATCCGTGTCCTTGCGGTAGCGGTAAGAAATACAAAAATTGCCACGGACAAGGATTATAAAACCTTTCCGGCTTACAATAAGACAAAAGGCGACCCGGCAGACAGGTCGCCTTTGTTATTTTAACACCTCTTATTTGCAAAAACAGCCCTTTTCGATAACAATTTATCAGATTATTCGTATATTGTAGGCCAATAATCATCTAAAAACTACCACTATGATAATCGGAATTCCCAAAGAGATTAAGAACAACGAGAACCACGTGGCACTTACTCCCGCCGGTACAAAAGGTATCCGCTTGTTTTATGAAATAAGCACCTTTTTCATGTAAATAGGATTAAAGGCTATTAATTGTATTCAACAGATATTAAGTAAAAATCCTGTGAAATAGAAAAGAGGTAAAAGGTTCAAATACTCCGCACCTCTTTTTTTACAATGTTTCCGTTTTCTTTATAAATCTAAAAAAAAGCAAAAAGCTATTGTTTCTATCGGGACACTTACTACCTTAGTGCGCATTAATACAAAATTACATTTAATCACCATGAAGAAAATTGTTTTATTATTGGCTTTCTGCCTGAGTATCGGTAATTTATTTGCACAAGATGCAAACGCAGACAAATTGCGTGAAGAAGGAGATGCAGCCATGCAAGCTAAAAATTACGAAGAAGCTGCAACAAAGTACAGCGAGTATTTAAAACTTACCAACTATGAGGATGCGGACCGTATATTCAATTGTGGGTTTGCAGCATTCAATGCTAAAAAGTATGATGATGCTGTAAAATTCTACGATATGTCCATCCAGAAAAAAAACAATGTGGATAATGCCTATGTCGGCAAAGCAATGTCACTCCGCAACCTGGATAAAGCGGAAGAATTCTGTTCAACCGTGGAAGCCGGCTTAGCTGTAAACCCTAAAAACGTTAATCTGGAAAAAATACTTTACGGATATTGCATGAAACAAGGACAGGCTGCCCAAAAAGCAGGTAAACTGGATAAAGCAGAAGAATTGTTTAAGGATGTACTGGTTGTAAACGACGTAAAATATAAAGGTAATGCGCTTTATAGCCTTGGCGTTATGTTCTACAACGACGGAGCTAAAATCCTGGCAAGTGCGACTCCTCTCGCAACTTCAGATGCAGACAAATACAGCAAAGAAAAAGCGAAAGCAGATGCACAGATGGCTAAAGCAAAAGGATACTTGGAACAAGCCCTCAAACTTAATCCGGAAGATGCTAATTCCAAAAAAATTCTGGATGCAATCAATGCAGCAAAATAAAACAAAAGACATCCAAAATAAAAAAGAGGACCCGAAAAGGCCCTCTTTTTTATTTCCTACACCAAAGAAATCTCCTATTTAAAGAAGAAACGAACCAAGTCGTTTCCATTTGCATAAATCAATAAAGCAAACAAAAGGAACATTCCTGTGATTTGAGCATATTCAAGAAATTTGTCGCTTGGCTTACGACGAGCAATTACCTCATAAAGCAAGAACATCACATGTCCGCCATCCAATGCCGGAATAGGTAAGATGTTCATAAAGGCCAAGATAATGGAAAGAAATGCCGTACGCTGCCAAAATATTTTCCAATCCCATTGCGAAGGAAACAAACCGCCGATAGTCCCGAATCCACCCAGATTGGAGGCACCTTCTTTCGTAAAGACATATTTCATGTCATTTACATAGCCCTTCAGCGTGTTTACCCCTAATTGAATACCCGCAGGGAAGGATTCGAAGAAACCATACTTACGGGTAACCGTTTGATACAATTCACCCGGCAACATGGCATATACGCCCATTTTACCAGCCGTATCGGTACGTAAACTCAGGGAAGCCGGCATACCATCCCGATAATAACCAATTGTTATCTCAGTGTCCTTATTTTTGGCCAGAATAGCCGAAACATCATCAAATGTAGGGGTTATCACTCCATTGATGGAAACGATGCTGTCTTTGGGCTGTAAACCGGCTAAAGCGGCCGGAGAACTGTTCCCGTCCACTTCGCGTACGACCATTGGGAAACGGAACGGATCGGCAAAGCCTTTTTTATCGCGCATCACGCGCTGCATCATATCGCCCGGCATAGAAATAACCGTTTCCACTCCATCACGTAGAACAGTCACTGTTTTTGCTTCAACAACCTGACGAAAACTTTCTTCCCCAAAACGTTCTAATTCGACATCATCAGCTTTCAAAAGAATATCTCCGTCATGAAAACCGACTTCTTGGAAAGTTTCGCTGTAATTCATACCAGCCTTCATATTCTTCAAAGGCAGATACGTGTCTCCCCAAGCATAAAGAATCATCGAATAAATAAACAATGCCAACAGGAAATTGAATACAACCCCTGCAACCATAATCATCAATCGCTGTCCGGCAGGTTTCGAGCGAAATTCATAAGGCTGGGGCGGCTGTGCCATTTGCTCCTTGTCCATACTTTCGTCTATCATACCTGATATCTTGCAATAACCACCTAAAGGCAGCCAGCCGATACCATATTCAGTATCGCTATTTTTCGGTTTAAACTTAAAAAGTGAAAACCACGGGTCGAAAAAAAGGTAGAATTTCTCCACCCGCACTTTAAAAATACGGGCGAAAATAAAATGCCCGAACTCGTGGACCAGCACTAAAATTGACAAACTCAAAATAAGTTGTAGTGCCTTAATTAAAAATGTTTCCATTTATTGTTTCTAATTTATTTTACTGTTAAAACATTTTGGCTACCGGATACCGGCAGTCCGTTTACAACTAAAAAAAGGTTGCGGCTATCCGCCTGGCTTCCGCATCCGTCTCCACATAATCTTCATAAGCAGGAGTTGTAATGAAAGATGCCTTTTCCATTGTTTTTTCTATTACCTCACTCATTTGCAGGAAACCAATCTTATCCTGCAGGAAAGCAGCAACTACCACTTCGTTGGCTGCATTCAGAATACAAGGCATATTTCCTCCCTTGCGAACAGCTTCGAAAGCAAACGCCAGATTACGGAAACGTTCCATATCCGGTTCCTCAAAAGTGAGAGTCGAATATTGCCCGAAATCCAAACGGGGTGCTTTACTCTGCAAACGCTTCGGATAAGAAAAAGCATAGCTGATAGGCAATTTCATATCCGGAATACCCAATTGAGCGATTACGGCACCATCCTCAAACTGAACCATGGAATGAATAACCGACTGCGGATGCACGACAACTTGTATCTGTCCGGGTGTAACTCCAAACAGCCATTTAGCTTCAATCATTTCAAATCCTTTATTCATCATGGAAGCAGAATCAATTGTAATTTTAGCTCCCATCTGCCAATTCGGATGCTTCAAAGCCTGTACTTTTGTCACTTGTGCCAGTTCATCCTTTGTTTTCGTCCGGAAAGGACCGCCCGATGCCGTAAGCAGTATCTTTTCCACAGAATTCTCCCATTCTCCGGCTAAACACTGAAAAATAGCAGAATGTTCAGAATCGACCGGAAGGATAGGAACTTTATATTCAGCAGCTAAGGCTGTAACCAACTCACCGGCAACAACCAAAGTCTCTTTATTGGCCAAAGCAATAGCTTTACCCGCTTTAATAGCAGAAATGGTAGGCCTAAGACCGGCATAACCGACCATGGCTGTCAATACCATATCAATCGGCTCCGATTGCACCACTTGAGCTATTGCTTCCGAACCTGCCCAAACCTTGATAGGAAGGTCTTCCAACGCCTCCTTCAGTTCCGGATATTTCTGTTCATTGGCAATAACAACCACTTCGGGCATATATTTACGTGCCTGATTAATCAATAAATCAACCTGATTGTTGGCTGTCAACGCATATACTTCAAAAAGGTCAGGATGTTCGCTTACCACTTCCAGCGCCTGTGTTCCGATAGAGCCTGTCGAGCCCAATATGGCTAAATTTCTTTTCATGAATATTAAAAAGCTATATATTCTTCGGGATTGACCGGATTACCTTTATACCACAACTCGAAATGAAGGTGCGGACCGGTCGATAATTTCCCTGTATTACCTACTAAAGCAATAGCTTCTCCGGCAACCACACGGTCTCCGATTTCCTTCAGTAATAGTTCGTTATGTTTATAAATAGATAAGAAGCCATTTTTATGCTGAACCTGGATAACATTGCCGGAATTCGGGTCGAAACCGGCAAAAGTAACAGTACCATCCAGTGTTGCAAGCACACTCTCTTTAGGTGCTGCGACCAAATCTACACCAAAATGGCGTGCATCCGCCTCATAATGAGAAGAGACTATCCCATTTACAGGTTTATAGAAAAAAACACCGTCTGTCGGAACCGGATTAGGGTCCAATACAGCCAAATTATATTTTTCAGCTTCTTCAAATTCCTTTACATATTCCGCTTCCTGTTTACTGCGAGGTATCTCAAAATCCGCCTGCGTACGAGCCAAAGAATCTATATTACGGATGGAATCGACCGACATTGTCCCGGAAAGAATACCGGCAACATTATCCAGATACAATTTATGGATTTGCAACATTCGTTCCAGCGAGTCGGCTCGAAGGGTATTTTGCATAATCTCTTTACGCACTTCCACATCCAGGTATCCCGGCAAATAGTTTCGTATCGGGGTTTTAATAATAATCAAAGCTGTAAAAGCTATCAGAAGAAAAGCGAACAGTGCCAGCATGGCAAATGCGGACAGTCGTGACAAACGGAACGACCAGACTTCTTCCAATGTACCTTCATTAAAAAAGGACAGCTTATATTTGAAGCGAATCCGATGCCAGAATGACTTTTTATTTGTACTTCGTTGCTTTTTTGCCATGTGTTTTTTATCAATTTCATAAATCCAGCAAACCTTCCGGTACGGAAACGGTCAGCTTTTTATTTTCATGATCTGCCGAAAGAATCAGTTCCTCGGCAGCCGGCAATAAAATATCTTCTCCTTGGTGAGAAATCTGAAGAAGAACATTAATTGTCGACTCATCGACATCAGTTATTGTTCCTAACTCACCGTATTTATCGTCTACGACTATATAACCGATAAAGCTATCCCAAGTCATATTCCCCATCAGGTCATCTTCATCCATTTCATCCAGCGGGTAAAAAACTTCACGACCTGCAAATTCACGGGCAGCCCGTTCGTCATCTACATTTTTAAGTTTCAGCAAAATAACCGTATCTGTTTTATAACGATAATCTTCAACAAAGAAAGGGACTAAAATACCCTCTATCTCACACACGATATAAGCATCGTCGGAATCCTCAAAAACGTCACTGTTCGTCACGAGTGCAATTTCCCCTTTTATGCCATGAGGCTTGGCGAACTGTCCTATTTTGAATACATCTTCTTTTCTTATCATCGCATGAATATTTACAGACGGGTTATACGTGCTCCGATACTATTCAATCGTTTGTCAATATTTTGATACCCACGGTCTATCTGGTCAATATTATGAATATGACTGATACCATCCGCACTCATAGCTGCTATCAGCAATGCAATACCGGCGCGGATATCAGGCGATACCATATTGGAACCACGTAAACGAAAGCGATTCCCCAATCCAATCACCGTAGCCCGGTGCGGGTCACAAAGGATAATCTGCGCTCCCATATCTATCAGTTTATCAACAAAAAACAGACGGCTTTCAAACATTTTCTGATGAATCAAGACACTGCCAACGGCCTGAGTTGCCACAACCAGAAAAACACTCAACAAATCCGGAGTCAGTCCCGGCCACGGTGCATCGGCAATTGTCATGATTGAACCATCGATAAAAGTATCTATCTGATACGAATCATGCGTAGGAATATGAATATCATCCCCAACCTGCTCCACTGTAATACCGAGCCGGCGAAACGATTCCGGAATAATCCCCAGCATATCGTAACCTGTATTTTTTATTGTAATATCCGAACCAGTCATGGCAGCCATACCGATAAAACTGCCGACTTCAATCATATCCGGCAAAATCGTATGCGTCGTACCGCCCAGACATTCCACACCTTCGATTGTCAGAAGATTGGAACCAACTCCCGAAATACGGGCCCCCATCCGGTTCAACATAGAGGAAAGTTGTTGCAAATAAGGTTCACAAGCTGCGTTATAGATAGTCGTTTTACCTTCAGCTAACACGGCTGCCATCAAAATATTGGCTGTACCTGTCACTGAAGCCTCATCCAATAGCATATAAGTACCTTTCAAGCGTTTCGCCTCAATTTCGTACAATTGACGTTCGGCATCATAGCCAAAACAAGCTCCCAATTTCTGGATACCTACAAAATGTGTATCCAAACGACGACGGCCAATCTTGTCTCCTCCCGGCTTCGGTATCAACGCCTTGCCGAAACGGGCAACCAGCGGTCCCACAATCATCACCGAGCCACGAAGTGAACCGCTTTTACGGATAAAATCTTCGGTTTGCAAATAATTAAGGTCGATATCGTCAGCTTGAAAAGTATAAGTATCAGCAGACGGATGTTCCACCTTTACACACATATCGCGCAAAAGCTGTATCAGGTTGTTCACATCCAAAATATCAGGTACATTATGAATAGTCACCTTTTCCGGAGTAAGCAGTGTCGCACAAATAACCTGCAAGGCCTCATTTTTAGCACCTTGAGGAATAATCTCTCCGGACAATCTGCAACCTCCTTCTATGACAAAAGAACTCATCTGCCTTTACGCGTATAATTTTTCTTATTGTTATTATTGTTGTTGTTACGAGCCAGAATATCACGGCTTTCCGCCAGTTTATGCACTTCTTCATCCAGTACAATCTGTCCATCGGAAAGTTCATCCAAATCTTTAAATATTTTACGGTCGTCGACAGACTCCTTATTCCAAGTCAGGAACGACTTCTTCATCTGAGTGGCAAGTAGTTTAATCAATAAATCCTTCTCTGCTCCGGGTTCAAATTCCGTAGCCTTACGTATCATCAGTTCAAGTGTTTTTCCATAATGCCGATAACGGATACGGGAATTATTATACGGTAAACGTGGCGGACGGGAATACAAATCTTCTTTCTTTATAATTTCATACGGATAATCGATATCCAATTTGAAATCTGCCATAATAGCGAGGTGATCCCACAATATATGCTTAAAATCATTTACATCACGCAAATGAGGGAACATATTACCCATGATGTTTATAATAGAGTCGGCACAGCGTTTACGTTCTTCTCTGTCCTGAATAGTCACGCAATAGTCTACCATATTCTGAATATTACGTCCGTATTCGGGCATAACCAATTTTTTTTCTTCTGTATTATATTTCATTATTTCTTCTGTTAGTCCGGCAAAGTTACAGATTATAATTGACTTAAACAATATAAGCGTTTGAAGGCATCCGGCAATATGTCCGCGTTTAAGAATATTTGATAAAGAAACGAGGTTGTTCAAAGTTATATAACTTTTTTGAACAACCTCATTTCCATAAGATGCAAGCTTTCGCCGGCATAATCTATTCTCTTTTCGCTCTATGTCGCGAATGTTTCAGCTATTACTCCGTTCCCGGTTGTTTACTGAAAATCGCATGAATACGCTTCATGTCGAACTTTGGTTTACGGTCATAATAATAAATACCGTTTTGTTCCTGTTCCACATCTGTCAGCTGTGTATAACAATAGCCCCAAACATCCTGGGATAGAGACAGGACCGCATTCACCTGGCCTTCCAGACGCGCATAAAATTCATCGAGGGAACGAGGCGGTTCACCATATCCCCAAGAAGTATTCTGAGCACTCTGCATCTGTTGCGACGGGTTCCATTTTATTCCACCGAATTCATCTAACAGATAAGGCATATCTTTCTTATACTCAGGGAATACGTACTGGTCGGTATATTTCAGCCCGTTAAAGCCTATATTCTTCGGCATCAGCTGGATTTCCCATCTGGGCGTTCCGGACATATTGCCATTGTTGTACACCTGCTCTTTCAGCTTGACCGGATCTTGTTCGTAATTATGGCTTGTCCAGATATCCGTAGCGACGTGTACCCCTCCACTTGCTCCGTGGAACGGACGAGTGGGGTCTATCAGCTTGGTAATATTATACAAATCGTGCATCAGGCGCGGATATTGAATACGATCCGGCCAAAATTCCTCATTTGTAGGTGTCCATATCAAAAGAGACGGATGATTACGGTCGCGTTGAACAATTTCAGTCCACTCGGCAATAAAATTACGAGCCACTTCAATGTCATTGCAATCCATTCCCCAACTGGAAGCTTCCCCCCAAGTCAGATACCCCATCTTATCCGCCCAATAGTAGAAACGTTCTTCGAAAACTTTCTGATGCAAACGCGCTCCGTTGAAACCGGCTTCCATCGACAATTCGATATCACGTTTCAGTGCCTCATCGCTCGGAGCAGTCCAGATTCCATCAGGATAAAAACCCTGATCCAACACCAAACGCTGATAATACGGCTTGTTGTTCAGATAAATCTTATTCCCCTCGATATGGACTTTACGCATGCCAACATAGGCATTTACCACATCCACAACATGACCATTCTTATCCAGTACTTTGTATTCAACATCATACAGGAACGGACTTTCAGGACTCCAAGTTTTCATCTTCTTCACCGGAAGGACTGCCGTCGACAAAGAGCTGGCGGTAACAGTCTGAGTAGAAACCGTTTTACCGTTATCTTTCAACGTCACCTGCAGTTTACCACCCAATTCCTTGTAGAAACGGGGACGTACCACCAGTTGTTGCTGGTCGATATCCGTCACGACCTGTACAGACTGTAAACCTTCCGGATGTACGGCCTCCATCCAAACCGTCTGCCAAATACCAGTTGTACGAGTATAGTTGCAGGCATAGGACTCGAATTGCAAGTTTTGTTTACCACCCGGTTGTTTAGTACTGCGTACATCGCTTTCCACATATACAACCAAACTATGTGTCTGCCCCGGTTTTACCAACGAAGTAATATCAACGGAGAACGAAGAAGTTCCACCAAAATGGCGGGCGGCAAATACGCCGTCCACATAAATTTCCGATTTATAGAAAACTGCTCCGAAATTCAGCAAGATATTCTTTCCGGTCCATTCCTGCGGAATCGTAATAGTACGCTGATACCAAAAATGATTGATAAAATCCTTATATCCCACTCCGGATAATTCGCTTTCCGGACAGAAAGGGACAATAATCTTTTTATCAAAACCTTTCGATTTATAGAACTCGCGTTCCAAGCCGGAACCGCTGAAATCGAACGAACAAGTCCATTCGCCGTTCAAATTAACCCAATCGGCACGTTCGAACTGAGGACGTGGATATTCAGAACGCGGAACAGCCCATAAAGCGGTTATGCAACAAAACAACAAAAAAGAAGCAATGCTCAGTATTCGTTTCATGATTGGATTATACTAAATGCTATTTAGACATTTCATTTATAACAGCCTGATTGGCTTTCTTCACGGCATCCTCATTAATCTTAATAACCTTACGGTCATATGTCATAAGGCCGTTTACTTCGCCTTCAACATCGGTTGTCTGCGTATATACAGCAGCAGAGAAACCACGCTTAACCAAGTCTTTCAGATGATTGGCATATTTAACATATTCGGCAGTTACCTCATCACCATTCTTGAACTGTATATAGCCCCAGTTACGTTTATTATTCCACCACAAATGGTTTTCCAAAGGTAAACCGATACCGCCATATTCACCTAAAACAGTTACGCGCTGCGCATCAAACAGGAACATATCGGGACCCGGATAATTATGCAAGTCCAAAATATCGCCGCAAGCACGATGGTTACCACCACTTGCCGGATTTATCAGACGAGAAGGATCGTAAGATTTTGTCCACGCCACAACTTTTTCCGTATCGAACTGTCCCCATGCTTCGTTGAAAGGAACCCAAGTTACCACACTCGGATTAGACATACAGAAATCCATGATTTCTTTCCATTCCTGATAATAATTAGCTATAGACTCCGGAGTACGTTCCTTATCCGTACCACCTCCATAAACATGAGGCTGCCAATTATTGCCCATATCTCCGCTCGGCATATCCTGCCATACCAAAATACCTTCTTTATCGCAATGATAATACCAACGGGCCGGTTCAACCTTTACGTGTTTACGAATCATATTGAAACCCCAATCCTTAGTCTTCTGAATATCATACAGCAAAGCCTCATCTGTCGGTGCAGTATACAGACCGTCAGGCCACCAACCTTGATCCAGCGGACCATATTGGAAGAGCGGCTTGTTGTTCAAGCACATACGCATAATTCCATCTTTGTCGCGTGCCGCAGAAATCTTACGGAATGCAGTATAAGATTTTACTTCATCCAAAATCTTACCGTCTTTTGACAGAGAAACCTTCATATCATATAGATAAGGGTCAGACGGACTCCATAAATTCGGGTTCTGAACTACCAAACGTAATTCTTTACCACTAATACCTTTAGCTGAAGCAACTACCTGGCCTTTATCCAGCAACTTTACCTCTACGATACCGGACGGGCAATTGCAAGAAGTGCCGACCGTCACATTCATTATATTGGTATCGATATTCGGAATCGCTTTGATAGACGTAATATGACCGGCAGCAACAGGTTCCAACCATACAGTCTGCCAAATACCGGTTACCGGAGTATACCAGATACCTTCCGGGCGAGAAGTTTGTTTTCCGCGCGGTTGGTAACCTCTATCACTCGGGTCCCAAACACGAACTACCAGCTTCTGATTGCTTTTCCCGTTCAGATAGGGAGTAATATTGAAAGAGAACGGAGTAAAACCGCCCTGATGCGAACCGATTAAAATATCATTGACAAAAACATCAGTCTTCCAGTCTACAGCACCGAAGTTCAAAATAACATCTTTGTTTTTCCAGTTAGAAGGGACAGAGAATGTACGTTTATACCACAATTCATTCTTGTCGCCAACTTCCTTCTGCACACCCGAAAGAGAAGATTCCACAGCAAAAGGGACCAAGATATTCCCATCAAACGTAGCCGGTTCAGCCTGTCCTACCGGCTTGATGGCATATTCCCATTCGCCATTCAGGTTCATCCAGTCCGCACGTTCCATCAAAGGACGCGGATACTCAGGCAATACATTCTTCGGATTAATCTGTTCCGCCCACTGTGTCTTAATCTTATCACCGGCAGGCTTCCACTGTGCTTGTGCACTCAACGTCAAAGCCAATGCACAACATGCCAATAAGGTCTTTTTCATGATAACTTAATTTATTATTTATACTTAGTAAATTTCTATTCAGAAAACAGGTGCTTCCGCTTCCAATGAAGGAGACGTTCCCGTTACAACCGGCCAACCGTTCTGCCAACGAACTTGGTCCATCATCAAAACACGCCCGGTCGGGTTAGCTTTGCTGACCGCATGATAGAATATCCAGTCATTCCCCTTTGCATCCTCTACTATTTCCGAATTATGACCGGTTCCGACAAATGCGTCATTTCCATGAATAAGGACTTCATGATGATTTTCCAACATCGGATTACCCTGCTTGTCCGTGTACGGGCCGAACAGGTTTTTGGAACGACCGACAACCGTAGTATAGGTACTCTTTAATCCATCACAACAACTCCCGATAGAGGCAAATAAATAATAATAGCCCCCTTTTTTATGGATATAAGTACCCTCATAGGCTGTTCCGGCAACCTGCTTCTTCTCGGCCCCTTCACGAACAGACAAACCGTCATCCGACAGTTCTATGCCATATATACCGTGGAAACTACCCCAAAAAAGGTACTTTTTCCCGTTATCTTCAATATAATATTGGTCTATCGAATTTTGAACATTTATCGTATTGCTGCGGAACATAGGTCCCCGGTCCGTAAACGGTCCCTCCGGTTTATCAGCCGTAGCAACCCCGATACCGCAAGTCCATTCGCCCCCCCAGACAGACATGGAATAATACAACACATACTGTCCGTTGATAAAATTAATATCCGGAGCCCACAACCCACCTTTCGGTTCAAATGTAGGACGAGTCTCTTTTGTAAAAGCTGTACCTATCTCTTCCCAATCCACCAAGTTTTTAGACCTATGGATGGGAAGATTACGAATATCTTCGGTGGCATACAGATAAAAATAGCCGTCATTCGCTTTTATGATTGTCGGGTCCGGCAAACTATAGTTTATAACCGGATTCTTATATGTTTTTTTTGATTCCCCCGGAGCATCTCCATCTCCGGCATGACAATATGTAATACAGCTGCAAAACAAAACCGATGCAAGCAAAATATTCCAGTTTTTCATGTTCATCAAGTTATTTTAATGAATTAATTTGAAGCTTGTGCTCCGAGCATCTCTTGTTCCAACAACTTCATAAAATACCCCGCCACAACCGAACGGGCACGGAAGCCAACCGATTTGCCATCCGTTGTCTCATGCCAGTCGCTCAAAGGCATACGAGTAGTCGTTTCATTTGCATATTTATAAACCGGTGAAATCAATTGATGGAAATCACTCATATTCCCGGTCAGGCAAGCCGTCCACATAATCCAATCAGATTTCGTATACGTTTTCCTGCTATCCAACGGTAATCCGTAAGGATTCTGCTTTTTCAGATAATAAGCCATTTCAGTTGTCGCAATAGACGGGTCAAAAATATTCAATCCCAACAATCTATCCCAGACTAAATTATATTTCTGGCTCCAAGTACCCGGCTGGTCAAATGTTAATTTATAATGATCGCCGTCTATAGCCATTTCTTTCCATTTCGCAGCCATCTCTTTAGCAGCTGCCATATACTTTTCCGCCGTTTCTTTATCACCCAACATTTCCGCCAGCTTTCCATATCCGGCAATCCCCATAATCGCTTTGATAGAGAGATTGGCATTATGGGCAAAATGGCCGGCAAAGTCGTCCGTACAAAGCTGGTTTTCAGGGTCCAGACCTTCTTTCAGCAAATAGTTAGCCCAAGTTGTCAGAACTTCCCAATGCTTCTTCGCATAATCGGCATTTCCTTCACGCATAGCGATTGCGGTTATCAATATCAACATATTGCCACTCTCTTCCACTGGCATATCCCCTCCATATGTTTGTCCGTTAGCCTGCGGATAAGTACCCACATCATGGGCAGCGAACGGTTTGTTCCACTTGCCGCTTTCGCTGAAATATAATATCGGAGTCAGCATTCCTTTCAATAATTCCGGATTGTAAACCAAGAAGAGAGGAGCAGACGGATACGACAAATCGACCGTACCGACAGAACCGTTACTAAAGTTCTCTTTTGAAAGGAATATCAGGTTCCCTTCCTTATCTTCCACCAACTTATGGGCAGCAATCGATTGGCGATAAACAACGGCGCAAAGTTCGGCATACTCTTTTCCTCCGGCTTTTTCCGTAGCATCCATCATCTGTGTATCAAACTGACGGCAACGCTCCATCACAGCAGCATAATCCGTACTCGCCTTTTCCAAAGCCTGCTGCATATCCACCTTACCATTATGTTTCCAGTAAGCCATGCGGTTATCCTTAAAATACTGAATAGCATATAAATCATCATATCCAATCATCATAAAACCGGTAGCCGGAGCTGAAACTTTACCCAAATCATCAGAGAAACAAAGAACACTCAGGGCAGCAGGAGTATTATCATTGGGAACCCCTACAATAGAAGCCGTACCATCTTCTACAAAACGTTTTTTCATCTGACGGTAAGAACCCGTTCCTATATTCACATTTTCCTTCTTAGGTGCAGCCAAATAGAAATATCCCCAATCAATACGGACATCATCCCCTTTCTTCTGAAGGATAGGTTGTTCCGTCGTCCCTGCCTTCGCATAAATAAGTTTATCACCTCCCAAAGAAGCACTTATCTCTACCGGCTGGCCAGGAGTATTAATCGCCCATTCCGGAGTAGCATCCATATAAATCTGTACATCATGCTCTTTTCCATCCAATGATTTTACCTGATAAGACAGATAGTTCACAGGCCTAGTCATCAAATCCAAATCATCCATCAATACAGGTGAAGTAAAAATCAAATCCAACTGTACAGGTCCGCATTCAAAGACATAGAATGTCTGTGTCGGCAACACATTTACAGATTTTTGTGTGGCAGCCTGTTCAAAGAACGTAGCATTCTGCTCTTTTGTATATAAACCAAAATCAACATAAGCGCCCCCGATACGGTTATGGCAATGAGCCGCAATCACATTTTTACCGGGTTTCAAGGTAGCCTTTACTTCGGCCGGAAGTTCTTTCATCACATTACTTTTCCAGGAATAATCCGTTGCGACAACTTCTATACCATTTATATAAAGCTCGAATATATCATCATGCGAATACTCCAAAATCACCTCATCGGCAGAACAATCCTTCGACAAATCGAATGTACGGCGCACCCAGATATCTTTGCTTTCCCAAAGAGTAGAAAGATGCGGTTGCTCGGAAGTTCCGAAAGCGGCTTTCCCCTTTGTCCAGGATGTATCATTAAAATCATCGGATATCCAGTTCTTAGCCGGTTCCTTTTCCGTATATACGGCATCCCATTTTTCTACGGCAGCCGTAGGCAGAATCGCATTTAACGGCATTTTCTCCACCCCCATAAAACGATAGACCTGGCCATCCACACGCAAGGCACCGACTAACGGATGTTCACGTCCTGTCCAATGACGCGTTGCGTCCTCATTTAGCTTATCGGTAAACGACCAAGTACTTGTATACGGGTCAATTGTTACCAATGGATAAGAAGGTGCACGAAGCGAATTTTGTTTTTGCGGTTCGAAATAATCGGAAGAACCGCTGCATGCACTCAGTAAACACGAAAATAAAACACAAATCAAAGATACATTTCTCATGATATTAGATTTTTTCCATTTTTATCAGAGACAAAGATACCAAATTCTTTTCCGGTTGTACTTAAACATTCGGTCAAAAGCTTTCAAATTTCAATCAATCAATCGTTCATTTTCTCATCACATGCGGATTTTAAAGGCATCTCAAGACTGAATAGCACTTTTCTCCTATCCTGCAGATTGACAAAATGTTCTCCTTTTGAATGTTTTACTACCATATCCATATATTAAAAAGAGTTACATGTGCGGGTAATTCATTTTACCCGCCATATTAATCCGATTTAGCTGCGGTAATAGTGACATTTTGATAATCGGGAGTATCTACCGCCAAACAAAGATTCCTCATATAAATATATTTTATTAATTTCGTCCCGTTGAACACAGACTGTACATTTATATGAAAATACAATTCTATCTGTTTCTATTATTATTCTTGTTGCCGGGGCTACAAACGGTCAAAGGAGAGAATCTGTATTTTCGACATTACAATAACAAACAAGGATTGTCCCATAATACGGTTTATTGTTCCCTACAAGACAAAAGAGGTTTTATGTGGTTTGGGACCGACGACGGGTTAAACCGGTTCGACGGACATACATTTAAAGTTTACCGCCATAACTCCTATCAACCGGAAAGCCTTCCTAACGACCACATCATCAGTCTTTTTGAAGATTCGGAAGAAAAAATATGGGTGTGTACAAACCGGGGAACCTGCTATTATGATTATCATACGGATGCTTTTCACCCTTTGCAACTTGCGAATGAGGAAAATACTCCGGAATATTTCATTTCCGTCCGGGAAGATAAGCAGGGTAATTTATGGTTTCTCGATTATAACCGAATCGTACGTTACTCTCCATCTGACCGGACTACCCGAAGCTATCCGGGCAGTACACACGTCTATTCAACTCTGGCTATTTCCGATGAAGGATTACCGATTGTGGCAGACTACTACGATTTTTATCAGTACAACCCGCAAGCGGATAACTTTTTCAAAATTCCGGCTTTAGGAGAAGCCGATATAAAAAGCCAAAACCATATTTCTACAATTTGCCCGGTACCCGATGTCGGTATTTTGATTGGTACGGAAAAAGGAGGACTGATGTTGTATAATAATTACGACAAAAATACGACGACACTCATTCCTGCCATTCAGGTTCGTTCTATTATACCTTTCAATAAAAACACGTATTGGATAGCCTCTGAATCGGGTATACACATCTATAACATTCTGACCCGTTCTATCCGGCAATTAACAAAATCATTGACAAACGAATATACGATTGCCGACAATGCCGTTTACTCACTAACCAAAGATAAAGAAGGAGGAATATGGGTCGGTTCCTTTTTCGGAGGTATCAGTTATCTCCCTAAGGAATATACCGGCTTTAACCACTTCATCGGAGGAAAGACACATCCGCAAATGTTGGGCAATGCCGTACGGGAAATCTGCCCGGACCAATATGGGAATCTGTGGTTGGGTACGGAAGATAACGGTATTAACCAATATAACCTGAAGACAGGTAAAATCACCAACTATTCCTATAATAACACACAACATCCCTTATCCGCTACCAATATACATGGTTTATTCGCCGACAAAAATAAACTTTGGGTAGGAACTTTCAACAAGGGCATCGACCTACTGGATATTCCTTCGGGCAAAATCATCAAACGTTACAATCAGGCTAACACAGGAAATAACCTGGGGTCCGACTTTGTTCTTTGCTTTGAAAAAACACAGCAAAATGAGTTCCTTATCGGAACATCCAACGGCATTTTCCTATACAATGAGGAAAAAGATGATTTCAACCGTTGGAAAGACATTTACGCCCTTATCCGGCAAATTTATGAAGACACAGATGGAAATATCTGGGTGGCCTCCACCAATGGTATATACTGTTATCACCAAACGGATGGCACAATGACACATTTCACCTCCGATATGAATCGCTCACAAAGTATCGGCAGCAACAATACTACTTCCATTTTCGAAGATTCTCACGGACGTATTTGGGTTACTACCGTCAATGGGTTCTCTTTATATAATGAGAAAACCGGACTATTTAACCATATTAGCGTGGAAAACGGACTTCCCAGCAATATTATTTACCGAATCGTAGAAGATAATAATGGCTTTTTCTGGATTTCGACAGCAAACGGACTGGTACATTTTAATCCTGAAACCTACGCAATGCGTACCTTTACCTACAAAGATGGTCTGCACGAGGCCCAATTCAACTACAGTTCGTCCTACAAAGCTCCGGATGGAACCATCTACATGGGGACTATCAACGGGATGATTTCATTTAATCCCCAATCGTTTAAAGAAGATACATTTTCTCCTCCCATCTATATCACACGTATTCATCTGCCGGGAGAAGAAAAGAAAAAATATAATATCGAAACACCTTTCACCGGAGATACAAAAAAACTGGAATTACCTTACAATGCCTCTACTTTTACCTTGTCGTATGTAGCTCTCAGCTATACTTCGCCGGAAGCTATCCGATATGCCTATATGCTGGACGGAGTAGACAAAGACTGGATTTATATGAACCAGAATCAGGAAGTAACCTTTGCCAATCTATCACCGGGAAAATATACCTTTCGGGTAAAGTCTACGAACAGTAGCGGCATCTGGCAAAATAACGAACAGGCATTGTCTATCATCATCACCCCTCCTTTCTGGGCTACCAATTGGGCTTTCATGGCTTATGCCTTGTCCGTTTGTTTCCTGATTTTCTTATTCTACAAATATAAGAAAACAAAGCTGGAAGAAAAGCTCCGAATCAACCGCCAGATTTTCGAGAACAAAAAGGAAAAAGAGCTTTCTGATGCCAAAATCCAATTTTTCACTTTTATCACACATGAAATACGGACTCCGCTGACATTAATTAATGCCCCATTGGAAAAAATAATCAAGTCCGGTGATGGAAATACCGAAACAAAAAGAAACCTGCATATTATCGAAAAGAACACACAGCGTTTACTGAACCTCAGCAATCAGCTTCTCGACTTCCGAAAAACAGAAAGCAGAGGCTTCCGCCTGAATTATGTAAAAACAGACGTAACGCTTTGGCTGAATACCATTCTGCAACCTTATCTGCCACTCATGGAAAAAGAGCATAAAATATTTAAAACAGATATTCCAGAAAAACATCTTTACGCAGATATTGACAGGGAAGCATTTTCTAAAATAATGGATAATCTGCTAACAAATGCCATCAAATATTCGGACAAATTTATCCATTTACATGTAAATTCAGAACAGACGGACAATTTCTCTATTACAATAATAAACGATGGTTTCCTTATACCGGAAAATGAACGGGAAAAGATATTCTCACCTTTCTACCGGTTGAAAGAAACTGAGAATAAACAGGGTAGCGGCATCGGTTTATCTTTAGCTTTATCCTTAGCTGAATTCCACAAAGGAACAATCCTCTATAATCAGGCTGAAGGAGGAATGAACCTGTTCACTCTGACATTACCCTATAATCAGAAAGAGGGTTATCAAATACTTACAATGGATGATGAACAAGAAAGCATCACACCTGTACCTTCCGTTCAGGATACGGGAAAACCTGTTATCCTCATAGTTGAAGACCAAAGCGATATGCGGCAATTTATCGCGCGCGAATTATCTGATAATTACGCTGTTTTGGAAGCCGAAAACGGAAAAATAGCAATCCAAATATTAAAGAACAATGTAATTCACTTAATCATCAGCGATGTGATGATGCCGGTAATGGATGGCTTCGAGTTCTGCAACCAAGTCAAAAATGATATTAATTTCAGCCATATTCCGTTCATCTTGCTGACAGCGCAACATAACCTACAATCCCGTCTGAAAGGATTAAACACCGGAGCGGACGCTTATATGGAAAAACCTTTTTCCACAGAACTTTTATTGGCTCAAGTTGAAAACCTGTTAAAAAACCGCGAATTATTGAATAAAGCTTATTTTGAAAAACCACTTATCCCTGTAAGTAGTTTATCCGCCTCACCGGTCGATGATATTTTTCTCAAGAAACTCAACGCATTCATGGATGAACAGATTAGCAATGAATCACTCAGTGTAGAAATGGTAGCCCAGGAGATGGGTATGAGTACTTCCAGCTTATATAGAAAAGTGAAAGGCCTTTCCGGCCTCTCCCCTGTTGATTTCATAAAAGTAAGCCGTCTAAAAAAAGCCGTCCAACTGATGCAAAACGGAGAAGAACGCATCAATACAATAGCTTTCCAGGTCGGCTTCTCTTCCCCCGCCTACTTTTCGACCTGCTTTCTGAAGCAGTATGGAAAAACGCCAACGGAATTTATGAGAGATATCCAACCTGGAAATTCAAAATATATCACGGACTGACAATAGTAACCAAATCATTTATCTCGTGCTCAACGTCCGTTGTTTGTATGTAAATAGCCGTACTCAAGCCAAAATATTTAACTATTTGGTCCGATTCATTAAGCATTAGCACGTAGGCATCCTATTCAACTTCATTTCATAAGCATCATTACGTACAGGCCATAAATGTTATTCAGTAGTCGGGAATGAAGCTATTCTCAAACGTGCGGCTCCCATTGGAACTAATGTTATTTCATCCAATGTTTCCGATTTTCGGGCATTTTCATACGGAAGGACACCACACAACCCATATTCATCAATTTTCCATTCCGGGATTAAACGACCTTTTGCTTTAAACTCCAAAGGAACATTTGCTAAAGTAAACGGATTATTATCAGAAGGCCATTCCCTACGCTGGATAGTAATTGGCGTGTTGACCTGCAAAGCATAATTCCAAGGACTTGCCGGATAAATTTCATAAGTCGGCCAAGCTGAAGCATCAGCTCCTTCCTGCCATTTAGAATCACCGATTGCAGTTTCACGACTATCCTTCTGCCGATAATCTTCATTTATCTTTAAAGACAATGTTAGAGGCCCATAATCCACGCTGACACTATTTTTATTGACCTGCCATTGACGATAATTGAAATTCATCGGAACAGAAAGTACTACTTCATCGCTATCCGCCCATTCGCGTGTGATTTTAGCGTACTTACCTGCAATCAAATCCACATTAAAAGGCTGCCCGTTTACAGAAACCAAAGCATTTTCACACCATGAAGGAATACGTAAATAAAGAGGGAATGTAACATTTTTAGAAGTTGTAAGAGTAAAACGTATTGTCTCCTCAAAAGGATAATTCGTTTGTTCCTGCAAAGTTACTTCTGTTCCGTCCCCAACCTTCACCTTTGCCTTGCAAGCATTGTATAAAACAGCAGCAACCCCATTGTCAGGTGTAGCATAAATCAAATTTTCTACATAATAAGGCCAACCGAAACCATGATTATGCTGACAACAACGACTACTAAAAGGATTCATAGATAGGAACGGACCGCTATTGTCAATGCCTGGATGATGGTTCTTTGAATCACTTACCACATGATTCGGACTTGTTATATAACGAAGTGCTTTATAATCAGGCATTAAAGCAGCAGGATAACTATTAAATGCCACATCTTCACAATTCTCTGCCCAATAAGGGTCGCCACTTATCTGGAGCATGATTTCATCCGATGCCATTTGCTCAACAAAACCACAAGTTTCCGTACCCTGACGCGGATCAAAGTATCCGATACGTGCATTTTCGTCTGCACCGAACATTCCGCCCGGAACTTGTCCGAACGCCCGGCGAACCAAACTTTGCACATTGTAACTGGCAGACAACATCGCAGAATCCTTTGTAAACAAGAAATAAGTAGCCGGTTCACGAAAACACTGGGCCACATTTACATTATGCCAGTTAGGTAACTGGGTAGATTTTGTCCAATTAGCTGTATTTTTATGTATTTTTTCACCTAAAGCCAACAACTTCTTATCTCCTGTATGATTATATAGCCAAACAACACTCCACAGATTATCACCCCCTCGGCTATTTTCCCAATAACTGGACAGGAAATTTTCATCCGGAACGGTAAGCAGATAATTGCAATACTTTGTCATAAAATCAATAACCCGTTCATCGTTTGAATATTCATAATAGGATTGCATAATCCACAAGACAATCATGTTCGGCCAAAAATCCTGTTTACCGTTATTCAAATGGACCGGACCGAAATTGCCGTCTTCCCGCTGACTTTTCAGGATACTATCAATCCAGAACTTTGCTTCTTTCAGCATCGCATCATCCTGAACAATATAAGCAAGATTCGCATATCCGCGCAACCAATAAGGAACTTCTTCCCATCCCCATTGTCCGCCAGTTTCCAGCCAGGCATTATCTTTCTTTTGCAACCAAGCACTAATCTCTCTCAAATGTCCGTTCAATCCGTTTTTCTGCAATTCCAATTGTTGCTTCAGCCATCCTTCCGGTTGAATAGTACCAGCCGGAAGTTTTATAAACTGCTGTGGTTGCAGAGGAGCACGGTTACTCACGTAAAAATCATTCCGTGTAGTTGTCGACAGTCGGTCAACCTGCTCTAACAACGTGTTCTGAGGGCTTGAACAGGATACACAAATCAAAGAAAGAAATAATATACTTTTTTTCATAATCAAACTATTTTTATTTTCGAGTAGATATTGTACCAGAAGGTTTATTCAGAATCATCGCATTCGGAAAAGGCTTTCCAAAAACAGGGAAACCATTTTTCCAAGTAATTTTTTGTGCACGTGGAGCACGTGTATCTCCTTCTCCCGGAGGATCTGTTTCCGTATTACGTCCATGATACAAAATCCAGTCTTCCGTTCCGTCCGGAGATTTAAAGAAACTATTATGCCCTGTTCCATACACATGATTCTCTGGAGCCTGAGAAAATACCGATTGAGGCGATTTGGTCCAGCTGGCCGGGTCTAATAAATCGGCATCGGCATCAGCATAAAGCATTCCCAATTGATAATGAGGAGTCCAACATCCACTTGCCGAATAGATTAGAAATATTTTATCACCTTCCGGATTTTTCAGAGGTTGAGGTCCTTCGTTTACATAAATGATATATGAAGGTGTCCATCCATTCGGATTTTTATAGATACGTTCCCAGTCCAGTTCCGGCTCAGAAATCTTCACTCTTTCGGATTTTAAAGTCCAAGGATTTTCCATTTCTGCAATCCAGATACATTGAGTTTCCGTACTTACCCGGCGAGTTTTCCAACCGGACCAAAACATATATAGTTTTCCATTATGCTCCAGATAAGTCCCATCAATCGCCCAATTATTATCTTTATCCGTACTGATGCGCCCTTTCATCTTAAATTCACCCTTGAAAGGATCTGCTGACGTGTTTTCCACACAATAAAGCTGATGGTTATCCGTATTTCCATCATCTGCAGCAAAAAGCAAATACCATTTACCATTCAGAAAATGAATTTCAGGCGCCCAGACATCCTTTGCATAAGACGGATGATCCGGAATCCAGACTGTTTTACTTTCGGCATTACGTAAATCCGTAATATCTTTTGTTCGCTTCAGGATAATACAGTCCTGGGCAGTATTCACATAATAATAACAGGAATCATGCCATAAGGCCCAAGGATCAGGCCCGGAACTCAATAACGGATTACGAAAGGTATTTTTATCCGTAATAACAGGGGCTGCAGCCGGTCCAAAAGAAGGCGTCATCTTTACCGGCCATCCACCTTTCCAATCCAATTTATCAATCAAAAACTCCCGTTGCGTATAAGTATCTTTTCCTGCCGAAGCCTTTTTTTTCGCATCAATAGCATGATACAAAATCCAATCATCTCCGGCATCATCCCGGATTATTGAATTATGCCCCGGAGCCAGCCAGTGTTCGTTCGCTTCCAAAATCACACTGCTCTCCGTTTCTGTAGCCTTTGCCATTGGAATAAAAGGGCCTTCCGGAGAATCTGCTTTTGCTACCATTACAGCATAATGAGCACGCTCCCCACAACAATTATCTCCAGAATAGAACATATAATACTTACCATATTTCTCAATCAGCCAAGGACCTTCCAATAATGTTTCATAAGGTTTTGATGAAGGGAACAAAATATCTTTCTGTTTGCTTCCTTTTTTAAAAGTCAGCAAATCATCGGCCATTTCCCGTACCTTCAGAGGCTTAAAAGCTGAACCCCAATATAAATACTTCCGTTCCGTACGAGAATCGATAAACAACATCGGGTCGATGTTCTCAAAACTTTCCCCTCTGACTATCTCTTTCTTTTCCGGTATAAACGGACCTGCAGGAGAATCTGCGACAGCCACTCCAATCCCCATTCCTTTCTTATCATTATGAGTAGCCGAGAAATAAAGATAATAACGACCTTTATAATATTGTACGTGAGGAGCCCAGTATGTATCAGTTTCACTTGCCCAAGCCGCCTTCTGAGGTAAAGCATCTCCCATCGGTTCCCAATTCACCAAATCAGGCGATTTCAACACTCGGATATTGCAAAATTCACCTTTCTGTTTGCCATTCGTGGCATACGCATAATACGTTCCGTCTTTTACTCGAATAATAGCCGGATCCGGAAAATCTTCCGACCAGACCGGGTTCTTAAAGGCTTGCCCGTAATCATTCACATTTGGTAAGTAGATTTGTGGGAAAAAGAAAGTTTCCGGTAAAATACCAAAAACGGGCTCTCCGTTCCGTTTATCCTTTTTCAGCGTAACAATAGCCGTTTGTCTGGGTGAAACAAGCGTATCGGAATGATGTGTATGGAACACATAGCGCAATTGCCCTTTATCGTCCTTAAAGATATCGCCATGTCCTGTACCGTTATGTTTCAACAACCGGCGACTGATAATCGGATTACCTTCGTACTTTTTCCAAGGACCATAAGGTGACTTCGACGTTGCATAACCAACAGCATAATCAATATTCCTGAAATCATTGGTTGAATAGAAAAAGTAATACACGCCATCCTCCTTGAGGATAGTCGGACCTTCCGATACCGGCCATTCTGCTTGTTGGGTATTCTCCCAGTTTTCAGTAGCCGAAATACATTCCTTCAGTGTTCCTTCCTTAATCGCTGTCAAATCCTTATTCAATTCCGCTACAAACAAACGATTTCCTTCCGTTAACCGGACATGATACAAATAAATTTTGCCATCATCATCAAAAAAGACATACGGGTCAATCTGTTTGATTTCAGCCGGCAACTTTTCTATCTTATGCTGGCGAAAAGGGCCTAACGGACTATCGGAGGAAGCTATTGCTATAAATTCGTCGGCCGTATAAGCCATATAATATTTTCCGTTATAACGAAAAACCTGCGGAGCCCAGAAGCCTTTTGTTCCGAAAGAATCCCCCTTTTTCAATGCGTATCCATTCGAAGCCCCTTTCGGTCCTTCCCAGCTTTTCAGGTCTTTTGAGGTATAAACCTGAAAACCGAAATTAGAATCACCACCTGTTCCATACAAGTAATAAGTTCCGTTTTCATAAAAGATAGTTGGATCTGCCAAATAAATATGCTGTCCGGAAGCAAAAACAAGACCGGACAGAAACAATACAAAAAGAAGTAATAAGGACTTTTTCATGGTATTGAGAATTATAAAAATAAGCTTTCACATGCTTGAATGATTGGAGTGAACTCTCCCTTCAACGGCAAAGATACATAAAGATTTCATATAAAAATGTCGATTGCAATCAAGAAAAAAGGTTTCACAAAAGGGGATTTTTATTTCATTCGAAAGAAATAAAATTTCATTCGAATAAAACTCTTGTTCCTTCCGAATGAAATTTTTGTTCCTTTCGGATGAATTTTACGTCCTACAAAAAAAGGTGGGACAAGCATTTTGTTCCACCCGGTAAAGCTATGTTATACTGTTTTACTTTTTAGCAATCAAATACCGAAAACCGAACAACAACAATCGTAAAACAATCGACAGGCCATAAAACGCACATGAGAGAAGCAACATCCAAAGGGATTGTGTCCACAATTCAGACCACTCCGTATTATATATCAGAATGGAGGTTATATTCAACAAATATGCCAATACAATGCAGGAGCAGAATATTTTAATCTCCGTTTTTTGTCTTTTTACCGATAATAGGATATCTTTCATAATCATGCAAAATTTAGATACGGTATTTTATATTCGTCCGGGAAAGTAATTACCCGTTTTTCATCCATCGCCTGTAAGCCAAGTAGAGCTAACACTGATGAGTAGTAGGCTTCTTCTACCAGATTCGGAGCCGGTTTACCCGTGATGGCAGCTTCCAGAAAAGCAGTTACCAGTTCGACGGAACCGTCACCGGCCGCACCGACAGAAGACTGTCCGCTAATGGTAGTCACCTTATCCATTATCATTTCTCCTTTATTGATAGATGCTGTTTCGGGAACCCAGCTCGGACCGGCGAATGACACATTATCAAAGATACTGTGCTCGATTTGATTTATCATCTGCATAATACCGGGAGCGGGCTTTGCTTCTTCAAAATAATATTTTCCTTTCTCCGGTTCCATGGTTCCTTTACTTCCCAGGATTTCTTCCTCCAAACCATAAAACTTATTCGAAATAATGGATTCATAATTCATCTTTACACCATTGGAATAGCGGTAAATCAGGCTGACATTATCATAAACTTCACGACCATCTTTCCAATAGACAATATCGCCCATGCCGGTCACCGTTTCCGGTATCATTTTCAATGCCCAGTTTCCGACCTGCAACTGGTGTGTAGCAAGTTCCGTCATTAGACCACAAGAATATTCCTTATACAAACGCCAATTGATTTTGCGCTCTAAATCGGGAGAAGGAACCGGACGGCGCCAATCATTATTTCTGAACCAGTAGGCTCGGATACCTCCGATTTCACCCAACACACCGGAATGAATCATTTCCATTGCCCTGACATATTTAGGGTCGTACAAACGTTGTTGCCCGATAAATAAGACTTGTCCGGATTGCTTGAATGCATTGTACATATCCAGGCAACTTTGAGGAGTCATTGCCATTGATTTTTCACAAAAGACCTGTTTCCCGGCTTGTAAAGCATCAATTGTCAGTTGTGCGTGCTCATAAAGCGGCACAGCAATCATGACAGCCTGAACCTCCTTCGATTCAAGGACTTTGCGATAGTCATCATACGTTTTTGCTTGAGGGAAAATCTCGGAAGCAGCCTTCAGATTAGGCGGGTAATTGTCGCATAAAGCCACGACATCCGCCATTGGCATATCTTTCAAATTATTCAGGTGATACTGTCCGCGTGAACCTGTCCCGATAAAGCCTAATCGAACTTTTTCTTTAGCTATTTTAGCCTTATCGTCCGGACTGCAGGATTGCAACCAGGGAAAAGCCGAAAGGAGCATTCCTCCTCCTCCAATCATGCCGACTTCTTTAAAAAAATCCCGTCGGCTTAAACTGACTGAATTATCTTCATTTTTCATAACTTATATAGATGTTTTTCATAAATATCAAACTTATCGGAAATGGTCTGAACCTGTTCATCGCCGGCAACCATCAGAGCTGTCGTCAGTATTTCCGCTATCACAGAATCTTTTGCTATCACGGAAACCATCTTGCGCCCTTCTGCATATTTCCCGGTATGAGGATTCACAATATGTTGCGGATGCGAAGGCATATTGCCGGATGTCGATAAAGAATTATCCCGAAGTTTAAGCTCTGCGACCCGCTCTTTTGTATAAGGATTGTCCAACCCGACCGGCCAGTATTCTCCACAAGGATGACTGCCTACAGCCAGCACCGAACTATTCCCGAAATTAACGAGCGCTTTGCTTATATTGTTTCGCACTAAAATTTCTTTTATTTTAGACAATGCATATCCTTTTCCATATCCGCCTAAATCCATATACATCGTTTCGGAAAAGAAAAAAATACTTTGTTCCGTCTCATTAAAAAGGATTTGGTTAAAGTGCTGTATCGTAATATCAAAATATCCTTCCGTATCTTCATAATAACGCCGGCAGTCCAGCAATATTTTCCACAATTCATCATTCACTGTCACAGGAAAATGGCCGGCTTCCCGGTTTATTTGTGAAACTTCACTTTCAGAATCAAATCGGCTCAGCATCTTGTCCAACCGCTTCACTTCTATTTCAATCTCATTCCAAATTTCAGCAAGCAACCGGGGTTCTCCTCCAATCATCAACACGTCCAACTGTGTCCCCATAACAGACGACATAGAACCGTGAAAAAGCTGAGACGCAGCATAGTAATTAGAATAAGACATAAGTTGTTCTCTTTTATACCGTTAGACAGGTGTGCGCACACAGAATGTCGGATTTTAAATTGCTATTGCATGCAAATATAGTGGAATAAACGGTTTTACAAGCACATCAGCCCTAATTTTTAAATAATTTCACCAATCATTTTTATTTTATGCCACATTCTTCGGCTCAAACATGAATTTGTCATTATCTTTGTATTCGTTTAAAAAAAATTGTGTCCTATTAGTTCAATGTATTAAAATCGTAATCATTTATATATCATGAAGATAAAAAAACATGTATGGATGCCGGGAATGACTATATGCCTGGCTTTGTTTGCTTTTTCCTGTAATATGTCGAAAAAGACAACCGCAAAAAGCAGTGCGGATTATGTGTCGTATGTAGATCCGTATATCGGTTCGGGAGAGCACGGCCATGTATTTGTTGGTGCCAATGTTCCGTTCGGTACGATACAGGCCGGACCACAGAACATTCATAAAGGATGGGATTGGTGCTCCGGATATCACTATTCCGACAGCATCATTATCGGCTTCAGCCACACGCACCTGAGTGGAACGGGATGTGCCGATTTAGGAGACATTTTAGTGATGCCGTTTACCGGAGAAGTACGTACATCACGTGGAGAGCAAGATAATATAGAAGGAAGCTGCTCTTCGTATTATTCACACAAAAACGAAGCAGTTTCTCCCGGTTATTATTCATTATTAATGGATAACGGAGTAAAAGCGGAACTGACTACGACCGAGCGCGTAGCCATGCATCGTTACCATTATCCTGAAAATCAGCAGGCTCGTCTGCTTATCAACCTGAAAGAGGGAAATGGCGACAGTTCTTATGACACTTACCTGAAGAAAACAGATGATTATACAATCGAAGGATACCGCTTCTCCCACGGATGGAGTCCGCAGCACAAAGTCTTTTTTGTACTGAAATCTGACAAGCCCATCAACTCTCTGGCCGTTTTCAACAATGACGAAGCAGCCGGAAATGACGAGATAACCGGAAAAGAGGTGAAAGGCGTATTATCTTTTAAGGATAATCCTCAGGATATAAACATCAAAATCGCAATCTCTTCCGTCAGCTGTGCCAATGCACTGGCGAATATGAACGCAGAACTTCCGGGTTGGGACTTTGAACGTGTACACCAAGATGCTATAGCCAAATGGAATAAGCAACTGGCTTGCGTTCGTATCGAAACGCAGGATGAACGTGCCAAAAAGATATTTTATACAGCCCTGTATCATGCTTTTATCGCACCAACATTATATTGTGATGCAAATGGAGAATTCCGCGGACAAGATGATAAGATTTATTCCAACAATACCTGGACTAATTATTCCACCTTCTCCTTATGGGATACATACCGTACATTAAATCCGCTTTATACCATCATCGTACCGGAAAAAGTAGACGATATTGTAAACTCATATCTCAGCATCTACGACCAACAGGGGAAACTTCCTATCTGGCATCTTTTAGGCGGCGAAACGAACTGTATGCCGGGCTACAGTTCCGTTCCTATCATTGCTGATGCTTATTTGAAAGGTTTCAAAGGTTTCGATGCCGAGCGGGCTTTCCAGGCCATGACTTCAACCGCGACAAACGATAAACAAAACGGAGTCACCTATGTAAAGGAAAAAGGATATATTCCTTGCGATAAAATACATGAAGCCACCTCAATCGCGATGGAATATGCAGCAGACGATTGGGGCACGGCTCTGATGGCTAAAAAAATGGGTAAGACAGATGATTACCAGACTTATCTGAAACGCGGTAAATATTACACACAATATTTCGATAAAGACATCAACTTTATTCGTCCGAAAATGTACGACGGCAGCTGGCGTACTCCTTACAACCCGTTCCGCTCTATTCACGGAGTCGGAGATTTCACGGAAGGAACCGGCTGGCAATATACATTCTTTGTTCCGCAGCATCCGGAAGGACTGATTGAATTGTTCGGGGGCGACAAAACTTTTGTGGCCAAGCTAGATTCACTCTTTATCGTGGAAGGAGACATGGGAGAGGGCGCATCCAGCGATATCAGCGGTTTAATCGGACAATATGCGCATGGCAACGAGCCCAGCCATCATATCGCATATCTTTACCCATATGCCGGAGAACAATGGAAAACAGCGGAAAAAGTTCGTTACATCCAAGATGTATTCTATACCGACCAACCGGAAGGCATCATCGGAAACGAAGATTGCGGACAGATGTCGGCTTGGCATATCATGTCAGCTTTGGGTTTCTATCAGGTAAATCCGTCGAACGGAGTATTCGTATTCGGCAGTCCTTTATTCGAAAAAGCAACCATCCGCCTGCCGGAAGGAAAAAGCTTTGAAATAACAGCACAGGACAATAATAAGGAGAATATCTATATCCAGTCGGTTACCCTGAACGGACAACCGTACGATAAATCCTATATTTTATACGAAGACATTATGAAAGGCGGCAACCTGACTTTCATAATGGGTAATACACCTAATAAACAATTCGGGGCGGCACCGGAAAGTCGTCCGAAAACAGCGGATTGATTATTACTTTCAGCTTTCTCCAAAAGTAGCCAAAAAGTTAAGGTCGCACCTGCTTCGCAACTCCGGTGAGACCTTAAACTTTTGGTTACTTTTCTTTCAAGAGAAAAATAATATTCCATTCGTTTATTCAAAGATTATCCCGTACATTTGCAACCGAATGTAAAATTAAATCAGAATCCAGATGAGTACACAATTGTGCAAAAGTCTCGCAGCTTTTTTCCTTTTAGGACTATTCGTCACGAGTTGTCATACCGGTACGAAACGATTTGCGGAAAACGATATCAAGATTGATTCCATCAACGTAGAGAAAACTTATCATTTACTGGAAAATCCGGAAAATCCGAATTGTACTCTGCAGATAAATTTTGTTTATCCTGTCAAATACGCTGATAAAGAAGTACTGAAAAAAGTACAAAAACAGTTTGTCTTCTCCTATTTCGGTGAAAACTATGAGGACTTATCGCCTGAAGAAGCCGTAGCCAAATATACGGAAGACTATCTGAATGCTTACAAAGACTTGGAAACGGAATTCAAAAAAGAATTGGCCCAACAAGACGAAACACCACTCGGAGCATGGTTTTCCTATTATGAAATGTCATCGGACGATATTGTTTACAATCAAAACAACATCTTGAGCTATACGGTTAATTTTGAAAATTATACCGGTGGTGCACACGGTGCACACTCATTCAACAATTACGTAATCAACCTGAAAAACGGTAATCTGATTACGGAAGAAGATATATTCGTGGATAACTATCAGGATGAACTCGCTAAAATCCTGATTGACCATATCGCGAAACAAAATAGTGCGGAAAATCCGAAGGACCTTGAAAACATCGGTTTCTTCAGCGTGGAAGAAATTTTCCCGAACGGTAATTTCCTAATTGATGAAAAGGGTATTACATATACCTTCAACGAATATGAAATTGCCGCCTATGTAGTCGGCGCCACCAATGTATTCCTTCCTTACGAAGAAATACAGCTTTTATTGAAAAAAGACAGCCCGATTTCAAAATTAATTGACAATTGAATAAAGCCAATTGCCAATTAAAACCTCCAAAAGAATTTTATGGAAGAAAAAGATACAATAAACGATTTGGCGCTTGTTCATCGACAACTGGCAATTCTAAAAGACTATTTTCCGGAATTGACGGAAACACAACAGAGTCAACTGGATGCGCTCTTTCCCTTGTATGCCGACTGGAATGCTAAAATCAACGTAATCTCCCGCAAAGACATAGACAACCTATATCTGCATCACGTATTACACTCGCTTGGGATTATGAAGATGCTTCGGTTTAAGGAAGGTTCGACAGTTATGGACATCGGCACAGGAGGCGGATTTCCGGGCATTCCTTTGGCTATCTTGTTTCCTGAAGTACAATTCCACTTAGTCGACAGCATCGGGAAAAAGATAAAAGTCGGACAAGCTGTAGCCGAGGCCATCAGACTAAAAAACGTCAGCTTCCGCCATTGTCGTGCGGAAGAAGAAAAACAGCTTTTCGACTTCGTGGTAAGCCGCGCCGTCATGCCGCTTGCAGACCTTGTGAAAATTGCCCGCAAAAACATAAAAAAAGAACAACAGAATGCACTTCCTAACGGTTTAATCTGTTTGAAGGGTGGAGAGCTACAGCATGAAATACTGCCGTTCCGCAATCAAGCTGTTAGTCTTAACCTGAGTGATTTTTTCAAAGAAGAATTTTTTCAAACTAAAAAAGTGGTGTACGTACCGTTATGATTACAATTAAAGCATTCGAATTTAATTATTTCCAGGAAAACACATTCCTGTTGTATGACGAGACAGGGGAAGCCGTTCTGATAGACTGCGGTTGTTGCCGCAAGGAAGAAGAAAAGGAGTTGAGTGATTTTATCACAGCAAACAAGCTGACTCTGAAATACCTTCTTTGTACCCACCTGCATCTCGACCATATATTCGGGAATCCTTATATATATAAAAACTATGCTCTGAAGCCTTGGGCGCATAAACTGGATACTGAGAAATTGCCGTCACCCGGCGAACAGGCAAAACTGTTTGGTCTTCCCGGACGAATGGAGAATATTCCGGTCGGAAAATTTATCGTAGGCAACGAAATCATCAAATTCGGGGAATCCGAATTGCAGGTGATTACCGTTCCCGGACATTCGCCCGGCAGCGTGGCTTTCTACTGTAAAAAAGACGGTTTCGTTATTGTTGGCGATGCCTTGTTTTCCGGTAGTATCGGACGCACGGACCTTTGGGGAGGAAATCAGGAAGTACTGATTGCCGCCATCAACGACAAACTGATGACATTGCCGGACGAAACAGTCGTTTATCCCGGCCATGGCCCCGAAACACGCATTATCGACGAAAAATTAAATAACCCCTATTTATAAACTTCACTACTATGGACACAAATAAATTTGTAAATCGCCACGTAGGTATCTCAACAAAAGACATTCCATCCATGCTGCAAGCTATCGGTGTGAAGTCGGTTGACGAATTAATCGAACAGACAATCCCGGCCAATATCCGCCTAAAGGAGCCGTTGAACCTTCCCGAGCCAATGACTGAACGCGAATTTGCCGAACACATTGCCGAGCTGGCTTCCAAGAATGAAGTATTCACTTCCTACATCGGCATGGGCTGGTACGACACCGTTTGTCCCGCTCCCATCCAGCGAAACGTATTCGAGAACCCGGTATGGTACACCTCTTATACCCCGTATCAGGCAGAGGTTTCACAGGGTCGTCTGGAAGCCTTGCTGAATTTCCAGACAGTTGTCTGCGAACTGAGCGGACTGCCACTGGCCAACTGCTCATTGCTGGATGAAGCAACTGCCGCAGCCGAAGCCGCCACGATGTTCCACGGAAGCCGCAGCCGTGCACAGGTGAAGGCAGGAGCCGACACCTTGTTTGTCGACGAAAACGTGTTTGCTTCCACACTGGCAGTTATCCAAACCCGCATGATTCCGCAAGGCATCCGGGTTGTGACGGGCAATTACAAGACATTCCAATTCACCCCGGAAGTATTCGGCGCTATTGTTCAATACCCGAATGCAGACGGTTCGATTGAAGACTATAAAGAATTTATCGCACGTGCCAATGCGAACGAAACACGCGTTGCCGTTGCCGCCGACCTGATGAGCCTCGTCCTGTTGACACCTCCGGGCGAATGGGGCGCCGACGTTGTATTCGGAAGCAGCCAGCGCTTCGGTATCCCGATGTTCTACGGAGGCCCGTCCGCCGCTTATTTTGCCACGAAAGACGAATACAAACGCGCTATCCCGGGACGTATCATCGGTATTTCGAAAGACGCCTACGGCCATGCCGCCTTCCGTCTGGCCCTCCAGACACGCGAGCAGCACATCAAACGCGAAAAAGCGACTTCCAATATCTGTACCGCCCAGGCATTGCTCGCCACGATGGCCGGCTTTTATGCCGTTTACCACGGAGCCGAAGGACTGAAAAACATCGCAGGCCGCATCCACGCCTCTGCCGGTTTCTTGGCCGCCGAACTGGAAAAACTGGGATATAAGCAATTGAACAAGGATTATTTCGACACATTGAAAATCGAATTGCCTGAAAACGTCTCCATCAACGCCTTGCGCGAAATCGCCCTGGAATGCAAAGTCAACCTCCGTTATTTCGAAAGCGGACATGTCGGCATCAGCGTGGACGAGACAACCCTGCCGACCGACATAGGCGTCTTGCTGTACATCTTCGCCGGTGCAGCCGGAAAAGATTATATGCTGAAAGAAGCCGTTCCCGAAAAGACCTATTTCGACCCGAAATTCGCCCGCACATCCGATTTTCTTCAAGAAGAAGTCTTCCAAAAATATCATACGGAAACCGAACTGATGCGCTACATCACCCGCTTGGGACGTAAAGACGTCTCACTAGCACAATCCATGATTTCGCTCGGTTCGTGCACCATGAAGCTGAATGCAGCCTCGGAAATGCTTCCGCTCAGCCGCCCGGAATTCCAGAACATCCATCCATACGCCCCCGAAGAACAAGTGGAAGGCTACAAGGAACTGATTGAGAACCTCTGCAGCTACCTGGCCGAAATCACCGGTTTCAAAGGCGTCACGCTGCAACCCAACTCAGGAGCTGCCGGCGAATATACCGGTCTACGTGTCATCCGCGCCTATCTGGAAAGCATCGGACAGGGACATCGCAACATCGTCCTCCTCCCCGCTTCCGCCCACGGGACAAATCCCGCCAGCGCCATCCAGTGCGGTTATCAGACCGTCACCGTCAAATGCGACGAAAACGGCAACATCGACCTCGAGGATTTCCGTGCAAAAGCGGAAGCCAACAAGGACAACCTGGCTGCCAGCATGATTACATATCCGTCCACCCACGGTATCTTCGAAGTGGACATCAAAGAAATGTGCGACATCGTTCACGCTTGCGGCGGACAACTCTATATGGACGGAGCCAACATGAACGCCCAGGTAGGCCTGACCAATCCGGGTACAATCGGTGCCGACGTCTGCCACCTCAACCTGCATAAGACATTTGCCTCGCCTCACGGCGGCGGCGGTCCCGGCGTAGGTCCGATTTGCGTGGCCGGGCACCTGATTCCCTTCCTGCCCTCCCATCCGGTATTATGGGGAAATAGCTTGAATACGGTTTCCGCCGCACCTTACGGCAGTGCCGGTATCCTGCCGATTACATACGCCTACATCCGCATGCTGGGAAGCGAAGGACTGGAAACTGTGACCAAGACAGCTATCCTCAACGCCAACTACCTGGCCGCCCGCCTGAAAGACACCTACGGTATCGTCTACACCGGCGCAACCGGCCGCGTAGGGCACGAACTCATCCTCGAATGCCGCACCGTGAAAGAACGCTCCGGCATAGATGAAGGCGACATAGCCAAACGTCTGATGGATTTCGGCTACCATGCCCCGACGCTCTCCTTCCCCGTCCACGGGACACTGATGGTAGAGCCGACCGAAAGCGAAAGCCTGGCCGAACTGGACCGCTTCGCCGAAGTCATGCAGTGCATCTACAACGAAATCCGTGAAGTGGAAGAAGGAAAAGCCGACAAAACGGACAACGTCCTGAAAAACGCGCCTCATCCCGAATACGAAGTGACTGCCGATGAATGGAAGCACTCTTATCCGCGCAGCAAAGCCGCCTTCCCGCTGGAATGGCTGCACGACAGCAAATTCTGGATTAACGTAGCCCGCGTAGACAACGCTTACGGCGACCGCAACTTAATCCCGACCCTCTGCGCCTGCGAAATTTAATATTTCCGGCCGGAAATATACTTAGGAAAGGGTAAATCCATCCGTAGATTAGACCTCGCTAACTTCGAGGTCTAATCTACGATAAAAGATTTGACCCGGACAAGAGCGAGGTCTAAACCACGGTCAAGGATTAGACCCGCTCAAGTTCGAGGTCTAATCAAAGGCCTAAGATTTGACCCCGAAGTCAGCGAGGTCTAATCCAAGAAAACATCAACCTCCAAATCCAATCATTTATGGAAGAAAAATACAAACAAATCATTCCCGAAGACGTTTTCATCACCACTGCCGACCGGAAACCCACCGAAGAAGAACGTTGGCTGGGCGTCACCGACGATTTCAACGGGAACCGGCCTACGGGCAACAACTTCGTCGACCTTTTCGCCTATCTTATCCGGAAATACGGACGCAAGGACACCTGCTTTTACGCCCGCATCATGGGTGTGAAAACCGAAGACCTGAACATGGCCATCCGCGCCATGAGCGGAATATCGGGCTGGGAATGGCGCAATCGCTATCTCCTGCTCGAAGCCAAAGAATTACTGGAAGAATCAAATATGCAAATCAACGACATATCCGCGAAACTGGGATTTTCCCAGCCCTCCGTTTTCACCAAATTCTTCCAGGCAAACACCCATTCGCAGCCCTGGGAATGGCGCATCAACAAAAAGGAGCCGGGCAAAAACTGGAAAAAGACATATCACTGGGGAGAATGACAGCTCACAATGCTCAAAAGGCAATCAAGTGTGCAATTTCCCCTCTAAAGTTCTTTGATTTAAAGAATGTTTGATTATTTTTGCAAGCTGGAAATCAGAAAACAAATCGATTAAACTGCTAAATATAGCAATCTAACAGTCCTATAATATGAGTTTAAAAATTATTGTATTAGCGAAACAGGTTCCGGACACGCGTAATGTGGGAAAGGATGCGATGAAAGAAGACGGAACAATCAACCGTGCCGCCCTCCCCGCCATCTTTAACCCGGAAGACCTGAATGCATTGGAACAGGCACTGCGCCTGAAAGATGCCTACCCCGGAACTACAGTTACGCTGTTGACGATGGGCCCGGGACGCGCCGCCGAAATCATCCGTGAAGGTCTATACCGCGGAGCCGACGGCGGCTATCTGTTGACCGACCGCGCCTTCGCCGGAGCCGACACGCTGGCAACCTCTTACGCGCTTGCCACGGCCATCAAGAAAATAAAAGATTACGACATCATCATCGGCGGACGCCAAGCCATTGACGGCGATACCGCCCAAGTAGGCCCGCAGGTTGCCGAGAAACTGGGATTGACGCAAATCACATACGCGGAAGAAATCCTGAACGTCGACGAAAAGACACGCCGCATCACGGTGAAACGCCACATCGACGGCGGTGTCGAAACCGTAGAAGGCCCGCTGCCTATCGTAATCACCGTAAACGGCTCGGCCGCCCCTTGCCGTCCACGCAATGCCAAATTGGTGCAAAAGTATAAACGCGCACTCGGAGCGCAGGAAAAAGCCGCCCTCGGCGACGCCCTCACGCACACCGAAATGTACGAAAGCCGCCCTTACCTGAACATCACGGAATGGAGCGTTGCCGATGTAAACGGCGATACCGCTCAATGCGGCCTGTCCGGTTCACCGACAAAGGTGAAAACAATTCAGAACATCGTATTCCAGGCAAAGGAAAGCAAAACGCTGACCAGCTCGGATAAAGATATAGAAGACATGATTGTTGAACTGTTAGCCAATCATACAATTGGCTAAGGAGACAAAAGATATGAACAACGTATACGTATATTGCGAACTTGAAGGTACGACAGTTGCCGATGTAAGTCTCGAACTTCTGACCAAAGGCCGGAAGTTAGCCAATCAGCTGGGTTGCCAGCTCGAAGCCGTTGCAGCCGGAACCGGCCTGAACGGGGTGGAAAAACAAATAATCCCTTACGGCGTCGACAAAGTACATCTATTCGATGCACCGGGACTGTTCCCCTACACTTCACTGCCCCACTCGTCTATCCTTATCAATCTTTTCAAGGAAGAAAAACCGCAGATTTGCCTGATGGGAGCAACCGTTATCGGCCGTGACCTCGGCCCACGCGTATCTTCCGCCCTGACCAGCGGTCTGACAGCCGATTGTACTTCATTGGAAATCGGTTCGCACGAAGATAAAAAAGCCGGCAAGACGTTCGAAAACCTGCTGTACCAAATCCGTCCCGCTTTCGGTGGAAACATTGTGGCTACCATCATCAACCCGGAACATCGCCCTCAGATGGCGACTGTCCGCGAAGGTGTGATGAAAAAAGAAATCCTGGACGAGAACTATAAAGGCGAAGTGGTGAACCACAATGTCGCCCAATATGTTCCACAGACAGACTATGTGATAAACGTCATCGACCGCCATGTGGAAAAAGCGCAACACAACCTGAAAGGTGCTCCAATCGTAGTGGCAGGCGGTTATGGCGTAGGTTCCAAAGAAAACTTCAACCTGCTATTCGATCTGGCAAAAGAACTTCATGCCGAAGTGGGTGCCAGCCGCGCAGCAGTGGATGCCGGTTTTTGCGACCACGACCGTCAGATAGGCCAGACCGGTCTTACGGTTCGTCCGAAACTCTATATCGCATGCGGTATCTCCGGACAAATCCAACACATTGCCGGCATGCAGGATGCAGGTATCATCATCTCTATCAACAATGACGAGAATGCACCAATCAACACCATCGCCGACTACGTCATCAACGGCTCCGTCGAAGAAGTGCTTCCAAAGATGATTAAGTATTACAAACAAAACACGAAGTAAGAGTATGGCTAATTTTTATTTAGATAATCCCAGCATGAAGCACCATCTTCATCACCCGTTGATGAAGCGCATCGTGGAACTGAAGGAACGTGACTTTGCCGACAAGGATAAGTATGACTATGCTCCTCAGGATTTCGAGGATGCAATGGACAGTTACGAAAAAGTACTGGAAATAGTCGGCGAAATCTGCGGTGAAATCATCGCACCCAATGCCGAAGATGTCGACCACGAAGGACCGTCTGTTGCCAACGGACGTGTCACATACGCAAAAGGTACACAGGAAAATCTGGATGCCGTACGGAAAGCCGGGTTGATGGGTATCGCAATGCCCCGGCGGTACAACGGGCTGAATTTCCCGATTGTCCCTTATATCATGGCTGCCGACTTGGTATCGCGTGCCGATGCAGGTTTCGAAAACCTATGGGGCTTGCAGGATTGTGCCGAGACTTTATATGAGTTCGGTAACGATGACCAGCGTGAACGCTACATTCCGCGCGTTTGCAACGGCGAAACCATGTCGATGGACCTGACAGAGCCGGATGCCGGCTCCGACCTCCAATCGGTCATGCTGAAAGCTACTTACAGCGAAAAGGACAACTGCTGGTACTTGAACGGTGTAAAACGTTTCATTACAAACGGTGACGCGGACATTCACCTCGTACTGGCCCGTTCGGAAGAGGGAACAAAAGACGGCCGCGGCCTTTCCATGTTTATCTACGACAAACGTAACGGAGGCGTGAACGTACGCCGCATCGAGAATAAGATGGGTATCAAAGGTTCTCCGACCTGCGAGTTAGTATTCAAGAATGCGAAAGCTGAACTTTGCGGAGACCGTAAATTAGGCCTTATCAAATACGTAATGGCCCTGATGAACGGTGCCCGCCTGGGTATCATGGCACAGGCTGTAGGTCTGAGTGAAGCCGCTTACCGCGAAGGTTACGCCTATGCTACGGAACGTAAGCAGTTTGGTAAAGCGATTATCGAATTCCCGGCTATCTACGAAATGGTATCCCTGATGCGTGCAAAAGCAGACGCTTCCCGCTCCATGTTGTACGAAACAGCCCGCTTCGTCGATGTATACAAGGCATTGGACGACATCTCCAAAGAGCGCAAGCTGACTCCCGAAGAACGGACCGAAATGAAAAAGTACAGCAAGCTGGCAGACGCTTTCACTCCGATGGGTAAAGGGATGACTACGGAATATGCCAATCAGAATGCTTACGATGCCATTCAGATACACGGAGGTTCCGGTTTCATGAAAGACTATGCCTGCGAACGCCTGTACCGCGACGCCCGTATCACGAATATCTACGAAGGAACGACTCAGTTGCAGGTAGTAGCAGCTATCCGCCACGTCACCACCGGCACTTACCTGAATCAAATCCGCGAATACGAAGCTATCGAATACAAACCGGAATTGGCAGGCTTGCAAAACAAGTTGAAAGCAATGACGGACAAGTACGAAAAGCTGGTAGCTATGGTTACGGAAACGAAAGACAACGAATATATCGATTTCCAAGCCCGCCGCATGGTAGAGGCTGCCGCTCATTGCGTATTAGGTTATCTGTTGCTTCAGGATGCTAACAAAGACGATAGTTTCCGCCGCTCTGCCGAAGTGTATGTGAATTACGGCCAGGCTGAAGTGGAGAAAATCAGCTCGTTCATCAGCAACTTCAACCGCGAAGATTTGACTTATTACAGACAATAACAAAATATCCGGATAAGAAGGGGCTGCCGCAAAAGCAGTCCCTTCTTTTGTGTTTTAAATTCTCCGAAGCAGAATGCTTCTTTTTCTAATTCTTTACCAAATGAATAATATGCGATTTATACTTTCAAAAACAATCCTGGTTGCAGGAGCCATCGGACTATTGCTCCCCGCTTCCACACAAGCCTCGACAACCGACACGGATAAAAAACTGACGGAATATGTCCGTCCTTTAGTGGGTACGGACGGATTCGGGAATGTATACCCCGGTTCACAAGTGCCTTTCGGAGGTATCCAGATTAGTCCGGATACGGATTTCGACTATTATGATGCCGCTTCCGGCTACAAGTACAAACACACAACCCTGCTGGGTTTCAGCCTGTCGCATCTCAGCGGAACAGGCATTCCGGACCTCGGAGATTTCCTCTTCATGCCCGGAACCGGTAAAATCCGACTGACACCCGGCACGCACGAAAACCCGGATGTCGGCTACCGCTCCCGCTACAGCCACGACCAGGAATGGGCTTCCCCCAACTATTACGGCGTACATTTACAAGACTACAACGTAAAGGCCGAAATGACTTCCGGCGTGAGAAGCGGCATGTTCCGTTTCACTTATCCCCAATCGGACAGTTCTTTCATCCTGTTAGACCTGAAACACACGCTTTGGCAGAAATGCAAATGGGCGAATATACGGATGCTGAACGACTCTACTTTAACCGGATACAAGCTGGTGAAAGGATGGGGACCGGAACGGCACATATACTTCACCGCCGTATTCTCCAAACCGTTGACGGATTTTGGTTTCGTACAAGACAGCATCCCCGTCCTCTACAACACCTCCCGTTTCCGCAGCACGATGGAAGCTTGGGGCGAAGATATCAAATGCTGGATACGTTTCAAGACAAAAGCAAATGAAGAAGTGTACGTCAAAACCGCTATCTCCGCCGTAAGCACGGACGGAGCCTGCATGAACCTGAAGGAACTGGACGGTCTGACGTTCGATGCCTTAAAAACACTCGGAGAAAAGAAATGGGAAGAAGAACTTTCCCGCTTTTCCATCGAAGGAAACCCAAAACAAAAAGAGACATTCTATACTTCCGTCTACCATTCATTCCTGCATCCTTTCATCTTCCAGGATGCTGACGGACAGTTCCGCGGGTTGGACAAAAACATTGAAAAAGCAGAAGGCTTCACCAACTATACCGTATTCTCCCTGTGGGATACCTATCGTGCTTTCCATCCATTGTTGAACCTGGTTCACTCGGATGTAAACGCGGATATTGCCAACTCCATGCTTGCCCATTACGACAAAAGCGTGGAGAAGATGCTTCCTATCTGGTCGTTCTACGGAAATGAGACCTGGTGCATGATAGGTTATCATGCCGTTTCCGTTTTAGCAGATATGATTGTCAAAGAAATCCCCGGTTTCGATTACGAACGGGCATACGAAGCAATGAGAACAACGGCCATGAACCCGCATTACGACTGCCTTCCCGAATATAATCAATTAGGATGGGTTCCTTACGACAAAGAAAAAGAATCCGTATCCAAGACCCTCGAATATGCTTTCGACGACTATTGTATCGCCCAGGCAGCCCGCAAACTGGGAAAAACAGACGACTACCATTATTTCCTGAACCGCTCCCTCTCTTATCAGAACCTGATAGACCCGGAAACAAAGTACATGCGCGGACGCGACAGCAAAGGCAACTGGCGTACGCCTTTCGCTCCTATTGCCTACCAGGGACCGGGGTCGGTCAACGGCTGGGGAGATATTACAGAAGGCTTTACCATGCAATATACTTGGTATGTTCCCCAAGACGTACAGGGATACATCAATGCCATGGGGAAAAAACTGTTCGAGGCCCGTTTGGACTCCATGTTTACTATCGAACTGCCGGACGATATTCCCGGTGCGCACGATATACAAGGCCGCATCGGAGCCTATTGGCACGGGAACGAGCCTTGCCATCAAATTATCTACCTGTACAATTACCTGAAACAGCCTTGGAAATGCCAGAAATGGATACGCCAAGTGTCCGATTCTTTCTACGGGAACGAACCGGGCTCATTAAGTGGGAACGATGACTGCGGCCAAATGTCTGCCTGGTATATCTTCAATACGATGGGCTTCTACCCCACCGCACCTTCCAGCAACATATACAACATCGGTTCACCCACCTTGCCCGCGGTAGACATGCGAATGACAAACGGGAAACATATCCGGGTAACCACCGAAAACTGGTCGCCCCAGAATGTCTACATCCGCAAAATGTATCTGAACGGCAAAGAGTACGATAAATCCTACCTCACTTACGAAGATATTCGCAACGGAGCCGACATTAAATTCGTAATGAGCCGAACCCCGAACAAAAAACGGGCCGTTTCAGCAGGAAGCATTCCTCCGTCCCTGTCCGCACCGAACAAGACGATGGAATATAAGAAATAAACAACCTTTTTCATGGAGCCGGCCTATCACCTTTTGAGAACCGGCTCCACAATTTCGTTTGTACGATTCCACGTAAAGACAAATAGACGAGGAAAGCCATCCAAAGCGCATGATTTCCCATCTCTCCTTCAAAAAGATAATAAACAAGGAAGAAACACCCTGAAGCGACCAACATCGCCCACAGCATCTGACGGGTAGCCGTAGCCCCTATCAAAATGCCATCCCAAAGGAAAGCTGCAAAACCAGCCAACGGGACGGCCAATACCCAATAAAAATAACTCCCGGCCTCGTGAATAACTGAAACATCATTCGTCAGCAGTCCCAAAAAACCCTTTCCCCCCGCCGCATACAAAACGGTAAAGAACAAAGATAGCCCGACACCCCAACCGAACAACAACCGTATCATCCTGTTCAATGCCTGCTTGTTGCGAGCACCGATATACCGCCCTGCCAAAGCTTCCCCTGCATAAGCAAAACCATCCATAATGTAAGAAAACAACGTAAACAACTGCATTAACAGCGTGTTCACCGCCAGCACGACATCCCCCTGCCTGGCTCCTGTCGAAGTAAAAAAGGTTGTGACAGCCACTAAGCATAAAGTCCGGAAAAAGATATCGCTATTCAACGAAAAGAAACGGCGCATAGCCGCCTTCTCTCCTATTTCTCTCCAACGAACATTCACCTTCAACCGCCCATAATACCGGAACCAGAGCAAAACAGCCATCAGCAGGCCGCCATACTGGGCAAGCAACGTGCCCAAAGCAACCCCTTCCACCTTCATTCCCAATAAAAAGACAAAACTCAGGCTGGCTACGATATTGACAACATTCTGCGTAATGGCAATAAACATCGGGAAACGGGAATTTTGCATCCCGATATACCAACCGGCAAAGCCATATAATCCCAACACTGCCGGAGCTCCCCAAATACATATATTAAAATAAACCGTTGCCAGCCGCTCCACTTCCGGCGTCGTTTCAATCAGGGCAAAAGCCAATTTCCGTATCGGATACTGCAACAGCAACAAACAAAGAGAGATACACACACCGACACTGACAGCACGAAGCAACACACGAACCACCTCACGTAAATCCCGGCTACCGAAAGCCTGCGAAGTCATACCGCTCGTTCCCATCCTGAGAAAGCCGAAAACCCAATAAATAATCGTAAACAACATTCCCCCTACGGCAATAGCCCCAATATAAGAAGCCGCTCCCAAATGCCCGACAATAGCCACATCAATCAATCCCAGCAAAGGAACAGTGATATTGGAAATGATGGAAGGAATAGCCAATTGAAGTATCTTTTTGTTCATGTACGCACAATCTGAATTGGAAGCCAAAGATAGTTATAAAACCGATTATCCGCAGCATTGCTTTCATATTCCCGTGCCAAAACGCGATGCATCAACTTCTTTTCTTTCCTTTTCTTTATAACCGCCAAAGCTATACCGGAATACAACTGTCACATTACGGGTATCCTGCCACAGTTTCATACGGCTTCTCTGTCCCTGTTCATCCACACGTGTCACAGGCGAACTACCTTCAAACAAATCATTCCCCCGTACCGTCAGGCGCATCTTATCTTTGGCAAATGTCCAAACCAAGCCGGCAGAAACATTGTGTATCCGTTCTATGTCATATAAGCCCTGAATAACAGGAGAGATGCAATAACCACTCAATTCCAGCGAAAAGTCCCGTTTCGCCGTCAGGAAAAAAGTATTTGTCAGCTCCGCCCTTCCGAACAGTTTTTTCCGCTCAAAAGAGATATCATATAAAGTCCCTTTATTGTGGATAGCACATCCCATCAACGTCAACCGGGAACTCATAAAACCACCTACCTTAAAAGGCAACACAGCCACCATTCCGTACATATTATAAATATCCATATTGATTGTCTGAAAAACAGCACGCAGTTCATCGTGGCGTTGATAAGTCATTTGTTGTATCTTATCCGGCAGGATATTCGCGAACAATCCGAACACATATTTACTTTTCAGGATATAATTCAGTTGAAACGAATACGAAAGTTGCGGTTTCAAATCCGGGTTGCCAATCACGGAACTGTAGACATTCATATAATAGGTATTAGGCGTTGTCATCCAATAAGACGGATACGACTTATCACTTGATATAGAAAGTACAAACATGCCGGTAGGAATTACTTTATATGTAAATGTCAGCTGCGGGAAAGGAGATACTTGTTCCCACAATATCTTTTTCTTTCCGGCAGAATCGACGGAAGCTTTATAATATTGAAGGGAAAAAGAAGCCTTCAGCGAAATGTTTTCCCCAAACTGTTTGCTAAATCCGACAAAGCCTCCGAGCGAATAATCTTTTTGTCTTAACCGGAAAGTCCCTTCCGCTGCTTCCGTATCATCAATAGACAAGTCGGATTCATTACGGGTATCCGACAAAGAAGCATCTGCCCCATAATCCAACACCCACTCTTTTTCAAACTTGCGACTATCGTTTATGTAGAAGTTTCCACGATGAACCTGTTGGCGGGAAAATGTCTCAATCGTCTGGACATCCTCCTTTTCAAACGTGTTATCCAGATACTGGATATCGTCATTCTTATAAAAAGTATAATCCAGGCCGGCATCAAATCCATTATGGCCGGCATAACCAATCCTTGCATTATGCAAATCGGAACCACCTTTAAGTTCCAACCCCGTTTCAACTTTCTGGATACCGACAAAATCCGTCAAAGCTCCCCTTCGGGAAATCATATTCGGATTGTAAAAACGACCGGTATAAGAAAACGATAACTTATCTTCATTTCTCAAGTCGAAATCGAAAGCCCCCCTTATATTATGTGATAAGTCCGAATAATTATTCCAATCCTGTTGGCGGATATCATATGATTTACCGTCCACGGCAGGCTGTGCCGTCATCTCCTCTTCCTGCCGTCCATGTCCATAAGAAGCCGAATAAGAGACATCCGCCGAATAACTTTTCCCGACATACGACAAACCGACCCGTCCGGAAGGGGAAAAGAAATGACCTTGCGTACCGGTCAGGGAGACCTCACCTTTCAATATATCCCGGAAATTCTTATCATTTTCCATCACAACGTCGATAGCTCCCCCTCTCACCCCATACCGGGGTGGCGCGCTGTACATGACATCAATCCGCCTCACTTTGGAAGAAGAAGTAGACTTCAGCAATTCGACCAATTGTTCCACCGTCATGGAGCTTTTGCGGCCGTTAAGCAAAATTGTCGTAGCAGGAGCCCCGATAATCGTTATGTTATCGCCCTCTTTCCGTATGCCCGGCAATTCGCCTATCACGTCAAAAGCATTATCCACCGGTTTGTTCCTGACTAAATTCGGAATGTCGTATTGCAATTTGCCCCCCGACACCTTTACCAACGGACGTTCCCCTTTCACAAACACAGCCGGCAAATCGATTGTCATACTATCATTTACCAGAATATGTTCATCCTTGTCCGTACTTTGTGCCGAAACAGACATCTGGCCGAAAAAAAGCCCTGCGCATAAATAATAACAAACAGATTTCATGGTATTCGTTTTTCTTGTAAAGTTTATATTTGGCAGCGACAGTTCCAAATATTCCTTTCCTTTAGTAAGACTATATAACAACTCCCGGCATGAATGTTATTTAGTCTTACCAAATAAGCCGGGATAAGCAAACTTTCCCTACATTTGTTTACATGAAGACTTCATTCAAATACATGATAATACTGGTTATTCTTTCCCTTTCAGGCATTTTCATTTACCAGTTATTCTGGATAACCGATTTATATCATTTCCGGCAGAGACAAAACAGGGAAGAGATATTGATGGCCGTCAAGAACGCCGACCATATCGAACTATTCGACCGGGCGGATATCCTCGGCAAACATTTCCAGAAACAAAGAGAAACGTCCGCTATTGCCGACACGGAAGGAGGAAGAGCCATCAGCACAAAATTCCTGAATAAAGATTCGATAATACACTCACGAAGTATCCTGTCTTTGGACAGCAATATTTATCACCCTGAATACTCCAATGAGAAAATCGGTAAAATGCTCAAAAGCACAGCAGTCGAAGTTGGCAACGATTTCAACTCATTAGGGGAACTGGGACTACAGATGCAACGTGCCCTTCATGAAACAATCGATACGCTGATGCCTATCCGAATAGCCAAGTTCGATAGCATCCTCACGGCCTATCTGAAAAAGAAAGGATTGGAGATACAGCACTTTACAGAAATCCGGGACTTAAGAGACAGTTCCGTGACGACCTCTTCCATTCCGGCAAACGCCAATCTGCCCCAATATGATTTGACTAAATGGGAATATACCACATACAATAAAAAGGCCTATTATGTCTATACGGAACCCACACACTATGCCACACTGCAAATGATGGCCGGCATTCTCACCTCGTCTTTCCTGATATTTCTCATCCTGCTCCTGTCGTTTGTTTATATGCTTCGGTTCCTTATCCACCAGAAAACGGTAGAACAACTGAAAGATGATTTCACCCACAATGTCACCCACGAGCTAAAAACTCCCATAGCCATTACCTATGCAGCCATTGAAGCCATGATACATTATAATATCACGGACAACAAAACAAAAACGGACAAATATCTGCATATCTGCCAAGAAGAGCTTCGCCGTCTCAGCAGCATGGTGGAACAAATCCTATCGCTTGGCCTGGAACATAAAAAAGAATTCAAGCTCAAATTCGAGCATATCTGCTTGAACGACATGCTCAATAAGATTATCGAGCAACAAAACATAAAGGCATCGAAGCCATTCCGTACCGAATTAATATTCACCCCGGCAACAATCTCACTGGAGGCTGACCGCACACACCTTTACAATATCATCAGCAACCTTTTGGACAACGCCGTTAAATATTCGTCCGACCCCCCGTTTATTCAGATAGCCGCCCATACGACAGACCAATCCGTCATTATCCGCATAACCGACAACGGGCTCGGTATATCGAAAGAACATCTGCCATACATATTCGACAAATTCTACAGGATACCCATCGAAGGCCGGACGCCCGTCAAAGGCTATGGCATCGGCCTGTTTTACGTAAAGACGATGATACAAAAGCATAACGGGAGCATTCATGTCGAAAGCATACCTGATAAAGGCAGCAGTTTTATAATTACATTACCACAATTATCACAAAAACATGGACAATAAAAAACGCATCTTAATTGTCGAAGACGAAGTAACATTAGCAATGATAGTCGGCGACGCATTAGAGGAAGAAGGACACCAAGTAATCACAGCCGAAAACGGCCTTCAAGGTATCGATTGTTACTACAAGCATCATCCCGACATTATCATAGCAGACATTATGCTTCCGGAAATAGACGGTTTCGAAATGGTCCGCCGTATCCGTAAAGACGATAAATCCGTGCCCGTTCTTTTTCTGAGTGCCCGTTCCTCGACCGACGATATCGTCTTCGGCTTCGAACTTGGCGCCAACGATTACGTGCGGAAACCATTCAGTCTGCGCGAACTGGTAGCCCGTGTCAAAGCCCTACTCTGCACAAACGACCAAAAGAATAAAAAAACAGAATTTTATGAAATCGGACTTTATACTTTCTATCCCGACATCCAAACATTGCTTATTGCCGGAGAAAAAGAGAAGCTTTCCTTCAAAGAATCAGAAATCCTCAAACGTCTTTGCGAAAACGAAAACCACCCCATCTACAGCAAAGATATCCTGTTGGCAGTCTGGGGAGACGACAGCTTTTACAATGCCCGAAGCCTCCACGTCTTCATCACTAAACTCCGCCATAAACTGGAACAAGATATGAGAATAAAAATATTAAATGTAAGGGGTATAGGATATAAATTGATTTATGAAGCATTTATGTGAATAAACACTAAAACGTTTCAACATATTTCTCGCAGTGGAACAAAAGTTTCTCTCTAGTGAAACAAAAGTTTCTCCGTAATGAAACAAAAGTTTCCTCATAGTGGAACAAAATGACTCATACCGGGAAAATCTGTTAACATTCCCGCCTATAATTCTCATCATATATATAGAAGTGGTAGTGGTGGCAACAAACAAGAAAAACAACATACTGAACTTTACCCTTAAAAACAGTAAACAAATATCGGATGATACTAAAAACAAAAAGGGCGAGTTGCCCCGCCCTGAATGTTTTCACAACGGAATAATCCTTATTGTGATTTGCTTCAATTTATCTTTGTTGTGGCAAATATATACATATTTTCTCCAAAAAACAAGTATATATTTGTTTTTATTGTCTATTTTTGAAAAAACATAAAAATAAACTACCATGAAAAAGATATTAGGACTGGATTTAGGGACAAATAGTATTGGATGGGCATTGATAGAACAAGATTTCGACAGTAAACAAGGAAAAATATTGGGAATGGGGAGCCGGATTATCCCTATGAGCCAAGATATACTAGGCAATTTCGATGCTGGAAATTCCATTTCTCAAACAGCAGAACGTACCAGCTACAGAAGACATCGAAGATTGTATGAACGCTGCAATCTAAGACGAGAACGTCTCCACAGAGTGTTCAATGTTTTAGGTTTTTTACCTGATCATTATGCTAAAGATATTGACTTCGTTAATAATTTCGGTAAATTCATACCTGAAACCGAAACTAAACTACCTTGGGTTAAAGATGAAGAAGGAAGATTCAAATTCCTTTTTCAAAGTTCCTTCAATGAAATGCTGAATGATTTCAAAGCAAACGGACAAGACATAAAAATCCCCTATGATTGGACAATTTACTATCTCCGCAAAAAAGCTTTAACTCATAAAATTCTAAAAGAAGAGCTTGCATGGATTATTCTAAATTTCAATACAAAACGAGGCTATTACCAGTTGCGTGGAGAAGAGGAAGAAGATGTGCCGAACAAATCGGTGGAATTTCACTCTTTAAAAATCATTGATGTTGTTGCAGATGAAAAACCAAACATCAAAGGCGAAACTTGGTATTCACTACATTTAGAAAACGGTTGGATTTATCGCCGTTCAAGCAAAAATCCTTTATATGATTGGAAGGATAAAGTGCGAGATTTTATTGTTACAACCGATTTAAATGATGACGGTACGGTAAAAACCGATAAAGACGGTAATGAAAAACGCTCATTTAGAGCACCAAATGAGAATGATTGGACATTGCTCAAAAAGAAGACAGAAGCAGATATTGAGCATTCACAAAAAACAGTCGGAACATTCATTTACGAAACTCTCTTACAAAATCCAACACAAAAAATTCGTGGTAAATTAGTACGTACTATCGAACGTAAGTTTTACAAAGAGGAGCTTCTGGCTATTCTTAAAAAGCAAATTGAATTACAGCCAGAACTATTTACCGAAGAAAAATATTACGATTGCGTGAAGGAATTATACCGAAACAACACCGAGCAGCAGTCCTTTTTAAGCAATCAGGATTTCGTACATCTGTTTGTGAATGACATCATTTTCTATCAACGTCCGCTACGAAGTCAAAAGTCGTCAATAGGGAACTGCTCACTGGAATTTAGAATATATAAAGATAATAATAACAATACTATTAAGGAATATCTAAAAGGCATTCCCAAATCAAATCCTTATTATCAGGAATTTCGATTATGGCAATGGTTGTATAATCTGAAAATTTACAATAAAGATAACGAAACAGAGGTTACAACAATGTTTATAACCAACATCGAAGATTTGGAAAATTTATTTGACTTCTTGAATAATCGTAAAGACATCGAACAAAATATACTTATTAAATATTTATTGAAACAAAAAGATATAAAGGGGAAAAACGAAACAGATAAATACCGTTGGAACTATGTAGAAGACAAGAAATATCCGTGCAATGAAACCCATGCCATGTTATCAACACATTTAGCAAAAGTAGAAAATGTGCCTGATAATTTTTTGGAAATAATTGACACGAAAGAATTTACCAACAGAAAGACACAAGAACACGGAACCGCAAATTTAGGGACTCGCGAATATCAACTTTGGCATATAATCTATTCTGTCACTGATAAAAAAGAATATGAACAAGCTTTGAGAAACTTTGCGATAAAGTACAATCTAGAAACGGAATCCTTCGTAGAAAATTTAAAAAAATTTCCTCCATTCAAAAATGAATACGGTTCATACTCAGAGAAAGCAATCAAAAAGCTATTGCCATTGATGCGAATTGGAAAATACTGGAAATATGAAGCCATAGATGAAAACACAAAAGCCCGGATTTCCAAAATCATAACAGGTGAATATGATGAGAAAATAAAAGAAAGAGTCCGCGAAAAGGCAATAAACTTAACTGAAGAACAGCATTTTCAAGGCTTACAACTTTGGCTGGCCCAGTACATTGTTTATGACAGACATTCTGAAGCAGAAATTGCAGGAAAATGGAAAAATGTTACCGATTTAGAAGAATATCTGAATAAATTTAAGCAACATTCATTACGTAACCCTATTGTGGAACAGATTATTACTGAGACATTGCGAGTAGTACGTGATATATGGAAACAGTATGGCCACAGTCGTGAAGATTTCTTTGACGAAATTCATATTGAACTTGGACGTGAAATGAGAAACACATCCGAAGAGCGTAAGAAAATGGCTAATACGGTAATAGAAAACGAAAACACCAATCTCCGTATTAAGGCATTGCTCGCTGAATTACAAAATGACAGCAATGTTGAGAATGTTCGCCCATATTCACCAATACAACAGGAAATCTTAAAAATTTACGAAGAATATGCCGTTTCAAATATTGCAGACAGCGACGACGATAAAGATTTTATTATAAAAATCAGCAAAACTGCACAACCGTCCAGTGCAGATTTACAACGTTATAAATTATGGCTCGAACAGCGTTATTGCTCGCCTTACACAGGACAAATAATTCCGCTTGGTAAACTATTTACTTCTGCCTACGAGATTGAACATATAATTCCACAAAGTCGTTATTTTGATAACAGCCTTAGTAATAAAGTGATTTGCGAAGCAGCTGTTAATAAAAAGAAAGACAGAGAACTTGGCTTAGAATTCATCAAAAATCACCACGGAGAAATTATAGAAACAGGGCTTGGACAATCTGTGAAAATATTAGAAGAGGCAGAATATATAGAATTCGTAAAACAGCATTATTCTAAAAACCGTTCCAAAAAGACGAAACTACTATTGGAAGAAATCCCAGACAAAATGATTGAACGGCAAATGAATGACACCCGTTACATCAGCAAGTTTATTTCAGCTCTTTTATCCAATATTGTTCGTGCAGACAGCAATGATGACGGCATTAATTCTAAAAACATACTACCTGTAAATGGAAAAATAACAACAATCTTAAAAAAAGATTGGGGATTGAACGATATTTGGAACGATTTAATTTTACCGCGCTTCGAGAGAATGAATCAACTGACCGAAACGAGTAAATTCACCGCTTGGAATGAACAATATCAAAAAAAGCTGCCAGTAATTCCATTGGAATTGTCAAAAGGTTTCCAAAAAAAGCGTATCGACCACCGTCATCACGCAATGGATGCCTTAGTGATTGCCTGTGTCACACGTGACCATACCAATCTACTGAACAACCAGTCTGCAAAATCCGAGAATTCGCGTCATGATTTACAACGCAAATTACGTTACACAGAAAAATGGATTGACAAGGACGGCAAAGAAAGACACAAATACTCAGAATTCAAGAAGCCTTGGGACAAATTCACTGTTGAGGCCAAAAATGGATTGTCTAAAATCATCGTTAGTTTCAAGCAGAACTTAAGGATAATCAATAAAGCCACAAATAAATATTGTAAATACAAAAACGGAAAAAAAATAAAGGTCAAACAAGAAGGCTTAAATTGGGCTATCCGCAAACCGTTACACAAAGAAACGGTTTATGCACAAGTTTCCTTACGGAAAATAAAAATAGTACGATTCAGCGAAGCAATTAAGAATTGGAAAAGTATTGTAGATGAAAAATTAAAAGAGGAAATAAAGCGTCTAATCAGTTTACATAAAGACAATTACAACACTGACATAATGAATAAACACTTCAAAGACAGAAAATATAAGTTTCAAGATATTGATGTTTCAAAAGTTGAAGTTTATTACTTCGATAATGGCTACTCTGCTGCAAGGGAATCACTTAACACTTCTTTCAATGAAAAGAAAATCAAGGAATCAGTTACAGATACAGCCATACAGAAAATTTTACTCAATTACTTATCGACAAAAGGAAATGATCCCGATTTAGCCTTTTCGCCTGAAGGAATTGAAGAAATGAATAAAAATATTATACAATTCAATAATGGCAAGTTTCACCAACCAATTATAAAAGTGCGAGTTTATGAAACTATTGGTAAGAAATTTGTGGTTGGAAAAAAAGGCAATAAAAAAGATAAATATGTTGAAGCAGCAAAAGGTACAAACTTATTTTTTGCAATTTATACAGATGAAAATGGTAATCGTTCATATGAAACTATACCATTAAATATTGTTATAGAACGGATGAAACAAGGTTTAAATGCAGTTCCTAATACAAATGAGAAAGGGAACAAATTATTATTCCATCTATCTCCCAATGACTTGGTATATGTACCAACAAAAGATGAGATTATAAATAGTATCAATTTAAATATAACAGATATAAATCCTGAAAGAGTTTATAAACTGACAGATTCAAGTGAGACTACAGCTAATTTCATTCCTGCCTCTATCGCTGAAGTTATTTTCAATTATAATAAAGATATACAAAAAAAGATAGGAATAAATTATCCAATTCAAAATGAAATTGGAATAGGTTCTCGTGGGTCTAAAAATCAAAAAGCCATTACAGGGGAGATGACAAAAGAGATGTGTATAAAGCTTATAGTGGATAGATTAGGAAATATTTTAGAAATGAGAGGATTATGAGTAATATAAAACTTTCTCAAGACAAAATACTACATAAAAAACAAATTACTATTTATTCTAAATGAGGAATAATAAATTTTCAAACTAATTAGTCATGATAAAAAGCACATTATACTTCGGTAATCCTGCATATTTATCATTGAGAAACAATCAATTGATAATCAAACTTCCGGAAGTAGAGAAAAATGATACTTTACCGGATAGCTTCAAGAGAGATACGGTCAGAAGTAAGCCTATAGAAGATATCGGAGTTGTTGTTTTAGACCACAAGCAGATTACAATAACTTCCGGGGTATTGGAAGCTCTTCTGGAAAACAACTGTGCCGTTATTACGTGCGACAGCAAAAGTATGCCGGTTGGACTTATGCTGCCTTTATGTGGAAATACAACCCAAAATGAACGTTTTCGGGATCAACTGGATGCATCTTTACCATTAAAAAAGCAACTTTGGCAACAAACGATTAAGATGAAGATTGAGAATCAAGCAACAGTCTTATCTAAAAGCCGAAATTGTGGGATTAAAAACATGCGTGTATGGGCTAATGACGTCCGAAGTGGCGACCCGGATAATTTAGAAGCGCGTGCGGCAGCCTATTACTGGAAAAATCTATTTCCTAAGATTGAAGGTTTTACCAGAGACAGAGAAGGCCTTCCTCCCAATAATTTATTAAACTACGGATATGCCATTTTGCGTGCAGTGGTTGCCCGAGGATTAGTTTCAAGCGGTTTACTTCCGACATTAGGCATTCATCATCATAATCGCTACAATGCCTATTGTTTGGCAGATGACATAATGGAACCTTATCGTCCGTATGTTGATAAATTAATAGTCAACATCATAAACAGTAATTGCAACATTGCAGATTTATCAAAAGAAATAAAAGCAAAGTTATTAACAATCCCGACTTTGGAAGTTTCGGTGAACGGGAAACGTAGTCCTCTCATGGTTGCTGTAAGTCAAACGACAGCTTCATTATACAAATGTTTTAGTGGTGAACTTCGCCACATAGCATATCCGGAAATGTAATATGAATAGATTTAGTGAATATCGTATTATGTGGGTTCTTGTATTTTTTGATCTTCCGACAGACACAAAAAAAGAAAAGAAAGCTTATGCTGATTTCCGAAAGAATTTGCAGAAGGACGGTTTTACTATGTTTCAATTCTCCATCTACGTTCGTCATTGTGCAAGCGCAGAAAATGCGGATGTGCACATAAAAAGAGTTAAATCCTTTCTTCCACCCAATGGTCAAGTCGGCATTCTATGCATAACAGATAAGCAATTTGGCAACATAGAACTTTTCTTCGGCAAAAAAGAACAACCGATTAATACTCCAGGCCAACAACTTGAACTTTTTTAAAATAAGAAATCCTGCCTTGCAAGCAGGATTTCTTACTGAATAACAACTACTTTTTTATTTTCTAATCGCAAGCATTAAGCACTGAAATACAGCAAATTGCGCACAATCAGTTGTTTTCAGTATGTCAAAGATAATAGATTGAAAGC
>NZ_QRMP01000017.1:0-682 GCF_003473295.1 Parabacteroides sp. AM08-6
GCCTCCCGGAGTATATCCACAATGTCCGATACGCTTTCTTTCATGACATAAAGATACTGATAATTAGATAGATACACAAATTATTGAGGCTCTTTTTTTCATTCATGATGATATTTTTTTAGCATAAAATATCATTTTGTCATTTTGCCCCAATGGTTAACCGGCGTGTTCTGTTGCTTAATAAAACATTTAAAACCAGCAACATAAAAGATGTAAACAGGGGGCTGAGTAGTTACAGTTTTGCTATCGGATTGATACGTTAAAAAGGGTTACATGCGCGGGTACTGTGCATTCGGACAGGGGCATTCAGTATACTTATTTCGCATATATGGATTTGTTGACCCGGTATGGCATACGGGTCAGTCGGACGGAACATGGGGATCCGTTAGAGAATGCGGTTGCAGAACGTATTAACGGCATATTGAAACAAGAATGGTTATCCTTGTATACGTTTAAAAATGAAGATGATATACGAGCAGTCCTGATCCCTGCCATAGAGTTCTACAATCACGAAAGGCCGCATGCCAGTAATAATTGGTTAACACCGGAACAGGCTTATAATCAAAAGGGAGTGCTGACTAAGAAATGGAAAAATTACTATCCTGAGAGAAAAGCTCAACCGGCTGCTTTATAGATAGTAACGCTCGTCGGGGATGTGTCAAAATAGTCATATCCCCTTTTC
>NZ_QRMP01000017.1:692-75585 GCF_003473295.1 Parabacteroides sp. AM08-6
ATTCATTTTACCTGCTATACTAATCCCATTTAGTTGCCATATTAGTGACATTTTGATAATCGCATAAACTCATCTGCAATAGTATGACAAACAGATTATCAAAAACAGAAGAAATAGAGTCAGTTTTGAAAGTTGTTAGCTCAAAGTTTGATTTTATCTTTGTAAAAATAACTTTTTGAAAAAGCTATATTCATTGAACCCCAATTTAGGATGTATGAAAGAACTGATTAAAATAGTATTTACTCTGTTTGTATTTGTTCACGCCTCGCAAGCGCAAATCTCTCCAAAAGCTTTTGCTAATCCGGAGAAACAATACAGACCTATTCCCCTATGGTTTTGGAATAATACCACCGTCAATGAAACAGAACTACTGAACCTGTTTCGCCAGATGGTGGAAAAAGACGGTTACGGAGGCTGTGCTATTCTACCGTTCGGGAAAGATTTCAAACCGGAATATTTGTCGGATAAATATTTCTCCCTTTATGGGGCAATCATCGAAGAAGCCCGAAAACTGGATGCCAGGATGTCATTATACGATGAATATGGTTTTCCCAGTGGAAGCATGGGGGCAATTAATGCCGATGGTGTTCCTCGCTTTATGAATAAATATCCGGATGCAACCATCAAAAGACTGGATAAAATCGAGTATGAAGTTCCTTCGGGAACGCGTATCCGCAAACCGCTTCCCGAAGGCAAGCTGATGGCGACCGTGGCCATGGATACTTTGTCAGGGAAACGTCTCTCCTTAAAAACGCATATCCATTCGGGAGAACTTGACTGGCGAGCCCCGAAAGGAGCCTGGAAAGTTTTATTCTTCGTTTGCGTAAAAGACGGCGACCCGAATGTGGATTACCTCAATCCCGAAGCGGTAAAGTTGTTTGTAAAAGAGACACACCAGGCTTACTACGAGAAATTTTCAAAAGATTTCGGGAAAACAATTATACAGACATTCTTTGATGAACCGACCCTGTATAGAGCACAAGGACGCATGTGGACAGAGAAATTCAACGAAAAATTTAAAGCCCGCTACGGATATTCACCCGAATTGCTTTACCCGGCTTTATGGTATAATATCGGAGAAGAAACACAGTCCGCCAGAAACCGGTTATTCGGATTGCGCGCCACTTTATACGCCGAAGGTTTTATGAAAACGATACAAGAATGGGCTTCCGCCCACGGTATCCATTCCACCGGACATCAGGATCAGGAAGAAATACAAAATCCGGTCAGTGTTTCCGGTGATTTGATGCTTTGCGGTAAATATATGGATATGCCGGGCATAGATAAGATTGGAGGCAATCGTCCTGCCGAATTATACTATAAAATAATCTCGTCTTCAGCCTACAACTGGGACAAACGGCAAGTCATGTCCGAAACATTCGGCGCGATGGGTAATTTGAAAGTGAAAGAACTTTACCAGATTGCTATGGAACAATACACAAAAGGTATAAATACTTTAATTCCTCATGCCGTCTGGTATGACGACAAAAATGTAACATTTCTGCCGGAATTATCTTGGAGAAACGAACTATATAGAGATTCGCTTCCCGCATTCAATTTATTCCTGACACGTTTGAATTATGTCCTCCAGCAAGAAGGCAAGCATGTTGCCGACATTGCAGTCATTTATCCGATTGAATCTTTACAGGGAGAGCACGTGTTGGATGGAGCATTAGGATATTATGAAGGAGGTATTCGTATTCCGAACACAGACTATATTCATATTTCTACATTACTGACAGATACGCTCGGGAGAGATTTCACCTATATCCACCCGGAAGTATTATCAACAAAATGCGAAATACAAAACGGTTTGTTGCATTTAAATAATCATATTAACAAAGAGACATTCAGGTTAGTAATTGTTCCGGGTATGAAAACAATTTCGCTCGCAAACCTGCAAAAGATAGAAACATTCTATAAAACAGGTGGAAATGTGATATTTACCACACAATTGCCGGAAAAGTCTGTGGAACCGGGTAAAGACAAAGAAATTAAAAAAATAATCAACCGGATGATAACCGGAAACAAATCTCAATCCTCATCCGGTAAAGCCTTTTTCATAGAAAAGCCGAGAACCGAAATACTAAGGAGAACACTGGCTGCCTGCCACAAGGTGGCAGATGTCGCTTTCCCTGACGGACAAGAATTGAAATACATCCATAAAATAAACGGCAATCAATCCGTCTATTATTTTGCTAATCTGAAAGATACGTCTTATCGTGCAGAAGTTATATTACGGGGGAAAATATCACCTGTACTATTAGATCCGCATACCGGACAACAAAAGGATGTCACATACAAACATCAGCTTTCCCACGGGGTAGAAACCACATCTATCCTTCTATCAATAAAGGAGAACTCCTCTGCATTTATCATCGACAGAAAATGATTTTTATAAAAAAACACATCATGAAAAACAGCAAAACAAACATTGGACTTGTAGGATTAGGGTTAGATACATATTGGCCCCAGTTTGAAGGACTTTACGAACGCCTCTGCGGGTATCAGGAAGAAATTGCGACAAAAATGTCCCGACCTGATATACAGGTTGTTAATGCAGGAATAGCAGACAACCCTGTTAAGGCTATAGAAACAGCAGAAATGCTCCAAAAACAAGATATTAGTATCCTTTTTATCTTTATTTCAACGTATGCACTATCCTCAACAGTATTACCACTCGCTCAAAGGTTAAAAGTTCCGGTTATTTTACTGAATATCCAACCGGCATCTAAAATTAATTACGAATATATAAACAACCTCGGTGACAGAGGTAAAATGACAGGAGAATGGCTCGCTCACTGCCAAGCTTGTTCGGTTCCGGAATTTGCAAATGTATTTAATAGGGTCGGCATTCCTTACGATATTGTCACGGGCTATTTGCAGGAAAATTTCGTCTGGGAACAAATTAATGCATGGATTGATGCTTCAAGGGCAGCAAAAGGTATGAGAGATAATCGAATGGGAATTTTAGGACACTATTATTGCGGTATGCTGGATGTGTACACTGATACAACCCTGCAATCTTCCACATTCGGTACTCATATCGAAATATTGGAAATGTGCGAACTGAAAGCTTACCGGAATCAAGTTACTTCTGAAGAATTGAATAATAAATTACAGGAATTCAGTACTTGCTTCGAAATCTCTCCACAATGCGAGTCTGATGAACTGGAGAGAGCTGCCCGCACATCCATCGCACTCGATAAACTGATAACGGCTCACGATTTAGGTTCAATGGCTTATTATTATGAAGGATATGCAGGAAACGAATATGAAAATATCGTCACCTCCATTATTGCCGGAAATACACTACTGACCGGAAAAAATATACCGATTGCCGGAGAATGCGAGGTTAAAAACGTACAGGCCATGAAAATTATGTCATTATTGGGAACCGGCGGTTCTTTTGCAGAATTTTATGCAATGGATTTTGACGATGATATTGTTATACTGGGACATGACGGTCCGGCCCATTTAGCCATAGCCGAAGGCCCGGTCAAATTAGTTCCACTTCCTGTTTATCATGGGAAACCAGGTAAAGGGCTATCCATTCAAATGACCGTAAAACATGGCCCCATCACTTTACTTTCGGTCTGTGAAGGAAAAGATGGTATCTTTTTACTTGTAGCGGAAGGAGAATCGGTAGCAGGTCCGACGCTACAAATAGGCAACACTAACAGCCGTTACCGTTTCGCCTGCGGAGCACGCTATTTTATCAATACATGGAGCAAAGCCGGCCCCTCACATCATTGTGCCATTGGTACAGGCCATCTGGCTGACAAGTTGGAAAAACTGGCTTTCTTACTTGATATTCCAATTGTAAAAGTCGTATAATAAAAATACGCGGAATCGCTAGTTCCATTCCAAATGCAACAATCAGAAAAACAAACAAAAAAGGGAGACTAATAAAAAAATCTCCCTTTAAAAATAAATATTCGGTTACGTTTTATTTTAATGCTTCGAGAACCTGTGGCATCATTGTCCAAACATTGTTTTCATCCTGAGCAGTAAAGAAGTTTCCATCTACTTCATATTTTTCACCAGTAGCTGTCCCGTTCTGTATAGCCGGTTTGGCTAACGGATGAACGGCCACTTTTTTACCTGCTGTTATTCCGGTAAAATCGAAAATCATGGCTGCGGCACAATGACCTATCATTAATTTTCCTTTTTCTCCAAATGCTTTAATAACAGCCATCATGTCCTGATTATAGGGTTTATTAGCATTTTCGCTGAATTTGGGGATAGCATCGCCACAAGCAAAAACCAATGCGTCATATTCATCTTCATGCCCTTTCAGATTTGCAATTACATCGTCGACAGACAATGCAATACCGGAATTTGTTTTTATTTCCTTTGTGTCTGCAACTGCATATACTTTATAGGGAATACCATTTTCAAAAAAGGCTTCCAAATACTGGAACAAACCAAATCCATTTACCGGATTTACTGCCAAAACGGCTACTTTCTTTGCCATAATTCAAATTATTAAGTAAAACAATAGTTATTTTTCGTAAGTTTATTACTTTTGTTATGCAAATGTATGTTTTCCTATTTAAGGAAACAAGAACGCACCTCTGAATAAGGAACTTACATAGAGATAACAATTGTTGAGAACCAATAGAATACAAAAGATTAAAAAAATGAAAAATTTTCATCCGACGGGTAATTGTCCGATACGTGATATTTTAAGCAGACTGGGTAATAAATGGTCGATGCTCGTCCTGATTACTTTAGATGCAAATGGAACGATGCGTTTCAGCGATATACACAAGAGTATAGCCGATATATCTCAACGAATGCTGACAGTCACCCTCCGGACACTTGAAGCTGACGGACTCGTTACACGAAATGTATATGCCGAAGTTCCTCCTCGTGTAGAATATTATTTGACCGACACCGGCAAAAGCCTGATGCCACACGTAGAAAACCTTGTGAACTGGGCAATCGAATATATGTCCGGCATCCTCGAAAACCGGGAAATAAAAGAAGCTGCTTTTATTCAACAACAAACAATTTAAAATTTATGCATATTATCCTATCACCGGCAAAAACGATGACCGGTACATCTAAAATAAAAGCACCGACAGGAACTAAACCCCGATTTTCCGGGGAAGCTACAGAAATAGCCCTGAACATGGCTCAGTTTCCTATTGATGAATTGCGGCGGATATTGAAACTGAGTCCGAAACTGGCAGCGGAAAGTTATCAACGTTTTCAGGATTTTCATACGGAAGAATATAAGCCTTTGCAAGCTATTTTAGCATATACAGGAGTTGTTTTCAAAAATATTCAACCAAAAGATTTCACAGAGGCCGACTTCTTTTTCGCACAAAAACACCTGCGTTTCGTCTCTTTCTGTTACGGCTTGCTTCGCCCATTGGACCTGATTAAACCTTACCGGATAGAGTTTGATGTTAAACTGCCGGAATTGGGTGAAGGAAATATGTACAATTTCTGGCGTCCCCGGCAAACACAGACATTAATCAATGAGATAAAAAACGACGATAATCTTCTGATAAATCTGGCCAGTATGGATATACAACCGGCTTTCGATTGGAAAAAAGTAGAACAAGCTGTCCGTATTATCACACCCGATTTTAAAGTTTGGAAGAATGGCAAGGCTGATACAATTGTTATTTATGCGAAAATGGCTCGTGGGCAAATGACGCGACATATCATAAAAAACCGTATCAGCAATCCTGAAGAACTGAAAATGTTCAGCTGGGAAGGTTTCCATTATAACGATAGTATGTCTGATAATAATAAATGGGTATTTTTGCAAGATTAAGAATTAAGAACATGGAAGGAAGAATTACAGAAGCAGCATTAGTATTACCTGCCCTATATCTAATGAGTTTACATGATGGTAAAATAGGGACCTCTGATTTGATTAAAGAGTTGACGGATATCATGCATCCAAGAGGAGAAGACGTCCAAATATTAGACAACCGGAGAGATACTCGTTTCTCCCAAATAGTCCGTAACCTGAAATCACATAATACATTCAACCGAAACGGATTTGCCGACTACGAAGACGGATGTTTCCAAATAACAAAAGCCGGACAAGAGCATCTAGAAGCAAACCGGGAAGTACTGAATTATCTGTTAGACAATAATTTTTCATATAAAGATATAACAGACAGTTTCGTCAAAATCGAAACAACAAAGAAACAAAAAAAGATAGAAGTATTCGACGAGGAAGCCTGGATAAATGAAGGAGGAAAAAAGGAAACAAAAACAGCCCGATATGACAGGTCTGCCCGGTTAAGAGATTATGCACGTGAGAAATTTACGATAGATGGTCAAATCTGTTGCACTTGTTGCAGGTTTAATTTTAATAAATTCTACGGACAAGAGTTAGGAAGAGATTACATTGAAATACATCATATTAAACCTATCTTCAAATATGAAGACGAAGATATGGAAAAAACATTGAAGGAAGCGCTCAAGAATCTTGTTCCTCTCTGTTCCAATTGCCATAGTATGATACACCGTAACCGGAAAGAGCCCTTAGATGTGGAGACATTAAAAGAGATTATTGAAAATACCAGTATGAAGAATACAATTCCTATTGCCAACCCTATTATTTAGGTAGCTTCTATTATAATAAATCATTACAAAATACGTTTTTACAAAAACTCTTAAAACAGGAAAAAGAATGAAACGAGCTTGTATTTGTTTGTTACTGATTTTATTAGTCACTTATATAAAAGAAGGATATGAACTTGTAACTGTCGATACAATTGTAAAAAGCAGCATAATGGCCTCTTTATCCGACGTTGCAGAGGAAGTGGCAGCTATACCTCTGGAAACAACCGACTCTTGTAAGCTCAGCCACGTCAGATTGATAAAAAGAGATGGAGATAATCTTTTTCTGGTCAATAAACGACAACTTTATCATTTTAGCAATTCAGGTAAATTCATTAACCAGATTACTTATTGCACTTTAGACCACCCCAATAATATACTTGTAGCCGACTATGTTATTGACCCGGTACACAAGCAGTTAATCGTAATGGATGAAGAGCAGAATGCTCATTATTATAATTACCAAGGAAATTTTCTGGGTAAAATAAATCTGTCAGATAACCGCCCATGGAACTCTCTTATCAAATTAACCTATTATGATCATCATATATGGGCCACAGCCGAACGAACAGTAGAGAGAAAAGAATATAATAATCAGAAGTTTCTGGAACAATGGCTATATAAATTCGATACAATTTTCAATGAAGTGGAATCCCGCAAATTAAATTCTGTCGACTTAGGCCGTTTCTCCCTTAATCGCGAACTTTGCCCGGAAGTAGCTGTTGCTAATGAAAAAATATATGTACAATCACCATCACTTCAACCGGAAGAATTACTTCAGGACACACTTTACCTCATCAGCCGGAATAAATTAAATATCACAAATGAATATTCCGATATCCTTCCTTTGCGTATCGGTAGCCGTTTTCTTGTTTCAACCTATTACAATCCTAATGCAGCTAATATGAATTACACATATTGTTTTGATCTCAAGAAAAATTATTCATATAATGTAAAAGGAGGTCTGGAAGACAATTTTTACGGAACCGGCCAAATAGCCGAATTACAAGCGATGGATGTTCACAGTAATTACTATTGCTATTGTAAAATGGGAGAAGAAGTTGAAAAAGCTTTCCCCGGTAGGACTGAAAATGATAATCCGGTATTATTCATTGTCAAATTAAAAGCATAAAAAGTCATATTCACTGAAATGTATACACATTTCAACAGTAATGACATAAAGAAACTATTTCAGAATATTTTCACACATTATGTCAAATAATTAAAAATAACACATTACCTTTGTCACGATATCTTTATTTTAGGTTTTTAATTTATAGGTAAAATGAAAAAGATCGTTATGATTTTAATGGCCATGGTCATGATAGGTGCAACATCATGTAATGGCAATGCGCAAAAAGGGAATGCGGATAAAGCTTGTGACCAAGCATGTGCAGAAAAAACAACTCCTGAAACCCCGAAAAAAGAGAAAAAAACTATCGTTTGCCGCGTCTTAGTTAAAGAAGGTCAGGAAGCTGCTTTCATTGAAGTGGCAAAACCGCTGATTGATGCTACACGCCAAGAAACCGGAAACATTAGTTATAATCTTTATCAGTCGCCATCGGATCCGAAATCTTTTATTTTCTATGAAGAATATAAGGATGATGCCGCTTTCGATTTCCATGCCAATTCCGAACACTTCAAGACATTCGCAGCCGCCATTCCGGATATGTTAGCTGCAGAACTGAATATCGAACAATTTTAAATCACATTACAAAAAAGAGGATACCGGCCCAACCGATATCCTCTCTCCTTATTAGCATAAAGTCTATACTTTATTCCTCTTCCTCTTCCGATTCGTCTTCTTTCATATTATGGAAAACGTTTTGAACATCTTCATCTTCCTCCAGCTTTTCAATTAATTTCTCAATTGTTTCGCGCTGTTCGGGAGTTACGTCTTTCTGATCATTCGGAATACGGACAAATTCGCTACTAGTAATTTCAAAACCATTTTCTTCCAAATATTTCTGGATAGCTGCATTCTGAGCAAATTCACCATAGATAATTACTTCGTCCTCGTCTTCATCCAATTCGTCTACTCCATAATCAATTAATTCCAGTTCCAAATCCTCCAGTGAAACACCTTCCTTTTTAGTGATATGGAATACACACTTATGCTCAAACAAGAACTCAAGACTGCCGGTTGTACCTAACGAACCGCCATTCTTGTTAAAATAGCTACGAACATTGGCAACTGTACGGGTAGTGTTATCTGTAGCTGTCTCTACAAAAATTGCAATACCAAAAGGGCCATAACCTTCGTAGTTCATCTCTTTATAGTCAGAAAAATCTTTTGATACAGCACGTTTGATAGCACGTTCCACATTTTCCTTCGGCATGTTTTCCTTCTTTGCAGTCTGCATCAACACACGCAAACGTGGATTGTTTTCCGGTTCCGGACCACCCTGCTTTGCAGCAATCGTAATTTCTTTACCTAGCTTTGTGAACACACGGGCCATATTGCCCCAACGCTTAAACTTTCTCGCTTTACGAAACTCAAACGCTCTTCCCATATTATTTTCTTTTTGTATTTATTATTTATCTTAATTGCGCACCTAATTTCTGTTCCAGGTTTGTCTGGATTTTTTTCATTATGGCATCAATTTGTTTATCATTCAAAGTCTTTTCTTCATCCTGCAAGAAGAAGCTGACTGCATACGATTTCTTACCGGCAGGCAAATTTTTACCTTCATAAACATCAAAGAGAGAAACCTTCTTTAACAGCTTACGTTCACTTTCTGTTGCAATCTTTTCTATTTCAGCGAATTGCACTTGCTTATCCAACAATAAAGCAAGGTCGCGCTTTACAGCAGGGAATTTGGATATCTCTGAGAAAGTAACTTTACTTTTCTTCGTCTCTTTCATTAATAATGACCAAGACAGCTCTGCATAATAAACGTCAGTATCGATATCCATAGTTTTACAAAGCTTCGAATTAACAATTCCCATAGTACCTAACTGACGACCGGATGCAGTTGTAATACTCAAACCAGCCGAATAAACATCACTACTCAAATTTCCGAAAATGACTTTTTTCATGTTAACTCCCAGACGAACCAGCATGTTTTCCACATATGCTTTCAGTTCATATACAGATGACTTTTCATTCGGATGCGCCCAGTTATTTTCAACACGATTTCCACTTATCCACAAGCCTATGCGATAATCTTCGCTAAATTCCGCCAAGGTTTCGCCTTCTTTCTTATTATCTATATTATAGGAATAACAATTACCGAATTCAAAGAATCTGATATTCCCATTCTTCCGTTTTGTATTATGTTCCACACTCTCCAAACCACCGAATAATAATGTCTGGCGCATACAGTTCAAATCAGCACTCAGCGGGTTCATCAACATGACACAACGAGCAACCGGGTAAGTAGATAATCCGTTATAATAAGCCGAACGTGTCAGTGAATTGTTCATGATTTCATTGAAACCCGAGCCACATAACTGTTCGGAGACTAAGTTCTGCATCTTGTAACTATGATCGGTAGGTGTCTGATAGCTCAAATTGGATTTTACATTGTCACTAAATTCAATATTATTATAGCCATAAATACGCAAGATATCTTCAATAACATCAACATCGCGCTGCACATCAATACGATAAACCGGAACATGGATAGTCAATCCTTCCACTGTTTCGGAAACAATTTCCATTTCCAGGCTTGCAAGAATACTCTTCACCGTTTCCACCGGAATAACCTTACCTACCAATGTATTTATTTTATCATAAGTCAGTTCGACCGTATAAGGAGCCATCGGAGAAGGATAAATATCCTGGATGGCCCCCGTAATCTTACCACCGGCAACTTCTTGCATCAATAAGGCCGCACGTTTCAACACATAAATAGTTTGATTCGGATCCAAACCACGTTCGAAGCGGAAAGAGGCATCCGTATTCAAGCCAAAACGACGAGCAGTCTTACGTATCCACGTTGGATGAAAACAAGCAGATTCGAGAAAAACATCAGTCGTCTGTTCTGTAACACCTGAATCCAACCCTCCAAATACACCTCCGATGCACATGGCTTCTTCCGCATTACAAATCATCAAATCTCGCTCTGTCAATGTACGTTCCACACCATCCAAAGTTATAAACTTCGTACCTTCCGGTTGAGTTTTCACAATGACCTTATCCCCTTTTACTTTACCGGCATCAAATGAATGAAGAGGTTGCCCCAATTCATGTAAAATGAAGTTCGTCACATCCACTACATTATTAATAGGACGCAGACCTATCATTTTCAAACGATTCTGCAACCATTCAGGACTATCCTTTACAGTAACTCCCTTAATGGTAACACCGGAATAACGCAGACATGCTTCCGTATTTTCTACAAGAACTTCGATAGCCGGAGTTTCATCATCAATCTTAAAGGCTTCTATGGAAGGGCGTCTCAGGGTAACCGGTTTACCAGCTTGTTTCAAATAAGCAGCCAAATCGCGAGCTACACCAAAATGAGAAGTGGCATCCACACGATTCGGAGTAATATCAACTTCCAGCACATAGTCGCTTTTTATATTATAATATTCTTTGGCAGGAGTTCCAACAACAGCATCGGCTGGCAAAACAATAATACCGGAATGGTCGGTTCCGATACCGATTTCATCTTCGGCACAAATCATACCATTCGATTCGACACCACGGATTTTAGAACGTTTGATAGTAAAACATTCGTCACCGTCGTATAGTTTCGTACCGTTTACAGCTACCACAACTTTCTGTCCGGCTGCCACATTCGGAGCACCACAAACAATTTGCAGAGGTTCTGTCCCACCGACATGCACGGTTGTAATATGAAGATGGTCGGAATTAGGATGTTCCACACAGGTAAGAACTTCACCGATAACCAATCCTTCCAAGCCACCTTTAATGGTTTGAACTTCTTCTACTCCTCCGGTTTCCAAACCGATAGAGGTAAGAGCATCTGCCACTTCATCAGGCTGTAAATCAAAATCAAGATATTCTTTCAGCCAGTTGTAAGATATATTCATCGCTATAAAATTTATTCTTTCATAATAACGGAACACCACTAATGATTATCCGTATGAGCGCAATTTGACGGGCAAAAATACAAATAATAATTCAAACGATATAAAGTTTCAAGACATTTTCTGATTAACCCGATATCAGTTAAAAGACTATATTTTTCAGTTTAAGAACTTCTGTCAGAAGATAATTCCGATTGAAAACTTTACTTTTATAAGTCCCCATCCAATGTATATCTTAATTGATCTAACATTAGAGCAACTTCAGTTTCTTCTATGCCGGCAATAAGTAAATCCGGAACATCTTGTTTAAACTGTTCAAGAAATTTATCAAAACCAGCATTTTCCAACTGTACAGCCTGTTTATAATAGGAAAGAGTTCCTTTCATATTTTGTAAAGCCCATTCCGTATGACCGGCATTCAATAAATCCAAGCTACTCGGCTGATTCTCTATTATTTTTTTATAATAATTCCGAGCCTGATCATATTTTCCAGTCAGAAAAGAGCACCAAGCTATCGGACGCCATGCTTTATGGCTTTTACTATCCAAATAATCAACTTTAAAGAAACATTTCAGAGCTTCATTATAATCTTTCAATTCAAGATGGCAATGTCCTATACTTATTTGTACAGACAAATTGTCAGGATTCAGCATTTCATAACGATGATAATATTTCAAAGCCTCTTCCGGCTGCTTCAAAGAACGATAGCAACCGGCTATTCTACGAATTACCCATTTACTTTCCGTATTAAGCAAATCCGCATGCAAATAAGCCTCCAAAGCACCTTTCAAATCACCTTCCATTTGTTTGCAGTACCCTATTTTCTGATACAAAACATCATCGTCCTGTTTAATTTCCGAAAGTTGATTGAATATAACTAAAGCATCTTCGAAATAATTCTTATGCAAATAATATTCAGCTATCGAAGTCAAGCTCTCGGTATCAGAGATATAAGGCCTAAGAATAGGCAAATTATGGAAATCGAGTGGCATTTTAAATATATCGTTAAAATCCGGATGTTCCGGATAAAGTTTAAAAAAACGATACAAATCCTGAATATATTGCCCTGCTATCACTTCAAGTTTTCCACGTTTGCTTATAAGCTCTTCCCGGTTTTGCTGTATCATTTCAGAAGCTTGACTATCAAATTGGTTCATCATCATTTTTCGGGTATCCGAGGGTAATTGCAGCATACTGAAATAGAGTGAATATTTATCCGAATTACACATAAACCCGGCCAAGGTCATTGATTCCAACATTTGTTTTTCAGAATCATCCAAATTCATCTGGCTGCCAAAAGAAGAATGTTCGCTTGTAAATGGTAATAACCAATTACTAAGTTCATGGAAAAACGGGAAACTTTTAAGATGTACGAATGTTGAATGCATGACATCCGCCCCTTCTTGTTGAAGTTCGCTGAACTCCTCCATCTTTTTCCCCAATGAATTATCCGACATGATACTTTCCCATTCCGGATTCATTTCGTCACTAAGCTGTTCGGGCGTAAAATCCTTCAAATTGATTTTATTACTGATTTTGGGACTCAACTTTATCATCTCCGGAATAATTTCATCCTGTAATTTTTTTGTTATTTTTTCAGTTTCTCGTGCCAGTATAAAACGTAATGTGATTGTACGGATAGTATTCGTAAACCCCGGTACTTCTGCCAAAGCTTCCAAACGATTCATAATTTGAGGATACAATCCGGTGCGCTTTCTATATGTATATAATGTAACCAAAATAGAAATTAAAGCACGAACTTTAATCTCTTCATTGGAATGGCCGGCCGCATCAAAAAGCAATAACAACTTTTCTTTATCAAAAGCAGCCTGCAATCCGAGCATGAGAGAAGAAACAATCTGACAACCAGTTGTGAATGGCAATGAATAATCTTTCAAAATATCTTTAATATCATCCGCTTCTTCCTGAGTCAAGAAGTTAGATACCCATATTTTATCAAACAAAACAATAGTGGAAGCATCAACATCAATCATTCTCCCCGCTTTATATTCTTTTGCCAATAGCGTATGAATTTCCTTATAAGAAGAAATTTTATCCATCTGCATATTTCTTCGTTTACTATAAAAAAGTAAAGAAGAGCCCATTGCCAACGCTTTATGTTTTATCTGATCTGCCAGTTCGTAAAGAGAAGTTTGCAGATTATTATATATTTGTTCCTGCATCGGATCTTTTACACCTTCGATACGATAGCGAAGCATATATTTATATGTATTTTGCAACTCATCCAGTTTGTCCTGAAATGAATACTCCCGAATTCCGGCAATAAGTGTTTGTATGAAGTCAAAAGCATTCTTCAACTCCTTATTGTCTAACGAACCGATTATACGGTTATATGTCTTATTTATTTCCTGTAGTGTCATATATTATTAACAACAAATGATATGCCAAAAGTATAACAAATTAGGCTAAATTTCCTATCTTTGCGCACCTAAATAAATATAGCAGATGAAGAATATCCGCAATTTCTGTATTATTGCTCATATAGACCATGGTAAAAGTACTTTGGCCGACCGTTTGCTTGAGTATACCAAGACAGTAGAAGGCAAAGATTTACAAGCGCAGGTTTTAGACGATATGGATTTGGAACGGGAACGTGGCATTACGATAAAAAGCCATGCCATCCAAATGAAGTATAATTATAAAGGAGAAGAATATATCCTGAATTTAATAGACACTCCGGGGCATGTCGATTTTTCATACGAGGTTTCCCGCTCCATCGCAGCTTGTGAAGGTGCATTGCTGATTGTTGACGCAGCTCAGGGAATTCAGGCACAAACAATTTCCAACCTATATATGGCAATAGAGAATGACCTTGAAATTATTCCGGTCATGAATAAAATTGACCTACCAAGCGCCATGCCGGACGAAGTGGAAGATCAAATTGTCGAATTGTTGGGTTGTCCCCGTGAAGACATTTTACGTGCCAGTGGTAAAACCGGTGAAGGAGTTTACCAGATTTTGGATACGATTGTTGAAAAAGTTCCGGCACCGAAGGGTAACCCGAATGCTCCGTTACAATGTTTGATATTTGATTCCGTATTCAATTCCTTCCGGGGTATTATTGCTTATTTCAAAGTTGTTAATGGTGTAATCCGTAAAGGAGATCACGTCAAGTTTATTGCTACCGGCAAAGAATATGATGCCGACGAAGTTGGCGTATTGAAACTGACCATGTCTCCCCGTGATGAAATCCGTACGGGAGATGTAGGATATATCATTTCCGGTATTAAAACCTCACGGGAAGTACGTGTAGGAGATACAATCACACATGTGGCTCATCCGGCCAAAGAAGCTATAGCTGGATTCGAAGAAGTCAAGCCCATGGTTTTTGCCGGCGTCTATCCCATTGATAGCGAAGACTTTGAAAATCTTCGCGCTTCATTGGAAAAGTTGCAGTTGAATGATGCTTCCCTGACATTCCAACCGGAAAGTTCTGCAGCTTTAGGCTTCGGTTTCCGTTGCGGTTTCCTCGGATTATTGCACATGGAAATCGTACAAGAACGTTTAGACCGTGAATTTAATATGGATGTAATTACTACCGTACCGAACGTCTCCTATAAAGTTTACGACAAAAAAGGCAATTGTACGGAAGTTCATAACCCGAGCGGATTGCCCGATCCGACTTTAATTGACCATATCGATGAGCCCTATATTCGTGCCTCTGTCATAACTAACACGACTTTTATTGGTCCGATAATGACACTTTGTCTGGGCAAACGTGGTATTTTGATTAAACAAGAATATATTTCCGGAGATCGGGTAGAAATCCATTATGATATGCCGTTAGGAGAAATCGTAATTGATTTCTATGACAAGCTGAAGAGTATCTCGAAAGGGTATGCATCTTTTGACTACCATATTCATGATTTCCGCCCCAGCAAGCTGGTAAAATTGGATATTTTACTGAACGGTGAGCCGGTGGATGCCCTTTCGACATTGACACATGTAGACAATAGTGTTACATTTGGTCGTAGGATGTGTGAAAAGCTGAAAGAATTAATTCCCCGCCAGCAATTCGATATCGCCATTCAAGCTGCCATCGGTGCAAAAATTATTGCCCGCGAAACAATAAAAGCCGTACGAAAGGATGTGACGGCAAAATGTTATGGAGGCGACATTTCCCGTAAACGTAAATTGCTGGAAAAACAAAAAGAAGGGAAAAAGAGAATGAAACAAATCGGTACAGTAGAAGTTCCGCAAAAAGCATTCTTAGCCGTATTAAAGTTGGATTAATATCACAGCATACAAATCCTAGTCTCAATTAATTGTAATATCATAACTCTGAATATGCGCATCGATATACTGACAGTACTTCCCGAAATGATAGACGGAATGATTAATTGCTCTATCGTCAAAAGGGCACAGGACAAGGGATTGGCAGAAATATACCTACATAATCTGCGCGACTACACAACAAACAAGTGGCGTCGCGTAGATGATTACCCTTTTGGAGGTGAAGCCGGAATGGTCATGCAAATAGAACCTATCGACCGGGCTATCTCCACCTTGAAAAACGAAAGGGAATACGACGAAGTTATCTATACCTCGCCCGATGGAGAGCTGTTTAATCAACCGATGGCAAACAGCATGTCGCTACTAAACAATATCATTATCCTTTGTGGCCATTATAAAGGTATCGATTACCGTATCCGGGAACATCTGATAACGAAGGAAATATCGGTAGGCGATTATGTTCTGACAGGAGGCGAGCTGGCAGCCGCCATTATCACAGATGCTGTCGTACGCCTAATACCGGGAGCCATAGGAGACGAACAAAGCGCCCTCTCTGACTCTTTTCAGGATAATTTACTGGCTCCACCTGTTTATACACGTCCGGCAGACTATAAAGGATGGAAAGTTCCCGAAGTACTTCTTTCCGGACACGAGCGCAAAATTGCCGAATGGCGTCTGCAACAAGCACAGGAACGGACCGCACGGCTACGGCCCGATTTATTGAAGTAAGCATTAATTCGCATTAAAATTGTAAACAAACGTATACTCATACGTATTATTTTCTGCCGTAGCTCCATTTATCGGATATATTTTTTCTTCAATTGTCATGCCCGATATATATTCGGCGGACATCGTATAACGATAGGTATATTCAGCACAAATATCCGATGCAGCCGTCACATTATACCAATATGCGCGAGATGGTAAATTCCTATTCATTGACCCGTACAGCAGGTTGACAGGAGAAATGACCTCAAACCCGACAGGCTGAAAAGAACTAATCACCCGGAATGGAAAATTTGAAGGACGAAGCTGGGTATCATATTCGTATGTAAATTCTTTCTGTGGCATATAAGCATAATAGACAACATTACTGTTCATCCACGTATAACGGTCCACTTCTCCTAAATTACGGGTCTGATATCCCGAACCGTTTTCGTTCGGCCATTGGATAACCTGGGATACGGAATTTAACAAATAACGGCTATAAGAAAAACTACTTTTCGTAGCCGTATACACTACGTTATTCATATATTGATTCTCGGACATCTCTTCTTTTTGGGCAATCATATCTCCACTCAGTGTATAAACCGTATGTACAAAAGGGGTTGTACTGGAACCATCTTCTTGTTTTTTTATACCGCTCACGGATATCTTCTTATCCACCACAATATAGTTTTCCGTATACTGAATTCCATTTTCATTTAAAACAATACGGTTTATCTGTTTATCCTGGTCGTAAGTAATGTCTGCTGTAAAAAAAGCATTTCCATTCTTCGTGCAAGTCACATTCGTTAGTTTATTCAATTCCGGAATATGAGGTTTTTCATCATTACCACAGGATATTAATCCCACTACTGCCAATAACACAAATACTACTTTCTTCATATCTTTGATAAGTTTATAATTCAATCATACAAAATTAGAACATTTGAAAAAATAACGGCAAAAGTAACCTATTTTAAGTAATTCTACTTGAACAAATCCTTCCTATCCATTAGCTTTGTAAGACATTTAAGTATAATAAACGACTAAAAATAAATAGTTTACAATAACTATTTGCGTTGCATTTACAATAACTAAAATATAATAACATGGGAATGAAACAACTAGCGACAACAGTATTTGCCCTGCTACTATCCGTCACCTGTAATGGAGAACAACAAGATTACCCATTCCGGAATCCGGATTTACCATTGGAGCAACGTATCAATGATTTATTAGGACGGCTCACTCCAGAAGAAAAAATCGGCCAAATGATGAACTCCACACCTGCCATCGAACGACTCGGTATCCCCGAATACGATTGGTGGAACGAGGCGCTTCACGGTGTAGCGCGTGCCGGACGGGCAACCGTATTTCCGCAATCAATTGCCATGGCATCCACTTTCGATGATAAGGCACTCCTCACCACATTTACAATGGTTAGCGATGAAGCCCGTGCCAAATACCATCAATATCAAAAGAATAAGGAATATGACCGCTATAAAGGCCTGACATTTTGGACGCCTAATATTAACATCTTCCGCGACCCACGTTGGGGCCGTGGTATGGAAACATACGGAGAGGACCCGTATCTGACGGAACGTATGGGAGTTGCCGTTGTCAAAGGGTTACAGGGCGATGACCCTAAATATCTCAAAACACATGCCTGTGCCAAACATTATGCCGTACACAGCGGACCAGAATGGAACCGACATGAGTATGACGCAAACGTCACTCCACGCGATTTATGGCAAACCTACTTACCAGCTTTCGAAGCATTGGTAAAAGAAGGAAATGTACAAGAAGTCATGTGTGCTTACAATCGCTTTGAAGGAAAACCCTGTTGCAACAGCGATAAACTTTTGATAGATATTCTTCGTAACAGTTGGGGATATGACCGGATTATTCTTTCAGACTGCGGAGCTATCAATGATTTTTGGCAAAAAGATAAAAACACCCCCCGTCACGAAACACATCCGGATGCGGAAAGCGCCTCTTCCGATGCGGTACTGACAGGAACGGACTTGGAATGCGGAGACAGCTATAAAGCTTTGGTCCAAGCCCTGAAAGATGGAAAAATCACGGAAAAAGACATCGACACAGCTCTTCGCCGCCTATTGAAAGGACGTTTCGAACTCGGAATGTTCGACCCGGATGAACGCGTTCCCTATTCCAAAATACCATACAGCGTAGTAGAAAGCCCTGAGCACATAGCCCAAGCTCTAAACATGGCACACAAAAGTATGGTGCTGCTCAAGAATAAAAACAAAACATTACCCTTACGGAAAAATATTAAAAAAATTGCCGTTGTAGGTCCGAATGCTGCCGACTCGACTATGCTATGGGCCAATTACAATGGTTTCCCCACACATACTGTCACTATCTTGGAAGGTATTCGTACAAAAGTACCGAACACTGAAGTGATATTCGAACAAGGATGCGAACACACAGGCGACTCAATCAATACGGCAGACAACAAGCGCATAGCTGTTAATTATACAGCAACTGCGGCTAAAGTAAAAGATGCTGATGTTATCATCTTTGTCGGTGGCATTTCCCCACGTCTCGAAGGTGAAGAAATGCCCGTTAATGTGAATGGATTCAAGAAAGGAGATCGTACTAACATTGAAATTCCTAAAGTTCAGAAAGAAATGGTAAAGGCATTAAAAGCGACAGGGAGGCCTGTTGTTTATGTACTTTGCACCGGTAGCGCCTTGGCTTTGAACTGGGAAGACGCTAATCTGGATGCTATTCTAAATGCTTGGTATGGAGGACAAGAAGCCGGAACAGCCGTTGCCGACATTTTGTTCGGTGATTACAATCCGGCTGGTCGCCTACCTGTGACATTCTACAAATCGGTCGACCAATTGCCGGACTTCGAAGATTACAGTATGAAAGGACGTACCTATCGTTATATGACACAGACCCCTCTTTATCCATTCGGATACGGATTAAGTTATACGACATTCAGCTATCGGAATGCAAAACTCTCTTCCAACAAAATAACGAAGGACCAGTCCGTAACACTCACATTCGATATTGCAAACACCGGGAAAATGGATGGTGAAGAAGTTGCTCAAGTCTACATCAAAAATCCGAATGATCCGGAAGGTCCGATAAAAGCCTTAAAAGCCTTTACACGTGTTCCGGTGAAAGCTGGTAGCACAAAAAAAGTCAGTTTGGAATTAGCACCGAAAGCTTTTTGGTCATTTAATGATAACACGCAAACAATGGAAGTTCGTTCTGGTAAATACAAAATTTTGTACGGTGGTTCTTCCGCAGATAAAGCTTTAAAAGAAATAGAATTGACAATCGAATGAAATAAAGGGAGACATTACAAGAAACATGTACAAAAATAACGAAGGGGGTACTCAATAAAAATACCCCCTTCGTTATCCTATAGATATTTATTCGGCTTATTCACCTATATACGTTTCCATAAATTTAGCACCCGAAATCGGTGAAATCGTTATAACATTCGTATCTGCCGGAATCAGGACGGTCTGTCCCTGATGAACATAAATTTCATTTCCCTTATTGTCACGAATGGAGGCCTTGCCTTCCATACAGATATAAACGACAAACGAATCCAACCTGGAAAAATCACGAACCATTATTGTATCAATATCCAACAAATTAGTAGTAAAATATTTACAACTTGCCAATTCCACCGTAGCATTACTATGCGCCTTGTAATGTGTACGATAATCGGGATACAAGGCATAATCGATAGCATCCTTTGCCAACTCGGTATGTAATTCGCGTCCCTTTCCATCCGGACCTTTCCGGTCATAATCATAAATACGGTAAGTTATATTACTAGTTTGCTGTATTTCCGCAATAAAACAACCGGCACCAATCGCATGAACACGGCCGGCTGGCAGGAAGAATACATCACCCGGAGATACTTCATAACGTTGCAAAACGTCCATGATAGTATTATCCTGTACACGCTTCACATACTCATCCGCATCAATCTGCTTAGAAAATCCGGAATACAGACCGGCTCCTTTCGCTGCATTAATCACATACCACATCTCTGTCTTACCAAACGAGTTATGACGTTTTTTTGCCAATTCATCATTTGGATGTACCTGAATGGAAAGGTCATCACGAGCATCGATAAATTTAATTAACAAAGGGAATGTTGGGCCAAAACGCTCCATTACCTCTTCACCTATTAGTTGTTTACCATACGTACGGATTAATTCATCCAAGTTTTTACCTGCAAGAACTCCATTATCGACTATTGAGTAGTTACCGTCAACATGTGAGAGTTCCCAACTTTCACCAATACCTTCCTGTACCGGAGTAATGCCCTTAAAAGGGCAGATGTCTGAGCCACCCCAAATTATACTCTTGAGGATTGGCTTAAATGTCATTGGATATAGCATGATACTTTTGTTTATTGTTTTGTTACTTTTACTTTACTCAATACAACAGCACTACGTGCCGGAATGTATAATTTGAGCCATTCTTTTTTCTCTTTTTTATACAAAGGATCAAATTGTGTAAAATGCCTGATAGAATCATCAGCCAGTCCAAACCCGCCAAAACGTGTTGCGTCGGTATTCAAAACCACCTCATATTCTCCTTTTGGGACTAAAAAACCGTAATCCGTAAACGACTTTGTCGGACTGAAATTAAAGACAAATACCAAATCTTTGCGCATATAGGCTAAAATCTGGTCTCCATCATTATCCCACACCTTTTGTACCGGAGTAGACTGAAAGTTTTTCACACTCTTGATTATTTCCAACATTTCGCGGTCAAAATCACCCAAGAAATGATATTTTAAATTCATATCATCCACCAAGTTCCATTGGCGGCGAGCATACTTATAAGACCATCCATTTCCTTCACGCGGAAAATCAATCCATTCCGGATGTCCAAACTCATTTCCCATAAAGTTCAAATAACCACCGTTAATCGTTGAAGCAGTCACCAGACGTATCATCTTATGCAAGGCAACTCCACGTTCTACTGCAAAATTATGATCGCCCGCTTGCATATGCCAATACATATCAGCATCAATCAGACGGAAGATGATAGTCTTATCTCCTACTAAAGCTTGGTCATGACTTTCGGCATAGCTGATAGTCTTTTCATCCACCCGGCGATTGGTAGTCTCCCACCAAATAGAAGAAGGATGCCAATCTTCGTCCTTTTTTTCCTTGATTGTCTTAATCCAGTAATCAGGAATATTCATAGCCATGCGGTAATCAAACCCATAACCGCCATCTTCGTATTTAGCAGCCAATCCGGGCATACCGCTTACCTCTTCAGCTATTGTTATAGCATTTTTATTTACTTCGTGTATCAATTTATTCGCCAGCGTCAGATAGGCAATCGCGTCACCATCCTGATGTCCGTTAAAATAGTCACCGTAATTACAAAAAGCTTCACCCAGACCATGACTATAATACAACATAGAGGTCACACCGTCAAAACGGAAACCGTCGAACTTGTATTCATCCAACCAGAATTTACAATTGGAAAGCAGGAAATGGAGTACTTCATTTTTACCATAATCAAAACAAAGAGAATCCCACGCCGGATGTTCTCGCCGAGCCCCACCCAAGAAATACTGAGTATAAGAACCGTCAAAACGCCCCAAACCTTCCACTTCATTTTTCACGGCATGACTATGAACTATATCCATAATAACCGCTATCCCCATACCGTGTGCCTCATCTATTAACCGTTTCAATTCGTCAGGCGTACCAAAACGGGAAGAAGCAGCAAAGAAACTACTGACATGGTAACCAAACGAACCATAATAAGGATGTTCCTGAATAGCCATAATCTGAATAGCATTATAACCTTCCTTCGCGATACGCGGCAATACATTAAGCCGGAATTCATCATACGACCCTACCTTTTCTTCATTCGAAGCCATACCAATATGGCATTCGTATATCAACAACGGAGCAGTGTCCGGTTTAAATCGTTTGTTCTTGAAAACATAAGGTTGAATAGGATTCCAGACCTGAGCACTGAAAATTTTGGTATTTTCATCCTGAACGATACGACGTATCCAAGCAGGAATACGTTCTCCGCTACCCCCTTCCCATTCGACAAGCAACTTGAACAGGTCTTCATGATGCAGTAAATCTTCCGCAAGTTCAATTTCCCAGACACCATTGCCTAAACGTTTTAATTTGTATTTTTCATCTTTCTTCCAGTCATTGAAAGTACCGATAATATAAATAGCCGTGGCATTGGGCGCCCATTCACGGAAAACCCACCCAGTCTTCATCTTATGCAATCCAAAGTAAAGATACCCGGAAGCCATCTCCGATAATGTTTGTTTCCCATTATTGGTCAGACTCTTTTCCTTATTTACTACATATTGGTATCGTCCTTCTATAGCCTCCTTATAGGGGACCAGCCAAGGGTCATTTTTTATTAGATTTAGCGACTCCATGATTTTTTGAGATTGGTTTCGCACAAAGATAGAAGAAAAACAGATACTGACCTACGAACAGATAAAAATAATTAAAGCTTAAGCACGATAAAGTTTTTACACCACAAACATTAATTATTTAATTTCTTTGGTTATTTTTGCAGGAAACCATAAAACACAGACGTATGAGTAAAGGAACAAAAAGCATAACCTTTTATTTGTTGATGATTGTTGTTTTTGGTTCATTAATGTACATCATCGCCAAAGAAGGAGAAAGCCGCCAAATAGATATTGCAGTCCAATCTACCCAAGATGCTCCCAAAAATCTGGAAGAAGGTTTTCTGGTTTTTTGGGATTCTATGGTACATCATATCCAATCCTCCATTGGTATCTTACTTTTACAAATCATTACCATATTACTAATCTGCCGGTTATTCGGATGGCTGTTCCAAAAAATAGGACAACCAACGGTTGTCGGTGAAATTGTAGCAGGTATCGTCTTAGGTCCATCTGTTTTAGGGCATCTGTTACCTGACGTATCTGCATTTCTATTTCCGCCTGAATCATTAGGTAATATCACAATATTAAGTCAGTTCGGATTAATACTATTCATGTTTGCCATCGGTATGGAACTCGACATCAGTGAAGTCCGTAAAAAATTAAAAGAGACAATACTGATAAGTCATACAAGTACAATTGTGCCATTCTTTTTCGGAATGCTGACAGCCTACTATGTATATGAATCGTATGCGCATAAAGGTACACCTTTCCTCTCTTTCGCATTGTTTATCGGGATAGCGATGAGTATTACAGCTTTTCCCGTACTGGCTCGTATCATCCAGGAAAAAGGACTTACCAAAACACACTTAGGAACGATTTCTCTGGCTAGTGCCGCCAATGGCGATATTACAGCTTGGTGCCTGTTAGCCGTCGTCATTGCAATCGCTCAAGCCGGCAGTATGCTAAGCGCTATTTTTAATATTTTATTTTCCATTTTGTACATAACATTTATGTTTCTGGCCGTACGCCCGTTTCTTCGGATGATAGGCCATATTTATCATAATAAAGAAGTTATAGACAAAGCACTTGTCGCTTTCATGTTTTTGTTGCTGATTATTTCGTCCTATTTTACGGAAATATTAGGTTTGCATGCACTGTTCGGAGCCTTCATAGCCGGTGTCGTGATGCCCGGTAATGTAAAGTTTCGTAAGATTATGACTGAAAAAGTAGAAGATGTTTCGCTAGCCTTATTCCTACCGCTATTTTTCGTTTCTACGGGATTACGCACAGAAATAGGACTATTGAATACTCCGGAATTGTGGTGTATGTGTGGTATTTTTATTGTAGTAGCCATCTTAGGTAAGTTCGGGGGAGCTATGTTCTCTGCTCGTTTTGTAGGAGAAAGCTGGAAAGACAGCCTTTATATCGGTGCTCTGATGAATACTCGCGGATTGATGGAATTGGTTGTACTGACTATCGGCTATGAAATGAAAATATTACCTCCTTCCATTTTTGTCATGCTAGTATTGATGACGCTTGTTACAACTTTTATGACTACTCCGCTTGTCTCTTTCATCAAATTCTGTTTCCGTGCGCATGAAAAACGAAAAGAGCATCATCTTTATACCGAACAAGCAAATGGTATATTCAAAGTTTTATTATCGTTCGGTCGTGCCGGAAACGGACAAATCATGCTTGACGTGGCCCACCAAATGTTTGCTCGCGGAAAAAACAAATTAGACCTGACAGCTCTGCACCTGACGGTAGGCTCAGATGTAAATCCCCTCCATACAGACAATTTCGAAGAAGTCAGCTTCGGTCCCATATTATACGGAGCCAAGAAATTAGGAATGCATATTCATACCCGTTACGAAGTTTCCAATAATGCAGGGCAAGACATCTGCGATATTGTCAATAATGAAGGATTCGATTTTCTTCTCGTCGGTTCCGGTATTTCCATGAGCGACTCACCGGACGATATAGCTGCCAACCGCTATCGGACATCATTCTACAACCGCTATTTCAAGCGTTTCAAAGCGCCGGAGTCATGGTTCTACCCGGGTGCTTTATTAAAAGATAAAACAAAGATGTTTATCGCACGAAGCAATTGCGATGTAGGAGTATTTATCAACCGGAATTTCGTGAAAGCATCAAATGTTATTGTCATTATCGGTTCGGAACAGGAGCTCTTCTTGCTGGATTATGCTTCTACCCTCCTGAAAGCGACACACGGGACAATTGGTATCGTAAACAAAACCAGCACTACCACTCCCGGTCACGAGCATATCGTAGAAACAATCGGTCAATTTACGGAAACAACCCCACAAGCAACTTTCCTGCCCGATAAAGATTTGACAACAGAACTTTTCAACAACTATAACTTTATGCTGATTGGATACAATACATGGAACGATGTATCCGAACACCGAAAGGAGGCGTTACAAAAGATGCCATCCACTCTTATTCTTAGTAAAAACCAATATAAAAACACAGAAGTATGATACGAAATTTCTTATTAATCCAACTCTTCTTCCTCGGCTGTATCTTTTCCATTTACGCGCAGGAGGATGTTTGGCAAGGACCATCCGTTAATTTCTCCCACGGTAAATTGCAAATATCCGAAAATGGCCGTTATCTGGTTCATAAAGATGGAACTCCTTTCCTTTATATTGGCGACACTGCTTGGGAACTGTTCCACCGTCTGAATGAACAGGAAGTAGAAAAATATCTGGAAAATCGCCGGGCTAAAGGTTTCACTGTCATACAAGCCGTTATACTTGCCGAACTAAACGGACTAAATACACCTAACGTTTATGGCGAAACCCCACTTATTGACAATAATGTCCTACAACCAAACGAAAAATATTACAAATGGGTAGATAAAGTCATTCGAATGGCCGAAGCCAAAGGGTTATATATCGGGTTGCTTCCTACGTGGGGAGATAAAGTAGACAAACAATGGGGCGTAGGTCCGGAAATATTCAACCCCATGTATGCCGGATTATATGGAACATGGCTGGGACGACGCTATAAAAATTTTAAAAACATTATCTGGATTAATGGAGGGGACCGTTGGGGAGGAGATAATAATTATCCAATTTGGGAAGCGCTTGGCAAAGCACTTAAAAAAGCAGACAAAAATCATCTTATTACTTTCCATCCTCAAGGTGAATGTTCCTCCGGACAATGGTTCCATAATAGTACCTGGTTAGATTTCAATATGGCACAGACAGGACATTGCCAGCGTAATTACGAAATATACAATCGTCTGCTCCTGAAAGACTACAACCGTACCCCAGTGAAGCCATGCATGGATGGAGAACCTCGATATGAGAACCATCCTGTTTGTTGGAAGCCGGACTCACTCGGCTGGTTCGATGATACAGACGTGCGACAGGCACTCTACTGGGATTTGTTCTCCGGCTCTTGCGGGCATACTTATGGTTGTCATGATATCTGGCAAATGAAGACTCCCGAACGGGAAGCGATAGGCTTTGCCCGTGGAAACTGGCAAACCTCGCTGGACTTACCCGGTGCTTTCGATTTGATACATGCCCGTCGATTACTGGAACGCTACGACTGGGCAAGTCGTAAACCGGCCCCCGATATGATTATCTCGGACAATAGTTCGTTCGAGCACAAGATTGTCGCATTACAGGGTAATGGTTTTGCCCTTGTTTATTTCCCTAACGGAGAAAAAGCTACTTTCAATCTTCAATCAATCAGTAAAAATAATGAACTTACCCTATCCTGGATGAATCCACGTACCGGGGAAATAAAAAAAACCGGAAGTATCGACCGTAGCCAAACGCAAGAAATCATCCCCCCTTCTTCCGGAAGAGGTAATGATTGGGTTTTAATCATTGAATGATAAAAGAAGTTTTGCCGGTTAGTCTTCCGCTGCCCGCAAACCTTTTTCATCCGCTTCAGGATAGATTTTGTGGCTATTGTCTGTAATCAGACTTTCATAGAACGACAGTTTTTCCTGACACACGTGATAGGTCACTTCACGAAGGAAGTCCAGACGGGAAACAAGATAAACCAATTGTTCCCTGTCTGCCGTATAATTACTATTATAACGAGCTTCAATATAGGCTCGGCAAAGTAGTTCGTAACTACTCCGAGCCAGCTCTGTATCCATAGGAAAAACAAATGACAAGTCGCGGGAGAAACATTTCACCATTGCCTGAAGTTCCTCTAACTTATGATTTTTGGGGCGATAATTTGTAGATACGAGCAAAATAGCACAATAAAACTTCTCAGCTACCTGATGAAGCAGGAAAGCTGTATTCATATAATCATCACTTTCCAAGAAAAACTGTTGAATACCTTTCAGCATATTGACTGCCGAAGGATAATAGGAATGAAACTCCTGTTCTGCAATCTCCTTTATCTCCCGATAATCCAGGCAACGAGGCTTTGCCAGCTTTAACTTCTTACTATTATAAAGCATAATACCTTCTTTCACTATATCAGTGAAGAAATAGTGACTTCGTTCCAAATTATCATTCAACGATTTGATGTTTTCCACTACAAATCGAGGTATGGCATGACGCCTGGATTGAAACTGATTGTTATAAGCATCCAATACCTTGTGCCGGAGAATATGTTCCGTTATCCGTGTATTAAGGGCAGAAACTACTACCAGAATATCATAATCGCTCTGGTATGAAGTATGAATTCCAAACTCAATCCGTTCATCCCAAAGTACGTAAGTGCCACGGGCATAGCTACCATAAAGAATAACAATATCCGGTTCCTTCACATAATGCCGTATCAGTCCTAAAAGACATTCCAATTCTTCCTGTGTCTGTTTCGGAAAATGCTTAATCGACCTTTTCATTTGCACTCTTTTGTTGTTGTATCTTTTACAAAGATAGGAATTATCCCTATATTACCTCTATATAGCTACGCCCGTTTCCTGCCCGGTTCACTTTTATTTGCACAAGGATGCGTTCGGTCATTTCCTGAACATGAGAAATAACCCCTATTTTGCGTCCCTGCGTACGCAGACTTTCAAGTGCATCCATAGCTATCCGTAATGTTTCGGCATCCAGCGACCCAAAACCTTCGTCTATAAAAAGGCTTTCCACTTTCATCCGGTTCGAAGATAGAGACGAAAGTCCCAAAGCCAGTGCCAAAGATACGAGAAACGATTCCCCACCGGAAAGACTATGCACCGTCCTCACTTCATCACACATATCACGGTCTATCACCTGCAGAGCCAACGTATCGGGAACTCGTTCCAACCGATAGCGGCGGGTCAAATTGCGTAACTGGATATTTGCATAACCTAAGAGTATGTCCAACGTATATCCTTGAGCAATACGTCGGAATTTAGCTCCATCTGCAGAACCTGCCAACTCGTTCAGCCTGGCCCAACGTTCGCTTTCAGACTTACAGATATTTAGCTCCTCCTGCATGCCAGCTACTTTTACCTTATTTTCCGTATGAGCCCGTAAACGGAAAGACAACTCCGTCTTTTCCCGTGCGACACGAACTAAAGAAGCATCAAGTGTTTCCCCGTCAGAAATCGCCTGATATCCGGCTATCCATTTATCGAGAGCAGCCTGCCGACGGGATAATTCGGCGGATGTTTCAGACAAATCTTTCGCAATCTGCTCGGCAACGCCACGAGACTGCTCAACGATTCCGGCTTGTTCGGTTTGCACGGCAAGCAGTTTCTTCAAACGTTCTTTCAATGTATCCATACGCTTCACGTGCTCCTGTTCTACCACATCCGCCGGACGCCCATCCAGCAATTTGGAACGTTCCGATTGCAATACAGAAAAAGCCGTACGGTTTTTCTCATAAAGCTGCATCGCTTCTTCCGAAATTTTGCCGAGAGAGGGAAGGAAAGATGCCAACGAATCACATTCAGCCTTCCGCGCACTTTGCCGGCGTTCCAATTCGCACAATTTCTCATTATTCTCATGCCACTGACTGGTAAAATCTATCAATGTTTGCCGGAAAGTCACCGGATTTTGTTGCCATCCTTTTTGCCAGTCATTATTTCCAAACAATTGGTCGGCAGCCGAAAGAGAACGCGACAGAATTACAGATTGTTCTTCTATCACCTGTTCTTCACGCTCCAACCGGGCCACCGACAATTTTTGCTTGGAAAGCAAATCCTTACAGGCATCTTTCACTTCCGTCAATTCCCTATGCAGAGACAATTGTTGTTGCTGAAGAGCAGACAGTTGCTTGGCTTGGACAGAAACAGCCTCCTTACGGGAAAGTAATTGCTGTATTTGCAACGTCAGAGCGTCAACCGGTTTATGAGACACAACCGGTATATCCACCGCAGGATGATGCAAACTGCCACATACCGGGCAGGGCTGTCCATCTTGCAATTTCTCACGTAAATCCCGGATATTACCGGAAGCGGCCAGCCGGGCTTGCTCCACCAATAGTTGTTCGCGTTCCTGTCTAAGTTTCTCAATTTCTCTATCTAATGCCGCCGAATCCGTCTTTTTCTGTTCCTCTTCCAACGTCCGGAAAGAAGCTTCAGTTTGTTGAACTGCCACGCGTTTTTCTTCCGCTTTTTGTTGCAAAATTCCAAGTTGTTTGACCAATAGAGCCTCCGCTTTACGAATGGAAACGACAGACAAATTAGCCTTCTCTATCGTTTGCCTGGCCACAAAAGCCGTATCGATATGCAATAAAAGGGTAGACAGTTGTTCCGCTATACTTTCCTTCTTTTTATAACGTTCCCGCCATTCAGTCAATCGAGCTATCTCTGCATCACTTTGTTGCCGGCGCTTCACAGCTGCCTGATAGTTCGCCTCCGCCTCCTTCAAGCGAACAGAAGCATTTTTCATTTGCATTTTCGAATCAGCCAAGGCACGAGCGGCATTATCCAGTTGTATATCCAGACGACGAGCCTGTTGAATATCCAGACTTAACGCTTTGAATGTCATTTCGGAATATTGTTGTTCCTCAGCTCCTTTTTCATAATCACGACGAGCGGCAGCCAATAAACCGGCAGCTTGCGTTAAACGCACCGATGCTTCTTTTTGTTGTGATTGCCGGGTCGTTATAAGTTCTTCGATTGTGCGGACAGACTCTTGCAGTATTTGCCGTTCCTCCCGGCACTTTTCCAAACGAGACAATGTGGTTTCTGTTTTGGAAAGATTGGAACGCAAAGCTTTTTCCTCCTCCTCAGTCAGTAATTCCACTCCCTGAATACGGACATTTATCGTATCGAACGCTTCTTTTGCTCTCGCATTCTTCTCAAAAATCAAACGAGATATGGCAGAATAAAGTTCCGTACCCGTCAACTTTTCCAACAAAGATGCCTTTTCTCCCTGTTCAGCTTTCAAGAAAGTAGAAAAATCATTTTGGGCCAGCAAAACAGAACGGGTAAACTGTTCGAATGTCAAACCTATCAGTTCAATAATACGAGACTGTAATTCCGAACGTGTACCTTGTTCCTCTTTTTCTTTATCCAGATTGAATAATGTAATTTTAGGATTCTGAAGACGCCCGTTTTCTTTATCGCGGGCACGCCCCACCGACCAGCGGGCACGATAACGATATCCGTTCAAAGCTACAAACTCCACTTCCGCATATCCGGAAACAGTTCCCCGACGAAGTAAAAAACGGGGGTCGCTTTGTAGTAATACTTCATCATTCACATCACGTAAGCGGACATTGTTTTCCTTAGCCTGTTCAGTACGAGGTGTACGGGCAAAAAGAGCCAGGCACATGGCATCCAGTATCGTCGACTTTCCGGCTCCCGTAGGTCCAGATATAGCAAATATACCGGCAGAAAGAAGAGGTTCCAGAGTAAAATCGATTACAAAATCACCTTCCAGCGATGCCAGATTGCGTCCTCTGATTACTAATATTTTCATATAGACACCTCCCGCATTACAAGCTTAAACATCGACTCCAGTTCTTCCGGCAATTCGCCGCCATAACGATTAGCAAAAGCATGCCGCAACATATCCAGCGGATCAATCTTTTGCAAATCCGTATAAGAAAACGAATCAACCATCTCCTCATCGACACGTTCCGGATACGAAGGCCTAATCGAAGTAAGACGTACAGCTTTATCAGCCAAAACCTCCTCTACCCGATGACGAAATCCCGGCTCCGGTTCAGTCAATAACACCTGCACTTCAAGATAAGGCCAACTACTTTTGTCCGAATCCACAGGGGCAACAGGCAATTCAGCCAGTTGCCTCAATACCACCTCCGGAGATGCAGGTTGTTCGGGGATTCGAAGTAAACCGGTCAATAAAGGAACCGGTATTGTTTCAATAGTAGAGAGTTTACCCTTTTCAAGCACCACATTTACCACTTGGTGGCGATAATTCTTTTCGGAAAAAGACATAGGCAAAGGACTTCCCGCGTAACGTACATTTTCTCTTCCTCCTACCCGCTGTGCTTTATGAATATGGCCAAGTGCGGTATAAGCCAATCCTTTATCAAAAATATCCGAAGAAACAGACTCCAACCCTCCCATTATCACTCGTTCGCTCCGGTCATCATCAGACAATTCAGCACCTGTAGCATGCAAATGTCCCATTGCAATCAGTGCTTCACCCGGCTCGCGCACCCCATCTGCATAATCAAAAAGTTGCCTGTACATCCGGTTAATACCTGCCATATATGTATCCTCGTCTTCATCCGAAGGAGGATAATCACCTTGTCTGAGATAGGGCACAGCCAAACAAAAGGCCTCTCGTATCCCTTCCCCATTATATAAAGGAACAAGAAGCGAATCAAAATCAATCGTTCCTTCTTCCGTTCGCCGAATAATCCCGGAAACTGAAGTTCGCAATTCTTCCAGCAAGGGGACCGGAGCCTCAAGACGAATCGCAGAATCATGATTACCTGCTGTTATCACAATTTGCAACTGTGGCAAACGACGACTGATATCCCGCAAAAAACGGAAAAAACGATGTTGCGCCGAAGCCGCCGGATTAGCAACATCAAATACGTCCCCGGAAATAAGTAATACATCAGTTCGCAATTCTTCTAACGTATCAGCCAGCCAGGAAAGAAAAGCATCATGTTCCGCCTCGCGGTCATAACCAAAAAAAGTTTGACCAAGATGCCAGTCGGCTGTATGAATGATATGTAATGACATCGTATTATTATTTTGACGAACACCGGTTCGCCATCATTAAAGCTTGTCTGGTATTCAGCCAATAACATTCAGCCAAGGCGTTGACACAATAAAGCTTATAAGTTACCTGATTTTGAAGTTGCGTATTCATCGTTTATTTTATTGTCCTCTCTTCTATATGTTCGAAAGCAAAAATAGTAAAAACTCAGCAACTCGTTATCAAATATCGCCTTAAAATATCTTTTAAACAAACATCTGTAAAAACGCAAGAAAAAAAGCTGCATCGGTAAAATATCCCGATTATCAAAATGTCATTACGATAGCAATTAAATGGGATTAGTATAGCAGGTAAAATGAATTACCCGCACATGTAACCCTTTTTAACGTATCAAACAGATTACAGAACACTTAAATGATGAACATTCTGTCAAACAGAAGAAAGTTGATTTTAAATTAATTTCGATACAGTTCAGAGAAATGAGGAAAAACAAAGAATAAGATATTCCCCCCTGTCTCTACTTTATTCCAAATTATCATTATTCCCGAAAATTTCACCCGGTGGGACAAAAACACAATTATTTTAAGAAACAAATCAGATATAATTTATTCTCCTATCTTTGCAACATCAATAAACAGGGGATTTTTATGAATTGGTTACAAGAAGCCTTTTTAACGCCATCTATGATACAAGCAGTTATTATAATATCGCTGGTAGCTGCACTCGGCTTGTATTTGGGAAGAATAAAGATATTCGGCATCTCGCTGGGTATCACATTCGTTTTCTTTGCCGGAATTCTGGCAGGACATCTGGGCATTGTAGTAAATAAGGATATGCTCTATTTTGCCCAAAGTTTCGGATTAATTCTATTCGTTTATTCCTTAGGTCTGCAAGTGGGACCCGGCTTCTTTGCTTCCCTGAAAAAAGGAGGAGTAGCCATGAACATGATGGGCTTGGGCGTCATTTTCCTCGGGCTTATTCTGACAGTCGGATTACATTATGCAACCGGCGTTTCTTTGTCGAACATGGTGGGATTGCTCTGTGGGGCTGTTACCAATACCCCGGCTCTCGGAGCTGCCCAGCAAGCTTTATTGCAGATAAATCCGGAACATACAAAAGGTGTTACCGACATGGCATTGGCTTGCGCGGTAGCTTATCCGTTGGGGGTTGTCGGTGTTATCCTGGCTATCATCATTCTCAAAGCTGTTTTCGTTAAAAACAAGCAGAAAGAGGAAACAGAAAAACGGGATACAACTACCTATGTAGCCGAATTTCATGTCAGCAATCCGGCTATATACAATAAAAGCATCAAGGAGATTATGCAACTTACCGAGAAACATTTTGTCATTTCCCGTGTCTGGCGAAACGGTAAAGTGAGCATTCCCACCTCGGATACGCGCCTGCGAGAACACGACCATTTACTGATTATCTCCGTAAAGTCGGATGTCGAATCCATTAAAGTTTTATTCGGAGAACAGGAAAATGTAGATTGGAACAAAGAGGATATCGATTGGAACGCAATCGACAGCCAACTGATTTCCCGTCGTATCGCCGTGACCCGCAACCGGGTGAATGGGGTGAAATTAGGAGCACTGCGTCTCCGTAACTTGTATGGAATCAATATCACCCGTGTCAATCGTGCCGGTATCGACTTACTCGCCTCTCCCGGCCTGCGTTTACAGATTGGCGACCGGTTGACAATCGTGGGAGAAGCCAATTCGGTCAATACTGTCGGTAAAATATTAGGAAATGAAATCAAGCGGTTGGATAATCCGAATTTATTAGCTGTCTTTGTAGGTATTTCACTGGGTATGTTGCTGGGAGCATTGCCCATTTCATTGCCGGGCATCAGTACACCGGTAAAGCTGGGCATTGCCGGAGGACCGATTATTATCGGAATTTTGATGGGAGCTTTCGGACCACGTTTCCATCTGACGACTTATACAACCCAAAGTGCAAATCTGATGCTGCGTCAGTTGGGAATTGTCATCTACCTGGCAGGTCTGGGTATTGACTCCGGTGCTCATTTCTTCGAAACCGTTTTCTGTGCCGAAGGATTGTTGTGGGTCGGATTAGGTTTTATCCTGACTATCGTTCCCGTACTCGTAGTCGGCTTTATCGCCGCGCAATTCTTCAAACTGGATTATGCCCACAATATAGGGATGCTTTGTGGAAGCATGGCAAACCCGATGGCTTTAAGTTTTGCGAACACAACGGTTGAAGGGGACGAGCCTTCTGTTTCCTATGCGACCGTGTATCCGCTATCGATGTTCATCCGGGTGATTTCGACACAGTTAATACTGATGTTATTTATGTAGCAACCTTTTTCTTTATTTTCTGCATTTTATCAGAACCCTCTCTCCGTCTGATAAGGTAGTGGCGAAAAGGTAAAGCTCTCCTCCCTCCGCAATTTTGGTCCGCTTACGGAGTTCGTCGACTGTAAGCGGGAAATTACGGACAGTAATATTCGCCTGCGGAATAGTTTTGGACAACCCTTTACAAAGCTTACCGGAAAAGGGCAGAACCTCTTCCACCCGGAAAATACGGCCGGGAAAATCAGCCATATAAACATCCGAAGTGTATAAATGGCTACTGACATGCAATTTCTTTACTTGCATGCGAACAGCAACCTGTTTGAAAGCACCTGCTTTCAAAATAGAAGCATTCGGTTCATAAAGCCATCCGTCAACCTTCTCAGCAGTCAGAAGCGGAGCCGCCTGCTCCTCCCCTAAAGTAAAACAAAAAGAAGATTCGCTCCCGTCAGCCGCCCGATTGATACAATGGATAAATACTCCGGTATTACTCCCTGCATTTCTTTCCGTCACAAAAAGCAATTCCTTACATTCATTCTTTACGGAAAGGACATGAACCGCTGTCGTACCGGGTAATAAATCCAATGTCAGACGTATATCCGCCATCGGAGACAATTTAGCAATCACCCGAGGAGCACGGGATAACAACGAAGGAAGCAAAGCCGGCAAGTCCGGTTCGCAGTCTTGAAGGGCAAAAACCCGCTTGTTGCGCTCTCCCCGGCGAGCCGGGTCGATATAAAAGGCATCGACTTCGGGCAATTGAGAAAGATATTCAGTTGCATCCGCATTCACAACTATGATATTGGCAGCTCCCAAAACAGAAAAATTATGCCGGGCAGCCTCGCAATAATCAGGAAAACGCTCGATATAAGTAAGCTGTTTCACCCGGCAGGAGAAATAATAACTATCGATACCCAATCCCCCCGTCAAATCGCACATCGTCCAAGAAGGTTCGACAAGCCGTTGTTTATAAGAAGCGGTTTGTTCCGACGAACATTGTTCGGCCGCAATACGAGCCGGAAATATCAGTTGCGGATTTGCATACCAGGAAGGCAACTTATCCTTTATCTGACACCTACTTGCTATCTGGTCTGCCAGAAAAGGGACATCCAAATCCGGATACTTGGAGGCAGAAAGCAGTAAACGGGTCAAATCGTCCGTAAGATGTTCACGTATAAATTGTATCTCGACAGGAGTCAGTTCCATGTGCATGCTCGCTTAATTAGACGGCAAAGATACGAAAAAGCTCATAACCGACCTATAGCAACGTATAGCAGACGAAGGTCATCAAAGCCAGCAATCCGCCAATCAACGATTCATATCCGATAAGGCGCAAACGCTCTTTCAAATTCATTTCTACCGCACCCGCCGTAGCATGGAAAAAGGAACCATGCGGCAAATGGTCGATAACCGTCGCACCGGAATTTATCATAGCCGCCCCCCAGACTGCAGAGACACCGGATGCCAATATCACATCCGCGAAAGAAGCAGATGCCAGTGTCGCCCCCGCGGTACTCGAAGCAGTTACGCCAGACATCAATGCCCCGGAAACAGGAGCTATCAATGATTTACCCAAAGAGAGACTGTCGAGACCCGACAAAATCACATCTTTCAATGTAGAATTCTTTATTATACCCGCAATCGTTCCCGTTCCGACCAACAGAACAGCTATAACCGACATCTTTTCCAACCCGTAAGAAAGGCATTCTTTCAACTGTTTCCCCCGGCGCATAGCCAATAGTCCGACTATTCCACCCACCGGCAAAGCAATCAGCGGATCGATTACAATCCCCAAAAGGGGGCGTAATGCCAAAAGGACGATGGTCACCAACGGCCCGATGATACTACTTGCGAAAGAGGGTAAATGGCTTGTATCTTCCACTTCCAGCAATTCCGTCACTTTTTCCCCTTTATTAGAGAAATGATGAACCAAAAAGATGGAAAAGACAATTCCTACTATCGCCGGTATCAGATTCACATACATAACGGAAGATAAACCGGCATTAAAGTTTTCCGCGGCAATAATCGTATTCGGATTGGGCGATATGATATTTCCACATTTTCCACCTCCGACCATAGCCAGCAACAACTTCATCTTCGAGAAATCCATCCCTTTTCCGATAGCTAGCGCAATCGGTGCAACAGTAATCACCGCCACATCGATAAAGACTCCTATCGCTGTCAACAAAAATGTAGATAAAACCAAAGCTGCAAGTGCTTTGTTCTCTCCCAATACACGAATAATAGTCAAGGCAATACGGGAGGCTGCCCCAGTTTTAATCAGCACGCCGGATAAAATGCCGGCTGTCAGTATCCGGATAATAGCCGGACTCACATCCTTCAAACCCTCTATCATAAAAGTAACGGTCTGAGGAAGTGAAACTCCCCCGGCAAGCCCCCCAATCACAGCTCCTAAAATCAAGCTGTAAGCAGCATTATATTTCTTCAATATCAGGACAATAGCAACCAGCAGACCGAGCATAGCACCTATCGCCGTCATACACTGTCCCGATTAACCGATTGTACCATATAACACAATTGATGGGTCAACCGGCTGACATTCGCACGCGCAAACTCAGGCTCCATAGCCTTTTCCAAAGAGACCGGCCCGGGAGCAATAGAGAAAACACCCTGAAAACCTACACGGTTCATTTCCTCCACCTCTTCAATACTTCCGGCTATCAGGACAACAGGAATTCCCTGTTTCCGGGCTTCTTCCAGAATACCCTGAGGCACTTTTCCCATAGCCGTTTGTCTGTCGGCACGACCTTCACCGGTTATAATCAGGTCGGCTTCTTTTATTTTTTCAGAAAAATCCAACGTTTCCAGCAACAAACGAATGCCCGGTTTCAAATCAGCATGCAAGAAAGCCAACAATCCGCCTCCCATACCACCTGCGGCCCCAGCTCCCGGATAACCGGCTATATCGATACCGGTAGTACGGTGAATGACCTCAGCCAACGAACGCATCCCCGTATCCAAATCGTCCACCATCTTCCGGTCGGCTCCTTTCTGAGGGGCAAAGACATAAGCCGCTCCATCAGGACCGCAAAAAGGATTATGTACATCACAAGCAACCGTAAAGCGAGCATCTTTTAAAGCCGGACAGGCATTCGATGTATCAATGGATTTCACTTCCGCCATCATCCGTCCGCCTACTCCCAAAGCATGTCCGTTTCCATCCAAAAAACGGAAACCTAAAGCCTGTAGCATACCCAGTCCGGCATCATTGGTCGCACTTCCGCCGATACCGATAATAAACTCCCGGCATCCCCGTTCCAAAGCATCTTTTATCAGTTCGCCGGTTCCATAAGAAGTTGTCAGCATCGGATTCCGTTTTTCCGGCGGTACAAGTGGCAACCCGCTGATAGAAGCCATTTCAATCAAAGCTGTTTTCCCATCACCGGAAATGCCATAGCAAGCATCCCGTTCCTCCATCAACGGACCATGTGCCCGAAAAGGAACATGTTTGCCTCCGGTTGCGGAAATCAACACATCCAATATACCTTCCCCACCGTCGGCAATAGGAAAACACAATATTTCGGTTTCCGGAAACACCTTCCTTATCCCTTCAGCCGCAGCTTGCCCTACCTCTTCCGAGGAAAGGCAACCTTTAAAAGAATCTATGGCTATTACTACCTTTTTCATATTTTGATTTATTCGATTAATAGCATTTGCTTTCCACCACGAAGTTCGTACTCGTTACCTTTCCAAACAAATACCCCATCGATATCATCCGGCAAAGTAATTTGTACGGTCAGTTTGCCTTTCTTATCCAATTTGTAATCGGCAGTAATACTTCCGGCCGGATGGGGCATAGTTCCGGATACCTTTTTCAAAGAACCCAATGCCGGAGCAATACGAACCTTCTTAAAACCGGGAGCCTGGCTGTCTATACCTAATAAAATACGATAAAACTCAATATTCGGACTCGCTCCCCAAGCATGGCAATCCGAACGGGTAGGTTCAGGTTCCTCGGCCCAAGTGGTAAGCCCCAACGCCATCTGGTCATGCCAAATTTGCAGGTTATCCAATAACAGGTCGCCCAACCCGGCTTTAGCCAAGGCCTGATGAACATAGTAACGGAAATAAATTGTTGCCTGTATCAAACCTTTGTCGCTCAAAGTCCGTTCCATCAATTCGGCAGCATCTGTTCCCGTGACGATACCAGCCAACACAGCCAACGAATTGACATGCTGCGAAAAGCTATGATGATTATAAGTATCCGCAAACAAACCACGTTCCGCATCCCAATATTTAGATTTGACAGTCCCCCGTATGGAAGAAGCCAAGTCTTTATAATGAATCGCCATAGCCGGTATTCCAAAGGCCTGTTCCATCTCTGCGGCTGCGTCAAGTGTCAAGATAAACATTAAGTCCTGGAAAGCCGAATTCCCTTCTTTTTCGCGAACAGGCTCGCCACTACCGAAACCGGCAGCCCAATCCGCAAAAAACCAGTGGGGAACGTATCCCAAGCTATTATCCGGCTTCATCCATTGTTCATACCAGGACAATACCCCCCGGTAAGCAGGAAGCAGTGTTTTCAGATAATTCTCGTCGCCACGATACATCCAGTAATCATGGCCCATACATATCCACCAAAGCGAGAAGGAAGATATAAACTGGTGAAGGGAAGAGGGATAACGGCTCATTGTGATACCATCCGCAACAACAGACTGCCGTCCTTGCTCGATAGCATTCTTCACCATATAAGGGTCGCGTGTATTATACAAAGAAATCATTGCCTGGATACGGGTATCGCCAAAATACTGCAATTGTTCGTAGTAAGGACAATCCATATACGTTTCATTCGCACAAAGCCGGGCCGTACGCCAACCGATTTCCAGTATCTTATTCAGTTCTTCATGACCGGGAGCTGAAAAAGCAAATTCACTCCGGAAAGGATAAGCAGAGAACGTACCATACACATCTTCCAGGACCAATGGCTCTCCGGCCGTCGTAATATTCAGGTCTATATAGCGCCAGGTACGCCACCAAAGTGGAGTGAAAATACGGTTTTCACCCCCATCCGCTATGATTTTGTCCTCATATCCGACAAATGTTTTATCCTTCACCTCATCCCGATGTCCTTTTCCCGAAAGAGAATAAGAATTAGTTGTACCGTTTTTCTTCTTTTCATAAAGAGCTTCGGCATAGCCAACCGTTATTTCGGCGTCCCGTCCTTTTGCAAACAACAAGGAAAGATAGCCGGTTGTCAGTTTGCCGTTGTCCAGTAACAAACGGACTTTACTATTTGCAGGAATGACCAAACTTGTTTTTTTCTTCAGAAAACCTGAAGGACATTTTACACCTTCGGATAGACGAACAGCCTCCAAACGTTCAGCAATTTGGTCCATCGGAGGAATCGGGCAGGGCACAAGTAATCTACCGGGATAATCGCGCGCGCCCTTGACAGCTCCCGCTATTCCGGGTTGTGCCTTCTGCCAATCGCTGTCGTCATAATCCGGCTGTTCCCATCCCCAAGGATAATCGGCTGCAACAAGCTGCTCCCCGGGACCGGCTACATAATAGCCCGGCACCGGTTTCTGCCACGGACTATAAGCCTTATTTTTCAAGCACAGCCAAGAGGCATTTGTATTTACCAGCTCTTCAGTTGCCGTATTTCCCTGCAAAATAAAACCGGTCTGGTTGAAACTGATTTGCGCGACAGGTTTCAATTCCGCATAGTTCCAGACAACGGCCGCCAATACGTTCTTCCCTTTTCGTAAATGAGGAGATAAATCGACCGTTGCAAAGTTCCAATTATAAATATCACCACGGGAAGGTCCGATGGAGACCAATTCCCCATTCAGATATAGTTTATAACGATTGTCGGCCGATACATGCACAATAAAGCGGGAAGGGACTTCCGACAGTTCGAACGTTTTTCGCATGTGATAAATGCCATACGTATTCGCCGGCTCTCCCGGCATGGATATCCACTGGGCCTTCCAGCGTTCTCCGGTCAGAAGTTCCGGATTAATATCAGCTTGCTTATATCCATCCAGACGAATCTGGGCAGAAAGCGATAAACTGCCACATAAAAGAAAAAGGATAAACAAATGTGTCTTCATGTTACAACAAAGGTATTAGAGAATCAATGAACAACAGAATATTGACAAAGATAAAAACTTTTCAAGATAAATTCTTCATTCCGTTATCATTGTTTATTCTCCGGGAAACAAAAATAAATAGGAAAAGAAGGTCTGACAAATAAAGATTTCCCTTCCCTCCTTATAGCAAGGTAAGAGAAAAGATACTACAATTTAGGGCATTCCATACCATCTATTCTCTTTTTCACCCAGGTCAGTAACCTTAACTACCTGGGACAATAAGCTTAATGACCTTGGTCGGAAACCTTGTCGAGCCAGTAGCAAACAAGAATAAGTAGCATCTTAAGAAATAGTTTATACGGTGAAAGACAATAGTTTCCCATTATATTCAGGATAAAATAAAAGGGATTTCTTATCGAAAAAAACAGGCTGAATGATATGAAGGATACATTCAGCCTAATCATTCAGCGTAACTACCATATTAACAGATACTTACCTTGGCAATAAAGGTTGAAGGATGAAATTTGACAAAAACACATGTAGAGCTGAACTTTGAACTATAAATATAATAACAGTTTCAAAGCATATCCGCATGCTACAGCAAGGCAAAACGGATAAACAACTACTCAACAGATAGATATGTATTATCAAGATTAATAATTATCCGGTCAAATTGCTGAATAAAATCCATACCCAAAGAACCGGACTCTCCCTCTCTTGTCTGCAAAGACACTGCACTTACTTCAACAGGCATGTTCGGTATTTCAAAAGAGATATCGCCCACTCGCAAGGGAAATGACTTCAAACGGAACACTTCGTAACGACGGACTCCACCAAAACCTCCACTCGAAATTGTATCCTTAATGCCTGTTTGCTCGACAAATTGTTTGTGTTTATCGTAATAGGTACTGAACAAACTGGCCCGGACATCTCCCGTATCCAGAATAAAACGCAAACATTCGTCACCGGAAAAGGCTTTCAAGCGAATACCTCCGTCATAGAACCACAAATTACGTCCGTAAGCAGGAAGTGGAGATTTATTCACCGGAAAAACAATCCGTCCCTCCTTCGGATAAATATTCACTTCACCAACCAATCGCATAAAATCGGTTCCCAACACGGCATCCACCTGATATACAGTATCGACAGCCGGATTGGGGTTTGCGATAGTGACAAATGTATTTTTAAATGTAATATCCCCGATAGTCAAGCTATCCAGTATTCCGCCTTTTCCCATATCCGTGCCAATAGCACCTTGTATGAATAGTGAATCACGAACAATACGTACTCCCATATCTTCGGCAAAACGTTTGGATAAAAAAGTACTGCCGGCACCGGTATCGAATATGAACTTATATTCCTTACCATGTATCTGAACAGGAATAAACATCAAAACTCCTCTCCCAGCTTTCTCGATTGTCATCGGTACTTCCGTATCCTTACCCGGACGGGTTATCGAGGGAGCTGCTTCATTCCTGAGCACATTATAATAATCCGCAAGTTGCTGGTGAAAAGGGAAATCTTTGCGATTGGCAAACGACTCTATTTGATTCAGAAAACGATACAGGTCATCGGCACTCCGTGCATAACGACCGGTTTCCCCCAATAACTTCGACCGCAAGATAACCAAGCTGCTTACGTTGGGAAAACCTAAATCATCTTGATGGTGAGCCACCAAACTATCTATCAAATGTATAGTCTCTTCCGGCTTATTAAAATAAATTCCTATCATTACTTCCGACAGACCTTTTACTGCAACCGACTGAAGGCTGTCGGCCACTTTCGGATATTCTTCTTCCAGGCGGAACCAATCTCTTTGATTAATCAAATCGCCTATCAGCTGGTCGGCATCCTGAGCATGGATAAAGCAAGGGAATAATACAGGCAATGTCAAACCGAAAATTACAATTACATGTTTTATATTCATAATACTATTTATTGTTTGTTGTGCAACAAAAGTAGAAAGAAAAAGCAAACAAAATTATTACGCCTGTCAGATTACTGTTATTTAGTGTTACCATCAGAGGCAAAGGCTGAAATAGCCCTTATATTTGTAATATGAAATTACGGATGTGGCTCATACTAATCATTGTTTCTCTATCGGTTCTGGGGATATTCTTTTTTCAAGGTTATTGGCTTTGGAACAGCTTCCGGCTTGAAAAACAACAATTCAGGAATGTCATAAACGAGACTCTTCAACTGGCGATTAACGAGGACCTGTCCATCCGGTTGGGTGCGTTAGAAAAGGACACGACTCCGGGCGCTCCGCATGGCAGCATCGAATACCAGTTTTTTATGGATAGCACTTCTCACAAGACTTCTAATCTGACACCCCGGAAATATTATACCCGTACCCGTCTACAGACCCAAACACAGTCTGACAGCATAACTACTTTTCTGGACTATAAACCGGAAAATACCCCAATGATGCGAACAGCTTTCAAAGGTATCTGGCAAGCGATAAACTCTTTATCGCCGGTCAACATCGAAAAACTGGACAGCCTATGGTCTGTGCATCTTCGCCAAAAAGGCATCTATAATACACATTTTATCGACTTCACACTCGGAACAGATACGTTACTCGCCTCTTCCCTTGCGGAAGGTAGTAATCCGACTGACCTGATGCCTACTTATAAAATAGGAGTCAATGCAGACGACAGTATCGGCATGCAAGGTTTTATTATCGCACCAACGCAAGCCCTGTTCCGGGAGATGGGAACGTTGCTTTTGGCTTCCCTCCTGCTGATTATCATTACAACAACTAGTTACATCTACCTGATACGAACCATTCTCCGTCAAAAAACAATCGCACAAATCAAAAACGATTTCGTCAATAATATGACACATGAGCTAAAAACTCCGATAACTATCACTTATTCAGCCATCGATGCCTTGCAGACACTCCATTTCGTGAAACAGGAAAAGACACGCGATGAATATTTCACCCTCTGCCGCCAGCAACTCAAACATTTGTCCGGCTTGGTAGAAAAAATACTCAGCATGGCAATAGACGAACGTAAAAACTTCCGCTCATTACCCACATCAAAGTTTGCAAATCGGAGAACAAACAGAAACATTATCCCACCGTGAAGCCGAAATCCTACGCATGCTCTGTGAACACGTCAACGATGTATTACTCCGCAAGCCGGTTTTACTGGAATTATGGGGAGACGATAGTTTCTTCAATGCCCGTAGCATGGATGTATTTATCACCAAACTGCGAAAGAAATTGAAAGCCGACCCCTCGGTTCAGATTGTGAATATCCGGGGAGTCGGCTATAAGCTAATGGTATGATACTTCTAATAAAACGAATGTCTCAAATAAATAATTCCGGCTCGCGACGCGCACTGAAATTTTTATGCAACATAGCAGTGAAAGGCGTATCGAAAGTACGGGCGCCTTCGGGACATTCCTTTACACAGGCACAACACTTTATACATGTTGCCGGGTCACTGAACATCCGGTCATCCACGATAGAAATAGCGGCCACAGGACATACATCTATGCAATATTCGCACTGCGTACACAATTCTTCGCTTGTAACCGGAGCTTGCGGTGTAGACTGCCCTTTCACCTTATAAGGGAAATTACCTTTTATCTCTAACGGTTCCAACTCGGAAAGTGAAGAAAGACCGGACAATTTAGCCAGTACCTCATGTCCGAAATGAGCAGCTTTTAAATGGTCAGTGTCATCCGGACGTCCGGCCGCAATCGGCATATCCTTCCGGCTATAGGAATGTTCACCTATAAAAGCTCCAGCCGAAACAAGGACAAAACCTTGCGCGACTAACTTGTCAGACAATTCTTTCAAGGCATCCTCATAATCACGGTTCCCATAAACCACAACAGGGACTACCGGTGCTTGAAGACCGGAAAAAACACGAAGGCGTTCCATCGCTGTTTCCGACACTCGTCCCCCATAAACAGGAACCGCAACAACAGTAAGTTCATCTCCACGGATTTCGACAGTACTACCCGGAACTCCGTACGTAATATCAGACTCCGACAATATCTCAGGCTGCATGCCTTCGGCAATAGCATAAGCTGTCTTGGCTGAAGTATGCGTCGGAGAAAAATAAATCAAATGTACTTTCCTGTATTCCATAACTTTTTATTTTAATGCGCTCTGTATCTTCTCCATCAATTCGGCGAACTCTTTATCATCATAACCCTTGGTTGCATAAATAACTTTTCCGTTTTTATCCACCAAGTAGCTACGTGGTATCAGACTCTTTGCAAAAGCACCGAATATAGCCCGGTTTTTATCCGGATACAAAGGAAAAGTGAAACCTTTCTTTTTGTTATAATCGGCTAATTCCGCATCCGTATGTTCACGACCGATAACCAACAAGGCAAAATTCTTATTATCCTTATATTTCGGCCATAACGTTTTCTGCACTTCAGCAAGTTCCTTTTGGCAGGGAGGACACCAAGTAGCAAAAAAACTTACTAATACCACTTTCCCTTTCAATGAGGAAGAAGAAAGCTGCTGTCCATTGTCCGATACAATCGTAAAGGCCGGCATCTTCTGCCCTACTTTCACGATATCACCACTATCATCCTGAGCCTTTACCAGAAAAGCCAACAGAGCCAATAAACTAGCTAACACATACTTTTTCATATCGCTGACATTTTTAATTACTTTGTGCTATTTGCCACATCGTAACCGGCTTTCAAGGCTTTTAGATTCATTTCGACAACATCTTCTCCTTTACGGCCGAAAATACGACGGATACCTTCCGCTATTTTATCATATTCAATTCCGATAAAAGGAGCGGCTGCACCCAACATAACAATATTGGCAGCCCGAACGGAACCGATTTCTTTCGCGATGGCTTCCACATCAAGCACCACTTTATGCGGCAATTTATCCAATTCCTCATTCACCTTTTCTATTGACGGATAGTTCGGAATGTTAATAAACGGTTGCGAATTCGTAACCAACCATCCTTCCTTTTTCAAATAAGGCAGATAGCGAAGTGCTTCCATCGGTTCGAGCGATATAATCAAATCCGCATGTCCTTTCGGAATCAAATCGGATGCAATCGGCCGGTCGGAAAGGCGAAGGTTCGATTGTACATCTCCTCCACGCTGGCTCATTCCGTGTACTTCAGCCTGTTTCATATACAGACCTTCTTTTAATGCTGCTTCACCGATAACAGCGGCAATAGAAAGGATGCCTTGTCCTCCTACTCCGGATAATATAATATCTGCTCTCATTTCTTGCTTGCTTTTTTCTTTCTTGTTAATGTCTGGATACATTCGCGACGAGGTATCAGAACGGAGACTCCTTTATATTCTATCTCTTCACGGATAATATTTTTCATTTCTTCATAATTCTTCTTCAGAGGGACCATCACCCGAATGTGAGCCGGGTCCACACCGATACCGGCACAAATCGACTCCAGACGTCCGGTTCCGGCCGAGTCCTGGCCACCGGTCATGGCTGTTGTTTCATTATCGGAAATGACAATTGTTATATGGGTATTTTCATTCACACAATCCAACAAGCCGGTCATACCGGAGTGCGTAAAAGTTGAATCGCCAATCACGGAGATAGCCGGGAAAACGCCGCCGTCGGCCGCACCTTTTGCCATCGTGACAGAGGCCCCCATATCGATACAGGTATCAATGGCACGGAAAGGAGGCAATGCACCTAATGTATAACAACCGATATCACCAAACACTTTCGCTCCCTTATATTCGGCCAACACTTCATTTAGCGCTTCGTATACATCACGGTGTCCACAACCCTGGCATAATGCAGGCGGACGCTGTTCCACAACTTCCGGTGTAGCATAATAACCGGTTATTTCCTTACCCAATGCCTTGCCCACAGCATCCGGAGTCAATTCACCGTCACGCTGCAAAGTTCCATCCAAACGACCATGTACTTTCAGACACTGTCCGAGGAAACCTTTCAATTGCTCTTCCACCACGGGATAGCCCTCTTCCAAGACAAGGATTTCCTTACATTCACCGGTTATCTTTTCAACCATTTTCCGTGGCAACGGATACTGACTGATTTTTAATACCGGATGTTCGAAACCTTCCGGATAATTTTCCGATAGGTAATTGAAAGCAATGCCGGTCGCGATGATACCCAAATCTTTATTCGTGGCATCAAAATAGCGGTTATAAGCAGATTTCTCGGAAGATGCGGTAAACGCTTCCTGCGCAGCAATCAGGCTCTTAAAACGTTTACGGGCCAAAGCCGGAAGCAGGATAAAACGCTGCCGTCCGTCTCCCGGAGTATGCATTTCATTTTCAGCTTTCATTTCACGAGTTACTACTCCTGCACGCGAATGAGCCATACGGGTGGTAATACGGACAAGGATAGGATAACCCAGCTTTTCTGAAAGTTCGAAGCCTTCATATACCATATCATAAGCTTCCTGCTGGCTGGATGGTTCCAACATTGGAATCATGGCAAAGTTACCAAACAGACGATTATCTTGTTCATTTTGAGAAGAATGCATCGAAGGGTCGTCGGCCGAAATAATAATCATACCGCCATTGATACCGCTCATGGCAGCATTCATAAAACAGTCGGCAGCCACATTCAATCCCACATGCTTCATACAACAAAGGGCACGCTTTCCGGCATAACTCATACCTAAAGCTGCTTCCATTGCTGTTTTTTCATTTGCACTCCAACGACAGTGGATACCCCTCTCTTTTGCAACCGCCGAGCCTTGAATATACTCGGTTATCTCGGTCGAAGGGGTTCCCGGATAAGCATAAACACCGGACAAACCGGCATCAATAGCAGCTTGTGCGATTGCTTCATCTCCCAAAAATAGATGTTTTTCCATGTAATATTTATTTGTTTTTTAATGACTTTACGTGTTTGAAACTTACAAAGATAAAACTTTTACGGCAAAACGAAAAGGCTTCTCTCATTCTTATAGCAGAGAATGTATCCTTATACACTATCAACGTATTCCCCGGCGATTCAATTCAGCCCGGTACCAGGTGGCGTTCCGGTTATGCTCGGCCAGAGTCACCGCAAAATTATGGCGTCCGGAAAAATCTTCTTTCGCACACATATATAGATAATTATGTTGCATATAATTTAATACGGCGTTCAGGCCTTTGATTGTCGGAATACGCAACGGGCCGGGAGGTAATCCGGTATGCTTATATGTATTATACGGAGAATCTAGTTCCAGATGCTCAAACAGAATACGTTGCAGGGAAAAATCACCGACGGCGTACTTCACGGTCGGATCGGCCTGCAAAGGAATATCTTTATGCAAACGGTTCAAATACAAACCGGCAACAATCGGGAACTCGTCGACGGCAGCTGTCTCTTCCTCTACTATAGAGGCGAGGATGGAAACCTCAACCGGAGTCAAACCAATGGCTTTCGCTTTTTCCAGGCGAGCGGGTGTCCAATAGGCATCATACTCTTTTTTCATACGCTGCATAAGCTTCTCGGCAGAAATATTCCAGTATACTTCGTATGTATTGGGTATGAAGAGAGCATTCACCGTTTCGACGGTAAAGCCCAATGAACTACAATAAACGGAATCTGTAAGCAATGACAATAGCTCGTCTTCGCTAATCATCAATTGTTCACTTAGACGCTCAGCCAAATCTTTTTTGAAGCGAATATTATTAAATGTAATACGCGTAGCCGTTTGATGCCCGCGTCGCAAATCGTTCAATAAATCCAAGTTGCTTATCCCGGACCTTACAGCATAGCGCCCAGTCCGCATATTTGCCGGATATTTCAGCAAACCGGCTAACTGTTTAAACCCTTCGATATGCCTACATCCGGCAGAATCTTTCAGTTGCCTGCATAAGTCTGAAAAATCTTTATCACGGTCCACATATACATATACGGTCTCTTTCGGCAGAAAGTTCGGAGCAAACACCAAACGATATCCCCAACAACCGGCTCCCGCCAGCAGTATAACCAAAATAGAGAGTGCCCCTATAACTATTATGCGCTTAGACAACATCTTTTTGTTCATAATTGTCAATAATATACTGAATATCAGAAACGGTCACAAAAATACCACCTTTTTTCCAGAGATAAGGCGACTCAGCAGAACTTATTTACATCAATATTCCTTTAGAAGGAAGGAAAACACAAATCCTCTGATACCCAATCAGCTGCACACAAAGTATCATTTTTCTAAAAAATTATACACCAAAAGCTTTGTATATTCAGAAATATAGACATATCTTTGCAGCGCAATTCAGGAATGAAGCGCGAAACCCAAGGAAGTGTGGGTGAGTGGCTGAAACCACCAGTTTGCTAAACTGACGTACGGGTAACTGTACCGGGGGTTCGAATCCCCCCGCTTCCGCAGCTAAAATACTGTAAATCAAAAGGCTTTACTTCAAAGGTAAAGCCTTTTTTGTGTTATAAACAATGCTTTATAACATATAACGTACACAGTAAAAACAGGGCTTTTTCTGCTATGTTTGCTATAAAAATTACAAATAATTTACAGCTATGGCAGCATTTGGAATCGTAATTAGAGGAAAAAGGAATGATGGTTTTTACCCTGTCTACATCCGCTTTTCACACGGTTCGAGGACGGTATCGTATCATTCATAGCATACTCCTTTCGTTCAACGAACGTGAAACGAAAAAAATACGAACATGGAACGCAAAAAATACGTTCGATGCTTTTGCGCTCAACGAACGTAAAACGAAAGAGAGGCAATAAGCTTTGACAGACATGATAGTAGAAAACATCCATAACAAACAATGTTTTCATTTTTATCGACCGTATCTACCCGCAAACTTTTGTCATGTTAGACACATGACAAATCGTATGAAGTTTTCCACCTAATAATTAAATAAGTCAGGAAATCATTCAGGATTCCGGTATACGCCAATCAGACCTTGCGACGAAACTGTTTCCGCACTGATTTTAAATTTCCGGCACCGGCTATTATTATAAAAATGAACATTGACTTTACCTTCTGCATCTGGGAATACCGAAGGATTCCAATATAAAGTACGACGATAATCCTTTTCGGAAGGAAGTTGTGAATAGTCCGGACTATAAAATTCTTTCACCTCACTATAGCCATCCAACCAAGTCTTTCTTATCCCCTTACCTGCTTTTGCCGGTATCTTCCCTTCCGGGTACGTTTCTATAAACACAACACAACGATACATACTACTCAGCTCAAGAGGTGAATATTTAGGATCTGCATATTTACAAATTGCCGACAAATCCTCATTTATATATATGGACTTAATGGCATCGAGACCTATCGTCTTATAATTATTATTACCTATTTCCGTATCCGCTGTCGTTCTATAATTGATAACAAAAAGTGGAGTTTTTCCCTTATATAATATATATCTCCCCTCAACAAACGAAAAATTTTTATTTATATTCAATAATAACTCATGAATATCATCACCCACGTATTTACCCCTATCTTTAATATCATCCAATTCCGAATGAACATCATAATAGGCTATTGATTTCGAGCGATTTTCATATATCTCGTTTTCTTTCGAATTTTTTTCAGCTGTAACAATCACTTCATCCAATTGATGGACTTTCTTATCAATACTAAGACTATTCAAAGAATCCTCATATACAGAATGTATTTCCTCTACGTTTTTTTCCAGAGAATCTATTTTTACCATTTGTTCTGATTCAGCTTTCTCTGTATCCGCAATACGAACCTGCATCTCGGCTAACGGATACCTTCGGGGTTTAGGGGCAAAAAGACGGTCTAAAATAATCCGGTAATCCTTTTTCTTATTTTTCTTAGACACTGACAATATCATATTCCATTTTCCATATACGTCTGAAACAAAAGAAAATCGTCCTAAACTATCTGTCACAAAAAATTTTATTAAGTCTACAGCATCCTTTTCCTCTTCACCCCTCTTTAGTAAAAATGAAGAAACTTCAACACCAGGCTTGGGGAGTCCTAAGACAAAGGATACTACTTTCCCTTGCACTTCTATGCCTTGTTCCGGACTATACTTCAACTTGAAAGGTTCGGTTCCGATTGCCTGTTCCCATGAATAACGCCGCCAACCTTGCACCATCAAAAGCAAGTCGAGTGCCTTGCGATGCAGAGAATCATCAGATTCAAAATAATAAGAAGGATTGTGGACATATCCTTTGATATCAGATGTCAGCAAAAGTTCTGTCAGGATATTATGATTATATTCCACCTCATCCGCCCCATCTCTTACGGACAAAGAGAACGGAACCTGAAACGGATTTTCAAATTGATTCGTTATGGAAAATTTCATATCGACTAATTCATAAGGTTGATAATCATCTTTCTCGTTTTCAAGCCTTATATTCAAATACTCATCTTTGTTCACGAAGACTAAACGTTCACTCAGTTTTTTTCCACTGTCATCAAACAATACAATCTGAGAAACACCAGCCGGAAACTTCGTTTTATCAACATTAAAACAAACCGCTTCATCACCGGAAATATCCAAAAGATAAAAACCCTGTAATCCATTTCTGCAAAAGACCGCCAGTCCCAATATTCCGGCAGGAGTATTTTTATTCCTCTGTAAAACTATTCCAATACTATCGGTTGACGATATATTATCTACCGTCAAAACAAATCCTTCCGATAAAGCGGGAGGCAAATCAAACTGATACTTCTTACCATTATATTCTACGACAGCTTTTTCCCCACGCTCAGATGGAACATAAGTAAAGACTCCACGCCCATTATGCACTGTCGAAAAACCAGAAACCTCCTCTTTCTCCTTATTGACAATCATACCGTTGATTTCCATCGGGTTGCCTGATGCGTCCGTAGCTTCAAAAGCGACCTGTGAAGCCACCCCTTGAACTAAATTTCCTCCTTCCGGAAAAAACTTCAAATTGAGCTTTTTCTCTTTTAGAGGTTTTTCCCGTCCCATCGGATAATTGCCGGTTCCATATTTTTGCATTCTTTTTTCATCAAAGTCTCCCTTCCTCCGAGGTCTGTCAAAAACTGGCAACAACCTCGAAAAGATTGCATCTTCACCAAAATTCAACATATATTTCGTATAAGCCCGAATTTCATAAAAGCCGGAATAAAAAGGTAATTGATTTAATGTAAAATCCCCATGGCACTGTCCGTCTTCTATTTTTAATATCCGCTTATCAAGAAGTTCGCCTCCGGGATTCAACAGTTCCACATACAACGTTTTACTCAATTCGACCGGTTGCTCCAGTCCGGAATTTGTAATATAACATTTGAACCATATATCATCTCCCTGATAATAGCTTGTGTTATCAAGATGCAAATAAACTTTTTCCCGGGGAATATATTTAAGAAAGTTATCTACTGTATAAGCATAATCCGTCAGTCGGTTTATCAAGCTATCAGAGTTTTGTCCTGACATTTCAAAACAGAAGAACATATAAAAGAGAAAATATATTATTTTACAAACTCTCATGCGTATAGCCCCTGATTTCAAATACACAAAGATATGTATTCCATGACATATTCCGAATAAAAGACAGCCGGATTTTTTCGTTTCACTGAAAACGTTTAAGCAATGTCTATTGTTATAGATAGAAAACGATTATAAATGTAATAGACTGAATCGATGAAAAATAAAGAACATCAAAAAAGAATCGCTGCCATACACGACCTTTCCGGATTTGGAAAATGCTCTTTAACGGTTGCACTCCCCATATTGTCTGCAGCTGGAATTGAAACCTGCGCCTTACCAACGGCCGTTCTTTCCACACATACTGGCGGAATCAGCGGATATACTTACCGGGACTTGACTGCAGACATGCGTCCTTTCATACAACACTGGAAATCCTTAAACATCAAATTTGATGCGATATACAGCGGTTTCTTAGGTTCTTTTGAACAACTTGAGATTGTAAAAGAATTTTTCGATACGTTCAAAACCAAAGACAACCTGATTTTAGTTGACCCGGTAATGGCTGACAATGGAGAGTTATACCGAATATTCAAACCTGAATTTGCTCAAGGAATGAGAAGCCTATGTAAAAAAGCAGATATCATTGTTCCCAATCTGACCGAAGCCGCCCTATTATTAAACGAGCCTTATCATCCGGGGCCTTATACACAAGCATATATTGAAAACATTTTAAAAAAGTTAAGTCGTTTAGGACCGGAAAAAGTTGTATTAACCGGAGTTTATTTGAAAGAAGAAGAATTGGGTGCTGCCACCTACGATTATAAGACCGGTATAATCGAATTTGTCCTTACCCAAAAGATACCCGGCTATTATCACGGAACAGGCGATATTTTCGCAAGTGCCCTTCTTTCCGCCCTTCTAAATAATTTCAGTCTGAATGAGGCGGCACAAATTGCTGTAAATTTTACAGCTGACAGTATACGAAGGACCTACAAGGCTAAAACGGACTACCGCTTCGGTGTAAACTTCGAGCAATGCATACCGGATTTCCTGAAAGAACTTAAACTTGTATAGCTGATTTTTATTTTTCATCTTTGTACTTTATAGAATATACAACAATAATAAGAATATGAGTAAAACTAAAATAGCAATTTCCGGTATCGGAGCCGTAGGAGGTTTCTATGGCGGATTATTGGCTGCCCGTTACAAAAATTCCGAAAAAACGGAAGTTTACTTTATTTCCCGGGGTGAGAATCTACAAAAAATAAAAGAAAACGGATTAGAAATAAAAAATACATTCCTGACAATTAGAGCAAATCCAAAATTGGCAACGGACAACCCTGTAGAAATAGGTCCGGTCGATTATCTGTTCTGTTGTACCAAAAGTTATGATTTGGAAGAAAACATAGCACAATTAGCTCCCGTCATCGGTCCGGATACTATCATTATCCCTTTGCTAAACGGTGTTGACATATCTGAAAGAATACAGAAAATATTACCCAACAATGAGGTTTGGAAAGGTTGTGTATATATTGGCTCCCGTTTGGTAAAACCCGGCAGAGTCGAAAAATTCACAATGAAGGAGCGTCTTTACTTCGGTAGCAAAGATGGCAATAAAGCCCGCCAACAAACTTTGCGGGAAATATTATCCAATGCTCGTATCCAGTCTATCAATCCGGAAAACATCGACTTCGAAATATGGAAAAAGTTTTTCATGATTTCAACGGTAGCCACTATAACTTCCTATTTCAATGAGACAATCGACAATATTATTGAAAATCACATTGACTTGCTTATCACTTTAGGATACGAACTAAAAAGTGTGGCAGAGTCAAAAGGTATTCACTTTCCGGACAATTATGTATTTACATCTATTGATTCACAAAAGATGATGCCCAATCATTCGACCACTTCCATGCACAGTGATTTTCAACGTGGTAACCGTACGGAAGTAGAAACATTGACCGGATACGTTGTCCGTACGGCTCAAGAGGCCGGCATAAAAGTCCCGACATACCAATTCATGTACCGGGGCTTAACGGAATTTCCTTACCCTAAAAGGATAGATTGAATATAGCAAGGAAGTTTTAATATTAATGACATTCGCAACAACAGTTACCATAGGTAAGTGATACTTTAATTCTTTTTATTTTCTTATTTTTGTACAAAAACTAAAATGTACATCCCCGGATATTCATTTTATTTGATACAAAACAATTATGAAAACGCTTGACCGATGTTGAGCAATTAATATAAATTAAAGTTTTCTTACCATGGTTACACGAAGAGATTTTTTCAAAATAACGGCTGCAAGTGGAGCTTTAGCCTCATTAGGTAGCGTCAGTGAAGCAAAAACCGTTATGCAAACGGTTGTTCCTAACGAAAACTTTTGTCATGAAAACCCACGTAAAATCCCTGTAATTGCAGAAGTAGACATTGTTGTTGCAGGAGGAAGTGCCCGAGCCATCGCTGCGGCAGTCGCCGCAGCAAGAGCTGGTAGCCGTGTTTATTTGATTGGTTATATGCCTTATCCGGGAGAAGATATATGCGGTTCTCATCTCTACGAACGAGAAGCTGATGAAAAACCGCAAACAGCTCTTGCGTATAAATTATTTCCAGGGGAAAATTATCCCACCCCTCTTCATGTAAAAAAAACGTTGGAAGATGAATTAATTGACAATAATATCCAATTTCTCTATAGTAGTTATGTAACGAATGCCCTAATAGATTCGACAGGAAAACCTGCAGGAGTGGTAATCGCGAATCGTTCAGGAAGACAAGCTATTCGCTGTAAAGCAATCATTGATGCAACCACAAACGCATCTGTCGCGATGTTATTCGGTACAGAACATACCCCCTTCACCCCCGGCATGCAGGAATTTAATTATACTGTAGTGGGAAATTCCCCGAAAGAAGCAAAAGAAATTGTCCATATAAAAGAATTTCTCCAACCCATAAAAGTTGGAGAAAAAAGTTATCCGGTCACGCGTTATACTTTCCAATTGCCGATAAAAGACAATTCTTACGCTTCGTTGGCGGAAGCAGAACAAATAATCCGCAATCTTACATGGGATATTGAACAAGTAGACAGTTCGGATTTACTTTGGTATATTCCCAGACAAACAATTATTAGTGAACATGCATATCATGGAGAACCGACATCTATTCGCCAATTGCCGATGCAAGCCTTCAAATCGAAGAATATTTCAAACATCTGGGTTCTAGGACCTTGCGCAGAAATACCGAGAAAAGTTGCAGCAAAATTGATGCGTCCGGTTCCTTCCTTATTTATCGGTGAAATACTGGGTGAATATATTGCTAAACAAACAAATGATTTATCCATACCTTCAGAAGTATCCGTCCGACAACCTCAAGTAAATGCTTCAAACTATGGAGAAATAAAGGAATTGCTCTCTTCTTTACGTCCCAATTTGCAAAAAGGATTCGTAGACTCGCCTTCGGGTGCACTTCCGGTATTGGGTAGCTATGATGTAGTTGTGATGGGAGGTGGTACAGCCGGTGCTTCCGCCGGAATATCCGCTGCCAAACAAGGGGCTAATACATTGGTTCTTGAATATTTACACGGTTTGGGAGGTTTAAGTACACTCGGTATGATTGGTGTCTATTGGGATGGTTTCCGGGGAGGATATACCTCCCATATAGATAAAAGCGTTCTTGAAATGGCACCTAAAGATCATCCGCGGCAACCTAAGGGGGAAGGACATTTTCCTGCAGACTGGAAAATGGAATGGCTTCGCAAAGAATTGCTGTCGTCCGGAGGCAAGCTATGGTTCGGCGTCTTAGGTTGTGGAGCGCTAACGGATGGGAATCAAGTAAAGGGAGTGATAGTAGCGACTCCTTATGGTAGAGGTGTTATTTTATCCAAAGTATTGATAGACAGTACCGGCAGTGCTGATATTGCCATTGCGGCAGGTGCATCATTCGACTATACAGGAAAGAAAACATTAGCCGTACAAGGTGCCGGAACCGGTAAGTGGGCCCCTGGAGATTATTACAATAATAATGATTGGCTATTTGTTGACGACACGGATATACTGGATGTATCACGTGCATTCATTCAAGCTAAAACAAAATTACAAGGACAATATGATTTGGTAAAAATACCGCAAACCCGTGAACGCCGCAGAATTATAGGCGACTACATCATCACTGTTTATGATGTAATTAATCACCGTCGATATTCCGACACGATTTCATACCATAAAAGTTCATTTGATACACATGGTATGATAATAGATCCGTTCTTCATTTTAAATCCCCCTGAACAACGGCACACGATTTATGATGCAGATGTTCCTTTACGTTGCCTTCTCCCCAAAGGTTTGGAAGGAATTTTAACAACCGGTCTGGGAGCAAGTGCCCATCGTGACGCAATGCCTGTTATTCGTATGCAACCTTGTTTACAAAATCAAGGATACGCAGTTGGTTATCTTTCAGCTTTGTGTATAAAAGAAAATAAATCACTTCGTAAAATCGATATAAAAAAAGTACAACGTCATCTGGTAAAAATCGGCAATCTGCCTGAACGGGTTTTGACAGACAAGGAATTTAAGGGTTTTAGTAATTCTGAAATGAAAAAGGCTCTTGCCAGTGTTACAGATAATTACAAAGGATTAGAAATCTTATTAACTGATAGGGAACATTGCCTTCAATTGCTAAGCAAGCAGATAAGCCAAACTTCTATTCCGGAAGAAAAAATAATTCTTGCCAGCATTCTTTGCATTTTAGGTGATAAAAAACAAACATCCATATTGGCAGACGCAATCCGCAGGCAGACAAAATGGGATAAAGGTTGGCATTATACCGGAATGGGGCAGTTCGGCATGTCTCTCAGCCGCTTGGACGCATTAATCACAGCTTTAGGTAATGCTCGTGACATTTCAACTTTACCCGTCATACTCGACAAAGCCAAAATGCTGGAACCGGAAGATTATTTTTCTCATTTCCGTGCCATTGCGATGGCTACAGAAGCAATCGGAAATAAGGAAGCAATTCCTACACTCACCGCCATGTTAACAACTCCCGGAGTTCGTTTCCATTCCATCAGTTCGTATGCCGAAGCACGCAGTAAGGCCGTCCCCGATTTAGATGACACATCAACTCGTAACTTAGCACTAAAAGAACTGCATCTTGCAAGAGCTCTTTACCTCTGCGGAGATCAGGACGGCATAGGAGAAGAAGTTCTATGTCGATATGCAAACGGCTTACAGGGCCATTATGCCCGTTATGCAATTGAAATACTAAATAGCAAATAATTGGATTCATATATCTTTTCTCGGGTGATAAATAATCCGAGAAAAGATATGATTATTCTCTTTGTACTTTATAGACTATGTCTAATCCATTAACAGAGACAACAGCCATAGAGGCTATACCCTTTTTTCCTATACACTTCCATTTATAAATGTAACGGTCAGACGAGCTCTTTCCCAAATTATGGCAAATCAATTGACCGGCTTTGTTATAAATCCAAATCTCCACATTCGCACCGGCTTCCGTATGAATTGTAAAATTCACCTCCGGTAACACAGAAACTTGTCCCGATGATAATTTTATAGTTCTCATGTCTCTCAATTTTTTATATGCATAACAAAAGAAATAAATATTATTTACATAACTATGTCAATTAATACAAGCATGTGACAACTTGTCCACAAAAGCATTGAATAACAATAAACAAGATAGCCCTGTGACAAATTAGCACAACTTTGTGACAGAATGAGACAACCATATCTTCCCATTATTTGTTTTTCATTTTTAACATCATTTTCTTTGCAAGAACAAAGACCTCATATTAAATTTTACAACATGAATAAAACGGAAATGGTTCAAACAATTGCAGACAAAGCAAAAATTGACATTGATATTGTAGCAAAGGTTATGGATACCTGTGAGGAAGTCTTGGCCGAAGTCATAAAACAAAAATATGGCAAATTTGCATTGGAGGTTGGCAAACAATTCTCGCACAAAGAAGAAGAAAATGCCAAAATCATACAATTTTCTAGACGTAAAGAGATTGGACACAAAACAAATTAATATATGATATATGATGCTCTGTTCACTTATTCATGCAGAATCACCACAAGCGACTCATATCAGTGTTAGTCATTCACTGATACTAATTGTCGTGATTCTGATTTTAATATTGATAGACATCATATTTTTACTCATATTAAAATATAAATATACCATAGATTTTAAAAATAAGAAATTGGCAGAATATATCGATAAGGCTCTAAAAAAGGAAGACACAAACCCTACATTATATAAATAGAAACAGTATCTTTGCATAAAAAAATAATAAATTTCATATGAAATATTATCATTTGTTACTTTTTATACTGTTTGGCTTAGCTGGAAGTTCCTCCATATTATTAGCCCAAGAAAATTTTCCTGATAGCCTTATCGATATAAAAGCCGCCCGCTATATAGCAGAGACAGACCCGGATAAAGCAATGCGTATTGTTGAACTGGTTCGTAAACAAAATGAGACTCCACAATTTCAAATAGACTGGGTTACAGCACAAATTTATGGAAAAAAAGGATTATTCCGCATGGCCATCGAAACCGCCAAACACACGCTAAAAAATGATTCTGTCCGGAATAATCCCCAATATTTTGTCAATCTGTGCTCCGACATGGTGGAAACCATGATTTATCTTGAAGATTATGAAGAAGCCGTAAAATACACAAATGAAATGCTCAAACAGCTCGACAAGGTTCAATCTATCCCGGGAGTAAAACATAGCCCGACTTGGATGAAAGCTAAAATATATCGAAAGATAGGAGATAAAGAAAAAGCCTACACTTTTATCGATGAAGCCATTAACATGGTAAAACTCAGAATTAAAGAAAAAACAGAAAAGAATATGTCGTTTGTATATGAGTATACAGATCTAATCGCTTATTATCGTGATTTAGCATCTTGGAAAGCTATGGATGATGATTTCGCTACGGCTATTCAGGTGACTCTAAAGGAATATAAAACGTTAGAAAAATTGGAAGCATTCAAGGGGGGACCCTATCCTAAGCAGATTCCCTCGAATGCATTTGAGAAAAAACGGGCATATACAACTGCTCTTTTGGCTTATTATTACGCCCAATCCAACCAAATAGCTAAAAGCGACCATTGGTTTCAGGAACTTCAAAAAAGTCCTGAAATCAATGATTCTGACGTACAAAATGTACTCTTAAATTATTATCAGGCAAAAAAGGACTATAAAAATGTAATTAAAACCGCACTTCCTTTTTCAAACTTCAGCAAGGCAGGAGACAGTATTAATACAATTCGCCGGATGGCTTACCTGAACCTCGCTGATGCCTATCAGAAAATCGGACAACCGGAACAAGCTCTCTCTTACACACAAAGAGCATTGGCCCAAACAGACAGCTTAAACTATAGAAAGCAGAAGAACAACGCCCTAGAAATGATGACTATTTACGAAACACAGGAGAAGGAAAAGCAAATACAAGAACAAAAGGTAGAACTTCAAACCAATCGTATACTACTTTTTACGGCAATAGGTATCGGTTTGCTACTCGGACTATTACTTTGGCTGAAAGTATATAGCCTGCGACAAACACGACATAAAAATCGTATTATGGTAAAACAAATCAACGAGCTTCTATCTTACCGGGATGAATTGAATTTAATAAAAAAACAGATACACGGCTATGCCCAACCGGCAAATCCATCCGAAGAAGAAATCATACCGGAAGAAAAAAATGAAAATATATCAGAAGAGATTGGCAGTACCAATGAGGTCCCCTCCGATGATATTGAAAGTAGAAAACGTTTCGAAGAACTGGAATATATCATGATCACCGAACAGCTTTATCTCAATCCGGAACTGACAAGGGACTCTTTAGTGAAACGTACCCGCATCAATAAAAATCGGATAGCCCAAATCATACAAACATTTGCCGGCACTAATTTCAACGGATACGTCAATAACATGCGATTGGAACATTCAATTTTGCTACTTCGGGATTATAAAAATCATACCGTTCAGGCAGTTGCTACAGATTCCGGTTTCAATAATGTCCGAACATTTTATCGTCTCTTCCGCGAGAAATACGGAATGACACCAATAGAATACCGCCAAACAATCCTGGATATGTAAAAAATCAAACAAATGGTAATACAAAATATTATTCTTGTAACCGGGGCCTCATCCGGATTCGGTAAAATTACAGCTTCTTTATTGGTACAACAGGGACATATCGTATATGGCACAAGTCGAAAAGAATCCAATGATACTACGGATGGAATAAAAATGCTAAAAATGGATGTGACAGACTTCTGCTCCATACAACAGGTTGTCAATCAAATCATTGCCGAACAAGGACATATTGATGTTCTTATCAACAATGCAGGAATAGGCATCAGCGGAGCTTTAGAATTAGCAACCGAAGATGAAATTTCCCAACAAATAAATACAAACTTTTTAGGAATAGCAAAAGTCTGTAGTGCGGTTTTACCTTATATGCGCAAAGAAAGAAAAGGCAAAATCATAAATATAAGTTCTATAGCGGGTATGATAGCCGTGCCTTTCCAAGGCTTTTATTCAGCATCCAAATTTGCAGTTGAAGGATACAGTGAAGCTTTAGCAGCTGAAGTATATCCTTTCGGAATCCGAGTTTGTCTGGTTGAGCCCGGTGATTTTCGGACAAGCTTTACGGCAAACCGAAATATATCAAATAAAACTTTGGCTGATAATGATTACAAAGAAACATTCGTCCGCATAATGAAAATCATAGAGAAAGAGGAGAATGAAGGAGCTTCTCCGAAACTGTTGGGATATAAAATCTGCAAGTTAATTTCAAAAAAGAATCCCCCATTCAGGACACTAGTCGGACCTACCGGACAAGTATTGTTCGCCAAGTTAAAAAACTGGTTACCAAATAAATTATCACACTACATCATCAAGAAATTTTATCAGATATAACCAAATACAAAAAGACGAAAAGGAAAAACAAATTTAAAACTTCAGTATAAAGCAGGCAAATCAGACTTTTTATTTATCTTTGCTACGTGACTATAAAAAAGAGAGATAAAAACAAATAATTTAATAGTAGAAGATTATGACCATTATTATTGTTGCTGTTTTGGTTATACTGGGAGTATGGATTATCTCACTGTATAATACGCTGGTTAAGCTAAGAAACAACCGTGAAAACGCATTTGCTGATATTGATGTCCAACTCAAACAACGTCACGACCTCATTCCGCAATTGGTAGAAACCGTAAAAGGCTATGCCTCACATGAAAAAGAGACACTAGAGAGAGTAATCAATGCACGTAACGGAGCCATGAGTGCTAAAACCATCGATGATAAAATTGTGGCTGAAAATGCACTTTCATCTGCATTGGCCGGATTGAAGATTACGCTTGAAGCATACCCGGATCTGAAAGCAAATCAGAATTTTCTTCAGTTGCAGGAAGAAATTTCCGATCTTGAAAATAAACTTTCCGCCGTACGTCGTTACTTCAATTCAGCCACCAAGGAGTTGAATAATTCCGTCCAAACATTCCCCTCCAATATAATTGCAGGTATGTTCGGTTTCCATAAGGAGATGATGTTTGACTTGGGCGAACAACGTGCAACATTGGAAGAAGCTCCGAAAATCAAGTTCTAAGAGATGCAATACGTCGGCATACAAACCCAACAAAGCAGGAATAATTTTCGCTCCCTGCTTTTGTTGCTTTTATTTCCCTGCCTAATAGCCGGGCTGACTTACTTATTCTGTTTTTTACTGCACTTTCTGACTTACAATGACAATGGTAGGGATACGGCACAATTACTGTCGCATACTACAGCCATGTTTATTAACATTCTACCCTATGTAATCGGAGGTGTATTGATTTGGTTCATCATTGCCTATTTTACAAACACCTCAATTATCAATGGGGCTACAGGTTCGCAACCGCTCTCCCGCAAAGAAAATAAACGGGTATACAATCTTGTTGAAAATCTTTGTATGAGCCAGGGAATGAAAATGCCTCAAATCAATATTATTCACGATAATTCTCTGAATGCCTTTGCCAGTGGTATTAACGAACGTTCATATACGATTAGCCTTTCGCAAGGCATTATCGATAAGCTAAACGACCAAGAATTAGAAGCTGTAATTGCTCACGAGTTATCACACATCCGCAACCGTGATGTGCGCTTGCTTATTATTTCCATCGTTTTTGTCGGTATTTTTGCAATGCTCTCGCAAGTGGCTTTACGCTCCTTCTATTATTCGTCGATGGGACGCAGAAGGGATGATAAAAATAACACAGCCGTTATTATGCTTTTAGTCATGCTAATAGCCGCTATCGGTTACTTTTTCTCACTATTGATGCGTTTTGCCATTTCTCGTAAACGGGAATATCTGGCTGATGCCGGCTCTGCAGAAATGACTAAAAACCCGCTCGCCCTCGCCAGCGCCTTGCGAAAAATATCAGCCGACCCTGATATCGAAGCAGTCCAGAGAGAAGATGTAGCCCAACTGTTTATCGAACATCCGGGCAAACAGGCAAAAAGCGGACTAAACGGTTTAAACGGACTTTTTGCAACCCATCCACCTATTGAAAAACGAATACAAGTACTCGAACAATTCTAATTTTAATCAATATTTAATATATAAATTCATTCCAATCGTGGCATTAATTTAATATCTTTGATGCCAGATAAAAGAAGTGTTGGAAATGATACAAAAAGAATTGATTAACGACTTGCAACTGAAATGGAGTCGTATGCAGCAAGCTATGCAAAAAATAAACGCCGACGGATGCTTGCTGAGTGTGGATGTGAATCTGTATTATACTACCGGACTAATTTATAGTGGATATTTTTATCTTCCGGCAGAAGGAGAACCTTGGTTTTTCATCAAACGTCCTAACGGGTTAAAAGGTAAAAACGTAGAATATATCCGCAAACCTGAACAAATGGCCGAATTATTTGCGTCTCGCAATATTGAAATGCCAAAAAGACTCTTACTCGAAGCAGACGAACTGACATACAACGATTACATGCGTCTACAAACCATTTTTAATCCGAAAGAAACAGTTAATGCTACAACTCTGATGCGTACCATTCGCCAGATAAAAACACCTCACGAAATAGAGCTGTTCCGCATATCAGCCCGGCAACATGCCAAAACTTATTCAGAAATACCGGAATGTTTCCATCCCGGAATAACAGATTTGGAATTTCAGTACGAAATAGAGAGAAGAATGCGGAAAAACGGTTCTATCGGATTATTCCGAGCTTTCGGAGCCAATATGGATATTTTTATGGGGAGCATTTTAGCAGGAGAAAATGCGGAAAGCCCTTCACCTTTCGATTTTGCTTTGGGTGGTAACGGCATGGACTCTTCGTGCCCTTTGGGAGCAAATGGCACCGTATTAAAAGATGGTACTGCTATCATGGTCGATATGGCGGGTAATTACACGGCTTATATGACAGATATGACCCGCGTTTTTTCTGTGGGAAAATTAACGGATTTAGCCTATAGGGCCCACCAGACCGCACTTTTCATACAAAGTGAAATAGAAAATTTGGCACGCCCGGGAGTTCCTTGTGCAGAATTGTATGACATTGCTGTCAAAATAGCTGAAAATGAAGCTCTCTCTCCCTATTTTATGGGGACCAAGCAACAAGCTAAATTTGTCGGACATGGCATCGGCATCCAAATTAACGAATTGCCGGTACTGACGCCTCGCTCTAAAGAAGTATTAGCTCCCAATATGGTTTTTGCGCTGGAACCTAAGTTCGTTATACCGGGAGTAGGAGCTGTAGGTATCGAAAACAGTTTTCTTGTTACAGACACAGGATTAGAGAAACTGACTATATTTAAAGAAGAAATCATTCAACTATAAATTACACATCAGATGAAAAAAACAATTACTTTTCTGCTTTTACTGGCAGTCGTTCTGATTCCCATTAAAGCTCAGGATGTACAAAACGTAAAGCCTGTAAAAAATGTGATCCTGCTAATTCCGGACGGGACATCACTGGCTACCGTATCAATGGCCCGCTGGCTACAGTGGTATACAAACCCTGATATGCCGAAACTAAATATCGACCCGTATCTTTGCGGAACAGTTCGTACACATTCCTCCAATGCACCGATAGGCGACTCTGCCCCTACTACATCCTGCTATATGACAGGATATCCGAGTCGTACAGGCTACGTATCGACTTATCCCGAACATGATGGAGACAACGATATTTATCCGACCGATCCCCAACGTGCCTTCCAACCGATGACGACAGTGTTGGAAGCAGCCAAAATGGTTTATGGAAAATCCACCGGTCTGGTTTTTACCTGCGAATTTCCACATGCAACTCCGGCAGACTGCTCCGCGCACAGTTACAACCGTGGCAAATATGAATGGATTGCTCCGCAAATGGTACATAATGATTTGAATGTTGTAATTGGAGGTGGTGTATCCATCCTGACTCCGGAAGAAGAAGCTTATCTGACAGAAAATGGATACGGTGTATTCAAAAATGATATTAGCGGAATGCGTAATTTCAATGGAAACAATATGTGGGCACTATTCGGTGATAGAGAAATGGCTTACGATATTGACCGTGATCCGGCTCAACAACCATCCTTGGAAGAAATGACCCGCAAAGCAATTGAAAAACTGTCTAAAAATCCGCAAGGTTTCTTCCTGATGGTTGAGGGTAGCAAAGTCGACTGGGCTGCTCATGCTAACGATCCGGTAGGTATGGCTACAGACTTCCTCGCCTACGACCGTGCTTGCGGTGCTGCTTTGGAATTTGCCCGTCAGAATGGAGAAACAGCTGTTATTATGGTTCCGGACCACGGAAACAGCGGCATCAGCATCGGAAGAAGAAGCTGTACCGGTTACGATAAATTAAGCAAGGAGCAATTATTCCATCAATTCTCCCTGTATAAGCTGACAGCAGAAGGTTTTGCTAAAAAATTGAACAGCGAGCCGGCCTCTGAAGTACAAAATATTTTCCGTACTTATGCAGGTTTCGAACTGACCCCGGAAGAGCTGAACGCTTTAAACAATTGTAAAGATTATAAGAACAGTCCGATTCCCGCCGACAAACGCTCGTCCAAGAACGTAGAGGCCTCTTTATACAGTGGCTCTCTTACTTCATTCATGGCGAACTTGCTTACATCAAAAACTTGCTTCGGCTTTACAACCGGAGGACATACCGGTGAAGATGTATTCCTGGCTGCTTATCATCCGCAAGGTAGATTACCTATGGGTATGCTCACCAATATTGAACTAAATCATTACATGTGCGCCCTTTTCGGCATGAACCATGATAAGCTGGACGAACTGACAGCTCAGAATTTCGCACCTCATACGGAAGTATTCAAAGATTTCAAATGTGAAATCATTCCATCGAAAGAAGAAAAGGGTTCTCCTACCCTCGTAGTCAAAAACAAAAAGAAACAATTGAATATTACTCCGTTCAGCAATATCGTAACAATCGGAAAGAAAGGACAGGAAGATATTCGCCTGAATTCGGTTATTGTTTATGTAGATAAAAATAATACTTTCTACCTGCCAACAAAGCTAGCGGAATATCTGCAATAAAAATAAAGCGGAGGCCCTTCAGTCTCCGCTTTTTTTATACATTTGCAACATAAGACAGAATATACACAACAATGAAAAGTAAAAGTTTAGTTTCTATCGACCAATGTTCCAAAGAGGACATTCTTCGTATTCTGGATAACGCCAGGAAGTTTGAAGCAAATCCGAACCGGAAAGTGCTGGAAGGGAAAGTGGCCGCCACCTTGTTTTTCGAGCCCTCCACCCGTACACGCCTGAGCTTCGAGACAGCTGTAAACCGGTTGGGCGGACGTATAATTGGTTTTTCGGATGCTTCCACCACCAGTTCTTCCAAGGGAGAGACTCTGAAAGATACAATTCTGATGGTAAGCAATTATGTTGACCTCATCATTATGAGACACCATTTGGAAGGTGCAGCCCGTTACGCATCGGAAGTGACAGATATTCCGATTATCAATGCCGGAGACGGAGCCAACCAACATCCTTCACAAACGATGCTGGATTTGTACTCTATCCAAAAAACACAGGGGAAACTAACCGATTTGACCATCACGATGGTCGGAGACCTGAAATACGGACGTACGGTCCATTCCTTGATTGTCGGAATGTCGCATTTTAACCCGACATTCAATTTTATTGCACCCAACGAACTTCGCATGCCGGACGAACAAAAGAACTTTTGCGACAAGCATGGTATCAAATACAGCGAATATACCGAATTCACAGAAGATATCATCAATCAATCGGATATTCTTTATATGACTCGTGTACAACGGGAACGTTTCACCGACCTGGAAGAATATGAACGGGTTAAGAATGTGTATATTCTCAAAAACGACATGCTGAAAAATAGTCGCGAAAATTTACGTATCCTGCACCCGCTGCCTCGTGTAAATGAGATTGCTTATGATGTGGATGACAATCCGAAAGCCTATTATATCCAGCAGGCCCGCAACGGATTATTCGCCCGCCAAGCTATTATTTGTGAAGTTTTAAACATTCAAATCGACAATTAATAAAGTTATGTCAGCAGAAAAGAAAAAAGAATTGCAGGTAGCCGCTTTAGAAAACGGGACTGCTATCGACCATATCCCTCCTTCCCAGTTATTTAAAGTAGCCAAATTACTGGGATTGGAAAAGATGGACAACACTATTACTATCGGGAATAATTTTCATAGTAATAAAATGGGATGTAAAGGTGTTATTAAAATATCGGATAAATTCTTCGAAGAAGATGAAATTAACCGTATTGCTCTCATCGCCCCGAATGTTATCCTGAACATTATCCGCGATTATGAAATTGTTGAAAAGAAAACGGTTACCCTCCCGGAAAAATTGGTAGGACTGGTCAAATGTAATAATCCGAAATGTATCACCAACAATGAACCGATGCCAACCCGCTTCGATGTTATAGACAAAGAAAAAGGGACCATAAAATGCCACTATTGCGAACGCAAAATTAACAAAGAAGATATTATTGTAAAATGAAACATGACTGGAAGCCCGGTACAATGATTTATCCGCTACCCGCAGTAATGGTAAGTTGCGGTTCCGAGCCTTCGGAATACAATATCATAACCGTTGCATGGGTCGGTACAATCTGTACCAACCCACCAATGTGTTATATATCTGTCCGTCCGGAGCGTCACTCTTATCCTATTCTGAAAAAGAACATGGAATTTGTGATAAACCTGACGACACGTTCACAGGCATTTGCTACAGACTGGTGTGGAGTCAATTCCGGAAAAGAGCATCATAAATTTGAAGAGATGAAACTAACTCCGGGAAAAGCATCAATAGTAAATGCTCCAATCATTCAGGAATCTCCACTTTGTATCGAATGCCGGGTTAAAGAAGTCATCGCTTTGGGAAGTCACGATATGTTTATTGCCGATGTGGTAAATGTACAGGCAGACGACGCATATCTGGACCCTGAGACAGGAGCATTCGATATGCAACGAGCCGATTTACTGGCCTACTCACATGGTAAATACTATGGGTTAGGCGAATTTGTCGGAAAATTTGGCTGGTCGGTAAAAAAGAAAAAATAAGACTCATGAAAAAGTTATGCCTTTTATTGCTATCATTTTTATTTTGCTTATCTCCGATACATGCGCAAAAATTTATACAAATTAAAGATAAGGCATTCAACTGGGGAGGAAAAGTAGGATTCAGTTCCACATTCCCGATTATCAATTCACTGACAATCAACGATGTTAAAGCAGAAGATATAAACATGCAATACAAGGTCGGCTATCTGGCTTCTGTTTTTGCCCGTGTAAACATCGAACACTTTTTCATTCAACCTAATCTTTCCTGGCGATACGCCGAAGGAGATATTCGTTTCAACATACCCGAAAAAGAAGGAGAAATTCCTCTTTTTCCAAATAATCTTTCTATTTATTCCAGCAATCAAATAAAATACAAAACAGCATCCATCGAACTTCCGGTTATGGTTGGTTTTTACCTGGTTAAAGAAGGTCCTTATGCTTTGAGTATGATGATAGGTCCTAACATCAGATACACATACAAAAGCAATTATACAACCAACATGAAGGACTTCCCGCAAGAATATACAACCGACAATACCCCGTTCGGTGTCAGCATCGCAACAGGGCTGGGAGTAAGTATCTGGAGGCTGTTTCTTGATTTTACTTACGAATTCGGCATTAATCAAGTTGAATCCGATTTTAAAGACCGGTTATCACATTTACCAACAGAAGGAAGTATGTCCATCGACAGACGCACAAACGCGATGAGTTTCTCCTTAGGCTTCCTTTTCTGACTTTTTCAATCTAAATGATAGATTTTCAGCTTATTATAAAGAGTTTTCCGATCAATTCCTAATAATTGGGCAGCTTTGGTTTTATTATTGCCAGCTTCCTGCAAGGCTCTCTTTATCAAGTCGCATTCGTGCTCTTCATTCTTCAACTGAATATTTACGGAAACAGCCGGCATCTCTGTCAGCTCTTCCGGAAGTTCCTTTCGGGTAATATAACGTCCTGTAGCTAATAAAGTTGCATATTTAATCGCATTCTTCATCTGACGAAGATTCCCCGGCCATGAATAAGATTGGAAAATCCGGACAGTCTCAGTATCAAAACCTATAATATCTTTTTGCAACTCATTATTTGCCTGGTCCAGAAAAGTATTGGCAAACAAAAGTAAATCCTCTTTCCGTTCCTTCAAATCCGGAATACGAACAGAAAATTCATTAATACGGTGATATAAATCTTCACGGAAATCCCCTTTATCAATGGCCATCCGCAAATTTTCATTTGTTGCTGAAATCAAACGGACATTGATAGATATTTCCTGATTACTTCCAATAGGCTTTACTTTTCGTTCCTGCAAAGCGCGGAGTAATTGCACCTGTACCTCATAAGATAAATTGCCTATTTCATCCAAGAATATCGTTCCCCCCTGAGCTGCGACAAAAGCACCTTCCTTATTATCGATAGCACCGGTAAACGAACCTTTGACATGTCCAAAAAATTCGGAAGCCGCCAAATCCTTCGGAATTGCTCCACAATCTACTGCAACAAAAGGAGCTTTCCTACGATTACTTTGTTCGTGAATACGCCGGGCCACATACTCTTTGCCTGTTCCACTCGAACCGGTAATTAAAACAGACATATCCGTCGGAGCCACCAATCGTACATGTTCGTAAAGTTGGTGTGCTGCAGGACTTTGCCCTTCTATATACTGACTGTTATCTGGCTCTGAGTGTTTGGGGGAACGAACCACATGAGATGTCTGAGAAACAGATACCCGATTATCTGTATTTATCACATCTCGAATCTTCCCCAACAATTCTTCAGTGTTCAAAGGTTTGGCAATATAATCGGAAGCACCTAACTTAATCGCTTGTACGGCCGTTTGTATTTCAGCATAGCTCGTCATCATAATAACAGGCATCGACGCATTTTTTTCTTTGATCCACTTAAGTAAATCAATCCCATCCCCGTCCGGTAAACGCAAATCCGACAGAATCAAATCAAAAGTAGCGTTCTCTATCCGAACCTTTGCATCCGAAACCGACGAAGAAGCCATCACATCGAAACCTTTCTTTCCAAGCCATGTTTTCAACATCAATGAAAACGTTAGATCATCTTCTATAATCAGAATAGAGAGCATAATATTCATTATTTATTCCGAATACAAAGGTAATGAATTTGACGCAATCTAAGAAAAAATCATCGTATAACAATAATCCCATACCCTAAATAGATAAAAGAATCTCCCATGAAAAGAACTATAAAATGGTATAATACAAAAAAAGTACCCTTGCGAGGCACTCTTTTTGTTTGCAGACTTAAATTGAATACTCAGACTTAATAAAATTGTTTAAACGGTTTTAATGTAGAAACGTCCACTTACATTTCTTGATAAAGAAAAGACTAATATCGTGCCAAACTATTCCGGCATGCACGTTTTTTTTGTAATATACTCTATATGAACAGATAAGTAATACAGAATGTTTTATGAGAGATAAAAAATACAATCGCCAGTCGTGGAAACCGTGGACAGGAATGTGGATTTTTTCCACACATTTTTCTACAATGAAGTTGCTGCTTGCCGTACAATCTCAGAAACACGCGTTATAACATCCGCTAAAAGGTGCTGCCATCCATCCGTGGATAGCGCCTCATCATTTTTCTCCAAGACTCTCAACTGGGCAACCAACTCTGTGGCCCCCAGCATTGTAAATAAAGGAATTAATTTGTGGGATATTTTACCAGCCTGCTCCTTGTCAATAGTATCCAATGCCTGTCGTAACAAGGAGATACTTTTATTTGTTTCTTCTGTAAAAGTCCGGATAATAGAGTCTGAAGCCTCTTTATCCTCTCCTGCAAAAGCCGTCAAAGAAGCAAAATCGAGTTTGAAGGAGGCATCAGCCCGGATATTGACAGACAATAACTCATTTAATAAAGAAATTAATTGTTTTGCCGTAAAAGGTTTATTCAGGAAACCGGTGAAGCCTGCTTCCAGATAATGAGTATGTTCATTCTCCAGACTTGCCGACAAAGCTATGACCGGAATAGAATCCGCTCCCGGAATACCGGACGTACGTATTGCATCTAATAATTGGAATCCATCCATTTCCGGCATCTGAATATCCGTTATCACCGCATCAAATACAGTATTCTGTAATAAGCCGGGGACCGAATAGGGATTCGTACAACAAGAGACCTGTACATGGTTACGCTTTAAAAACTCCTCTGTCAATGCCAATTGTAACGGATCATCATCGACTAAAAGACAGTGTACTTCCCTATCGGCAAAAGCAGATATTTCTTCTTCCTCTTCTTCCGGAGAAGCAACCGGAAGAGTTTGCACATCGGACTCTTTCAACGGCAATTCAATCTTAAAATCACTACCTTTTCCCGGAATACTTTCTAAGGAAAGAGTTCCCCCCATCACCTCAATCAGTTTTTTTGTAATAGACAGACCAAGCCCGAATCCTTCCTCCTTTTCCGTAGTCGAAAGACGAGTAAATTCACCGAAAATCTTCTCTTGTTCCGCTTGGGGGATACCAGGTCCCGAATCACTTACAATGATTGCTAGCAAAGTATTTTCCACAGAATATTTCACTAAAAGGACAATGCGCCCCTCATGTGTGAACTTAATGGCATTAGAAAGCAAATTACTAACGACCTGACGCATACGTATCGGGTCCCCCATATAGATACGCTCCATTCCTTCCTCCTTCAGGTTCAAAACAAACTCAAGTTGTTTTGCTTCTGCTATCGGACGGAAACTGGCATATATCTCATTGAAAAGTGCCGACACACTAAACGGGACATGCTGTATCTCCATTTTCCCGGATTCCAGGCGATGGAAATCCAATAAACCATTCACCAGGGAAAGAATATGCTCGGCCGAACCTCCCATATTTTCCAAATAGTATTGCTGGCGTTCATCCGGCCGGCGTCTTTGCAGCAATTCGATATATCCGATAATAGACGAAAGCGGAGCACGAATATCATGACTGATAGTCAACATCAATTTTTCCCGCTTCCGGAGTAAATCTTCCGCATACAATTTCGCCTTCTCCAATTGCTGCCTGTAGTATTGGCTTCGCGAAAGATCTCGTGTAATCATAACAATGAAAACAACCACAATAATCAATGATAGAACAGCAATGCCGGCAATCAGAAAGGATGTTTCACTCAGTAATTTCTGTTTCTTTTGTACCCGTTCAAGAGATGCGTTCATCTCATCTTCTTCAATATCGCGAAGCATTTGATTGATACGGCTGGTAATGACACTGTTATTATAACGCAGATTAGCAGCCCGTTCTTGCAGTTCATTGATTAGCAATCTCCGTTGATCTGCTACACTATCCTGCAAACTTTTCAAGACCGTCACAATCGTATCTGCCGGATTAAAAGCATTCACAAGTGTATCCGTCACAATCTGCCGTGTCGTATTCACAACAATCGATGTATCTTCTTTAGGAGGAGCAAAAACATCGGCCAAACGGCGAAAAAATCCACGGGATTTACGATTCGGGGATTTAACCGTATCCTGATGAACAATTACACGTTCCTGAATTCCCACTTGTTCGATGACGGTATCTTGCCGGGCTATCACTTCCTCTATATTCCGGGTATATAAATGCTCGGCATTTGTTTCTTGCCAAGTTTCCAGCAAATTCCGGGTATTCCGCCGCTTTTGCTGTATCAAATCTTTAATTGTATCGATTTTAGAGAGTAAGATTGAATCCGTAACCAACGTACGCAATGTATCCATGTTTTGAAGAGCCTTGTTCAATGCCCGGTTAAAGTGGTTGATTTCACCCTGCGGCATTCCGATAAGTTGTCCCATAGCCTCACTTTCATACAAAAGCGACAACGTATTTGTTACCAAATAAACTTTCTCACGTGCTTTGCTCCCCCCCGGATCATCTTCCGCAGCTATTTTTTCAATAATATCATAAATATACAAAACCGAGCATACGGCTATTATAATTAACAATAAATAGCCGACAATCACTTTAAGGGTAATATGTCCGTTTTGCTCGCTCATTCATCTTTATCATATACAATTCCCCATTTATCCAGCATTTCGAAATCTGCTTTTTTCAGTCCCATTTTCCAGAAAGGAACCGGTTCGTCGTGATCACCCAAAAACATGCGGTCACGTACGGTAAAAGCACTGCTCGTCAAAGCCAATGTCGAATCCGACTCATCGGTTCTTACGCCCGCAATATCCAACATCGTATGGAAAACACTATTTGTACTTACCGGCACTGACTCATGCGCAAGGGCAGTCTGGTATTTTTCGGGAAATATATCACGATATTCTTCAGAAAACCAGAGAATATAAGGTATATGCAATTGATAATAAGTCGGTATCGGCGACGCATGCAAATAACGGTTGCGGGAATCATCGAATATGTCTTCACCATGGTCACTCAAATAAAGCATGGAAGCACATGCGCCTGTTTTTTCCAAAAGCCCGGCCACTTCACTCAGAACATAATCCGTATAATGGATTGAATTATCATAAGCATTGCGCAACTCTTTTTTATATGAGGCCCGGATTCCTTCCGCTTTATCAGGCATATAAAAGCAAAATTCCTTAGGATAACGTTCATGGTAATTAAAATGCGAACCATAGGTATGCAAAACGATAAACATATTATCGTCCGTCTTTTTCAGTTCCTTTTCCAGATAGGGCAACAAAGCCCCATCATGCAAAGATGTCAGGTAAGAACCGGTTTTAAACGAACTCATATCGATAAAAGTATCCGCTTCCCGGTAAAAAGCGCCAATCATTGAGGTAGTCAGTTTCTGATTGGCGATTACCAACGTTCGGAAACCGGCCTCCTTAAAAGCCGTCACAATACTTTTCTCATCGTAAATAACACCGTAATTTTCAGCACTGGCAGCCGAAAGGATAATCGGAACACTCTTATGTGTATTATTCGATTGTGTAATCACATCCTTAAAATGGACCAGTCCGTTCAGTTTTTCCAACCGGGGCGTAGTCTTCCTTTCATATCCGTACAAGCTCCATTCCATGGCACGGGAAGTTTCGCCCACTACCAAGACATAGATTTCACGCTTACCGTCCGCATGAGCAAAACGGCTCGAATTAAACTTAAAATCGGCAGAGGTAAGATGATAATTAGCATTCTTCTCCGATTTCGTTACGGCAAAATACAAGTTATAAAGTGCATTGGCCGGATAGATATCATTTTTAAGTGAGAAAAGGAAATCCTGCAACGGAGCCAAACAGCAGAACAAGACACCAACCAAGAACATTCCGAAACTTCTTACAGCCCATTTCTTACGGAAAGATACGGAAAGTTTCTCTTTCATCCGTATCGAATGATAAGCCAACCACAAAGTAGGCAAGGTATAAAAGAAAAACACACAAATGATAACCAGAAAAATATTTCCCAACAATTCGCTTGCTTCAGACGCATTGGAACTGGTTAGATTCAAAAACATATCCACAGCGATAACCGATTCGCCAAACAGATACAACAAGACTAACTGACCGCCATCCAATATCACCTTGGGGAGCAAACACCATACAACGATACCCGGCTTCTTAGCCAACAACAGGACCGCATACCAGAAAGCCAACGGCAACAACAAAGAAGCAATCCCCACAGTGACAGGCAAAAGTTCAGTAAAAAACAGCACACAGTTCGGGATAATAAACAATAACCCGAACAGGAAATATGCATGTTTCTGTGAAGATAACCAATGTATGATATTAAAAAAAAACTTCATCGATTTTTCGCCGTAAATACCTAATTTAATCAACTATTCTCCTCTCTTTCTGAAAAATATCTTCAGTAACTTACAAAAGTAGATGTTATCTCTCATATAAGCATACAGCAGAAGCACAAAAAAAGTTATTTCAAGTTAGTTGCATTTCCGTTACACCCCTGTTTCAACCTTTCACCTTTTTCCAATATTCACCGACCGATTTCTTTACCTCCTTGTGCAACAACAAAATACCTATCAGGTTCGGCAATGTCACAAATAGACTGACCTCAGACTGCACTGATTTTCTGAATAACACGGATAAACTCCTCATTTGTAATATCGAATACCGGCTCTTTATAATTCACATAGTCCTCAAAATAATCACTGGCTATATCCGCTACAATCTCTGCTCCGTCCAATCCAAATGAATCGAGCAATTTCTCCGCTTTTGTACGAACCTGGCGTATGACTTGCAAACGGTCTTCGTAGCGCTCCGGCTTTTCTTGCTCCGTAACATGCTCATTGCGGGCTATCAAATAGATAATCGTATAAAACTTATCCACATTACCGAACACCGGTACAAACAGCATTTTCTTTTCTTCCGGCAATGCAGCCAAAGTATCTTGTATTTTTGTCATATTTCTTATTTATCAAAAATACAAAGGTATGGATTTTTATCTTTTCCGTATCCTCCATTTATCTTCTTTATAAAACTTTTTTCTTCAGCCAGCAATGCCTCGTACTTTCAAGTATTAATGAGAAAGTTACAAGGATACATCTTAACGAAATCAGGGAACGTATTTGAAAATTGTTGCCACAGGGCAAACGCATTAGGAATAAAAATCAAAAGCCCCTT
>NZ_QRMP01000018.1 GCF_003473295.1 Parabacteroides sp. AM08-6
ATACGCTCATGCTACAGGCGATTAAAAGATGGTTCCAGCTTTCGCCATACGCCTATAGCGTCTTTTTTCCAGAAATAAAAGTTGATGGCCGTACCGTCGACAATATTACTTTCGCGAAATAGCTTCATGATGGAAGTATATTCTTCGTTGGCAAAACGTTCCTCCATTTCATACAATTTCGAAATGGACTTATAGTCCAAATCACCGTATTTGTTGCGCTCCAACAAAGTCATTGCCAACTGGTACATTAAGTTTTCAGTACCTTCAGGAGTCTGCTTTACCCAAGCGAGAAGAAAGTCGATTAAACGGGTAGCCGCAACGTCAGCACGTTCGTCAAAACGTTTCACCTTGTTACTTTTCACCTCAATTTTAAAATCACCGGACTTGATGGTATAACTTAGTTGTCCCGGATTTCTAAGTTGTCCGTATTCGGACAATACTTCACGAAATGCTGCCGTCTCATCACACATAAAGGAATGTAAGCCTGATACTTCCTCTATTACAGATAAAACCTTCGTACTGATTTTTTGTACCAATTCAGCCCGAATAGCTTCATACGCCTCCCGCTTAATAAGTGCCTGGCGACGTTCTTCTTCCTTTTTCGCTCTTTCTTCCTCTCTTTTGGCCTTGGCCATTTCAGCCAATTCCTTACTTGTTAAACTGCTTAAATCTTTCATTTCTGTTTTATTTACTTGTTAATCATGTTTTTATCTCCTAAAATCCTCATTCACCTCCAGCGCGCTTTCGCCTTTAAGGTCGAGTACTTTTTTATCTATCCAATTCAGACGACTAATCAGCTTGCCATTATCCTCTGTCGGATGGTCGAAAATCCAATCCAGGATACCATCGCTTTCGGTCTCCAGGGATTTAACCTGTTCCTCTTCCTCCGGAGTAAGGATTTTTACCGGTTCTTGCTTCATTCGTCCCATTAGTTCTTCGATATTATGTAATCCAATGCCGGGTCACCGTTTATATCGATGCTGTTTTTCTTGCAATACAAGCTGTAAATTGCCGTTAGCCGGCTTTCGGGAATCTTGTTGAAGTTTCCGCAGTTGGCCGCCCGGCAGGCAATGGCCATCGCATAGCGTATTTTGTCGGCAGGGGTATCGAACTTATATCCCAATTTGTCAATCCAGGTACAGATTGCAGCTATGACACGTTTGGCAGCTTTGTCGCGCTCTTCGTCATAGCGCGCCAGACGTTGGTGGCTGTCTCCCTTCATCGCCTCAATCATCATGCTGTAACGTTCCGGATACTTCCGATACATTTCCGTAAGCGAACAGGTAAGACCATCGCTGTATTGGCTTACCAAGCCTTCCTTTATCACGTCCTTGTATTGTTCCTTATAACCGGGGACATTACGAATAAGCGTCCAGAACAAGGCATGAGGCGTACGTTTTGAAACTTTCTTTGTTACCATAATTTTGTTTTTTATGATTGATTGCTCCCGGAGGCGGAATCGAACCGCCTCGCGATAACCGTTCGGGATATTATTTCTTTTGTTTCCAGACAAGTTGCCGTTCCAGCAATCCATCTTCCTTTACATTATTGTAAATCTCACCACGGCAAAATTCACAAAGACGGTCAACCGGATCAGCCCGGAGGCTGCAATAACCTTTTCCACATACACCGCATACGGAAAATTCTACCTCTACCTGTTCACGCATTGTCTTATCTTTGGCCTTGCAGATGTCTACGTGAACTTTGTCCTTCCTGCACCGGGTACAGATGGCCTTTTCGTCTAATTTCAGTTCCATTTTATCAGTGTTTAAATAATGAATAATCAATCTTTTATTGGAAGCCTGTATTTCATCCTGAAAAAGCGTTCAGTAAGAGGAACACCCATTTCGTCAGCCTCACGCATGGCTGGAACGAGGAAATCATACAATTCACCGTAATTCTCACATACGGCCCGGACCGTGTTTTTGAAACTTGCGGGATAAGGCATATCGGACAGGAAGGCGTTGAAACTTCTATCCAATGGGGTAATGTGACGGATGCCGGCCTTGAAACGGCGATAAAATTGGGGTATCCCTGGTTTGTTCTTCGCTTTTAGCCTGTCCAGAGTGATGATAAGTTGGTCCGTCCCGATTAATACCGTGGCGCAACTCCATTTGATTGTGTCGTACATGGCCTTTAAAGCCTGTATGGTGGTCATGGTCAAGTTCTCGGCTTCATCGAAAATAATCATAGGCTTGCTTCCTTCGAACCGTCCTTGCGTATACAGCCAGACATTCAGTTCGGTTAGACGGCGGCTTATTGTCCTTCCCTCCACGTTCCGCCCCGTAGCCTCGGCCATTTTGTCGATCAGGTCGTTTACCTTGTCATATTTGTGGCAAGTCACCACGAAAACGCGGTTCGGAAACTCCTTTTTGAAACGGTCAACCGTATATGTCTTCCCGGCTCCGCTCTCACAAATCAAGACACGGGTGGCGCTGGTGGCGAGAGCTTCACGCAATTCCAAATCTATTTCCTTGTATTGCGGTGTATCCACGTGAGGCCAATACTCCTTTGCCAGCTTCAAACCTATGCAGTCGGCTAATTGTCGGAACCAACGGTCGGCGATATCCTTGTTCTCGCCAGTCTTGGAATCCTTGTAGGTGAAATCAGATCGCATGATATGCGACACATACATAACGTTTACCTTCGTAAATTGGGCCAATTGGTTCACGCCGGAAGATTTGTCCGATACCCAGCCGTTGGCCGCGGCATATTCGTTACAAGCGTTCGCTACCTGCTGTTTTTGTTCGATTGAAATCATATCTGTTTGTTTTTATATAGTTGTTCTTTCATTCGTGTATATTCGTCCGTACCGTCATCTACAGTAACAGGCTGTTTCTTTTTAGCGGCTTTCCGGTTCTGTTTGGCTTTCGCCTCCAAAGCCCGTTCGCGTTCCTCGTTGGACCTTTCTTTGGCGTGTTTGGTCTGTCTGCATACATTTCCGTATCGTTCAGGGAAATCGTTGTAAATGGCCTCTGCTACAGCCTTTGCCTCTTCCGTAAAGTCCTGAACCTTCTTTATTACCTTTGCCTTGCGTATCATGCCCTTTCCGATGGCCGCCATGTTTTCGTCGGTTGCTTCGGCATGGGTGATGGCCGCTTTTGGAGTGGGATAACAAGAAAACATATAGCGTCCATCCTTCGTGTAGACATCGGCACATTCCGCGTCCCAATAGATATCCGTCTGTACAAGACTGGCATATCCCAGATATTCACGTACCAATTGTCCCAAAACCTCGAAATCCGGTATGTCGAACTTGTAAATGGTTCCTTTGCGTTCCAATTGGATCGTACCGCGTTGCCGGGTGATTTCCTTGCTGCTGCAACGTCCGGTCAACTTACGCCATATACGTTCGTCGATTTGTTTACATTCCGGATGCAGGTTTTCCGCATACATTTCCGAACGGGAAAGGCCGACATGTGTCTTGTCCTCGTTCCATTCGTTAATTTTAGCTTCCAATTGGGCGACAGCCTCCTCATAGGTCGGAAACTCTTCGATATTGGTATAATCATCGTTGTTCTGATTTTCAATGCTTTTAGCGTCCCAACTCGACCCCATCCAGTTCATCATCCGGCGGAAACGCTTTTTGAACAGGCGGAACTGGGTTTCTGCGTAGTTAGATTGAGAATTGCCCGCTTCAATCGTACGGAAATGGCGGCAAACCAATTCCAGAAACATTTTACTTTCTTCGGCAGTAAACGCTCCGTGATTATCGCTTACAAACTCCATCACCTCATGTTTGTCACATCCCTGCAAAGCCATCAACATCGCCTGTTTCATCATATAGGGCGACTCACTGTGATAACCAGGAGCGGAAGGACACCAGCCGACAATCTTCCCGGTAGCCACATCGCTGACCAACATCACATATAGACGCATGGAACGCAAGTCACCGTCTTTATCATAATATTTATATCCGATAGTACCGGAACCGTCCGCACACCAAAGGGAATTGGAGTGAATAGGCTTGTCGCTTGATATATAGGGAAGGCATACTTTGTTGAAAAAGCTTGATCCATGTCGTTCCATAGTTGTATTGAAAGCCGTATCATATGAGTTCGTGTAGTGGCAAAAAGTTGAATAACTCATAGGTTCAAGCCCCATGTAGGCAATATCATCCCGGTATTGGTTCCAAAGTTCAATCTTACTACCCTTTCCGGCACCTCCCGGATTCATCCAAAGGTCGAGGATGATAGCCTGGTGCATGTCAAAATCGTATATTTCACCTGTTATTGTATCTACCAGCCGGTCACGGCCCAACTTCCGGGCATTGTCATTTCCAAAACGGCCGGAAACCAGATATTCGCGTTGCCCGTCCACATCCATAGGAAAATAAACAAGCTTTTTGCGAAAGCTGCCTCCGGTCGTAATTGTGAAACCATATAGTTTTCTGCGATTCAGGATGGAACCGCATAGGGAGAAAAAATCCTCTTGACGCCTGATACCAAGTTCCTGATAGCTTTTATCGGTAACCATCTCACGGGCGACACGAAGCCAGTTCAATGCCTCTGCAAGATTCCGAGCCATATCCTGATTATATTTGTTCACACCTTCAACTTGTTTAAAGAGGTAGTATTCGATATCGGTACGGGTAATCCGGTTTGTCACTTTCCGGATAAGGCATTCCTCAACCTCTTTTCTGGTCATTTCGCGTTTTTCTTCCTTAATCCGGTCCACTGCATGAAGCAATGTATCCTTGTCTCCCAAACGGGAGCGATATTGGGTGTCTTTCCGGTTGGGAATGTAGTCGTAATCATAATAAAAACGGCCGTCTATACGGGCGTAACGCCAAGACTTACCGGTGGCGGGCAAGATTTCTTTTGTGCGGTGGCAAGGAGAAACAGATGATTTATAGTTTAAACGTCCTTTCGTTCGTAAATATTCATCCATACCATTTCCTAGCGTATTGCAGATAAACCGTTCCGAGACCCACACCGTCGGCGTGTCCTGGAACGTCCTGATAATTATGTCATCCTGTCCGATATTCATCGCTTAAATACTATTTTATTAGTTCCCGGAAGAGGATTCGAACCTCTGACCATATCGCCTGAATTACCAGTTTCGATTGTTCTACCTGACTGAACTATCCGGGTCCCACCCTCGTGCCGCGGGTCGCGTACCGTGAAACCTAAACCAATCTTTCCTAAAAAACCAACCTCGATTGTTTATTTCATTTTTCCGAAGGTTCGATCGAACCACCGATCGAATTCATCGGCTGCCTGTTCTGCCTCCTTTTCATTTTTTATCACCAACCAGCAGAAGACCACAAACACCATAAACATAGACAGGCCCAGAATAAACACTGGTTCGCCCGTTTCCATCTCCCATTCCATGCAGCCCAGTCCGCCTATCATCAGAAGCCAACTGAACAGCCATCCGTAAAGAATTATCCTGCCTTTCATATCATTCGTCCTCCATTAATTGTGCCTTTGCCAAAACTTTTGTCTCCAATATCAGTGCCGGATCAGCCAATTCCATCCAGCCGAACCGGTTCTTTAATAACCTATCCAGTACCTCCCAGTTTTCCAAACTGACACAGTCATTGTAATTATACCATTGACTTTCGCCAGTTTTAGGATCAAGTCCAACAATCCCCCAAAACAGTTTACCTGCCGTCCCAATCCTGACCTTGCAGCAATCCGTTGCATATACCACCCGGAACACCGGACGTTCCTCTTCCTTATCACCGGTATAGACCAACATCTTGAAGCTGATATCATACGAGGAATCCATCTCGAACGGAGCCTCGCACAATTCTTTGTAATTCATTTTCTCTGCCATCTCTGTATCATATTTAGTAATTGCCCCGCCGCCGGACCCGATCCGGCACTTGCAAGCCTTTAGCTTTCTTGGCGGGAATAGTTGGAGGTTATGGTTAAATAGCCTACTTTTAGGCGTTATTAATCAAAAATTATTGTTTATGGAAAACTATAATGGACTATATGAAGCATCCTATGGGATTACAGTTAAGTCTGACAATCACAAAGATTGCTTATTTACCTATAATAGGTTCAAGCATTTAACCGCTGCATTCAATTATGGGAACATCAGCATCTATGAGTCTAAATCAGCACGAAAAGGAGATGTCTTATCTCGTGATATTCAAATAATATTTACAGGATATGCAGATCAAGTCCTAATTTTCAAAACAGCTATTGATAGTATTATCTGCGATATCAACATTTCCTCTGCTGAGACTACTGCTACTTTGTACAGGGCTATTGTAATTAGGGAAAATGCACGACGAAATCTTATCGAGCAAACTTCCTAAATTTTCTATAATATGATCACATATTACGACTTCATCAGGAACAGCTTTTTGACATTCGATACGTCCTAATTCAATCTCTTTGGCTGCTCTGTCCAAAAGGGAAGATAATTCTTTGTAATTCATTTTTTCAGCCATCATATTCGTACTGTTTTAAATCGTTATCACTCGTTCTTCTTTTTTCACTGATCCACCCAACTTGATTGCCATTGCCCGGATCTTTCTTGCCAGCTCCGTATCGATGTGACAGTTCAATGCCAGGCTGATTGTTTTGTCACTACACTGAAGGATTTCTTTTACCTTCTTTCTGATTGCTGTGTCTGCTAAAACCTTTGCCATATTTCAACTTTAATTAATAATTCATATCTTTACAGCGTCAGTAATGTTCATTACGACGATGCAATATTAGTAGTAAATCTTCTAATATCAAAATATTTTACGAGTAAATTTACTATTAAAATTATGGGAACAGTTCAAAGAGTGCAGCAATTTATTGAAACAAAGGGGATTAGCAAGTATAGATTTTATCAAGAATCAGGGCTTTCTAATGGGTCTCTAGATAAAGGAGAGAATATAGGCTCAGATAAGTGCGAGAAGATACTCTATGTATATCCGGAGCTTAATCCTGACTGGTTGATTACTGGTCGTGGTTCTATGTTGAAAGAAGAAAAAGAAAACTTGAAACCTCAAATTAACTATGAAAACAAAGGTGCGCCTTATTATAATATAGATTTTATAGGTGGATTCGACCTTGTTATGAATAATCAGACCCTGAATCCTGATTATTATATTGATTTTGCCCCATTTAACAAAGAAGGGGTGGTATGGTGCAATATTACAGGGCGTTCTATGGAACCAGAATTGAACAATGGCGATTACATAGCGATGAAAGAAATGACTGATCCTATTCAATATTTACCGTTTGGTGAAGTATATGGTTTTGTCACCAATAGTTATCGTACTGTTAAACGTATGGGGAAATCAGATAGAGAAGGATTTATTCGTTTGATTCCGACAAATAAGAGTCCAGAATACAGTGAACAGGATATCCCCGTCAACATAATCCGTAAAGTTTATGCTGTTTTGGGAAGCATGCACAGACTATTTTAACCGACGAAAGCTATAACAACACCCTCCAAGCAAATCCACCAATAAAACAAACGGTACAAAAAATGTCCTATAAAAAAAGTAGGACAAAAAGTAGGACATTTTTTAGGACATTCCATTAGTACAAAAAATGTCCTACTTTTATCATTTTTTGCCCAGCAAAATCATCTGGCAAAATCATGCGTCCCAAATTAAGGCGTTTTTAGCCCCATAGAACGCTTCAAATTAAAACGAGGTTGAATTTAACCGTAAAATTAAAGGTCGCGTTTAAAACGAAATTCAATTCGATTCAACTTTAAACAAGGCCGTTCGAGGTTGTTATTTTATGGTTACTCTTTGTTTTACAGTCGTTTATGTTATTATGTATAAACTGTACTATTGGTTTTACCCCCTATAAGGAAAACGGGAAAGGATAGCGTTCTGGAAGTTAGAAAAGAAAAAAGTTGAAATAAATTTACTACTTTCATGTAATATATTGCTTGTCGGTGCGACTAACTAAGTATAACGATTGAGTGAAATGGATAGACAAGAATTGGAAAAGGCTTTTATTACATTAGTGGAAGATAATAAGCGGATTATCTACAAAGTCTGTTATGTGTATGCGGCGGACAAGGATGGATTGAACGACTTGTATCAGGAGGTGGTGATTAATTTATGGAGGGCTTATCCTCGCTTCCGGGGCGAGTGCCAAGTCTCAACCTGGATTTATCGTATTTCGTTGAACACATGCGTCTCTTTCTACCGCAAGTCCAAATCTCATCCGGAAGTAGTGCCTATCTCTGTCGATTTGGAAGCGTTTCCGGAAGAGGAAAGCAAAACATCGCAGCTTCGGGAACTTTACCGGATGATAAATTGCCTCAAGCAATTGGAAAGGGCGCTTATCCTGCTTTGGCTCGAGGAAAAGAGTTATCAGGAAATGGCGGAAATAACCGGCCTTTCGTCCAACAATGTCGCAGTTAAGCTCAATCGTATTAAAGAGAAATTGAAACAAATGTCGAACCGTTAAAGAAGGATATAGTATGGAATTGGAAGAATTAAAAGCAAGCTGGAATGTATTAAATGAAGAGTTGAAGAAACAGACGGTGTTGAACCGGGAGATGGCAATGCGTATGCTCCGTAACAAGGGGGAGAGCGCTTTGAGCAGCCTGATGCTTTGGGAAGGATTTGGAGTGGGAGTTGCGGTTGTTCTTGCGTTGTCGGGAATCCTGGTTTATCTGCTTACCCATTGGCTTGGACAGTTGTTGCTGGGGGAATTTGTGGTGTTGCTTATTCTGGCTTGGCAATTGTATAAATACTGCTTCTTGAAGAATATCCGCTTGGAGGAGCTAAGTGTATGTGATGCTTTCCTCCGGATTAATAAGTATAAGAAGATGCTTATAGGCGAAATCTTTTCTACTCCGTTTATATTGGTGCCTTGGTTCTTTGTGCTGGACTGGGGGCAGGAGTTTGTTTGGGGGAAATGGATATTTATGATTATTGCTTGCCTGATTTGTGTCCCTCCGCTTTATATGTACTATTGGAGGCGCATCGCCAAGCTTCGCCAGAGCTTGGAAGAACTGAAAGAGTTTGAAGCGGAATAATATAGTCTGGAAAGAGCAAGCTTATTCGTCTAAAATATTCTTGTTCAACAATATCCCCTTTTGCTTCAGCATGTCCGGCTTTTTGTACAAAGGATGAAGAACCGTATACGCAACAGTTTGTATCCCCGTTTTGGAATTATAACGAAATGGATACAAGATATGAAAAAGAAGAGTTGTGTATGGTTGGTATGTATATTGCTTTGTCTGTCTTCGGCAATGGAAGGACAGGTGATACGGTTGGATGGCGGAGCTGCTTTCTCCAAGCTGGTAACGAAAGGGGTGCCGGACGGCTATTCTTATAATGCGGTCCGCCCCTTTCAGATATCGGCAGGTCTGGAATACTGGGATAAGGGGACATTCAATTTGTCCAGTTCAATCGGTTATCTGAGGAAAGGGGGAAGCATGGACGTTGCTGTAGAGGAGAATGTTGGAGATATTCCCTACTATACGAAGTATAAAGATTATATCGATTATCTGACTGTCAATACCCTGTTTAACTTGAAGCGCTCCGTGCGCCGTGAAACGTATTACATCGGAGTTGGCCCTCGTCTGGACTTTAAGTTGGGAACGAGTAATTATTCGGAAGCGGAGAAAATAGATATAGGCCCTATACAGGACGCTCGTGCGGTTGTATTCGGATTAAAATGTGAAGTGGGCTTTTGGTTTGATTTGACCGAGCATTACCGGATTGGCACTAACTTCTCTTATCTTCCCAGTTTTACGAAAGCATGGGTGTCTCCTGTTGAAGACTCTAAAATGAAGATTGGTGACCGGACATTTACTTTAAGCTTGTCTTTGGGATACCGGTTGTAAGCAGGTTGAGCCACAGGTAGTTGGTTACATGACCAATATGTAAGCCCTGTAATGCGTGTCTTTTGTGACCGGGCAAAGTGGAAGGTATCCTGCTCTGATTTTACCGTTCTGTATCTTCAGCGGATAGGCATTCTCCATGAGGCGGTGGTACTCGTAAGCCTCTCCGGACACGCTTTCGTAGGTGATGTGCATATCTCCTATGGCTTTAGGGGCCAGATACTTTTGGCTGATACGTAAAGCTACTAACCCCATGGTGTAGCGCATGTTGATTTCGATGCAGGGATGAATGCCCAGGCTCTTGTCCGCCTTGTAATAGACAAGCATATCAACGCCCAGGTAACCGGTATAAATACTCCCGTAAATGGGTTGCAAGGCCTCTTGTACTGCCCTTTTTATCCGCTCAAACTGTTCTTTCCCGAACTTCTCATAGAAAAAGGTTTCCAGATATTCCTGGCTGCCTAACACGTTGCCGGAATAGGCTCCTTTCTTTCCTGCGCCGAACACGGAAAGTCCTTCGTAGGTAACATTCCCTTTCCCGTCCGAATAAAACTCCATGGCGAAGTCCTGCAGTTTCTCCAAAGCACATTCAATGCTGACAGTGCCTTGCTTCTTTAAAGCTCCTTCTATCCAGGTTTTATCTTTGGCAGTCAGCGTGCGTTCCGGGAGCCAATGTAGTCCGCGGCCGGATGAGGAGTAGGGAGTCTTTAGCACAAACGGAGCATTTTGCAGACGGATGTATTGCTCTATTTCGGATACATCCTTGCAGAACTTGGGGACGCCAGGGATGGACATGTCCGGTAGAAGTTCGCGTATCTTTTCCAGGCATTGGGCGGCGGTTTGTCTTCCGGTAAGCCCTACATAGGCTTCTTTCCATTGGGGAACCGACAGATTTAATTGGTAAGTCTCTTTTAGTTCATTAAATAAACGGAGGCTTTGCGGAGATAATCCCCAAGGGGCAGCCTCTGTCTCCGGCATTGTTTTTGCTTTGAGTGGCAGCTCTTTCCGTGAAAGGACGGTTGCAAACGGCCGGAGTTTCTCCGGAAGGGCCGTGAAGAAAGAAGGGGAACAGCTCTCTTCAGTGAAAATGAAATCTTCCGGTTCTGCATACCAGACGGGTAAAAGGGATAATTCCCTTATCATCCGTTGTACATTTCTTGGAGGCGTGTAATTCTCGGAACCGAGCAAAACGGCTGTCTCATGACCGGGATTGAAGTAGTGTATTTTAGCTGTCATTTCTATTAAAAGCAACAAAGCCGTCTGGGTTGGAGACGGCTTCGTGGTTTATTTCCTGAGGATTTATTCAAGATTTTCGTCGATAGCATCAATCTTTTTAATGGTAAGTGCCATCTCGTTCTTCAATTTCTCAATCTTTCGTTCCATTTCTTTTAGCAATCCGCCTCCGCCTTTAGAGGAGATGCTAAGGAAACCGATATTGTTCTCATATGTTTGAAGCTCGTTTTTCATCCGTTCGTACATGCGCATCAGTTTCTCCCGTTCGCCGTATAATTTCCCTTTACCCCGTTCACCACTGCCGATGTCGGTTAGGTTACTACGGAAAGTCTGCATCTTACGGTCGTTCTGGTCTATCTTCAGGCGGTCGAATTGTTTGTCTATCGCTTCATGATATTCCTTATACACTTTGTCCTTTTCTTTAAAAGGAACGTGGCCGATTGTGCCCCATTCTGCCATATAGCCTTTCAGAATGGCAAGAGCTTCGTCATGCTCTGTTTCTTCTACTGCGTTTATCTTTTCGATGAGAGCTTTCTTGGCAGCCAGATTGGTTTGTTCTACGCTTTTCTGTGAAGATACGTTTTTGTTCTTTTGTTCGAAGAAGTAATCGCAAGCGGAGATGAAACGTTTCCAGACAGCATCCGAATGTTTGCGCGCTACGGAACCGATGGTTTTCCATTCTTTCTGGAGAGCAATCATTTTTTCTGTCGTACTCTTCCATTCTGTACTATCTTTCAGTGCTTCCGCTTTTTCACAAAGAGCTTTTTTCAGTTCGAGATTTTTCTCCATCTCTTCCTTAATGCTCTTATAGAACTCGCTTTTGTTGTTGAAGTAGACATCGCAGGCGGCACGGAAACGTTCAAATATCTTGACGTTAGACTTTTTCGGCGCGAAGCCAATAGTTTTCCATTTCTCCTGAAGTCCGATTACTTCTTTATTTTTTTCTTCCCAGTCCTTAAATGATTTAAGGGTGGAGAAGTCGATACTCTCGATTTGCTCACAGATGGCCGTTTTAGCTTCCAGGTTTTCCTGTTCTTTTGCTTTCAGGTTCTCGAAATGTTCCTGGTGGCGTTTGTTGATGATGGTGGAAGCTGCCTTGAAACGAGCCCACAAATCTTCACGGAGTTCTTTGGCTACCGGTCCGATTTCGCGCCATTGCTGGTGTAGTTTCTGAAGTTGATGGAATGCCGAAACGACATCCGGTTCATTTTCTAATTTTTCTACAGCTTCACAAAGAGCCGTTTTCAGTTCGAGGTTCTTCTTGAAGTCGTAATCGCGGAACTGATTGTTTATCTTGATGATGTCGTAAAACTTTTCACTGTACATCTGATAATTCTTCCACAATTCGCTGACATGCTCCTGGGGAACGGCCTTCACTTCTTTCCATCTCTGTTGGATGTCTTTGAAGTCGTTATATAATTTGTTGAAATCTTCCTGGCTTTCGGTTAAAACTTTCAGTTGATCAATCAGTTGAAGTTTTAATGCGTAATTGGCAGCTTTGACTCTTTCTTCTTCTGCAGTTATGGCTGCTCTTTTTTCTTTGTATACCGCGAGAAGTTCTTTAATTTTATTTTCTGTGTCATCTTCAGGTGCTACAAAATCCTTTTCTTCTCCCCCGTTTTCGAGGAATGCTTTCTTCAATTCGTCCACTTCGGCACGGTGGATTTTATAATAAGCCTGCTTGAGAACTTCTATCTCATTGCGCGTTGTGTCGGCTGCGGTTTCAACCAGAGTTGTTAATTTCTCCAGAATTTCTTCTTTCGATAACTTTCCGGCTGCGACAACAAGTTCCTCACCCGTAGCTTCGCCTGTGTCGGTCTTTGCTTCGGGGGCATCTTCTGTTACGGCTTCTGCTTCCGGTGCTTCGTTAGCTACAACTTCTTCCACCTTGTTTTCCGGAGTTACTTCCGGAGCTTTAGTTTCTTCCAATTTGCCGTTTTCTTCAATCGGTAAATTAGTTTCCTGAGTGTCCTTCATATTCAATCACATTTACGAAAAGGATAAAAACATCCTTATCAAGTCACAAATTAAAGTAAATATTTTTGGATTACAGCATTTGAGAACGATTTATTTATAAGAAGTTGTTAAAATAATAAATAAAAGGATGAAAAAATCATTCAAATCTCTTCATTGTGCGGTATATAAACAAAAGAAGCCGGATTTTAATCCGGCTTCTTTTACTCTAATATGGATGTTATACTTGATTTATCCCAGGAATGAAATCAATACACCGGCAGCTACGGCAGAACCGATAACGCCGGAAATATTACTTGCCATACAGTATTGCAGGACATGATTCTTCGGGTCATATTTCAGCGCAATCTCATTGGCTACACGCGAAGCCATCGGTACGGCACTCAAACCTGTCGCTCCAATCAGCGGATTGATTTTCTTTTTTGTGAAGAGATTGAATATCTTTACAAAGAAAATTCCTCCGGTAATGGAGAGAGCGAATGCCAGGAAACCGCCGACAACAATGCCTATAGTCGTCAGGTTCAGGAATGCTTCGGATGTCATAGTGGCTCCAACCGACAATCCGAGGAAAATGGTAGCGGCGTTCATAATACTGTTGGAAGCCGCATCGAACAAACGGAAAGTGTTTGTTCCGATTTCCTTTACCAAATTACCAAACATTAGCATACCAATCAGTGGAACGGCACTCGGTACGAATAGTGCTACAACCGTAGTGACTACGATAGGGAAGATAATCTTCAATACGCGTAGATTCTTAATCTCTGTCGTAGAAGGATATTTCTTTTCCTGTTCCTTCATATTGATACACAACTCTTTTTTCGAGCAGAGTAATTTGACAACCAAAGGGATGATGACCGGAACCAATGCCATGTAGGAGTAAGCTGCAATAGCAATCGGACCTAGCAGGTGCGGAGCCAACTTAATAGTCGTGAAAATGGCCGTTGGTCCGTCGGCGCCACCGATAATTCCCAGAGCGGCTGCTTCTTTCGGTGTGAATCCAATCAAAATGGCAACCAGCAGAACCGTGAAAATACCCAGCTGGGCGGCAGCTCCGAAGATGGAGAGGCGTAAGTTTCGAAGCATTGGGCCGAAATCTGTCAGCGCACCTACTCCCATAAATATGATGGGGGGCAAAAAACCGGTCTTGATTAACATATAATAGATAAAGTTCATCAGTCCCAGTTCGTGAGCAATATCGTGGAGTGGCATCTCCCAGATGTTTTTCATTACCCCATGTATATTTATAAACCCGTTCTCGTCAGCTTGTATCACACCCATATCACCTCCGGGGAAGTTTGCCAGTAATACTCCGAAGGCTATCGGCACGAGCAGTAGCGGTTCGTACTGCTTTTTGATGCCGAGATAAAGAAGTATGAATGCGATAGCATACATGATTAGAAACTGCGGTTCAGCAATGATATTACTGAACGCAGTCATTTCATACAGATTTTGAAATATCTCTTTCATTCCTGTATAATCATTAATACATCATCTTCCGAAACCGCATCTCCTGAAGCCAGGCAGATGGCGGTGACTGTTCCGCCGAATTCTGCACGTACGGCATTATAAGTCTTCATCGCTTCCACATAACAGAGCACGTCGCCTTCCTTTACAGTGTCGCCCACTTTTACAGGGGTATCGGAAGCATTCTTTACCAGGAAGAATTTTCCTTCCAACGGCGAAAGCACTTCTTTTCCTGTTCCGGTTGGTGCGGCGGCAGGAGCCGATGCCGGCTCTGTTGCTTTTTCAGCTGCAGAAGCGGTAGGTATTGCTGTGTTGTCCGTATCACCGAAAGCAACCGTTACGCGATAGCTTTGTCCGTTTACATCAACTGTCATGACTTGCGGAGTTGTCGGCATCGCCATTGTCACGCTTGTAGGAGCGGTTACCGGAGCCGATGCTGCAGGAGCCGGTTGTGTTTTAGCTTGCAGGTCAGCTTTTCTTTTTGCTACATCTGCTGTAAATTCGACTTTGGCCTTACCGGAACGATAAGCTTCATATTGAGCCGGATGCATGGCGTATTCGAATAATTCTTCATCATCTTCACCAGTTTCCCACTGTTTTTCGTTCATCAACTTACGGTATTTGTCGAGAGCATCGGGGTAATTGTCTTGCGGATTACCTTCAAAGAATTGACGTCCTTCGGCTTCTGCTTTTGCGATGATTTCGGGAGCCAGCGGTCCGGGGAGCCTACCCGCCTTGCCCAATAGCATATCCCAGATGTCGTCGGCAATCATGCTCCAGCGAGCTTTTCCTTTTTCCATCTGCATAACGTTCATCAGTGACAGGTTCTTGACATATTGACTGAAAGGAGTCACTAATGGAGGGTAACCTACACGTGGCCAAACATAAGCAACTTCGTCGAATAGTTTGATAAGCAATTCGTCTTGCGACATGAGCGGTTTGCCTTGTTTGACATGGCTTTTGTTGATGGTTTCGAGGTTCTTTTCCAAATCGGCCATCAAACTGCCCATCATACCACCCGGCAGGCCCGGTCCAATCAGCAAGGAGTTCATCAACCGGTTTTTCGGGCTGATATACAATCCCAGGAAGTCGTCCATATATTCCTGTATCAGGCTACGGACTTTCATATAAGCTTCCATATTGATTTCCGGAACTTTATAACCGGCATCTTTCAGCATAGCCTGTACGGTCAGCAGGTCGGCATGGCCTGTTCCCCATGAAAGCGGTTCCATGCCTACATCGATATAATCGCAACCGGCATTGCACACTTCCAGGATGGAAGCTACGTTGAACCCGGGACCGGCATGGCTGTGATACTGGATAGGGATTTCGGGATATTTGGCTTTAATATTACCAACAATCTGTCCCAATGAGTGTGGCCGGCCGATACCCGCCATATCTTTGATACAGATTTCATCTGCTCCCAGTTCGATTAATTCCATTGCCATTTTCGTGTAGTATTCAACGGTATGGATGGGCGAGTGGGTGATACACAAAGAACATTGGGAAATCATTCCGGCTGCTTTCGCGTATTTAATGGACGGTGCGATATTGCGTACATCATTCAGTCCGCAAAAAGTGCGGGCAATATCCGTGCCCTGTGCTTTTTTTACCTGATAAAATAACTGTCGAACATCGTCGGGGACGGGACTCATGCGCAAACCGTTCAGGGCACGGTCCAACATATGTGTCTGGATACCGGCTTCATGAAACGGCTTGGTCCATTCGCGAACCGCTCTATTTGGATTTTCTCCGAATAATAAATTAACCTGTTCGAATCCTCCTCCATTGGTCTCAACACGGGCGAAACAGCCCATTTTAATGATTTCAGGGGCGACCCTGGTCAGCTGGTCTACGGTGGGAACATATTTCCCGGCTGATTGCCACATGTCTCTGAAGACCAAGCTAAATTTAATTTCTCTTTTCATGATATCTTAATGTGTGATAATATTATGATTTCTCAATTTTAACGACTTTCCCTTTTCCGCCGGTAACGACGCTGACTGCCGAAATAATTGCTGCTGTGGTCTGGTTTGTAATGCCCGTAACAGGAGCTGTCGTTGCAACTTGTGGTTGCGGTTTGATTTGTTTCTTTACGGTGACCTCTTCGGGGGCGTATTTGTTTACCAGTGTAATTAGTCCTTTCCCAAGATTAATGACAATCAGCAAAATCGCAAAAACTGTTGTCATACCGACTACCATTAGTAAAAGTCCAGTTTCTAAGTTTTCCATATAATATATTTAAATTAGGGAATAATTGTGCAAAAAGTGTGAGTGGTACAATCTCTCCCAAGTTATAAATTCGCATGCAAAATTAGAAAAATGTATTGTAACCACTCAATGGGAATATATAAAAAAACAAAAGAAAATGAAATTGAACAGGCCTAAGTGTGTTATCTTTAAAGCAAAAACGCCTTTTTGCTTTAAAATTGAAATATTTTCTCTCCTGTTTGTTGTAAACTACAAAAAAGAGACCAAAGGGATTTTGAAATGCACCACTGCACAGTACATGACAAAAAGTATGTAGTATAAAACTATCAGTTAAAAAATAACGAAGAATTCCCTTATCCATTTTCAGTGTATTAAATAGATAGTACTTCCCTCGCCCCATCTCGGCAAATTGGCAAGTTGTTCTCCATTTTGGTGTTTTGCTGTCTATTTGATATGCTAAAAAGGGTTACATGTGCGGGTAATTTATTTTACCCGCCATATTAATCCCATTTAGTTGTTATACTAATGACATTTTGATAATTATGGAAATGTTCTTCCAATAACTCGCCAGTTGTGTCGGTAAAATAAAACATTTCTTTTATCTCTTCTTTCTTAAAAAAATAGAAGTCGTATCTTTGTCGTCCGAAAACCAACAGCAAATGAAGTCATGGGAAATTTCTTTACATCACTTTTCTCTTCTTCCAAAGCAGCAACACCTGAAGAAGAAGAGAGCAAGAACAAGCAGAAAAATTTTGATATTCTGAAATACGACGGTGTCCGTGCGCAAAAAATGGGACAAGTGGCGTATGCGATTAAATGTTTCACGGAAGCGTTGAATATCGAGGAAGATTTCGAAACAATGACCTATCTGGTCTCGGCTTATACAATGGCAAACAAGTTGGAGGAGGCTTTGGATACGTTGAATCGCATGGTGGAACTCGAACCGGACCATATCAATACACGTCTGACCAGGTCGAATGTATTGTTTATGCTTGATAAAGATGCCGATGTAATTGCTGATTGTACCCGCGTGATTGAATTGGAAGAAAGCAATCATCTTGCTTGGTTTCTGATGGGAAAAGCAAAACGGACAACCGGCGACCCGTTGGGTGCTATAGCCGACCTGACCCGTGCTATCGCCTTGAAGGAGGATTTTACCGATGCTTATCTGTTGCGTGCGGAAGTATTGCTTTCGATGGGACAACCCGGCGAAGCGTTGCCGGATGCGGAGAAGGCCATTACATTGGCTCCGGATGAGGAAACGTCCTACCTGCTTCGTGGCCGTATCTATGAAGCGATGGGTAATGCTGATGCTGCGGCTGCCGATTATCAGAATGCGCTGGATTTGAATCCGTTTAACGATGATGCTTGTCTGTTGACCGGAAATTTACTGATTGCGCAGGAACGCTTGGATGAAGCTATTTCATTTTTTGATGAAGCTATCGAGCTGAATCCCGAGTTTTCCAAAGCTTATGCCGAACGCGGTCGTGCCAAGAATCTAAAAGGTGACAAAGAAGGTGCTTTCGAAGATTTGAAAAAGTCAATCGAGCTGAACCCGGATGGTGAAGAAGCGCAAAAAATGAACGGGCAACATACTAATTTCGATGATATGTATAAAGGAGGAATCTTTTAATTGAGCAAACAAAAAACACACAACTCTTTGTTTATTAAAAAAAAGGCTCTATCTTTGCAGCCCAAATCGATGTGATAAAGATAATAATAAATAATATATAGAAAGATGAAAAGAACATTCCAACCATCCAACAGAAAAAGAAAGAACAAGCACGGCTTTCGTTCAAGAATGGCTACTGCCAACGGTCGCAGAGTATTAGCATCTCGTCGTGCCAAAGGAAGAGCTAAATTAACAGTTTCAGACGAATACAACGGATAATCTGCTTCCGTTTGAAATTTTTTATAAAGAAAGTAGAGGTTTTTACTAAAAAGCCTTTACTTTCTTTGTTTTAACGGCATTCTTTTCTACTTTTGGTTCGCCGATTAAAATAAAATGGAAATGAAAGACTTTTTGGTAAAACTGATTAAGAATCCGTATGTCTTTAATTTGTTACTGGCTGTGGTTCTTTCGTGTGCCCTGATTTATGGTACGCTGAAATGGCTTGACTCTTATACAAGACACAATGAAGCGGTAGTGGTGCCCGATGTGAAAGGACTGAAAATAGAAGAAGCCGAAGAGTTTTTTAAAAGTAATAATTTGCGTTATAGCGTAATCGATTCTGTCTTTTCTAAAAATGTGGAACCTGGAGCGATTGTGGAATTAGTGCCTTCGCCCGGTTCGAAGGTAAAAGAGGGACGTATCGTATTTATTACTGTTAATGCCCAGACTTCGCAAATGGCGACTATTCCGGAAGTGGAAGATCTTTCTTTCCGTCAAGCGTATGCTTTGTTGCGCGCTCGTGGCTTTGAGAATGTTGAGATTGAATATGTACCGGGCGACTTTAAAGATTTGGCTGTTGCTATCGAACTGCGTGGGCGGGAGTTGCAGAAGGGTGAACATGTTCCGCTTACTGCTCAATTGACCTTGAAAGTCAGTAGTGGAGAAAGTGAATTGCCTTCGGACTCCTTGGGTGTGCCGAGTAGTATTCCGATAGAAACGTTGGATAGTGAAGAAGAAAACTGGTTTTAACTATGGATGAGTTTTATGACGAAATGGATGATGGGCAGGTAGACGACCTCCTGCAACCGGAAGAGGATGATTCTCCTCAACTGTATGAACATTTCCGCTTCGTAGCCGATCGCGGGCAATCCTTGTTGCGCGTAGATAAATTTCTGGTAGACCGGATGATGGGGGCTACCCGTAATCGCATACAACTAGCAGCGGATGCAGGTTGTATCATGGCTAACGGCAAACCGGTAAAGAGCAATTACCGCGTGAAGCCCGAAGACGTGGTAACTATCATGATGACGCGTCCGCGTCGGGACTTTGAAATTATTCCCGAAAATATTCCAATAAAAATAATCTATGAAGATGACGACTTGTTGGTGGTGGATAAACCTGCCGGCTTGGTCGTACATCCGGGACATGGAAATTATACCGGAACGTTAGTCAATGCTTTGGCTTGGTATTTGAAAGATGATCCTACGTACGATCCGAACGACCCGTCTCTCGGTTTGGTTCATCGTATTGATAAAGATACATCCGGATTGTTGGTTGTGGCTAAACGACCGGAGGCAAAGGCGAATCTTAGTCTGCAGTTTTTTCATAAAACAACTCAACGCGAATATCGTGCTTTGGTATGGGGGATTGTAAAAGAGGATGAAGGCCGCATCGAAGGAAATATCGGTCGTGATCCCCGTAATCGTATGCAAATGACTGTTTTTCCTGAAGGTGATTTGGGAAAAACGGCTGTTACCCACTACTCTGTATTGGAGCGGTTAGGCTATGTTACCCTTGTTAAATGCCGGCTGGAAACCGGACGTACGCATCAGATACGTGTCCACATGAAGTATATCGGACATACCTTGTTTAATGATGAACGGTATGGGGGCAACGACATTCTGAAAGGTACAACTTTTACCCGATACAAACAATTTGTTGAGAATTGTTTTGCCATTTGTCCTCGCCAGGCGCTTCATGCCAAGACGCTGGGCTTTGTCCATCCGACTACAGGCGAGGAAATGTTTTTTGATTCCGAAATACCTGCCGACATGAGTCAATTGATAGAGAAATGGCGTAGATATGCAACTACTAAAGAAATATGAAAATGAAAAGAAACATTGCTATTGTAGCAGGAGGCGATTCCTCCGAGATTGTTATTTCATTAAAAAGTGCAGAGGGAATCTACTCTTTTATTGATAAAGACAAATATAATTTATATATTGCCATCGTTAAGAAAGACGGATGGGCAGTGAAACTTCCCAATGGTGAACACATTTCGATAGATAAAAATGATTTCAGTTTCCGTGAAAACAATGAGGTCAAGCATTTTGATTTTGCGTATATCACTATTCACGGTACACCTGGCGAAGATGGACGTTTACAGGCTTATTTTGATTTGATAGGAATGCCTTATTCATCCTGTGGAATGTTAGCGAGCACTATTACGTTTAATAAGTTTGTTTGCAATAATTATTTGCGTGGTTTCGGTGTGAAGGTTGCCGACTCTATCCGTCTTTTTAAAGGACAGTCCATAACGGATGAAGAAGTGATTGAACGTTTAGGACTTCCTGTTTTTGTGAAACCGAATGATGGTGGCAGCAGCTTCGGCGTTACGAAAGTGAAAGAAGCCTCACAGCTTCAACCTGCCATAGCCAAGGCTTTTGCCGAAGGCCGGGAAGTGATAATGGAAAGTTTTATCGCCGGAACGGAGGTGACTTGCGGTTGTTACAAAGTAAAAGGTAAAGAGGTCGTTTTTCCTCTTACTGAGGTTGTCACAGATAATGAATTCTTTGATTTTAACGCGAAATATAATGGTCAGGTTCAGGAAATCACGCCGGCTCGTATTTCGGCTGAACTGACTGAGAAAGTACAGCGTGAGACATCAAAGATTTATGATATTTTGGGTGCTAAAGGCCTGATACGTGTTGATTTTATCATTCCGGATGATGGCGAACCCAAAATGTTGGAAGTCAATACAACTCCAGGGATGACAGCTACTAGTTTTATCCCGCAACAGGTGCGTGCCGCAGGCTTGGATATTAAAAATGTAATGACTGATATTATAGAAAACGAGTTTAAATAAAAGATATGGAAGTTCCGAATAATTTTGACGATATCCGTCCGCTGAATAATGATGAGGTAAAAGAAGCTATTGAGAAGCTTGTTGCCAATGATGATTTTGAGCGGGCTTTTCGGTATATTGAACCGGATGTGAACTGGGATGAATTTTCCAAGACAATGCGTTCTTTTAAGACAAAAGAAGATTTTAAATCGAAGTTAGCATACGAAGCTGTAATGAAGGTCGCCAACGATACGACTTTTTCATTAACGATTTCCGGTCGTAGCCGCTTACCGAAAGATAAGAAACCTTGTACTTTTGTGTCCAACCACCGTGACATTGTATTAGACGCTTCTTTTTTGAATGTGATGCTGTATGATGTCGGATATGGAATGACTCAGGTAGCAATAGGTGATAATCTATTGATTCGCCCTTGGATAGAGACATTGGTACGACTGAATAATAGTTTTATTGTAAAACGTAATGTCTCGGTTCGTCAGATGTTGGAGGTCAGTCGTATCCTTTCTGCTTATATTCGCTACACGATTACAGAAACGAAAGAGTCTATTTGGATTGCCCAGCGTGAAGGACGTGCCAAAGATTCGAATGACCGTACACAGGGGAGTGTCCTGAAGATGTTAAATATGAGTGGGAAAGAGGATATTGTTTCTAATTTGATGGAACTGAATATTTTTCCGGTAGCTATTTCTTATGAGTTTGATCCGTGCGATTTCCTTAAAGCAAAAGAATTCCAACAGAAACGTGATGAGCCTGATTTTACAAAGAGCCAGCGTGATGATTTACTTAGCATGGAAACCGGTATTCTGAATAATAAGGGTCGTGTTCATTTTACTTTGACTTCTCCTATAAATGACCAGCTCGCCAAGTTGGATAGAAATATGGAAAAGAATGAACTGATTGCCGCTATAGCCTCTATCATCGATAAGGAAATTTATAAACATTACCGTTTTTATCCTTGTAATTATGTCGCTTATGATATGTTGAACGGAACCAGACGCTTTAGTGAAAATTATAGTCTGAAAGATAAGAAGCAGTTTGAAACTTATCTGCAAGGTCAGTTGGATAAGATTGTTCTTCCCAATAAGGATGAGGCGTTTCTTCGTACCAAGATACTCGAAATGTATACGAATCCATTGAAAAATCACTTGGAGAATAAAGAGTAGAAAAAGATATTTTGTAAAATGGAGGTGTGTCAAAGCATGGATAAAATGCTTTTGACACACCTCCTTTTGTTTTCAGAGCTTTATATTTTTAAGTATTTCGGTGTTCTTTTGCATATTTGGATGGACTCGTACCGAATTGTTTGATGAAAGCCGACCAGAAATAAGATTGTGAGCTGAAACCAACGGTTTCTGAGATTTCATATATCTTCATGTTTCCTTGTATCAGTAGCTCGGCAGCCTTTTTCAGGCGGCTGATTTTTATCAGGTCATTGGGCGTCAGATCCGATATGGCTCGTATTTTGCGGTAAAGTGTCGGGCGGCTTAAGTGCATCAAATCTGCTATCATATTGACATCCAAATCTGGATTACTAATATTCTCATTGATGATATTATTCAGCTTTTCGAGGAAATTCTCATCTGCTTTTGTATAAGCCATCGACTTCATGTTGGCGATTGGAGATTTAAAATAGAATTTGCGGATATTGTCGCGGTTGGAAAGCAAATTCGATATTTGGGCCATCAACAAGTTGGAGGAGAAAGGCTTTTCTATATAAGCATCGGCTCCCAGTTCCAACCCTTCCAGTCTGGACTGGAGTGTATTCTTGGCTGTTAGTAGTATGACTGGAATATGGCTGAATTCAATATCGGTTTTTACTTCTTTCAGCAGGGCGAAACCATCCATGATTGGCATCATAACATCGCTGATAATCAGTTGGACACTGTGTGATTTTAATAAATCAATGGCTTCGGCGCCATTTCCGGCTATCAGCACATTATAGGATTGATTTACCTCATCAGCGATGAAATGACTCATTTCTTTGTTATCCTCCACTATTAAAATACTCGGACGCCCTTCTTCCTGAATGTAAGTGACTTCGTGTTCGATGGTGCCGGCGGTAGTCTCTTCTTCTTCCGGTTTTATGGATTCCGGTAATTTTACTGGTAACGTCAGACGAAACATCGTCATGGAAGAGCTGTCGGGAAATTCTTCTACACGGAGTGTTCCATGGTGCATTTCAGCCAGTGAACGGGCTAGCGGTAATCCCAATCCGGTTCCCGGCTTATTTTCGCTTCCTCCTACCCGGTAGAACGGCTCGAAAATCTTTTCTTTTATTTCGGAAGGAATCGGTTTTCCATCGTTTATAAAGTCGACCATGAAGGTTTCATAATCCGATGATAACTGTATACGAATGATAATGCTATTGTCTGCATATTTGATTGCGTTTGAAAACAGGTTACTGAAAATTTTGGTGATAGCCTCTTTATCCACAAAAACATACAATTCCTGCATTGTCAGGTCAAGGTTCAGCAGCAAATTATGTTCTGTTGCCATCTCTTGGAAGCGACGAGCTGTTTCAGTCAGTAAGGTAACGATTTCCGTACGAACGAAACTGAGCCGATAACCTTCTATTTCTGTTTTGCGGAAATCAAGCAGCTGATTGACCAAGGACAATAGACGAGATACATTTTTATCCATCAGTATCAGTGAATTGTTTTCTTTCTCGCTGATATTCTCCGATTTAAGAAGTCGTTCGAGCGGATTTTTTATCAGTGTCAGCGGAGTTCGTATTTCATGGGCGATATTAATAAAGAAATCTATTTTAGCCTGATATAATTCTTTTTCTTTCTGGTCTTCAAATAATTGCATATGATAAGCCATTGTTCTCTTCGTTTTTCTTCTCCATGAATAAAGGGAAAAGAAAAGAATAGCCAATACAACGATAATATATATGATATAGGCTGTGTCCGATACCCACCAAGGAGGTAATATCGTGATTTGTAATCTGGTAGGAGTATCGCTCCAATTATTCGACAAGTTTGCGGCACGAACCTCGAATGTATAATCACCGGGATGCAATTCTGTGAAATAGACAGTGTTACGTTCACCGATTGGCATCCATTCCTTATCCATATTTCCCATCCGGTAAGCATATTGAATGGAATTGGGTGCAATGAAATTTAAGGCGGAGAAATTAATACTGAATGTTGATTCCTTATGGGTGAGGGTTATTTTCTTTACAGGTGAAGAGGCGGAACAATTCAGGATACATTTTCCTCCAATTTCGTTTTGTATTTCCAATGAGCCTAAGTGTACATCCATCCTCTCGGCTGTCGGCTGTACTTCTAAAGGTTTGAAATGGATGAAGCCTTTTACCGTGCCGAAATAGAAAGTTCCTTTATCATCTTTGAATGCGGAATTGTCATTAAACTGCCGGGTAATAAGACCGTGAGCCTCTGTATAAGTGGTTATTTTACCGGTTTGTGTGTCCAGGCTTACCAAACCGTTGGCAGTACTAATCCACAAGTTTTCATTATCGTCAGGGAGAATGCGGAAAGCAACATTACTCGGCATCCCGTTTTTTACGGTATAATGAAGCGATTCGCCGGTTTGAAAATCATACTTAATAACCCCTTCTACCGTGGCAAACCACATGTTGCTTTCTTTATCTTCACACGCATCATTTACAAAATTATGTCGTTGTGTATTCAGCTTGTCGTAAGGCAGATACATACCTGTATTACTGACCGGATTGTAGTAGAAACTACGGTTGAACATACCAATCCATATTCTACCCAAACGGTCTTCGTAAATACAGTTCGCCGAGAAAGGGGGAAATTGAGGGGCATATAGAAAACGGTCATTTAGAAAATCGTATTTGTAAACACCATCGTCAGTGCCGACATAAATTTGCCCTTCTTGTGAAACTTTGATGCACCGTACCGTACTATTCTTTACCGTAGCCGAATCTTTCAGCAAACTATAGTGTTTGATTACTTTGCGGGTTTTTATATCCATCAGGTCTATACCATGTATGACATGTCCAATCCAGAGCTTGTCGCCGGAAGTTGCCAGACCGCGTATATTGGTGTGTGCCAGTCCTCTTTCGCCCGGGACCGGCTGGTAATTCGTGAAAGTCCCTGTTTTCTTTTCCAGACAGTTGATGCCTGCATCTTCAGTTCCAATCCAAATGTTTCCATAGATATCGGTACAAATATCACGTATGACTTCTCCTTTCAGCGAATGCTGTTCATTCCAAGGATAATAAACTTGGAAAGGACGGAAAGGGGAATAGTAGTTCACTCCGTTTTGGTGGAAACAAATCCAAATCCCGTTTTCGCGATCCCTGCAAAAAGCAGAGATAAAATGGCTGGAAAGTGCGTATGGATCTAATGGGTCTTGGCGGATACGCGTACATTCGCCACTGTTGAGCCGATAGATGAATAGTCCGGAATCGGTCCCAATCCAAAGTTCATCGGTGTCTTTCTCCAAAAAGCTGTTGATAAGTATCGTTCGCCGGTTAAGCTCTTGTATGTTCAAATCCTGATAAGTTCGGGTTACAGTATCGAAAACCTTTACGTCGTCATGCTCGAAAGCAATGTATATACGGTTTGCAGTGAGTGAGGGCTGGAGCATGAATAATTTTTTGGAAGAATAAGAAAGAGAGTGTGCAAACATATTATATGCTTCCGTGCTTCCGTCTTCCGGATTCAGTAAGGATATATATCCTTTTGAATCCCCGACCCATATATTATTTTCAGCTGTAATGCAGAAGGATGTATAATTTTGTTCATCTTTAGTAGAGAATATTTTGAATTGGTTGTCGTTTGTGTTGAATCGGATAAGGCTTCCATCCATTAGAATCCACAATTGATTGTCCATATCAAATTGAAAAACATGAATGCCTTTGTCTGAAGTAAAGGTGAGATGATGGAAGGATTCTGTAGTTTCGTTATAATGGTAAAGTCCGGAAAGAGTTCCCACCCATAAATCTCCGTTTTGGTCGCAGGCAAGATGGGTAATCCAGTTACTCCCGATGGTTTCCGGTATGTCCGGGTCATTTCGGAATACCTTGAATGTATAACCGTCGAAACGATTCAAGCCATCGCGAGTCCCAATCCAGATATATCCACTTTTGTCTTGTACACAGCTGGTTACCATATTGTCACTTAACCCGTTTTCTACCTGATAGTGGCGGAAAAGGTAGTTACTATCGTCAGCATGTGCCTGTGTTAGACAAAATATAAAGAATATGGATAAGATTAGCTTCAAATGTTTCATATATGTTGTTTGCGTTTGCGACCGAAAGATACTCAAAAATGTATTATCTGTTTTCATTTATTGTGTCATGGATTTGAAAAACTGTCTCAATACCCCTGATAATTGCAGAAAATGAGATGAATGCGGGAAAGTTTGCAACAAAGGTGGACTGAATATGGACAGGAATGTCTCTACCTTTGAATTCATAAAAACACAATAAATAAAAACTACCTTTATTTTATTATTATGGATACACTATCTTCAAATCAAGGATGCGCAACGAAAATCCAACTTTCTCTGATGATGTTTATGCAGTATATGTTAAGTGCCGTTTGGTGGGTACCGTTGGCGGCTTATTTATCACATACATTAAAGTTGGAAGTTTATCAGGTTTCACTGGTATTAAGTGCAATGGCAATAGGCGCAATGGCCTCTTCTTTTATAGGTGCGATTGCCGACCGTTATTTCGCAGCTGAGAAAATCCTGGCTGTATTAAATGTATTAACAGGCGTGTTCCTTCTGTTGGCTGCACAGCAGACGGCTTTTCCTCCGTTAATGTTTTTTGTGGTGATGGCAATGCTTTGTCACATGCCCACTCAGAGTCTGACCAGTACGATTGCAATGAGCCATGCTCCTTCCGAAGAATTCCCACGTATTCGTATGTTTGGCTCAGTAGGTTGGGTCGCTTCGGGAATTTTCAGCATTGTGGCTCTTCATGTTTTGAAACTTCAGGCTTTTGACACTACTAATTTGCCGATGTATTGTGGTGCCTGTGTTTGTTTGGTGGCGGCATTACTTAATTTGAGACTTCCTCATACCCCTCCGGCAGTTGATAAAAGTGCAAAAATATCATTTATGGATATTACCGGTTTCAGTGCATTTTCGCTGATGAAAGACAAAAATTACCGGGTTTTTATGATTTTGACTTTTCTTTCTATCATTCCTTTTAATTTGTATCATGTTTATGGTTCGATGATTTTGGCGGACGAGCATGTTCAAAATATAACCGTTACCCTGAATTTAGGACAATTGGCGGAAATGTTCTTTTTGGTTATAACAACCTCCATTCTTGTAAAATCCGGTATTAAGAAGACTTTGATTTTCGGTATGATTGCCTTGTTGGTACGTTATGTAGCCTTCTATTTCGGGGCGGAAACCGGACAGCAATGGTTTTATTATATCGGAATTATTGTACACGGGCTTATTTTCGGCCTCTTTTATGTGGGAGGACAAGTATATACGGATAATGTAGCTCCCAAAGAGATGAAGGCACAAGCACAAGGTTTGTTGTTTTTCTTGGTTTGGGGTATCGGCTTCCTTATCGGGACTTTGTGGAACGGTTGGCTGATAGGTCTTTTCCGTGATGGCGGAAAATGCGACTGGCCGGTCTTGTTTGTTATTTCATCTATATTCTCGTTTGTATTATTAATCCTATTTATATTCATGTTTAAACCTGTCTCGCTAAATAAGAAATGAGATTTGATATAGTTTTTAGATTAGATTTCAATATTTTTAATTCTCAATGTTGATTATATTAACCAAATACCCGACCGAAAGGACTGTACTTCCAAAATAGGTACAGTCCTTTTTTTGTCCGATTTATATGTTTCTTAACATGTACTTTTCTTTGACAATCTGTAAGTAGGTTTGTGTATCTTTGAGGTGAACATTGTAAGAAATGCTTACAATATGCTAAACTTTTAAATCGTGAACAGTATGAAACCGGAAGATTACATTACCCGTGAGGAAAAATATGGTGCACACAACTATCATCCTCTGCCTGTCGTTTTGAAAAAGGGCGAAGGCGTATTTGTTTGGGACGTGGAAGGAAAACGCTATTTTGACTTCCTGTCCGGTTATTCTGCTCTCAGTCAGGGGCATTGTCATCCGAAAATTATCGAGGCATTGAAGAAACAGGCTGAAGAATTAACGCTGGTATCGCGCGCTTTCCATGCTGATGTGCTGGGCGAATATATGGAATTTGCCTGTAAGTTTTTCGGATACGACAAACTTTTGCCGATGAATACGGGAGCCGAAGCTGTAGAGACTGCCTTGAAGCTGGCGCGCCGGTGGGGATATCGTGTCAAAGGCATTGCTTCGGAGCGCGCGAAAATTATTGTTTGCAGTGAAAATTTCCATGGTCGTACGATTACTATAATCTCAATGAGTACCGATCCCGGTTCGTATGCTGATTTTGGTCCTTATACTCCGGGTTTCATAAAAGTTCAGTACAACAATGTGCAGGAACTTGAAGAGGCTTTGAAAGAACCGGATGTTGTAGGTTTTTTAGTGGAACCGATACAGGGAGAAGCCGGTGTGGTAGTACCGGACGAGGGCTATTTACGTGTTTGTTATGAACTTTGCCGTCAGCATAATGTCCTGTTCATGGCAGATGAGATACAAACAGGGATTGGGCGTACCGGAAAGCTGCTGGCTTGCGATTATGAGGCGATTCATCCGGATATTCTGATTTTGGGCAAGGCTCTTTCCGGGGGAGTGACTCCTGTTTCGGCAGTTCTGGCAGATGATGAGATTATGTTGACTATTGCTCCCGGAGAGCATGGTTCGACGTACGGTGGAAATCCTTTGGCTGCCCGTGTGGGAATTGCTGCTCTCGAAGTGGTTCGTGATGAGAGATTATCGGAAAAAGCCTATGAGATGGGAGTCCTTTTCCGGGACGAAATGAATAAGATTGATAACCCAATGATAAAGAAGGTGCGTGGAAAAGGGCTTTTGAATGCTGTCGTTACTGAGCCTCATGGAGATAAAGTAGCTTGGGATATCTGCCTGGCTTTAAAAGAAAATGGTTTGATAGCCAAGCCGACTCACGACCATATCATCCGTTTTACTCCTCCATTGGTTATCACCCGTGAACAAATGTTGGAGGCTATCGATATTATACGGGAAACATTTGCACAATTTTAAGAAGTGTCGTTATGAAAATAAACGTTATAGGAGTCCCTTTAAATCTGGGATGTGATCGAGAGGGCGTAGAACGTGCCCCGAATCATCTTCGTGAACGTGGATTGATGCAATTGATACGGAAAAACGGTCATAAAGCGTTCGATTTGGGAAATTTGTATGTTCCTTCTGTTAGCGAAGCGGATAAATTTGCTCGTAGCCGTAGCATGAAGTATCTGGACGCTATTGTCGAGGTGAATAATAATCTGGCGGAATTGGTTTATGATACGCTTCGAGGAGGGGCTTTCCCGCTTGTTGTCGGAGGCGACCATTCGCTGGGTTTGGGGAGTGCTTCGGGTGTCGGCAAATGTTTTGATGATTTTGGTATTATCTGGCTGGATGCCCATGGAGACATCAATACAAGTGAGACCTCACCGAGTGGGAATATCCACGGTATGCCCCTGAGTGCCTTAATGGGAATGGGGAGTGAGGAGCTGGTGAATGTATATGCTCCGGGTAATAAAGTAACCCCTCAGAATGTCTTCCTTGTCGGGACTCGTAGCTTGGATGAGGGGGAAAGGGAATTGATTGAACGGGAACAATTGAGTGTTTATACCATGGATACCATCCATCTGAAAGGAATTGCGTTTGTTGCCGAAGATATCAAACGAAAGCTGAAAGAGCGTAAAATACGTAATATCCATTTCAGTATTGATGTAGATAGCATTGATCCTCGTTTTGCCCCGGGTACGGGAACGCGTGTCTGTGAAGGGCTTATGCCTGATGAATTTAAAGATTTTGTGGAACATATTCTTTCTACGAATTTAATCAAATCGATGGATATTGTGGAATTAAATCCGGAATTGGATATAAACGAACAGACTTCTGCCCTCTGTTTGGATATTATCGATTATATAACGGCACGACTATAACTGCTTATGTTTGATTTACCAAAATGTTCCACTATATCCCTTGCGGTGGAACAAAAGTTTCTGCATAGTGGAACAAAAGTTTCCATAGCAGGAAACAAAAGTTTCCTCGTAATGGAACAAAATGCTACATGCCGGAAGGATTCACTGATATTCCCGATTGTAATCCTCTTGATAGCTATTCGAACACTGTCTGCCCTTTCTATTCTGAAATGACTATTCGGTAGCGTTCCACAAACTTTTTTATGTAAGAAACCCGTAAAGGTGACAGCAATCCGCCCTTTTTATCAAGATGCGATTTGCTGCCACTGTGGGCGTAAGTTGTTGCTTGTTAGTGCTTAATGGTTGAAAAAGTGACAGTGGTGGCAGTAAGCAAGAAAAACTTAGAAAGGATATCCGATAGCCAGGTGTACGCCCATACCATCCCTGAAATTCGGAATATTATAATATCCTTTTTTCCCTGTATCATAGGGGACATGCAAACCTATTCCCCAATCCAGCCGGAGTACGATAAAAGTAAGGTCGTAGCGCAACCCGATTCCTGTTCCCAGAGCCAAATCTTTCAAAAAACGTCCCCATTTCAGCTGGCCGCCCGGACGTGCTCCGTCGTGGCGAAGCAGCCAGACATTCCCCGCATCCAGAAAGGTCGCACCGTGGAGGTCGCCCAAAATCGGGAAACGATATTCGAGATTGGCTTCGAACTTGATGTCACCTGTCTGGTCCAGGTATCCGTATTTTGTGTCGGTCGGATGGAAGCTGCCGGGACCGATGGAACGAATGGTGAATGCGCGGATACTGTTGGCTCCTCCGATATAAAATTGTTCGTTATAAGGAGTTGTATTTGAATTACCGTAGCTGTAGGCAATTCCTCCCATCAGGCGGCCAACCAAATGCTGACGACCTCCTAAGGCATAATTATAGCGGATTTCGCTTGTTACTTTTACAAATTGGGCAAATTTATTTTTAAATAATGTCTTGTCCTTATCGTTGAAATTCTTTCCGGCTATAGCATAGGCTGCGTCCAGAATATTACCGGCCTGAGTGACGGATGATTGCCACCAAAGATGGTTTTTGCGTGAAGTAATCGGGGAATCATCATACGTATAAGTATAGCCCATTGTTGGGATAAATTGATTGTCAAGGCTTCGTCCCAATGCTTTGTTTACACCGACTATAGAGTCGAATTCGTGTGTTGTATGCTGTAACAGTGAATAGGTTAGCTTGAATGGAGTCACAGAATGATGGCTGGTGGCTGTCGGTTGGAAATCATAAGAGGCACTTCCTCCGAATGCCAACATTTTGAAGAATTTAGCCCGGTTCAGTTGGTCTGCGTAAATACGGAAAGATGTACTGGATGGGTATTTCATATCTCCTTTTATCAGGCTCGGGAAAATAACTTCCGGGAAAGTTAATGTTCCGCTGACACCGAATTCCCAACTGTTGATTGCCGAATTGTTGCCTGATACTCGTTTACCGGTTTGCCATTCATAGGAACCACGCATACTGACACCAAATGTTTCACCTCCTCCGAAAATATTCCGTTTTGTCACACTAAAGATGGCTCCCGGCCCTGTTTGGTCGTTACTTTTGGTCGTTACGTTCAGTTCCAGCTCACCGTCGAGAGGCAGGTCGTATACCGTATTGATTTGCAAGTCGAGTGTATCGCAGCGGCGGGACGTGTCTTGTGGGGTGTATTGCATTTCCGAATAACGGAAAATGCCGAGTCGTGAAAATCCGGTTTGTGTTTTTTCTTGTTGCGATTGGGAATAGAGGTCGCCCGTTCTGAATTTCAAACGATTATAAAGAACGGAAGGGCGTACGCGCAGCTTCCCTTCATAAAAAATAGTCAGGTCCTTATAACGTAATGAATCTGTGGGTGGTTCGCTATTGAAACCGTTTAGCCGGATTGAAATATCTCCTATTTTCCACGGGCGCAAGGCAGTACGGGGAAGGCCCGGTTTGGTAGAAACACGTAAAGCTACGTATCCCGGATTCATGATTGTGTCAGCTTGGTAACTGATAAATTCCGGACGGAAATAATAAAAACCATTATTGCGAAGCAATGACGAGATACGTTGACGCTCTGATTCGAGCCGGGTGACATTGAAATTGTCTCCGTCTTTCAGCAGGCTTTCACCAATGTTGGTTTGGATGAGTGTGTCAATGCGGTGACGAAGACGGATATAGGCTATACTGTCGTAAGTGAAGGCTTTGTTCATCTCGACGTTATAACTGATTTTAGCTTTTTTCGGATTTTTTTGGTCTGGTTCTATTTGATAAGAGGTGGAACCATGAAAGTAGCCATATTCACGTAGTAGATTGTAGGCAACCTTGGTACGCACATCTGGATTTACGGTATTGATATATACCGGTTTGGCGGCGAGCTTTTTAAATATCCACTGTCCGATTTTCCCTTTTTTGTTGACGAAGGCATTATATACCCATAAACCGAATGGGAAAGGAACACGTATGGATGAGCTTCCTAACAAGGCATTATTAGGAGGATAAGCAAGTGCAGCCTCTATTTCCGTCAATGCCTCTTCTCCTTCGGCGCTTTTGTCTTCGTTTGTTACTTCTATCTTTTTAATACCTGTGTAGAGTACTTCGTCGTTCGGCAGGTTTTTGGTAGTCGAGCAGGAAGAAAGGAAAAGGCAACATAAGGCAAGAAATGTTCCCATTCCCCCACAAATGAACTTTCGTACAATTGTTTGTCCATTGTCTCCTCTGCAGTATATGTAATCGATATGTCTTTTATTTTTTTCCATCCTCTTCTTCCACCGGTTTAACTTTATTTTTCTTGAAAATAAACAGCTCTCGCAGGTGACGCATCTTCTTACGAAGAACAATACCCGCTCCTGTTTCCGTAATTTCGCCTTCCAGTAAACTTTCGTAATTCTTATCGTGGAAAAGCTTGATGTAGCGTGTACCGCTATTATCGAGGCGGTATTCGATGGCAACATTGTCGATGAATGGCTGTGCTTGTCCCTGATTGACATTCTCGCCTGTCGAGATACGACCTCCGAGAATGATGCTGATACGATCGTTATAAAAACGTTTGGCAAAACGGAAAGAGAAATCTGTCCGTTCGCCTCCGCCGGCATCACCATTCTGATCGTATTGTTCCATGCCGAGCGTGATATCTACCGATTTTAAAGCACTCCCGGCAATATTATTGATTTCACTCTGTAAGAAGCTGTTAAGTGCCGCTCCCATGTCGAGATTTGGTTTTCCGCCGCCACCGGCATTTTTATCATTAATGTTGAGATACATGCCGGTAACCAACATGGTGACTGCTATTTGTGAGCGTTCGCTTTCACCCATCTTGGATAATTCCTGTTGCATATTTTGGTCTTCAGGCGCCTGTATGACAAATTGCAATTGCAAGTTTTCCAGCGTTTGCTTGATGGTCACTCCTACATTGAAGGTGACGAGGCGTGGAGGTTGTTCGTTTAGTGTAACAGAAGCTCGTACACGTTCGGTTGCCGTTAGATTCATCATCGGGTCCATCGGATTTCCACTCCATTGTATATAACTGCCGTCTTGTATGTTGAATTCTTTCAGCGGGATAATCGGCATGGCGTATTTTACCGTTCCTCCCGTCAGGCTGTAACGTCCGTTCAAAATCATCTCTCCTTGTGTTGTGTATTGGAAAGATAAGTCACCTCCACCTTCAAGTTCGACACGGCTGGATTGGTCGGGAGTGATATCTGCATTCAGACGGACGGATTGGTCGATACGAATAGTCATCAACATATCCAAGCCTCCGATAGGAAGAGGTGCTTCAGGTCTTCTTCGCCTATTGACCAGTGTATCCGAGAAATCTGTGAATGTCACCAAATCAGCTAAACGATCCTGTGCAGTGAGCGGGGAATCCTGCATGACGTAAGTGACATTGGTTCCTCCTAACAATTGCAAGTCACCACGCATGATAAGGGCATTGAGAGGACCTTTTACCGTGGAGTTGAGATTAACAAGCAATTTCCCGTAAACCATGCTTTCCTTATTCCGTTTAACGTTCAGGAGTTGCATATTGTTGGCAGTCAGTTTCAGATTTGCCATCATCCGGGACGGGTTGTGGAAATCAATGTTTCCGTCTATTACAAACGGATTCGTCCCTGATGCGTAGATATTATATTTATTGAATTGAATCAAGTTGTCTTTTACATCAATCTTTTTCTCGTCAAAACGAAAACCGGAACCAACGGCTGTGACGAATACAGTGGAGCTATCCAGTTGCATATAACCGTTGACCAGCGGCTCTTTGCTGGTTCCGGTAATCGTCATTTCTCCTTGAAGTGCCCCGTTCAGCTTGGCCATGTTGTCCGGAATGAAAGGATTGGCCATCATTAGCGGCAAATCCATGACGCTGATATTCCCTTCTACATGTTCGCTTTTTCCTGCTTGATAAAGAGCGGTGACGGCAGTTACTTCATTTTGGTCGCAAAAGAGGTGCATATCTACCTGGTGCTTGTTGTCATTAAGAGGTAGATAAACCGCGTTGAACATTAATTCGCCAACCCGTCCGCCTTCATAAAAAAGGCTGTCTATGTGTGTGTCGGCAACTACCAGGAAACTGCTGTCGGAAGGAGCATATTGCAAGTCGGCACTCAGCATACCACGCATAGCCGGTATGTTAGGGAAACCTTTGGAGATAACGTCCAGATTAATCTGGCTGAGTTCTGCATGTAATTCCTCCATATTCTCTCCTTCTGGAAGGGAATGAATCCAAAGAGAGGCATTCTCATCGCCGCTTAGTCGAATATTTGCCTGAATATCTTTCATTCCTTTATAGAGAACGAAATTATCACTGTTCAGTTTGAATGGCCGGAAAGCAAGTATTGGATTATCCGGGAAAAGATGCAGGCGGATACCGCTTGGGTCTTTGTCTGCACGCAGTCCAAGTAAAACCCCTGTCTCTCCTTTTCCGTTTGTGTAATGAATTTCGGTATCTGCATAAGTATTTCTTATTTTACCTTTAATACCGGCAGTGAAAGGAGGCTGTTTGCGGAAAGGGGTCTTGATGACTTTCCCTTCGTATAACAGGCCGAGTGAATCCTGGCTTATTGTAAAACAGATGGTGTCAATCTTGCTTGTATCGCGCATCAGCGAAAAAATGTCTGCATCGAAAAGAAATCCTTCTTCCGGGGATGTACTGGCCTCGATTTGGATATTATTGAATGAAATGTCGTATTGCTGTAAAATGTTGTAAATGGGATTATCCTTACCGGCGGTTACTTGTAAGTTCATATCCGGAAGGAGAGGGCGGAAGGCGGGTATGTTTATGATGGAATCGCGTTCCAATTGTTTGTTCATATCTTCGCTGATTTTGCTGAACTTGTTTATCATAGTTTCCAAATCAGCATTGCCCGTAAGGATAATACCTAAGTCACCGGCATGGAAAGAGACACGGGTGGTATCTGTGGTACTTTGTGCGTGCAGTGTCAGGGTTTTCGGGTGGAATGTTCCGGTAGAATTAGTCAGTTCCCAGTTTCCGAGCGTGACGTCTACCAGATTATTTTTACCCATATCTGTTTCTGCTTCGGCAAAAAGCTGGAAGGATGTAGTGAGTGAATCATTCATCAAATGCATTCCGTAAAGGTCGAAATTATCCACGTCGGCAATCAACATCGCTTTAATTTCTTTTTTATAGAGGGTGGCATTGAGCGACATATCGATTTTTGCCAATGGATATTTGCTGAGTAAATCGAATTTAAGTAAGTTCTTTTCCAAAGAACCTGTGAGTGTGACATCTGATACGGTGGAAGTCCCGTAACGAATATCATTGATTTTGCCGTCCAATTTCGCATGTGTGGATGAAAGAAACGGATCAAAGCCTTTTCCTTCTACTTGCATGGAAGCTGCCAGCCAATAGAGCGAATCTTTTGGCAGAAAGTGAGTGGGTTGAAGACTGTCTATTTTTAGGTCGGCTTTGTAAGTTTCGAATGTAGGGTTGAAACTGGCGGTCAATCCGATGCTACCTTTATCCTGCAATAGTTGTAAATCAGCATGGTAACCTCTTTCTTTCAAATTGGCTGTACCGGTAAGTATCATTCCTTGCGGAATATTATACCGTTCCTTTTCTGCTGCCGGCAGGGTACTGAGAATGAAATTCAAATCTCCGGTCAATGCGTTAAGCTTCAGATTTCCGGAACGGCGAATACTATCCGTTACATGCTGTAAATCTCCGGATACATCTATTTTGATGACACCAGGTAATTCGGCTTTTAGCTGCCGGAGAAGGAGAGAGGAAAGATTCCCTTCCACGCCGGCTGTTAAAGTAAAATCTTTATTCGGATAACTGTTCTTGAACTGTTCTGGCAAGGTTCCCATAAAAAGAAACAAATCTTCTTTCCCCAGATTTGCCGTCAGTAAGGAGCGGAGTGTTCCTGCCGGTTCATCGCTAAACGAACTCCAAGGCAATGTTGCTAGCAAACGAAGCTCTGAATAGGGCGTTTGTAAAAGGAGTTGAGGTACTTGTATGATGGAACTGTCACTTTCAATGTTTCCTGTGAGTGAACGGATTGTCAAGCCGGAGCGATCGGTGGCTGTAAATTGTTTAATTTGTGCCTGCATATCTTTTCCGCCGTATAACAGAGAGTCTATATCGATATTGACATTGTTTAAATCTATATGCATCGGGTCGAAACCTGGTTGCGGATACCGATTATCGCCCTCATAACTCAGAGTTGAGCCGGAAAGAAGAAATTTTGCTGCGCTGTAGCGGGAACTACCTAAATCGACTAAACCATTGTTTAGTCCGGCTTTATCTATATAAGTACTGAAACGTAAAGAATCATTTGGTATTTGCATAGCGAAAGCAACCCGGTCAAGATTGATTTTATCTAGCAATAGCTTCCAGTTTATGGCTGTGGAAGTGGTATCGTTTTTTGTCGTGGTATCGTTTAGCAGTAAAGTAATAGTTGTTTCAGAAAGGTCTATTGCGTTCAACCGGGCAATTTCTTTCCCCAAGTCAATGCGATCGGCATGAAGGTATAACTTACCTACTATGCCTTTTATTTCCATGCCTTCTATCAGTGTGCCTGTGTTGACCTTTACATTTTGCAGGTCAATGGCTTCGACCAGTACTTCTTTTTTCAGCAAAGGTAAAGGACGGATGTTAACTTTAAGGCTTTGTAGTGCTAATAGGGTATCCGGAGCAGATATGACTTTTACCCCACGTACCGTTAGGTTTAGCGGGAAAGATAATCGTATTTGTTCAATCCCAATCTGCATTCCGGTTGCTTTACCGGCATATTGAGTGGCTTGTCGCACTGCAAAGTTTTGAAAGGGCGGTATATATAAAAGGACAGAAATGAGCAATACCAATACCACAGGTATCAGGCACACTATCCCTATCCGCTTCATCCAACGTCTCATTTACTATTGTGCTTTTTCGTTATATTCATAACGGTTAAACGGTATGTTTTGTTTGAGATTTATTAAACAAATATAGAAGAAAAATAGTCTTAAACCAATAAAGACTTTACATTTGTCAGAAAATAAATGAGTAGAATATGATAGACCTTGAGAATCTCTGTGAAAAAGTACAACAAATAGCCCGGAAAGCCGGTTCTTGTTTGGCAGAGGAACAGAAAAAATTTGATAGAGCCCGCGTGGAAGAAAAGGGTGCTCATAATTATGTCTCTTATGTGGATAAAGAATCCGAACGGTATCTGGTTGAAAAGCTTTCCGCATTACTGCCGGAAGCAGGTTTTATAGCTGAGGAAGGTTCGGGAAGTTTGGCGGATGAAGCCTATTGTTGGCTGATTGATCCATTGGATGGTACTTCCAATTACATTCATGATATGGCGCCTTATGCTGTTAGTATCGCTTTACGTAATAAAGAAGAATTATTACTGGGTGTTGTTTATGAGATTAGTCGGGACGAATGTTTTTATGCTTGGAAAGGTAGTAAAGCTTATTTGAATGGCCGCGAAATCCATGTGTCGACTGTCTCGTTGTTGGATAAGGCTTTTATTGCGCTTGGTTTTCCTTACGATTCAGATCGTTATCGTCCAATGGCTTTACGTTTGATTGACAAATTGTACGGTTTTGCCGGGGGAACCCGTTTGCTGGGTTCGGCAGCATCTGAAATCTGTTATATAGCTTGTGGACGTTTTGAAGCCCGTATCGAAGCCTATTTGGGGCCCTGGGATGTGGCGGCGGCCGGTTTGATTTTAATGCAGGCAGGCGGTAGATTGACGGATTTTGCAGGTGGCGATACCTGGCCTGAAGCCAAACAGGTTCTTGCCAGCAACGGTGTCTTACATGATACAATCTTGAAGTTGATTAAAGGTTAATACAGTCAAGATGCTTTTGGGAAGAAATCTTATTTTAGTCTTGTTTGTGATTAAATTTAACGGATTATATACAAATATGTAAATCAGAATAAAATGTTAGAATTGCATACACCGAACGGTGAAGATAGGGTCTTGTTGCATTCTTGTTGTGCGCCTTGTTCTTCGGCTATTATAGAATGTTTGTTGTCGAATCGGATACGGCCTACAATTTTTTATTTTAATCCTAATATTTTCCCGGAAAAAGAATATTTGATACGAAAAGCGGAAAATCTGAGATATGTAGAGAGCCTTCATCTTGACTTTATCGATGCGGATTATGACCATACTCACTGGTTGGAAACTATCAAAGGATTGGAGCGGGAGCCGGAACGTGGAGGACGTTGTCTGAAATGTTTTTATTATCGGTTAGAGGAAACCGCTTGCTATGCGGTTGCAAACGGTTTCACTCTTTTTACCACGACGCTGGCATCTTCACGCTGGAAAAACCTGGAACAGATAAATGAAGCCGGGCGTAAAGCCGCAGCCTTGTATCCGGGGACTCTTTTCTGGGAACAAAATTGGCGTAAAGGTGGATTAAGCGAACGTCGTAATGAGATTATAAAGGAATATCAGTTTTATAATCAGCAATACTGTGGCTGTGAGTTTTCATTCCGTTGATTCTTTCATGAGACGAAGGACTTCTTCTGTCATTTCTTTGGAAATACCGCTTTGTTTACAAAATTGGAGCTCTAAAATTCTACTGGCCGCCGATATACGTTTTTCCGGTTGGAAGAAATAGGGGTTGGAGTAGAGCTTCATAAGCAGAAAGTAAGCATATCCTTTTTCCGGCAGAATGTGTATTATTTGTTGTAAATATCTTTCTGCATCTTCATATTTACCGCGCGCTTCTTCATTTTGGGCTATCGCATAATAGATATTTGGCGAGGAACTCACCTTTAATGCTTGTTTCAACCAAATAGCTGCCGTATCGTATTTTTTCAATTGTGTATAACAATCGGCTCCTTCGAGTAGAAAATCCGGACGGTGTTGTAGTTCGTAATACAGGTTTGAATATTTGTCGGCTGCAATATCATAGATTTGCTTGCTGTGTAACTCTTTTAGATTTTTCCATTCTTTATATACGTTGGAACAATCTTTTTGCTCATAAAAAAGAAAAAGTGATGCTATTGCTGCTAATGCGCCTATGTATGGAATATTGGCTTGTTGTGATATTTTGTCTTGTTTGGGGTCGGTAACGCAAATAACAGTTAGAAATAACAAGATTACCCAAAAGGACGGCATTTGCAACGGGTAGGAATATATGGCAAAAACAGAAAGAGCGACAATTCCTCCGGATGCACCTATTTGCCTGTGTTTGATGCCGTAATAAAGTGAAAAAGCAAGCCACAAAATGAAGATGAGTAATCCTCCAATTCCTAACTCGAGTCCCAATTGTAAATATTCATTGTAAGCATGTACCGGGCAAACCGCATTGATTTTTTCTTTTTCAGAAGCTAAACCCGATGAAAAATAAGATGCTTGTGTCCGGGCAAATGCAGTTGAGAATCCTCCTAAGCCTGTACCTGTTAAAGGATGCTCGGTTATGGCTTTTGTCGTAACATTCCAGATAAGTAGCCGCCTGCAACCATTTTCTGCTTTGAGTGTACTTTCCCATATGGCTGCTATTCCCAGTATGAATAAGATACTCATGGAAAAAATACTGAATAGTTTGTGATGTTGCTGGAGTGTTTCTTTTGTTTTTCCCCAACCAATCATCTGCATCCATCCAACCCAGATACCTGAAATGAGAGTGGCAACCCAGGCCGGACGATTCATCCTTATTGATAAAGCTATGATAATGAGGATTACTCCCATACAGGATGTATAATATAAAAAAGTAGGAACTTCCCACCAATTTGATTTGTTACAGTTTTTGAATCGAAAGATGAGATTCAGACATACCGGAAATAATAAGGATACATATCCGGCGAAAGGTATGGAATTAACCACTTTTTGCATTAAGCTGAATAGCGGATGGGGCGTTGGTGTTTTTTCATACAGGCCGATACCTGACAGGGTTATTATTATACCGGTGAATATAATAATTGTAATGTAGAACAACCGTAGTTCCTGATGGACTTGTAAAGCAGTTCTCAGCATAAACCACAGAACGGTCAATTGTGCTAGAAATATGATTTTTTCAGGTTGCAGGTTAAGTTCTTGATTATAGGTCAATAGTACGAATCCAAATGTCATAAGCAATAGGACATCCGGCAATGAGAAAGTAAAACGGCTTGTTTTTACAGTGAACTCCGTAAAAAGAATGCTTATGGCAAATAGCAAAGATGAAAAATGAAACCAACAGACTTTTCCCATAATGGCCCCGTGGGCTAATTCAGGGTTGATGGCAAAGACTATACACAAAAGTAACATTCCACTAGTAGATAGTAGAAGAAGACGAAAATAGTTGAATAAGTTGTTCATTTTATTATATTTATTAAGTAGTAAATGATTCTCCGTCTTTATAGTAAAGCGACAGAAAATCATCTCATAGCTCGTCTGTTCTACTGTTATTAGGCAGATGACGGGAATTAGGCAAAGGCAGTTTTCCCCAAAAAGACTGTCCTTGTTTGCTACTTTTTCAACTACTGTATAAAACAGAAAGAGATGTCAATGAGTTTACCCTATTATAGGAATCAGGCTTTACCGGATTAGTTTTATGTAGTTTTAGAAGAAAAAACAGCCTCATCAAATAGTTTAGGTATAAAAACTATAGATGAATAATGCTTTCTCTTTGTAAAAACTGCCCAAAAGTAGACTTTGGTTAAAATACAAGAAAGCTTTGGCGTTGACATTTTGTTGACAATTCCGGATAAAACTGTAATAAATTAGATGTCAAATTGTTATACATGCTCAAATATAATCCTTCCGGGAATATATATGCTCTTCAATATGTATAAAAATATATTTATTGTATGGCTTTGGGTTCTTTTTTTAAAGTGAAGATAGGTAAATAAAGGAAAATTCCGAGTATAGACATAACTAGTCCTCCGATTGTTCCGGCTGCCAAGGGGAACCAAAAAGCTTCCTTATCACCTAACATAAAAGGTACAAATCCAAGGATAGTGGAAACTACAGTTAGGAAAATAGGGATTATTTTGGCACTCCAAGCTTTCAGATACGCTTTCCATGCAGGCATTAAAGGTTTTCGTAATCGTATCTGGTTATATTCGTTCAGAATATAAATACTGGCATTCACCGTAATACCGCACAACAGTACGAATGACGCGAATCCTCCTTGGTCAAAATTAAGCTTGAATAAGTAGAATGTAAGGAATACGCCTATATAAGAAATCGGAATAACGAATATGACTGCTAACGGTTGTTTCAGTGAATTGAATAGGATACTGGTGGTAAAGAAGATAATAACGATGACAAGAAATAATAAAAAATATTGCTTATTATCTTTCTTGCCCCAATACCAACTGGAACCTTCTGATTTTGCCGTATATCCCATTGGCAGTATCTTATTGAATTCTTTTAATTCCCGTTCTTGGATTTTCTGACTCTGGTTGCCTGCTCCGATATATTCATATTGGAGACAAAGACGGTATTGCTGGTTCTCTTTCGCCACTTGTTGCGGCATTTGTCCTTTCTCAACAGTAGCGAACTCGGCCAATTTATATGTTTTGCCGTTTATACTTTGAGGAATATATTGCATACTCCAAACATCATATTCTTCTGACTGCTTGGAAGAAAGTTTCAGGTTTTCCATCTCATTGTCCACTACAATTGTTCCACCGTGCATATCTTTGCCAAATACAGGGCTTAACGATGAGAATAAAGAAATCGGATGTATATTTTCCTCGGCCATTCGTGCCTTGTTGAGGTTGAAATAAAATTCCTGATAATCGTCTTTCCACCACGAAAATTCGGAGTTGATAATGACTTCCTTGATACGGCGATAGGTAAGGAGCTTCGCTTTCAGTCGCTCTGCCCATTCGTAGAGTTCATCATAATTATAACCGTACATAACGATACGGGATGAGCCTGCTCCTTCTTCGACACTATTGTTGAATCCCTGATCTTGTAACCCGTATACTGACCAGCTACCGCCTCCCAGTTCGAGTGCCTTACTGACAATTTTGCTTTTTAGCGTGTAAGGAAAACCGCTTTTTTCGCTTTCTTTTGTAAAATAAACATGTAAGCTGGCCTGTCGGGCATTGTTGATATTTGTCTGGAATTGGCGTATTTCGCTGAAAGTACTTAAATAAGCTTCCATACGCCCTATTAGGTTATTCATTTGTGAGAGTCTGGTTCCGTTGGGCAGAGAGGCTGTTATACTAAGAACGACCTCCTCATTACGGGTAAAATAGCTCCCTTCATACACCTTTTGTACAAACAGCCGAAGTGTTCCTCCGAGTGCTTTTTCCATGATAGGTTTTATTTTTTCTTTATAGACATCACTGGTTACAATCTTGTTGTAGCCATCAATAAATTTTGATTCTAAAGGTGTGTAGACCTTGTCTTTATCATTGTAGTCATATTCCAATTTTTCCGGAATAAGGAATACCGGCAAACCAAATGCCAATAATAAAATAAAACATGCCAACTTTTTCCAACGGCAAAGGATATTGATTTGCCAATGATAATATTTGTTGAAATAAACAGGATAACGCTTGAGAAAACGGTTTGCCTTTTTCTGCATGCGTGTTATTAGTCCGACTTTTGTGGTAGCAAGCTCTTCCTCTCCTTTTTTCTTGCTTTTTTTGTATTCCAATCCCATTTTGTCAATTAAAGCGGGAACTAGAAATAGGGCGATAGCGAGTGAAACTCCCAGATTGATAATTACGACGGCCGCAAAATCTTGTAAATTGAGTCGTATCCTTTCATCCAGAAAGAAAATAATAACCAATGCACCCATGGTAGTCAGGGTGGCTGTCATAATAGACAAAATAGCTTTTCTATTGTGACGGTTGCGGATATGTTCCGTCATTACAATTGTATTATCTATTACCAGACTGAGTGATATCGTCACACCGGCCAGCGAATACAATTGCATTTCAAGTCCTAACAAATAATAAATAATGACGGCTATGCAAAGATTGACGGAAAGACTGATAATAATCAGGAATAAATATTTCGTTTCCCTGGAAATCAGTAAAACAAAAAGGAGTAATATCAATATGGTCAATCCGGTACGGATATAAATTTTGTTTAATTCATTCTGTATGAATTCGGTCGCGTCATAACTGGGATGTATTTCATAACCGGAAGGCAGAATAGAACGGATATGCTCCATCTCATTTTTTACTTGCTTGGCCAATTCCAATTGATTGGCTGTTTCTTCCGCTTGTATAGACAGATAAATGGAATTAAGACCGTTTATACGGTAATAACTACTTGGGGCCTCTTCCTGGTGGGTTACTTTCAATAGTTGATCCAAACGTATTAATTTCCCGTCTTTATTTGACATTGTAATCAGGGTAGGGTCAAACATATTATTGTTGCCTGCTTCAGGAATTAAAGCTAAACGTATCCATTCCAAATGATTTTCAAACTGGACATTTCCGGTTCCCAGAAATTCTTTTTGATAATATTGATTGATTGCCGATTGTATATCGTTTACGCTGATACCCAATGATGTAAGTTGACGACTGTCATATTCCAATCGCCATTCCATTGGAGTTGCCCCGCTTACATTTATTTTGGAAATCCCTTGAATATTACTGAGACGAGGTTTTATTTGATTCTCCGCGAAACGCTGGATAAAAATAGGAGTGGCTGCAGCATTCAGGGTATAACTCATAAAAGAACGCGTAGCTCTGTTGTCTGGACGGCTCGTTTGCAGGGACGGATAACTCAAATCCTTCGGTAAGCTCGGCCATGTCTGACGGATAATGGTGGAGGCTTCGAAGCGTGCCGCATCTATATTCGTGTGTTTATCCAGTGTGAGTGTCACATATCCCCAGCCATTGCCGGACGTAGATACAATCTCCTTGATTCCTTTGATTCGTGCCAACATGGCTTCCAGACGGGAGGTGACTTCCATTTCAATCACGCGTGCCGAATTTCCCGGCATACTATAACTGACTGACATTTGCGGCAATGCACGCGATGGCGCCAATTTAATTGGCAACAACGGAATGAAAGCAATCCCCGCCAACGCCACACATAAAAATACGACGATGATGGTAAAAGAGGATATTTTAGGAGATGCACTCATGCTTATACTTTTATTTAGAGTCCGTTTTTATAGTTGAACTCGCTTGAAAGAGAAAAACCTGTTGAAAAATCATGCAAAGTAAGTTTTCTTATTTTGTAATAACTTTGCCAATAATTCCGTAACGCGGATATATAATTCCGTTGTGCTTCTTGCTGACGGTTGAGTGACAGGGTCAGACTATTAATATCCGCTTTCCCGATTATAAAACGTTGTTTTGTTTCGGCATAAGCTGTAATTGCCAAGTTTAGAGCTTCTTCGGCACTTCGAATCAAATTTTGCTGGATATTAAAGTCGCCGACAGTCATAATAACGTCTTCTTCCACGCTCAGTTCTTCCTGTTTAGCCGATATTTGTGTTACATTCAAGTTGTTTTTGGCAATATTGTGTTTACCCCGGCGTACTCCCCAGTCTATTAACGGAATGCTGACGGATACCGATACTACATCTTGTTGGAGCGGGTCCCGGTATACGTCACTGAATTTATTGGCAACTTGGTTGAAACCGATACTCGCATTTACCGAAGCGTTGAACAATGCTTCTTTTTTAGTCCTGTCTACTTGTTGTTCCGCTTCCAGTATTTGTTGGCGTAATCCCAGAAATGTCGGGTTATTTTCGCGTGCCAGCGCCAATGCTTCTTCCACCGATATTTCCATATCACGCGGACGAGACGGGAGGCGAAGGTGTATTTCAGTGTTTTTGTCGAAATTGAGATAGGAAGCAAGGCTGAACATGGCACGTTTCAACGCGATTTCCGCATTTTGCAGCGTATTACGGGCATTGACGGCATCCAATTTCAGAGTGAGCAATTCAGCACGGCTGATGGAGGCTATTTTATGACGTTCCTGTCCTGTCCAGTATAAAGTATCTGTCGATGCTACGTTCTCTTTCGCCAAATCATATTCGGCTTGTGCCATAGCTAGAGAAAAGAAATAACTGGTAGCTTGTTCGCTCAGTTGTTCTATATTATAAATAAGTTCCTTTTTCGCTTTTTCAAATTTTAGCGGTTCTATTTTCCGCTCCCATTTAAAGGGGTTGTAACCTAAAAGGCTTTGCGAATAACCGATACGGATAGGTACAGACGTATATTGGCTATAAGTGTTGTCGCCAAAGTTCCGGATATAACCCAAATCCGAATCCAAAGTGAAAGTACCACCTAACAAGTCGAAATTCTGCCTGATTTCCAGGTTTCCACCTGCATAATAAGATTGTTGTTTACGGTAAACATCGATATCGCTTTCCGAATCATATCGGCGCGTGATGTCGCGGTAATATTGTGCCGGCGTCAGATTCAACGTCATACTAGGTAAACGGTCTGCTTTGTAAGTACGGTACTGCCAGTAACCGGCCAAGAACATATTCTTACTCCGGAATGCTTCCAATGAGCTGTCCGCAGCGATTTCGATAGTTCTCTCCAGTGTAAGAGTTAGCTCTTGAGCCTGCGAAACCGCAGGAAGGCAAATCAGCCCAAAGAGTATTTGTATGAACTGCTTTTTCATATTTGTTTTGTTTTAACAACATCATGTTTGCGATAAATAAACCAGTAAACCAACGGAATAACGAACAGACTGACTGCCGTACCTATAATCATTGCCGAAATCATGGCGATAGAAAGAGGTTTTTGTAGTTCGCTACCCATATCGAATGTGAAGAGTAGCGGAACCATTCCGAAAATAGTAGTCAGAGAGGTCATAATAATAGGACGCAGACGACGACGGCCGGCTTCGTGTATTGCCTCCATCAATGGTACTCCCTCTTTTCTGAGTTCGTTAATAGCATCCAGTTTCAGAATGGAGTCATTAATGATAATACCGCAGGTTACTACGATACCGATAGCACTCATCAGGTTCATCGTATGTCCGCATACCCACAGTACTATTAAAGATGCCGCAACGTCAATCGGTATTTCCAGCAAAACAATTAATGGTTGCAAGAAACTTTCGAATTGGGATGCCAAAATGAAATACATCAATAGTATGGAAATAAACAGGATTATGACTAGTTCGTTCAACATTTGTGTGTTGGAGAAGAAGCTACCGGAAAAGTCAATATCCCAGTCTTTGTTCACTTCTTGTTTGACTTCACTCATTAGGTTCTTGGCATTTGTCACGTCATAGAAACTGAAAGGTATATATTCCCCGTTTTTACCTGCGGTAATTGTTTTCAAATCCTCTCCCGGAGTTATGCGGACTAACGACTGCAGGGGTATATATTTTGCCTTTCCGTCTTTATCGGTTCCGGCTGTACGTACCAATGTATTTTGCATTACCTCGTTTACCGTTTGTTCGTCTCCGGCTAATGCTATCGGTAAATATTGTTGATAGGAGCGGAGTGTAGCAACTTCGTTATCTCTAAAAGCTGTTTTCAGCAGGTTGTATACTTCGTTATAATTTACGTTATACAAAAGTAATTTTTGTCGGTCGATTGAAATGTTCAATTGATTTTCAAATGCAATCCCTACTGGAGCATGGCCTGTCCGCACTTTTAAGTTTTGTCCCAATTTTGATAAAGAAGAAGCGTCCGGTGCTTCTGTTTTATTATGGGTATAAAGTTCCGCAACTATATCAGCTTCTCCGGTAACAAACAGTTTTTCAAAAACTGTTTCGGGAGGAGAAAATGAGATTACTGCGTTCGGGTAATTCGTCTCCATCCATTGGGCAATCTTCTGTTGCAACGGAGAGATTTCATTTGTTTTCTCTGTCTTAAAATAGAGTTCACTTTCCGAAATGGATAGTTCTTGGTCACGGTTCAGCAGGAATTGCTGCTGGCCTACGTAAGATGTATATTCTTTTGTCTGTTTTTTTACTGAATCAAATAATTTTTGTATTCTTGCCTGATTTTCATCAATATGGATATTTTCATTCCATTCGATATGAGCGATAAGCTCATTCTGGTCGATTTCCGGCATACGGCTCTTCGGTATTTCATAAAATAGAAAAGCGCAAAGCGGAATGGTGATAGCTGTTAATATTAAAGTCGAGCTTTTATGACGGAAAATAAAATCGACTCCAGCATCATAAAAACGATCCAACGTATGTTCTTTTACCAAATTGTTGACTCGCTTGTTGAACCAAGTATGTTTAATATCCGGTATGCTATAGACTAATTTATATAATACAGGCAACAACATGATACCTGTAATATAAGAAATCAACAAACCTACCGTCACGGCAAAAGCTTGGTCATAAAAGATAGCTCCTGCGATACCGCTCATAAATACCAGCGGAACAAATACGGCTATTGTCGTAAATGTGGAACTCAACATTGGGGTTATCACTTCAGTTGTACCCTTTGCACATGCTTCTTCCAATGAATCACCGCGTGCTCTGTATTGCGTGATATTTTCCGTTACGATAATCGAACTGTCTATCATCATACCCAAAGCCAAAATTAAACCGGAAATGGAGATGATATTGAGCGACATTTTAAATAAATAGAAGAATAGGAAACTGATAACCAAGCTGACTATCATACTTAAACCGATAACTGCCGGACTTTTGATATCTCCCAGGAATAGGATTGCAACAATACAGATAAACAAGAAACCGAGTGAAAGATTTTGTTTCAGATTAGAAATCGTATAATCTAACAGTTCTGTCTGGTTTCGACTGATATTAAATTCGATGTCCGGATAAACAGATGCGAAATAGTCTGTGGCTTCTTTCAGCGCAATTTTCATGTTATCCATATTCTCATCTGCCTGCTTGATAATAGCCAAGGTCACGGCTCTTTTCCCGTTTGATAAAGAAACACCGGTCTCTTTTTCCGGGACAATTGAAATTTTGGCCAAATCTTTCAATTGGAAAAGACGGTCGCTTTTGCGTATATAAATATTCCCCACATCTTCCGCTGTTCGCAGGACTGTCGAAAATTTAATGTTGTATTCGTAGTAACCGTCGCGTACGGTCATACTCCCGGCTTCAATATTGTTGGAGGATAGAGCTGATTCTATGTCATTCAATGTCATGTTTGCCATTTCCAGCATACTCATGTCCGGCACAATTTGCAGTTGGCGTTTCAATACGCCTGTGACGTCTACCATCGCTACTTCCGGCAATTGCTCAATCCGTCGTTTAATAACCGTTTCTGCAAATTGGCAAAGTTCCAGGAAGGCTTCCTGGTTTTCATTTATCCGGCTGTCGGTTATATCTTTATCTGTATTACCTCCTTTTAGTGTCAGATTTAGGCAGAATACCGGTATATCGGTTGCACTGGCTTTGATTACCCGCGGACGTTCTATTTCGCGTGGCAGGTAATTCATCGCAGCATCAATCTTTTCATTTACTTCGATAAAAGCAAGATCCGTATTTGTCCCGAAATCGAACTTAAGGCGGACGATAGCTGCACCGTCGCGTGTCTCGCTGTGTATATCTTCCAAATTGGCAACCTGCATTAACTGTTGGCGGACGCTTTTCACTACCGTGTTTTCCAGTTCGCGTGCCGAGGTGTTTGGACCGGAGATTTGTACAGTGATTTCCGGAATTGCGATATCAGGCAACAACGATACCGGAATGGTAAAGTATGTGACCAATCCCACGATAAAGCAAGCCGTGAAAGCCATCAGTACCGCGATAGGACGTTGTAGTAAGAACTTTATCATAATAATTGAAGATTGATAGTTGTTAATTGAAAATTATGAATAATGGATATTTTAATTTTCAATTACAGAAACCGGAGCTTCATGTGCCAAATTAATATTTCCACTGGTTATCACTATATCACCTTCTTTAACTCCGTCGATAATCGTGTAACTGCTTGCATTTTCCAGTCCTGTATGGACATAATTCCAATATGCTTTGTTATCTACTAAAGTAAATACAACTTGTTTTCCGGAACGGAGTACGACTGCTTCTTTAGGTACAACCAATTGTTTTCCCAGAGAACGGTGGATACTTACGCGTACATTCATTCCTTCGAACAATTTTCCTTTATCATTGACTGCAGCTCTTACCTTGACCATCCCGTTTGCATCTACAATCGGATTTATTTCGGAAATATGTCCGTCGGTTTTGACATCCGTAAGAGCAAAAGGTGCAACTTCAACCCGGTCGCCCGTCTTTATTAAAGGTAGTTCATTTTCCAGAACGGTGAAATCGGCTTCCAGACTGTGGCTGTCGATAATCGAGCAAAAAACTTCGGATGCAGATGCTGTATTATATTGTTTAGCGAAAAGGTTCGCAACTACACCGTCGAAAGGTGCTGTCAGCACAGCGTTACGTCGTTCGTATTCTGACAACTGATAGGAGGCCAGCGCTTGGTCGTATCCGCTTTTTATCCGGGCTAGTTTCATCGTGGCTTCCGGAACTTTGGCGGAGTCTTCCAATGCGTATCCTTGTCCAATCAGCACATCTTGCAATTCCAGTTTGGCATTGTCGAACGAACTTTTAGCTTGTGCTGCTCTGTTCGTAATACGGAAAAGGGAAAGTTCTGCTAATTTTTGTCCTTTTGTAACCCGGTCGCCATTCTTTACATAGATGGCGGCAATCGGTTCCGATGATTCAAATTTAAGGTCTACATAATTATGGGCAGACAGTTTACCGTTACTAACCAGTTCATGGTTGAAATCGGTGGATTGCAGAGTCATTACCGTCACCTCGTTTTTTTCATCCGGTAAAGCCGTTTCAATCGATTCTTCTTTGGTATCTCCCTCTTTTGTCTCTCCTGAACAGGATATCATCCCGGCTAGAAATAGAATTACGAACAAATTGTAGTATCTCATATCGTTTAATTATTATCAAAGTACTTCGCAAATATACAAATTATTTGTTACGATGGCATCGTAATCTGTTTATTTCTATCAAAATTACGATTTAGTCGTATGTTATTAAACATCATTCTTTAACTTCTTTTTCGACTGTATTTGCATCTATTTGCTTGAAGAATAGGACTTTGAATGGCTAATCCGGCTTAAAATCTGCTTTATTTCTTTTTTTATTTTCTGTTTAGGTGTGTGTTTGTTTTATTTTTCAACAATTATTGCTCGTAAAAGGACGAAAAAAAGAATAGCTGGCTGTATCTGTTTGTATATGAATGATTTGGTACTAAAAGTGTCGAGAAAGATAATGATAGTGCATGTGTTTGATATGAAATTTGTATTTTTGGATGATAATAAGATTTGTGTAAAACGATTTTTCTCGATTATTATAAATTCAGAATATATGTATAGAGAAAAATATTGTAATCGGATTCATGAATGATGGAGCTATTGTTTTATGTCTGGATGCAGAACAGGGAGCCCTTCTGGAATGGATGGTAGAATAAAGTCAGATAATCGGATGAGTATGAAAAAACAAAAAATTATGGAGCAAATATTGGGAAGTGTATTAATATGTATATGGCTATTTCTTGTTCTCTTGTGTTGGATATATATTTCTCCAGGTTTATGCTTGTGGTTTGTGCTTATAAGTGGAGGGATAGCCTTTTATCTCTGGTGGAAAAGGAGGCATTCTGTTGTTTCTGAAGAATCGGAGTCTGTACCGAAAAGTGTTCTTCCTTCAAAATATGAGATTGCGGTTGACTGGACCGAACTACCCTGCAATTTATTGTTTGATGAGAAATACGGTTATCTGCGTTATGAAGAAAAGGCCGCCATACGGCTGAGCGGTAATTCTTTGCGGCTTTTTCGTAGCTTTGTGAATGCGGAAGGATATAAATTGACGTATGAAGATATTTGTATAGATGTATTGGCCCGGCCCATAAAAGGTGGCATATTGAAAGGAGATAAGAGTGTTATGTCTGCGGCGGTTTGTAGCTTGCGGGAGTCTTTGAAGTCATGCCCTTGTATACGCATAGAGGCCATTCGTGGCGTAGGCTACCAGTTATTTATCGACTTACCGGATGTATCCTTGTGATAAGTTCAGAGATGACTTTGTTTGTATTCCCTCCTAAAAGGAAACAAGCTACTGCCGTTTCCTGGAATCGTACTTATGTTTTTGAAAAATCATTCTATACTTTCTTTATTTTGTCCCGAGCAAATATAGTTTCAATATATGTGGAAAGAAAAAAGCATAATTGTAGAACTTACTTTCAATATATGTTGAATGGAATATTGACGAATGTGGTTAGGAAGAAAACCCGAAACGAGTATAAACAGAGAAGAATTTGATAAATCGCGACAAAGATAAGCAGAAAATTTGAAAGGTAGAGCAGAACGGCGCAAGATAGTTGTGAATAAATGGTTCAAGGCAAAAAGGGGAATAGATACTGAAAAACGACGTGTTGAAAGATTACGAAGTTTGCAAGTATATCCATCTGGATGAAAAGTACAGCGTGGACGTGTACAACATGGAAGTGATAATCCCTATTTCGTTCCAATGGGACACGTATTATACAAATGTATTCCGAAAATGGCTGGTATAAAAGACTTTTTCCGAGAAGAAAGAGAAATAGCCGATTTTTATATAGTGTGAAAAAGGTTTAATCTGTTGAAAAAGCATTGTATGATTCAAAAGGTGAGATATAGTATCCATTGCTTCGCCTTTTGATAAGGATTTTCCAGATATTAATAATATCTTTGTATTATGAGAAAAGTATTTTATTTAGTCTTATCACTTGTAATTGCAAGTTGTACCTCTAATAAGGAACTGCAAGAGAAACTGGCATTTATTGATGTCACCAAAGAATATCCCGAAAAAAAAATTGAGCTCACCGATATTGCGGATGTCTCTTATCTGCACCTCTATTCAAAAACTGATGATTATCTCTATAAAGGCAGCATTGATTATGTAACCGAAAACAATATTATTGTTATAGACCGCTCTCAGAACAGCGTGCTGTTTTTCTCAAAAGAGGGAAATCCTAAATCACGTTTTAACCGTAGAGGACAGGGACCGGAAGAATACAGCGATGCAGCTTCGCTAATGTATGATGAGGCAAATGATGAAGTGTTTGTTTCACCCGACTTTAGCAATCATATTATGGTCTATTCATCATTGGGTGAATTCAAAAGGAAAATAAATTTACCTCAGGTGAATGTTAACGGACAAATGGCTTTGTTCGACGATGTGTCCATATTGGTGTATGATAACACGAAATTGTGGCAATCTATCATGCAAAGCAATCCCCCAGAAGAATTTAATCTTATAGAACAAACCATTGATTCAGTTTTCTTTCTTATTTCCAAATTGGATGGTACAGTGCTGGATTATATCTCACTACCAAACAAAAATATAGATTTGAGTTATACAGATTTGAACAGTGTATTTACTGGTCAGGTGAGTTACGGACGTGTGAGAAAGTCGGCTGACGGATTACTTTTATACAATCCTGAATCCGACACCGTTTTTCATTACAGCAAAGAAAAGCATTTAACTCCATATATGCACAAAAAACCGATATTGAGCAGTCAAACCTCAATGACGGTTATGGATATCTGCATGGACGCGGGAAAATATCAGTTTATAGCGGTTTACCCTTATCGGGAAACAGGGAAATCTCCGACGCCAAAGTATTATATGCGCAACAAAGCAACAGGAGAACTGTTTCGCCAAAAAATAACTCTTTCCGATTTTGAAGGAAAAGAGTTGTATATCAATCCTCGACTTTTAAATTATTATGAACATGCATACCACTTTGAACTGGATTTTGCTGAACTCGAAGAAGCATATTACAAAAACAAGCTCAGTGGTAAACTCAAAGAACTGGTTGCTTCACTTCTTGAAGATGAGGAAAGTAATAATGTTTTTGTGTTTGCGGATTTTTATTGATAAAAACACACCTTTTGGGGTTGTTTTCAATATTGAGTGATTTATAAAAAGAGTTACAGATAAGTCTGGACTACATGAAGAGATGATATTACACGTCGTACCAAGATCAATACAACATTTTAGTAATTGCCAACAAGTCGATATAATCGCACTACATGGTTGCATCTTTGATAATGTAACCGTTGCGGATGCAGATTTTACAGGTGTACGCCAAAATCATCAACCAGAAAATGTCACAAAAAATGTCGCATGAGGAGCGGCAGACATAACGTAAAAGCAATTCACCGGGATTATTGATTTTTCTTTATTTCGTTATATAAAGCCACCCCTTTTGCTGTAAGCAGGTATTTTTGTCTTGGGTGATTAGGCTTATCTGGATATAACACTTTGAGAAAACCGGCCTCGACAGCGGGGTTTATATAGTTCTCCAAAAATGTCGGTCGATGCTTTAAGCCTATCTTCTCCATTAGACCTTTCAGAGATAATTGCTCGTTTGACAAGGTAAGCAATAAAGCGCGAACTTGTTCGGTTACTTGTACGGTAAGTTGTTCGGTACTTGTACGGTTGACATGCCACACCTGTTCTATGGGCAGTGCTTCGGGGGCATTGACTACCATATACCTATTCCGCAACTCATTGTTTTCACCCAATAACAGATTGCGAAAGAACCGCTCCAAATATTCGGAATTACGCATGATACCTTTTTGCACGTTTTGGTAGTTGGCGCGTACCAGCGCATTACGGAAATACCACGAATGATTGGCGAACAGGTCGTTTGTTACGTCAAAGCCTATAGAACGTAGATAGAGAATCGTAAAAACGGCAGTCGTCCGAGTATTTCCCTCGCCGAACGGATGGATTTGCCATAGTCCCGACACAAACTTGGCTATGTGGCTCACTAATCCGTTTCTGTCTACTTTTGAATAGTCGAACTGGCGTTCTTGTTCCAAGTCGTATTCGATAGCTTTGTGAAGATCGGGAGCGGAAACATACAGCACCGTATCACCGCGCAGTACCCATTCCTTTTTGGTAATGTTGTAATCGCGGATTTGTCCCGCAAATTTGAATACCCCATCAAAAATCCGGCGATGAATCGACGTTAGTCCGATAAGCGTAAAAGCAAAGGTTTTCTCGGTAAGAAGTCGGCGGATGTTGGTCGATGCCATATCCGCTTCGTGTATTTCCGCATCTTCGGGCGTATGTGCTATTTTCGATTGATAATAGCTACGAATAAGCTGTTCGGCTTCGTCGATTGTAATCTCGCCCTCAATATCTTTACGTGCGGTCTCAATCAAGTAGTCGGAAGGCTTCAAGCCATCGACGGCCTGCAAGCCGATTGCGGTCTGCCATGCATAACCTTTTTCTCGTTTCTGCGGTTCGCCTTGGCGTATGTATTCGTCGAAGTCCATCATACCTGTATATTATTTACTGCTCGGTTGTATCAAACATTTTTGCAAGTGAATGATATTCTGCTTTTTCGAATAGATTTATTTCGCCATTCGTTCCCATCCGAATAACATCGTTACAAGTCTTTAATCGTGCTGACATTGGCATGATAAATGTTACCATACAGTCGTAATCGGGAAGCCCATTTTGAGAGGGGAGCATAATATATTCATCTTGCACCTTACTCCAATATGCTTTATACTCGTAACTGTATTTTTCCCGAATAGATTTTTCTATTGCCGTAGTTAGAAAAAATAGAATTTCTTTCGGGGGGAGGAATTCTTTTATTACCAACAATTATCTACCTCTCTACTACATACTATCATTCAGATAGATACAAGTTTTTTAATTATTTGCGACAAAGATATGAAATATTTTATACCTTTATTGTTTTGTTATAAAATATTGTTGGTTTAGTAAATGGGAATACAAATGAAACAGGATGGAAGTTCCGTCGGCTTTTTTAAAGGAATACGGGAACGTATTCATGCTTTTTTACATGATGAGGAACTGAAGAAAAAGCTGTATGTCATTATTTTTGAGTCGGATACGCCAAAAGGGAAATTGTTTGATACCGTACTGATTGGGTTTATTATAATGAGTGTGCTTGTCGTGATTGTTGAGAGTTTGCAGACTTTTCCTGCGCAATATGGTTTGGCACTTCGTATATTAGAGTACGTGTTTACGGGATTTTTCACATTCGAATATGTGGTTCGTATCTATTGTTCTCCACAACCGCGGAAATATATATTCAGCTTTTTCGGGATAGTCGATTTATTGGCTACTTTGCCTGTTTATCTGGGCTTTTTCTTTGGTGGGACACGCTATTTGTTGGTGATACGAGCATTCCGTTTAATACGTGTTTTCAGGGTGTTCAAGTTATTTAATTTTCTGAAGGAAGGGAATTTGTTGTTGGTATCCCTCAAAGTCAGCGCTCCGAAGATTTTTGTATTTTTCTTTTTTGTCCTGATACTTGTAACCTCGATAGGTACTATTATGTATATGGTGGAAGGAACACAGCCGGGAACGGAGTTCACAAATATCCCGAATAGTATTTATTGGGCGATTGTCACGATGACAACGGTCGGGTATGGGGATATTACTCCTGTTACACCTGTCGGACGGTTTATTTCCGCGATTGTGATGTTGATAGGCTATACGATTATTGCGGTGCCTACGGGTATCGTGTCGGCAACGATGGTAGACCAGCACCGGAAAAAGAGAGATGCAAAATGCCCTCAATGCGGGAAAAGCGGTCATGATGCGTTGGCAGAGTATTGCAAGCATTGCGGTGCAAAATTGCCGGCGATAATAGAGAAAGAATAAGACTGTTCCCGGTAAGTAAATAGCCTGTGTATGGTTGTGGTTTGTTTGTTCTTTTGTATATCTTTGTGGTCTATAAAATGGTTATTGTTATGAAAAATACATCAATGGGGAAACATCTGTTGACCGGAATTGCAACTTTGGTGCTTACATTTATTTTTGCGGGTGGAATATATCTGGTGTCGCGTTCGGGTGATAATCATGTTCTGCTTTCAATCGTATTGGGTATTACCTGGGTTGTGGCACTGATACTTCTTTTTTCGACGGTTTACAACCGCAAGCGGCAGGGGCGTATCGTGATAAACAAACATTCCAAATAATATTATTATCTTTGCCCTCGTTTGAAATAAATGAATAATTAAAAATGGAAACAGTAGTAAGTGGCATTCGTCCAACCGGTAATTTGCATCTGGGGAATTACTTCGGAGCAGTAAAGAGTTTTTTGCAAATGCAGTATGAATATAATTGTTATTTCTTTATTGCTGATTGGCACTCGTTGACTACACATCCGCATCCCGATAATATCCGCAATAGCGTAAAGACTATCTTGGCCGAATATCTGGCCTGCGGTATCGATCCTGAAAAAGCAACTATCTATATACAGAGTGATGTGCGCGAAGTAGCCGAACTATATTTGTATCTGAATATGAATGCCGGTATCGGCGAGTTGATGCGTACCACTTCTTTTAAAGATAAGGCTCGCAAACAGCTCCATATCGATGCTGCCGACAGTGACGGAGATATGGAAAAAGAAATATTCAATGAAGGAAACAAGCATAGTGTGAGTGCAGGATTGTTGACTTATCCGACTTTGATGGCGGCTGATATTATTATTCATAAGGCCGTGAAAGTGCCTGTAGGAAAAGACCAGGAACAGAATATGGAGATGGCACGCCGCTTTGCCCGTCGCTTCAATTCGACGTTCGGTGTGGAATTTTTCCCGGAACCGGCTTCATTCTATTATTCAAACAAAGCTGTGAAAGTGCCGGGCTTGGATGGTTCCGGTAAGATGGGTAAGAGCGAAGGAAATGCCATCTATTTGATTGACGATGAAAAAACAATTAAGAAAAAGGTCATGAAAGCTGTTACGGATGCCGGTCCAACGGAACCGAACAGTGTGAAGCCGGAACCGATTGCAAATTTGTTTACAATGATGGATATCGTTTCGACGAAAGACACCTATGATTTCTTCAATGAAAAATACAACAATTGTGAAATCCGTTATGGAGATATGAAAAAACAGTTGGCGGAAGATATCAATAATTTCTGTGCTCCGATACGTGAACGTATTTTGGATATCCGTGCAAACGATGAATATATGACGAAGGTCGCTCGCATGGGGGCTGAAAAAGCCAGTGAGAGTGCTGCGAAAACTCTTCGCGAGGTACGTGAAATTATCGGTTTTCGCGGTTGATTTCTCTAATAATCAACTTCCTATAGAGTAGAAATAATTGCATACGAAAGTAAGCCGGTGTTTTGATTGTTGGTCTTTTTGGACCGGATGAATCAAAATACCGGCGACTTTATATCCTCTTGATTGTGAAAACATGTATATTCCTTTTGTCGATAACTCGGTTTGTTAAGTTGTTTTCCGTTTTGTTTTAGTTCCCCTGATTTTTGCGTACTGAGTTTTATTTGTCTGTCTGTCTTTATCTTGCGCTTTTTGTTAATATTTCGAAATGAATTTATTTGTATCGAAAATGCCGTAGTTCTTGCAGAACTATGTCGTAATCGTAAAAACCTATGAATTAGCTATTTGTTCTGAAAGTTGTTTTTGGTGGATTAGAGTAAAAATCAAATAATCCCTGTTTAGTTCAAATATATGTTACGCATCTATGTTAAAGTATGCTACCAAAAGTTACCACAACTCTCAAAAGTAAAAAATAATACATAAATTTGTTCCCAATCTATAAATAAAATGAAGGCAGACATAGTTCTGCAAGAACTAAGAACAAAAAAGTCATTAACAAAAAAGGAATGCCTATGGAGTAATTATTCAAATTTCGCTTATCTGATAAGCTTTTCATTAAACAAAAGAACGTAATTCTTAAATTTAAAAAATTAATTTATGAAATTAGCACATTGCAAATTATGTGTTTTACTGTGCTGTTTTACTGCGACATCGGCTCTCACATATGCAAACAGTGGCAGTAAAGGTGTAAGCATGGAAATTACACAACAAAAAAAACAAGTACATGGAAAAGTCCTTGATGAGACAGGTGAACCGTTGGCCGGTGCTACTGTTCAGATAAAAGGTGCGACAAGTGGTGCCATTACAGATGGCGATGGTAATTTTTCCGGTCTTTCTGTTAAAGAATCGGATGTTCTACAAATTGGTTATATCGGATACGAACAGTTGGAAGTAGCTGTAAAAGGAAAAACCGAATTGATAGTCACATTGAAACCCAATGTGGAAGCATTGGAAGAAGTAGTCGTTGCGGCATTTGCCAAACAAAAGAAAGAATCGGTTGTTGCTTCCATCGAATCTGTTAAACCATCTGACTTGAAGGTTCCTTCCAGTAACTTAACCACCTCTCTGGCTGGTCGTGTGGCTGGTCTTATTTCTTATCAACGTAGTGGTGAACCGGGCAAGGATAATGCAACCTTCTTTATCCGTGGTGTAACTACTTTCGGTTACGCACAAAGTCCTTTGATTTTGTTGGATGGTTTTGAAGTGTCAGCGAATGATTTGGCACAGGTGGAACCCGATAATATCGAACAATTTTCTATTTTGAAAGATGCTACAGCTGCAGCTCTTTATGGTTCGAAAGGTGCCAACGGAGTAATCTCGGTTACGACAAAACAAGGGAAAGAGGGTTCTTTAACCGTTTCTTTCCGGCATGAATCTAAAATTTCAGCACCTACACATATTCCGAATATGGTGGATGGTGTATCTTATATGAGATTGTATAATGAAGCTCAATATAATGACAACCCTATTGTCTCTCCACGCTATAGCGCGCAGAAAATACAAAATACACTGTCAGGCTTGAACCCGATGGTTTATCCGAATATAGATTGGTATGGGGAAATGTTTAAAGACTTCACTTATAACCAGCATTATACGTTGAATGCCAGTGGTGGTGGTAAAGTCGTACGTTACTATATGGCTGTCAGCTATGATAATGATACGGGTATATTGAAAGAAAACCGGACGAACAATTTTAAGAACAATATCAATATCGACCGGTTTAACATTTTGGCGAAGGTGAATATCAATCTTACACGTACGACACGTGCCGAGGTGAATATCAATTCCGTATTCAGAAATTATACCGGTCCGTTTGATGAAGCGACCGATATCTTTAAGAGCGTTATGGCCGGTAACCCGGTAGAATTCCCTAAGTTTTATGAGCCGGACGAACAGTTTGCCGGAGTAAAACATATCCTGTTCGGGTCTGACCCGTCAAGAGCGTTGACTAACCCCTATGCACAGATGGTACGTGGTTATAAAGACGGTTTTGAAAGTACAGTGACTTCCCAGTTTACTTTGGAACAGGACTTGGATTTTATCACACGTGGATTGATGTTCCGTGGAAAGGCTTCTATTGCCAATTATAGCGCTTACGAAAGTAAACGTAGTTACGACCCGTATTTGTATTCATTGGATACTTACGATGAATTTACCAATACTTACAAATTGGGTATGGTACATGAAGGTACGGATGTGTTGGGAAATCCAGCAACAACGCGACAGGCCAATAGCCAGACATATTATGAGTTAGGCTTCCACTATAATAACACATTTAATGATGTGCATGATTTTGGTGCCGTAGCTATTTATACGCAGGAGGAAGATAAAAATACCAATGGCGGTTCTACTATTCAGGAAACGCTTCCGGCACGTAATCAAGGTATACGCGGACGTGTCAATTATGCGTTCGATGGTCGATATATGGCTGAAGTTTCTTTGACATACAACGGTTCTGAAAAATTCGATAAATCAAAACGTTGGGGTCTTTTCCCGGCTATCGGTGTCGGATATATGATGTCAAATGAAAAATATTGGAAACCGTTGGAAAGCGTCCTTCCTAAATTCAAATTGAAATATTCATGGGGAAAGGTGGGGAACGATGAAATAGCGAGTGCTTCAGACCGTTTCTTCTTCTTATCCGATATTTCTTTCGGAGGTGACGGGTATCGTTGGGGTAACACCTTTACCAATGTTTATGGCGGTTACAATATATCCCGTTATGCCAATCCTTATATCCAATGGGAGATATCGGAAAAGCAGAATATGGGAGCTGAATTCAACCTGTTTAATTTGGCGGATTTGCAAATAGAATACTTTACTGAAAACCGTTCCAAAATCTATATGCAACGTCAGGATTTACCCCCTTCGATGGGTTTGGCTGCCGGTGTAGGTATATATGGTAACTTGGGTGAAGTAAAATCGAGAGGTGTCGATGCGTCCATCGATATCAAGAAAAATATCAATAAAGATTTGTATGTAACCGGACGTTTCAACTTTACGTATGCTCATGGTGAATATGTAGTAGCTTCGGAACCGATATATGAAAATACTCCTTGGAGAAGTAAAATCGGATATCCGGTGACACAAAGCTGGGGATATATAGCCGAACGTTTATTCATTGACGAAAACGATGTGGCTAATTCTCCGACACAAAGTTTCAGTACGACACAAGCTGGAGATATCAAATATAAAGATATCAATGGCGACGGGAAAATATCCAATGACGATTTAGTTCCGTTAGGTTATCCGACAACTCCTGAAATCAACTACGGTTTCGGTTTCTCCATCGGTTATAAAAATTGGGATTTGTCTGCTTTCTTCCAGGGACAGGACCGTGTGTCATTCTTTATCAACTCGGGAGCTATTGCACCGTTTACGGGTTATCGCAATGCTCTGCAAGTGATAGCTGACGATCACTGGAGTGCTGATAATCCTGTTGCAAATACATTCTGGCCCCGTCTTTCAGCCGGCAACAACTCAAACAATACTCAGCAATCGACTTGGTGGTTGCGCAATGGTGCGTTTGTCCGTTTGAAAACACTTGAAGTCGGTTATTCTTTGAGCGACCGTCTCATTAAGAAGACTCCTCTTAAATTATGTCGTGTCTATTTCTCAGGTTCCAACTTGTTCCAGATTTCAAAATTTGACCTTTGGGATCCTGAAATGGGTAGCGATGGATTGGGATATCCGCTGCAACGCGTATATAGCTTAGGTTTACAAGTAACATTCTAAATTAATGTGATTTATGAAGAAATTATATATAAAACTATCTTTGGTTGTTGCCGTCATGTTCGGTTTTACCAATTGTAGCGACTATCTCGATATTGTTCCCGATAATACTGTCGATTTGAATAGTATATTTGAGACGAAAGACAAGGCTTATAACGCTTTAGCTGATGCCTATTCGTTTATGCCGGATTTCGAAAGATTCCACCAATCGATGTCGTTGGCCGGTGACGAATGGCTGGGACGTCTGGATTCGGAAGTTGCTAATGGACGTGGTAATTGTCGTGGAACCAAATTGATGCGCGGATGGAACAATTCTTCCGATCCTATTCTCGGATATTGGGGAGGATACGGCGGAGCTAAAAATTTGTATGAAGGCATTCGCAGTTGTAATATTTTCCTGAACGGGCTTGGGGATATTCCTAATTTATCGGACGAAGAACGGGCGGACTGGATTGCACAGGTGAAGATATTGAAAGCGTATTATCATTTTTACCTGCTTCGCTTGTATGGCCCGATTATTATCATGGATAAAAACTTTGAGCCTTCGGATGATATTAACTCCATTCGCCAGCCGCGTAAACCGGTGGAAGAATGTTTCCAGTATATCTTGGGATTGATTAACGAGGTCTTATACAATGAAGACGGTTCTGAAAAAGAAGATTTGTTCAATACAAGAAGTGTCATCTTTTACGGACAGATTGACCGTGTAATAGCCAAGGCTATCAAAGCTAAAATATTACTTTACCGGGCAAGTCCGTTTTTCAATGGAAACAGTGAATTTTACAGCAATTTTAAAGATGAAACTGGTGAACCGTTCTTCCCGCAGACTTATGATAAAGAGAAATGGAAAGAAGCGTTGGATGCTTTAGATATCGCAATCAAAGCAGCGGAAGCAGAGGGTAAGAAACTGTATACTTATAATAAACAAGTTAAATTCTGGGATCAGGCAGACTGGGATAAATCGGAAATCATGCATTATTGTTATAATAACCGCTTCTCCATTAATGATCCTTGGAACGATGAACTTGTTTGGGGATATTCCAATCTTATTTATACAGACCAGGGTTCGTTCTCGCATGCCTCTAATTTGCGTGGAGATCCTGATTTGCCTAATACGGCAGAATTTTCTTGGCAGTGGCTTGGCGGAACTTATCGTATGACCGAATTATTCTATACGAAAAATGGAGTGCCGATGGATGAAGATAAGACGTATCCGTATGAGAATCGTTTCGATTTTACTACTATTCCCGACGATAACTACCATTTGGGATATATGCAAGCCGGTGAACAAACAATCAAAATGCACTTGAATCGCGAACCACGCTTTTATGCATGGATGGCTGTCGACAGATGTATCTGGCGTAGCTACGATACACGTGTTTATACGAAAATGCGTAGCGGTGAATGGCCCGGCGGACGTCAAGTGCATGCTACCGACTATTATTGGACAGGTATAGCCGTTAAAAAGTATGTGCATCCGGAATCCAGAAGTGCCAACTGGCAACGTGTCGTGAGCTTCCCGTTCCCGATTATCCGTATGGCAGACCTTTATTTGAGCTATGCGGAAGCTTATAATGAATATTACGGACCGGATCAGAAGGTGTATGATAAATTGAATGCGGTTCGGGCACGGGCAGGACTTACCCGTCCGATTGAACAGCTATGGAACGATGCTTCTATTGTGCGTACACCGGGTAAGCATTTGACGCAGGACGGTTTGCGGAGCATTATTCATACAGAACGAATGATTGAATTGTCTTTTGAAGGACAACGTTACTATGATATTTGCCGTTGGAAACGTGCCGACGAGTTCTTTAATAAGCCAATTCAAGGATGGTATGCTCCGGATGGAAAAACACTTGAAGATTTCTTCGTTCTTACTACTTGGCAACAACGGACATGGAGTAGCCCTAAAAGTTATTTAATGCCGATTTGTGATGATGAGATCAACAAAAATCCGAAGGTCGTACAGAACCCTGGTTATTAATTGTAATTATCTAACATTAAAATTGTATTTGTATGAAATTAAAAATTAATATTAATATTATTGCGCTATTCGTCAGTGTCTTATTGATGGCAAGCTGCAAAACGGAAAGTGATACGGCCAAAGATACGGTTCCTCCCGGACCGATATCGAATGTAACGTTCACTCCCGGTTATGGAGGCGGTTATTTTAAATACACGATTCCCACAGATCCGGATTATTTGTATGCACGTGCAGAATATGTGACTGATATAGGTAAAACGATTTCAAAAACGAGTTCCGTATATAGTGACAGCTTGGTAATAGAGGGTTTAGGCTCTGTTAAGGAGTATGAAGTAAAGCTTTTCGCTGTGGATCGGGATGCCAACGAGTCTGAGCCTGTTGTAATGAAAGTTACACCTTTGGAACCGACAGTTGCAGCTGTTTTTAAAACGCTTAATATTTATGCCGGTTTCTCAGCAGTTGTCGTATCGTTGGAAAACCCGAATGAACAGCCGGTGGATATTTATGTCAATATAAAAGGCAATGGTTCGGAAGCGTTGAAAGTATTTTCTTCGAACAAAAAAGAAGAACGTACTTTTATCCAGGGACTTGAAGCCGTACCTTACGAAGTTTCCGCTTATATCGTAGACCATTATGAAAATAAAACGGAAATAAAGGATTTCGGCTCAATTACTCCGCTGACTGACTATGAATTGGACAAGAGCCAATTCACTTTCCTGCGTGACCAGCGTCTGTATGGCGATAAATGGGATTATTCGGAAATAGATTGGAAAAATCAGAAACCCTATGAAGAATGGCTTTCTATTTATACGCAGGATAGTATGAAGAATGCTCGTGAAACGGCGTATGAAGGTAATATTGCGAAATTCTGGGATGGACTGACAGACGAGGATCCCACCTATTCATTGAATTATTTCCATACGGGAGATCAGTCTTATCCATTCTCTTATTTCATCGACCTCGGTCGTGAAGTTCGTATCAGCCGGATGCGTCTGTGGCAACGTTCCGCCAGTGCATGGGCCGGTGAGCAAGTGAAAACTTGTCAGATTTTCATCAGTAACGACCCGAATCCGGATGATGGCATTCTTGATGATTGGGAATACGTAGGCGAATATACAATTAACAAACCTGCGGATGAAGCTGAAGCTAATAGAGAGCTGAAAGAAGGCTCTGAATTCTGGATGTATCCGGAAGAACCGAAATTTACGCGTCCTTTCCGTTATCTACGATATAAGGCAATTACGCGTATGTCCAATGGAAATTCCGGTTGTATGTCTGAAATTACGCTTTATGGGGAAGAAGTTAAATAAAATATCAGGAATGAATATGAAAGCAAAAATAATTATATGGGCAATATGCCTCTATGTCGTAAGCGGTGGTTTTATCTCTTGCGATAATATGGATGCCCTCTATGTCGATTACCTGACTGAACAAACCTATTCAGGCAAGATAACAGATTTGAAAGCTTATGCAGGAACCGGACGTGTTCTTCTTACCTGGACAAATCCCAAAGACCAGATTTCTAAAAAAATCAAGATTGTTTATGGGGATGATAAACAGGAAAAGATAATCGATACGTTAGTCGACGAGGTTTATATCGAAGGTTTGACATTGGGCTCTTATGAATTTACTGTTTATACATTAGATGCAAATGGTAATTCGTCCATTCCCGTATCCATAACGAAGTCTTTGTTTACGCAGTCACATCTGGAGAGTCTGGACCCGCCTCATTGTACAGCCGTATTGCAGGAAGATGGCCTGTATACGTTACGGTTTACGGGTATTACCAACTCTATGATGAAGTTTGGCGGAAGTTTGGAATATACTATCACGGATAGCAACGGATATACGCATTCTGACACTTATACGGCTGAGATAGATCCGACAGAACTGAGTAGTACATATACAAGTGCATCGTTTACGGATTTGCCTTTAAAAGCCGGAGTTTCCTATGAAGTGAAATTTTCGGAACTGGTGTATCCTTGTAACCTGAAGAGTATTGATACCAATAATCAATATTTCTTCACTGAAATATCGCTTGATTCAACTTTGCTTACAGGTACTTTAAAGGTAGTAGTCTTATAGGCTATTATTCATTCGGCCTGGGAAGGCTCAATATGAATAATACAGGTAAAGGCCCGTCCGACAATAAAAAAGTCGGATGGGCTTTTTTTATTTCCCGGTATGGACTGATAAATATAAATATATAAATATTCTGAAATTTGAATATTTACAAAGAAAACTAATTTACTTTGTAACGGATAGTTCAGAAAACAAATCTATGGCGACAATATCTTCAGGGGAATTCGAACGTATATTCAAGGAGCTTTATAAGCCTCTCTGTCTTTTTGCGCTTCGTTTTACGGAGAAGACGGAAGATGCTGAAGATGTAGTCCAACAGGTGTTTGCGGATGTGTGGGACAAAAATGTCAATCATGTCGTAATCGCCAATATCAAATCTTATCTTTTTCAGGCTGTGCGCAACCGGTCGTTGACGCTGATTGCCCAATCGACGGATATGCAACAAACAACGGAGTTTCTGGCGGATTTGGAAGATACATCGGAAGAGGAACAAATGTATCAGGCCGAACGGGATGCCCGTTTGTGGTCGGCTATCGATGGGTTACCGGCTGAACGGAAAAAGATTTTCCTGCTTTCCAAGCGGGATGGTTTGAAATACCAGGAGATAGCCGACGAGCTTCATCTCTCGGTTAAAACGGTGGAGAACCAGATGGGAAAAGCATTGAAGGCTTTGCGGGAGACAGCGAAACGGATTTATTGCTTTTTATTTGGAGTGGCGTAGGGGTTTTTTTCTTTTTCCGGTCTTAATGGTGTAAGGTTACTAAAGTTTATGTACAATTAAGCCTTGCCGTGGGCTATAAATTTAAATTGGGCAAATAAAAGCAGAAAAGTGTTGTTGAGGCATTCTTGCAATACTTTACAAAATAAAGGAGATGATGAACAACGAGCAAGAGAACAAATTTGAAAAACGCATGCGTTTTGTAGCCCATCGCTACAAAGAAGGTGCTTTGGATACAAACAAGGCCTGGGAGCAGTTTGCAGCCCGGAAAGGAATAAGAAAATCCGTATTCCTCCTTCGTTATTGGTTGGCTGCGGCATCGGTATTTTTGTTGCTTGTTGGCATCGGTACATTTTATATTGTAGATAGAAACAAGCCGGAGTGGGTGGCCATTACTACCGCTTCAGGACAAGTAAAAGAGGTTTTCCTGCCGGACAGCACATTGGTTTCGATGGCCGGAGGTTCTACACTACGGTACGATATAAAAGGGTATGGAAAAGAACGGCGTGTTGTGGAGATGAGTGGAAAGGCCTTTTTCCAGGTGAAGAGGAATGAAACACGCCCTTTTTCCGTCCATACGGCTTTGACGGAAGTGACGGTTTTAGGTACCAGTTTTTTAGTGAATGAACGTCCTGCCGCAACGGAAGTGAATGTCGTTACCGGTAAAGTGCGTTTTTCAGCCGGTCAGGAAGAGGAAAAACAAGTTGTATTGACAGCCGGTATGTCAGCCGTTTATTCAAAGGAGGAAAAAGATATGACTATATCGAAGGAGGAAAATCTCAATAATTTATCGTGGAAAACGAAACAATTGCGGTTCGACGATACTCCGTTGGAACAGGTGATAAAAGATTTAAACGATTACTATCAGGTGAAGATTACGAATAAGGCGAAATCTCAGAATGCCAGATTGACGGCAACTTTCAATGATTTGCCGCTTGATGAAGTGTTGATGGTTATCAATCAGACATTGGATACCCGTCTGGTTGCAGCTCCCGAAAAATAAGAACTATATCTATGTATTATCGTGTTTACTTGTTGTTGATAGGATTTCTGGCATGTACGCCATTTGCGTGGACAAAAGGCTTTTTGTCTTTGCCTGCAGATCCTACTCCGACGGTTACACTGGATATGCGGCAGGTGCCTTTGCAGGATATTCTCTTGGAACTGGAGAAACAGACCGGAATATTCTTTTCGTATGAATCGTCTATGTTGAAAGAATTTCAGAAAGTTTCACTGACAGTACGTGACGAGTCGCTTTATTATTGTTTGAAGCGGCTGTTTGACCCGCTTCCTCTCGTTTATAAAATGTCCGGACAATATGTGATTTTGAAACGAAAGCCGCGGTTATATACAATCAGTGGTTTTGTCCGCGACTCGGTTTCATATGAAAGTTTGATTAATGCAAGCGTACAGGACCGTATTTCCGGAAAAGGCTCGGTTTCCAATAATTATGGTTTCTATAGTCTCACACTTCCTCCGGGCGAGGTCACGCTTTTCTCCTCTTATGTAGGATACGAACCGCTTTCCGTCTCTTTTATTCTGGACAGGGATACCATGATAGACCTTCCGCTGAATATGATAGGTAAATTAGGGGAGGTGGTGGTGAAAGGAGTGAATCCCCGTTCTGAAATAATGAATCCCCGGCCTGGCATGTCGGAGATTCCGGCAAGCCGGATGAAATCTTTGCCGGCCTTGCTGGGCGAGACGGATGTCGTCAAAACCTTGCAACGACTACCGGGAGTGGCGGTCGGGACGGAGGGGATGACCGGCTTGTATGTTAGGGGGGGCAATGCGGATGAAAATCTATATTTGTTAGATGGAAATCCGGTTTATCATACCAATCATGTATTGGGCTTCTTTTCCGCTTTCAACCCGGATGCAGTGAAGAATGCCACTTTTTATAAAGGAAGCTTTCCAGCCGAATACGGCGGAAGGCTTTCTTCCGTTGTAGACGTACGCACCAATGAGGGGGACAGGAAGGAATATCATGGGAATTTTTCCATCGGACTGCTGGCTGTGCGGGCCAATCTGGAAGGACCGATTATCCGCGACCGTTCTTCTTTTAATGTGTCTGTACGCCGTACATGGATGGAACTGATTACCTGGCCGATTTTGATGGCTGCCAATAAGGATTCGGAGAGGAAAGTACAGGGTGGATACCATTTTTATGATATGAATATAAAGGTAAACCATTCCTTTTCGGACAGGAGCCGTGCCTGGGCGAGTTTTTATCTGGGAAGCGATAGCTATATGGACGGTGAAAATACGGATGACCCGTATGGAGCCGACCGTACATTCCGCTGGCGTTGGGGAAATCTGATAGGTTCAGGCGGATGGAACTATATGATTAATAATAAGCTGTTCGCTACCTTTACGGCCGGTTATACCCGGTATCGCTCCCATATTTTGCAGCAGCGGGATGCTTTTGTTTCGTCGATTGACCAGCAGCATCAGCAATCTTATTTCCAGGAAGGACATTTCCGTTCAGCCATGGAAGATTTGAGCTTGCGGGCTTCATTTGATTACCGGCCGCACGTGAACCATCGTATCCGGATGGGGGTCGATTATTTATTTCATAATTTCCGACCGGAACAAAGTAATATGAATTCTTGGTATAAGGACTCTATTATTACGCAGAAAACAAGTACGGAGTTTGCCCGTTCGGTTATCTTTGGACATGAAACTTCGTTGTATGCGGAGGATGAGATGCATCTGACTGCTCGTTTGAGTGTGAATGCCGGATTAAGATATACGTTATTTCGTGTGCAAAAGCAGACTTACCAGTCGTTGCAACCCCGTTTCTCTGCCCGTTACAGGCTGATCCGGAATTTATCGGCAAAAGTTTCTTACAGCAGGATGAACCAATATATTCATTTGCTTTCCAACAGTTATATTAATCAGCCTACGGATATTTGGGTACCGGTAACCGACCGCATCCGGCCGATGAATTCGCACCAGGTGTCAGGTGGTTTGTATTGTTATATCGATGGATTTGATTTCTCGATGGAGGGATACTATAAGCAGATGAAAAATCTGGTGGAATACAAGGATGTCAGTCCTGCCTTATCTTCTTTTACCGGATGGGAGGACCGGGTAGGAGTGGGGAAGGGCCGTTCATACGGATTGGAGTTGATGGCACAAAGAAAGATAGGGCGCTTGTCAGGATGGATTGGATATACTCTTTCGTGGTCGGACCGCTGGTTTCCGGATGGTTCTGTCAATAAAGGGCGTCGTTTTCCCGCAAAATATGATAACCGCCATAAAATAGATGCGGTATTGACTTTTAAACTTTCGCAGAAGATAGAATTGACGGCTGCCTGGATGTATGCTTCCGGTAATCATATTACGATTATGGACCAACTCTACAGTTCGGGTACAGGGCAAGCTAATAACGGGTATTTCGACGGCTTATATTCAATGCCGAACGGGAGTAGTGCCAGTTCACGGAATAATTATCAGTTGTCTCCTTATCATCGTTTGGATTTGGGTGCAAACTTTTACCAATATAAGAAAAAAGGCCGGATGGGTGTGTGGAGCCTGAGTTTGTGTAATGCTTATATGCATCCTAACCCTTTCATGGTAAGCCCGGTGTATTATTATGAGCAGGATGGCAAACGATATGTGCAGTTGCAGGAAACGATATTATTCTTATTTTTACCATCGTTATCGTATACTTATAAGTTTTGACGGATGAAGCGAAAGGATTATTTATATGGTTTGTTTTTACTGCTTCTGGCAGCTGGATGTACGCGGGATGTCGTGCTGGAGTTGCCTTATGTACCGCCTAAACTGGTATTGAATGCCTCGGTGACGGAGGGGCAGGATGTTTCCGCTTATCTATCGAAAAGTTGGTTTTTACTGGATAGTGTCCCGGACAGTGAACTGGAAGAAGGAACAATTCGCGTGTATGTCAACGACCAGCTGCGAGGAACCATGCAACAAGCTGACATACCGGGTGATTCGATTAACCCGAAAGGGCAATTTGTATTGCCCGGCTGCCGGGTACAGGCGGGCGACCGGTTGAGGCTGGAAGCGGAAGCTCCGGATTTTGACCCGGTAAAAGGGGAAACTCTGATACCGGAAACTGTGCCGATTACAGGGCTGGATACCGTTCGCTTTATCACTTCCGAAGGCGTTAATTATTTGCAACCTCAGATGCGTGTTTACATAACTTTCAGCGATAATCCGGATAAACGGAATTTTTATCGTTTGATTGTGGAAAAGGTGACGGAATACTGGAAGGGAGATAGTGTGAGAATATCGAGCTCGTATCCGAAAGCCGGTTTTTATACGGACTATTTCTTTAATCTGAGATATGAAGACCCCGTTTTTCAGTTCGTTGCCTCCAATCCGACCTTGGAACAGTTGGATGCTTCCACCTGTCGCGGTACGTTTACCGACGATATGTTCAACGGACGGGAATATACTGTGAAGTCGGTGTTCTCTCCGATACAGGATTCATATCGCGGCGATTCCATCACCAGCATCGTACATTATGATATCCGCCTGCTCTCCATCTCCGAAGATTATTACCATTATCTGACTGTAATACGCAATTTCTCCATAACGTTCGGGGATGCTTATCAAGACGGTTTGCTTGAGCCGTCGGCCACTTATACGAATGTGACGGACGGTTTCGGAGTGATTGCCGGTTATCAGGTGGCCTATTGGCGGATAACAATGCCTTTCGGTTCTGAGCCTCCATTAATTACTCCGTGGGATAAAATCTGGAATCTGTAATAGCGAATGGAAGAAAATCGTGGATGCAATACGGGTTTGTTGTGAGGTATACTGTCAATTCCCTATCCGGAAACTACCGATTTTACCTCCCGGATAGAACAATATTTGTCGTTCCATTTTTCCGCGGACAGGATTGAATTCGTAGTTGACGCCCAAGCCGAGCCGGAAACCGTCGTTGATTTTAAATTCGAAAGCGCCTCCTACGTTCGTATGATTGTAGAAAGGATTCATCAACATGTGCGGGTTCTTTTCCTCTTTATCTCCATAAAATGCGTATTGTCCCCATCCTCTGACAGTCATCCAGTCGGTTACATCGTAAGCTGCCATTGCATTGAAGCCTCCCATGAGTTGTGGAGAAGGATTGAACGGCGTAAAAAAACGTCCGGCAAAAGCACCGCCGCTGAGTGTCCATCTTTCGTCATGCCAGGCAAGCTCCGGATTAATCCGGGTGATACCGCCTACGCCCGGCCATGTATATTGCTGTCCGGTGACAACAAAAGTCAGGTTTCTATTGATTGGAACCAGTGAAACTTCATGGAAATCGAGCGCCATCGGCGAAACCCTGCGGAGCATAGGGGTATATGTATTGAAAAAAGGCTGATAGGCGGAAGAAAGGATTTGCATATCCATGGGACGTTCGTCCGTATATTCGCGCATGTCCGGTATAAATTCGCGTAACTGTGCATCCAGAATTTGGCGTTCGGATGTCAGATACATTGTGTTGTATTGGAGTTTCGGCAGGTTCAGGTTGAATTCCGCACGCTTGGGGAGTGCTATCATTTTACCCTCTTTATTCATTGTCCATGTAAATTCCGACTGGGCATGCAGGCAAAATGCACATAATATTAAGATAAGAATACTAATACCCCGCTTCATACAACAACTTTTTATTTAAGTTGCTAAAATAAGCAATATAATCCGAATAATGAATGTCGTGGAGTCCTTTTTTACAAGCTGCCGTACTATTTTAATTTGTTCCCATTCTATTTGAAATTTTGACGACAGCAAATTTGATGTTGATAATTGTCGGCCAGTTGGTTGATAACCGTCGGCCACGTGGCTGATAACTGTCAGCCAACTGGTCGATAATTATCAGCCAATAAATAGATCGGCATAGACAGGGCAAACGCATTAAAAAGAAATCAAAAAGAAAGTAATAGTTTATCAAAACAAACATAGTGATAAAAGTTGATTCCTCCAATAAGAATCGTATATTTGTTTAAAAATCAAGACATAGAAATGACATTATTAACTTTATCTCAAAGCATTCCCGACTTTCGAATTGACAGACGCCAAGTGCATACATCGGAGGTCATAGTCTATATCACCCTAGCTGCGGTGATTTGTGATGCCCAAACTTGGGAAGATGTAGCACTCTTCGGCAGGTGCAAATTTGACTATTTCAAGACCGTGTTCCCTTATTTGGAAAAGATACCTTCCCATGATACCTTCAATCGCTTTTTCTCATTATTAAAACCCGAAGTATTCGAAAGAAAATTCCGTCAATGGGTCCGCTCGGTAATAGAAAATTATGAAGGCGTAATAGCCATTGACGGAAAGACCATCAAGAACGGCACTTATGATGAAATCGACAAATCATATCGTGGCAGCTTAAGCAAACGTAGCTCTCTACGTAGCAAGCTCCATATCGTAAGTGCCTGTTTTGCAGAGTATGGGATAAGCCTTGGACAATTAAAAGTGGATGAGAAGACGAATGAAATAACAGCCATCCCCCAACTGTTGAAAGAGTTGGATATTGCAGGCTGCACTATAACCATCGATGCGATGGGTTGCCAAAAAGCCATCGCCAAAACAATCATAGAAGAAGGCGCCGATTATGTATTGGCCGTCAAAGAAAACCACAAACATTTGTATAAGGATATGAATTTGTTCTTTAAAAAATGGTGTAGCGAAAAACCACACAAAATATCCCAATTTGAGACTTATGAGAAAGGCCACGGACGGATAGAAGAACGTATTTATAGAGTATGTAATAATCTATTCTGGTTGAATGGTTGGAAAGACTGGGAAGGATTAAAAACGTTTGTTTCGGTCGAGTCCATCCGAACAATCCCCGGAGCAAAGGGACCGCTAAGGAGCCATGAGACAAGGTATTACATCTCCTCCTTAGAATTAGATGCACAAAAGATAGGCAAAGCCATACGCTCCCATTGGGCTGTCGAAAATAATCTGCATTGGCAGTTGGATGTTACTTTTAACGAAGATGATGACCGCAAAAAAAATAATGCTGCACAAAATTTTTCTGTGGTCTCCAAAGTCGCTTTGGCTATGTTGAAAAAGGACAACACAAAAAAGAACAGTATTCGGTCGAAAAGAAAGGGGGCTGGATGGGATAATGAATATCTACACCAACTCCTTTCTCTTGATATTTTTTAATGCGTTTGCCCTG
>NZ_QRMP01000019.1:0-55010 GCF_003473295.1 Parabacteroides sp. AM08-6
TGTATTTGTTGTCAGGTAGTTGTCTGTTGCTTTTGTGGTCAGATATGCTACTTCTGCTTCCAATTGTTCTTCAATTGTACCTGTCAAAGCACTTTCTACTACATAATATTCACCATCGGCAGCAACCTTAAAGAATAACAGAACTGCATCTATGTTCTTTGAAACGACATATTTATTGCCAACTTTACCTAAGACCTTACCATCTTTAGTTTTGAAAGTATAAGCGGTAGCTAACAATTCGTCATTTACACCATATTTTGTTACTGTTCCTATTGTCGGATACAACATCAAGGAAGCATCATCTGCCTTTACACCCAGAACTGAGTCGGCTACTGTTGTTACATAGATGTTTGCACCGATACCGTTTACCAGACCTAATGCGAATTTCTTATAGTTTATATCAGCAGGATCGATTGCGAAATAATCAATAGCACCCTTCTCTGCATCAGCAGTTACGAATGCCAAAGTATCCAAATTACCCGTTGAATATAAACCATCGCCTACTTCATATAATACATCACCCAATACTTCTTTTGTATAACGGTTCTGAACTTTCAGCTTATCGTCTTTTCCGGATACAACCCATACTTGGTAAGAGTTGTCTGCAGAAGGTTCTGCGACATAACCTGTACCGTCTTTTTCGCACAAACCGTATACATAATATTTATCGTAGATCTTAACATCCGCATTTGCTTTGTCTGCTGCCTTATTCTTGATAAAGTAGTAACCTACTTCAATGTTAGGATATACAGGTGCTGTAAATGCGTAAGGACGCAAAATACCTTCTACACGTTCATCTTCTACAGCAAATACAGTAGAAACTAATTTCGTATTCTCCAATTTAGCTTGACCTAAAACGACTTCACCAGTTTTGTATTCATATTCACCAAGCGTCAAAGGCCCATTACTAGGGTTGGCTTCTACTTCATAATAAGGAGCTTCGGTTGCATTTTCTTTATATTTCACGATAGAAGCCGGACGGAAGATAATACTATCGGCATTACCTACTTCACGCATCAGAGTAAATACGCGCAGACCGTTCTTAGGGCTATCAGCATCCAATTTTTTAATAATCGTATCAGTATCCAAACCATAAGCATAAACAGCATCATTATGTTTACCTGCGATATTATAACGAGCTGTATCGATTGTATAATATTTAGGGTTATCCAAACCGATTTGTGATACGGGCAGGAATGCAAATGTAGTTTCTGTTCCCTTAGGATCTTTTACAACTTCAAGTTTATCAGTTCCAGCATTATATTCAACCGGAACAATCTGGAAGTTCACCAATCCCTGGATGTTCGTAGAACGGATACGAGAAGCTTTCAATTCTGAATAAGGGATGTTGTACATAGCGGTCAAGGCAGCTTCAACGCCATCATCCAGTGTCCACTGACCAAAATCAGCAATATGTATACCAGTAAGACCTGCTAAGTCACCTAAAGACGTGGCCATATCAGAACTAAACTCAACCCTCGCTGTACGAACCATGTAAGCTTCAGATTTTTCCGTATAACGATAAGCTCCAACAGCGACAACAGAATCACCATCTTCTGTATGATACTTATAAGCGATAGTATAAGTATCATTATACGCATCTACCGACCAATAAGAATTCTTATCCGTTGCTGCTACCACCTTAGCAGAATCAGTACTAGTAGCAAGACCATCATAGTTATCATTTTCAACCACTGCAGGTTGTTTCGGAGCATCATAAGCCATTACGACACCTGTTGCAACGTTTGTAAATTTATAATCTTTTTCACCTCTTGCATTTTCACGCACTGTAATTTTCCAACTAACAGAGTCTATCTTTGCTTTTGTATCCAGCACATAATCACTCTGTTTAGCAGTAACAATACCATTATCTCCTTGTGCTTTCAAATAAGTGGAAAAAAGATTAGAGCCCTGAGATTCATCGAAGGCATTCTTCACAAAAACGACATCTCCTGTTTTTAATTCAGTAGGGGCTATAGTCTCCGCAAACGCCCCGACACTACCGGCCAGCAGGACACTGGCCAAAAGAGTAGAAATTCTTTTGTTCATAATTCTAAATTTAATATTAATAATAATGTATCGAAATTAAAAAGTTCACTATCCCGCACGTTGTTAAATTCTGTATAATGACTAAATAAAACGTACGTTTATTTTTGGCATTTTTTTTGCGTTTTTGAAAGTTCGTATAAGAAAGGTGGTTTTTCGTACATCATAAGCTATCTGATTGATAAGAAAGCATATAGAAAAAATAAATTTCTTCTGGAAAATAGTTGTCAGTTTAAAACTTATCCGTATTTTTGTGACGAAAATAAACGTACGTTTTTTTTCGTCATTCTTACCATTCTTCTATCTTATTGTATATCAACACTTTTTATCGTTTTTACCCCCTATTCCGACCCCCTAAAATCAGCACTTTTTTCAATTTCCGGTTTTTGTTCATAATCACTTGTTAATCAATATGTAGAAACTATTTCCTGAAGTATTAGAACACCTTGATTTTTCGCGTTTTTCGCAAAAGAGCAAAAAAACGAGGTTTCGAGGCCTGAAAATCCATCGTTTTCAAGCTTGACTATTCCCCCTAAAATTGGGACTCCCCATCCTATTGAATATACGAATATCAGAAATACCTAATAGGACCACAGTACACGACAAAAAATATGTCATACAAAATCATCTGCCTTTTTCTTACCTCTACCGATTGACAGTATGCTCTCTATTTAAGCATTTTACTATCGGAATAATACGTCAAAAAAGGTTACATGTGCGGGTAATTCATTTTACCCGCCATACTAATCCCATTTAGTCGCTATGATAGTGACATTTTGATAATCGGGCAAATCTCTGCATTGTTATCTCATAAAGCAGAAGTCGAGCTTATAAACAACCAGATAAGTGTACTTTCCACTATATCATCTCTTCCTGTAGTGCTATTTTGGCATAGTTATTCTCATTTTTTAAAAAAAAGAAAAGACCAATGAGTAAAAGAAGATTAGCTGATAGAATTAAGTCCCTGTAATCTGTATCCAATCAATATCGAGAAATAACAGACAATTCCCCTTCTGACACAAACTTTGTGTTAATTAATATGTTTTCGCACACACAACGCGAGTATTTAAAAAATATTCTCCTATTTTTGTGAGCAGAATACATTATAAACCATTGATATGGATAAAAAAGTAATAACCTTTGGAGAAATCATGCTCAGGCTGGCTACGCCGGACTATCTCCGTTTTTGTCAGAGTGATAAATTGAATGCCACCTTTGGAGGAGGAGAAGCCAATGTGGCTGTGTCATTAGCCAATTACGGTATCCCGACAGAGTTTGTAACCCGTTTGCCCGAAAACGACATCGCACGCGCTTGCGTAATGGATTTACGTAAATATGGTGTCGGAACCTCACACATCGTATACGGAGGGGAACGCTTAGGGATTTATTTTCTGGAAACAGGCGCCGTAGCCCGCGCCAGCAAAGTGGTTTACGACCGCGCTCACTCTGCTATTTCCGAAATCACACCGGGCATGGTCGACTGGGAAGAAGTTTTTAAAGAGGCTGCCTGGTTTCATTGGACAGGTATCACACCGGCTATCTCGCAAGGAGCTGCCGATGCTTGCCTGGAAGCTATACAGGTGGCAAACCGTATGGGAATACCGGTATCGTGCGATTTGAATTACCGGAAAAACCTGTGGAAGTACGGAAAGACAGCCGGTGAAGTAATGCCGGATTTGGTGGCCGGCTGCGATGTAATCCTGGGAAACGAGGAAGATGCCGAAAAAGTGTTCGGTATCAAGCCGGAAGGTTTCGATGTCGCACAAACGGAGGGAGAGGTAAACGCTGCCGAGTTTGAATCCGTATGCCGGCAACTCATGACGAAGTTTCCACGGGCCAAAAAGGTTATTATCACCCTGCGCGGTTCCATCAATGCCAATCACAACACTTGGGGAGGCGTTTTGTATGCTGACGGCAAACTATACCAGTCCCGCCGCTACGATATCACACATATCGTAGACCGTGTAGGCGGAGGAGACTCCTTTATGGGTGGTCTCATTTACGGCCTGCTGACTTATCCTTCCGATGACCGGCAAGCACTCGATTTTGCCGTAGCTGCTTCTTGCCTGAAACACACGATTTACGGTGATTTCAACCAAGTGACTGTCGATGAAGTTGAAAAGTTAATGAAGGGAGATGCCTCGGGACGTGTTTCACGATAAAACCCATCCGAAAGCAGGAAAAGAACTTTCCTTTCTGGAAAAAGGCAACATCCTTTTCCGGAAAAGGTCAGTAGCTCCGAACAATTTCGTCCCATGCAAATATTCTAACCAGAATATGGAAAGATAAAAAGACATCTGTTGAATACAAGAAACACAATTGTCTTTTTTACTTTCAACATATATTGAAAGTATATTTGCATGGTAGCGTTGACGAATAAACACAGGACGATTCTTTATATTCGTCGAATGCTCTTTAAGAAAAGAAAGTAATAACTGTTTATAAATTTATCATCATGGCACGATTTAACAAAATGCAGGTACTGGATGCCATCATCAGCACCGGAATGGTTCCTGTTTATTACAATAAAGAGGCTGAAATAGCCAAGCAGGTAGTAAAAGCCTGTTACGAAGGGGGTGTACGTGCTTTCGAATTTACCAACCGTGGGGATTTCGCACACGAAGTATTTGCGGAACTGAACAAGTTTGTGGTAAAAGATTGCCCGGAATTGATACTGGGTGTCGGCTCCGTAGTGGATGCCGGAACAGCAGCCTTGTATTTGCAGCTGGGGGCGAACTTCGTAGTCGGACCGTTATTCAACCCCGAAGTAGCCAAAGTGTGCAACCGCCGTCTGGTTCCTTATACACCGGGATGCGGTTCCGTTTCGGAAATAGGTTTCGCGCAGGAAGCAGGTTGCGACCTATGCAAGATATTTCCGGCGGGAAACGTAGGAGGACCGTCGTTCGTTAAAAACATGAAAGCTCCGATGCCCTGGTCTCTTATCATGGCGACCGGTGCGGTGGAACCGACCGAAGAAAATCTCTCGGCATGGTTCAAGGCAGGGGTCACCTGTGTAGGTATGGGCTCCAAACTTTTCCCGAAAGAGATGATTGCCGGTGGCAATTGGGAAGGCATCAGCACACTTTGCCGGGAGGCTTTATCCATTATCAAAAAATACCGTTGAATTATGTAACCTCTAATATCATGAAAACATTCCTTGATTCTAATTTCCTACTCCAAACGGAGACAGCTCAAAAGCTCTATCATGCGCATGCATCCAAAATGCCGATTATCGACTATCACTGTCATCTTAGCCCGCAACAAATAGCCGATAATCACAAGTTTGCCGACCTGACGGAAATCTGGTTGGGCGGCGACCATTACAAATGGCGTGTTATGCGTGCCAACGGTGTCCCGGAAGAATACGTCACAGGAGACAAACCAGCATACGAAAAATTCGAGAAATGGGCGGAAACCCTTCAATATGCGATGCGCAATCCGCTCTATCATTGGACACATCTCGAGCTAAGTCGTATTTTCGGAGTCGATAAAGTGTTGAATCCGGCTACCGCCCGCGAAATCTACGATGAATGTACGGCTAAGCTGCAAACAGCGGAGTTCCGCGCGCAAGCCATCATGGAACGCATGCATGTGGAGGTGGTCTGTACAACCGACGACCCTGTCGATAATCTGGAATATCATGCCGCTATCCGCAAAAGCAACCTGAAAACGAAAGTTCTTCCCGCCTGGCGTCCGGACAAAGCGATGGCCATCGAAAACGTTGCCGCCTACAACGATTATCTGACTAAACTGGAAGCCGTTGCAGACATCACCATCCTGAATTTCAAGGACCTGCTGAATGCGCTCCGGAAACGGCACGATTTCTTCGCCTCGCAAGGATGCTGTCTTTCCGACCACGGGCTAAGCACCTTTTATGCAACCCCTTACACGGATGCCGAAATAGAAACAATCTTCCTGAAAGCCCGTATGAAGAAGGAGTTGACAGCAGAAGAAACCGACAAATTCCGTTCAGCCATGTTATACGAATTGGCACTGATGGATGCCCAAAGCAACTGGGTACAACAATTCCATATCGGTGCAACCCGCAACAACAATGCCCGCATGTTCAAAAAGCTCGGTCCCGACACCGGTTACGATGCCATTGGCGATGCCGAAGTAGCCACCCCGCTGGCCCGTTTCCTGAGTCGTCTGGATGAAGAAGGGGCTTTGGCCAAATCCATCTTCTACAATCTGAATCCACGCGACAACGAACTGATGGTCAGTACCATCTACAGCTTCAACGACGGTACGGTTCCCGGAAAGATGCAATACGGCTCCGGCTGGTGGTTCTTAGACCAGATACACGGCATGGAAAAACAAATAAACGTACTTTCCGATTTAGGGCTTTTAAGTCGTTTTGTCGGAATGCTGACCGACTCCCGCAGTTTCCTGTCGTATCCGCGTCATGAATACTTCCGCCGTATCCTGTGCAATATCTTGGGCCGGGAAGTAGAAAACGGCATGTTACCAGCCTCGGAACTGCCGTTCTTAGGCAAAATGGTAGAAGACATCAGCTACAATAATGCAAAACAATATTTCGGATTTTAAACCCTATCGATGACCATAAAAAAATAAGACCGCCTCGACTGGGGACGGTCTTTTTTTTATATTGCACGAAAGATTATCGTTTACGGGCAGCTTCCTTCGCTTTCTGGGCTTCACGACGCTCTTTTTCTTTCTTCTTCAGCTTTTCCTTATATTCGCGTTCTTTCTGTTTGCGTTCTTTCTCCTTCTGCTTCAAACGGTTCTTGTATTCACGTTCTTTCTGCTTGCGGAGTTCTTCGCGCGCTTTCTCTTTCGCTTTACGGTCGGCCTGCTGTTGCTTCATTTTTGTCTTACGGTCGAGTTCGAGCTTTTTCTCCTGTTCGGCTTTTGCTTTCAGGCGAGCCTCGTCTTCGGCTTTCTGCTTTTTCAGAAGCTCTTCATTCTCTTTCGCAGCACGTTCCTGCATTTCTTTCTTAGCTTTTTGTTCAGCTTCAAAAGCCTCGCGCTCCTCTTTTTTACGTGCTTCTTCCTCGGCTGCTTCACGCTTGCGGATTTCTTCAATCTCTTTCAGTGTCAGTTCCTTCGGTTGTTCTACCGGAGTGGAAACAGCAGGAAGCGTATCTTCGGTGACAGGAACAATCGTATCGGTTGTTACAGGCAGAATAGTTACCGTATCCACCGGTTGTTCTACCGGGACTACAACCTCCGGAATGACTGGAGGCACCGTATCTTTCGGTTGTTCTTTCGGACGAACCGTCTTAATAGGTTTCACCGTATCCGGTTCTGTAGCAGGTTCTACAACCGGCTCCATCATTTCATCTTCCGGTTCCTTATCTTCCTCTACAGCAGAATCCTCAGCTTCGGCATCCATCCGGGCCTTCCAGCGGGCAGCAAGTTCAGGAGCGACTTCGCCAAAGTTTTCTTCAAAGAAGGCAACGTATTCTTCCAACGTCTTCCCACGCATCAAAGTTTCGTAGTTATCGTCGGAAATAGGCAGGATGGCTACATTCTTATCCAACGCATTCGCATAGCCGTCTTTGCCGTATATCATCTTATAATATTGCAAGATTTCGTCGAAGTTATAGAAACCGCTTATGATAAGCATACTCATCGGACCGGCTTCTTCGAAACTCAAATCAAACTCTTTTACCATAAAGTTCGCAAAGTTGTAGGCGGCTACAGCAAACAAGAGTTGGTTTTTATCCACACTTCCGGTCGGATACATCAGAAGCATCCGGTAAGAAGTATTAGGTTCGGGATTAAATGTGCGAGCCGAGTCGGCAGCCGAAAGCGTACCATCATCCCCGACACCGAAACGCAAATTCCAAGTCATACCCGTAATTCCGCCTTGCACCATCGTCCGTCCGCGCAGGACACCTTTCAGCATCTCACCGGCCAATTCCGTCACATCTGCCGAAGGATACTTCTCCACCAGCGCTTTCAAAGCATTCTTAAACCCTTCGGCATCACCGGCTTGTACATAAGTCAACGCATCCAAGAACATGAATTTCGGCATCAGGGTAGCCAACGGATATTTCTCGCTCACCTGACGGTAATTCCGGCGCACGGAAACGGTATCCCCTTTCAGGTAACGGTCGTAAGTAGCCTGGTAGATAGAGTCCTGCACGACGTCCATCATCCGGATGTTATATTCGTAATTCGGGTCGGCAATGGCTATCGCATAATCCGATTCCGGGAAAGCAGCTATCAGCTTGTTTTTATATTCGGTAGCCACTGCCGTATTGTTGGAGCGGAGTGCCATCAAATAAACCTGATAATAACTTTCCAAGCGGTGCTGATTATCCGGGAAACGGCGTTCCAACTCTCCAAAGGCTTCGATAGACAAAGGAATATCTTCCAGCTTGTCCTTGTAAATCATGGCCATATTATACAGGCCGTCTTCTATAATCACATTCGAGGCATCCACATCTTCAGGTGTGAGAGGAAGCTGTTGGATATAATATTCGCGCGTTTTCGGATCATCGGCGGCAACTTCCGGCAGGCCGGCTTCCAATGAATCGGACACCATCGCTTCCCCTTCCGCACCGGCAATTGTCTCCTGCGTGTCAACGTTTTCATCCGCCATGTTTTCGTCGAAAGTAGACATTTCCTTCTTACGGCGGCGCCAGTTATCTTCGAGTGTACGGCGACCCCATTTGCGTTGGAATTGTGTTTTACCCTGTGCGACAGTTTGCGGATTATAGAAATAGAAGGTAGCACCACCGGTTGTTGTCGGCAGCGTAATCCCCCCTGTCTCCGTTCCGGGACGGTCTATTCCGTTCCCTTGCGCTTCCTGATTAGCCAGATAAGCATCTTTTTCAGCGAGAGCTTTTGCTTCTTCCTCCTCTTTTTTGACCTTTTCAATAATTTTATCGATGACAGCCAAACGTTCACCTTCCGGCATTTTTGCCAAAGTCTGCAAACTATCCTGCAAATGGACGGCCTCCACGTGTACGACCAACTCATCCAATACAGATGAAAGTTTAGCTACACGTTCGTAATCTTTATATTCTTTTTGTATACCGGACAATGCGCCACTGAAACAAGGTTGTGCTTTCACATAATCGCGCATCTTGAAGTAGATGTCCCCCAACCGTATCTGGCAGACTGCTTTATCCAAGCCATTCTGTGTACTTTTCTCGATGCCCGACTGATAATTCAGGATGGCATTTGTCGTATCTTCCCGGCTCAAATACACATTCCCGAGAGCATAATAAACCTGATCCAACAAGTCTTTGTTTTTATCGCTTTTCGCCATCTGGTTAAGCATCTTTACCACCTTCTGATAATTATTCCCGGTGAAAACCTCGGTCTGGCGGATACGAGCGGCAAATTCCAGTTCATACGGCGGATTAGCTTTAGCCACTTCCCCAAACATCTGGTATGCCAAGCCATTCTGTTCCTGTTCCGCATAAATCTGTCCCAACAAATATTTCATCCGCGTACGCTGGCGCTTGTTTTTTTCCGCCTTGATAGCTGTTTTGAAATAAGGGACAGCTTCTCCATATTGCTTATTTTTCACCAGGTAATCGGCATATACGGCAGCATATTGTTTCAGGTTTTTACGGGGAATTCCGTTTGTATTGAGTTTACCGAGAATATCTTCCGATTCATAAAACCAGCCCATTTCCGAATAGCAACGAGCTTGCCAGAGACGAGCTTCCGTCACGACTTCATCATCCTGCGCATAATGGCGGGCGATATAAGAAAATGTGGCGGACGCCTGCAAAAAATCGGCATTGTAGAATTGCGCCTGCCCCATCATCAGCCAACATTTCTTCAGAAAAGGATTATACTCTTCCTGCTCTTGGAAAGCCCGCTGTTTAGGGTCATTGCGCCACCCCGGCTTTTTAGCGGGCTTGGCCTTTATGGAGTGCAGTTTGATGGCTTTATTGCTTTTCTCGATGGCACGGTCGAAAGGGCCACCTGTCGTTTGTTTATCTTTCGGCTGGGCACTGATAGGATACATATAAATCATATCGGAATAACTCTCCCTATAACCATTTTGCATAGAAAGGAGTGCCTCGTCAAAAGAGGTTTTTCCATTGAAATAGATGTTGTACCGGCTATTAAAGGCATGATAAAAACGGCTTGCTTTGGTGTTTTTCTTCGTGCTGCACGACCAAAGCAAAGAGATAGCCAATAATGCGATTATATAGTAAAAGCTTTTCTTCATTTTTATTGTAAAAACCGGGCAGAGCCTGTCTTTACATTAACGATTAAACCAATACTTTATTGCTTTGACTATTAAAAAGAAAACAACCAAAACTAAAATGATAAAAGCTCCGGAAGGGACATTGAGGAAATAAGATAGAACCAAACCGGCCACGCATCCCAAAAAGCCGATGAGAATACTACCCCAGATTATCTTTTTAAAATCCGAAGTGAAGAGGTTTACCGTAATCTGCGGCAATGTTAACAGGCTCATAAGCAACATAATACCGACCAGACGGATAGAAAGGACTATGGTAACAGCTATGAAAAACATCATTATATACTCTATCCATTTTACCGGCAACTGCTGGGTAACGGCAAAATCACGGTCGAAAGCCACATACACTATCTCCCTCAAAAATAGGGAAAAGAGAATGACTAAGACAAAAGAAAGTCCGGCTATCCAATAAATATCTCCCTTCGAAATAGTCAGTATATTCCCAAACAAATAGGCAGAAAGATTAGGAGCATATCCGGGAGTCAGGAAAATAAAGACAACCCCCAAAGCCATCCCCAACGACCAGACACCTGCTATAGCCGAGTCTTCCCGTATATTCTGCGTTTTGCTCACCCACTCCACACCAAAGGCGGATAATACAGAGAATGCCATCGCCATCAAAATGGGGTTCATTCCCAGATAAAAGCCCAGCCCGAGTCCCCCGAAGGATGCGTGCGTAATGCCTCCACTGATAAAAACCAAGCGGCGCGAAACGATATAAGTCCCGACAATACCACAGGCAATTGCTGTTAACAAGCTGCCTATCAGCGCATGTTGAAAAAAACTATAGTGTAGTAAATCCATACGATATTCCTTTCGGATGTAATTTATTTTCTTTCGAATGTCTATGCAAAAGTATAAAATTTATACTCAAATTTCTTCATAAAAATCGCCAAACGGGAAGTGATTGCCAATATTTGGGAAGTCCCATATCTTTAAGGTCGAGCAGACGGCAATCAGATTTGAGTAACTCCTTGATATTCTTTTTGAAGTCGCTTCCGGGACTAATAATATCAAGGATATACGCGATACAAGATAGTACGGCAAACAATTTATTCGTGCGTATCTGTCCGATTGTAGTTCTATCCATAAAAGGATAAAGGGTGTTGTATGGCAAGGTTACACTGACCATAAAACGACGATTCCAAACGCGACTGTGGTGAGCGCAGCAATTTCGGAGATTGGAAATGGCGTGTAGCCAATTCTCCAGTATAGCCACTTTCTTCAAGCCGAATTGTTCGGTAATATACTCTTTGCAGCTGTCTAACTTTAAGGATTGGAACAAGCGGCTCAATGTGGCAAACGACACTACTTCGAGTGCCATCCAACTTGGCGGCATTGGAGGATTGTCGTATTTAATGTTATAATGCTTAATAAAATCTTCGTTGCTACGGTTTACATCCGCTTCGATATGTTTCATCAAGTCGTTATAACCGAAACGATACAAACTTTCATCATCGTACCAATGGCTATCGCTTGTACTTTCAGCATAGACCTGTACAATTTTCGTGCGCACTGCGACTTCAATCTTTTCAATGGCATTGAAGATAAGCGAACGCAGTCTGCGGTCAAAACAATAAAGGTCTATGATGTCTTTGAAATGAATATCTTTACGAGTGAAGTTGTGTTCGGAATCCTCACCATTCTCTTGGAACGGATAAGTGTAAGCACGAAGTCGATAGTAGCTAATATTAAAAAGATAAGCGATTGCCTCGCTTTCATCATCGAAAACGAGTCCCCGTTGTTTAAGTCGTGCAATTTGCTCGGTGAGTGTCAACGGCTTCTTGATATAATCTATTCTATCAGTCAATTTAACAAGAAGCTACCATGTAAAAACTCGAAGACCTCCCCGGGTGCGCTGTTCTTCGGGAAGCGTGGGAGGTCATATCAGATGCGAAGGTAATACTTTTATTTGATTTTGCAATGGGCGTGCCAAAAATATTTGCAACATAGTAAGGAATTCTATTTTAAATCCTTTCGGATAAAATAAAAACCCATTCCCTAACTAATGAATACGACGTTCGCCGACTATCAGAAAAGCTTCATCTTTCAGCGCATCCGGCAAATTGACACCCCGGAGCTGAAGGCTACGGAGCCAACCGGCAACCTCAATATCCTGAAGGGTATAAAGAACCTCCCGGAACTCATCGACTGCTTCCTCCTCATATTCGTCCGCTTCCACTCCTTGAAAGCGGTCCAACTCCTCATCATCATAATATTCCACCTTTTTGCTGACAGCAGCAAGCAGACTATCGCGTTCGCAAGTTTCATGCTGTCCGCAACATTCGGCATCCGCCAGTTCTTTGGCTTCCGGTATTTCAGTTATCTCGCCGCGTTCAAGCATTCGCTGCAATTTCCGGTTTCGAAAATAACCGGCAATGGCTGCGACGATACCTAATAATACAATTCCTATAACAATATACCACATATTCTTTTAACTTATCGAAAAGCCGGCAGTTTTCAAATCTTCCCAATAATGCGGATAACTTTTACTTACAACTTCCGGATTCGCAATCTCAATTCCCTCCGGACAGAGCAGTGCAACCGGAGCAAAAGCCATTGCCATCCTGTGATCCTCGTAAGTAGCGATAACCGGATTCGCCTCAGGTTCAGTCCGTTCACCATTCCATTCCAGAATACTATCATTACTATCTTTCAACAGATAACCGAGTTTACGAAGTTCCGTCTTCAGTGCTTCAATACGATCCGTTTCCTTTATTTTCAGACTTTGCAAGCCGGTAAAACGGAAAGGAATATTCAACAACACACAGGTGACAACAAATGTTTGAGCTAAATCCGGTTCGTTGACAAAGTTATAAACGAGTTTCTTTGTCACACTCCTCGTATGTCTCAACACAACTCCACACTCCGTAAAAGTAGTGCCGACACCCAATTCCGCAAATAGTTTCGCACCCGCAGCATCTCCCTGGAGGCTGTTTTTGAACAACCCCGACAATTCTATTTCCGCGTTTCGGGAAAGCGCCATCATCTCATACCAATAAGATGCTGCGCTCCAGTCGGATTCGACCGTAAAACGAATCGGCGTATATTCCTGAGGAGCAACTTTGATGGTCTGACCATTCCAGTCGGCTGTGACACCAAACAATTTCATTAGCTGTAACGTCAGATTGATATAAGGTTTGGAAATAATATTGCCTTCCAGATGAAGCGTCAATCCTTTTTCCATTAAAGGAGCAATCATCAATAAGGCAGATATATACTGTGAACTAACGCCTCCTGCCAGTGAAATTTCGCCACCATGCAAGGCACATCCGAAAATACGAAGAGGCGGATACCCTTCTTTCTCCATATATTCGACTTTAGCACCTAATTCATTCAAGGCATCCACCAAGATTTTGACCGGACGGTTCTTCATCCGTTCTGTTCCTGTAATGGTCCATTCTCCTACGACCTTCGACAAAAAAGCCGTAAGAAATCGCATGGCTGTCCCGGCTGCTTTTATATCAAAATCGCGCATATTCGAATTGAGTGCTTTCACCATCACTTCGGTATCATCACAATCCGACAAGTTTTGAATATCGTAAGGACTATAACTCAAAGCATTCAGTATCAACGCCCGGTTACAGATACTTTTGGAAGCCGGTAGTTGTACGGAAGCCTTCAGGGAAGCGGGACTTTTTATTTTGTAGTTCATTTGTATCTGCTTTAAATGGGATACAAAAGTACGGATTTTATTCCGAAAAACAGACTATGGGAAGGGCTATTCTAACAGAAGAGGAGACATCCCGCTTCGAATGTCTCCCCTTTTTTATCTCCAACCATCATATAATTTCAGGTAAAACATAAGGAGCGCGATAATCCCGGCTCAACATCGCATTTGCTTCATTCTCAGCATCCCCGATAAACCGTTCGGCTACCGGGTCAAAGCGCAATTGTTTCCCCAGCCTGAAAGAGATATTTCCTAAATGTGCAAGTGCAGAGGACAAATGCCCTGTTTGGACAGGACCATTCTGGATACTCATATCACGTGCCCTCATCGCATCGACCCAATTCTGAAAATGACGAGTCAATTCCCCTCCTTCCGAACGGCTCGGCCCTTTTTCTCTTTTTTCTCCTAAATACGTTTCATAGGTATCATATCCTTTAATCACCATATATCCTTTATCACCGTAAAAGATATTACCCACACCGGCTCCATCTTCCAAATTCGTACACCAGTTCCTCACCTCAAACTGAATCATCTTCTTTTCCTTCGGATAGTGATAAACAGAAGTCTGTATTTCAGGCACTTCTTTGCAATCATCCCATAAGAACTTTCCTCCCATAGAGGTGATTTCTTCCGGTAAATGGTCGACCCCCAGCCCCCACATACACAAATCCGTTTCATGGATACCTTGATTACCGACATCCCCGTTTCCATAATTCCAGTGCCAATGCCAGTTGTAATGCACCAAGTTTTTAGTGAACGGAACCATCGGAGCCGGTCCGCACCAAAGGTCATAATCCAGACCGGCCGGTTTCTTGGAAATACCTTTATTCCCTATATCCGGTCTCCAACGATAAACCAGTCCTCTCGACATATATACACGGCCTATCAATCCGTTTCTCAGATGCTCTACAGCTTCCCGGATGGCAACCGAACTCCTTAATTGTACCCCATGCTGTACAATCCGATTATATTTATAAGCGGCTTCTATCATTTTCCGTCCTTCATAAATATTATGGGTTGCCGGTTTTTCCACATAAACATCTTTCCCGGCCTGGCAAGCCCAGATTGTTTGAAGGGCATGCCAATGGTTCGGGGTTGCCAATGTTACCGCATCGATATCTTTATTATCGTAAATCTTTCTGAAATCCTGCTCAAAAGCAATCTTTTTATCATATTTATCCCGGACTTCCGCCACTCTTTTTTGTAAAATGTCCATGTCAGGGTCACATAAAGCCACCAATTCAACCTTATAATCGCCGGCGATTTTCATGATTTCCTCAATATGGTTCTGTCCTCGTCCGTTAACGCCCAGCACGGCTATCCGGATACGGTCATTCGCCCCTTTAGCCGAGTCTGATAATATTTCAGGAGCCGGTATCGTTTTTGCATCCAACACAGAGGGGGTAATAGCCGCTGCCACAGCACCCATAGATGCTTTCCGGATAAAGTCTCTTCTTGAATTTGTTTTCATGTCCGTATGATTTAAAGTTATTAAAATCTAATATTCCCGGGAGAATGCCGAAAAAATACTGTTTGCCTTCTCCTTTGTTACCTTCTCGCCCGATTCCAAATAAAAACGATGTTTCAACGTCAGAGATTTTCCTTTCCGTAGCATTACATTTATTTCCGCATCCTTTTTATTATAAGACCGGGCACCCAAGTTGTTGGAAGCAAACAATCCATATCCGCGAGCATGGGAATGAAACGGATAACCGACATTTCCAGGATGATCAAAAAAACCGAACGTGATTACGGAACCATCCTTTTCGCCTGTCAATAAAACCCAGTCGTTCCTTGTGGACCAAACATCATCACCGGTATATCCTCCGCTACTGTAATACAGGCCGTTGACATCCGTGTTATCTGCCTGGGCCTCTACTTTTGTCGGATTGCCCTGTTCATCCGTAAATATCAGCGTTTCATTTGTCGGTTTTTCGAATGCCCGGTCCACCCTGATTGCAATCATTCCTTCTTTGTTATCCGCGAATGTCACATCTTGTAAGGCTTTCAAGGTCGAAATATGGTCGATTGTACGAGTATTCTTTGTTGCCGTAATGATATATTCGGCCGTTTCTTCGAGCAAAGCCTGATCTTTCCAGTCTCTCCATTCCGAAACGACTTTAATCCGTCCCTGTTTTCCCCCTTTTGCTTTAAGAATTTTAGTGACTACGATATGTCCATATTTCTCTTTGTCTTTAATCGCAAAAGAGTTATTCCAGAAATCAAGTCCGTTCACATTCCCGTGATTAAACCACAAACCGACATGATGAGGATGGTCCACCCGTTCCCCTTTCCGGGGAGCTATCGGATACCCCCTTGTGATAACCGAACCATTTGGCGAGTAAACCGGATAAAGAAACGGTTTCTCGTAATCGGAAGGATATTGAAATGATGTAAACAACTTTCCATCAATTACAATATCAATTTTCCGCTGTTGCTCATCTTTCGTAACAGTTATATCCGATTGCTGTGCCTCGACAGGCAAACTGCCGGCAAAGAACAAAACGCAGAATAAGAAAAGGAAACCTTGAGCCTTGAAAATCATATTGTTTATTTTTAATGGGTATTATTTAGACCTTCTTTCTCTATTTCTAAAAGAGACAACCAGCAACCCGGTTTTCAACATTCTATCGTTTTATACGAATTTCCTCGCCTTCTTTTATTTTCCGGTTACAAAGAACCTTATCTCCGGCTTTTACCACGACACTCAACTTGCTATCGGATAACCGCTTCACCTCTATATCGACATCTCCGCCAAAAGCACCGATTTTTCCGAGATTCATATAATCCCAATCTTTCGGCAAACGGGGAGTCAATGAAAACGACTTCAAGCCGGTCGGACGGATACCAAACATTCCTTCCGTAATGATACGACAATATAAACCGCTTTCCGCTGACAAATGACGCTGATTACCTTCCGGCCATGCCTCTATCGCATAAGGGACATGCTCGCCCAGAAGACGCTGGTTTGAATAAAACTTCAGATAATCGGTTGCCTTCTCCGTTTCCCCGCAAGCATATACCCCGCGAAGCGCATAAAGCGTGGAACGGTCCCAGAAAGTCTCACTTCCCGCCTGTGTCAACAAACCGTCCGGTGTCCACAAACGCGGTGAAAACAAGGCTTGTATGGTCGCATCCTTCCGGTCGTAAATTCCAACCGTCAGCGGAATACAAATCCAAGAGCGCAAAACATCATTTCCTTCATAATACTGATAAGTATCGAAACCCTCGACTGTTCCGCCAAAATAACGGTCCATATTCTTTTTCAAGGTTTCAGCCTCTTTTGCGTAAGTAGCCAACTGTGATGCCTTCTTCCCCAAATCCTTTCCCAAATAAACGGCAGAGCGCAATGCATCATAATAAAGAGAAGAAGTACAAAGATTTGCTTTTCCGGCAGGAAAACGGCCTTCCAATTCGTCGGCATCCGAAGCAACGACGCCCCCTTCGTTCAGGTTACGTTTGCAATACTCAAGTGTCCATTCGATTAACGGCCACAGTTTTTCAGCTTCCGCCTTATCACCACGTGCCAAAGCATAGCGGGATGCTCCGTAGGCCACCATCGCGGCATCTCCACGGTCACCGGCTCCCGCCCATATATCCGTACCTTCCGCAATGATGGAACTCGGTAATGCTTTATACTCCGGGTTCATAAAACGGGCAAAATGCTCGTATGAGCAAAATGCCGAACGATTACCGATTTCATATCCCAAATAAGGGAAAAAAGGATTGATATATTCAGCCTGGTCGTTTGCCCAGATAGCAGCGTAATACGATTCGCCTCCCGGTCCGTGCAATAAACCGCCTTTCGTGTCATAGATACTTTCGGCTCCACGAATTTTAGCAAAAGCAAACATGGTATTGATAACCGGGTCCGGAGTATCCAGTACCAGTTTATCCCAAAAGCCGGCAATCAGAGCTTGGCGGGCCTGCAATTCTTTGTCTATATCCAAAGACAATTCCTTTTCATTTGGCTTGTAACCGGCAAACGAAGCACTGAATATCAATTCTTCACCGGGTTTCAACTGCTTGGCTGCCTGTCCGTTAATGGTAGAAACCAGCTTATAGCTGCCGTCCACACCTTTTGCCTTATCCGTTTCTATCACGGAACGGGAAGAGGGAATTTCGACAGAAACGGTTGTTTCACCGGTATTCTTCAAACTATATTTTTCACAAAAAGCCGGGTTGGAGGTAGAAGGGAACAGAATGCGAGTCAGTTCGAGCTTTCCTTTTCCGGAAAACTTAAACTCGCTTTGTACCTGCATCGTACCATTCAAAGTTATAGCCGTCACTTTCTCGTTCTGCAAGGATTGCCCGTTTACTTCCACCATATCCGTAATATTCCAGGCAAAACGTCTCATCAAGCTGGCATGTGTATTATTCGGGATAGTCCGCAGCATCGGCCAAATCATACTTCTGTTTAGCATAAACGCTCCTTTCTCGTTCACCCCGTAACGCAAAACGGTTGACACTTTCAGGCCACTCATTTCGATATGGTCTTCATGCGGTATTTTTTCGTCTATCTGCCATGTGATACCACCGGCAGGATTAATAACCCAACGATTAGCCGCCGAAAGGGGCATACAGCTAATCCATAAAAGAGATAAAAGGCAATAAATTTGTGTTCTCATCTTATTTTATTAATAATGTTTTTTCATGATATTCCTTTTCGCCATAAAGATACAACATCAAAATGAGAAGAAATACGAATCTGAGAAAGAATATTGTGCGTTAAAGAGAGCGGCGAAATGTTTTCCGAATAAAATCAAGGTCTTGCTTATTTACTGCAAATTCAGAAAAAGAGGTACCTGTCTGTTTACAGAAAACAATCCAGGAGAATGCAAGCATCGCACAAAAAGCGATACTGGAACTGACCGCCGAGCCGACAATTCCATACAGCGGAATGAGTATCGCGCCAGCTATCAGCAGACTAAGAAGGCCGATAATCGAGCAAACGGCACTATACCGTATCTTCCCGCTTCCGATAAAATACTGGCTTAGGATACTGTTGCACCCCAAAGCGATAATACCGGCAGAAAGCCCGATAATCACTTTCCGTACTCCTGCAAATTCATCACTAAACAGGTAATCCGTATACACCCATTCTGGGACAAACAGGACACAAACAGTCGCCAATGTCACGGCACAAAAGGTAAGTTTGAAATATTGCAATGTAATCTCTTTTTGCCGTGTCTTATCGTCCGTTTGAGCTACCCGGCTATATTCGATGAAACCGATACTGCGGTTGATGTGCCAGACACTTTCCGAAATCTTGGTCCCGGCATCCAACAAACCGACACTTCCCAAACCGCCAAATCGACCTATCAGGAAATAATTAAGACGGGTAGTCAGTACTTCCGCTATATTGTCGGTACTCCCCCAAAGACCATACCCGAACATCTCTTTCAGAAGAACCGGAAGCGGACATTCTTTGCCGGCATCCGCCTCTTTCCGCCTCAGATAAGGCAAAAGCAAGAGGAAACTGATAAGAAAAGCAATCCCGTTGGCCACATACATCCCCTGTAAATAGGAAGAAACATCCTGTCTGCCAGCCCCATAATAAAGATAAAGGAGAACGAAAAAGAGCAATCCGCCCTGCAACATAAAAGTTATATTGAAAGAGAATACCCTGTTTTTCCCCAGCAGGAAACGCGAATTGGCTGCAACCAACGAAACCAGTACGGACAAACAATAAACATCCGTAAAATACCCCTCCGGCAACATACCGATAACCGACATGACACCGCAAGCAAGCCCGGAACCGACAAGCGTCCAGAGATAAGAAGGACGAAAAACAGCCTGTAAGGAATACCGATTCATAAAATAGACAATCGTATTCCCTGCCAAAATACCATTAAACATCATCGCGATATTGACAGAAGCAAGAATAATTCCGATTAATCCGACACCTTCCACTCCCAGAACCTTGGCATTGATAAATATCAGGACAAGGTTCAGGACGGCAATCAGATAACGACTGGCAATTGTTCCGACAATATCGCGCATACCTTACTGCTTCAAGTCCAGTTGGTCCAACAGACGGACATAGGTATCTATGGCTTCGCGTATTTCCATCAAACCGATATATTCGTCGGCGGCATGGGAACGGGCAGAATTACCCGGCCCTATCTTGACAGAAGGGAAAGGCATCAGTGCCTGGTCGCTTAACGTAGGAGAACCGAAAGGCTCTTTACCCATCAGGACGGCACGTTGTACAAATGGGTGTTGCAGGTCCGTACGGGTCGAGTTGAGACGGAAACTGCGGGCTTTTACCTCACAAGCAACCTTCTCCCGGATAAGTCCGAATAGTTGTTCGTTCGAATAAAACTCATTCGTCCGGATATCGACCGTAAATTCACAGCGGTCAGGAACAACGTTATGTTGCGTTCCGGCATGTATCATAGTGACGCTCATCTTCACCGGCCCTAGGAAATCACTTTTTTCCGGAAACTGATATGTATGGAACCATTCGATATCTTTCATAGCCAAAGCGATAGCATTTATCCCCTCGTTGCGGGCGGCATGTCCGGCTTTCCCGATACTGACACAATCCAACACCATCAGTCCTTTTTCCGCCACGGCAGGTTGCATGCCCGTAGGTTCGCCTACAACGGCAAACGCGATGGGAGGAAGCTCGGCAAGGACACTTTCGAGACCGTTTTTACCGGACACTTCTTCTTCACAAGAGGCAAGGAAAATAAGATTGTAAGGCTGCTCCTTTTCGCTGAGAACCGTAAAAGCTTCATAGAGGGAGACAACACTGGCACCGGCATCATTACTCCCGAGGCCATACAGTAGTTCCTCTTCGGTTTCTTCCGGAACAAACGGGTCTTTCGTCCAACCGGCAGCCGGCTTAACCGTGTCGATATGGGAGTTGAGCAGAAGTGTCGGCTTTCCGAAGTCGAAACCGGGCGCTATCAGCCAAAGGTTGTTTCCCTTACGGTAGACTTTGTATCCGGCAGCCTGCCAACACTGTTGCAGAAAATCGGCTACACCGGCTTCATCCCGACTGAAAGAAGGACGGGATATCATGCCTTTTAACATGTCAATAGCTTCGTAATACATAAGCCTGCTTTTATTTTATTCCTTTAATAAATTGTTCACCGTCTCCCTGTCGCGTCCCAATTGCGCAACCAGTTCGTCAAGAGAATCGAATTTCACATCGCCCCTCACATGATAAATAAACGCAACTGTGATTTCGTTATTGTAGATATCCCCCGCGAAGTCTAAAATGTTTACTTCGAGCGTGATATTGGAGCCGTTGTTCAAGGTAGGACGGTCGCCGATATATAACATTCCTTTATAACGCTTCCCGTTAAGATGAACCCAGACGGCATAAACTCCGATACCCGGTAGAATCTTAAAAGGCTCGTCCACCTGTATGTTTGCAGTAGGAAAACCCAGTTTACGGCCTACCTTATAACCACTGACGATAGTCCCTTTCAGTTGGTAAGGATAAGTAAGCAAATGCGCTGCCTCTTCCACCCGGCATTCCGACAATAAACCACGAATTTTCGAGGAACTGACGGCAGCTTCCCCTTCACTGTAGCGGGCTGCCTTTACCACTTGAACTCCACAAGCTTCACCGTAAACGACATATTCCTCGAAACCGTCTTTCCGATTGTGTCCGAAACGATGGTCGTAACCGATAAGCAACGTCTCGACATGTAGTTTTTCCGCCAATATGGACGTGATAAATTCTTTTGCCGTCAACCGGGCCAGCTCGGCCGTAAAATTCAGTACAATACAATAATCTATGCCGGTAGAAGCCAAATGCTCCAATTTCTCTTCGAACGAATTGAGCAGCTTAGGTTGGTAATCCGAATGCAGTACGGCACGCGGATGTTCCGGAAAAGTGATGACAGCAGAGGGTAAACCCGACAAAGCCGCTAACTGCTTCAGTTCGCCAATCAGAAAACGATGTCCCCGATGTACCCCATCGAAGAAACCGATGGAGGCAACCAACCCTTTTCCTTTTAGCATATCCGTATCTCTGACAACAATCATCTTTTATATTATTAGCGCAACCGATTGCAAAAGTACATAAATTACATGCCGTATAAAAGAGAAATCAAGCAGAAACTCTTTTGCCGTATCAATTATTTCATCCATATATACGCTTTGCTGCAGCGAATACGGAATATTGCAACAGCATTCATGTCAAAACTTTTATTTTATCATGGATAGAATAGGGAACTATTGCATACCTTCGGACAATCTATTTCCGAAGATGGTATCTTTTCCTCTTTGCTCCCGACTCGATAACCTTGCCGACCAAGGTCATTAAGCTTACCTACCAAGCTCGCAAAGGTTAACGACCCAGGTAAAAAAGGGAATAAGTGGCAAGGGTAGCCTTAATTTGTACGATACTTTCTCTTAGTATCCATAGGAGAAAGAGATAGCTTTCAAGCACACAAAAGAATAAATCTTTTGAGATTTTTCGATGAAAAAAGAAGCTGATCTTACCAAAAAACAGGGAAAAACAGCCTTTCCTGAAGGATTTGAAGGATGGCTGAAGGATGATTCGAGGAGCATCATTCAGCGTAAGAAACACAGTGACAAATACTTATTCTCAAAAATGAAGGATGAAGGATGAAATGGGAAGAAACACAGGGAGAGAAGCAATATAGAGTCATTCCAGCCAAGGGGCCGGATTTAGTTTTGTTTTCTCTTTCCAAAGCTGGAAATGAAGGATAGTGACATTGCCGTCTTCCGTATCGGTAAATATTTTGCCGATAGCCTGGCGGGTGGAAACTTTATCGCCGGCTTTCACGTAAACCTGACTTAAATTGCTGTAGACTGTCAGGTAATTTCCATGACGGATAATAACGGAATTGTTATAACCGGGAACTACAAACACACGTGTGACTTCGCCATTGAATACGGCACGGGCATCTGCCCCCGGGGAGGTTTGGATGTCGATTCCGCTGTTGTTGGTACGAACATATTTCAATTCCTGATGCTGTTGTTCTCCAAAAGTCGCCACAATAGTATGACGTCCGGATACAGGATAAGGCAAACGGCCACGATTACCGGCAAAATCGTCGGAAAGCCGTTTTTCTTCCTTAGTCATGGCATAGCCCCCTTTCGTCTCGGCAACCCGTTCTTCACGGATAGGTTCGGCCGGCTCGGTCTTATCGGCTTTCTTCGCACCTCCCGTACTCCGTTTGGCACGCGAAGCTTTCGCTTCGGCATCGGCACGGGCTATTTCATCCGCTATCTGCTTTTCTATCTGACGGTTCAGGGCATCTGCCTGACGCTGCTTGTTCTTCAAGGCAGCCTGCAGGTCCTTTTGTTTTTTACTCAACTGTCGTACTTCCTCTTTTTGGCTGTCCTCTTCGGATTGGAGTTTACGACTTTCATCTTCCCGGACTTCGAGCAATTGATTTTTCTCATTGCGTGTCTTTTCAAGTTCTTGTTGTTTGGCTGCTATCTCTTTTTGCTTATCTATAATCTCCGTAGCCTGCAATTTCTGCCAATTGGCATATTCGCGAAGATACCGCATACGACGAAGAGACTGAGCGAAATTATCGGCAGAAAGGATATAAAGAATTTTATCCTGCGACGAACGTCGTTTGTACATACTCTGCACAGACTTTCCGTAATTGGCACGTTTTCCTGCCAATTGTTTTTCGAGAGCAGTGATTTCACGACGGGAAGCAGCTATCTGCTTGTCAATCTCTCCGATTTCCTGGTTCAAAAGGCTGATGACCTGCTTGCGGGAAAGTATTTGTTTGGACAGGAGATTCAGCCGGTTCAAGGAATTTTGGGCCGTCTGGCGTGTCTCTTTTAAAAGCTGGTTAGTCATTTCAATCTCGGCAAGAGCCGCCTTACGCTGCTTCTCAAGCTCTTTTACCCGGGCTGAATTTTGTCCGAAGAGAGAAGTTGCAGAAAACAGCAATATGACGAACCAGATATACCTCATTTCGCTTTCGTTTGAGTCAGGGATTTAATAATCTGCGCCAACGTAACGCGTTTATATTTGGCAGGGATGGAGAAATCCATCTTTACCGGAACATTCGTTTGTATACGGGAATAGTTTAAAATAACACCACCTTTGGAAGAACCGTCATCCATTACATACACATTCATCTGCATAGGGAAAGGTTGCCCGTCGGTCAAACGAAAATCCGAGTAATTCCATTGCAAAGCATATTTATCGGACGGTTCGGTAACGAATGTAGATAAAATCTTTTCCTCACCGTCAGCTATAAAGGTGTACAGTAAACCCATTGCATCTTTTACCCGTATCTCCGACGAAGGTCCTTCCTGTTTCAGCTTGAAACGGTTATATTGTTTCGGAGAGATATGCTGTTGTCCCGGTAAAAAGAGTTGATTGGTGAATAGGGCTTGCAGGTTATAAAAATTAAATTCGATAGGAGTTTGCCCTTTCAGGTTCGCATAGTTATCGGCAATGTAGCGCTTTCCCATACGGTCGAGAACCTTTATGCTATCCACACTCAGTTCTATACGGAAAATCTCTATGCCGAGAAAAGGCTGAACGGAAAGTTGGAAAGCACTGTCTTTCACCATTTTCAAATCCACACGGGAACTCATCTTATTACCCGGAACATCCAATTCCGCATTCAACCGGGCGGAAAGAGTCTTATATTCGAAAGCCGACTCCTGCATCTGCTCAAAAAATTCTTTGTGGCCTTTCACTCCGGTCGACTCGACTGTACCGACCTTCTTGGAGGACTTACAGCCGGAAAGGGCCAGAATAAAAAATAAAACCAGGGCAGGAAGGTAAGCCAAGCTACCTCTGCGGATGTAATTATTTGTTTTCAACATTCTCTTCTATATATTTTTCTTCTGCAATCTTACGGTCCAGTATCTCACTTTCTTTTCCTAACTCCTTCGCTTTCTTCCACTGCTCGACGGCATTTTCTTTATCGCCGAGCATAAAAAGGATGTCTCCGTAGTGGTCCACCAATTCAGAACTCTTAGTGGTGTCGTTGGCAAGCGCACTTTCGATATACATCTTGGCCAGTGTATAGCTACCTTGCACAAAGAAAATCCAGGCATACGTATCCAGATAAGTAGCATTATTAGGCTCCAGCTTGACACACTGCGCGCTCATACGCTCCGCTTTTTTCAGGTCTTTCTTCTCGAGAGAAAGGAAATAACTGTAGTTGTTCAGAACTACCACGTTCTTATCATTATACTTCAGAGCCTCGTCGTAAGACTTATAAGCCTGTTCCATTTGCTTCATCTGGTAATAAATATCCCCTATCTGCCCGTAAAAGTCGGATTTCAATCCCAAGTTTTCGGCAGGTATAATATTCAGACCGGCATAATATACGTTTAATGCCTCCTGATACTTTTCCTGCTGATAATAAGCAATACCTAAATAAAAATAGTATTCGGGAGCATCAGGGAACAACTCTTGACAACGGGTACAGATACGGATGATTTCCGGAATATCTTCCGATTTTAAAGCCAAATTCAACAATTGCTGCCAGGCAGGAGCATTATCCGGCTCCATCTCCGTAACCAGTTGAAGCTGGAAACGGGCTTCATCAATCTTTCCTTGCGCAATCAATAAACCGCCGTACATCTGTTTCAGGTCCGTATCCTCCGGATGTTGTTCAAGCAAAGTTTCGAAAAGGGCGTTGGCACTCTCGGTCCCTTTCTGTGTTTGCTGCAATTTCAGGATATACCGGGAGAGGATACCGACTTTGGTTTCCACATCCAGTTTTTCATTAATCAAAGCATTGCGTATCTGCGTTTCGGCAGCTTCTTTATTACCCGTAACCTCATAATAGTTCGCCATGGATACTACATAATAAGGATTTTCCGGGTCAATGGCATGCGCTTTCTCATAACAGGCTAAGGCTTTGACGGTATCATTCTTTTCAAGATGCAAATCTCCTAGAATAATCTGGTAGCGGGATTGCATAGGAAACTTGTCTGCAAGTTTTTCTATTTCCTGAAAAGCTTTATCCGACTGTTCCAACGAATTATACAACTTATACTTTTGCATGGACAATGCTTCGTTCATTCCGATGGACGACTCGAGAGCATCATAGGCATCGATTGCTTTTCCAATCTCGCCTTCTTGTGTAAGAGCATCGCCCAGATAATAGTTCAATTCAGGTTTGGAAGGGAAATCTTTTACCAATTTCTCATATTCGTCTGCAGCTTCGGCATACATACCCAGGTTACGGCTCATCGTTGCCAAAGCCATCCGGTATGTGAAATTGTCGGAACTATAGGCAACCGCACGTCTCAACATCTCGAGCGACTTATCCGGACGGTTCAACTGGGCATAGAAAGAAGAGAGTTCATATAACACAGATGAAGCAGTCGAATCGATTGCCAGACAATGATTAAACGCATCATAAGCGGCGTCAAACTTACCTGCCGTCTTCAAGTTTAACCCCTCGTAAAAGAAATAATCAAACTTCCGCTGATCGGCTTCACTTATTTTAGCAGGATGGAGCGGGCTAACGGGTTTATTATCTTCATCAGCCTGTACCTGCACTGTGCCTGCCAACAGCAATAAAATAAAAAATATATATTTCACTGACTTATACATATCGATTACTCCTTTCCTGTATGCCCGAAACCTCCGGCACCTCGCTCGGTATCATCCAATACTTCAACCGGCTGCCAGTTGACTTGGCAATGGGTAGCGATTACCATTTGGCAGATACGCTCTCCGTCGTTCACGGTAAAAGGTTCGGAAGAGAGGTTTACCAGGATAATACCGATTTCCCCGCGATAGTCGGCATCGATAGTTCCCGGTGTATTCAACAGGGTAATGCCATGCTTCAGAGCCAGACCACTACGGGGGCGCATTTGCGCTTCATAGCCTTCAGGCAATGAAATATACAGGCCGGTTGGTATTAACTTACGTTCCAACGGCTTCAGGACAACCGGTTCCGTCAGGTTTGCACGAATATCCATTCCTGCCGATAGCGGAGTAGCATATTGTGGCAGAGGATGATGTGACTTATTTACAATCTTTACTTCCATAATGTTACAAAGGTAATCCAAATTGACAATGAACAGTTGGCTATTGACAATTATTAGTACAATCCGCCTCCATCGTCAGTTTCGATTTTTCGAATTTTATTAATCGCTCCAATCCCCGTTCTCTTTTATCAATTGAACAAGACGTTCAACAGCTTCGTCTTCGGGTATATTTTTTAATACACAAGTTTTCCCCTTATACAAACTAATTTGTCCACGCCCGGCTCCTACATATCCGTAATCGGCATCAGCCATTTCGCCGGGACCGTTTACGATACATCCCATAATACCGATTTTCAGTCCTTTCAGGTGTGAAGTCGCCTCTTTGATACGGGCAATTGTTGTCTGCAAATCATACAATGTACGTCCGCAACTGGGGCATGAAATATATTCGGTTTTACTGATACGGGTACGGGTTGCCTGCAAAATACCGAACATACAGCTATCGCCAACCATAGCTTCGCCACCTTCGTTGTGTAACATAATACCATCCCCAAAGCCGTCCAGCAATAATGCACCAAAATCGGCAGCCGACTTTAATTGCAATGCTTCTACATCCGTTTCCCGATAATCCCGATGAAGAATTACAGGAACATCGCAACCGGCGGCCAGCAATTTATGCAAAGCTGCACGTTGAGCACCCAATCCGTTCTGATGGTATGTACTAAGAATTACAACCGTACATTTATCTTGCTTCAACAATTCCATCGTATGTTCCGTCAGGTCATTATTTGTCAGACGAATAAACTTCAAAGGGGTCTGGTAATCTTTCAATTCTTCTATTTCGGAAGCGATGAAAAAAGGAAAAGCATTCGGACGTTCTTTCCAGAAATGAGCGTCTACAAGCAAGCGAAAGTTATCCGGAAGATTTTCCGGGTCTTCCTTTCCTATATATATATAGTCCGGAAGAAAAGAATAATCAAATTCAAAGTCTCCATTCCCCCGGTCAGAGATAACAACAGGGGGAAAGTTTCCTCCTATTCCCTCCGTCACACGGCTGGCGCGGCGACTCACATTGATTGGGTCATAGCCCGGAGCCAATGAAGCAGAAATCGGAGTATGTCCTTCACGCTCCAAAATATAATCGACAAGTTTGCGGGCAACCGGTATTTCCGCCTCCGGGTCCTCACTCAAGGATACACGAATAGTATCTCCAATACCATCGGACAGCAATGTACCGATGCCGACTGCACTCTTGATACGCCCATCTTCCCCATCTCCGGCTTCCGTCACACCCAGATGCAACGGATAATACATTTCTTCGGCCTCCATCGTTTGAACCAACAAACGAACCGTTTTCACCATCACAACCGTATTGGAAGCTTTGATGGAGATAACGACATCGGTAAAATTCTCATCCCGGCATATACGCAGAAACTCCATACAGGAAGCAACCATGCCTTCCGGAGTATCACCGTACCGGCTCATGATACGGTCGGATAATGAACCATGATTCACACCGATGCGAATGGCTGTTCCATGCTCTTTGCAAATATTCAGGAAAGGGACAAATCGCTCGCGTATCTTCTGTAGCTCTGCGGCATATTCTTCGTCAGTATATTCCAGCAAATCGAATGTTTTTACTTTATCAACATAATTACCGGGATTAATACGAACTTTCTCCACTTCTTCCGCTGCGGCATCGGCTGCACGAGGATTAAAGTGAATATCAGCCACTAACGGGGTTGTATATCCGGCTGCATTCAATTCCTTACGAATAACACCCAGATTGCGGGCTTCGCGCTCTCCCTGTGCAGTAAACCGCACATATTCGGAACCGGCCTCTATCATACGGATAGCCTGCAGAACAGCAGCCTCCGTATCCATTGTCGACACGTTTGCCATGGACTGGATACGTATCGGATTATCATCTCCCAGCGGAGTACTTCCTATATGGACTACAGACGATTGACGACGATTGTAATTAAAATAATCCATTTACAAATAACTTGGATTTATACTTTAGAAAGTGAATGATGATTTAAAAGAATAAATCATCATTCATTATTTCAAAACAACTCTTGGTTAATTTGTTTTATATTTAAAAGAAACCTTTGCCAGTTCCTCGTTTGCTTTAACGATTTTCTTCTTCAGGTTTTCCTTATAAGCGGCGAGTTTGTCTTGAAGCTGTTCATCCCCTACGGCAAGCATTTGAACAGCCAGAATACCGGCATTAAGCGCACCATTGATACCGACTGTGGCTACGGGGATTCCCGGAGGCATCTGGACAATTGCCAACAGGGCATCCATACCATCGAGCGTAGAATTGATAGGTACCCCTATCACAGGTACTGTTGTCATAGATGCAATCACTCCGCACAAATGAGCAGCCATACCGGCAGCAGCGATGATAACCTTGATACCACGGCTTTTTGCTCCTTTTGCAAAAACTTCTACTTCGGCAGGCGTACGATGAGCCGACAAAGCATGCATTTCAAATGGAATTTCCATTTCGTCGAGCAGTTTTGCCGCTTTCTCCATAACGGGCAGGTCGGATGTACTGCCCATAATAATACTTACTATAGGTGTCATATTTCTTATTTTATAAACGCTGTCCTTATTTAGCAATCAACTTTTCGTATTCTGCTGCGGACAACAAATCATCCAATTCGGAAGGATCCGATACGGAAATCTTTATCAACCAGCCATTGCCATAAACATCTTCATTCACCAATTCAGGTTTGTCGTCCAGTTCAGCGTTTGCTTCAATCACTTCACCTGTTACAGGCATAAACAAATCGGATACGGTCTTCACTGCTTCGATAGTACCGAACACCTCTTCTTTTGCAACTGTTTCGCCCTCTGTTGTAATGTCGACGAAAACAATTTCACCCAGTTCTTTTTGAGCATAATCTGTAATACCTACATAAGCAATATCACCTTCTACACGGATCCATTCATGATCTTTTGTGTACTTTAAATCTGCAGGAAAATTCATAATTTTAGTGTTTTTATTAGATGAATAAATATATATAACTTAAAAATGAGGAGACAAAGGTACATATAAATCCGAGACAAAACCCTGCATACACTTGCATGGACGTATGTCTTTTCAGAAAGATACGCGAAGTCCCCACCAATCCGGCTATCACAATCACAATAATAAAGGTCCAATAAGGATTCATCAAATGGATACGGGAAATCCCCATAATCCCTCCCAACAATCCGCCCACTCCCAGCATATGGGCACTTATTTTCCAGTAAAAGTTAATCAGCATCGCCAGTAATAATGCGACACTGGCCCCTACCAGCAGAGACAAGAGCCAAAACGGAAGCATCATTTTATACATATAAAAGACACATACCAAGATTGAAGTGATTAGTATCAGATATGGGACTACCCGCTCCTTGCGGTCAGACAACTCCAAGTCACCGGCTGCGCCACTTCGTACCATCATATAAATAAACAGCCCCGGAATAACCGCAGTCGACAAAAAAGCCCCCCCTATAAGCAGCAATTTCATTGCCGGAGGATAGATGGTCAGGTACGTAAACATAAGAGCCAAAATTACGCCATACGTAACCATCAATAAAGGATGGAACATTCCGGATACTATGTTTGATAATAGTTTCATGTGCTTAAATTTTATATTTCTTTTCTGAGCCGTGCAACCGGAATATCCAATTGCTCACGGTATTTAGCGACTGTACGACGGGCGATGATATATCCTTTTTCTTTCAAAATAGCGGCCAGTTCCTCATCCGTCAACGGTTTGCGCTTATCTTCATTGTCGATATACTCTTCCATTATCTTTTTAACTTCACGAGTGGAAATCTCTTCACCACTATCCGTCTGCATTGATTCTGAGAAGAAGTATTTCAAAGGATAAATACCGAAATTAGTCTGTACATACTTACTGTTGCTGACACGCGAAATCGTCGAGATGTCATATCCGGCCCGCTCGGCCACATCTTTCAATATCATCGGACGAAGAGTCGTTTCGTCTCCTGTCAGGAAAAAATCACGTTGCAGGAGAATTATTGCTTCCATCGTACGCTGCAAAGTTTCCTGCCGTTGCCTGATAGCATCGATAAACCATTGTGCCGAGTCCAGCTTTTGCTTAACAAACTGTACAGCTTCGCGCATTTTGTTTGTCTGATTAGCTTTATTACCGGCATAATCTTGAAACATTTCCGCATATTCCCGATTGATACGCAAATCCGGTATATCCCGGTTGTTCATGCTTAATATCAATTCACCATTAACAGCTTCCACCAAAAAATCAGGAATAACCTGGCTCATCGCTGTTTCCATAGAACCGCCCCAACTACCACAAGGTTTAGGATCGAGTGCTGTTATTTCGTGAATAGCTTTTTTCAATGCCGTTTCATCAATTCCCAACCCACGCAATATCTTTTCATAATGTTTACGGGTGAATTCTTCAAAATAATCGGTTAAGACACGAATAGCCAGTTCCACTTCCGCCGTTTTCTCCTTGCGATCAAGCTGCAAAAGCAGGCATTCCTGCAAATTGCGGGCACCAACTCCAGCCGGGTCGAGGTCCTGTATAATGGCTAATACTTTTTCTATCTCCTTCTCTTTTACGTCCTGTCCGGCTTGGAAAACCAAATCATCTGCTATCGCAGACAAATCACGGCGCAGATACCCGTCATCGTCAATATTGCCAATAATATATTCGGCAATACGAACCCTTTTCTCCGATAAATTGCGGAGTCCCAGCTGCTGCAATAAATATTCGTTCAGGGATTGACTGACAGAAAAAGGTATATCCTCCTTTTTCTCTGCGCGTTCACTTAATTCACGGAGTTTATAATCGGGAATATCATCTTCACTCATATAATCACCCAAGGAAAGGTCCACATCGGCATCCGCTTCTCCGGAAACACCTTCTTCAACATCACCGTCAGCACGTTCAAAGTCTTCAGTAACCTCTTTCCCCTCTTCCAGAGCCGGATTATCCTCCAGTTCATGCTTGACACGTTCTTCCAATTCAATAGCCGGAAGTTCCAAAAGACGTATCAGCTGTATTTGCTGAGGAGATAGTTTTTGCTGTAACTTTTGTTGTAACTGTTGCTTCAACATAATTTCTTATAATGTTAGAACATGCAAATATAACTTTTTACCACGAACAGCCTTTACATTAAAAATATAATTGTTCTAAAGAAAAAGCGGAAAACAACATTTAACCCCACAAAATCATATAACTATCAAAAGATATTTCTATTTTTGTGAATAGAAAAGCTATCAATTGAATTACATAGAATGCCATACAATCAATTAACAAAAAAAGAACTTATCCGGCTATTGGAAGAGAAAGACCGGAAAGTAGAACAACGCCGGAACAATCATGTTTCCCAGACTTCCAATATTAAACGTATCATATCGGAAGTATTAATCCTTTTGTTCAATGAAGAGAACCGGCCGATAGAGAAGTCTATGCGCCTACTGCTAAACTTCTTCGATGCGGATTGGGGATATATTGCAATTTTTGAAGAAAATAACCGGATAGCTTATTTTCCGTGCGAAGTGACCAGTTCATATATCGAGACGCCTAAAGATGACCGGAACCAACTAACTTACAGTACAATGCCATGGATTATCAATACCGTTAAATCCGGAGAGGATATTGTCCTTTGCGACATTGACGACCTCCCGCCGGAAGCACATACCGACAAATTGTTATTACAAGAACAGGAACTCAAGTCCTTGCTGATTATTCCATTGACATTCCACAATAAAGTGCAAGGATTTATCGGCTTCGATTCCATCCGGACCCATCGGAAATGGACAACAACGGAAGTCGAAGATATGCATCTGATTGCCAGCATCTTCTCCATATTGATAGAACGGTGGCAAACAGAAGAAAAAGAAGAGAAATCCAGAAAACTTCTATCCGAATTAAGTACCAAGTTCCAGCTGTTCTTTAACAATCTTCCTATCGGAGTGGAATTATATGACTCCGATGGTTATTTAATAGATGTAAACGAAGCTGATTTACAAATTTTCGGGACTACACGCGAACAAATAATCGGTATCAACCTTTTTGAAAATCCAGCCGTTCCCGTCCGGATATTAGAGAGTATAAAAAAAGGAAGAGCTTTTAGTTTTCCTTTAATCTACCAATTTGATAAAATACACAAGGCTAATTACTACGTTTCAAGCCTAGCCGGACAAGAAAAGCACCTGCTCATAAAAGGTTTTGGACTGAATGATTCAGATTCCGGACGCATCGGATACCTGTTTATCATCTCCGACAATACAGAAAAGCAACTAAAAGATGCGCAGACACAAAATAATTTGGCGATACTGAAAGCCGTCTTACTTTCAGGGAGTTCCATTGTCGGAGAATATGACGTTGAAAAAGGAACATTTTATATCGATCCCGTACTGAATGATCATCAGAACAATAACAAACTGTTCTCATACATGCAGAAACATAATACTTTATCATTTAAAGAACTGATAAACATTAGTTATGCTTCCGGACATATCAGCACTCTCTACCGGGTCATTGACGGGACACAAGATAATTGCAGTTTTACTTGTCGGACCACCATCGAAAACGAAACTATTTGGATACGTTTTAATGCTTTGGCCTACACCATAAATGGGCATAAGCGCCCCAATAAGGTTATTTGCCATCTTACTGATATTTCTGAAGAAAAACTTCTGGAAGAAAAATTACGACATGCCGAATATGAAACCCGTCAATCCGAACAAGAAATACAAAAGGTCAAAGAAGCTGACAAATTAAAATCAGCTTTCCTGGCCAATATGAGTCATGAAATACGCACTCCGCTGAATGCGATTATCGGTTTCTCGAACATTATTACCGAAACCGACGACAAAGAAGAAAAGGAAGAATATATAAATATCATCAATAAAAACAGTGACTTGCTCCTACGCTTGATTACTGATATTCTGGATTTCTCCAAAATAGAGTCCGGTATACTCGACTATACGCTGACAGACGTCAGTCTGAAAGAAATCCTGCTCGAACAGTATCAGGTTCATGCGCTAAAAATGCCTCCGGCAGTTAAATTAATTTGCGACAGAGATAAATTACCTGATATTATTCTGAATACCGACCCTAAACGTATTACCCAAGTTATTTCCAACCTTATCTCCAATGCGACTAAGTTTACGGAAGAAGGTTCTATCACACTCTCTTACCGTATCATAGAGAAACGGGTATTGGTTGAAGTTATAGACACCGGAATCGGTATTGCACCGGAAAACAGAAATGCCATCTTCGAACGTTTTGTAAAGATAAACAGTTTCAAACAAGGAACAGGCCTCGGATTGACTATTTGCAAGACAATTATCGAGGCCTTGGGCGGAACCATTGGAGTCGATTCGGAACAAGGAAAAGGCTCACGTTTCTGGTTTACATTACCTTGTAAAGAGGAAGAGATTACCAACTAATCCCCAAACAGTTCATTCGAAAAGTGAAGAAACAGTTTTTTCTCTTTCCTTGACAATCCGATTGAACTGTTCTTCCCGCTCTTTGGGCAAGCGAGCTTTTTGTTTCCATGCCTCATCTCCATAAACCCCGGCTTCTGTATAGTCAAATGGTTTAAAGCCTATTTTACGGATTACATTTTGTTTTTTAAAACGGAAATCCAACCGATAAGGATCTTTAAATCCCGGATCTTGCACAATCGAATGTTTATCTTTCAACTTCTTCCAATCCTTAAAAGAATAAGTTAAGAAATGAGGAACTGAATCTTTCCGCAAATCCCAGTAACAGTTATTATCCATTTCCATTTCAGCTTTATCCCAAGCCCCATCGAGATATACCCCATGGTCCATTAATATGATGTTGGAAATAAAACTGAATGAGCGATGTTCTTCTACCCGTGTAAATTGAAGTTGCTGATAATGATTGAAAGCAAAGATATTATTCCGGAGTATATTTTCTTTTCCGTAATGCTGGTGAAAACCTCCGCTTTTACAACCATACACAAGATTGTCCTCTAAAACAATATGGGTACTTCCCTCATCGGTATAAAGCCCCCATCCGCCATAATCATAAGAATAGATATGATGAATCGTATTATGATGAATATGTGTCCCCGGAGAAACGCCCAGCGTATAAACAGCTCCCATATCGGACAATTTTCCCCAACCGATATGATGAATATGATTGTAAGCTATTTTATTGTTGACGGCATAACTTGTTCCATATCCCCAAACCCAACCGACAGAAACTCCGGAATAGAGCAAATCCGATATTTCATTATGAGTAACCTTATTATCCGGTGAATGAAAGATTATAACCCCGGCTCCGCAAGGGAAGACGAATCCGGTCTTTTGTATGATATTATTATTGACTACGATATTCCGGGTCAAGTAATTCGGGTCGGGCGTCTTATATTCCCCTATTTTAACGCCCCCCGCTCCTAAATCCGTCAAATAAGAATGCTCCAACTTACAATTCGTACAACCCTTCCTGAACCATATTGCATAGTTGCCCGTATGTTTGATTTCACAATTTTCAAACAGGATATTATCCGCATAATCCAGATGAATAGCCGCACCGACAGGAGCTGCAGCCTGAGCCGGATCATCTCCTGTTTCAGGCATCACATACCCCGAATGTTCGAATGATAAATTCCGAAATGTAATTGCTTGAACCGGATGCTCTTTCCCACCCTGTATTGATAATAATGTACTTAATATCGGAGCATACCCAACGGATGCTTCTATCTTTTCCCCTTCTCGCGGTATATAATACAAATCACCGGATGCTTCCAAAAACCATTCTCCTTCAGTCGTCATTGCTTGTTTATAATTTTCCAATATAAAACGACTTCCTTTCCTTATCGAATTCCAGGATTGCATACCTTTTCCATTCAAGAAGAAATAACCGGAATCAGGAACAGCATAGGAAAGATACTTACGAGTATTATCCCAATTATGATAACACATGACCATTGTGTTATTTATTTCTTCAGCAGACAGTCCTTTCAATGATTTCAAATCTTCCGGTTTTGCCTGAATACGTTGTGTTGAGTATTCCGGAGAACGACCTGTCCCTTTATAATGAACAGTTTCGTTCGCATCCTCCACCAAAAACCAACCCTCATCGGGTGTTCTGGCACGGATAGCTCTTTCTCCGTTCACATACAGTTGTTCGACCTTCAATCCATAACGTTCCACCTCATCAATATGAGTCTTCCACCATCCTTGCGATGTCTTTTCCCATGAGGTGAGAGCAATCGCCCCACTAATAACCGGCTTCTGTCTTTCATCTCCTTCAATAACAATCGGCACAGCGGGGGTCTTTTCTATCCGGATGGTTTTATCCAAGAGATATAAACCGGAGTTAACATGGATATAAACAGTATCCTTGCCTGCTAAGCCCGCTACATGCTTCAGAGCAGCCTCTATCGTCCGAAAAGGAGCTTCACGAGTTCCTTTTTCCTCCTTTTCCCCTTCAGTAGATACATAAATCGTATTTTGCGCCATAAGGACAAAAGAACAAAGGAAGAAAACAAATAAACATATAAACCGCTTCATAATAGTTTGATTTTATCGTTTACGTATAACAAAAAAGTTTAATACTTAAAACTTCCACCACCCAAAAATTCACGTAGCAAAGAAGTTCCCGGCAAACTATCGTCCGGAATATAATTAAAGTAACGCAGAAAACGCATCAGACGGTACGCTTCCGCATTTTCAGAATCACATTCACGAACTTCCGACAGGATGGGTTCTGCATACTTTCTCAAAGCAGCCAACTCATACAACATTGCACTGTTGAACATCGCATCCGCATTTTCCTGATAGGGGAATATCCATTTGTCCTCGCCTCTCCGTACACTGGGCCAACGGGCAATCGTGTCATGGGCCGAATAACCACGAAAGCGATAATCGCGGATAATACGACGAAGCAAACGGTTGTCCGTAGTCGGTATCCAGTTATGATTGTCCAGAGAAATAGTAGTGAGAACAGATACATAAACACGGTATTTATAAATATCATCAATCATGGAAGTTAGTTCTGGATTTAATGCATGAATACCTTCGATTACCAGTACGGAGTCTTTCTGTATTTTTAACTTTTTACCTTTAAAGACACGTCGTCCGGTTTCAAAGTTGAAAGAAGGAACCTCAATCTCCTCACCGGCAAGTAATTTCCGCAACTCACTATTGAAATAAGGTAAATCGAGTGCATAAAGCGATTCAAAATCGTACTCTCCGTTTTCATCTTTTGGCGTATCTTCGCGATTCAGGAAATAATCGTCCAAAGAAATGCCGACCGGATGAATCAAATTAGTTATCAATTGTATCTGTAAGCGTTTACAGAACGTCGTTTTTCCTGAAGAAGAAGGACCGGAAATCAAGACAATCCGTACTCCTTCCTTATGACGGCGAGCAATATCTTCGGCAATACCCGCTACCTGTTTTTCCTGCATGGCTTCGGAAACCATAATCACTTCACGGCTAGCACCCTGTTCTATCGCCTTGTTCAAATCGCCCACATTATTCAAGCCGACTGTACGTTGCAATGTCAAGTGCTGTTTGTAAACTTCAAACATTTTGTCTTGTCGTATGACCGGTTCCAGTTCCAACGGATTAGCACGTTGTGGAACACGTAGCAGTACACCGTCAAAATAAGGTACGATATCAAACAACTGAATATAGCCGGTCGACGGCGTCAAGCATCCGTAAAAGAAATTAATGTAACCATCCAAATCATAATAAGACGTATACGGCATACCGGCCGTTTCCACCAATTGCGCCTTGTCGTCCATTCCTCTCTCCCGAAATAGAATGGCTGCATCAACCGTACGAACAGTTTTCAGACGAAAAGGAAGGTCGGCGTCTATTATCTCGCGCATCCGTTTTTTTATCTTTCCTATAGTTTCCTCGTTTATGCTTTTGCCATTGTGAATCACGCAATAATAGCCTTTCGATACCGGATGCTCCAAGTTCAAAGTTGCTTTCGGCAACACGTCATTGACGGCTTTCGAGAAGATATGACAAAGAGAACGAACATAAGTACGCATTCCCGAAAGTTGCGTATAATCCACATATTCAACATCTTTCGGATACCAGCAGCGGAAATTCAAACCTTCTACCTTGTTATTCACTTGCGCATTCATCGGCCGAAAACGAAGCGGTGCGCCTATCAGGGTATAAATATCCAACAAAGAGGAACCAATGGGTACTTCTTTATAGGTCTTGTTATTTTTACAATAAATTGTAATAGTTTCAGACATAGACTATCAGTTATTATTTGTAGTTTTGCACCCTAAAGTTAGGAATATTAATCGGATATACACACATCCACTTAAACGGAATTTTAAATGGACTATTCTTTTTTTGATTTTCTGCGTCTGATAGGCTCGTTAGGTCTTTTCTTGTACGGAATGAAAATCATGAGTGAAGGTCTGCAGAAATTCGCAGGAGACAGTTTGCGAAGAATTCTTACGGCCATGACGACAAACCGGGTTACCGGTGTATTGACGGGTGTACTGATAACTGCCCTTATTCAATCCTCATCTGCGACAACCGTTATGGTTGTCAGTTTCGTAAATGCCGGACTTCTTACCCTGACCCAATCCATCGGAGTTATCATGGGAGCCAATATCGGTACGACAGTTACAGCATGGTTGATATCAGCACTCGGCTTCAAAGTCGACATTGCAGCTTTCTCCCTTCCTTTACTTGCCATTGGTATTCCACTTTTGTTCTCCGGCAAAAGCTCCCGGAAATCCATCGGTGAATTTATATTCGGTTTCTCTTTTCTGTTCATGGGACTTCAGGCTCTTAAATCCAACGCTCCGGACCTCGGAGCCAACCCCGATATGCTGGCCTTTGTACAGAGCTATACAGATTTGGGATTTCTCTCCATTATCATATTCCTCATTATTGGCGCCATCCTGACAATGATAGTCCAGGCTTCGGCTGCTACCATGGCGATTACATTGATTATGTGTGCCAATGGCTGGATTGATTATCACTTGGGAGTCGCACTCGTTTTAGGTGAAAACATCGGAACCACTATCACTGCTAATTTGGCTGCGCTGACAGGAAACACACAAGCACGCAGAGCGGCTTTGGCACACTTGGTATTCAACATATTCGGTGTTTGCTGGGTACTTGTCCTGTTTTATCCGTTCACTAATGCTGTTTCATGGTTCGTAACTCACATGATGCACATTACAGATCCGGCCGTTGCCGTATCTTTCAAGCTGGCAGCCTTCCACACGGCTTTTAACATCAGCAATACGTTCATTATGATTTGGTTTATCAACCTGATTGAAAAAACAGTCCGTGCCCTTATCAAACAAAAAGACGAAGAAGAGGAATACCGCCTGCGTTACATCACCGGAGGTATGTTGTCCACCGCAGAGCTTTCCATTCTGCAAGCTCATAAAGAAATTTCCCTGTTTGCCGAAAGAACCGGACGTATGTTGAACATGGTAAAAGAGCTTTTCTATGAAAAGAATGAAGATGCTTTTCTGAAAACCTATAGCCGTATAGAAAAATATGAAAACATCAGCGACCGGATGGAGATAGAAATTGCCAATTATCTGACTTGCGTTGCCGAAGGTCGCTTGAGTTCGGAAAGTAAAGAAGAAATACGTATCATGTTGCGTGCCATCACGGAAATCGAAAGCATAGCAGATTCCTGCAATAACCTAGCCCGCAGTATCAAACGTCGTAATGAAGGAAAATCCGTTTTTACCGACGAGCAGAATCATAATATCGACCAGATGTTTGCCCTTGTAAGCAAAGCCTTGTATCGCATGATAGAAATTCTGAACAAGACAGAAATCGTACACGATGACATCAATCCGTCATATAACCTCGAAAACGAAACCAATAATTATCGTAATCAGCTAAAAATCCACAACATGGAAGATGTAAACAACAAGGTATATTCATACCAGGACGGTGTTTACTATATGGATATAGTTGCCGAAGCCGAAAAGCTTGGCGATTATGTGCTGAATGTGGTACAAGCTGTAATTGAGAAAAAGATATAACCTTTAAGATGAAACTCATTGCTTCCGGTTAACCCTGATGAGATAACCGGAAGACCGACAAGCATTATTACTCTTCTTTTAACAGAAGTACCGAATTAGCCGGTACTGTATAGGAAATATCCTTTTCAGCTTTCAGGGAAAGTTTTTCCGGAGAAATCTGCTTATCTCTTTTCGGCAGGGTATCCTGCGTGTATTTATAAACTTTATAGGTTCCTTTTCCTGCTACGTGGCCATTACTCACCTGAATTCTTTTCTCATGGTTTGTCCCGTTTGCAAAAACATAAACCCATTTTCCATCCTTATTTTTGATAGCAGTACCTGCATAAAATTCCTCAGGAGTCGGTATCGGGTAAACTTCGGCTCCGGGACGGATAAAACGCGTCAATAGAGAATAAGCAAAGTATTGGGGACGGACTTCGTAATCACTCGTTATTACAATATTCTTATAACAAGTATCTTGAGCATAAGCACTCTTTACATATTTCCACAATCCCAATTGTTGCATATTATCGTAATTGTCATTTTTACCATAATACTGGTCTATCAAACTCCAATAGCTGACACCACTTGCTCCGGCATTCAACAAATTGATTGCAATACGCACCATCAATACACCCCGTTCATACAAATTTATATCCCGTTGCCGGGCTGACCCGACACACTGATTTCCTCCAAATTCACCCACAAAATGAGGTTTTCCGGCCGATTTGGATAATTCATAATTCTGCCTTTCCCAATCCAAAATCGTAGAGTTTGGTGTTTCATAGCCAAAGATATAAGTATGGGAATTAAACACATCTGCCACATCTGCCAACTCACGGGTACAAGCAGCCAAATATTTATGAGTTCCTATGCCTCCGTCGGAATTGTCAGACAAACTGAATTTCACCAGATTCCGGATTCCATCCTTCTTAAAGCGCCGGTCCAAAACTTTACACATTTCAATATATTTCGCCGTGGAAGCTCTCTTTCCGTTGACAAGGAATGACCAATCGGGCTCGTTGACCGGCGTAATTTCTTTGATGCAGGTATATTTCTTCTCCTTTATCAAATATTGAATCAGAGCAGAGAAATTTTCACTCCACTCTTCATTATCTTCAGGGGCAACCACCCAGTTCCCTGAATTCTTTCCGGCCAGGAAATGCTTATCAGGAGCTCCCCACAAAGTCAAAGTAACTTCCATATTTTGCTTTTGGGCTAAATCCAACTCCCGGTACAGAGACTGCATTTCAGGCGAATCAAACGTGAACTTATCCCAATTTATCACATTAGGGTCATCGTTATCATTTTCGGGTTCATACCATTGCGGCAAAACCATCACACGAAAGCGATGAAGCTCCATCTCCTTAACTCTTTTTTCAATGATACTTTTCCAATCCTTTTCCTTTGAACCATCATTACGAGTTACATTTTGAGAAAGGAAATGTGGGTCGAACTCAGCTCCTATTGCCTGAACTTCCGCATTTGTTTTTTCCCCGACGACTAAATTATGTACCGGTTCGAATAGATTATTTTGGTATTTGATTATCAAACTGCTTCGCGGCTCATCCAAAGTCAGTATAAGGCCTTCCGACAGTTCTTTTCCTGTTTTTCTTATCGAGTCACCGGAATCCTTATTGATAAGTAAATAAGTTTTATCCAAATCCAAACCGGATAATTTGACCGGATAATCCTTATCCGGACACTCTTTACGGCGAAAAGCAATAATATAACCGCTATCATCCGATTTACGATATAGTTGATAAGCTAACCAGGTATTTTCCCCGGTTGTATTATCTATACCACTCAAAGGATAATAATTTTCCAAAAAGTAAGGACGTAATTCTTCAAATTCAGCCTGTCTGTCCCACATATCATAAAGAGAAACACCAGCCTCTGTAACTTTCCAGTTGAATGTCACGGCAGAACTCAAACTGGAACGACAAGTATATTTGTCTACCCCCCAAGAACCGGTTCCATGCAACGGCAAATAAAAGTTCAGTCCATAAGTATGACACTGGTAACCATCCGGTTCGCCATAACTATAATCCGTTCTCCATAAGGGAGCACTGCGGGATGTAGTTTCCAAATCCAAACGACGGCCCCCACTGGCGCAATTATCAATCAAGGCATTCGGAAAACGTTCCAACAAATAATCCCAGAAAGCATACAAACCTTCGATATATTTGACTTCACATATGCCCTGTCTACCCGGTTCATCATTTGCTTCCCAAAAGCTGGCTGGTTCAATATTGAAATCCTGACGATAGTAATCGATGCCATTCTCCTCCATGAAATCCCCAATATATTTACTCATCCACCGACAAGCCTCAGGATTACCCAAATTAACTAAACAGGCATCTGCTCCCGCCCTTTCCAACATCCATTCCGGATGTTCGGTAGCCCAAGCCGAACCATAATACACTCTTTCCGGTTCAAACCAAACCATGAATTTAGAGCCGACTTTATGAATTTCGTCTGCAAGGGGCCTCAATCCTTCTGGGAAACGAATAGAATCCACTGTCCAATTACCGACTGTATTCGCCCAATTCTTATTATTGGCTACATCAGCAGATTGATCGTACCAACCGGCATCCAACCAAAAAACTTCCGGTACAAGTTTAAACTGTTTATATCTTTTCACCAATGCAATAGCATAATCTGCCGTCAAACAGGTATATTCATTACATGGGGTCGGGTCACCATAGTTAAATCCTTTACAAAACGGATATTGGGCTGGTTTTCCGTCTACCTTACGTGTATGGTGCGCCAATATAAAACGACGGAATTGATTATGGCCAATCATCCGGTTGTTTCCTTGCCAGAATAGCATGCAAACACTTGAGGTACGAATCGTCTCTTTAGGATATAAGTAAGCCTTCAAGCGTTCAATTCCGGATTTCAACATCACACTCTGTCCATCTGTACAACGTATATCAGAAAACCAAGTTCCAGTCCATCCTATCGCAACCATCACACCTTGATTACAAGGCGACTCGATATTAAAGAAAGGGAAACTGCTATCAGAAGAACGTCCGCCATAAGGTCGCATATAGAAGTTCTCACCGGAAAACAACACCTTCAACTGAGGAGCAAAATCCGCTTTGGAAGCAGAGCTACCTTTGGCATAATGCAAATTGAATTTACCCGGCCGCTCATACCGGAATAGGATATCGGAAACACAAACATTTGCTATTTCAGACGTATTATCAGTCCCTGTATTTGTAAAATGGAGTACCCATTCTATGGCCTGTGAATCTGTAAAACCTTTTACATCACAATCTACTTTCAGACCACTTACGGGGTCCTGATAAGTATAGCAATACCGGACTTTATTCCGGTCGTCACTATTCAACGATTTGGCCGAATAAACCCAATTCTTAATAAACTCTTCAGATGGTTTTCCTCCATATTCAAACGAAAAAGGAGGAACTACACCTTGTGCAAAATGCGAAGATATCCAATGTTCAACATCCACCGGCTTGCTCATCGATGCGACTGTTTGCCCTATACATAAACAAGGGTATGCAATTAAGATGGCAATAAAATACAACAACTTTTCTCTCATTTCTTGATAGTATTAATGGGTTCATATTTAATCAAAAGGGAGGAACGAGGGTTTTCAATCTTAAGTATTAGTTTATTCATCAACTCTTTGCCTGACATATTACAGACCTTATCAGTGTCCATATTTATCACTCTATATTGTTCTTTCGCATTTATTCCCCGTAGTTTAACGCTAATTTCATTCTTACTGGAGTCAGAACGCCTGAAAGCTACAATAATGCCACTGCCGTCCGATTGACGATGCAACTGATAAGCTATCCAAATATCGAGAGGAGTAATATCTTCTATTCCAGTCAACGGATAGTAGTCTTCATAATAATAGGGGCGTATTTCACTAAATTCTTTCAGACACTGTTGCATTTCTGGTATGGAAGCTTGAGTATTTGTCACTTTCCAGTTATAGATAAGAGCGGAACTCATACTCGAGCGAAAAGAATACGTATCCGTATTAAGACTACCCGTACCATGTATCGGTAAGAAAAATTCCAGCCCGTATGTCTGGCTCTGCAATCCATCCGTATCGTAATAATGATAGTAATCACTTCTCCACAGAGGTGCACTCCTTCCTGTCGTTTCCCAATCAATTCTTCGCCCGCCACTGGCACAATTATCAATCAGAAGATTAGGGAAACGTTCCAGTAGATAATCCCAGAAACTATACAACCCTTCCACATAACGAATTTCTTTCATTCCGATACGTCCGGGTTTATCATTTGCTTCCCAATATTTAGCAGGTTCTATATTACAATCTTGCCGGTAATAGTCAATGCCATTTTCTTCAATCATATCGCCAATATATTCCGACAGCCATTTGCAAGCCTCCGGATTACCTAAATCAAACAAAAGCCAAGTATTATCTTCCCTGTTGTCATCTCCCAAAATAGGCTTCTCAAGCATCCATTCGGGAAACTCGACAGCCCATTGGGTTCCCCTAACTACACGTTCTGGTTCAAACCAAACCATAAACTTTGCTCCAACTTGATGTATCACATTGGCAACTGGTCGCAAACCTTTTGGGAAACGCAAAGTATCAACCGTCCAGTTTCCTGTTGTATTGGCCCATGATTTCCCGTGTTCAAAATCAGAAGCATCCGTATGCCAACCTGCATCCAACCAGAAAACTTCGGGTTTCAATCCAAACTGGATATATCTTTTCACCATTGCTATGGCATATTCACTAGTAATACAAGAATATTCTCCGCAAGGAGATGGATCTCGATAATTAAATCCGCTCGATAGTGGATATTCGGCCAATTTCCCGTTAATCTTTCTGCTATTATGTGCTAAAATAAAACGTCTGAACTGATTATGTCCATCCATCCGGTCTTTCCCTTCCCAAAACATGAGGCTAATGCTTGGAGTACGAATACTTTCACCTGGATACAGAAACAAATTCATTCGTTCCATGCCTGCCGTCAGAGCCACCGTATTTCTGTTTTCCGCACAGACGCTTGTCTGCCAAGTTCCAGTCCATCCGACACTCAAAACAACCCCTTGTCCTGCAGGTGATTCTATATTAAAGAACGGTAAATAATCACCTTGGGAAGAACGTCCTCCCTCCGGACTCATTTGTTTCCTTTCGCCAGTAATTAATTTGATAGAACGAGGATGAAAATCATATTTGGAAATATGACTTCCTTCCGAATAGTGGAGATTAAAATCTCCCTCCACCGGGTATTGTATAGAGATATTACATACATTTACATCTTTTATCTCCAATGAATTTCCTGTACCTATGTTTGTAAAATGTAAAACCCATTCTACGCCACGATAATCAGGATATCCTTTTACGATACATTTCACGGATAATCCGTTGGAAGGATTTGTATAGGTGACTATATATTTTATTACATCCGGCTCATCCACTGTTTGTTTTTCTGCCGAATATTCCCACTGTTTAATAAAACTATCTGATTGTTTACCTCCATAAATAAAGGAAAAAGGAGGTATTTCCCCTTCGGCAAAATATCTTTCAATCCATTGTTCCACAGCAGGTAAGTGTTTGGTCATTTTTATAGAGGCTTGCCCCATCACACAAAAAGTATTTACATACATTAGCAATAATGACAGCAATATTTTGTAAGAATACACTATTCCTTTCGACTTGAATTGACTGTTATCCATTACTATTATTTTTAAGTTACTATTATAAGAGCCAAGCTCCAGCTTTTTACAAATATAATACTCATTTTAAGATTGACCGACTTTCAATAGCTCCTCAATAACCTGAATGAGAATATGAATTACTTTTATATGAATTTCCTGTATTCTATCAGAATGTGCCGCACTTGGAGCACAGATTGCCACATCCGCATTTTTTGTTAATTCATTTTTCCCCTGAGAAGTAAGTGCTATCACAATCATCTCACTTTTATGAGCTTGTTCTGCCGCATCTATCATATTCTTTGAACGTCCGCTTGTACTTATAGCTAAGAGAATATCCCCTTGTTGCCCCACAGCTTCCACATAACGAGAAAAAATCTCATTAAAAGAAAAGTCATTACCTACACAAGTCATATACGCAGCGTCATTAATAGCCAAAGCAGGAAACGGTTGCCGGTTATTACGATAACGCCCTGTCAGTTCTTCCGCAAAATGAGTGGCATCACATAAAGAACCTCCATTGCCACAACTCAGAATCTTATGGCCTGTACGTAGTGCCTCAGCACATATAGAAGCCGCTCTATAAATAATTTCAATATTTGCATCATCATTTATAAAAGTATCCAACATGGATTGGGCTTCTCTTAAACTATCGCGAATAATCTCTTTCATGGTATTACAATTTATCTGTCAAGCCGCAGCAATTGAAAGAGCTGCATAATCTCCGATATTCTCTCCCAAAGCTGCTGGTTTTACAACACACACTTTATTTGCATTCGATAAGGCTTCTTCATCAATGATTTTTTGCATGACAGCTTCCATCATATCCTTATTGCGGGAATAAATACCTCCAACTACTATCACCTCCGGATTCAAGATATCAATCACAACGGATAACCCTTTTCCCAGATAAACAGCGGAAGTCTCATAAATGCTTTGAGCCAGTTTATCTCCTCTGATTGCCGCTTCCGCAACTTTTTGGGCCGTCACCTGTTCCAAATCCTGTAAAGTACACCAAGAAACCTTTTCTCCTTTCTGAAACTTTTCCAGAAGGAACATTTTTGCCAATTGGGCAATTCCTCCTCCACTGACAAAACCTTCCAGTGAGCCTTTCTTCCCGTAGCCGACCGGACCATATTCGGCCATACGGATATGCCCCAGTTCGCCGGCATTATCATTTGTTCCGGAATAAAGAGCACCATTTAATATTAATCCTGCGCCTAAGCCGGTCCCAAATGTCAGAAAGACCATATTTTTCGTTCCCTTTCCTGCCCCGAACTTCCATTCTGCCAACGCACAAGCGTTCGCATCATTCTGAAGTTTGGCTTTTATCCCAATCCGCCTCTCGACAATAGACACAATCGGAATATTATCCCAACCCGGCAAATTAGGTGGAGATAAAATAACGCCTTCGGAACTATTAAGAGGCCCACCACATGAAATCCCGATAGCATCTGTATTTGAGGATGTAAGCCCGTAAAGCCTCATCATCTCCTCAATTCCAGCTAAAATATGCTCGATAGTATCATCAACATTCGTTGTTTCAAACTTTTTCTTATCGACAAGAGTCAGATTATCACCCTCCTGAATACCATAAATAATAGCACATTTGGTTCCTCCAATGTCAATTCCCAACAAATTTCTTTTTATCTCCATCATTTTACAGTGTATAAATTTGTTTTTTGTAATAACCGCTTATATTCCGCTAATTTAAAGGGAGCTTTACCATATAAATAATGATTGGAAAACTCTTGATTTCCCACTTTATAGCGGATTAACCAAATACCTTGTCTCTTTTGCCCGGGTAATGACGAAATTTGTACTTTGCCATTAGCCGGTACATAAAACTGACCTTCAAAGACCTGCTTACCCGATGCCACATCCGTTACCGTCACTTCCCCTTCACTGTCATGCCGGGTATCATTTACCGCAACAAGCAGATGGTTATCCCCTTTAGTATCGTTAATTAAGATACAAACATTCTTCTGAACATTCCTGATGTAATAATAAGCCATCTTCTTCGAATTATAATAATCCACTATCGCATCAGAAATTAACGGCCATCCATCCCGCAAATTCCACCAAATAATTCCGGTTTTATTGTGTTTATTTCCACGCCACATTTCAATGAAGTACTTCATGGCTTCCGCTTGTACGGATTGTGAAGCAAAAATAAAATCTTCCAATTTTGAAGGCACTTCGCCAAATAATAGACGGACTTGATTAATCATCAAATTGTTGCGATCAAATGTCTTTCCCCATACCGGAAAACGTCTGACAGATTTAGTCACCCACTCTTCATTCCATTCATGCTCCTTTATCCAAGGATATACGCAATCTTTTGTCATCATCTTTTTCAGGCTTTCCAGATTGGGACAGCCATGATAACCTATTTCACTGACAAAGGTACATTGAGCATCTATATAAAACGGGTCTTTATAATACCCTCGGGGTCCCCAAAGATGATTCTCCGGCCAATATTTTTCATCACAACCTTTTTGGTAGACAGCCTCACTGATATAAGGAGAACTGGGGAGATAAGGTCTTGTCGGGTCAAACTCATAAAGAACAGAAGGAATAACTTTACGGGTTACAACATCACGATTCGGATCCAGATTGAAAGGCAATAAAGACCAACGCAAAGCGATATCATCCTCATTATTACCAGACCATAAAACAAGAGACGGATGACTACGTAACTTGCAGACAATCGATATCACTTCTTTTTCTATATTCTGGGTAAATGTAGAACGTTGCGGATAAAAAGTACATCCCATTACAAAATCTTGCCAAATCAAAATACCATTCTCATCACACAAATCAAAGAAATGATGATCTTCATAAACACTTCCTCCCCAACATCGAATCATATTGCAATTTAAATCGACAGCCATATCAATCGCGTTATCCACCAACGAATTATCACGACTGTGCAAAGCATCCAGTGGAACCCAGTTTGTTCCACGAATAAATATGCGTTCACCATTTACGATAAAACAGAACTTCCCGGGATTATCCGGCAGATTAATGTCTGTCCTCTCCAACTGTACAGTTCTTAAACCGATACGCTTGGTATCAGTCGACAAAACAAAACCATCTTCATCCACTAATTCTACTTTCGCTTCATATAATGCAGATTCACCATATCCTCTCGGCCACCATAAATCTGCATTTTTCAGTTCCATAACATAACGGAACGCAGGAGAAACAACGACAGTGCTTCCCTTATACGCTTCTTTTCCATTGCGGCTTAATGTATATATAGCTTTCACTTTGTCGAATTTCTCAAAAGGAAGTTTCAGCTGAGCATCAATATATAAACGGACATCACGTGTTGCCGTATCCAGAGCGGCTACCATATAATGCACATCTTTGAACCGGGCTTGTTCCAATATCTGTAATTCAACATCACGCCATAAACCGGCACTAACCAACCGGGGTAATATATCCCATCCATACATATGGGGAGCTTTGCGGATAAAGGTCGACTCTTCCGATGGGAAATTGCCAATACTAAAAGAACCCAGAAAATAATTCTGTCCTTCCAGTACTGCCGAACGGATAATCACTTGCAACAGATTGTCCTCCCCCGGCTTAATTTCGTTTGTAACATCAAAAGCATGTTCTATCAACATATTTTCCGGTGAACCGACATGCTTTCCATTCAACCAAATGTCAGCCAGGCAATCAATCCCTCCAAAGGAAAGCTGATAGCGTTGCCTTTTTTCTATTTTCGGAGCAACAAACGATTTCGAATAGCACCATTGATATTCTTCCCATTTGCGTAAATCATTTACGTTATTCCCTATCATCGGGTCTTCTATCAAACCTGCAGACAGCAAGTCTAATTCAACATTTCCAGGGACAGTCGCCTCAATTGTATTTATCGTAGCGTCTTTCATTTCCTCAGGAGCAACAATCGGTTGTTCCGGCTGTCTCCAATAAGACAAATTCCATTTTCCATTCAAAGATATCGTACTATTATCAGATGCAGAAAAGGTCTCCATACTTATGAAAGAGAGAAACATTACTAAGATGCATACATTTAGTTTATTCATGTCATTCCTTTTTAATAATATTATTCATTTAAGAATTTCAATCGATGTTCGCCAGACGCCAACTCAATTTTCTTCTCACCCACTTCCACCGTAGCCGTGCAATTAACAGGGATTGTTACATTCAATAAAACCTCATTCCCTGAACGTTTCCATTCGGAACGTATCAGTCCTTTTATGGAATGATATTCAGCTTTCACCCAATCCAAGCCTTTTACAAAATGCGGTTGAATCAAAATATGTTTAAAACCAGGTCTTTGTTCATCATAATTAATACCGGCTAAAGCATTATACATCCAGGCATCAATATCTCCAAGAAAAACATGATTCAGGGACGCATCTTTAAAAGAAGGCGAAAGTTTCCATGTCTCCGCCAAAGTCGTCAACCCTCTTTTTATCCAATTTCCCCAAGATGGAGAATCCTCTTGTATAGCCAGTTCATAAGCTTGATCCGCATGGCCATATTTAGTAAGCATGCGCAATACTGTTTTACTGCCCAACATTCCGAAATCCAAATGATTCTGATTATTCTTTAACAGAATACTCAGGTTATCAGCCACTTTCTGCTCGTATTCAGCCGGAACTATTCCCAAGTATAAAGCTACACCTTGTGCAGCTTGCGAACCATTAGCATACAATCCTTTTTCCGCATCAAAATAATGGTTGTTGATAAATGCTTTAAGCGCTTCTGCCTTTTTGCCATAAGCTGCGCCGTCTTTTCCTAATAACCGGGCAAACCGTGACATATATAAATTGTCTAGATAATAATAACAAGTAGTTGTATAATCTGTCGGAGTTTGAGTATCATAGAATACCCAGTCACCAATACCATAGGTCACTGTTCCGTCTGCATCCTCGCGCGCAGCCAGATAAGCAAGATACTTTTCGCATACAGGCCATATCGTTTCAATGCTTTTTGTGTCACCATAATAATTGTAGATAGCCATCGGAATAATAAACATTGCAGCATCCCACACAGGACCTATCCAATCATCATATCCCCAACCCGAACTCGGAATAATTCCAGAAATCCGTCCTTCGGCTGTTTGATTATCTACAAAATCATTAATCCATTTCTCATAAAATGTTATTCCATTATAATTAAGCAATCCCAAATCCATACTAATATGAGCATCGGCTGTCCAGCCATTTTTCTCACGCTGCGGACAATCAGTCGGAATACTCATCAGGTTGGATAAATAAGACTGATTAGTCGCTTTCCATATTGTATTAAGCAAATCGTTTGAACAACTAAACCGGCCGACCGGTTTCACCGCTGTATGAATAAAGATGGCTTTCAAACTTTCCTGTGTCAATTGGATTGGGCGATCCGCTTTTACCTCCACATATTGAAATCCATGATAAGTAAAATCAGGGATAAATTCCTCTTCGCCACCATTCAAAATATAAGTATCCGTCTGAAAAGCCATATCCGGCAGAGGCTTATAATAAATGTCTATGTTGCCCATTTCAATATTTCCATCAGCTTTCTGTATTTCTGCATGTCTCAATGTCACTTTCGTACCTTTTTCACCCTTGATGGAAAGACGGCAAAAACCACTCATATTAATACCAAAATTATATACATACACACTGTCTCCAATATTTTTCATCGAAGTAGCGCTTATTTCACGTTCCGTCTCAATTGCCGGCATTACCTGCGACGTCAATAAGGAAGAAGGAGCATCAACCTGTATTGCATTATTCCAGGACGAATCATCAAAGCCGGGTTTTTCCCATCCTTTAGCTTCCAAGCGGGCATCATACATATCCCCACCATATATATTATTCTGTACATACGGTCCTGTTGTCGTCTTCCAAGTATCATCCGAGTTTATAATTTGGGAACTCCCGTCGGCATATTTAATCTGTAATTCACAAATCATCCTTGCCCGATTACGCCAGCGAGCTTTTTCAAAATCCCAAGTTGCAACAGAGGCTATTTCATTATAAAATCCATTACCCAATACGGCAGAAATAACATTCTCTCCTGATTCCAACAAAGAGATGACGTCGAACACACTATATAAATTTCTTTTGTCATAATGCGTATATCCCGGATTCAATACAGAGGCAGACACCGGACGTCCATTTATACTCATTTTACAATAGGCTGCAGCACTTACATACAGTCTTGCCTGCTGGATTTTACTGTCATTCACAACAAATGATTTACGCAACATCGGGGCAGGATTGAAATCCTTGTCATGATTATCCGTAATCCAGACTCCATTCCATTCGGACTGGTCCATTTTAGCCGTTTCAAAACTATCAATGGGAGAAACTATCGTATTTCCACTCTTATCGGAAACCGTTACCTGCCAATAATATTTAGTATGAGAGGCTAATTTATCCGTCCCGATATATCTCCCGATAGGTTCCTCAGACTTGATTACTCCGGAATCCCAGATAAACCGGCCATTACCCGCAGATTGATTATTCAGAAGATACTTATCGACAGCTATACGCAGGCGATATTCCCCCTGTTCAAATTTATCATCCAAAGAAGAATAGTTCCAAACAAATCGCGGATTCGGAGTATCTATACAAATAGGATGTTCCGAATATTCGCAAAACATCTCGGCTACCTCAACTTTATTGTTTTTACATGCACAAAACAATATTGCTTCTAAAGCCAGGAGAGCATAAAATCTACAATTCATTTTCTTCATCATACACATACGACAATCTACTTAACCGATTAAACTATTCATTAAAAAATACTAGGGAGTTGAAATTTCACAACGTAAAACAATCGTTTCCACTTTATCCATAACCTTCGGATTCCCTTGACGGTGCTCGATATCCTTCAACAAAATCCTGACAGCATTCTCTCCGATTTCATCAATCGGCATCAGTGCTATATTTATATTAGGAGCCAAGGCCCGGAAGGAAGGAACACTATGTATACAAGCCAAGGCATATTTCTTCAGGTCGATACCTTTATCATAGAAATAGCGAAAAGCTTCAATAGCCAAAATATGAGTAGTAAAAAAAAAGCCATCGACATCAGGCACTTCTTTAAATATCCGATCTAATATTTTATCAATATTATGCTCATAATCAACAAACGGCACTTCTCCATAAAGTTCCGCTTCGACAGAAAGATTCATTTCCATTAGCGCTCTGGCATAGCCTTCTCGTCGCATATTCATTGTCCGCAAATAGGAATTCGTTGTAATGATAGCAATTTTGCGAGCACCATCGACAACCATTTTCCGTACTAACTGATAACTACTTTCTTCATTATCAATAATTATATAATTCGTATTTATTTGCGGGAAATAACGGTCGAATAGAACCAAGGGGAAAGCTTCATCAACCAGTAGTTCGATTTCAGTCTTAGAGACTTTAGTCGGAGCCAATATCAAACCATCCACTTGCTTGGCCTTCAAAAGGCGAATCAATTTATTCTCTCTTTCAATCTTAGATTCAGAATTACCAATCATCACAGAATATCCTCTTGCGTCAGCTTCTCTTTCTATGATACAAGCTACTTTTGAGTAAAAAGAATCCGTAATATCCGGTATAATCAAACCAATTGTTTTTGAATATCCCGAATGCAAGCTTCTTGCTAATAAATTAGGTTGATAATTTAATTCTTTGGCACATTGAAATACCTTTTCCTGGGTAGCCATACTTATCCCTTTCTCATCACCCTTTCCGGAGAGAGTCCATGAAATTGTCGCCTTCGACAAGTTCAATTTTTCTGCTATGTCTTTGAGTGATGTTCTCATAAAAAGCACTTATTAATCGGTTAAGTAATTGCAAACGTAAACAATTATATTAAAAACATACAAGACTATTCGTTAATTATTGCAAAGTGAAGAAAAAACTGATAATCTTAATAAGGGTGGTGAAATCATTACCACCCTTATTCCTTATATTACCCCTTAGTAGGCGTTTCATTACTCCTTGCCAACGAGACCAATCCCCCCATGGCACCCAAATTCATAGTGTCCAATGCCGAACTGGGGACAATCACCATAGACCCCTTTTCCTTCAAGCCTTCAAACAACATATTCATGCCCCTAAGATGCAATGCCACAGGATTATCTGTGTATTTTTTACTTGCTTGCTCAAACTTTTCGGCAATTTCCGTTTCAGCCGTTCCCAAAATAACGCGTGCTCTTCTTTCACGCTCTGCCTGAGCCTCCTTACTCATAGCATCAGCCAAAGCTTGAGGTATAGCAATATCTTTAATACCAACGGTTTGGCACGTGATACCCCATGGATTGGTATTTCTGTCTAAAACCTGTTGCAAATCTTCGGCAATTTTATCTCGTTCCTGTAAGAGGGCCGCCAATTCGTGCTTACCGATTGTATCCCTTAAACCAGTCTGGGTAATATGCTCAATAGCCTTTTGATATTCCTGAACTTCCAAAGCAGCTTTCTCCACATCCCAAACCGTCCAGTACACAACTGCATCCACATTCACCGGTACCGTATCTTTGGTAAGAGTTTGCTCCGCCTTAAAAGCAGTTACCCGTACCCGCTGGTCAATATAAGTAGATACTGTGTCGATAATAGGAATAATCATAAAAGGACCAGGCCCTTTCAAACCATTGTATTTTCCCATACGCAACACCACAGCCCGCTCCCATTGGTCGGCAATGCGGATAGCAGAAGCCAATAATCCGGAAAAGAGGATGAAAAGCACCAAGAGCTGGACATTTACAATTTGCAAGACATACAGAACAACCGATACGATAACCAGTACCAGTAATACAGAAACAGAAATAGGATTAAACCATCCTTTAGTCATTACATTTGTTGTCATATTCATTATTATTTAGAAGTTTCGATGTTCTTTAATTCCTGCATGATTTCGTCTAAACTAAAACCATAACTGAACGCGACGGAAGAAAACTGTATACAAATTTCTTTTAGCTTATCTTCCCGTTCCTCTTCCAGCACTACTTGTTCTATCTTGCTGATAAACGTTCCGGTACCTTGCTGAGTTTCCAAAATATTTTTGATTTCCAACTCTTTATAGGCTTTGGAGACCGTATTCAGGTTTACTTTTAATTCTACGGCAAGCGCCCTGACTGTAGGAAGTTGTTCACCCAGTTTAAGTTGCCCGGATGATATACCGAATCTAATCTGGTCGATAATCTGCCGATATATAGGCAGACCGCTGGAGTAATCTAATAAAAACTTAATCATAGAATTGTTCCTTACATTATATTATAATCATATTGTACTATAGTTATAGTACAAAGATACAAAAAAAACAATCCCACCAAACTTTTGATAAATTTATTTTCTTAATATAATCAAACCCATTCCCGTAGCCATCATTATACACCTCCTTCAACCCGTGTCCAAATCAGGGATTTGTCAGATTTAAGTTTCCTTCGCCCTCTCCCGATTTCCACAAAAGCTTATTATGTCTTATGCGTTTCACGTTCGATGAACGAAAAAAATACGAACGTTGAACGCAAAAAATACGTTCGAT
>NZ_QRMP01000019.1:55020-65029 GCF_003473295.1 Parabacteroides sp. AM08-6
CGAACGTTGAACGCAAAAAATACGTTCGATGCTTTTGCGTTCATCGAACGTAAAACGCATAAGAGGAAGTAAGCTTTAACCTTTCCTGAAAACCGCTTTTTTCCGTTCTTCCGCAAAAATGGGAAAATTGACAACTTATCCGGCAAAATAGCTATCGCCCGTCATTGATACACTACCGATATTTGTACCATAATTAACATTCTATAAAAGCATAAGGTATCATGGCAAAATTAAACGACTTGTTCTACACATTTTTGAATTTGGCAGCTTCTTCTCAGAAGTTAGGTATTAATCTCATCCGTGTTGCAATCCTAATTATATTCGTTTGGATTGGTGGATTGAAATTTTGGAATTATGAAGCGGAAGGTATTGTTCCCTTCGTCGCAAACAGCCCGTTTATGAGTTTCTTTTATACAAAAAGTGCTCCCGAATATAAAGAATACAAACTAAAAGAGGGAGAATTTAACGAAGTTAAGCAGAAATGGCATGAGGAAAACAACACATACGGCTTCTCACACGGCCTGGGAATTTTAATTATGGCTATTGGCATTCTGACATTTTTGGGTATATTTTCACCTAAAATCGGATTGGTTGGTTCCGTTCTTGCAATTATTATGACAATAGGGACACTTTCATTCCTCGTCACTACACCGGAAGTCTGGGTTCCGGATTTAGGTAGTGGAGAACATGGATTTCCTTTACTGACAGGAGCAGGGCGATTGGTGATAAAAGATACGGCTATACTGGCAGGTGCAATCGTCACATTATCAGATTGTGCAAAAAGAATACTGAAAAACAGATAGAAAATAAAATAAGGAAGGGAGCACCAAACGAATGACACGCTCCCTTCCTTACTTTATTTCTTATAAAAGACTTAGGAGGCTGTCGCAGCCTGTTCATCCACAGATACCACCTCCAATTCAAATATCAAAGTTGAATACGGGAGTATCGTACTCTGTCCGGATGCTCCATAAGCTAATTCCTGAGGTATCCAGATTTCATACTTGTCACCTTCCACCATATTTTGCAATGCCACACCCCAACCGGATATTACTGACATATAACCTTCCCCAGTGTACGAGTTATAATTTGCATAATAAGAGTTTACCGCACATTTAAAAGGAGCACCATCTTCAAGCAATTTTTTATCAAAAACAGTACCGTCAATCAAGGAGCCTTTATAATAAACAGATACGCGACTATTGAAATAAACTTTCTTTCCGTCTCCTTTTTTAATCAGCTTTGCAAAAACATAACCGATATTTGCTTGCGACACCCATTTCACATAGGAAGGATCCTGGGCTTTTTCAAGAAAAGCGGTTTCGTTTTTCAGCTTATAGGCTGCCTGTTCAATTGCCTCACTGTCGTCATTGTCGTCTTTACAAGAGGAGACAACAAATACGCACAATAACATCAACGCGATATGCAGGTATTTCTTCATTCGTTTATTCAATTATCTTTTTTAATAATGTTCTCATACTTACTTTTTCAGTGATAATATCATGCAACTTATCGATACTTACCCGTTCCTGCTCCATTGTATCACGGAAACGGATTGTCACACAATTATCTTTCAATGTTTCATGGTCGACTGTTATACAGTACGGAGTCCCGATTGCATCCTGACGACGATAACGTTTGCCTATAGAGTCTTTTTCATCATATTGGCAACGGAAGTCAAAACGCAACATATTTACAATTTCTTCAGCTTTTTCAGGCAGTCCGTCCTTCTTAACCAATGGCAATACAGCCAATTTAATCGGGGCTAATGCAGCCGGCAGTTTCAAAACGACGCGTGTCTCGCCGTTTTCCAGTGTCTCTTCGCAGTAAGAACCGGCCATAACACTCAGGAATACGCGGTCTACGCCTATAGATGTCTCAATCACATACGGAGTATAACTCTTATTCAGTTCCGGATCAAAATATTGCATTTTCTTTCCGGAGAATTTTTCATGCTGGCTCAAATCAAAGTCTGTACGACTATGAATACCTTCCACTTCCTTGAAACCGAAAGGCATTTCAAATTCAATATCGGTAGCAGCATTGGCATAATGAGCCAACTTATCGTGATCATGATAGCGGTATTTCTCATTACCCAGCCCCATAGCCTGGTGCCATTTCAAACGGGTGGCTTTCCATTTCTTAAACCATCCCATCTCTTCGCCCGGACGAACAAAGAATTGCATTTCCATTTGTTCGAATTCACGCATACGGAAGATAAATTGGCGGGCAACAATTTCATTACGGAAGGCCTTGCCGATTTGTGCGATACCGAAAGGTATTTTCATACGGCCTGTTTTCTGGACGTTCAGGAAGTTTACAAAAATGCCCTGAGCCGTTTCCGGACGCAGATATATTTTAGAAGAGCCCTCGGCTGTCGAACCCATTTCCGTAGAGAACATCAGGTTAAACTGACGAACTTCCGTCCAGTTGCGTGTTCCGGAAATTGGACAAGCGATTTCGCAATCCAAAATCAACTGGCGCAAATCCTCAAAATTGGAATCATTCAATGCCTTGGCAAAACGTGTGTGTACTTCATCCCGTTTAGCCTGATGTTCCAATACACGGCCATTTGTAGCCCTGAATTGCGCTTCATCGAAAGCATCACCGAATTTCTTGGCAGCTTTTGCGACTTCTTTCTCTATCTTTTCGTCAATCTTAGCCAGATAGTCTTCAATCAAAACATCTGCACGATAGCGTTTCTTAGAATCTTTATTGTCAATCAAAGGATCGTTGAAGGCATCAACATGGCCGGATGCTTTCCAGATAGTAGGATGCATAAAGATAGCCGAGTCCAAACCTACTACGTTTTCATGAAGCAGGGTCATACTGTCCCACCAATACTTCTTTATATTGTTTTTTAACTCTACACCATACTGCCCGTAATCGTACACTGCCCCTAAACCATCATAAATTTCGGAAGAAGGAAATACAAAACCATACTCTTTACAGTGTGAAACTAACTTCTTAAATACATCTTCTTGTGCCATAATATTATTTGCCAATTAATCAATTTGCCGATACAATATGCCAATAAAAAACGGCTCATCCGATTCTCCAGCCTACATGGAAGCATCGGCTTATTTGCACATTGCACATTATTAGAGCTGCAAAGTAAATGATTTTTTCGGTAATGTGGAGCATTTTCAGTATCTTATAAAAATATTTATCGTGTCAAACGCAAATTCTTCCACTAAAAAGTACCAGCTAATAAAAATATTCCCTACATTTGTCAAGTATAGCTTTTATATGTTTGCGCAAACATTAATTATTTATCTAATATATTTACCATGAAATCAGATGATATTTCACGTCGCTCGTTCCTGAAACGGGCACTGGCTCTTTCAGCCGCCACGGCTATTCCATCTTTCTGGATACCATCGAAAGCAAACGGGATGCCGGGAGTACCTTTCGTTAGTGCCAACGAAAAAGTAAGAATTGCCTTTATCGGCATTGGTAACCGCGGAGGAGAAATCGCTCAGGAATTGTACAAAACCGGTCTGTGTGAAGTTGTAGCTCTTTGTGATGTAGATATGGGAGCACCTCATACACAAAAACTTATTTCCATGTTCCCGAAAGTACCGCATTTCCAGGATTTCCGCCAGATGTTCGACAAAATGGCCGATAAAATCGACGCCGTAACCGTGGGCGTACCCGACCATGCCCATTTTCCTATCACCATTGAAGCCATGGCACATGGCAAACATGTTTATGTTGAAAAACCGATGGCCCGTACTTTCCAGGAAGTAGAATTGATGATGAAAGCCGAAAAGAAATTCGGAGTTGTTACACAAATGGGTAACCAAGGACATTCGGAAGCCAACTACTTCCAGTTCAAGGCTTGGAAAGAAGCCGGCCTTATTAAGGATGTCACCGCCATCACCGCCCATATGAACTCGCCACGCCGATGGCATGGATGGAACCCGAATATGAAGCACATGCCGATGGGTGAACCGGTCCCTGAAACAATGGATTGGGATACTTGGTTAGGCGTACGCCCGTTCCACGAATACAATCATGATTATCATCAGGGACAATGGCGTTGTTGGTATGATTTCGGTATGGGTGCACTGGGTGACTGGGGAGCACATATTCTGGATACGGCCCACCAGTTCTTGGATATGGGATTGCCTTCGGAAATCAATCCCACTTATCTGAAAGACCACAATCCGTTCTTCTATCCGATGTCGTCTACTATCCTGTTCCGTTTCCCCAAAAGAGGCGATATGCCGGGAATAGATGTAACTTGGTATGATGGATTGGATAATATTCCTCCTGTTCCTGCCGATTACGGTTCATCAGACGTGGATCCGAATATCCCGACGGTAGCAGGTGGAAAATTACAATTAATGAAGCTGAACCCAGGTAAGGAAATATACACAAAGACATTGACATTCAAAGGTGGCTCCCACGGAAGCACACTTTCTGTCATTCCGGATAAAATAGCAAAAGATATGAACCCGAAATTACCGGAATATGAAAAGAGTCCGTCCAACCATTTTGCAAACTTCCTGAAAGCTTGCAAAGGCCAGGAAAAAACTCGTTCTCCGTTCTCCGTTGCCGGCCCGTTAAGCCAGATTTTCTGTCTGGGCGTATTGGCTCAACGACTGAACCGGAAGCTGGTATTCGACCGCGATTTGAAACAAATCACCAATGATTCTTTTGCTAATCAAATGTTGGTTGGCGATATGCCGCGCAAAGGCTGGGAACAGTATTATAACATTTAATACATCACTCTCTTACCCCCATAAATCAAGGCTGTCTCTCTTCTGCAAGAGAAACAGCCTTTTTTTTCACGCAAGAAACATGAGTTCCCTCAGCAGGAAACCGGAGTTTCTTCCGCGGGAAACACAAATTTCCCCCATAGGGAATGGAAAACAAACAGAATAATTAAAAATTTGAAGTTCTATAAAAATCCGCCTCTTCATGTTTCCTTTTTCTTATTTCAGCAATATTTCGTATATTTACAGCCTATTACGGCTTATGGGTAATCGCTGCATAGTCCGGGGAAATAAATGAATTGTATATAGACAATATATGAGACCAGAAGATATTACTGAACAGGACGAAAACGAAATAATAAAAGGGACGGAAGAACAACCAGTTTCGGGCGAAGATACGGGCACGAAGGATACGGATGATAATCCGGATGCGGGCATTGATGCGGAAACAGCATCCGAAACTCATTCGGAATATAAAATACCCGGCAAATCGGAAAGCCGCGTATCCTATCATCTTTCGGGAATGTACCAGGACTGGTTCCTCGATTATGCTTCGTATGTGATTCTGGAACGTGCCGTTCCGCATATTAACGATGGACTTAAACCCGTTCAACGCCGAATTCTGCATTCCATGAAACGGCTTGACGACGGACGCTACAACAAAGTTGCGAATATCGTAGGGCATACGATGCAGTTTCATCCGCATGGCGATGCTTCTATCGGCGATGCGCTTGTACAGCTCGGACAAAAAGATTTGCTGATTGATTGTCAAGGAAACTGGGGAAATATTCTGACCGGAGACGGAGCCGCCGCGCCCCGTTACATCGAGGCCCGTTTGTCAAAATTCGCACTGGAAACTGTATTCAACCCCAAAACGACTCTTTGGCAATTGTCATACGACGGTCGAAACCGCGAACCGGTAACTTTGCCTGTCAAATTTCCTTTGCTGCTTGCACAGGGAGTAGAAGGTATCGCCGTGGGACTTTCATCTAAAATATTACCGCATAACTTCAATGAACTCCTCGATGCATCTATCGCCTATCTGCGTGGAGAAACATTTACATTATACCCCGATTTCCAGACAGGAGGCTTTGTGGATGTTTCCAAATACAATGACGGTGAACGTGGCGGTTCTGTCAAAGTTCGTGCAAAAATCACCAAACTGGATAATAAAACACTTGTCATCACAGAAATCCCTTACGGAAAAACGACTTCATCCTTGATTGAATCCATTCTGAAAGCAAACGACAAAGGTAAAATCAAGATAAAAAAAGTTGACGATAACACGGCTCGTAACGTAGAAATTCTCGTACACTTGGCCCCAGGCGTATCCTCTGATAAGACAATCGACGCATTATATGCTTTTACTGACTGTGAAATCAGCATTTCACCGAACTGTTGCGTCATCATGGACAACAAACCTCACTTCCTTACGGTTAGTGATGTACTGAAACATTCCACAGACGACACATTACATCTTTTGCGTACCGAGCTGGAAATCCAGAAAGGGGAATTGGAAGAGTCGCTTTTCTTCGCTTCACTTGAAAAAATATTTATTGAAGAGCGCATTTATAAGGACAAGGAATTTGAAAATGCGAAAGATATGGACGAAGCAATCGCCCACATCGATTACCGTTTGACTCCGTTCAAACCTCATTTTATACGTGAGGTTACTCGCGAAGATATCCTCCGGCTGATGGAAATCAAGATGGGGCGCATTCTTAAATTTAACTCGGACAAAAGTAATGCCCAGATAGCCCAGTATAGAGAAGAAATCGCCAAGATAGAGGCTCATTTAGCAAACATCGTAGAATATACCATCGATTGGTTCCGTATGTTGAAAGAAAAATACGGGAAAAATTACCCTCGCCTTACCGAAGTGCGGAATTTTGATACTATCGAAGCCACCAAGGTGGTAGAAGCCAACGAAAAACTTTATATAAACCGAACAGAAGGTTTTATTGGAACCGGACTTAAAAAAGATGAATATGTTTGTAACTGCTCTGATATAGACGACATCATCATTTTCTACCGCAACGGTGTCTACAAGGTGGTAAAAGTTTGCGAAAAAATGTTTATCGGAAAAGACATCTTATATGTGAATGTATTCAAACGAAATGACAACCGTACCATATACAACGTAATTTATCGTGATGGGAAGGCTGGTTATAATTATATCAAACGTTTTGCCGTTACAGGCGTGACACGAGACAAGGAATACACTGTCACGAAAGGCACAGAAGGTTCTCGCATACTCTATTTCAGCGCAAATGCCAACGGAGAAGCCGAAACGGTAAAAATCATACTCAAACCTAAACCCCGGCAAAAACTGCTGGTATTTGAAAAAGATTTTAGTGACATTGCCATTAAAGGTCGTGCTTCCATGGGGAATATCCTGACAAAAGCAGACGTTCATAAAATTTCCCTGAAACAAAAAGGTAATTCTACACTTGGCGGACGTATGGTTTGGTATGACCGCGATGTGTTGCGGTTGAATTATGATGGGCGTGGCGAAGAACTGGGAGAATTTCAAAGTGATGATCAGATATTGGTTATCTCACAAAACGGAGATTTCCATACAACAAACTTCGACTTGAGTAATCACTACGATGCAAATATTCTGATTATCGAAAAATTTGATGCCAATAAAATTTGGACAGCCGCACTTTATGATGCAGATCAGAAATATTTCTACTTGAAACGTTTCCAATTGGAAGCCGGCAGTCGCAAACAAAACTTCTTGGGAGAGAACCCGAAAAGCCGTCTTATGTTGCTTACAGATGAGACTTATCCCCGTATGGAAGTTGTTTTCGGAGGACACGATTCGTTCCGTGAACCACTGGTTATCGATGCCGACGAGTTTATCGGTGTAAAAGGCTTTAAAGCAAAAGGCAAACGTCTGTCGACTTTTGATATAGAGACGATTAACGAGTTGGACCCAATTCGTTTTGCTTCTACGGCGCAAGCTACTGAAAATAAGGTTGAAGAAGCCGAAGATGATGATGAAACCGATAAAAGTAACTCGGATATAATCGATGAAATTACCGGTCAAATGAAACTTTTTGATGAATAGCTTATGAAAAAAATGGGCTGCCTGGTGTTTTTGTTGTTTTGCATGGCCTTCTCTGTTGTCGCGCAGTCGGAAAAAGAGGATATTTCAAGGTCTACAAACGAAAGTACGATGATTGGCATCGGGAGCTATAATCTCCGTGACAGTTATCTTTCGCCCAGTACAAATATTAATTATACCGGGTGGGTAGCACGTATTCTCAATGAAAGAATGAAAATTACCCGGTTGGCTGATTATAAAATCTCTCGCCAGCAAATTGTTAATATTGAATTTGGCTCTACCCGCAACGGAGCAGAGACAGCCAATGAATATGCTGGATTTGTGGATTATAGTCTTGGATACCATTACCGTTTTACCGACTTGCCCGTTTCCGGCTTAAAACTGCTGGCGGGAGCTTCGGCACGCATTTCCGGAGGTTTTATCTATAACACGCGTAACAGTAATAATCCGGTATCCGGTAAAGGAGATTTCGACCTGAACCTTTCGGCCATGGCAGTCTACAGTTTTAAGATAAAAGAATATCCGCTGACAGTACGTTACCAAACGGAAATGCCGTTTGCAGGGGTCTTGTTTTCAATTAATAAAGGGCAACCTTATTATTTTCTCAGCCAGGGAGACAAAGATGGCATCATACGATTCAGTTCCTTCCACAACAAATTTGTAATGAAGAACTATTTCACTGTCGATATCCCCATTGCTAATTTTACTATCCGCACCGGCTATTTGAATAGCATGTACCGGACGAACGTAAACGATATTAAAACTCATGTACTTTCCAACGCTTTTATGATTGGTTTCGTAAAAGAATTTATCTCTTTCGGAGGAAAACGTTTGAAAGATACACACAAATTCAACAGTGCTTATTATTGATATTTCCGGAAAAATGAAACTACGTATTACATATCTTGTATTTCTCTTTTGTATGCTGTTTTGCGCTTGCGAAAAATCGACGGAAGCCAATACGTCTCCACGCGAGAATTTCGAATCCTTATGGCGTATTATTGATGAAAATTACTGTTTTTTTGAGTTCAAAGATATTGATTGGGACGAGGTTCACGACCGCTATAGTCCTCAAATAAAGGACACAATGAACCAGTTTGCATTATTTGAGAAACTCGGCGAAATGTTGGCGGAATTGAAGGATGGGCATACTAATCTGATTTCATCATTCAATATGTCGCGCTATTGGGATTGGTATGAGAAATATCCGAAGAACTTTTACAAAGAAATACAGGAAAATTATTTAGGAACGGACTATTATATAGCTGGGGGGCTGAAATATAAACGGTTGGCTAACGACCAGATTGGGTATGTTTATTATGGTAGTTTTTCAAGTGGAGTCGGGGAAAATAACTTGGATTACATGTTCCTTCATTTCAAAGATTGCCAAGGATTGATTTTCGATGTCCGTGATAACGGTGGCGGTTCAATGAGTTACGCAGACCGTATTGCATCGCGTTTTCTGGAAGAACGTATCCTGACAGGTTACTCGCAATATAAAAAAGGAAACGGGCATAACGATTTTACCGAACCAAAACCATTATATCTGTCCCCCTCCGAACGTATCCGTTGGTCACGTCCGGTAATTGTATTGACAAATCGCCACTCTTATAGCGCCACAAACGATTTTGTAAATGTCATGCGCCTTCTACCACAAGTTCTTATTATGGGCGACCGTACCGGTGGTGGCAGCGGATTGCCATTCAGTTCAGAGCTTCCTAATGGGTGGAGTGTCCGCTTTTCAGCTTGCCCTATTTTGGATATAAACAAAAAGCACACAGAATTCGGAATCGACCCGGATGTAAAAGTATCCATTACATCTGAAGATATCCTGAAAGGTAAAGACACAATCCTTGAAACAGCTATCAAACAATTATTGACTGCTGTCGATTCCACAAAGGCACTTTGAAGCAAAAACAATAGCATATTGCTTGCATATTATCAAATAATCATTACCTTTGCATCGCAAATTCAATGCGCCTGTGGTGTAATTGGTAGCCACGCCAGACTTAGGATCTGGTGCTTCGCGGCGTGTAGGTTCGAGTCCTATCAGGCGCACAAAAAGGCATATCTTTAGGGATGTGCCTTTTTTATATGGAAAAAATGGGATTTTCGGGGCTCATACCGAAATAGTGAGGGAATGAAAAAAAGATTATCTTAGCCCTCCTAAAAGAGAGTAGAATTATGAGCTACACAGAATTTCTTCGCTTTATCTTCC
>NZ_QRMP01000002.1:0-1193 GCF_003473295.1 Parabacteroides sp. AM08-6
TTTTTTAACAAATGTATTACTATCATAATAGGTGGTATTGCTATTACGGAGAATCGCATATATGAAAAAAAGCGGTGCACACGCGGAACAATCCGAATGTGCACCATTATTGCATATAAAAAATTGAGGGTCGAAAAAAATTAACCAATAGTAACAGTCTGAACAACAGTTCCCCATTCGGAAACGATAATGTTCATATTGTTGCGTGAAAGGTCAAAAGTGATATTAGTTTGTTCTCCTTCGTTTACAGCCACTTTCTCGGAATTTTTGACATTTTCGCTGGAAAGTATCATTTTATTGTCCTTGTAGAGCTCAATAACAATGTCAGAGGCCGGTAGGATGGCAGTCTTGGAAGCGACAAGATTTCCTTCGTCGTTAACGGTAGCGGGAATGATGTATTCCACGTCTGCTCCCGTCAATTCCCCGTTATGGTCGAAAGAACTTTTGGTTTTCTTTATTTTGTAGAAATAATTTCCTTCTTTGGAGTCGTAGACTTTGATAATGCCTTTTGTAAGCAAAGAAATGGAAGTTACTTTGCGTTCTATTTTTAATTGCTGTGCCGGAGCTTTTGTGCTTGTGCGGTTAACGGTGACCTGTCCGTAGAATAAATCCCCCGGAAGCGCGCTGGCTACGCCGTTGTTCTGTTTGAGGCTGACCTGGAGGTCTGAAATGATGTTGGCCTGGCTCATGCTGCTGATTTCTTCGCTTTCTGCGGAAACACCGGCCCATGCAACGACCGTGATTTTGTCAGATCCCGGGCAGCTGATTTCAACCGGCTTGGCCTGCAACAGGTAAGTTCTGTCAACGGTGATTTGTTTGTAGAAATCTTTGTTTTCATCGAAGATGTACAGTGTCGTGTAGTTTACATCCCCTTTGGATGTGATATCCTTGTTGTCTGAATACGCTTTGAGAACGATAGAGAATGGAGCTTCTACTTCTGCTGAGATGTTTTCATCGATTGAGCCGAAAGAAGAAGAGTCGCTATCGGCGGAACAAGCAGTGAAAGATATTGCGAAAATAACAGCTAAAGCTGTAAGCAAACAATTTGTGAAAATTTTACCCTTTTTCATGACTTCAATTTTTTTATATGCTAAATTACCCTATACTCTGGAGAGATATCCCTTTGGGTTAAGACCCTCATCAAAACCCTTTGTCTCTCTTTGACATTGCAAATATACGGCGGGTATTTCGAC